>NVXM01000030.1 GCA_002733865.1 Sphingopyxis sp.
CGCTGGTCGACGTTTGCAGCATTAGCGCCGACCGGAATCTTCGCCTGTCCCCCGGCGAAGCTGTTCTCATCCCTGCCGCCACGGTTCACCGCCTGATGCCATCCGGCGCCATCCTGCGGAATCTGTATGTCGATCCGTTTTTCATGGGGACCCGTGACCTCAACAAGAGTGTTGGACTGGAACGGGTTTCGGCGGCTGAGGCGAATGCATTGGCTCTGGTTCAATCAGGGAAAGACGCACGCAAATGGATAGAGGGCTTTCTGAACCGGAAGAGTTCGAGGCGAATCGACCCGCGCCTCGGCTCTACGCTGCAACGGATCGAACCCGGGGCAACACCTTCGGAATTGGCCAAAGCCGTTGGCGTTTCCACCACGCGAATGCGGGAAATTGCCGTTCGAGATTTTGGAGTGCCGACGACGAAGCTCCTGCAATGGTTGCAGGTTCAACGTGCTATCGAGGGCTTCCACCAGTCTCATAGCCTTGCTGCCGCAGCGGCCGCAGGTGGTTTTTCCGATCAAGCGCATTTTACCCGTCGTTTGGTCGAATGGTTCGGCGTAACGCCATCACAGGGTCTCGCAAAAATCGAGATTACCATCGTGCGTTAAGACACCAGCGAAACGTTCAATACAGGGGTCTTAGGAGAGCGTAGACGGAACCATCGTTTGAGGGAGGCTCCAATGGCCGTTTTTCGTTATCTCTATGCCCCACTCTATTTTTTCGGTTTTGTCGGGGGCGCTACAGCGCTCGTGTCCTCGGGTAGTTCGCCGGCCTGGCTGTTCGTTCTGATCATCGCCTCGATCGGGACCTCGCTTGCCGCCGAGCGAATCGCGCCTTTCGAAAACCAGTGGAACTCTAGCCATGGGGATGGCGGGCGGGACATATTGCATGCCGTCGTAAACGAAGGATCACTTGTGGCTATGGTGCTACTTCTTCCGCTCATCACAAGCCTTGTCCCTTGGTACTCAGCCTGGCCAACGACGCTGCCCTTATGGGCCGATGTCGCAATCGCTATTGTGCTCCTCGACGTGGGGATTACCCTTGCCCATTTCGCCAGTCACAGGGTTTCGTTTCTCTGGCGTTTTCACGCCGTGCATCATTCAGTACGCCGCATGTACGGCTTCAACGGACTACTGAGGCATCCAGTTCACCAGTTCATCGAGGTTTCCGCCGGTGCGTTTCCCTGGCTTCTTCTGGGAATTCCTCTCGATGTCGCCGCCGTGGCTTCCTTTGCGGTGCTGATACAGCTCCAGTTACAGCACTCGAACGTCGACATGCGGGTCGGGCCGTTGGCATATGTCTGGGCCGTCGCTCCAGTCCATCGGCACCACCACCTCGCATCCGAAACGGACGGCGACGTCAATTTCGGTCTCTTCTTGACGCTCTGGGATGTTCTGCTTGGTACAGCGCGCTTTGGGTCGAGCCAGCATATCAGAGCGGGGGCGATTGGCCTCGCTGGCATCGAAGATTATCCGGATGCCTATCTAGCACAGTTGGCCGAACCATTTAGAAAGCAGGCACAGTCTCTGCCGGAGCTCGGCCCACAAAGCGAGAGACAGGCATGACCGATCAACATGCAGTCTATACGCCGCCAGCCGGTTTCCTATTCTCACGCCACTCTACGATATCGGGGTCCGACTTTCGACCCGCGAAAAAAGGTGGCGTAGCGACCTTGTGGACCTGATTGAGCCCAAGTGTAACGAGGTCCTGCTCGACATTGGGGCGGGTACCGGCAGCCTGGCGCCACTACTGGCCACGAAAAACCCAGCCACCACGTACTTCGGGATCGATCCAGACGAAGACGCGATCCAGATCGCACGAAAGAAAGCGGGGCGAGCTGGAATAGATGCTGAATTCAGGCATGGATTATTCTCGGCGGCCGCTGTTGCCAGTTGGCCAGCGCCGGACATCGCCACACTCTGCCTTGTTCTCCATCAAGTGCCTTATGATGAGAAGCTCCGCTTGCTGTGCGACATAAACGAAGCACTTAAGCCAGGTGGACGCCTGTTCATAGCAGACTATGGCGAGCAGAAATCACGCCTCATGCGTGTCCTGTTCAGAGCAACGATACAGCAGCTCGACGGTGTTTCGGACACGCAGCCAAACGCAGACGGCGCGCTTGTACCGCTTATGGAACAAGCTGGATTTCTCAGCATCACAGAATGCAAGAGATATCAAACCATCACTGGTTTGATATCGATCTACGGAGCGACCAAGGCTTCTGCGGATGAATGAGAAGATTGCTCATTTTCTCGCTTGGTTTGGAGTGGCCGGTACATGGATTTGCTGCCAGAGAGTTTCACCTCTCGCGAGGATTTGTCCCAAGAGGTCCACGACGGTCAACTACGCTGACCCGGCGTGATTTTGCCTCAATCACGAGTCGCTCAAGTACGCCATTGCCGGGAAAGGCGATGACATAGCGCGGGTCCATTTTGAGCATCTGCTCGTTGCGCTTGAAGCCGGCACGGGCTCCGAGCCTCCTATCGAGGTTGAATACCAGTTGCTGGACATTGTGGCGTTCGGCCCAGGAGGCTGCCAGCCGGTCAACACCTTTGCTGTCGCCGCCGTGCAGGATAAACATATCCGGAACCCGGTCGCGCACCTTGTCGAGCGTAGCCCATACGTTCGAAGCGAAGGCCTTGGCCTCGTCGGCGCTGGCAAAGGAGGGTCGCCCACCGGCGAATAAAACTGCAGTGCCCTCAGGACTATGGGCATCCCGGCGCCGCTCAGCCCTCGCGCGCAGGAAATCGCGGGCCTCAACAACCGCAGAAGTCACTTTGCGCGAATGGTTCGAACGCGAACCGACAAATGGCTTCCATGAAGAACCCGTTTCTTCGAGATAAAGCGATGCGGCAACTTCGCGCATCTGTTCAAATGCCACCATGCTTGCCTCGGCTGCCTGGGCGCGTTCGATCTGCTCTTCGAGATTGCTTGAATGGACTTCGGATCCGTCGGCGGCGGCAAGGAGCGCCCGGACTTCATCACTCGCCCGGTCGAGCTGCGTAGACTTACGGCTGGCAGCACGGTGAAACAGATTGACGAAGCCCCAGGCCACGTCTTCCGCGTCCGCTTCGAGCGATGTCCCCGAGAACATGACAAACATGTCGGACCAGACGGCAGCAAAGGTTTGCTCGACCGCTTCCTCGCTTGGGAAATCGGACGGATCGAAAGGTGCAGGCTTGATGGTTAGACCTGCAAGGTCGAGCCCGGCGAGTTGTTGGGTAAAACTATCGTACATGATTAAGCCTCCTGATGTGCTCAGGCGGCAAAGCTTACGAAACCGGAATGTCTCGCTCCTTGTCCGCCGGAGCCCGATCAGGGCCGGAATAAGGGGGCTGGCGCACTGCGAAGCGGGAAACCTGCAAGGCAAGGCTGGCGCGGGCCACACGGGCCGCAGCCTTGCAGGTTGCGCCAGACCACGGCCGGTCCAGGGCCTCTCCCGGCGGTCAGGCACGAGGCAGAGCGTAGTCCCGCTTGCCAACATCATCAGCGGGGCCAGCACGAACAACTAGTTTTCGGCTGCCTGCCGATCTCGTGGCCTCTGCGGTAATACATGGATCCGCTCAAACACGCCCTCGCCATTGGAGAAGCGCCCGATCTGACGAATCTCCCCGAACATCAGCAAGAAGTTGCCGGACACTTGGTCAAGCCATCGCTGAGCTCGGCCAGTTCTGGGTCGGTCATAATCGGCTTCCCAGTAGCAGCCGTCATTCCGTTCGACGAGCCAGATGGCTGCGAGACCGCAATAAGTGGAAATGCCGCAATCGGCATAGGCATTCCGGAGCAGTATCCGATCTTCGCGTCCACGCCAGCCAGCATAAGGCAGCAGTGAGGGGAAGGCTTCGCGCGCAGTGTTGATAATATCTTCGACCAAGCATTCATATTCCCAATCGAGGTCGCCCTCCTCTTCGCTATAGATCATGCGAAAAGCGACGATGGCCCCTTGTGGGTAGCTTACAGAACGTCCCATAACACGCTTCCCCTTCACGCTATTTCGGCGAGATCATCGCCGAATTCAGGGTCGCTGCGTTCGTCATGGCCGCCAAGGCGGAGTAACAGCGATGATGCTTCTTCAGCCTTTGCTGCTGCCGTCAGCATGGCTCTGTCATCCGATTTCAGCAGCTTCAGCCAGTGCGCAATGTAGCTGGCATGATTGTCGAGGTGGGTAACGGGCAGTCCCAGTTCAGCACCCAGGATCGCCGAAGAAAGCTCGGCTACGAGTTCTTCAGCGGCATAGGCTTCGCTCCCGAAACGGTTCTTGAGATCGCGATCAAGTCGGCATGAATGCCCGGTCCAGTGCGACAGCTCATGGGCAAGTGTCGCATAGTAATGGTCAAATCCCTCGAACAGCGTGGTAGGCGGCATGGTGATGCGGTCGAGGACTGGCTCGTAATAGGCTTCGCTTCCTGTGTGCCGCAGCTGCGCATCGATCCGCGCAAAGAATGCATCGATCCTGCGCCGGCGTCCGGCGGGTTCTACCGGCTCCATGAGCGGCTCGGGACTGTACATCGCCGGTAGGCCATCGCACTGGTCCGCATTGAAGATTGCGTAGGATTTGAGAACGCGGCGTGTCTCGGTGTCTTCGCCGCCAGCGGGCGTTTCCACTTCCTTGTCATAGGTCTTGTAGAAGATGGCGATGCTCGACTTCTCACCTTTCCGCACCTGACCGCCGAGTTTTGCGCACTGGCGGTAGGTCATCCAGTAAGGCGAGGCGAAGCCTGACGCCTCGGCCATCATCCATAGCCAGAAGGTATTCATGCCCCGGTATGGCGTGCCGCAGCTGCGCAAAGGGCGGGAGATTGGAACTCCGCGCCAGGGTTTGACCCAGGGCTTGGTGCCCTGCTCAAGCTTTTCGATGATGGTGGCCGTAATCCGTGCTGCCGGAGACTGGGCCGGTGAACGGGAGGCTGGCGAGCGTTTGAGCTTACGCATGAGAAATCTCCTGATTGCCCGGACGAAATTGCACCGGGCCAGATGCTCAAAAGCCCCCTCCCCTCTGATCCTTGCCGGTGGCGGAACCCAAGCTGGTCTTAACGAGAAAAGGCGGCCCGCCCCGAAGGGACGGACCGCCTACCGAACGGCTTCAACCTGTCAGGAGGGATCAGGCGGCCTGCTCGGTGATCTCTCCATCGCTTTCGTCATTTTCATCAGGATCAACCGTTTCGTCGGGTCCAGCGGTTCCTCGGAAATGCATGATGGCCGGAACCCAGGCGAGCGCACGCTCCTTGGTGCCCGCCTCACCGATGAAATTGCCCGAGAAGATGCGTTCGGCAGCGCTGGCAAGCTCAGCCTTCTTGGAAGCCGAATAGCGGCTGACCAATTCAGCCCCGCCTGCAGCGTCAAGCGCCTCGAGCGTCTTTGCCTTCGCCACGCGGTCGAAATAATTTGCCGCAGTCGGTCGCCACCAATGTGCGGTCTCGATTTCAAGCAAGCCGCCGATTGCCTCGTGGAGAGGAGCCGAGCGCTCACCCTCGCAAGCCAGGCTGGCTACGAGCGTGCGCGACACGACATGGCCGAGCCATGCCGAGCGCGCTTCATCGGACAGTGCCCGGAAAGCTTCGAACCGCTCGACATCGGTTTCGCCAGCACGCCAGCTTTCATCGAGCGAACCTGCAAACTCGGCAAGTGCTGCACTGGCTGGTGCATCCTTGGCCTCAAAACCGGGCACAGGGCCGGATGCGACCGAACCCGTAAGCGTCGACGCCTTTTTTGCGCGCCAATCATGACCGTCGGCATCGGCCAGATTGAACACCAGGAAATCGAGCGCCAGTGCGGAGTCGTTGGCGAGGTGGATGGCCAGTATGTCGCGGCGTTGCATGGCCAGCTCATCGAGCAGGCGCTGAGAGAGCGAACTGCCCCTGCCCTTGGTCTCGGTGCCCCCGGCGACGGGCTCGACCGCACCGTCGTCTTCCGAAATTACTTCGCTCTCAGTGTAGAATTGCGGGACCAGTGCGGGCTCACCAGTGCGCGAGAGAACGAGGAAGGTGCCCGCGTCTGCCTTGAGATCGTCGGCAAGCACCGGTGGCCGATCGTTGAGCGCGCGCATCGCACGATCGATTGCGACCAGTTCTTCTTCGGCCTTGGCGACCTCGGCTTCGTCACTATCCTCATCTTCGAGAATCGCGGCAGCACGATCATAGTCGGCCTCGAGTTCGGTCAGCTCCTGCGCTTCCAACTCGCTCAAGGGGGCCGGTTCGCATGGCAGCCGGTTGAAACCCTCAACAAGGTCGTGGCTGACATAGCAATCAAGCGTGGGCCGTACCCAGGCAAGGCCATGCTCTTGGGCACTTTTCGATGCCGCTTCGTCCATCGCCTTGTGAGCGAGGTCTTCAAGCAACGCGATATCGATCCAGCTTTCGGTGGCATCGTCATCAAACAGTTCGCGTTCTATCCGGCCACCAGCGGCGATATAAGCCTCACGTCCGACGAGCACAGCGCGCGGATCGGACCCGCGCACGGTGGCATCGAGTACCATGCGCCGGATCGTGTCTGGCGTAACCTGGTACCAGGCGTCCTGCAGTTCGGCGTAGACATGCGCCTGACGATCGACATCAGAGATCGCGCCATAGGCCTTGGCCATGTCTAGGGTGATTGTGCCATCCGCAAGCGCTTCGAACACGCAGGGGGCAAGTGCGGCCAGACGCAAGCGGCCTTCAACGAAGCGGATAGTCAGGCCAAACCGACGCGCGACGTCCTCAACGCAGCCACCAGCCTCGATAATGGCCGAGAATGCCTGCGCTTCATCGGCCGGGTTCATGGCGAGACGCTGGAAATTTTCAGCAAGGCTTGCTTCGCGGACCTCGCTTTCCTCGCCTTCGATGACCAAGCAAGTCACTTCATGGGTTTTGGCCAGAGTGCCGTCTTCTGCAAGCGCCTGAAGCGCCGCGAGGCGGCGACCTCCGGCCTCGACCTCGAATTTGCCGCGCTTCGCCTTGCGCACGACAAGGTTCTGCAAGAGACCTCGTGCTGCGATATCGGCTTTCAATTGTTCGTCGGCAGCGGGATCGCTGGTTTTGCGCACATTGCGCGGGCTCGGGACAAGCTTTTTCAAGGAAATTGATTGGATCATGGGTAGTCTCCTGATGGGAAGGAGCCATGCGGCATGCATGGCCCGACTAGCCCAAAGGCACCCTCCCCTCTAACCCATCGCCATGCGGCTGATCGCTGTTCAGACGGCCAGGGCGGGTAGAATGATCGATGCTTTGGAGACCGGCACGAACAGTCGCGTGCGGTAACGAATGATCTCGGTGAAACAGCCCATGGTTTTGTACCAGTCGAGCCGATCAGGCGCGTATCCCGTAAGTTCGAGCCGTTGCTCGCCTCCGACCAGCGAGCGTTTGACGATTACCGCGTCATGACTGGCAAGAGGCTGCGGCGTGCCGCTCGCCAAAACCAGCTTCCCCAGTTCGTCTGGTAAGGGACCGGCCACCCCTGCCAGTCCGAACGTTTCGGCAATCTTGGCGAGATCGACATCGAGCACTTCGCGCCCGATGATCGACCGGCCGTCCTCGGCAACGAACCGGGTGACGCAAACATGATCTCCCGGCAAGCGATTCCAGACCGGCAAAAGCAGCCCAGTTGCGAGGTGGAGGCGCTCGGTCACTGGCGAAGCGGCTGCCTTAACTTCCTCGGTGCACCAGGCCTTGGTGAACTCGGTCACGCCGATCTCCTCCCACAAGCTTTCACCGAGTGCCTCGATCGTCCAGTTAGCCGATTTGAGCGGCCGGAGCAGCCGACGGCGTTCGATCACCGCGCCATCATCGGCAATGAGCCGCCGGGCCGGGACCGAGAGAGCAACCTTGCCCGATCGCGCATTGCGTAACGGGATGGCATGAAGCGACCCGATCTCGTGCATCCGCACGAGACGCTTCAGTCGGAGCGGGCGTAGGTGGCGTTTCACCCCAAGCGAGACCAGGCGGGTTTCTGCGCCGGTAACAGGATCGGCTCGCAAAAGCTCGTCGCTGAGAACTTCGAAGCTATCGACGCGAACCGTCTCAAGGCCCAGATCGAGAGTTCCAGCTTCGCGCGCTGCCTCGATTCGCGCTTCGACCAACCCCAGATATTCATCGAAGATAGAATTTTGGAGCGCAATCGGCAGAGCAAGGATGCGGTTGAGCCAGCGCTGGATAGTCGGAAGGTTGTCGGTCAGCCCGCCATCGGGATTCTCGAGCCGAAGGCCGGTTCGCTCGACGAAATCGCCGAAGCTCGTCGCCTCCAGCTTGCCATCATAGAGCAGGTGGAACCAACGGCTGAGTGCATCCCTAGCATAATCGCTTTCGAGATTATCGGTCGGATCGAAGAGGTTCTGACCGCCGGTCTGGCGCTGTCCTCGCGTCAGGGCACCAAGGCTGTCGAGCCTGCGAGCGATGGTCGAGATAAACCGCCGTTCGCCCTTCACATCGGTGGTCACCGGTCGGAACAGCGGGGCCGAGGCCTGGTTGGTGCGGTTGGTACGACCGAGCCCCTGGATTGCATTGTCCGCCCGCCAGCCCGGTTCGAGCAGGAAGTGGACGCGGCGCTGCTGGTTCTGGCAGTCGAGATCGGCATGAAAGGAACGCCCGGTCCCGCCAGCATCAGAAAAGATGAGGATGCGCTTCGTGCCCTCCATGAAGCTCTGCGCTTCGGCGACATTGGCACTGCCGCTTCGCCGTTCGAGCCGCTGCTGCCCATCCCTGCCGATAACGAGCCTGCGGCTGCGCCCGGTTACTTCGGCGACCGCCCCGGTCCCAAAATGCTCGATGATCGCGTCGAGCGCTGTGGCGATTGGAGGAAGCGCGCAAAGCTGTTCGATCAGCGCATCGCGCGCGGCAATGGCACGCGAGCAAAGAACCGGATTACCGTCGTCATCGCTCATCGCTTCGGAGCGCAGATTGCCGTCCTCGTCGGTAAAGACCTGCATCAGGCGCACCGGGAAGCTCTTGGCGAGATAGTCGATGACGTATTCGCGCGGACTAAGGTCGATATCGAGCGCCTCGCGTTCCTCGTCGCTGAGATCGGCGAGGCGGCGTTCGAGCATGGCCTCGGCGGTCGAGACCAGTTGCACGACGACCGAGTGATCCTCGCCGAGCGCTTCTTCCATGGCCGGGATCAGGCTCGGCAGTTTCATCGAGAGCAGCAGCTGGGCAAAGAAGCGCTGCTTGGTGCCTTCGAAGATCGACAGCGCCGCAGCCTTGGCATTGCGATTGAGCGTATCGCCGCTGTCCTCGTCGACGACTCGTGTGGCTTCGAGCGCGTCATCGAGATTGCGGTGAATGATCGCCCAGGCTTCGGCATAGGCGTCGTAGATACTGATCTGCGCTTCGGTCAGGCAATGCTCGAGGATTTCGTATTCGACACCGGCAAAGGACAGCGCGCGGGCGAGATAAAGACCCTGCGCTTTCAGGTCGCGCGCAACCAGTTCCATCGCTGCGACCCCGCCGGCGCGGATATCGCTCATGAAGGCTTCGTGGGTTGGGAATGCGGTCTCCGGTCCCCACAGCCCGAGCCTCGCGGTGTAGCCGAGATTGCCGATCTCGGAGGCACCGGTGGCCGAAGCATAAAGCACGCGGGCACGCGGCAGGTGATTTTGCAGCCGAAGACCCGCCATCCCCTGCTCCGAACCCTTGACCTTGCCGCGCGTGCTCGAAGACCCAAGCGCATTGGCCATGGCATGGGACTCGTCGAAGGCAATCACGCCTCCGAACTCTTCGCCCGCCCAGGCAAGGATCTGGTCGAGCCGCGTGTCGTCGGCGCGGCCCGAGCGCAGCGTCGGATAGGTGACGAACAGAATGCCTTCGGGCAGCGTTACGGGTCGCCCGAGCTTCCAGCGCGCGAGGGGTTGGATATCGAGCGGCAGTCCGCCAAGTGCTTCCCAGTCGCGGCGTGCATCTTCCAGCAGCGCCTCGTTCTTGGTGATCCAGATATGCCGACGTTCGCCCGCGAGCCAACGGTCCATCATCACAGCCGCAATCTGCCGCCCCTTGCCCGCTCCGGTCCCATCGCCAAGGAAGAAGCCCTGCCGATAGGCGTGGCCGTCTTCGGCCAGCTCGAGCATCGTGCCTTCCTGACTCGGTCGGAATCGGGCCGGTAGATCGCGGGCAAATGCCTGGCACGCATAAATCAGCGTCTCGCACTGTGCCGCGGATAGAAGTTTGTCCGCTTTCCAGTTGGCGGGCAGCAGCGGTCGGACATCCGGAACAGGTGCCGCGACCGATCCCATTGCGACCGATTCCACCAGGGGAGTGGGATGCATCGAAGCATCGGCAAACGCTACGCGGCTTGGCCGATATGGGAGATAGATACCTGTCTGCTCAGGCACAGGTGCAGCTTCCGCTCGTGCGGCATAGCTGAGTTCGACCGCATCGGTCCCAGCGACTGGCGTCGTCGCGAAGGGTGCAGAAGGTCGGATCGCTGCGCGGTGCTCCACGGACCTCGACATCGTGCGCACCGGCAAGCGACGCACTTCAGCCGATATCAAGGCGCGAGGCGGAAGATCGGCGAGAAGCGCATGGAACTCGCCCAACTCGGACGTATCGCCGGTGATCGGTCGGCTTTTACCCGTCGGGATTTTGTCGATCACGACCAGCCGGACAGCGATCCCCGTGCCCGTCCGAGTGAACATCCGCTGCAACCGGACATCGAGCCGCAGCGAAGCCTCGTCCTGTGCCTTGGCAAAGCGCGAAGCATCGAAACCATCTGGCATGGTCGCGACAATCCTGCCGCCACAAACGCAAGCTCTGAATGCGCTTCGGAGATGGCGCAATGCTGTACCACCGTCGCTGCCGCGTTCCTCGCTACGCGCAAAGGGCGGGTTCATCAGGATGACCGAGGGGATTGGGCCGCAATGCAAGTCGGCAATAAGTTCGCCATCGTGGGAGCTGATTGCGGCCTTCGGAAAGATGTGTGCCAGGCCGCCGCGTCTGCCAGCATCGATCTCGTTTAGAGTAAGCGATGCGGCTTGGCCGTAGGCCCAGATCGCGAGAGCACCATTGCCGGCGGAGGGTTCGAGCAGCGTATCCCGTGATGAAAGCGCCGCGGCTTTCGCAAGCAGCCAGGCCAGCATCGGCGGGGTCGAAAATTGCTGAAGTTCGACTTGGGCTTCGCTGCGCACATGACGAGGTGGTAGAGCCGCCTCTAGCCAGTCGAAGCGCGCTTCCGCTTCGTGGAAGCCGGTCGTCAGATCGATGCGCGAAGATTCACGCAGCCAGAGCAGGGAGCCGATCTCGATCGCGTTATTGTAATCGTCGATGGTCCAGGCGCTGCCCCAGTCCAGAACTCCGGTCTCGCCAGCGAACAAAGCGGAAATTTCGGCTCGGGTAAGGTGACGTCCAGAAGCGAGACGCTCGGCGATTTGAGCGCCAATGGCGCAGGCCAACGGAACGGCCTGAGGTTTCTGGCAAGCGGGAAAAAGGTCTGACTGGAACATGGCTTATCGTCCTCCTGATTGAGGCATCGGGACACGCGCCCTTTGCCGGATCAGGAATTCAAAAAGCCCTCTCTCCTCTTACCGCATTGCCTTACGCCGCAGCCATGCCTGGAGTTCGTCGTTCCAGTCGGTGCCTCGCGCAGACGGCTTCCGGATATGGAACGTCCGGCCATCACACGCATTAGCGGATAGGCCCCGTTCGACTGCGAGATCACCACCGCTATCGTAATCGACGAAGAGATGAAGCTCGCTCACGCTTTCGGGAATGCTGACCAGACCGAAGCGCTCATTGCCCAGTGCTGCCCAGACGGGGATGCCGGTCAGGGCATAGGCCGACATTGCGCTCTCGATCCCTTCGGCGAGTCCGAGTTTACCATCCACCGGGGCGAAGAGCCGAACGGCAGCTTCACCTAGCGAGCCAAGAGCCCGTTTGGGTTTGTCGAAACCAGCCTTCGCGCAGCTGTCCCGCGAGAGGAAGGTCCGGTGGATAGCGATCGGTCCCTCGTCGAGACTGACCGTAGCAATCATTGCGGGTAGGTAGCGGGTGCGCCCTTTGGGGCCGAGCGGTGTTCGCGGATGAAACCGAAGAGCAGAAGAGGCGGCGAGGATGCCGCGGCTCTCGAGATAGGCCTTGGCCGGGCTGGGACGCAAAGGCTCCGCTTCGCGCCAGATCCTCAACGCCGCCGCTGAAGGATTGCGTTTTTCATTCGGCTCGGAACGGACTACTGACGAAGAGTCCGAGAATAGGATGGAAGCGTTGAAGCCCTCGCGTGCCAGCGCAGCAAGCACTGCCTGCTGATCGCAACCGGCAAAGCAGTGAAAAAGGATGGCTTTGCGACCGAGCGTCACGCCCAACGATGGCGTGCTGTCATCATGTGCAGGACAACAGGCCATGCCCTTCGTGCCCGACCATCTGCCGCCTCGACTTTCGCAGATACGGCGTGCGGTCCCTTCCAGTGAGGTGGGTCTTGTCGTTTCATGAGTGGGCATGGGTTATGCGGTCCTTTTGGCTCGCTCCCCACAGCCTACCTCTGCTCTTACTGACGTCCGCAGTACCCTGACAGGAAGCGGCGACCGCAACAGCTTGTCGTGTCTGGTCATAGAATGCATGACATATCATGCTCTATTGCATAAATTAACATGATATGTCATGTACTGCCTATGCCACGCGCCTCCAGAGCCGCCAGCGGACTGCCGCCACAAAGCCAGCGAGCTATAACTCAGCTCGGCAAGGACATCGCGCTTGCCCGGCGTCGCCGCAAAATGCCGCAGCGGTTGATGGCGGAACGAATGCTGGTGTCGGTTCAGACACTTCAGCGGCTCGAAGCTGGTGATCCGACAGTTGGTCTCGCAGTCCTTGTGAGCGCATTGCATGTGCTGGGAATGACTCAGCGCCTCGCCAGTCTGGTTGCGCCTGAGAGCGATCGCACGGGCATAAGCGAGGATCTCTCGCGCTTGCCCGAGCGAACGCATACAGCCAGCGATGACGAACTGGATTTCTGATCGGTCATGACAATCGTCCGCTCCTACGTATTCGTCCATCTTCCCAAAGGTCCTGTCCCGGCGGGACTACTGACGATGACCGACGAACCGCGCAACCAATTTGCCACGTTCGCTTATGGCCGCCGGTATCTTGAGCGTCCTGACCGGATCCCCGTCGATCCGGTGGCCCTTCCGCTGCACGATGCCGGGACCAGCCGGACCTTCCGCACAGAGGAAGGGTTTGCTGTCTTCGGCGGCATCCGCGACGCCGCTCCCGATGGCTGGGGCCAATATCTTATGTACAAGGCTATGGGCGACCGTCTGCCAAGCGAGATCGACCTCATCCTTGCTTCCGGAGAACATCGCGTTGGCGCGCTCGCATTCCGGCCTACTCCGGAGCGACCGGAGCGCATCACTCCATGGGGCGACGGTCCCGCTCCGGGCGAAGAGTTCACCCTCGCTGAACTCGCCGAGGCAGCAGAACGAGCACAACACGTCGACGAGCTCGACGAGAACCTGCGCGCACTGCTTGCTGCCGGTTCGTCGCTTGGCGGCGCGCGTCCGAAGGCGGCAACGCAAATCGGCGATCGACCCTGGATCGCCAAGTTCCAGAAGCGCGGCGACAGCTTTCCTGAATGCCGCGTAGAGCTGGCGACTATGCAGCTGGCCAGCGAATGCGGCCTCAACGTGCCCGCGCTCGATTTCCGCTGTGTCCTGGACCGCGATATCTATCTGATCGAACGGTTCGACCGCGTGCCGCATGGCAACTGGCTCGAACGGCGACCGTTCGCGTCGGGGCTGACCATGCTGGGCGCGCATGAAAGCGAGGTAAGCAGCTACAGTTACGCTGATCTCGCTGGCGCGATACGTCAGCACGGGACGCAGGTCCGCGCAGACCTCCATGAGCTGTTCCGCCGAATGGTGTTCAATATTCTCGTAACGAATGACGATGACCACCTGCGCAATCACGGATTTCTTTTCGACGGAACTGGCTGGCGGTTGTCTCCACTCTACGATGTCGTCCCCAAACCGCAGGTGGGGCTGGAGCGACGCCTTGTGCTGGGCGTTGGTCCGGAAGGACGCAATGCGACCATCGGAAATGCGCTTGCCGGAGCAGCAGTATTCGATCTCGGCCCCGAGGAGGCCTCGGCCATGACCGAAGAGTTGCGCGTGATGGTTGCAGCGCGCTGGCAGCCATTGTTCGAAGAGGCGGGGTTAAGTCCTGCGGACAGAGGCCGCTTTGCCACCTGCTTCCGGTTAGCAATCGAAGATGGCTAGGCAACCTCCCTCTACTTGCCATCACCCAGACCGCGCCTGCCTCAATCAGCATGAACTGATCCGCAAATACCGTTGTGCGGATTGCGGCGCGGTGATGATGTGTGCCTGCGACGAGGTGCGCGGGCATCGCTTTCTGCCGCATCAACTAAGCGAGGGCTGCGAACTCGATACGCAGGAGCGGGTGCCGGTAACGCATGGCTTCCAAGAGGGAGTTTGTAGTGAATGCCGTGGATTGCCCGCCGATCCGGCACCAGCAGCGGCGATCCACGGGCGCACCAGCAAGATCAGGCGGTACTATTGGCGCGAGCTGTTCTTTGCCAAAGAAGCTGCACTGCACGATTGGGACTCAGAGCATCCGGACGCGACTCACGATGAGCGGCGCTCTGCGCAGTCCGCAATAGAAAAAGCGGTGCTGCAGGATATCAAAGAGCTGCACGCGAGCGCACCCAAATATGCTTTCACTGAAAAGTCACAGGCAGAAGTGATCGATCAATACTCGGTCGAAGTGGAACCTCTGCAGGCGACATATGCCAAGGTCGGACGGAAGGGCGCTCAGATCGTAGTTGGCGACGAGATAATCAGCGCCGAAGAATTCGCTTTGCGGCACTATTCCGGGCAGGGCTGGCAAGTCCTGCAGCTTGAAAGCGTTCCCTTCCACGCACTGTTCGGCGTGATGATGTGGATAGTCATCCAGGATCCAATCGACCCTAAGAATCGGATTGTAAGTTTCGGTGATCGTACTGCGTATGAAGAGCGGCGAACGAAGGAACCGATCTGGACACATTTGCCGAGCGACTTTGGGTCTGCAGGCTATGGAATCCGGCGCGCAACAGCGATCGAGAAACATTTCGACGAATTTCTGCACGACGACGATCTTGAGTGGTTATTCGACTATTGGCGGTTCCACAGCGAAAACCTGCGTCAGTATCTCTGGGCACATCGACCGGAGGATGTCGAGCGAGCTCGCAAGTTGCTCGAGATTTTACCACCTCAAACAATCAAAGCCATTCTGCACTATCTCGTGCAAGACTACTGGGGCCGATATCTGGGATGGCCGGACTTGCTACTGCACCGCGAAGGGGAGTTCCGGTTCGTCGAGGTTAAGTCGTCCTCGGACAGGCTGAGCGATGATCAGAAGCGATGGATCGCTGACAATCATGATGTTCTCAAGCTGCCCTTTTCCATAGCCAAGATTCACCGGATCGCCAGCCAGGCCTAGTTGCGATCGTAAGGCGCCCTTCAGCACTCAACGTCGAGAGAATAGCACTTAGTAATTCAAATTTGCTTGGTGATTACCCGGTGATTGCCAGCAAAGTTTTTGAGGTTCGAAATTTCCGATATTAGATAATATTTTCAGCGTTTTAATGTACTTAAGTATATAAAATCTGGTATTTTCGCTATCGGCGCAAATAAACCATGGCGTAATTAACGATTAAGGTTGGAGTACCCCGATTTTCGCGGGTTTTTGGCCATATCAACCCACATTTAACCATGAATCTAAAGCATCATGTGATGCCAAAGCTTAACCTTCCTTGTTTATCCAACGCTTAACCAACGATTTGGTGACGCGAATATATAACGAGTACTGGGAGGAACACAGGCAGTCATGGCAATCGCCTCAACTAGCGCTGATGCAGTGCGAGACATTCATGAATCGAGCAAAAGCGCAACGCCCGCTGGCCTTAATATCAGGCCCCGCAATCGCCATTTCTCCAATGCCGTGATTGAACGCCGCCGGTGGGTCGGAGGAGACCCCTTTGCGTCTGCTTTTTTCAACGCCTTGTCTGTCACCTTTCCGGCCGGTGAGACGTTTTTTATCGAATCGGTCAAAAAGTTTCGCAAGCGCGTGCCACCAAAGTTGCAGCAGGAAATCCGCGCGTTCATCCAGCAAGAGGCGATCCATAGCCGGGAGCATCATTGCTTCAACGATCATCTGAAAGATTGCGATTTCGATATTAGCCGGCTTGAAGAGACGATTAACACGGTCGTCAACGGCATTCGGACGCGCCCGGAATATGCCCATCTGGCGGCGACCATGTGCATTGAGCATATTACCGCGATTCTGGCGGCCGAGGTGATCGCCAATCCTGAGCATTTTGCAGCGGCGGATGAACATCAGCGCAAGCTCTGGCTATGGCATGCCTCGGAAGAAATTGAACATAAAGGCGTTGCCTATGATACGTGGTTGCATGTCACCAGGGATTGGAACCCTCTGAAATGCTGGCTCGTACGGTGCAGCTTCATGGCCAAGATCTCGTTCGGCTTTACCAAGAACCGGGCCAAAGGCATTCTTGACCTGTTGCGACAGGACGGCATTTCGGGACCGCGCGCATGGTTCGGGCTGTTCCACTATGCGCTGATCGGCAAGGCACCGTTCCGCAGGACGTTATGGCCGCTGCTGCAATTTTTCAAACCCGGCTTCCACCCCTGGGATATCGACGACCGCGCGCTTATCCAACTCGCCGAGAGCAAATATGAAGCGGCGATCATGGAACAAGAGCCAGGATGCGCTCGCACCAAGGCGCCGCAGCGTGGTGCCGGCAAAGCGCGTTTGAAGAGAGCGGCCTGAGATCAGGTCATGCAGCAATGTCTCGCATGACGTCATCTCCCGAATCATCGCCCGTCAGAGAAAGACTGAACTGCACCGCATCGGTTTCCTGACCCCTGCCTCTGGAGAATCGGCGAGCGGTCCGGCCGGTTGGCCTGAAACCCAATTTTCTCAGAACCTTTCCTGAAGCGGGGTTGTCGGAAAAATGCTCGGCTCGCATCTCTGCATGACCAAGCGATCTGGCAATGTCCAGAACCGCGCGTCCGGCCTCCGATGCATAGCCCTTGCCCCAGTGATTGCGGGCGATCCAGTAGCCAAGCTCCAGATGTCCGTCGTCATCGTCGCCGAATCCGATTGAACCCAGCAGTTGCGGTGGCTGGCCATCGCTACGAAAGATCAGAAAATTGGGCTGCAGCTGCGACCGCGGTGTCGCCAGAAATCGCTCAGCATCGCGCCGTTTATAGGGCCATGGGGCGCTGGCAATGTTACGAACAATCGCCTCGTCATTGATCGCGTTGAACAAGGCATCGGCATCTTCTGGCCAGCCGGGTCTCAGTAATAATCTCGTGGTGACGGCAAACATCTGGACTCTCCATTGTCACTTTATAACGCCCCCCGGTCTTGGCTGGTTAGCCCGCTAGCGGGTGACCGTTACAAGACCGTGACGTTGCGACAGGGAGAGACAAAAAAAGGGAGAGGATGACCCTCTCCCTGAAATTGACGGTTCTGTAGAACCTGCCGGGTCATCCCTCTGGTGGACAACCCTTTATCGATTATCCGGTTATTCTGCGGCTTCCGCCATGGCATCGACGGACACATATTTGCGACCGAGCTTGCCTTTGTGGAATTCCACCTTGCCATCAATGAGCGCAAACAGGGTATGGTCCTTGCCCATACCGACATTGCGACCCGGATGGGTCTTGGTTCCGCGCTGGCGAATGATGATATTGCCTGCGACAACAGCTTCGCTGCCGAATTTCTTGACGCCCAGACGACGACCCTCTGAGTCGCGTCCGTTGCGGGATGAACCACCTGCTTTTTTATGTGCCATGGTTTAGTCCTCTTTCTTCGCAGCAGACTTCTTGGCTGCTGGCTTCTTCGCTGGTGCCTTCTTGGCGGCAGCGGGTTTCGTTTCGGTTTTTGCAGCAGCTTTTTTCGCTGGTGCTTTCTCGGTCGAAGCCGTTTCAGCGGGAGCTGCCTTGGCTTTCGCCGCTGGCTTCTCTTCTGCTGGCGCATCGGCCTTCTTGGCAGCTTCCTTCTTCGGCGCCTTTTCAGAACCGATCGCGCTTATCTTCAGCACGGTGTGCTGCTGGCGATGGCCGTTCTTGCGGCGATAATTATGCCGGCGGCGCTTTTTGAAGATGATAACCTTCTCGCCTTTTTCCTGTCCGAGTATCTCGGCGGATACGGTCAGGCCCTTGACGTCCTTGATGTCATCGCCGTCGCCGGCAAGCAGAACATCGTCGAGGGTTATCGAATCACCAGCTTCACCAGCTAGTTTTTCGACTGCGATAATATCTCCTGCGGCAACCCGATATTGTTTGCCGCCGGTGCGCACAATTGCGAACATGGCTATGTTTCCGTTTCAAATTTATGGTTCCAGCGCACAAGGCCGTTAACGCGAGTCTTTCGGCTCACGCTGGAAAGAGTGGGCAGCTAACCGATGAGGCTAGCACTGTCAACCAGCTTAAGGCGTTTTTGGCTATTCGCACCGGCGATATCGCATCATCCATTGCCGACGCATATTGGCCGTTGCAGAGCGGATAAGCCTCTCGTAAAGACGAGGCAATGAAAAAACTGCCCGCTTTGCTGACGATTATCACGGTTACGCTGTCCGGGTGTGCGATGCAGGAGGGCGATTTCCCGTCCCTCTTAAAGCGTCCTTATGAAGATGAGCCGGTGATGGATGCAGCCAGCGATTCGGCTGCGGTTGTCTCTTCTCTACCGACTGATCTGGAGCAAAAGCTGAACGAAGCGGTGGCCCAAAGCCGCACCGCCGATGCTGCGTTCGGGGCCCGCCTGCCAGCAGTCAAAAGCAGAGTGAATGCCGCGGGCGGCGCGGCGGTGTCGAGCGAATCGTGGGTGGTCGCCCAGATGGAGCTGGCCGCTCTCGAAATGGTCCGGAGCCCGTCGGTCGAGGCGCTGGCCGACATCGACACGCTCTACCGGCAGCAACTGGAACGCGAGGCCGCCGAGGATCAGTCTGGCGGAACGGCAATCATCGCCAGACAGCGGGATGCCGTAAAGGCTGAGGTCGATCGCCAGCAGGTTGAAATCGATGCGATGAAGAATCGGCTGCGCTAGGGTAAATCGCGCGGACTAGCCGAGATCGTCGATCGCCGCTTTGTGCGCCTTGGCATTTTCAACATAGTGGGCCACGCCCATCCGCATACCGGCGATTGCCGGCTCGGACAGGTCGCGCATGAATTTGGCCGGAGAACCGGCCCACAATTGCCCGGAGGGAATGCGCTTGTTCGGGGTGAGGATCGCCCCGGCCGCCAGCATCGCATCGCCCTCGATCACACAACCGTCCATCACCGTCGTGCTCAGCCCGACAAAGGCGCGGTCTTCGAGCGTCGCGCCGTGCAACATCACCATATGGCCGACCAGCACATCGTCGCCGATGATCGTAGGGTTGCCGTTGGGTGTCGCCGGTGTGGCGCTGTCGCAATGTATGGTGGTACCGTCCTGGATATTGCTGCGCGCGCCGATCCGGATGAAATTCACATCGGCGCGAATCACACAATTATACCAGACGCTCGATTCGGGACCGATTTCCACATCGCCGATGATTTTGCAGCCAGGGGCGATAAAGGCGCTCGGGTGAATTTTCGGGCTTTTGCCGTTGAACGGCAGGATCAGGGGCTGGGTCATATTCTCGCATTCCATTCATCAGCGGTAATTTTATAGACGATCGTCGGGTTCAGATCTTCGCCATAACTGGGGTCATGAAAATCCAGTTCCGGACAATGGACCATGCCCAGACGTCTCATCAACCCCCAACTTGGCTCATTTCCCGCGACGGTCAGCGCGACCACATATGGCGCGTTCCAGCGCTTGAAGGCAGCGTCCATGCAGGCGCTCGCCGCTTCCTTGGCATAGCCCTTGCCCCAGGCGTCTTCGCGCAAACGCCAGCCGATTTCATGCGCGCCGGTCAGCTTGGGCTGGGGCGCATTGACCCGTTTCAGTCCGCAAAATCCAAGAATCTCCCCGTCGGACTTGCGCTCCACAATCCAGAAGGTGTGGCCGAAGGCTCGATCATAGCCTTCCAGCCGTTTGATCGCGGCGTCGAATTTCTCGCGGCTCTGCACGCCGCCCAGCCAGCGCATCACATTGCGGGTGTTGAGATGCTCCCGGAACGGCTCGATATCGCTTTCCCGCCAACGGCGCAGAATCAACCGTTCGGTGTCCAGAATAATGTCTGTCGCTTGTTCAGCCATGCAGCAAACGCGCTGCATCGGCGGCAAAATAGGTCAGGATGCCGCTGCATCCAGCGCGTTTGAACGCGATCAGTTTCTCCATCATCAGCGCGTCATGGTCGCCAATACCGGCCTCTGCACCGACCTTCACCAGCGCATATTCCCCGGACACCTGATAGGCGAATATCGGAACATTGAACTCGGACTTGGCACGATAGACAATGTCGAGATAGGCCAGCCCGGGCTTGACCATGATGCTGTCGGCGCCTTCGGCAATATCGAAGGCAATCTCGCGAATCGCTTCGTCGCTGTTGGCGGGATCCATCTGATAGGTTTTCTTGTCTCCCTTGAGCAGGCCGCCGGATCCGACCGCATCGCGGAAAGGACCGTAGAAGGCGCTGGCATATTTGGCGGCATAGGCCATGATCTGGACATTGTGATGATGCGCCAGTTCCAGAACCTCGCGGATCGCCCCGACCCGGCCGTCCATCATATCGGACGGCGCGATAATATCGGCGCCGGCATTCGCCTGATTCAGCGCCTGCTTGGCCAATATATCGAGCGTCCGGTCATTCTCCACATAGCCCTTGTCATCGATCAGCCCGTCCTGGCCGTGACTGGTGTAGGGATCAAGCGCGACATCGGTCAGGATGCCGATATCGCTGCCGAGTGCGTCTTTCACCGCTTTGGTTGCGCGGCACATCAGATTGTCCGGGTTGAGAGATTCCTTGCCGTCATCGCTCCGCTTTTCGGCCGGCGTGTTGGGAAACAGCGCAATACAGGGAATGCCGAGATCGCGGGCTTCACGGGCGCGCTCAACGATGCCGTCAACCGACCAGCGGGACACGCCAGGCAGCGAGGCGATCGGCTCTTCGACGCTGTCGCCTTCGGTAATGAACAATGGCCAGATCAGATCGACGGAGGAGAGATGGTTTTCGCGGACCATGTCCCGGCTCCAGGCATGGGTTCGAGCGCGGCGCAATCGGCTGTTCGGAAAAGAGGCTTGCTGTGACATGGGCAGGGCTTAGCGGAGCCGCCTGCATCGCTCAACTCTTCTGTGCAACTGTTTGCTGTGTTCGCTGCTGCCGCTAGCTTTGCAGCGGTTTGTTCAGCCGATTGATTTCGCGTTCGGGCTTGACCTGCGCCGAGGCGCTTTTCAGAGGCCTGAGGGCGGCACCGGGTGCGACGCGCTGCAATTGTTGCAGTTCGCCCTTGAAGCGACGCAATTCCTCGCCGCCCAGTTGCGCGCGTTCGACAAATTTGACCGACTGCGGATTGATCGTGCGCCCGCCGCGATACAGTTCATAATGCAGATGCGGCCCAGTAGACAGCCCGGTCGAGCCGATATAGCCGATAATCTGGCCGCGCCTTACCCGCCGGCCGTTGCTCACCGCGATGCGGCTCATATGGCCATAGCCGGAAGCCAGCCCGCCGCCATGCTGGAGCTTCACATAATTGCCAAAGCCCCCCTTGCGACCCGAATAGACCACCGTGCCGTCGGTCACCGCATAGATCGGGGCACCATAGCCGCCGCCGAAATCCATGCCGCTGTGCATGCGCTTGTAGCGCAGGATCGGATGACGCCGCATGCCGTAGCCCGACGTGATCCGGCCGTTGGTTGGCCGGGCCAGTTCGCCGTTCGACTGACCGACTCCGGAGGCTTCGAACCAGTTGGTGCGGCCGCCACTCTGCCATTTCAGCATCTGCGCTGCCGGCTTGCCGTCACGTTCCAGTCCGGCGTAGATCAGATCACCCACTTCCACCTCGCCGGTTTCCGCGCGGCGATAGGAGAGGATGATATCAAATTGGTCGCTGCTGCGGATGTCGCGGGAGACCGACATTTTGGAGCCGATGACCTGCAGATATTTCTGGACGGCTGCCGCTGGCGCGCCGGCCGCACGGGCGGAGCGATACAGGCTTGAGCCGACCGTGCCCTTGATCCGCAATGGTGTGTCGTCGACCATGATCGGCTTGCGGTTGAGCTTGAGCCGGTCACCGTCGCGCGATATGTCGAGGTTCAGGTCGAACCGTGCACGAAATGCCAGCTGGTCCAACGGGCGTGCCTGATTTTTTGCCGAGCGCCGCCCGAGAATGACATCGATCTTGGTACCCGGCTTGATGTCAGCCAGCGGTACCGCGCCGCTCACCAGATCGGTGACCTGCCTGGCCTCGTCACTGGCCACTCCCGCGCGTTGCAACACCCGGCGCAGACTGTCGCCTCGGCCCAGCGTTGCGACCAGTTCGATCGAAGGGCGCTCCGGGCTTTCCGCGAGCGGCCGCACTGCGTCGGTCGCAGCCATCCGGATGCCGGTATCGGCGCCGTAAGCGAGCGGCGCAATCATCTGCGAGCGGGCCTGGTCGGCACGAAATCCGATCAGCGGATCCGGCCGTTGTCCGGCAATCGGGCCAAAGTCGGGCAAGCAGCTGATCGCGAAACCGCACAGGGCGGTTAAGGTCACTAGGCCCCTGAACCAGGACGGACTGCCGATATCGAGACCAAGATCGGGGACCCAGTCGATGTCGGACAGATATTCGCGCCAATCGGCCAACCGTTCGCTGGACAAGACCGGTCCGGAGGACGGCGATTGCAGGGAATGTGCTGCGGTAATCGCGCCACCCTGCACCTGCATGTCGATATCGTCGATATTTTTGAACAAACGCACCCCTCGGTGGTGCAAATATACAGCATTGCACCCGATATAAAGCAACCTCTGTGCAGGAAGTTGGTTAAAGTCAAATTAAGCCGCGATCATGATCGTGGACATGCGGCGAATCGTGTAAAATCAGGGTTGTCCGGTCGCTATCTGCGGTTTTTGCGCTAACGCCCTTGCAACTCGCCGCCCGATCGGCTGTTGTGCCAGAATGTCCCGGTTCGATCAGTCGTCTCTTATTGCCGTTCTCGGCCCGACCAACACCGGCAAGACCCATCTGGCCATCGAGCGCATGTGTGCCCATTCCAGCGGGATGATCGGCTTCCCGCTGCGCTTGCTGGCCCGGGAAGTCTATGACCGGGTGGTGGCGCTGAAAGGGGCCAGCCGGGTCGCGCTGGTCACTGGCGAGGAAAAGATCATCCCGAAGGACGCGCAATGGTTTCTGTGCACCGCCGAAGCGATGCCGATGGACCGCGAATTTGCCTTTGTCGCGATTGACGAGGCGCAAATCGGCATCGATCCCGAGCGCGGCCATATTTTCACCGACCGGATGCTGCATGCGCGGGGTCGCGAAGAAACCATGATCCTGGGATCGGAAAGCCTCCGGTCGCTGATCGAAGCGTTGCTGCCGGATGCGGAAATCATTACCCGACCGCGCTTCTCGACCCTGAGCTACGCCGGACCGCGCAAGCTGTCCCGGTTGCCGCGAAGGTCCGCGATTGTCGCCTTCTCGATCGAGGATGTCTACGCGATCGCCGAAATGTTGCGGCGCCAGCATGGCGGCGCTGCTCTCGTCATGGGATCGCTGTCGCCACAGACCCGCAACGCGCAGGTCAAAATGTATCAGGATGGCGAAGTCGACTATCTGGTCGCCACCGATGCGATCGGCATGGGTCTTAATCTCGACGTGACGCATGTCGCTTTCGCCGCGCTGAAGAAATTTGACGGCCATCGCAGGAGGAGACTGACGCTGGCGGAAATTGGCCAGATCGCCGGTCGCGCCGGCCGTCACCAGAAGGACGGGACTTTTGGCGTCCTCTCCGGACTGGCCTCTTCCGATCAATTGCAGCCAGAGGAAATGGAGAATCTCGAAGCCCATCGCTTCCCCAAGCTGGAATGGCTGTATTGGCGGAATGCCGAACCGGATTTCGGCTCGGTCGACGGCCTGATCCGCTCGCTGGAGGAAAAGCCGCAGGAACGGCGATTGCAGGCTGCACCGGAAGCGATCGACCTCGCAGTGCTCAAAAGGCTGGCGCAGGATCCAGCACTGTCCAGCCTGGCCAATACGCCCGGCAAGGTGCGTTCGCTTTGGGAGGCCGCCTGCATCCCCGATTTCCGCAAGGTTGGTGCGGATCATCAGGCGCGCTTCATCGCGTCACTCTGGCCCCATCTCGCGGGCGGCTCGGGGCGGATTCCGCACGCCCGGATGGCCCAGGAAATATCCCGCCTTGAGAATGTTCAGGGCGATATCGCCACCCTGGGCGCACGCATAGCGGCAGCGCGGACATGGACCTATATCGCGCAAAAATCTCATTGGGTGGAGCAGCCGGAAGCGATGATTGACCGGACCCGCGCTTTGGAGTCCCGGCTGAGCGATGCGATGCATGGTCTGTTGACCCAGCGCTTTGTCGACAAGCGGACGCGAGTATTGATGCGCGGCTTGCTGAAAGATACATTGCCTCAGGATGTTGTCGTCGATGACGATGGCAAGGTTCTGGTGGAGGGGCAGGAATTGGGAACACTCAAGGGCTTCCAATTTCTCGTGCCATCCGATAGCCGGAGAGAAGACCGCAAGATGCTGCTTGCGGCTGCAGAAAGATATTTGGGACGGATTATGACAGACAATGCAGATGCACTTGCCAAGGCACCGGACTCCGTTCTGGCCCTGGTCCCCGACGCAGCCGGGCAACCCGCGATCCTGTGGGGCGATAGCCGGCTGGCCGTCCTTGCCAAGGGCAAGGCCCTGCTGCAGCCGGACATCAAGTTCGAACGGTCGGTCAAGGATATGGCCCCGGACGACAGCCAGAAGGTAATCGACCGGGTCAAAGCCTGGGTGGATTCGATGAAGGCGAAGCATTTGCAGGGGCTGGTGAAAATCGATGCGCTGGCGAACGATCCGGAGACACCGGCTGCGGTTCGTGCCCTGTTTGCGCAGATCGTCGACGCTGACGGGATTTTGTCGCGGCGCGAAATCGACCAGGCTGTGCGCGCGCTCGACAACGAGATGCGCGGCCATGCGCGTCGGGCCGGTCTGGTGTTCGGGGCGCTCGATATTTTTCATCACGCGCTGATGAAACCCGGTGCCGTCCTGTGGCGTACCGGCCTGTTTGCTGCTTTTGATGAAAAGCCGATGATCGAGCAGGCCCCGGACAATGCCGTGCATCTCAAACAAGGGACATTCGCTGCGGCAGAGCATGCTTCGCGGCTTGGTTTTCGGAAGATTGGCGATGAATATGTCCGGGTCGATATGGTGGAACGACTGATCAAACAAGCCCATGAAGCGCGGCAGCAAGGTGACATTTTCGCCATTGATCCGGCTCTGGCGACGTCGCTGGGCCTGTCGCAGGCCTGCCACGAGGCTTTGCTGGCACTGGCCGGTTTTGTGAAAACCGATGATCAGCCGGCGCCAAGTGATCCGGTCGCAGCGGAGATTCCCGACAAGGCTGCGGCCAAACCGGTTGAACCCGAAAAGGCCGACGACAGTGCGCCATCGCCTGCCGCCGCTGAGGAATCTGTCGAACCCGCCAAAAAGGCGGATGCAGATGCATCAGACGCAGCGCCAGCTGTTTCCGAAGCGCCGGCTGAGAGGCCCTCCGCAGGCGCACCAGCAGCCGAAACACCCGCCGAAAAACTGCAATATTGGCGCTGGAAGGGGATGGCGCGTAAAAAGCAGCGCGACCATTCCAAAGCTCGCGGGAAGCATCAGAAACGGTCCAAGGATGCGCCGGTCAGGCGCAAGCCCGAGCCGGTTCTTGCAACCGCTGGCGTAGCGTTTGCCGAACTCGCCGCGCTGCGGGACAGCATGAAAAAATAGGATGCAGGCTTGAGCAGCAGACTGGCGGATCGACCACCTGCAGCGGATCCCGTGCTGCGGATCGACAAGCTGCTTTGGTACCTGCGTTTTGCCCGCAATCGGGTGATGGCGCGGAAGCTGGCCGAACAGGGCTATGTCCGGATGAACGGGCGGCGGATCGAGCGCGGACATGTCAAAGTTCGGCAGGGTGATATTCTGACTATCCCTCAGGGCCAGCATGTCCATGTCGTCCGTATCATCGCGCTACCGGAACGCCGCAGCAGCGCTTTGCAGGCGCAATCCTGCTATGAGATTTTGCAGACTGGTAATTGAATTAGCGGCCAAACCAACTGTTGACGTGCCAGAAATTGCGCAATAGCTAGGATAAGATTCTGACCTCGAATGGCGGACTGGTATAGGGGAGTTCACGACCAGATGACTTATGTTGTTACCGAAGCCTGCATCAAATGCAAATATATGGACTGTGTGGAAGTCTGCCCCGTCGACTGCTTTTACGAAGGCGACAACATGCTGGTGATCAATCCCAGCGAATGCATTGATTGCGGCGTCTGTGAACCGGAATGCCCTGCCGAAGCGATCCTGCCTGATACCGAAGACGGTCTGGAGAAATGGCTCGAAGTTAATACCAAATTCTCCGAAGAATGGCCGAATATCACGGTTAGCCGCGAGCCTCCCGAGGACGCAGACAAGTTCAAGGGTATGGAAGGCAAGTTTGAAGCCTTTTTCTCCGAGAAACCCGGCGAGGGAGATTAAGTCAGGCCAGGGCAATGCAACCTGGTCAGGTGATATTGCCCGCCTGATGTCATCAACCGCTGATTTCAATGGCGCGACGACCTGCTTTGTGAGGCGTTCGCGACCTATGGTTAGTTGTGCATTGCAACGATAAATTGCTTTTTTGTGACGAATCTGTTAAACGTACGCCGGTTAACAGCGGGATGCCCGAGGGAGTGGGTGGCATTCGGTGGTTAAATCTATGTACGAAAGGGTTTTTTCGTCACGCGATTACGAAATTCGAACGCTGGTGGCGTTCTTTTCCATTGAATCAAGAAAGGCTTTTTATGGCTGCGAATGTGCTGTCCTTTGATGTGGGCGATTATGTTGTTTATCCTAAACATGGCGTTGGTCGAGTTGTTGAGCTGCAAAATGAAGAAATTGCCGGCATGCAACTCGAGCTTTATGTTTTGCGTTTTGAAAAAGAGCGGATGACCCTCCGGGTTCCGACCAACAAAGCCGAAGGCGTTGGCATGCGCAAACTGTCTTCGGACAAGACGCTCAAGGAAGCCATGGAAACGCTGAAAGCCAAGCCAAAGGTCAAGCGCTCGATGTGGTCGCGCCGGGCTCAGGAATATGAAGCCAAAATCAATTCCGGTGATCTGGTATCGATTGCCGAAGTGACCCGCGATCTGTTCCGCGCCGATGACCAGCCGGAACAAAGCTATTCCGAGCGTCAGATTTTTGAAGCGGCATCCAGCCGTCTCGCACGCGAATTGGCGGCCATGGAAGAAACCGACGAGCCGACGGCATTGGCGAAGATTCTCGATATCCTTAATATTGCAGCACCGAAATATTATGAGGTGAAGGAAGATTAGTCGATAAGCTTCCGACGTTGATCGAAATTGGGAAAGGGCTGGCACTGCGATGTGGCAGCCCTTTTTTTTCCTGATGCGGCCAACGAAATATTTTGTTGATCTACTGCAGGGGCAGGTGTATTATTCAATTAATACAGTGATGGAGAAATCGATGAAGAAAATATTGTTATTGGTACCGCTGCTGGCACTTGCCGCCTGTGAAGGATCAATCGCCGATGCTGTTGGCGAAGCTGCCAGCAGCACCAGCAATTTTTCTGACGGAAGCCCGATCGAGGCCAGCGATAGCGATCCCGGTGCCTTTGAGGGCGTAACGCTGGCCGGGCCCGACAATATAATTTTCACCACGGGCGACGCTTACTCGATCCGCGCGGAAGGCGATGCCGACGTGATCAAGGAACTACGCTACAAAATTTCCGGCGACCAGATAAAGATCGGTCGGGAAGGCAAGGGCATGTCCTGGAATGACGGCGGGAAGGCGACCATCTATGTCAGCGCACCGTCCCTGAGGAGTGTCAAGCTTGCTGGATCGGGCGATATGGAAGTCGATCAGATGACCGCTGAATCGACCAAATTGAGCATCGCGGGCTCCGGCAATATCAACGTGGCAAAAATCAAAACAGCGTCGCTTGATTCGAAGATTGCCGGATCGGGGACCCTTTCGGTTGCCGGCACGGCTACCGAAGTCGACGTATCGGTAGCGGGTTCCGGCGATATGAAGGGCAAGGATCTGAAAACTGATAATGCCAGCATATCGATTGCCGGTAGCGGCGATGTCGAATTGTCTTCCGACGGTTCGGTGAGCGCCAAGGTCATGGGGTCTGGTGATATCCGGGTTCACGGAGACGCCAAATGCAAGTCCCGGGCGATGGGATCTGGTGACATCACCTGCGGCTGACCGAAACGCAACATGCTGAAATCGCTTGGTGATCTGTTGCTGCTGTGGCAGATTCACCGGCGATGCCAAATTTGTGGGAAAAATATGCGGTACCGAAGCTGATCCGCTTCGCCTGCTCGCAGCCGGCGGTGATGAAAGACCGCAGCCAGATCGTGCCAAAAGCGCAAGGCGACGTACTCGAGCTCGGCTGCGGCGGCGGTATCAATCTGCAATTTTATGACCGCATGAAGATCACCAAGCTGACCGGACTCGATCCATCGGCGGAACTGCTCGACTATACCCGGCGCGAGGCCAGCGAACGCGGCTTTGACATGGAGATATGCGATGGCATTGGTGAAGCCATGCCTTTTGCCGATGCTAGTTTCGACACGGTACTGACGACTTTCACGCTTTGCTCGGTCCAGGACAGCGCGCAAGTGCTGTCAGAAATGCGCAGGGTTTTGAAACCGGGCGGCAGGATCCTGTTCCTCGAACATGGCCGGGCGCCCGACAAGGGTCCCGAAAAATGGCAACGACGCATCGAACCGGCGTGGAAACATATTGCTGGCGGTTGTCATCTGCACCGCCCCGTCGCCAGGTTATTTGAAGACAGGGGCTTTGCATTGGCCGAGAATAGCGGCCATTATGCACCGAAGACGCCGCGGTGGCTCGGCTGGATGGAATTTGGTGAAGCGAGGCCGATATGAGGTTGCTATCGACATTGATGCTGGTTGCCGCGCTGCTGCTGCCGTCAGCGGCTCAAGCGGATGAGCGCAAATTTTCAATCTTTGGCTTTGACGACATCCGGATCGGCAATGGCGTCGATGTTGTGCTGACTTCGGCCAAGGGACCGTCGGCGCGCGCGGTAGGTGCCAACCGCGAAATCCTGGACCGTGTGGCGTTGCAGAAAAACGGTAAGCAGCTGGTCGTCTCGGTGCGCCCCAAGTCGATGTCGCGGAACAATTTTGAAGAGGATGCGCCTGTCACCCTCTATCTCAGCAGCTACGCCATCGAAAATATCTCGCATCTCGGTTCGGGTGCGGTGACGCTCGACAAATTATCGGGCAGGACGCCCAAGGTCCGTCTTGGCGGTTTTGGTACGCTCCGGATCGATTCTGTGAAAGCCGATCAACTCGACGTGGCGATGACCGGTGGCGGAGCGCTCGCAATGGCCGGCAGCGCCCATGCGGCCCGTATCGAGCTGCAAGGTGCTAGCATCTTTGAAAGCCCGGGACTGACCGTCGACAAGCTGACGCTCATCCACAGGGGCCCGGCCAGCAGCCATCTTGTGGTCGAGCGGGACGCGAGCATCAACAATTTTGGTACCGGCCGGATACAGATTGAGGGTAGGCCCAATTGCACGGTGCGCAGCGACGGTGCCGCTGAAATCATCTGTGATCCCGAACGCTGAATCGTCGATGAGACTAACGGGTCAGTGTACCGTTCCGATCGTTTCATCGATCGATAGAAAAATACACAATCGTTCGACCTGGCGCCATTTGCAATAATGAAGATGGTTTCCCAGCGATCGGCTCTTGTCAGCACGATTGGCCGCTTCCAGTCCGGCTTCTTCACCATAGTTAGTGATCAGCAATTCGGCCGCGCTGTAATGGGTGGAGTCAATGAATACGGGTAACTGCATTAATGGCTCCTGTTTCAGGAAGCCTCACCGCCTCCAACCTGTCGAAAAGCTCTAACGGTGCCGGGTGGAAATATCTTCAAAGGCTAGGGTTACCAAACGGATAACCATGAGTGCAACGACAGTCTATGGCCATGGCATCCGTTGTAGGCTAAAGGGTCGCCATGACTCCAGAACCCACCGAACATGCTTCCACTTCTTCCACCGCAGAGCCGGTCAATCGCAATGGCGGCGGTGTTTTCATCGCGCTCGGCACGATTGGCGGTGCGATCATCGGCGGCATGATGGGGCAGCCCTCTGCTGGTTTGCTGGCAGGACTTGCGCTGGGTGCGCTGATAGCGGTGCTGATGTGGTGGCGCGGTCGATAGCCTTTTCAGAGCGCGCTTGTCAGGACCTTTGACGATACCTATTATCAAGTCATGCTGAAACATATTAGAAATATCGCGATTCTGCTCATCATCCTGGGGGTGGGTGCGGGATATTATTTCATGCGCGGTGACACCGCTCGCTTGCCGCTCGAAGCAACCGAAGGCGTCGAACCGGAGATGACCAATGTCCGCAAGGAGACATTTCCCACGATCAATATCGCGAAGGCTGATCCCTGGGAGGAGGGCGAGGGTCCGGTCGCGGCAGAAGGGCTGAAAGTAGAACGCTTCGCTGAAGGACTGGATCATCCGCGCACTATGTTCCGCTTGCCCAATGGTGACATTCTGGTCGCAGAAACCAACAGCCCCCCGCGGACCAACAAGGGGATCGAAGGCTGGATCATGCGCAATCTGATGAGCAAGGCCGGTGCCGCAACCCCATCCGCCAACCGGATCAGCCTTCTGCGCGACAGCGACAAGGACGGCCAGGTCGACCAGAAATTCGCATTTCTCGAAAATCTCAACTCGCCGTTCGGCATGGCGTTGATCGACGACACGCTTTACGTCGCCAATACCGATGCGGTCTATGCCTATCCCTATGCGGAAGGTGATACGAAAATTACGGCAGCGGGCCGCAAGGTTGCCAATCTGAACGCCAAGGCGCCGAACAATCACTGGACCCGCGATCTGCTGGCAAGCAAGGATGGCAAATATCTCTATATTTCGGTCGGTTCGAACAGCAATATCGGCGAAAATGGCATGGATATCGAGAAACAGCGCGCCGCTATTCTGCAGGTCGAACTCGCGACCAACAAGAAAACCATCTACGCCGATGGCATGCGCAATCCGGTTGGCATGGCCTATCTGCCAGGCACCGACAAATTCTACACCGTGGTCAACGAGCGTGACATGCTGGGCAGCGATATGGTGCCGGATTATCTGACCGAGGTCCGCTGGGGTGCTCATTATGGCTGGCCCTGGCATTTCTGGGGCGGCTATGTTGACCCGCGGGTCGAGCCGAAAAATCTCGATCACCGGCAGTATGAACGCCGTCCGGATTACGCGCTGGGCGCGCATGTTGCGCCGCTGGGCCTTGCCTTCTCGCACGGCCAGGCGCTGGGCAAGCCCTTTGCCACCGGGGCGGTGGTGGCGCGGCATGGGTCTTGGAACCGCCAGCCACTGGCTGGCTATGATGTCGTCTATGTCAACTTCAACCAGCGCGGCGAGCCGGAGGGCAAGCCAAAGACCATCCTTAGCGGATTCGTCGACGATGAGGGAGATGCGCGGGGCCGGCCGACAATGGTTGCCTTTGACCAGACCGGAGCTTTGCTGGTCAGCGACGATGTTGGCGGGATTATCTGGCGGGTTTCCCGCGACGGCGCGGCCAAACCGGCAGCGGTCGACAAGAAATAGCTTAGGCCAGCGACCGTCCTTTGCGTCCGGCCAGTTCGACAATATATTGCCATGCGACCCGTCCCGAGCGACTGCCGCGCTGCTTTGCCCAAAGCAGCGCATCTTCGCGCTCAAAGCTCAGGCCATGGGCGTCGGCATAGCGTATAATCATGGCCAGATAATCATCCTGCGATGCGGCATGAAACCCCAGTCGCAAGCCGAAGCGGTCGGACAGGGCCAGCTGGTCATCTACAATGTCGCGCGGGTTGATCGGATCGTTCTGCTCGCTCATCTGCCGCGAGACGATATGGCGGCGGTTGGAGGTGACGTAAAGGCGGACATTCGCTGGCCGCTCGCTCGCGCCGCCCTCCAGCATTGAGCGCAGCAGGCGCGGCTCCGCGCTGCCTTCGGAAAATCCGATATCATCAATGAAAATTATAAAACTGCGTTGAACCGTGGCGAGCATCTCCAATAGGTCGGGAAGCTTCTCAAGCTGGCCAGAGGGCGCTTCGACCAAAGCAATATCCTTTCCCTGATCCTGCAGAGCCCGCACTACGGACTTGGAGAGGGCTGACTTGCCCATACCGCGGGACCCCCACAGCAGTACATCATGCGCGGCATGGCCAGAAGCATGGCGGCGGGTATTGTCGAGCAGGCTTGCCTTTTGCGTATCAATACCGGTGAGCAGATCGATCTCGATAGGTTCGAACGGTGATATGGTCTTGATCTTGCGGCCGTCCCATAGAAAGGCTTGCCCGGCCGCCAGATCCACCGCGCTGGTAGTCGGGGGAGCCAGACGTTCGAGCGCATCGGCAATGCGCGCGAATATATCGTCATTGCCTGCGTCGTTCACGATCAGCCGGCCAGTTCGGCGCTGTCGAGCTGGTACAGGATATCCGCACCAGCCATCGCGGCGGCCTTGAGGCCCAATGCTTCCGGTACCAGATGGTCGAGATAATAGCGGGTGGTGACCAGTTTCGCCTTTAGAAACGGATCGTCGCCGTCCGCCAGCTCGGCGCTGGCAATCCGGTGCTGTTTCTGCATCAACATGCCGCAGGTCGCGGTCGCCAGCATGGTCATGAACGGATAGCTGCCGGCCAGTCGGTCATCGATCGAGGCATCGCCGCTTGCCATCCATTGGCGAATATCCTCGCACGCATCGGCGAGCGCCATCAAGCTACTGTCCTCCTCTGCTTTGGCTTTGATGTCAGCGATAAACGCCTGCATTGCATCGCCACCATCGAGCCCCAGTTTTCGGCCCACCAGATCAGCTGCCTGAATGCCGTTGGTGCCTTCGTAAATTGGTGCGATCCGGGCGTCGCGGAAATGTTGGCCAGCACCGGTTTCCTCGACGAAGCCCATGCCGCCGTGCACCTGCACTCCGATTGAGGCGACTTCATTGCCGATATCGGTGCCATAGCCCTTGATCAGCGGCGTCAGGATCTCTGCGCGCGCTTTTGCACCCTCTATCCCCAAAGTCGCGCGATCAACGCTTGACGAAGCATAGTAAAGCAGCGCTCGGGCCGCTTGCGTGAGCGCTTTCGAACGCAGCAGCATCCGTCGCACATCGGGATGCTCGATAATCGCTACCGGTGCCTTGTCCCCGCTGCCGGCGCGGGCCGACTGAATCCGTTCCGTCGCAAAGGCGCTGGCCTGCTGGGTCGCGCGCTCGGCGATCTGGACGCCCTGCGAACCGACATTGATCCGCGCATTGTTCATCATCGTGAACATTGCTTTCATGCCGCCAAATTCGCCACCAATCATCTCGCCGATACATTCGTCCTGCTCACCGTAAGCCATCACGCAGGTCGGCGAGGCGTGGATGCCGATCTTATGTTCAATCGAGACGCAGGTGACATCATTCGGCGCACCCGCATGGCCGTCCGCATCAAGATGATATTTGGGAACGATGAACAGCGAGATGCCGCGCGTTCCTGCGGGCGCACCGGGTGTGCGGGCAAGCACGAGATGGATGATATTGTCGGTGAGATCATGCTCGCCAAAGGTTATGTAGATCTTCTGCCCCTTGATTCGGTATTTGCCGGCATGTTCGCCTTCGGTGATCGGTTCGGCGGTCGAACGCAGTGCCCCAACATCCGAGCCGGCCTGCGGCTCGGTCAGGTTCATTGTCCCGGTCCAGGCACCCGAAATGAGATTGGGCAGATATTGCGCCTTCTGTTCGTCCGAACCGTGGGCATGAATTGCCTCGATCGCGCCAAAGCTGAGCATCGGGCAGAGCGTGAAAGCGAAATTGGCAGCGCCGCAGGTTTCCAGGATCAGAGCGGAAAGCGAATAGGGCAGGCCTTGGCCGCCAAATTCTTCGGGGCCGTCGATTGAGGCCCAGCCGTTTTGGACAAATTGCGCGTAGGCCTCTTTATAGCCAGCAGGCAGAGAAACTTTGCCTTCGTTCCATTGCGCGCCTTCGGTATCGCCGATGCGGTTGAGTGGTGCGAACTCGCCTTCGGCAAACTGGCCAATGCCATCAACAATCGCCTCGACCATATCCTCGCTGGCACCGGCGAAGCGCTCATGGGTCGCCAGTTCGCCGATATCGGCGATATGTTTGAGGACAAAATTTTGTTCGCGACCAGGGGCTGTGAAACTCATGTAATTGCTATCCGTTGTTGCCTGAATTTGTGCTGGGCTATAGCGCAGGGTCATGTTCGGCTCAAATGATCATATTGGCGATGAAGCGCACCGCTACGGAACAGCAACGATCGGCGATGCTGTCGCACGATTGCGCAGTGGCGGGCTCGTCGCAGTGCCGACCGAGACCGTCTATGGGCTGGCCGCCGATTCGACCAATGCGGCGGCGGTCGCGGAAATATATCGCGCCAAAGGCCGGCCCGACTTCAATCCGCTGATCGTCCACGTTCCGAACCTGGCAGCGGCCCGGAACCTCGGGCAATTTAACGAACTGGCCATGCGGTTTGCCGAGTTGCTGTGGCCGGGCCCCTTGACGCTGGTCTTGCCAAAAACCGAAAATTGTCCCGTTGCACCAGCAGTCACCGCTGGCCTCGATACCATCGCCTTACGGGTGCCCGCTCACCCGGTGATGCGCGAGTTGCTACACGCATCCGGTCTCTACCTTGCCGCGCCTTCGGCCAATCGCAGTGGTGGCATTAGCCCGACGACTGCAGATCATGTCGCGCGCAGTCTGGGTCTGGCGGCACCCTTGGTCCTCGACGGCGGCGCATGCGAACAGGGGATCGAATCGACGATTGTCGCGATCAACGGGACAGATTTCCGGATCTTGCGACCGGGGCCTGTGACTGCCGCCGCTTTGGAGCGCATTGCCAGCAAGCCAGCGGCGACAACCGACAGCGAGACAATCGAGGCACCGGGACAGATGCTGTCACATTATGCGCCGAATAAGCCGGTTCGCCTGAATGCGCCAAGCGCGCAGCCAGATGAATATCATATTGGTTTCGGACCCGTCGCCGGTGACATGAATCTGTCCGACAGCGCCGATCTCGCTGAAGCCGCCAGCCTGCTTTTCGCCGCGCTTCATCACGCGGAGGCCAGCAAGAAAAAGAAAATTGCTGTCGCACCTATAACGGATGAAGGGATCGGTCTTGCGTTGAATGACCGCCTTCGCCGCGCAGCATCGCCCAAATAGCGGACATCCCAATGGCCGATTGGTACCAACAAACCTCAGGTCGAAGCCATTGATACTGACTCTTTAATAACACATTTAGCGCACCGCATCTATTAATCCGGCTGTTTCAGGGTGCTTTTGGCAATTTTCTATTGGTCAGGACTGGATAGCCACTTAAGACGAACCCAATAGGGGTGGTGATGCGCGATATGACGCTTGGCAGAACGATAATATCGGTCTTGGTGGGTCTGGCTTTTGTGACCGGATGCAGCGACAAGGAACCCGACGCAAAGCCTGCGTTCGCCGATCCGATCCCGGCGGCTGTAAGCGTCGTTCAGCCAGCCAGCGATAGCCAGACAATAACTGCGCCCGGCACCGTGCGTCTCCGTCGCGAGACATCACTGGGTTTTACCAGTGCTGGCAAAGTTGCATCGGTGCGCTACGATGAAGGCGACCGGGTGAAGCGTGGTGTAATTCTCGCAGCCCTCGACAACAGCACCGTTGCAGCGGATTTGAGCACGGCACGCGCAGAACGGGACCGCGCGGTGGCTGAATATGCCCGCATCGAGAAACTCTTCAAAGACGGTTGGGTGACCAAGTCCCGGCTGGAACAGGCGGAAGCTGCAGCCCGTGCCGCGCGGGCCCGGATCGAAGCAACCGAATTTGCCAGCCGGACGGCCTATATCCGTGCGCCCAGCAGCGGCATCATATTGTCACGGAATATCGATGCCGGCCAGATAGTGGCGGCGGGCATGACCGCTTTGGTGCTGGGAGAAACAGATAAGGGTTTTGTGCTGCGTGTTCCGATGACCGACTCCGACGCGGCCCGGATTAATGTCGGGATGCCAGCCAAGGTTATGCTTTCTGCGGTTTCAAATGAGCCGCTGGATGCGACCGTCAGCGAGAAAGATGGACGAGCCGATGATCGGACCGGGACCTTTGAAGTCAATTTTGCGCTTCCGCCCAGCGACCGTCTGCGTTCCGGTCAGCTGGCTACGGTTGAGGTTCAGGTGCCGCGCGAAACAACAACCACCTTCGCGATCCCGGCCAACGCCATATTTGGCGTCCGCACCGGTGAAGGTCTGGTGTTCGTGGTCGATGACAAGAACCGGGTCAAGCAGCGTAACGTGCAAATCGGAAAGCTGACCGACAAGAGTCTCGAAATTTTGCAGGGACTCACAGCCGGGGAAGTCATTGTTACGCGCGGTGTCGAGAAGCTTAGGGATGGGGATGTGATCAAACCCATCCGGACCGCGCAATGAATGCATATTTGAAACAGGCGGGTCGGCGGAGCTGATATGCTTGCCCGCTTCGTCATTTCCCGATGGCAACTCAGCCTGGTTCTGTTCGTTCTTCTGGTCGTGCTCGGCATCTCCGCGTTCACCAATATTCCAAAAGCCGTTGATGCCCATTTCCCCATTCCGGCGGTCAAGATTATCGCGATCCAGCCCGGTGCCGATGCGCAGGAAATGGAAGAAACAGTCGCCAAGCCAATTGAGGACGTCATGCAAGGGCTGGACGATATCGTGGAAGTGCGATCAACCAGCACCGATGGCGGGACCTCGATATCAGTTGAATTCAGCGAATGGTCGGGGGACGTTGACGGTTATTTCGACGATGTGGTGCGCGAAGTGTCGGCGATCCGCGACCAGCTTCCCGATGGACTGCAGAGGCTGGAATATCGTAAAATCCGGACGACCGAAGCCGCTGTCATGCAAGTGGCTTTGGTCAGCGAAACCGCTTCCTGGCGGCGCATGGAAAAATATGCCGATGATCTGGTGGATGTTTTTACGCGCAACGCCGGTGTCCGCGAATCCCGCATTTTCGGGCTGCCCCAGCCGGAAGTCAGCGTCAAGGTCCGGCCGGATCGGCTATCGGAACTGCGTGTTCCTGCCAGTGCAATCGCCGATGCCGTCCGTGAGGGCGGTGCCGATCTGCCGGGCGGGGCCGTGCAAAGCGGAGAGCGGCGCCTGAACGTGGAAGCGGGAGGTGCATTCCGCAATCTCGAAGCGATCCGCGAATTGCCGCTGCGAGCCGCGGGCGGGTCGCTGCTGACCGTGGGCGATGTCGCAACGGTCGACTGGGGTGCTGAGGAGCAGATCTACCGGGCCCGGCATAATGGCCAGCGAGCGGTGTTCCTCACGGTCACCCAGAAAGACGGCGTTGATGTCACCCGGCTGAAGGACGAGCTTGACATCACACTTGCGCAGCAACGTGCGATTCTTCCGCCAGACATAAAACTCGTAATGCAGTTTGACCAGAGCCGCGATGTGCAGAGGCGATTGAGCGAGCTGACCCGCGATTTTATAATCGCGATCGCCTTGGTCATTTTTACACTGTTACCGCTCGGTTTCCGATCCTCGGCCATTGTGATGATCTCGATCCCGCTTTCGCTCGCCTCAGGCCTGCTGGTCCTTTACGCCATGGGATATAATCTCAGCCAGCTCTCGATTGCGGGGTTTATCGTATCGCTCGGGTTGCTGGTGGACGACAGCATTGTCGTCACCGAGAATATTGCGCGACATCTAAGGATGGGCAAGACGCGGGCACAAGCAGCGATTGAAGGCAGTATGGAAATCCGTGCGGCGGTAATCGGCTCTACCGCCGTTCTGGTTCTCGCTTTTGCGCCATTGCTGTTTCTGCCCGGCGGTGCCGGAGCCTATACCAGATCCTTCTTCATCGCCATTATCGCGACCGTTATCGCTTCGCTTGGAATATCCCTGTCGCTGATCCCGTTTCTTGCCAGTCGCCTGCTGCGGCGGGATGAAGATCCGGAAGGCAATCGGGCGCTGCGCTGGGTCAACGAAAAGATTCAGCGCTTTTACCGGCCATTTTTGCATATCGCTCTGGGCGCACCGGTCAAGACGGTGACCCTGGCTCTCCTCTTGTGCTTTTCGGCATTCGCGCTTGTTCCGGTTCTTGGCTTTTCGCTCTTTCCATTTGCCGATGCGCCCTATTTTCGTGTCGCGGTAGAAGCGGAGCAGGGCAGCAGTCTGGACCGGACCGACAAGATCGTCGCCGAAGTGACGAAAATATTGGAAAGCGAACCCAGTATCAAGGTGCGGGCGGAAAATATCGGCAACGGCAACCCGCAGGTCTTCTATAATGTCGGCCCACGGGCAGAGCGGATCAATCATGGTGAAGTCCTTGCGGTACTCGACAAATGGGATACCAGCGAAGGCCCCAAAATGATTGACCGCTTGCGCAAGCAGCTTGACCAGATCCCCGGCGCACGCGTGCAAATCGAACTTTTCCAGAATGGCACGCCGGTCGAGGCGCCGATTGTCATCAGGGTAGCAGGGCCGGAACTGGACAAGCTGAAAGAACTGTCCAGAAAAATTGCCGATGTGCTTCGCAAGACGCCGGGTGCACGGGATATCGTCAATCCGGTAGAAACCGATAAAATCGATTTGGACATTGGCCTGAATGAAAAGAAAGCGGCCCTTCTCGATATTCCTGCGGGGGCCCCGCGACGCGCCATTCGGCTGGCGATCAGCGGCGAGAGGGCCGCATCGTTTCGCGACCAGGAAGGCGACGATTATCCGGTGACGGTCCGCTATCCGTTTGAGGGTAGTCAGCCGATGTCGGTGCTGGACAGGGTGTATGTCGCCACTCGAAGCGGCGATCCCGTCTCTTTGTCTCAGATTACCGATCCCCGGCTGACCAACGTGCCTCCGCAGATCCAGCGCTATCAGCTGCAAAGGACCGTGCTCGTCACCGCGCAGGTCGATTTTGGTGAAATCCCGTCGACTGTGAACAACCGTGCGGTCGAGCAGCTGGAGCAGATAGACTTTCCAGAGGGCTATACTTGGTCGGTTGGCGGGGAGGCGGAAAAAATTGGCCAGACATTCGGCAATTTCGGCCCGTTGATAATTACCGCGATCATGTTGATCCTGGCGGTTCTCGTCGCCGAATTTCGGCGTTTCCGGGAAACGATCGTTGTCGCAGGTGTAATCCCGCTCGGGACGTTTGGCGGAATTCTCGCTCTGTTCATCACCGGCAACTCTTTGAGTGTCATGGCGATTATCGGCTTTATCGCGTTGATCGGCATTGAAATCAAAAACTCGATATTGCTGGTCGATTTCACAACGCAACTGCGCGAGCAGGGCATGGCGTTGCGCGAAGCAATCGAAAAGGCGGGCGAGGTCCGGTTCCTTCCGGTTCTGCTCACGTCGATTACCGCGATCGGTGGTTTGACCCCGCTCGCGTTCTGGGGCGGGGCGCTTTACGCGCCGCTAGCGGCGATCATCATCGGCGGATTGATCAGTTCGACCCTCTTGTCTCGCGTGGTAACACCCGCCATGTATCTTCTTGTCGCCCGACGCGATGAAGAAAATAGAAATACAGATAGCGGAGGCAATGCCGCCACCGCGTAAAAGGAGTGTATATGGCACAGCAGGAAGCCATTTTTGCCGGTGGCTGTTTTTGGTGCACAGAGGCGGTGTTCAACGATATTGCCGGCGTGCAATCGGTCGAAAGCGGCTATATCGGTGGCGCGAAACCGGACCCCAGCTATCGCGAAGTCTGTTCGGGTACCACTGGCCATGCCGAAGCGATCAAGATCAGTTTTGACGATGCGATAGTCAGCTATGCCGACCTGCTTGACATTTTTTTCGCAACTCATGATTCGACCCAGCTCAATCGCCAGGGCAACGATATCGGGACGCAATACCGATCGGCCATCTTCCCGCTGGACGATCAGCAGCGCGCCGAGGCCGAAGCCGCAATCGGGCGGGCAGGAGAGGGACGCAGCGACCCGATTGTGACTACGATCGAGGGGCCGGCACCATGGTATGTGGCTGAAGACTATCATCAGCAATATTGGGCTGACGAAGGTCGGAGCAATCCCTATTGTGTTGCTACGATTCCACCCAAGCTGCAAAAGCTGAGGACCAGTTTTGCCGACAAACTTAAGGAGTAGAACCGACTTATGAAACCGATCAGAAAAGCCGTTTTTCCCGTTGCCGGCATGGGTACCCGGTTCCTGCCGGCCACCAAGGTGATGCCAAAGGAACTATTTCCCGTCGTTGACCGCCCGCTTCTGCAATATGCTGTAGATGAGGCGCTGGAAGCGGGCATTGAGCAGATGATTTTTGTCACTGGTCGCGGCAAGGGAATGATCGAGGATCATTTCGACATGGCTTACGAGCTTGAGCATACGATGGCCGAACGGTCCAAAGACCGGTCCGTTCTCGAGGGGACGCGCTTGCGGCCCGGCGACTGTGTATTTGTCCGGCAGCAGGAGCCGCTTGGTCTGGGCCACGCGATCTGGTGCGCGCGAGACATCATCGGCGACGAGCCCTTCGCGATATTTCTGCCCGATGAATTCATGGTCGGGTCGCCCAGTTGCATGACGCAAATGGTGAAGGCTTATGAAAAGCTTGGTGGCAATATTGTCTGTGCGCTGGAAATTCCGATGGAAGCCACGCCTTCTTATGGTGTGATCGACCCCGGCTATCGCGATGGACCGATCACGGAGGTGAAGGGACTGGTTGAGAAGCCACCCGCAGGCACGGCACCGTCCAATCTGATTCTGCCGGGACGCTATATTCTGCAACCCGAAGTCATGCGGATATTGGAAACCCAGGCTACCGGAGCTGGCGGCGAGATTCAGCTGACCGATGCGATGGCACAGATGATTGGCAAACAGCCTTTTCATGGCATGACCTTTGATGGCAAACGCTATGATTGCGGATCCAAGGCGGGTTTTGTCGAGGCCAATCTGGCGCTCGCATTAGCCCACCCTGAAATTGGCGCTGCGATGCGGGCGACTGCAGAGAAGTTGCTGGCCGAATAATCGGCGCGTTCAGCCGGACTTCATTCGGTGGCGCGCACATAGTTTCCGAGGAGAATAATATGCGAGCCGTGCCGCTTTTGATGCTGATCTCGATCCCGCTGGCCCTGTCGAGCTGCGCTGCCAGTAAGATCGTCACCGCGCCGTTCAGGGCGGCTGGAACGGTGGTCGAGACGGCGGTCGATGCAACGACCCAGAGCCAGTCCGAGCGGGAAGAGGATCTCGGCCGCCAAGTGCTCAAGAAGCGAAAGAAGGAGCGGGAACTTTGCTTGGATGAGGCGCAGAACAAGCAGGAACGCCGTAATTGCAAGGAGGCGTACGAGCGACCCTATTAGCTTATTTCGTTTTGGCCAGCAGGGGCGGCGCATATTTGCCTTCGACAGGGGTCATGCTCGCCATTTTGGCGATTTGCTCTTTGAACAACGCCACGCGTTTTTTCCAGCGATAGTGGGTCGAGGCAGAAAAAATGCCCTTGCCGTGCTCTTTGCCGTATCGGGTCCAGAAGCGGACGGCGGCTTGCGGGTCATAGCCGGCATTGGCCATTAGCCATATCGAGAGCTTGTCGGCTTCGATCTCGGCACTCTTGATCCGGCCTGCGCTCTTGCCAAATTGACCAAAAAAACCACGATTGACGCCCTGCGCATCGAGCCGCTCCCGGTGTTTGAGCAGATTATGAGCCAGTTCATGGGCAACCACCGCCGCAAATTCGTCGTCAGTCAGGAAATATTCGGACATTCTGGAAGTGACCGAGACAATATTGCCGTCGGCCGATGCGCCTCGATCTTCGCTGACCTTGATCTGAAACCGGCTGGGACAGGCGGGCTGCGATTGGAGCGTCACCTGACTTTGTTGGCCACCCCGCAGAATATCAAGCGTCACATCGCCTTGGGACAGTGCTTCGTCCAACCTGTAATTCACCGCCGCGATCCGCCGGTAATTCGCTAGCTCGTTGGCGATGGCTGGATCATTGAGGGGAATAGCTTCGACTTTGGTTCCGTTGATCGCCAAGATATCATCGCCGGGCACCAGGCCAGCATCTGCGGCCGGGCTGTCGGGTGCCACGGCGTTGACGGCGACCGGTCCGTCAAGGCCGAGCGCAAATCGCGCGGCCGCGTGATCGGGATACTGATCGATAGCGTGCAAAAGCATGCCGGTCCGTGGCACCTTGTCGGTGCAATAGGGGGCATTGGCCTCGGTCAACTGGTAACCAATCGCATTTAGACGATGGTCCAGCAATTGCAGGCCCTTCAGGGCCAATATCGTTTCCGCATCGAAGTCGTCTGGCGCAACCTCTTGGGCATATAGCGGGGCCGCGAATAGCAATGCTATCAGGGATAAGCAGATTCGGATCATCATGTTCCTCTAGACTAGCGGGTCTTGCGGCAGGTTGAACGCGCTCTGCATAGCGCCATCATTTAGGTTCAACCAAGCCAATATCAGGGCTGCGCCGATCAACACAGCTGCGGCAATTTTCTGGAACCGGTCCTGCGCCTGATCGGCCGTGCTCAAGCGCCGCGCCCTGGAAGCAAGGCTGGCATAAAAGGTCAGTCCAGTGGTTTCGGTGATTACCGTCAATCCCGCCAGTATCGCAAATTGCAGCAGGATATTGCCGCCTGGATCAATGAAGGGCGGAATGAACGCCGTATAGAAAAGCAGCGCCTTGGGATTAGACATATGCACCGCCAGGCCATTGAGAAACCCCTTTCCTAAACTTGCCCGCTGCCCGGACAATGTCGCCAATGCGCTCCCGGTCCCGCAGAACATTCTCAAACCCATCCAGATCAAATAAGCTACTCCGAGCCAGCGGAGCACGGAATAAGCAGCCGGAACGGCCTGTATCAGGGCAATCAGGCCAAAGGCCGTCAGCCCGTACCAGATGAAATTACCAACATTTACGCCGACGATCGGCCCCAGCGCGCCGCGCATTCCTCCTGCTGGTCCCTGCGGCAGAGCATGGCTCACAGTGACCAGTGTCGCCGGACCGGGAGTGAGGCAGAACATCATGTCGGCAACCAGAAATAACAGGATAGCTTCGATCGGCATTAATATTCAGCCCTGCTTTCCTGATGAACTTTACAAACTTTACAGTGTAATATCAAAAATATTCGCAGGTTCGATTTTGGTACCAAACGCGCTCGCCTGGACGGAAAAGAGGTTTGTTGTGATGCAGTCTTTTGCCATGGCTCGAATCCATATTTCTTCGTCAAAGAAACAGAGAATAGATAATGTGGCTGCTGTAGGACAGAAAAATAGGCGGGCGTAGCACGGGCTAGCGCAGATTAACCTTGAGAAAATTAACGAGTGCATCGACCCGCGCCGGGCGCAGGCGGGAAGGGGGCATGACGATATTGAGCGAGATATCGCCCATCCGCCATCCGGGCAGAATATTGATCAGACTTCCTGCATCCAATGCATTCTGACATAAAAAGTCGGGCAAATAACCGATACCCCGACCCGCGATCAGCGCCGGGAGCATGACATCGCCGTTGTTGCTCTGGAACCGGCGCTTCGGACGCACATTCACTGTCTGCCCGTCTGGACCGGTGATGTGCCAGACCTCGGAGCTTTGCGTGTTGGAATATAGAAAACAATCGTGATCGGCCAGTTCGCCGGGTGTCCGGGGTTCGCTCATTCGCGTGATGTAGGCGGGAGCGGCGATGAAATAGACTTCTACGTTGCGCAGCTGGATAACTCTGAGGCTGCTGTCCGGAAGATCAGCAATGCGGATCGCGCAATCGAAGCCTTCCTCGACCAAGTCTACCTGTGCATCGTTGAGTTGGAGGTCAACGGTGATTTCCGGATAGGCGCACATGAAATCCGCGATCACCGGCGCAAGATGGGAAAGGCCGTAACTGAGCGGTGCGGCGAGACGGACCTGACCTTTAAGCAGATGTGTCGTATCGCGCGCGGCTTCCATCGCCGCCTCGCCGACATGGGCAATTTGCTGGGCATGAGGCAGAAGCGCCTGCCCGGCTGTCGAGAGCGATATTTTCCGCGAGGTACGGTGGAACAACACTGTGCCCAGCGACAGTTCCAGGCGCGAAATCGCTTTTGAAATGGTTGGCTTCGATAGGCCCAGCTCGTCGGCGGCAGCGGTGAAGCTGCCCAGTCGCGCCACCGCTTCCAGTATCGCCCATGCTTCATAGTCGGGAAGAGCCATATCCTGATATTAGATAATAATACGAAACAATCAAATTCTAAATTCTCTATTTTAGAAACAAACACAATATCCTATCTCAGTTGCAACCGGGGCGGAAACGATGCCGCTCCAACGAGGAGAAAGACAATGATTGAGAAACGCGAATTTAAACAGCTCGCTCATGTTGACCATGAATGGCTGCAGGCACGCCATCATTTTTCCTTTGGCAAATACTGGGATCCATCACGCATGGGCTTTGGCCCGATCCGGGTTTGGAATGATGACGAGATCCAGCCCAAGACCGGATTTCCAATGCATGGCCACAAGGATATGGAAATCATCACATATGTTCGCGAAGGGGCTATCACCCATCGCGACAATATGGGCAATGAAGGCCGCACCGAGGCTGGAGATGTTCAGGTGATGAGTGCCGGCACCGGAGTGATGCACAGCGAATATAATCTCGAAGATGAGCAGACCCGCCTGTTCCAGATCTGGATTGAACCGCGGGCGGCCGGCGGCGCTCCCCATTGGGATGCCAAGGCGTTCCCGAAAGGCGATCGCTCCGACCAGCTGGAAATTCTGGCTAGCGGCTTTGATCAGGATATTGCCGGTGGTGCGCTGAAGATCGGAGCCGAGGCGCGCTTCTATGGTGCGACGCTGACACCTAGAGCCACCATTGAACATCAGATTGCCGATGGGGCCCATATCTATCTGGTCGGTTCGGCCGGTCAGGTTCGGGTCAATGGCGAACTGGTCGAAGCAAGAGACTCATTGGCCATCAGGGATGTCGAGTCGTTGCAGATTGAAGCGATCGACGATGCCGAGTTTGTATTTGTCGAAGCCTGGGAATCCCAGAACTAACACCCGCAAGAAGCAGCGCCGCCAAACTGGCGCTGCTTCATTTTATCCCACCCAAATTAAACTGGAGAATGAAAATGGCGAAAATACTGATACTCTATTACTCTTCCTACGGTCATGTTGACGCCCTGGCTCAGGCCATCGCGGACGGTGCAAGCGAAGCGGGCGGCGAGGTGACTATTGGCCGTGTTCCCGAGACGGCACCACAGGAAGTCGTCGAAGCGGCGGGCTTTTCATCCAATGACGACCATCCGGTCATCGAGCCCGATCAGCTGGCCGACTATGATGCGATCATCGTGGGCTCTCCGACCCGCTTTGGCCGTATGTCGAGCCAGATGGCGTCGTTCTGGGACCGTACCGGCGGCCTCTGGATGAAAGGCGCGCTGGTCGGCAAGGTTGGCGCTTCGTTTACCTCCACCGCTTCGCAAAATGGCGGTCAGGAAACGACACAATTTTCGATCCTTACCAATCTCCTGCACCATGGCATGACCATTGTCGGACTGGACTATGGCTTTGACGGTCAGATGAGCAATGACGCGATTGTCGGCGGGTCCCCTTATGGCGTGTCGACCGTCGCCGGTGGTGATGGCAGCCGCAGCCCTCATGATATTGACCTGGAGGGCGCAAAATATCTCGGTGGGAAGGTCGCCAGGTTAGCCGCCAAGCTTGCCGAATAAAAAACACGGCAACAAAAAAGCCCCGCTGGATATTCTCCAGCGGGGCTTTTTTTAATTCGTTTCAGAGCGGGACGATTTATTCTTCGCCGTCGTCATCTTTCTGTGCGGCTTCGGTTTCGCTTTTCTTGATGCCTTCACCCATGGTTTTGGCCATGTGCGAATTGCCGGTAGCCGCATCATCAGTTTGCGCCAGTTCAGCAGCGTGCTGATCTTCTGCGCTATCGGCAGCGATCAACACTTCCTCGACTGGTGTATCACCGAAAATATCGTCCGCAGTTGGCTCCGCTTCAGCAGGAGCTGCGGCTTTCGCCACTTCTTCCGCTTTCAGGTCGGCTGCCGCCTGCATCGCGTCGAGCATCTTCTGCTGCTGCGCCCGCAGGGCCGCGTCGCGGCTGGTTGCGGCGATACGCGCACGGTTCATGCCCGCGCCGGTACCGGCAGGGATCAAACGACCCACGATGACATTTTCCTTAAGACCGATCAGCTGATCCTTCTTGCCCTCGACCGCCGCCTGAGTGAGAACCCGGGTGGTTTCCTGGAACGAAGCGGCAGAGATGAAGCTGCGGGTCTGCAGGCTCGCCTTGGTGATACCGAGGAGAACCGGCTTGCCTTCGGCCGGAATCTGCTTCTTGGTCAGCTTGGCATTATATTCCAGCATCTCTTCCAGATCGACCTGCTCGCCCGGCAGCAAAGTGGTGTCGCCACCATTGGTGATTTCAACCTTCTGCAGCATCTGACGAACGATCGTCTCGATGTGCTTGTCGTTGATTTTCACGCCTTGCAGACGATAGACTTCCTGAATTTCCGAAACCAGATATTCGGCCAGCGCCTCAACCCCGAGAACTTCAAGAATGTCATGCGGATCGGGAGAACCGGAGACCAGATTGTCGCCCTTCTTGACGAAATCGCCTTCCTGCACGTCGATGACTTTCGTCTTTGGCACCAGATATTCGACGGGTTCGCCTTCTTCCGGAACAATCGCGATCTTGCGTTTCGCCTTATAGTCGCGGACGAATTCAATCCGGCCATCGATTTTCGCGATGATCGAGTTGTCCTTCGGAATACGCGCCTCGAACAGTTCGGCGACGCGTGGCAGACCACCCGTAATATCACGGGTTTTTGCTGCTTCGCGAGACACACGGGCCAGCACGTCACCAGCAGCAACCTTGGCACCGTCTTCGACGGACAGGGTTGCACCGTTGGCGAGCATGTAGCGACCGGCTTCTCCGCTATTCTCATCCAGCAAGGTGAGGCGGGGACGCAGATCCTCCTTGTTAGCACCACGGCCAGAGGCCCGATATTCGGTGATCACGCGCTGTGCGATACCGGTGGCTTCATCGGTCTGTTCGGTCATCGTCTTGCCTTCGATGACGTCCTGGAACTTGATGACACCCGGCTTCTCGGTGATCATTGGCATGGTGAATGGATCCCATTCCGCCAGACGATCGCCCAGTTTGACCTTGGCACCATCCTTGATGAGCACGCTGGTACCATAAGGCACCTTGTCGGCAGAGCGTTCGCGACCGTCATTGTCGATCACGGCGATGATACCGCTACGCGCCAGCGACAGGAAGCGTCCGTTCTTATCTTCGATGACCGGCATATCGCGATATTCGACCACACCTTCAGCCACCGATTCCAGATTGGATTGCTCGTTGAGCTGCGCCGCGCCGCCGATGTGGAAGGTCCGCATCGTCAGCTGGGTGCCAGGCTCACCGATCGACTGGGCTGCAATGACGCCAACCGCTTCACCGATATTCACCGGTGTACCGCGAGCAAGGTCACGGCCGTAGCAGGTCCCGCAGACGCCCATCTTGGATTCGCACACCAGCGGCGAGCGAATGCGTGCCGACTGAATGCCGAGCTCTTCGATCACCAGAATGGCCGCTTCGTCCAGCAATGTGCCGGCTTTGATCACGACGCTGTCGTCTTTGCTGTCGACAATATCTTCGGCCATCGTGCGGCCCAAGATACGTTCGCCCAGCGATGCGATAACCGAACCGCCCTGAACGATGGCTTTCATCTCCAACGCATTTTCGGTGCCGCAATCTTCCTCGACGATCGTGCAATCCTGCGAAACGTCGACAAGACGACGGGTCAGATAGCCGGAGTTTGCCGTTTTCAACGCCGTATCCGCGAGACCCTTACGGGCACCGTGAGTGGAGTTGAAATATTCGAGAACCGTCAGGCCTTCCTTAAAGTTCGAGATGATCGGTGTTTCGATGATCTCGCCAGAAGGTTTCGCCATCAGGCCGCGCATGCCGCCCAGCTGCTTCATCTGGGCTGGCGAACCACGGGCACCGGAGTGGCTCATCATGTAGATCGCGTTAATCTCGCGCTCGCGACCGTTCTCGTCTAGCGGGGTCGCCGCCAGCTCGTCCATCATCGCGTTCGCAACCGTGTCACCACAGCGGGACCATGCGTCGATCACCTTGTTGTATTTTTCCTGCTGGGTGATCAGGCCGTCCTGATATTGTTGCTCATAGTCAGCAACCAGCGTCCGGGTTTCTTCGACCGTCTTGTCCTTCGAATCCGGAATGATCATGTCATCCTTGCCGAAGGAAATGCCGGCACGGCAAGCGTGGCGGAAGCCAAGACCCATGATCGCGTCGGCAAACAGGACCGTGTCCTTCTGACCGGTGTGGCGGTAGACCTGATCGATCACGTCGCCGACTTCCTTCTTGGTCAGCAGCCGGTTGACGATGTCGAAAGGCACCAGATGCGATTTCGGCAGACATTCGGCGATCAGCAAACGACCCGGCGTGGTTTCGAAACGCTTGAGGATCGGATTGCCTTCTTCATCGGTCTGCGGAACCCGGGTGGTGATCTTGGAGTGCAGGGTCACTGCGCCAATTTCCAGCGCCTGATGCACTTCGGCCATATCGGCCAGCATCATGCCTTCGCCGGGCTCGCCCTTGCGGTCCATCGTCAGATAATAGATGCCGAGGACCATATCCTGCGAAGGAACGATGATCGGCTTACCATTGGCTGGCGACAGGATGTTGTTGGTCGACATCATCAGCACGCGCGCTTCGAGCTGGGCTTCCAGCGAGAGCGGCACGTGGACCGCCATCTGGTCACCGTCAAAGTCGGCGTTGAAGGCGGAGCAGACCAGCGGGTGAAGCTGGATGGCCTTGCCCTCGATCAGTACCGGTTCAAAGGCCTGGATGCCGAGACGGTGAAGCGTGGGCGCGCGGTTCAGCATCACGGGATGCTCGCGGATCACTTCTTCCAGAATGTCCCAGACTTCCTTGCGTTCCTTTTCGACCCATTTCTTGGCCTGCTTCAGCGTCATCGAAAGACCCTTGGCATCGAGACGGGCGTAGATGAACGGCTTGAACAGCTCGAGCGCCATTTTCTTTGGCAGACCGCACTGGTGCAGTTTGAGTTCCGGACCGGTCACGATGACCGAACGACCGGAATAGTCGACGCGCTTGCCGAGCAGGTTCTGACGGAACCGGCCCTGCTTGCCCTTGAGCATGTCGGACAGGGATTTCAGCGGGCGCTTGTTGGCGCCGGTGATGGTCCGGCCACGACGGCCGTTGTCGAACAATGCATCCACCGATTCCTGCAGCATGCGCTTTTCATTGCGGACGATGATGTCCGGGGCGCGCAGTTCCATCAGGCGTTTCAAACGGTTGTTCCGGTTGATCACGCGGCGATAGAGGTCGTTGAGATCGGAGGTCGCGAAACGGCCACCATCGAGCGGCACCAGCGGGCGCAGCTCTGGCGGGATCACGGGGATGATTTCGAGGATCATCCATTCCGGCTTGTTGCCCGAATCGATGAAGCTTTCGACCACTTTCAGCCGTTTGATGATCTTCTTCGGCTTCAGGGTAGACTTGGTCGTGCGCAGATCTTCCATCAGATCGTCGCGTTCCTGCTTCAGATCGAGATCCTGCAGCATGATCTTGACCGCTTCGGCACCGATGCCGGCGGAGAAAGCGTCTTCACCATATTCATCCTGCGCGGCCAGCATTTCGTCTTCGGTCAGCAGCTGGAATTTTTCCAGCGCCGTCAGACCGGGTTCGATAACCACATAGCTTTCGAAATAGAGCACGCGTTCCAGCTGCTTGAGCTGCATGTCGAGCAGCAGGCCGATGCGTGAAGGCAGCGATTTCAGGAACCAGATATGAGCGACTGGAGCAGCGAGGTCGATATGACCCATGCGCTCGCGGCGGACCTTGGTCACCGTGACTTCGACACCGCACTTTTCGCAGACGATGCCCTTGTATTTCATGCGCTTGTACTTGCCGCACAGGCATTCGTAATCCTTTACCGGACCGAAGATGCGGGCGCAGAACAGGCCGTCGCGTTCCGGCTTGAAGGTCCGGTAGTTGATGGTTTCCGGCTTCTTGATTTCGCCGAACGACCAGCTGCGGATCCGCTCTGGCGAAGCCAGGCCGATCTGAATCTGGTCGAATGTTTCCGGTTTTGCGATCGGATTTGCAAAATTTGTTACTTGATTCATGTCTTAATTCCTCTTGGGCTTTCGCCCCAAATTTGAAATGCTGCGGGGTGTGAAACTAGCGCCTCACTCCGCCGCGATCGCAATCCCGTCGTCGCCTTCCTCGTCATCCTCGTCGCCAAAGCTGGAGAGCTGGATGTTGAGGCCGAGCGACCGCATTTCCTTGACCAGAACGTTGAAGCTTTCCGGAACGCCGGCTTCGAACGTATCGTCACCCTTGACGATCGCCTCGTAGACCTTGGTCCGGCCAATCACGTCATCCGACTTGACCGTCAGCATTTCCTGCAGCGTGTAAGCTGCGCCGTAAGCCTGCAATGCCCAGACTTCCATTTCCCCGAAACGCTGTCCGCCAAATTGCGCTTTACCGCCAAGGGGCTGCTGCGTCACAAGGCTGTAGGGTCCGATTGAACGGGCGTGGATCTTGTCGTCGACCAAATGGTGCAGTTTGAGCATATAGATATAGCCCACGGTCACCTTGCGGTCGAACTTGTCGCCTGTCCGGCCATCATAAAGGTCAACCTGACCGCTGCGATCCAGACCTGCCAATTCCAGCATGTCGGAAATGTCGCCTTCGTGCGCACCGTCAAATACCGGTGTGCCCATTGGAACACCGTGACGGAGATGGCCGACCATTTCGACGATCTCGGCCGTGTCGCGGGAGTCGATATCTTCATGATATTGTTCGCCGTAGATGACCTTCAGCTTTTCCTTGACTGCGTCCGGTGGCGGAGCCGCTTCCGGATCAGGATTGGCCAGACGCCATTCTTCCAGCGCCTCGGTAACCTGCTGGCCCAGACCACGTGCGGCCCAGCCCAGATGGGTTTCGAAAATCTGACCGACGTTCATGCGGGAAGGCACACCGAGCGGGTTGAGCACGATGTCGACCGGCGTACCATCCTCGAGGAACGGCATGTCTTCCTGCGGCAGGATCCGGGAGATAACCCCCTTGTTGCCGTGACGGCCAGCCATTTTGTCGCCCGGTTGCAGCTTGCGCTTCACCGCGACAAAGACTTTGACCATCTTCAGGACGCCCGGTGCGAGTTCGTCGCCGCGTTCCAGCTTCTCACGGCGGTCTTCAAACCGTTCGTTAATCCGCTTGATCGCTTCGTCATATTGCTGACGAGTGGCTTCGAAATCGGACTGAACCTGATCGTCCTTGACGGCGATCTTCCACCAGTCGACCTGATCCAGTTCGGTCAGGCTTTCCTCGGTGATTTCTGCACCCTTCTTCATCGGCTTCGGCGCGGAGGTCGCGGTCTGTCCGATCAGCATGTCTTTCAACGTGTTGAAAGTTGCCCGGTTGAGGATGGCGCGTTCGTCGTCACGGTCCTTGGTAAAGCGGCCAATTTCCTCGCGTTCAATCGCCAGGGCGCGTTCGTCCTTGTCGATACCGTGGCGGTTGAACACGCGAACCTCGACCACCGTACCGGCAACACCGGGAGGCAGACGCAGCGAGGTGTCGCGAACATCGGAAGCCTTCTCACCAAAGATGGCGCGCAGAAGTTTTTCTTCCGGCGTCATTGGCGATTCACCCTTGGGCGTGATCTTGCCGACGAGAATATCGCCTGGCTCGATTTCCGCACCAATATAGACAATGCCGGCTTCGTCGAGGTTGCGCAGGGCTTCCTCGCCGACGTTCGGAATGTCGCGAGTGATGTCTTCGGGTCCGAGCTTGGTGTCGCGAGCCATGACTTCAAATTCTTCGATGTGGATCGAGGTGAAGACGTCGTCTTTCACGATCCGCTCGGAGATCAGGATACTATCCTCGTAGTTGTAGCCGTTCCAGGGCATGAAGGCGACCAGGCTGTTCTTGCCAAGTGCCAGTTCACCCATGTCGGTGGATGGACCATCGGCAATCGTGTCGCCCTGATTGATCATTTCACCAACCTTCACCAGCGGACGCTGGTTGATGCAGGTGTTCTGGTTGGACCGCTGGAATTTCTGCAGCGTGTAAATGTCCACGCCCGACTTGCCAGCTTCCACCGCACCCGATGCGCGGATGACGATACGGGTGGCGTCCACCTGATCAACGATACCGGCGCGACGCGCGGCGATCGCAGCGCCAGAGTCGCGGGCAACGGTTTCTTCCATGCCGGTACCGACAAACGGTGCTTCGGCTTTCACCAAAGGAACGGCCTGGCGTTGCATGTTCGATCCCATGAGCGCGCGGTTGGCGTCATCGTTTTCCAGGAATGGAATGAGCGAGGCAGCAACCGACACCAGCTGTTTCGGGCTGACGTCCATCAAGGTGATGATATCGCGCGGCGCCATCAGGAATTCACCGGCCTGACGCGAGGAAACGATTTCCTCGACGAAGCTGCCGTCATCGGTCAGTTCGGCGTTCGCCTGCGCAACGGTGTGCTTCTGCTCTTCCATGGCCGAAAGATAGACCACATCGTCAGTGACCTTGTTGTCGACGACTTTCCGATAAGGGGTTTCGATGAAGCCATATTGGTTGACGCGGCTAAAGGATGCCAGCGAGTTAATCAGACCAATGTTCGGGCCTTCCGGCGTTTCAATCGGACAGATCCGGCCATAATGGGTCGGGTGAACGTCGCGGACTTCAAAGCCGGCGCGTTCGCGGGTCAGACCACCGGGGCCCAACGCTGACACGCGGCGTTTATGGGTAACTTCCGAAAGCGGATTGGTCTGATCCATGAACTGGGACAGCTGCGAGGAGCCGAAGAATTCGCGAACGGTCGCGACCGCAGGTTTCGCATTGATCAGATCGTTCGGCATTACGGTCGACACGTCGACGCTGCTCATGCGTTCCTTGACGGCGCGCTCCATGCGCAACAGGCCGACGCGATACTGGTTTTCCAGCAATTCGCCAACGGAACGGACACGGCGGTTGCCGAGGTTGTCGATATCATCGACTTCACCTTTGCCGTCCTTGAGATCGACAAGGGTTTTGACCACGGCAAGAATGTCTTCCTTGCGCAGGATGGTATAGTCAGCAGGCGCATCCAGTTCGAGACGCATGTTCAGCTTGACGCGGCCCACGGCGGAAAGGTCGTAGCGCTCGGGATCGAAGAACAGGCCTTCGAACAGAGCTTCGGCGGTTTCGCGCGTCGGCGGTTCACCAGGGCGCATGACACGGTAAATGTCGGACAGGGCGCCGTCACGATCTTCAGCCTTGTCGGCTTTCAGCGTGTTGCGGATCCAGGGACCGGTCGTTGCATGGTCGATATCGAGCAGTTCGAGTGCATCAATACCGGCATTGTCGATCTTTTCCAGATTTTCTGCGGTCACTTCGTCACCGGCTTCGATGTAAATCTCGCCAGTTTTTTCGTTGATCAGGTCAAAAGCACTGTAGCGGCCGAAAATTTCCTCGGTCGGAATGACGATGTTTTTCATGCCATCGGATTCAGCCTTTTTCGCAGCGCGCGGCGTGATCTTGGTGCCGGATTCGAAGACGACTTCGCCGCTGTCGGCGTCGACAATATCAAAGGTCGGCTTGAGACCGCGCCATTGCTCGGTGACGAAGGGGATCGTCCAGCCGTCTTTTGCCCGCTTGTAGACAATGCGCGCATAAAACAGGTTGAGGATATCCTCTTCCGAATAGCCCTGCTTGACGATCTTGACGATTTCGGCGCTCTTGGTGCGGCCTTCGTCTTCGATCTTGCCGCCGTTGAAATCAATCGCACCCATTGGCTCACGGATGGTGATCAGGTTGCCGTCGACTTCAAGGATTTCGGCGGGCTGCTTCATGCCAGCGACCCGAACCATTTCGCCCACCGAGAAATCAGGCTTCTTTTCTTTGACCTCAAGAATGGCATCGCCGAGCGAACGCAACAATGCGGTTACCGGCAGCTTGCGCTTGCGGTCGATACGGACGTTGACGATGTCCTTGGCGTCAAATTCAAAGTCGAGCCAGCTGCCGCGATACGGAATCACGCGGGCGGCGAACAGGAATTTGCCGGAGCTGTGGGTCTTGCCGCGGTCATGGTCAAACAGCACACCGGGCGAACGGTGCATCTGGCTGACGATAACGCGCTCGGTGCCGTTGATGACGAACGTGCCGTTCTTGGTCATCAAGGGCATGTCGCCCATATAAACGTCCTGTTCCTTGATATCGAGAACCGAGCGGGCTTCGGTTTCAGGGTCGACCTCAAACACGATCAGGCGGAGGGTCACCTTCATCGGCGCGGCATAGGTGATGCCCCGCTGACGGCATTCTTCGACATTATATTTGGGATCTTCGAGCTGATAGTTGACGAAGTCCATTTCGGCGGTGCCGGCAAAATCGCGGATCGGGAAAACGCTGCGCAGCGTCTTTTCCAGCCCGGAAACATATCCGATCGAAGGATCCGAGCGCAGAAACTGCTCATATGATTCGCGCTGAACCTCGATGAGATTCGGCATTTCGATGACTTCGTGAATGTCGCCGAATATCTTGCGAATGCGTTTTTTGCGGGTCGGGGTCGGAGCCGTCGTTTTCACCGAAGCTGCTTGGGTAGCCATATAGTTTTGCCTTCTCGCCATCGCCGGAAAACCGGCGGAAAATCAATATGTGGAGGCGCTCCAAGACAACAAAAGCCGCATGTTCCCCAAAGTGGGAAACTGCAGCTTTTTAGCGTCCTGAAAACCGTGCAGATTTCATTTCTTCTGGCGCGCCGCGCGACTGCACGCCCTGTCTCGAAATCTGTGGTGAACGCGGGATATAGAGAGTTGTTAGATTTCGGTCAAGGGGGCGGTGCCGATTGATGAAGCCTTTTGACTGTCAATTCGGTGTTCTTCTTCAATCGCGCGGCTTCTCCGACCGGTTCTGCCACCGGGCGGAGCCCCAGACCCGGATCAGGCGATCGACCCGGTCTTTGAAACGGCCGGTCAAGCCGTCGGCATTTGCACAGCGGTTTTGCTCGACCAGGCAGGCTTCGCCGGTATCAAGCCGCAGGCTCGTCAACCGTGTACCGCCTTCAGCGATACCGATCTGGGTCGGTCGATCGAGATCGCCGATCATCATCAATACCGGTTTTTCCGCCACATGCGGCTTTTTCCCCTGAAGCAATGACAGGATGATCGACCGATAATCGCTCAGTCCAATCGGTCCATCGGCGGTCACACCGGGGCGGTTGGTGACCAGAAATGTGCCATATTGCCGGTAATTGATATTGTGGCCGTGACCGAGCAGTCCGTCTTCGAACAGATCCTCGCCATGGTCGCCGGTTATGACGACCATGCTATTGTCCCATACCCCATCCCGCTTCAGTCTGGAAACCAGTTCGCCCAGTTTCTGGTCGGAGTAGTTTACCGCGTTCCAATAGGTTTTCTGCAGCGCACTCCGGTTTTGCTGACTGATCTCGGAACGAGGCAAGGCTCTGTCCGTCAATGTGAGCGGCATGCCCTCATGAAAATAGGGGAAATGCGGAGATTGGAAATTGAAATAGATAAATTGCGGCTGGGCCCAATCCGAGGGCTTTGCATATTCTTTCGCAAAAGCGTGCAGAAGATGGCTTTCGTCAATCAGGATCGAACCTTGGGCGGCGTTGCTGAAGGCGCGGAGATCTTTCAGCTTTTCACCATCGATAAATATATCGGCATTTTCCCGCATGCCGACGGTTTTGGAAATGCCGCCAAAGTCTTCCGGCTGGCCCGAGAAAACCGAAATCTCATAGCCGCTGGATTTCAGTTCACGGAACAGGGAGGGGGACCCGCTTTCCGGCTGCAGCGCGCCGCTAAACAGGGATTTGAGCGATGCAGTGGTGAAGCCGACATGGCTAAAGACAGGAGCAAGGATACTGCCTGATTTTGCAATGGCTTCGAGATTGGGGGCAACCGGTTTGCCATTGATCCGCTTGCCGATCGTATCGTAGCGAGCGCTCTCCATGACAATCACGATAAGATTGGGGCGGTTGCCCTCAATCAGGCGGATGGGCTGTTGCGCTGTCATCTCCTCCAGCTGCAAATCGCCGCCATAGCCATCTTCGTCGATGCCATTGTCGGGGACATCGAGCGCCAGCGGATAGCGGGAGCCATCAAAAGGGTAGCGGTCCGGCATGGTAGAGACCCATCCGTAACCATCGCGGTCGAAATCGGTAACTGTATTGGCAGCCTGGGTAAACAGGCCCCAGGCAAGTGTGCGATTGAGGCCATTGTGGACATCGATGGACACCGATGGGACGGTCACGGCCAGCAGCAGCGTTGAGAAAAACAGGCCGATGAAAAGGCGTCCCCGGGCCGGCCAGACCGGATCAGTCGGCCGCACCGGGAACTTTCGGGAAAGCCATCGGAAAATAAAGAAATAGGCGGCCAAGCCGATCACCAGCGCGGCAATGCCGATGAAAATCTCGTTGGATACGAATAGCAGGGCATCGGTGAGGCTGCCGCCGCCGAGATTGGCCATCAGCGCAAAGCTCATGGTGTCGCTGAAATATTGGTGCAGCTGGAACGTCAGCGCGAGCAGCAGAATATACCCGCCGCCGACAATGGTGATCAGCAGGAATACGGGTGGCCAAGACCTTTGACTGCGGAAAACCCGGACGATGATCCACCAGATTCCCGTGATCAGCATGGTGATCGAAGAGATATAGCCGACGAGGAAAATGAGCCGTTCCAAGAATGTGTCAACCGCCTGAGACTGGCCAAAGCCACCGGTGAACAATCCATATTTACGGTCAGCCAGTGCCAGTTCCAGGCCGCCAAGCACGAAGACCACAGCAAACAGGATGGCGAACCAGGCCGTTCCGCGCCTGTCGCTTTTGGTGAAGAAATCTATCATCTGTCTTGTTCTGTTTCCCGCCTGACAATCGAGACGGAGCGCTAGCAGAATCCGGTAAAAGGCAGGTTAAACATGATCCAGGTCAGCTGGCTGGTGGTGGACTGGGTTAGCAGGCGCGGAAATCCGTCATCCGCACCACCTTGCGGACCATCGCCGGATCATAGGAGACCTGGCCATCGAGGATCAGCATCGCCAGCCCGTGGACCAGCGACCAGGCGTGGAGGGCGGCGGCGGCGCGCTCATCCGTGGACATTTCATCCGGCATCATCGCAGCAATGCCGGAGCGCAGCTGATGAAAGGCTTCGCCCATCGCGGTTGGATCATCGGTGGCGAGATCGACCTGGCCGACGCGGCTGTAGATCAGGCGCAGCAACGCCGGGTTTTCGACCGCCCATGTCACATAGGTAACCCCGACCTCGGCGAAACCTTCATAGCCGCCGCCCGCTTGCGATGCCGCTTCGGCCTGGTGGCGGCCAAGCCGGTTGAGGCCTTCCAGCGCCAACGCGTCGAGCAGCGCATCCTTGTTCGGGAAGTGGCGGTACAGGGCTGTTGCCGAGACGCCGAGGTCGCGGGCGAGGGCGCGCAGGCCGAGATCGGGCTGCTCCTGGTTCGCCAGCCGCTCCATCCCCATTTCCAGCGCCGCCGCGCGCAAGTCACCGTGATGATAGGGCGCGTTCACCGGGAGACCTCGCAGTGGAAGAAATGGAAGCATCTTTTGCATTTTGGCAGAGTCATGTTGACACTGTTATCATTGATTGGCATGTTAACAGCATAAACATTGCGAGTCGATTTGCCAACAGCTGTGTTGTTGGATTCGTATTCCAGGAAAGGAACCGCCGATGGCCTCTGTAATTGAAAAGACAATCCGTTCCGCCGTGACCCCGATGATCACCGCTGTTGCCAATTATAACCGCAAGCGCCTGCCCGAGCCCAATGGCGGGCATCCGTTTCTGGGCGGGATCCATGCGCCGATGCAGAGCGAGGAGACGATTGCGGCGATGCAGGTCACCGGCAATATCCCGGAACAGCTCGATGGACGCTATCTGCGGATCGGGCCCAATCCGCTGAAAGAAGCCCATAGCCCCAGCCATCACTGGTTTGTCGGCGACGGAATGGCGCATGGCATCCGGATCAAGGGCGGCGAGGCGGCCTGGTATCGCAACCGCTGGGTTCGCAGCAATGCCGTCAGCGATGCGCTCGGCGAGCCGCGCAAGCCGGGGATGCGCAATCCGCGGTCCGATACTGCCAATACCAATATCGTCGGCATCGACGGCCGGACCTTTGCGATTGTCGAGGCAGGCGGCTTTCCGGTCGAGCTGAACGACGAGCTGGACACGATCAAGCATAATCCCTTCGACGGCACGCTGACCCACGCCTTTTCCGCCCACCCGCATCTCGATCCGAAAACCGGAGAGCGGCATGCGATTTGCTATGATGCAGCGACGCAGGACACGGTCTGGCATGTGGTGGTCGATGCGGCTGGCAAGGTCACGCGCGAAGAGCCGATAGCGGTCAAGGACGGCCCATCGATTCACGATTGTGCAATTACCGAAAATTATGTGCTCGTGCTGGATCTGCCGGCGACGCTTTCAATGAAGCGGCTGCTGAAAGGTTTTCAATTTCCCTATGACTGGAACCGGGATCATGGCGCGCGGGTCGGCCTGCTGCCGAAGAACGGCAGCAATGATGATATTATCTGGTGCGACGTCGAACCCTGTTATGTTTTCCATCCCGCCAATGCGTTCGAGACCGCTGACGGGAAGGTGATCGTCGATATGGTGGTGCATGAAAGCATGTATGCGCAGTCGCCTTATGGACCGGGCGGCGACTGGGCTCGGTTTGAACGCTGGACGGTCGATCCCGAAACCAAATCGGTCGATCGCCAGATCATCCATGACAAAAATCAGGAATTTCCGCGCTATAACGAACGGATGACGGCTCAGCCCTATCGCTATGTCTACAGCGTGGCGCTGGCGGAAAATGACAGCGGCGTGTTCGATCGCGGCGGGTCGCAGCTGTTCAAGCATGATCTCGAAAGCGGCGAAACACTGACGCGCGAACTGGGCGCAGAGCGCTATCCGGGAGAATTTGTGTTTGTGCCGCGTTCGGACAGTGAAGGCGATGAAGATGACGGCTGGCTGATCGGGCTGGTGATCGATGCCGCCAACGAAACCACAGAGCTGCAGATTTTGAACGCCGATGATTTTCTCGGCGAACCGCAGGCGGTCATCCATGTGCCGCACCGCATCCCTCCGGGATTTCATGGCAATTGGGTGGAAAGCTAGGACAAGGCGCTCATTTTAAATCGCCTTCAAAGCGGCACCCTCGAGCCTCCAATATCGGTCGCAGCTCCCGAAACGCCTTTGGCGTGTCGGTCAGCGGAATGAACGGGTGGAGATGGTGGATCAGGTGATATTGCATGCCCATGGATGCGATATTCCCGACCCGGCTTTTGAAAAATTTGGCATTGTCATAGCGGCCCTGTTTGACCGCCGGATGATGCGGGGCCCAGCTGAAGAAAAACTGGATATAGGCGATGCCGATATGGCGCGGGGCCCACCAGAGCAGGGCGGCCTCAATCGCATAGCCGCTCCATGCGAGGGCGAATAAGGCGGCGAAGAAGGTCAGCTGATAAAGCGCTCCGTCGACCAGCACATCGGACCGGCCGATCTTTTCCAATATATAGCCATAGCCGCGCAACACGCCGCCCTTGCCGCGTTGCCGCTGGACAAAGCTCTGCCAGATGGCGTGCCACGGGCCTTTGGACCGGGTTGTGATATCCGGATCATGTTCCGGATGGTTGACATGTTTGTGATGCTCGAAATGGGTCAGTTTCTGGATGCGGTAGGGCATGGCCATCGGCAACAGGCTGAGATGGCCAACCAGTTCGTTCAGCCAGCGCAGCCTCTGGCCGGGTCTGGCGATCATGCCGTGCACCGCCTCATGCGCCGGCAGGAAACAGGCCATCACGTTGACGCAGGCGATCGGGAATGCGAGCCAGAGGGGCAGAATGTCCAGAAAAACCAGAGGCCAGAGCGATAGCCAGATGATCAGATTGCCCAGACCCCAGACCGGCACTTCCCAGGGAAAACGATCAGCATATTTGCGGGCGATCATGCGCTCCTGCTTGCGCAGCTCTGCCTCGGTCATGGTCTGGCCCAGATCCAGCTGCCCCGGAAGAATGCGATGATCCCCCAAGTGCCGCCGACGATCAGTCCCAGAGTCAGGGTGGGCAGGCCGAGCGGTGACTGCCATCCCATTTTATCCATGATTTGTGCAAAAAGTGGCCCGAAAAACAGAAATCCGAACAATATTGGCATGAAATGCAGCGTTTTCTTAACGACAAATTCAAGTACTGGCACGCGGCTTCCCCGAATATTGAGCGACCCGTCAAGTGTGGCTAATTTGGAGGCAGCTTGTCAAACATTATCACAGCAATGCAATGAACCGCGCCGCTTCGCTCGCTGCCCGGTTGGCAGCCCGTTCCAGATTGGCGTGAAAATCGCCGGAGCTGTCGCTGTTGGCGCCATCGGTGACTGCCTTTATGCCCGCCCACGGTATTTCAAGCAGGGCGGCAATCTGGGCAACCGCTGCGGTTTCCATGTCGACCAGATCGGCCTTGAGTGTATCGCGCAGATAGCCTGAGCGGTCTGGGCATTTGACAAAACAGTCGGCGGTTGCGATCCGCGCTTCGGGCAGGGCGAGCGCGGCCGGCATGGGATGGGACTGGAACGGCTTCCAGTCTGACGGACCGATCGGCCAGGCCCCTGCATTATAATGGGTGAAGCCGCCATGGTCGCCGAACTTTTCCAGCGTACCATAATCCGCTTGCAGGGACTCGCTTAGATAGAAGCAATCGCCGGCGAGCGCGCTGACATGGCCGGCAGTGCCGATGACCAGAAACAGATCTGGCTGAAAATGGCTGTGCATATAGAGCGCCGCCGCGCCGGCGTGGACCTTGCCGATCCCGGAGCACAAGACCGAGACTTTCTTGTCCGCATGCTCCAGCTGGCGGACGGTGCCCAGCGGGCTTTCGATGCGCGTGACCGGGTGCTCGCGCAGGAAGGCATCGGCCTCGTCCTGCACGCCCGTGATAATCGCAATCCGCTCAATCACCGGCAAAGGCCATCAGCGCCATCGGCGTCACGCCGGCTGCGGTGAGTTTCTCAGCGCCGCCGAGATCGGGCAGATCGACGATAAACAGCGCCTGTTCGACAATCGCACCCTGACCGCGGAGCAGCTCGACACCCGCCATCGCGGTGCCGCCGGTAGCGATAAGATCATCGACCATCAATACCCGCTGGCCCGGCTTGATTGCATCGACGTGCATTTCAATTTTGTCGGTGCCATATTCCAGCGCATAGTCGATGCTCACCGACTTGCCCGGCAGTTTGCCAGGCTTGCGCAGCATGATCTTGCCCTTGGTCAGCGCATAGGACATCGCCGCCGACACAATGAAGCCACGTGCCTCGATGCCCGCGATCAGGTCGAAGCTGTCCGGATCGACGAGGGCAATCATCCGGTCTATCGTCTGGCGAAAGGCCGGGCCGTCGAGCAGCAGAGTGGATACATCGCGAAACTGGATGCCGGGTTTGGGATAATCGGGGATCGTCCGTACGAGATCGATCAGGTCCTGATTGTCGGTCATGGCATCCCCCGGAAACGTGAAAGCTTCTAGTCGCGCAGGGGCCGGGCCGTGTCAATCATTCTGCCGGAGAAGGGCGTGAATATCGCGAGACCACCGCACAAGCGGCCATAGAAAAAGGGCGGCTTCCGAACCGGAAACCGCCCTTGATAGTTTCGATAAACCGTAAGGCTTACTTGAGTTCGACGGTACCGCCGGCAGCTTCGATCTTCGACTTGATTTCTTCTGCTTCGGCCTTGTTAACGCCTTCCTTGATCGCTTTTGGTGCGCCTTCGACAAGAGCCTTGGCATCGGTGAGGCCCAGAGCGGTGATCGCACGGACTTCCTTGATGACCTGGATTTTCTTGCCGCCGTCGCCGGTCAGGATTACGTCAAATTCGGTCTGCTCTTCAGCAGCTTCGCCACCGCCTGCAGCAGCAGGTCCGGCAACAGCAACAGCAGCGGCAGCAGAAACGCCCCATTCTTCTTCCAGTGCCTTGGACAGTTCAGCCGCTTCCATGACGGTGAGTTTCGAAAGTTCTTCGACCAGTTTTGCAATATCAGCCATTTTAAATACGCTCCAATTTTCTAAATATTTGAAAAGTTAAATTCATTCACCCGCAGCAGCATAAGCGCTGAGTACGCGTGCGACACTGGTCGCCGGCTCGACAAGAACCCGTGCGATTTTCGTTTGTGGTGCGACAAGCAGTCCCACAATCGTTCCGCGCAGTTCGTCAAGCGAAGGCATGGCAGCCAGAGATTTGATGCCGGCTTCGTCAAGAAGGGTGTCACCCATTGCGCCGCCAACGATTTCCAGTCGGTCGTTGGTTTTTGCAAATTCCACTGCAACTTTCGCAGCGGCCACCGGATCATCCGATGTGGCAAGCGCGACCGGACCCGTCAGCATCTCTGCTATCGGGGCATAGTCGGTACCTTCCAGAGCCAGCTTGGCAAGGCGGTTTTTAGAGACTTTGAAGCTAGCGCCTTCGTCCCGCATTTTCGTCCGCAGCGTCGTTGACTGTGCAACGGTCATGCCCAGGTTGCGTGTCACCACGACCACCCCGGCCTGCTTGAAAACAGCGTTCAGAGCGGCAACCGCTTCGGTCTTTTGACCACGATCCATATTTTGCTCCTTCACGTGGATGGGGGCCGAAACCCACATCCGATTCTACTAATCGTCATCCTGAACTTGTTTCAGGACCCCGGGAGGCAAGGCGCTTCCCGGAGGGATGCTGAAACGAGTTCAGCATGACGAGCGAAAGGTTTGGCAAATTGCCGCACCATATAATCCGAAGGGGGAGTTTGGCTGCGATGCCCGTGTGATACCCGGGCTGCAAACCTATGAGCCAGAGCTCATAAAAAACTGATCCCCGTCTAGGCTGGAAATTAAGAGAGGCAAATTCCCCTCACCGGCTGTCTCGGACGGAAATTGTGATTCTTTTGACGGAAGCACAATTTGTAGGGGAGCCATTAGCGGGATTCTCCGCATTGTCAATGTTCCGCTGCGATTTTACGGTGTGCCTGGCTGCAGAGGGCAGAACGCCCTCATCCAACTGCGCCTAATCCGCTTCGCGAATGAGGCTTCTTATCCTTCTCCCTCACGGGAGAAGGTCTGGCGATGCTGTCGTGGTGGCTTGGGCGATGGCCTGGTGTCAGGCGTTGAACATCTGGGCCAGACGGTCTCGGCTGGGCTGCCACTCCAGGCCGCTGTCGCGGAGCCAGTCTTCGTCGTAATAGGTATTGGCATAGCGTTCCCCGCCATCGCACAGCAGGCTTACAATGCTTCCGGTCTCCCCGTTGGCGGTCATCTCGTCGATCAAGTCCGCGCAGGCCCAGATATTGGTGCCGGTCGAACCGCCGACGCGGCGGCCGAGATGGTCGGAAAGGGCGTGCATCGCGCCGATGCTGTTGGCGTCATCGACGGGGATCATGCGGTCAATGACCGATGGAATGAAGCTCGGCTCGACACGCGCGCGTCCGATTCCCTCGATCCGCGAACTGCAGCCGTCGGGCAGAGACGAGATTGTGCGATCGAAATAATGCTGGTGAAATATCGACGCCGTCGGATCGGCGACGCACAATCGGGTCGCGTGCCGTTGCAGGCGGATGAACCGGCCAATGGTGGCAGAGGTGCCGCCGGTGCCCGCGCCGCAGACGATCCAGTCGGGTATGGGATTGACCTCCTCGCCCATCTGGGCGAAAATGCTTTCGGCAATATTGTTGTTACCGCGCCAATCGGTGGCGCGCTCGGCATAGGTGAACTGGTCCAGAAAATGGCCGTTGGTTTCGTCGGCGAGCTGGTGGCAGACGTCATACACGCTTTGCGGATCGTCAACCGCGCAGATTTCGCCGCCATGAAATTCTATTGCTTTCAGCTTGGCCGCTGCGGTTGTTTTCGGAACGACGGCCATAAAGCGGAGACCCAGCATGCGCGCAAAATAGGCTTCGGATACCGCGGTGGATCCGGAAGAAGCCTCGATCACAGTGGTTTCGGGGCCAATCCACTGGTTGCAGAGCGCGTAGAGGAACAGCGAGCGCGCCAGACGGTGCTTCAGGCTGCCGGTGGGATGGGAGCTTTCGTCCTTCAGATAGAGCGCAATGCCCGGACGATGCGGAAGCTCGACCTGTACCAGATGGGTGTCGGCCGACCGGTTATAGTCCGCTTCGATCTTGCGCACGGCATGGTCGAGCCAGTCCCGTCCGCTGGTCATGCTGCGCCAACCCTAATCATCGAAGACCCGGTTTCAAAATTCATCAGACTTACCCCCTGACTCCCGGCTTTCGGGAGCAACGCTGTTGTCCGTTACATCGGATGGGCGCGATTTCCAATCTCTGTGTGCCTTATGTTCAACAGGAAAGGGTTCTCAACCCACGCGCTGTTGGGGGGGGGGCGGTCGATACGGCGACAGGTTCGGCGCTAGGCGTCCTTCTGCAGAACGCCAGGTTCTATCTCGTAATAGTCGCCCTTGTCGGCAACGAAGATATGGCTCCAGATCTTGGTGCCGGTCGGCTTGTCGAAGCAGCCCATGGCGATGGCGATCTTGTCGTGGTGGATCGGGTCCCAGAACAGCGACGCGCCGCAGGTGCCGCAGAAGCCGCGCCGGACTTTTTCGGAGGATTGATACCAGCGGATATGGTCCTCACCCGTGATGGTGACGGCGCTGGTCGGGACGTCGGTTGAGGCGAAATAATGCCCGGACTGCTTGCGACACTGGCTGCAGTGGCAGGCATCGGCTTCGGGCAGATCGCCTTCGACTGCAATCTGGATGGCGCCGCAGAGACAGGAGCCCTTGTGCATATTCCCTCCGAACTTTTGTCTGGCGTGCAGCTTAACGGAAAAAAGATGCGGTTTGAAAGAGCGAAATTGCGCGTGCGGTGTTCAGGCCCGTGTCACGGCCACTCGCTGTTCGACCATTTGCATGCTGCCAAAGGCGGTCAGAAAGGAGACGTCGGTGGCGTCGCGGCCAATGCCGATGACCGCCATTTCAGACGCTTGCGCCATCCCGGTCGGGTCGATCAGGTGCCAGCGACCATCCAGAAAAACTTCCGGCACCGCATGAAAATCCTGCGGCTCGACATCCGGTGCATAAGTGCTGGCAAAGCGGGCCGGAATATCAGCGGCGCGTGCCATGCTGATCAGGATATGGGCATAGTCGCGGCACACGCCCTTGCCGGCGTCATAGCTTTCCCAGGCATTGGTGTGGGCATTGTCGCTGTCCGATCCATAGGTCATGACCTGTCCGATATGCTCGGCCATCGCGGTGACCAGCGGTCCGCCTGACAGCCCGGCAAACTGGTCCGTGATCAGGTGATCGAAGGCGCTGACCGAGCAATAGAGCGAATTGAACAGATAGGGCACGGCCTCCCCCGGCAGTTGTGCGAGCGGAGTCGCGGCAAGTCTGGCAAAATCGGGGTCGGGACGATCAATGGCAACCTGCGCAGTATAGGAGACGGTCAGCTGTTCCTGCTGTGTGGTCCACAGCCGGGTGCCGATCCGGTCATGGGCCGGGACCACGCTTTTGTCCTCAGCGGCACCGATGGTGATCCGGGACTGGTCCAGCCGCTGTTCCGCCGTCGTTGCGGCCTCGACCTGGACCAATATGGTGCAGGGGGCGGGCAGGCGGTAGGAGAGGTCTGCGCTGATCTGTAACAGGGTCATGCTGGTCCTTCGGTTCAATATGGCGTAAGAAAAAAGGCCGGGGTTGCACCCGGCCTTCTTCTAGCAGCTTTTGATGTCATCCCCCAAATAGTCCGGGGCTGACGGATGGCGAATCAGGCGCCTTCGATCTCGCCGAGATCGATCTTGAGGCCTGGGCCCATGGTCGTGCTCAGACCGACCTTGCGGACATATTTGCCCTTGGCGCCGGCTGGCTTCGCCTTGACGACTGCGTTGACGAGCGCATCGAAATTCTTGCGCAGATCGGCTTCCTTGAAGCTGGTCTTGCCAATGCCGTTGTGGATGATGCCGGCTTTTTCGACGCGATATTCGATCTGGCCGCCCTTGGCGTCCTTGACCGCTTGACCGACGTTCGGGGTAACCGTGCCGAGTTTAGGGTTTGGCATCAGGCCTTTTGGACCCAGTACCTTGCCGAGACGGCCAACGAGACCCATCATGTCCGGCGTTGCGATGATGCGATCATAGTTGAGATCGCCGCCCTGCATCGCTTCCATCAGATCTTCCGCGCCCACCGTATCGGCACCCGCTTCCTTGGCTTCTTCTGCTTTTGCATCCTTGGCAAAAACAGCAACCCGGGTTTCCTTGCCGGTACCGGCAGGGAGCGAGGTTACGCCGCGAACCATCTGGTCCGCGTGACGGGGATCAACACCAAGGCTGATCACGACGTCAAGCGTTTCGTCAAACTTCGAGGTCGAAGCCAGATCCTTCAGCGTCTTGATTGCTTCATCAACGCTGTACAGTTTTTCGCGATCGACTTTTTCATTGATCGCCTGCATTTTTTTGGAGAGTTTCGCCATGGTCTTATCCCTCCACCACTTCTACGCCCATCGAGCGTGCGGTGCCTGCAATGATTTTCATGGCCTGATCAATGTCATTGGCATTGAGGTCGGTCATTTTCGTTTCGGCAATTTCCTTGATCTGCGAAGCCTTGATCGTTCCGCCAGAGGTCTTGCCCGGCTCACTGGAGCCCTTTTTCAACTTGGCAATCTTCTTGATCAGATAGCTGGCTGGCGGCGTCTTGGTTTCAAAGGTGAAGCTGCGATCGCCATAGACCGTAATCTTGGTCGGGATCGGCGTGCCTTTTTCAAGCTTGTCCGTAGCCGCGTTAAACGCTTTGCAGAATTCCATGATATTAACGCCGCGCTGACCCAGTGCTGGGCCGATCGGCGGGGATGGATTTGCAATACCGGCCGGTACTTGCAAATTGATATAACCATCAATTTTCTTAGCCATTTGGCTGTCCTTTCATTCTTTTGGGCTTGGCGACATTGCCGTACCCGCAAATTAAGCGGTCAAACGGAGAGCGAACCCTCCTCCCGCGCTGGTATTCTGGAGCAAGCTCCGGAATTTCTTTTGTGCTCCGGACTAGATCCGGAGCATGAAAACTAACTGATCAGGTCGACTTCGCCGAAGTCCAGTTCGACCGGGGTTGCGCGACCGAAGATGGACACGGAAACCTTGACCTTGTTCTTGTCGAAATCCAGTTCCTCGACAATGCCGTTGAAGCTGTTGAACGGGCCGCTCTTGACCTTGACCTCGTCGCCGATTTCGTAACTGACCGTGATCCGTTCCTTGGGGGCGTTGGCCGCTTCTTCCTTGGTATTGAGGATCCGGGCCGCTTCGGCTTCGCTGATAGCCTGCGGCTTGCCGCTGCTGCCGAGAAAGCCGGTGACCTTGGGCTGGTTCTTGACCAGATGGTAGACATCGTCGGTCATTTCCAGCTTGGCCAGCACATAGCCGGGGAAGAATTTCCGCTCCGACTGGATCTTCTTGCCGCGCTTGACTTCGGTAATCGTCTCGGTTGGAACCTCGATATCCTCGACCAGTTCGGTCAGGCCAAGCCGCTTGGCGTCCGCCTCAATGGCTTCCTTGACCTTGTGTTCAAAGCCCGAATAAGCGTGAATGATGTACCAGCGTGCCATGCGAATAACCTAAAAAATCTGTGTGGGGCGCTTACGCAAGGCTCAGGAGCCAGGCGACAATCGCATTAAAAATCGAATCAACGCCCAGAAAAAACAAGCCCAGGATGGTGGTCATGATCAGCACGAGGATCGCCGTACGGACGGTCTCGGGCCATGTTGGCCAGACGACCTTGTTGGTCTCGGCCTTGACCTGATTCATGAATTCGCCTGGATTGACTTTTGCCATGCTTGATTCCCTAAACTTTCTCGCCGGTTCCTACATAAACTCCGGGTGTCAGTCGTTTGACTGTGTTCGGATATATGCATGGTTTCGGAAAGAACCAGCCCTTTAGACGCAGATTCCCGGATTCGCAAGAAAAAGAAGGGGGATTTGCCGGAGCGGAGGAGCCGGGAAGGGGAGACGTTCGGCTCGCTTCACTTGTAGCGGCTGGCTTATCCGGCAAAATCTTTACAGAAACGCGCCGTTTTAATTTCTGTGACCTTTGCCCGAAAGCGGCAGATTTGCTGGCCGTGGTCGCCGCCAGCATCGCATCGAGTGTGACCTTCCGCCGGGAGCGTAGCCGGATGATGAGAGCGGGCCGCTGGTTCTTTCCATTGTCAAAGAGCCTGTCGAAGGACAGGAGTAATTATAGACGAACGGGGCGGGTGTAGGACAGCGGTTTTGCGGTGGGAAAATTGGGGATTGTTGCGCCTGGCGGCGGGATTCATTGAATTCTTCTACGAGAGGGGCAACCAACCCTTAATGTATGGAGCGCAATCTATTTTTTTCGTTTGAGAAATAAACTCTTCCGCTATTTTGTGACCACCCAATTTATCTAAAATAATGGTACAATAGTGATTAACATACTGGCCATTTGGGTCACGACGATGAGCAGTGCCCTGCTTGACGGAAGCATAAAGCTTTGTAGCATCGTCAATGCGGTCTTCATGCAACAATAATGTGGCATGGAATGCTTCATGATACTCGGAGTGAGGGAGTATCATGAAGCCTCGAAACTCCGAACGAATTTTTTCAAAATGCCTTCGCGAAGCAGATACATCCTTTGCCCGAAACAGCCGCTTCGTCATTATCGAATGATAAAAATAATAGAGGATCCCAAACAGTTTTCTTACAAAAATCATACCTAGAATCCAATATGCTTCAAAGCTTCATCAATCACTGGTGCGATATCGTCCGATTATTTGCTCTTCCGTATTTATCAGAGAAAGCTTTCATTCCATCTATCTGTCTAAGGACTTTTTCTAATTGTTCAACAGCCGGTATTTTTCAGACCTTGGTTTAGCGGGCTCACTAATAACTCTTGGCCCTCGCCTAATGTTCGCAGGCGTAATTTTCTTAGCAGCGAACTCCGCCACTTCCTTCACAACAGTGATGACCGCACCGATTGTAACTGCACATTCGGCTGCACCACCAGCGCATCTCCATCAGCCAAGAAGAGATAGTATGTGATCGGGCGGGCGCAGGACACCGATTTCTGGGGAGGAGTTCAGGGGGCGTCGCACCTTCGTCCCTGAGCCTGTTCTGCGTTTCGGATTGTGGAACACCCTCATCCAACGCCGCCTAATGCCCCCGGAACAAGTCCGGGGTCATAAGGCTCTGTATCCTTCTCCCTCACGGGAGAAGGGGGAGGGATGGGCCCTTGGCTGCGCTTTCCCGTTAGTGGTGAGCCTGTCGAACCACGCCCCTCGGCCGGGAAACGCCGTTGAGCTTCGCTCGCTCTTCGGGTCGACAAGCTCAGGGACAATGGGACAAAATCGAGATTGCCTAAAAATCCTCCCCGCTTGCGAGGAGGTGGCAGGCCGCAGGGCTGACGGAGGGGGTTTGCCCCAAGCGCTGCGCTCAGACGCACGCCCCCTCCACCACGCTTCGCGCAGTCCCCCTCCCCGCGAGCGGGGAGGATTTCAGAGGGAGTCGTGACGAGTTGAGCTGCTCACCCCTAACGGTAGTCCCCCGCGAGCGGGGAGGATTTCGCGAGGGCTCAGGCCGGCCGGGTCGCCAGTTTCCGGCTCGGGTGCATGCCGTCGACATAGCCCATGAATGGCGGGTGGATATTATAGCCGAGCAGCTCTTGCACGCGCTTCGGATAGAGCGCCGCCTTTTCGGGGGCGACGGCGAGCAATTGCTGTTCCAGCGGCCGGCACCAGCCCTTGCAAAATTGCGGCGTCACGATCAGCCGGTCGGCGTCGGAGCGATTGCTGCCGCCGCGGTGCCACAGGGTGCCCTTGGCGAGCATCAGCGAGCCGGGGGGCATCGTCGCCCGGATCATGCCGGGATGGTCATCCGGGCCGTGACTGGTCTTGTCGATGACGCCGGTCTTGAAATCGGAGCCGCGATTGGCGCCGGCCGGCTCCTCGCTGCCCCATTTGTGGCTGCCGGGGATGATCTCGGTGGCGCCATTGTCCTCGGTCGTGTCGCTGATCGACCAGAAGGTCGACAGGCTGAGCGGGTCGCGCGGCCGCGCCAGCCCGCAATGACTGTCATCGAAATGCCAGGGCTGGACGGTTTCGCCGGGATGCAGGTTGATCGCCAGACAGGCATAGAGCAGGCAGCTTTCACCCAGTTCGCGCTCGGCAAAGGCGAGTTGCAACGGATGGGAAATCAGGTCGGCAAAGACCGGGTCCTTGTCGAGCATCCCGTAGATACGATTCGACTGGTCGCCTTCGAAATTATTGCGGCCGCGGATGTCGGCGTCGATCCACGGCTTGAGCGCGGCGCGTTGCCGGTCCACTTCGGCTGGCGACAGGACATTTTCAAATATGATATAGCCGGTCTCGTCAAATTGCCGGTAGCAGTCGGCCAATGTGCGGCCTTTTAGAAAGGGTGCAAGCGCCTGTTCAGGCGATTCAATTTTCTGTTCCAACATGGTAGGAATATGGCAGAATTCTGCCGTTCATGCAAATATTAGAATGACGTTACGGCAGGGCCGGATTTTTGCGACGGTTTCAATAGCGCTCGATCAGATCCCACTTGTGTCCGAACGGATCGGCCCATTTCACGACCATGCCGTAGGGCTCCTCGCGCGGTTCTTCGAGAAAAAGAATTCCGGCGCGCTGCATGATCGCATAATCGGTTTCAAAATCATAGGTTTCCAGAAACAGGAATATCCGGTCACCGGCCTGTTCGCCAATGACTTCTTCCTGCGCCTCGTTCGCGGCGCGGGCCAGGAGCAGGCGGGTTTCGGTGCTTCCGGGCGGGGCTACCAGCACCCAGCGCTTGTCGTCCGACAGCGGCGTGTCTTCGACCAGCTCAAAACCCATCAGGCCGACATAGAATTCGATCGCCGGATCATAATCGGGAACGATCAGCGTGATGGCGGAAATGAACTGGGGCATGATGATTTCGGTGCGTGAAAAGGAAAATGGCAGGAGTGCACGGACTCGAACCGTGGGCCCTCGGTTTTGGAGACCGATGCTCTACCAACTGAGCTACACTCCTGCACAGGCCGTTTCGCCCTCGCGGAACAGCCAGTTCGCGGGCATTAGCGCCCTGAGACGCATTCGGCAAGCGTGATCGTTCTCCGTACGCATGAATCGCACCCTGCCTGTATTTGTGCGATCGACGGCTGACGGGAAAGGGGAAGACAGGCGGCCCTGCCTTCATTCAACGCCATGCTGCTGCTATCCAATTATGGACTTTTTCGCGAAGGCCAGTGGCTGCTATGCTTCTGGCCGAAAAGGTGAGGAGACCGATTATGACGGACACAAAGACACCCGTTCCGGAGAAGCCGGGACCGCTTAAAGTATTGCGGATTTTCAGAAGCAAGGATGCGCCCAGTCTCGATGAGGCCGGGCATATGGCTTATGTCGACGATGATCCTGTGATTCTGGCGGGAGCCGCCAAACTGGGTGAAGCCGGTATCGGCGATGGTGCGGTATTAAAATGCCTTTTCAGCGGCTTCGGCTTTTCGCTTCACTATGTCTGGTTCAAGCCCGGCTACCCCTTGCCCTTGCACAGCCATGACAGCGATTGCCTCTATTATCTGATCAGCGGCGATATCAAAATGGGCACGGAAGAGATGGCGGCAGGCGACGGCTTTTTCCTCCCAGCCGGCACGCCCTATACCTATACGGTCGGGTACGACGGCGTCGAGCTGCTTGAATTCCGGACGCAGGAGGATTTTGACATCCGGTTCAAGGGAAAGACCGAAGCCTATTGGGAAAAAATGCTCGAAAAGCTGCGCGCAGAGCAACCGAAATGGAAGGAGGCGGTGCCGCCCGTCAGGGCTTATCGCACCGCCTGAATCCGGTTATTCCGCCGCTTGCAATTGCGGCGCAAAAATCTGCTGCAATTCCGAATCATCGGCATTGGTCAACCGATCAACCCACTGGTGGAAGGCCTGACCACCACCTTCGTTGCGGCCGAAATAGACTTTGTCGATCAGACCGGATTGCAACGCTTCGTGCTGCCGTTTTCCGGTTTTATAGTCTTCCTCGGCGACGACGGTTTCGAGAAAGTCAAACTGCTCGCGTGCGCCCTGACGGACGGCATCATCGGTCGGCGCATGTTCCATGACATAGAATTGCGTGGTGTAGCTTTCGCCGACCTTTTCGCCTGGGAACAGCTGCGAGATCATCGCGCCGCGACCACCACCGCCGTAGAAGCTGGCGATCGAGATATGCGGGAAGATCGTCCATACGCCCTGCAGCAGCGCATCTATCGGCCAGTCTTTCTCATCCATCTCGGTGAGATCAATCTTCTCTTCGCTACCTGTCTTCTGGACAAATTTCGATGGCGAGGACAGCCGCTGATGCGGGCCCCATGAGAAATAGTTGGCGCGGTTGAAAAAGTCGGCGCCGAACGTGTCCTTGTGCAGTACGGGCAGGTGATAGAAATCGAGATAACCGTCATAGGCGGTTTTCCAATTGGGTCCCGGAATCGTGCGCTGGTCAAACAGGTGCCAGCTGTCGAAGCCGAAATGCTTGAGCACATCGTCATAGCCGCAAAGATAGGATTCGATGTCGAGCGTGCTGTTTGGATCCAGCGTCGCCCAGATCAGACCCGCGCGTTCCAGCGTCGGGAATTTCGTCAGGCAGAACTCCGCCTTGTCGACCGTGCCGAAATCTTTCGGCGAGGCGATGGCGAGCAGGTCGCCGTCATTCTTGAACGTCCAGCCATGATAGCCGCAGGTGAATCGCGTCGCCTTGCCGCTGCCTTCGGCCACGGGATTGCCGCGGTGGGTGCAGCTGTTCAGAAATGCCTGGGCCGTTCCGTCCTTCTGGCGGGTGATCAGCACCGGAATGCCGGCCATCTCCATCGCCTTGTAGCAGCCCGGTTCGGGCAGTTCGCAGGACGGGGCCATCATCAGCGGTAGGCGCTTGAAGATCAGGTTCTTCTCGCGTTCAAAGCGCTCTTCATCGGTATAGTCGGATGCGGGTATGGCCACCACGTCATCGACCAGTTCCATTGTATCTGCCTTGCCATGCTCAACCAGTGAGCGGGTCATTTCCAACAATTCCTGCCGCGACATTTTTTTCTCCTAAAATTTGGAGGCAGAATATCATATCCGTGCGATGCAGAAACTATTCTTTCTGCGGAGGGCTGCGCACCGGCAAGATTTCGGGGTCGGGCTCGTTGCGGGTCCAGATCCAGCTGCCCGTGATCAGTGCCGCCGCAATCGGGATGAGGTTCCACGGCAAGGCAACAAAGGCGAGGGCCACGCCGCAGCTGACCGCGAAGGCGATCGTGGATGCCCATTTGCCGCGCCGGGAGATCGCTCGGCGTTCCCGCCAGTTTCGGATATGGCCGCCAAAGACGCGATGCTCGACCAGCCACGACTCGAGTCGCGGCGAACTGTTGGCAAAGCAGAAGGCAGCGAGAATCATGAACGGCACGGTCGGCAGCAGCGGCAAGAGGACGCCGATGCCGCCTAGCGCCAGCGATATCAGTCCGGCTGCGAGATAGAGTTGTCGTTTCATGGCTGCCCTGTAGCACGGATAGAAGCGAACGCCGATAGGTTCAGCACAGCCCAATGCGGGGGACAGAATCTGGCTGTCAGGCTGGCTGGGTCACTTTCGCTTCGTTCGACGACGGGCAATATCGCAGCAAGCAGTAGCCCAATACCCCTGAAATCAGGGAGCCGCTGATGACGCCCAGCTTGACCGTTTCAATCTGGTCGGGGTCGACAAAGGCGAGGTTGCCGATGAACAGGCTCATAGTGAACCCGATCCCGGTGAGGCAGGCAAGGCCATAGAGTTGCAGCCAGCTGACCCCGTCCGGGCGCTTGACCAGGCCGACTTTGGTCGCGACAAACATGAAGCCGAACACGCCCAATTGTTTGCCGACCACCAGGCCAGCGGCGATGCCGAGCGCTAGCGGCGCCAGCAAATCGGCAATCTGCAGCCCGGCCAGAGAGACGCCGGCATTGGCGAAAGCGAATATCGGCAGCACCAGAAAGGCGGTCCAGGGGTGCAGGAAGTGCTCCAGATGTTTGAGCGGAGAGCTGCCATCTTTTGCGTTCAGCGGGATCGCAAGCGCTGCAATGACACCGGCGAGCGTGGCGTGAACGCCAGATTTCAGAACACAGATCCAGAGAAATATGCCGACCAGAATATAGGGCGCTGTGCGGATGACACCCATTCGGTTCATTGTAAACAGCAGCACCGTTCCGGCGCCTGCCAGCAGCAGCGAGAAGCCGGATACTTCTGCGGTGTAAAACAGGGCAATGATGATGATCGCGCCGATATCATCGATAATCGCAATCGCCAGCAGCAGAATTTTCAGGGAAATCGGTGCGTGTTTGCCGAGCAATGCCAATACCCCGAGCGCAAAGGCAATATCGGTCGCGGCCGGAATCGCCCATCCATTGATATTTTCGGCAATATTCCAGTTGAAATAGACAAAGACGGCCGCTGGTAACGCCATGCCGCCCACTGCTGCAATGGCCGGCAGCGAGGCTTGTTCCAGACTGGAAAGCTGTCCTTCGAGCAATTCGCGTTTCACTTCCAGTCCGACCAGAAAGAAGAAGATCGCCATCAGGCCGTCGTTGATCCACAAGGCCAGGGGTTTGGCGATCTCCAAACCACCAAATTGTACCGCCACCGGGATATCGAGAAATGCGAGATAATAAGGATTGAGCGCGCTGTTTATGGCGATCATTGCGGCCACGGCAGCGCAGAACAACACGATGCCGGCGCTCGTTTCCTGGGCTATGAATTCTTGCAGGGCATTGCCCATCTTTTTTACCATCGGGGCTGGTCCTGGTTAAAAAAATGAGGGCGGCGGGCGATTGAGGGTGCGCCGCCGCCCCAGGGTTTGGGGGATGGGTTAGCGGAATTATCCGGTGTTTCCAAGCTGACCGGATTGTCCGTGCTGGATTTTACGGATCCGGTCGGCCAGGTTGCGCTGCAACTCTTTCAGTTCGCGCCACTGCTCGCTATTTTCATGCCCATTGGCGATCCGTTTTGCCAGCTCATGATGCTCCGGGATTGAACTGTTGGCATGTTGTTTCACGACCTTATCCTCTTTCTCTCATCCGTCAGCATCAATAGCGTTGATATGACTCACATCAGATGATAATTCCAATCGAATGAAATCGTAATAATCGATAGAACGTTTCTATAATATGGAACCGCCACCATGCCTACATTACGCCAATTCGAATATCTGGTCGCCGTTGCCGATCACCGCCACTTCGGCAAGGCCGCGCAGGCCGCAGCCGCTTCTCAGCCAACCCTGAGCCATCAATTGCGGACGCTAGAGCAAAGACTGGGCGTCACTCTGGTGGAGCGGCGGACGCATGGCGCGGAACTGACACCCGTCGGCCGGGAAATTGCGGATCGGGCGCGGCACGTCCTGGTACAGGTCAAAGATATTCGCGATCTTGCCGAGCGCGCCAGCGACAGTCTGGCGGGGATTCTGCGCTTCGGGGTGTCGCCCACGCTGGGCCCCTATCTGATGCCGCCAGTGATTGGCGCGCTGCACCGCACCCGCCCCGACCTGCGGTTCTACATGCGGGAAGGGATACCCGATCTGCAGGCGATGGAACTGACCAAGGGCTCCATCGACATGCTGCTGGGCCCCTTGCCAATCGAAGGCGAAAATCTGCATATCGAACCGCTGTTTCGGGAACCGCTGATCCTGGTGGCGCCGCCCGATCACCCGCTCGCGGCCCGGGAGCATCTGACTCTTGATGATCTTGCCGGCCTGCCGGTGTTGAGCCTCGACCGGCGGCATCACCTGCATCGGGACGTTGTCCGGCAATGCCAGCAGCATGATATGAACCTGTTGCGGGACTATGAGGGGACCAGTCTAGACAGCGTCAGGCAGATGGTGGCTTCCGGACTGGGGATGGCGATTTTGCCGCAACTCTACGTCCGTTCCGAACTGGCCCGCGGCGGCGATGTTGCGTTGCTCAACGTCGAAGGCTGGGCAGTGACCCGCAGTATCGGTGCCGCTTGGCGCACCAATGCCGGTTTTGCGAGCGAATATCTGGCGATTGCAGAGAAAATTGCCGACGAAGCCCGCGTCTTGATGGCCGACTAGGGGGCGAAAGTCTGTGTTGATTTCCGTCTGTGCGAACAGGGCCGATCGGGTTATTGCCCGGTCATGACCATCGATCTCGACTTGCTCATGAAGGCTTATGCATCGGGTATCTTCCCGATGGCTGATGCACGCGACGACCCCGAGACCTTCTGGGTCGAACCCAAGGCCCGCGCGGTCATTCCGCTCGATCATTTCCGTCTTTCCCGTTCGCTTCGCAAGACGATCCGATCGGATCGCTTTCGGGTGACGGCAGACACGGCTTTCGCCGACGTGATCGCCATTTGCGCCACGAAGGCAAGCGATCGCAGCGAAACATGGATAAACGCCGATATTGAGGAGGCGTTTAACCAACTGCACAAGCGCGGCCATGCGCACAGCGTGGAATGCTGGCTTCCGGACGAGGAGACCGGCAGGGACAAGCTCGTCGGCGGTCTTTATGGTCTGGCGTTTGGCGGCGCCTTTTGCGGCGAGAGCATGTTTTCTCGCGCCCGCGATGCTTCGAAAGTCGCGTTGGCCTGGCTGGTGGCACGATTAAAAGTGGGTGGATTTGCGCTGCTCGACTGTCAGTTCATGACCGATCATCTGGCGTCTTTGGGGGCAATAGAGATTAGCCAGGCGGCCTATCTTGAAGATTTGCGAAAGGTAAAAGACTATGTGCCGTCTTCGGTATCCGCGATCAGGTCGCCGATCAAATCCTCGGGTGCGTTGTTCGGGGCCGGCCGTGGCCGGGCGGCGGCCGCTGGTGGCGTTGCCGGCGCCGGTGCCGGTGCAGAGCCCGTATCCGGCTCCGCTTCATTTGGTGCGCTTGATGCGCTGTTGGCGAGATTGGACGAAGATGTTCGCGGAGCGGTAGGGTTAGTCGAATCTTCGGGAGGATCTTCCTCTCCCGGAAAGCTCATCGCACAGCTTTTGACCCAAACATCATAGATCGGATGTTCCACGACATTCAGCGACGGTGACTCGCGAAACAACCATCCGGAGAACACGCGCTTCCATTGATCTTCGCCGGATCGCTCGGACGGGCGTTCGTTGACCAGCAACTGGACGAAGGCACCCTGTTCAGGGGTCAATTCCCACGGGGCGGTTCTTTCGCAAGCGCGCAAGCGGACCAGAGCGCGTCCGATCCGGACAGACTGGCCAGGGCGCAGTTCAAGGTCGCGCGTCAGACCGTTGCGTTTGTTGAGAAAACCGAGCGTGGCGACGCGTTCCGCCATCGGTGTTCCGATCTGTTCGCTTGCGGGTGTGACGAGGTCGTCGTCGGTCGCGGCAACTTTGCCTTTTTCGGCAGCCTGACCGGTTGCATTTTCGTCGATATTATCGCTGCTGAACCAGCTACAGCCGGTCAGCAGAAGCATCGGCGCCAGAATTGAAGATACAATGGCTTGGCGTTTCATGCCTGTCATTCCGCTTCGGCGGGGTTCCAGGATTCATAGTCGCCAGTCGCTGCGGCGCGATGACCGCCTTCTTCCAAGGCTCCGGCCGGGCGATAAGCGCGCGCTGTGCCGGTCAGGTTGACGCTCGGTTCTTTTTCCCAAATGCGCGGCTGCGGAAGATAGCTTTCAGGGATTTCATCATAGCTGTGATGCAGCCATCCGTGCCATTCGGGTGGCACGCGGCTGGCATCATTGGCGCCATTGTAAATAACCCAGCGCTGGCCGGCCGGATGACCCGTGCCGGCTTTCTTTGTCTGGAAATATAGATTGCCAAACACATCCTCGCCGACGCGCTTGCCGTTGCGGGCGCTGAACAGGGACGTCCCGATCGTTGCGCCGTTCCACCAAGTGAATATTTTTGCCAATATGTTCATCGCGCTCGCTTAGCCCCGCAGCCATGCGCTTCGCAATGAAAAAATGTCAAATCGCAGGGATGTTCGCGGTTGCAAAGTTCATTGCTGCCAAGTGACGGTATCGCCCGGCGCAATCGACAGCTCGGCCGCTCGGCCACCGGCAATTTCAAGCACCGTGGCTACCGGTTCGTTCGAGCTGACCGGCTCCAGTGAATAGGGCGTCGTATTGGCTGCAATCGATTCGATGGTTCCATCCCGGCGAATGAAGATGATATCTAGGGGAATGACAGTATTCTTCATCCAGAAACTCGCGACGCGATCTTCTGGAAAGGGGAATATCATGCCCTTGTCGGGAGCCAATTGCGTGCGGAACATCAGCCCCTGGGCTTGCTCCGCGGTGCTACCGGCCACTTCCACAATGAAATCCCGCCGTCCGTCGGTAGTGCGAATGCTGAGCGCAGCCTGTTCAAGGCCGGCCTCGGACGGGGGCAAATCGCTTTGGACAGTCGTCGCAGCGGTGTCGCTGGACTGGACATGGCAACCGGACAGGCTCGCCGCGCCCAGCAAGGTGACAAAAAGCACCGCCGCTTTTGATATCTTCATCATCAGGTTCGTTTCTTGTTCAGGCGCGCGGAGGGAGATAGACTTGCACGGCCATATGGCCACGATTTCCATCTTTTATCCGGGCCATCAAGGTTTGGCCTGGCACGATCTCATCTATGCCGGCATCGCGCAACGTTTCCATATGCAGGAAAATATCGCCCTCGAAGTCGTCGCTCACCAGAAATCCGTAGCCTTTGGCGCGATTAAACCATTTTACCTCGGCATGGACGAAAGGGGAGTCGTCATCGACGATATGCATCGCCTGACGCGTACCGGGTGCAACGGACGAGTCGCCTTTCGGGCCGCATTGCGAAAGATCAATGTCGAGAATTTTTGTCGCCTGCAGACCTTTTGGTGCGGCGGCATATTCGCAGGTGACCAAAGCCATTTCAGGCAATTCGCGCCTGCCGAGCGGCTCCAGAAGACTCCAGTGTACCAATATATCCGACTGTGGCACCGAGCCATCATCAGCGGCGTCGCCATTTTCTGGCACAATATTTTCCGGCACAATGAAGCCAAAACCGCGATGACTGTCGAACCATTTGACGCCGCCTGTGGCACGGCGCAAGTCGCTTTGCTGCGATGAATCATGTTCTTCGCTCGCATGGGGCGCGTGACTACCCGCAGGGCCTCGTTCCGCAAATAAGCTAGCCACGATGTATCTCCGAACAAAACTAAGGCAAAACAAAAGTCTAACAGATTTCGAATCGCTTACCAGCATATATCACAATATTATTAAACTGGCGATTCATGACGTCAAAAGATGCAATCTAGTGAAAAATGGCAATCTACTTGTTGCGTTTAGAACTAGTCTTCGAAACTTATCGCCTCACCGGGCTTTGCGAAGACAAAGCGCGATGCCAGCTCAAAATCATGGCCGGCTCTGAGAAAGGCTTGTAACTGCTTGCGGCACTTGTCAGGATCCTGCTGGCTCTCGGCATAGGGACCGATCTTCCGTTTGCGGGCAAATTTTTCGGCGGCAACCCATTTGTTCTCTTCGCTGATCTGAAACGCTCCGCGCCCGTCCGCCTCGCTGATCCCCGCTTGATAAAGCGCATGCGCGACACGGCGGGGTCCATAACCGCGCCGGCCAAGCGAGGATGCCTTGTTCTGCGCGTATAAGGCGTCATCGATATAGCCTTGGGCGACGAAAAGCTCGATCAGTTGTTCGACCGCCGGAGGATCTTCATCCTGCCATTGTCTTTCCCGAATTTTCCGGTGCAGATAATCAGCCAGTTTTTTCCGGCTCGTTGCATATCGCTCGACATAGCGTATAGCCAGCCGATGCAAGCTCTCCTGATCTAACGTTTTAACGCTGTTTTTCAACGGCTTGGCTTTCAAGTGTCGCGGTTGCCCTTTTTGTGCCACAGTCGGGTCGAAATTTAAACGCCAGAGGTTATCAATGACCTTGTTAAAAGCGGATAATCGGAGTGTCGAAAAGACAAGCTGCTCCTTTACCGCGCGACAGAGATTGATTTTAGGAAGGCTGGACCTTCCGGAAATGGATATTGGATGACCGAATTGACACCAACCCCGACCTCGGATGAACTGCCACGCCGTTTTTCCGACTTTGAGACTCTCGGCGATGCGCTGGACTATGCCGCCAGAGGGAAGAAGGGTTTTAACTTTCACGATGCCCGGGCATCGCTGGTACGCGTCTATCCCTTCAGCGAATTGCGGGAGGACGCCCTGGCGTCGGCAAAGCGACTGATCGCGGCTGGCATAAAGCCCGGTGATCGGGTGGCGCTGATTGCCGATACTGAGCCGCAATTTTGCGCGCTGTTTTTTGGTGCCGTATATGCCGGCGCGCTGCCGGTTCCGCTACCATTGCCGACTTCTTTCGGCGGCAAGGAAAGCTATATCGACCAGATCGGCGTGCAGCTGGACAGCTGTGACCCGGCGATTTTGCTTTTCCCGGACGAGATAGCGGATCTGGCAGGCGCTGCCGGTCAGTCTCGCTCCATCCCCGTTTTTGGATGGGATGCCTTCTCCGAGAAGAAGGTCCCCGACGCGCAATTGCCGACGGCGAGCGGCAGCGATATTGCCTATCTGCAATATTCCAGCGGTTCGACGCGGTTTCCGCACGGCGTTGCCGTCTCGCACAAGGCCTTGTTGCACAATCTTGGCTCGCATGCCCACGGGATGCTGATCCGCGACAGCGATCGCTGCATTTCGTGGCTGCCGTTCTATCATGATATGGGCCTGGTCGGCTGTTTTCTTTCGATGGTCGCCAACCAGGTTTCGACCGATTATCTCAAGACCGCAGATTTTGCCCGGCGGCCTTTGTCGTGGCTCGACCTGATCACGCGCAATCCCGGCACATCCTGCAGCTTTTCCCCGACCTTCGGCTACGAGATTTGTGCACGCCGCATCGGTAGCCAGTCCAACGTGCAGGAACGGTTCGACCTTTCCCGCTGGCGGCTGGCCGGCAATGGCGCCGACATGATCCGGCCGGATGTGATGCAGCGGTTCACCGATGCCTTCGCGCCGGCAGGATTTGACGCCAAGGCCTTTTTGCCAAGCTATGGTCTGGCAGAAGCAACGCTGGCCGTGACGCTGATGCCATCAGGCGAAGGCATGGAAGTCGAGCTGGTCGAAGAAACCGAGCTTTCCGGCGAGAAGCAGAGCGACGGCAGTCGCCCGAAACGCTTTCGCGCAATCGTCAACTGCGGCAAGCCGGTGCGCGATACGCAGCTGGAAATCCGCGAAGAAAATGGCGCGGTGCTAGCCGAAAAATCGGTCGGCAAAGTGTGGATGAAGGGGCCGGCGGTGATGGAATGCTATTATCGCGATCAGGAGGCAACCGATGCCTGCCTCGTCGACGGCTGGCTTGATACCGGGGATATGGGATATCTGTCGAACGGCTATCTCTACATTGTCGGTCGGGCCAAGGACATGATCATCATCAATGGCAAAAATCACTGGCCACAGGATATTGAATGGGCCGTGGAACAATTGCCGGGGTTCAAGGCGGGCGATATCGCCGCCTTTGCCATCACCACGCCGGGCGGCGAGGAAACGCCAGCCGTGCTGGTGCAATGCCGGACCTCCGATGAAACCGAGCGTCTGCGGCTGTGGAACGAGATCAGGGAAAAGGTGAGGGCGATTACCGGAATGAATTGTGTGATCGAGCTGGTCCCACCGCGGACATTGCCGCGCACCAGTTCCGGAAAACTGAGCCGTGCCAAGGCCCGCAATCTTTATCTTTCCGGTGATATTCAGCCCTATGCGGTGGCTGCCTGATCCGGGCTGACGCCGTTGTCCGGAGTTTGCCAAAAGATTTGAGGCCGGTGCTTACCTTTCGCTAAGACTTTGAGCGTAAGGAAAGGCGGTGTTAAGAAATCTCGCCCAATCCGGTTTGCCGCGCGTCATCCCGCTAAGCGTTCTGCTTGGTCTTTCCGATCCTGCAGGGATTGATTGGGGCAGAATTCGTGCGCTGCAGTTCAACGGCAATAACCAGCACGGCCTGCTGAAGATCGTGGCAGCGATCGTCTGTGGTGTGTTGATCGTTCAACTGGGCATCGGCAAAATCAATATCGCGTTTCTTGGCGTGTGGCTCGCGAGCTTGATCGCGATATACACTTATGCTGATATCACATATCGGAAGCAGTCGGCGTTGCAGCGAAAAACGATCGATCGCTCCGAGATGACAGTGATCTACGTGATTTCGGCAACAGGCGGAGCTTTGTGGGGCGCGGGTTTTTTGCTGTTCGCTTTCAACACGACGGCGATGGAGATGATCCCGGTATGGGCGACAATCGTCTGTCTGATGGTGGGGTCCGCCATGCTGCTGTCGACCATGCCGCTCAGCAGCATAATGTTCATCGCTACGGCGAGTGTCGCTTGTATCTTTGGCTGGCTGTATGTCGGCAGCCCTCATTTGGCTCTGGCCTCGACCGCGATCGCGGTGCTGTTGATTGCCGGCTGCCTGATGACCGGCCGGTCCTTCATTGAAAGACGCGTCGCGGAAGCCAATCTTCACGAGAAAAGCGAAGTGGTCAGCCTGTTGCTCAAGGAATTTGAGGATACCGGGGCCGACTGGCTTTGGCAGACCGATACGTCGCGTCGCGTCACGCATGTGTCGCCGCGCTTTGCCCATGCAGTCGGCAAATCTGCCGAGGAGATCGAGGGCAAGCCGTTCCTGCAACTGGTTGCAGGCCAGTCCTGGGACAGCGGCCAGTTTTCAAGCGCGTTGCACGAACTGGCTGACAAGCTGAAACGACGGGACAGCTTCAGCAACATGCTGGTGCCCGTTCAGATCGACGGCGAAAATCGCTGGTGGGAATTGTCTGCTTCTCCGAAACTGGATGACCATGGCGTGTTTCACGGTTTTCGCGGCGTCGGATCGGATATTACGGAACAGCGCGAATCCGCTGACAAAATTTCGCATCTGGCGCGGTTTGACACGCTGACCCGTCTGCCAAACCGGATGCAGCTGACCGATGCCGTCAGGAAAGCCATGCAAACAGCCGAGCAATGGAACGGGCGTTGTGGCTTCATGATGATCGATCTGGACCGGTTCAAGGCGGTCAACGACACGCTGGGCCATCCTGTGGGAGATCGTTTGCTGGAGCGCGTCGCCGATCGTTTGCGATCCATCATGACCGACAACGAGCTATGTGGCCGCCTCGGGGGTGATGAATTTGCTGTCGTGGTCAAAGAAGCAAGCGACACGCATTATATGGAATCGCTGGCCCAGAAGATTATCGAAACCCTGTCCCGGCCCTATGATGTCGATCAGCATACTTTATATATTGGTGCCAGCGTCGGCACCGCGATCGGGCCACGGGACGGGCGCACGGTGGAAATGCTGATGCGCAGCGCCGATCTCGCGCTCTATCGGTCGAAAGACCAGGGCGGCGGCGCGTTCACGCATTACCAGCCACAGCTGCATGTCCAGGCAGAAGAGCGGCGGGTGATGGAAATAGCCTTGCGCAAGGCGCTGGAAAAAGACGAGCTGTCTTTGAACTATCAGCCAGTGGTCAGCGCCGATACCGGGGGTGTTGTCGGCTTTGAAGCGCTGTTGCGCTGGACGAGTCCGGAATTTGGGGCGGTTTCGCCAGCAAAATTTGTCCCGCTGGCGGAAGAGGCCCGCCTCATTGTGCCGATTGGCGAATGGGTCATGCGGAACGCATGCAAGCAAGCCATGGAGTGGCCGGCTACGATCAAAGTCGCGGTCAATGTGTCCGCAGACCAATTGACCGAAGTCAATTTTCTTTCGATGGTGGTATCGGCTCTGGAAGAGAGCGGGCTTCCTCCCAACCGGCTTGAGATCGAGGTGACCGAGAGTATTTTCCTGCGCGAGGGCACCGGCGCCGCGGAGGTGCTCGACCAGATCATCGCGATGGGCGTCAACCTGTCGCTTGATGATTTCGGCACGGGCTATTCCTCGTTCGGCTATTTGCGCAAGACGCGCTTCTCGACGATCAAGGTCGACCGCAGCTTTGTAAAGGGGGCCGCAAAAAATGCCCCCGAAAGCCTGGCTATTATCCGAGCAGTGGTAGCGATGGCCGATTCCCTGGGTATGAGCACGACCGCCGAGGGTGCTGAAACCGAAGAAGAAGTGGAAATGATCCGCAAGCTGGGTTGTCGTAAAATTCAGGGCTATTATTTCGGCCGTCCGATGGCCGCCGAAGACGCCAGAAATTTGTTCGAGGTATTTGACAGCGAGCTGCTGGAATATAGCAAAAAATCAGCATAGGCGCACGGGTTCGGTCTATTTATTGGCGAGACGCTTTTCTATTCCGCGCCAGATACGCGCATAGGCCCGCGCGGCCGGGCTGCTTGGTGCAAAGCTGCCGACCGGTTGCCGCAATTTGGTCATTTGTTCCAGTGCGCTCGACATCGGGATGACAGGCCATTTGGGGCGTCGGGCCAGCCCCTGTTTGTGGATGGAGCGGCGTTGATCGACCATCGTATATACCGGCAACAACGGTGCGTGCTTCTTGCCGCTGCTATCGAGAAATGTCTGGACGTCGGTCAGCGCACGCTCCGAAAGCGGTGATGGTATAACCGGAACAATGACAATATCCGCATTGCGCAGGATTTGTTCGCTCGTCTCCGTCAGGCCCGGAGGGCAATCGAGAATGATCCGGTCATAGTCCTGGCTCATGCTCTTGAGTAATTTTCCAAGATGCCGCTTCTTGCTGATTTGAAAGAACAGCCGGTCGAGCCCGCGCAGAGAGACATCGGCTGCCAGAAGATCCAGATTCTCTATTTCACTATGTTTGATCAATTTTGCTGGCTTTACGGTGCCGGCGATCATCGCGTGCGCGCGGTCCCGTTCCCGCTGATCGCCCCTGAGAATGAACGAAGCCGCGCCTTGCGGGTCGAGGTCCCAGAGCAGCGTGCGCCGGGAGCTGCCGACCGCGCTGTTCCAGGCCAGGTTTACAGCCGAGCAGCTTTTGCCAACGCCGCCCTTCATACTGTAAACCGCAATTACCGACATTGTTTGTCCTTGTCCGTTATGCTCGAAGTCAGCCGAAAAGGGGCTTTGTCAGAGAAGTTCGTGCACAAGCTCCTGCGGTCGGCACAGTTTGACCCCCTTGTCGGTCTCAACCAGAGGCCGCTCGATCAGGATTGGCTCTCGCGCCATGGCATCCAGAATGTCGTCGGCGGATGCATTTTCCTTTGTCAGGCCCAACTCTTCAGCCGGCGAACCGCGCACTCGTAGGCCGTCCTGCGGTGTCATTCCAGCGTCGTGGAAAAGCTGTTCCAGCTTGGCACGCGTCGGGGGATTTTTCAGATATTCGATTACGGTCAGGTCAACGTCTGGCGTGTCTTCCAGAATTGCCAGAGTCTTGCGGGATGTTCCGCATTTCGGATTGTGCCAGATAGTCGCTTTCATGATATTTTCCCGTTTCGTCGTAAAGGCTCCATAAACACCAGTTGGCGACGGGGTTCAAAGAAAAATCCGGTGCAACCGAAGTTAATATCAGGCAATCGCAGGGCGGGTTCAGGAAAACCGTGGCGCCGAGGCTCACCAGCTAGTGAAAGTAGGGCGCGCGCGCTCTGCCGTTATTCTTTGGGCGTGAGTGCCGGCACCGCTTTCGCCGCATCTTCCGGATCGATGCCGGGCGGCGGTGCGGCGCTGAGCACCGCTTCACCCCGAGCGACACGTCCGGCGCGCTGGATGGCCTCGCGGATCCGCGGATAGGTGCCGCAGCGACAGATATTGGTGATTGCCTCGTCAATCGCGGCTTTTGACGGATTGGAATTTTTCTTAAGCAAGACAGCCGCGGCCATGATCATGCCCGACTGACAGAAACCACATTGCGGCACATTTTCTGCCGCCCATGCTTGCTGCACGGGATGGCTGCGATCGCGCGACAGCGCCTCGATCGTGGTGACAAAACGCCCTTCCAGTTCGCCGATGGTGACCAGACAGGAGCGGATTGCCTCGCCATCGATCTCGACCATGCAGGCACCGCAGTCACCGGTACCGCAGCCATATTTTGTGCCAGTCAGATTCGACGCATCGCGCAGCGCCCAGAGCAGCGGCGTGTCCGGGTCCATCCGGTACCAGACCGGACGATCATTGACGGTGAATTTGGTCATCTGATTTAACTCGTCATCCTGAACTTGTTTCAGGATTTTGAGAGCGGTTTATGCAATAAGGGATGCTGAAACAAGTTCAGCATGACGAAGATAGCGACTATTCTCGCCAGCTTCGGTCTTCGCGATCAACCAGCCGCACCATCGCCTCGAATTCCGGCACGCCCTGCTGCAGCGGATCGATCGAGGCCTGTGACAGATTTTCGAGATGTTTCTTGATCACCGCCTCGCCGATCATCACCGGCTTGCCCATCGACAGGGTCTGCATCTGGATTTCGCAGGCGCGTTGCAGCACCCAGTGGTTGAGGAACGCCTCTTCCAGCGTCCGGCCCATCACCACTGGGCCGTGATTCTCGAGCATCATCATCCGTTTCTTGCCAAGGCTGGCCAGAAAGCGCGGGCCTTCGTCTTCGTGCACCGTGATGCCTTCAAACTTGTGATAGGCGAGGCGCGGGACGACAGCGGCAGCGTAAAAGTTTACGGGCTGGAGTCCGCCTTCGACGGAGGATACGGCCATGGTTGCCGTGGTATGGGTGTGGATGATCGCATGGACATCCGGCAGTTCGCGGTGGAACAGGCTGTGCTGGGTGAAACCGGCCTTGTTGACCGGGTAGGTCGAACCGTCGAGCGTGTTGCCGTCAATGTCGATCTTGACCAGAGTCGAGGCGGTGACCTCGCTGAAATGCAGACCATAGGGGTTGATCAGGAAGGCGTTATCTTCTCCCGGTACTTTCAGCGTTATATGATTGAAAATCAGCTCGTCCCAGCCAAGATAGGCAAAAATCCGGTAGCATGCGGCGAGCTTCTGGCGCGCCTTCCACTCTTCTTCGCTGCAGCTGGACTGAACGTTGATCGCGGTGGCCATTTTTCTCTCCTCGAATCGGCATGTTTCGCCTTTGATGGATGTTCTATAGCAAAGCGTCAGAAACAGGAATGCAAAGCGCCTGCCATTCGCGCAATAAATCGTGTAAAAGCTTGCCTAGGTGCCGAGAAATTGATAGGCGGCGCGGGATTGAAGCAGATTGATTCTGCTGCAAACCCTTTTTTATGGCTTTTACACCAATTCAGGCCAGAAGAAATTGCTTCTGGTCCGCTACGAAATTTGAACGGAGTTACTCAGTCTTATGCAAATCATGGTTCGCGATAATAATGTTGATCAAGCGCTGCGCGCGCTCAAGAAAAAATTGCAGCGTGAAGGCGTTTATCGCGAAATGAAGCTTCGCCGCCATTATGAAAAGCCATCTGAAAAGCGTGCTCGCGAAAAGGCTGCTGCCGTTCGCCGCGCCCGCAAGATGGACCGCAAGCGCATGGAACGCGACGGCCTTATCTAAAGAGCCCTGATTTTAACGCTTCGGCTCCACGAATATAAGGTAGCCTGACCATGTCAGTCACGACTGTTCCGATACATCCCATCAAAAAAGGTTCGCTGACCAAGCTCTGGCTCGGTCTTTTGCTGGTCGTGATCGCCGCGCTGCTTCTCGCATATACGGGAACGCAGAATGCGGTTGTAAGCGGCGCGAGCAACGAACAGTTTCTTGCTGCGAATGCGGATGAGGATGGCGTGCAAACGACTGCATCCGGGCTGCAATATAAGGTTCTCCAGCCAGGCGAGGGGCCTTCGCCCACCGCCACCGATACGGCACTGGTCAAATATGAGGGCCGGCTGCGTGATGGCACGGTCTTTGACGCGAATGAGCAAACGCCGATGCCGGTTGGCGGCGTTGTTCCCGGTTTTTCCGAAGCGTTGCAACTGATGCAGAAGGGCGGCGAATATCGCATCTGGATCCCGTCCGACCTGGCCTATGGCGAGGCATCTCCCGGCGAACAAATTCCGCCCAACAGCCTGTTGATCTTCGACGTGACCTTGCTCGACTTTATTTCGCAGGCGCAGATGGAAGAATTGCGGATGCAGATGCAGGCGCAGGGCGTACCCGGCGGACCACCGCCCGCTCCCTGACTTTTCCAAAAATCTGAAATCAGGCGCGCTCGGCTTGCGCAACCGCTTCCGATGCGCGCAGCGCGGACAATATCCGCATCAAATGATGGACATTGTGCACCTCCAGCGCCACGTCAAACGTGTGAAACGGGCCATCCCGGTGGGAGAGGCGCAGGTTCAGAATATTGGCATTGTGAAAGCCGAATATCCCCGCCATTTCTGCCAGCGTGCCCGGTTTGTTGTGCAGCACGACGCATAGCCGCGCCGGGGCACCATCGCTTTCATTGCCCCAACTGAGATCGACCCAGTCTGCGTCCACGCCATCTGCGAGACTGGGACAATCGATCGTGTGAACTTCAACATTCTCGCCGCTGCGCCGTAATCCGACAATGCGGTCGCCGGGCACCGGATGGCAGCATTCGGCAAGATTGAACGCGACGCCCGGGGTCAGGCCCTTGATAGAAATCGCCCGGTCCTGTTCCGGCCATTGCCGTTCGTCTTCATTGTCGTTGACGCTGCCGGGCATGAGCGCTTCCATCACCTCACGGTCGCTGAGCTCGCGCGTACCAATGGCCATCATCAGATCGTCTGGCTCCGCCATGCCCAGCCGTTTCAGCCCTGCCTTGATCGCGCGCTTGCCGATCTTACCGGGCAAGCGTTCGATGATTTCCTCATATAGCTCGGTGCCGATCGCGATCATCTCGTCGCGTTCCTTGAACCGGACGTTGCGGCGGATCGCGGCGCGCGCCTTGCCGGTGATGACAAAGGACAGCCAGCCCGGCTGTGGTTCCTGACCCTTGGATTTCAGGATTTCAACGACATCGCCATTTTGCAGCTGGGTGCGCAGGGGGACATGGCGGCCATTGACCTTGGCGCCGACCGCCTGATTGCCGAGATCGGTGTGAACCGCATAAGCAAAGTCGACCGTAGTCGAGCCGCGCGGCATCTGCAGCAATGTGCCCTTGGGCGTGAAGGCAAAAATCCGGTCCTGGTACATCGCCAGCTTGGTGTGCTCGAGCAATTCTTCGGCATCTTCTGCCTGGTCGAGAATCTCGATAAGGTCGCGAATCCAGCCCGCCTGGCCATCGGGACGGTTGCCCTGCTTGTAGGCCCAGTGCGCGGCGAGACCGAATTCATTATCCTCGTGCATCCGCTGTGAGCGGATCTGGATTTCCACCCGCATATTGGTCCCGTGCATGATCGTGGTGTGGATGGAACTATAGCCGTTGCGCTTCGGGGTCGAAATATAGTCCTTGAACCGGCCGGGGACCATTTTCCATTTCTTGTGCAGGATGCCGAGCGCCCGGTAGCATTCGGAGCTATTGTCGGTGACGACCCGGAAGGCCATAATGTCGGTCAACTGCTCAAAGCTGACATGCCGCTCCTGCATCTTGCGCCAGATCGAATAGGGGTGTTTCTCCCTGCCGCTGACCTCTGCGGCCAGGCCGCCGCTTTGGAGCGCCTTTTTTATCGACAGGGAAATTTTGTCTACCTGGCCCTCGTCGCCTTCCTTGATCGCCTGCAGCCTTTTGGTGATCGTGTCATAGGCTTCCGGTTCCATGTGCTGGAACGCCAGCAATTGCATCTCGCGCATATATTCGTACATGCCGATTCGTTCGGCAAGCGGCGCGTAGATATCCATGGTTTCATGGGCAATCCGCTGCCGCTTCTCTTCGCTCTTGATGAAATGGAGCGTGCGCATATTGTGCAGGCGATCAGCGAGCTTGACCAAGAGCACCCGGATATCATCTGACATCGCCAGCAGGAATTTCCGCAGGTTTTCTGCTGCTCTCTCATTGTCGGTCTGCGCCTCGATTTTTGAAAGCTTGGTTACGCCGTCAACCAGGCGCGCGATTTCCTGGCCAAATAATCTGCCGATCTCTTCGGTTGTGGTCAGCGTGTCCTCGACCGTGTCGTGGAGCAGGGCAGTGACGATCGTCTGCTGGTCCAGTTTGAGGTCGGTCATCAGGCCGGCGACCTCTATCGGGTGGCTGAAATAGGGGTCGCCGCTCGCGCGCTTCTGGCTGCCGTGGCGCTGCACCGAAAAGACATAGGCTCGGTTGATCAGATCTTCATCTGCATCGGGTTCATAGGATCGGACCCGTTCCACCAGTTCATATTGCCTGAGCATGCAGTGAAGATGGTGCTCTTTCCGGGCCGGGGCAACAAAAAAGAGCGCCGAAGCTGTCTCTAATCTCCGGAGTTCGGATCAAGAGCATCGCTTCGGCGCTATAGCTGACCGGCCGCAGCCATGATCTGGCTGCTATGGGAGCAAAAGGCCGGTCAGGCGGGGATCTTCAAATCAGCCGTTGCATTTGGCGAGCGCCTCGGCGTCGAACGCTTCGCCTTTATAGGCAAAACTGGCAACCGGCCCGAACTCATCGACGATTTTGGCGCAAATCGTTCGCGCCGCGGAGCTGCTCTGGGCGCCGAGGCATTCGGTACCAGCACAGTGGATAACCGTATCCTTGATTATCTCCTGCGTGGCTTCGACCGGAGCTTGCAATTCTGCGGTATAGACCACGGTCTTGCTGCGGGCCTCGGCTGTGGTTGCCGCGAACAGAGTGAGGGAGGTCATCGCCGCGACACAGAAGATCATCGACGCGCGAAGCGGGCTTTGGGAGAGAAGCATGATATGTCCTTTCTTCGATCTGATCCCGGGCCATTTCTGAAGGCCCGGCGAGGAGAAATTTCCGATTGCAATTTAGGTTGCGAATCGATACCTATAGAGAAAGGTTTTAAGTTGCAACTAAAAACTTATATTTTTTTCGCACTTGCCCGAAAACTGGTTTAGGAATGTTTACATGGACAAAATCAGAGAAGATCTATCGAGTCTGGCAAGCGGTGAGTGCAGTCTGCCCGTATCGCTGGAAGTCATCGGTGAACGCTGGTGCTTCATGATATTGCGGGCGGCGCTCAACGGCGTTGGCCATTTTGAGGACTTTCTCTCTGAGATAGGGATCGCCCGGAACATACTTGCCAACCGGCTGACGCGGATGGTGGAAGCCGGGATCATGACCCGGCGGCCATGCGATCATGACAAACGTAAGGTCGAATATCGGCTGACGGACAAGGGGCAAGCTTTGCTGCCCACCATGATTGCCTTGCGGCAGTGGGGAGAACGATGGGAGACCGGAGTGCCATCAAATCCCATTCTATGTGACTCGCGTGATCGCAAGCCCATCCGACCGATCAGCATGCGAGCGCATGACGACCGGGTGCTTGAAATGGACGATCTCTGCTGGATTGATGAAGCGGAACTAAAATCCGAAGCCGCTGGTGCCAATCGCGATGATATGGTCGTGCGCCATCTCCGGGAAATAGGCGAATCGTCGGTCGCCTGATGCCGTTTGCGAACGGACGCTAAACGGTCGCGTAAATACTGTTTATCGGCCGCGCCATGACCCGACGTACCATCGGTTCGAAAAATTCCAGCGGCGCCGTATCATAGGCTGCGTCAAATGCGGTTTGATCATATTTGGAGCAGAATTCAGCGCAATCTTCGAAATGTTCATGTCCCCGGAATTGCTCGCGCATCTCGCGATCCTGCCCAAGATAGTGGAAAAAATAATAGCCCTGAAAGATGCCGTGCTTTTCGGTGATCCAGTGATTTTTTTCGCTGACGAAGGGTTTCAGGATCGCCGCTGCAATGTCGGGATGGTTATAGGTACCAAGCGTGTCGCCAATGTCGTGCAGCAGCGCCATCACGACATATTCCTCATCCCGGCCATCGCGATGCGCGCGAGTCGCGGTCTGCAGGCTATGTTGCATACGGTCGATGGGAAAACCGCCAAAATCGCCATCGAGCAGTTTTAGATGATCGAGCACCCGGTCGGCCACCTTGCAGGCAAAAGGACCAAAGTGGCCGCCGATAATCTGCCAGTCTTCCTGTGTGCCCTCTTCCATGGAAGGAAATTTAGCGCGTAGTTCGTTGGGACCGCCCATGATCTTCTCCTGTGTATATTGTCGATCTTCAGCCACATTCCTGTTGCCGAAACTGCCAATTCTTTTGCATTTCGGCCGAAAAAGCGGCGTTCGTCGTCTTATTTGCCCAATTGATAGGCGATTCTTCCCCAAGCGGCAATGGCCCGCTATAGATAACGCGATGGCCGTTATTGATATTCGTCCCCAGCCGTTTTTTGGCAACAAGAACCGGGCGTTCTGGAACCTGCAATCTGCGGGCTGGGCCGGTGCGTTGATCTTGCGCGCGATCGGCGGGATTTCCAATGGCCTGCCGCTGAGTTTCCTGGTGCCCGTGATCATTTCAACGATTACCGGCTATTCCATCTCGCTGCTGTTGTCCGTCGTTTACAAGAATCTGATCCACCGGCGGCCTATTGTGACCTGGAGCAGCACTGCGGTGATCCTGACGATTGCCGCCTCGCTTTACGCTTTCATTGATGCCTGGGTTTTCCTCATCCAGAACCCGGCCACGGAAACCGCCTTCGGCACTCTGTTTCTGGGATCACTGTTCCTCGGTATCATGATGCTCGGGGCTTGGTCGGCGCTTTACTATGCGATCAACTTTTTCCTGCGCGTCGAGGAACAGAATGACCAGTTGCTGCAACTGGAAGCACAGGCGACGCGCGCGCAGCTGGCGATGCTGCGCTATCAGCTCAATCCCCATTTCCTTTTCAACACGTTGAACAGCATTTCGACGCTGGTGCTGCTGCGTCAGACGGAACCGGCCAATGCGATGCTGTCGCGCCTTTCCTCCTTCTTGCGCCACACGCTGGTCAATGAGGTCCACAGCCGGGTGACGCTAGCGCAGGAAGTCGAAACACTGCATCTCTATCTGGATATCGAGAAGATGCGATTCGAGGAAAGGCTGCGGTCGCATTTCGATATAGATCCGGCCGTTCGCGATGCCTTGTTGCCGTCGCTGCTGCTGCAGCCGCTGGTCGAGAATGCCATAAAATATGCGGTAACGCCGCAGGAAGAAGGGGCAGATATTTCGGTGTCGGCTCAACTCGATGGCGAAAAGTTGCGGATAACGGTCTCGGATACCGGTCCCGGCAAAGTCGGTGCGGCGTCCAGCAAATCCAGCTCGACGGGCGTCGGTCTCGGTAATATTCAGGAGCGATTAAACCAAGCCTATGGAGAAGGCGCGACATTTGAAACGCGTTCGTCTCCCGGCGACGGCTTTTCGGTGGTGATCGCCGTGCCATTTGAAACGAGAGAACAGATCGAACGGGAAGCGGCAAAGCACGCGACAACGGAAGAACAAGTGAGAAACGAAACCATTTTTGGCGAGCATGCACCGAGCGATGGCCATCAGCGAGAGCCGGTAAATGTGACCGCGATGGCGTCCTTACAGCACAAGGATTTAAAAACATGACGATCAGAACCATATTAGTCGATGACGAAAAGCTGGCGATCCAGGGTTTGCAGATCCGGCTCGAAAAATTTGAGGATATCGAGGTGGTCGACACCTGCCGCAATGGCCGGGAAGCGATTCGCAAGATCAAGACGTTGAAGCCCGACCTGGTGTTCCTCGATATCCAGATGCCGGGGTTCGACGGCTTTTCGGTGGTTCAGGGAATCATGGAGATCGAGCCCCCTCTGTTCATTTTTGTCACCGCTTACTCCGAACATGCGGTCCGTGCCTTCGAAGCGGAAGCGATCGATTATCTGGTAAAGCCGGTCGAGGAAGACCGGCTCGCTGACGCGATTGACCGGGTACGCAAACGGCTGCTGGAAAAGCGCGGTGGTGCAGAGCTCGAAAAGCTGAAAAACGTGCTGAGCGAAGTCGCGCCTGACGCGATGGCGAACATGGATGAGTCGGATGAACCGGCGTCGGCGAATCGCTATGAGAAGCTGATCAATGTGAAAGACCGGGGACAGATTTTCCGCGTCGATGTTGATACGATTGAACGGATTGATGCTGCAGGCGATTATATGTGCATCTATACCGCCGACAACAGCCTGATCCTGCGTGAAACCATGAAAGATCTGGAAAAGCGTCTCGACCCCCGCAATTTTCAGCGAGTACATCGCTCGACCATCGTCAACCTTAGCCAGGTCAGGGAAGTGAAGCCGCATACCAACGGCGAATGTTTTCTCGTGCTCGGTTCAGGCGCTCAGGTTAAGGTTAGCCGCAGCTATCGCGATGTAGTCGCCCGGTTCGTGCATTAGGCGCTAGTCCCGACGGCTGCGGAAAAATTCCAATAGCAGTTGCGCGGACCCTTCTCCCTCTATGCCGGAATAGACTTCGGGCTTGTGATGGCAGGTGGGCGCGTCGAAAAAACGGACTCCATTGTCAACGGCGCCGCCCTTGGGATCTTCCGCGCCATAATATAGTCTGCGGATCCGGGCATGGGCGATGGCGCCAGCGCACATTGTGCAAGGTTCAAGCGTAACCCACAGGTCGCACTCGTCGAGGCGGTCATTGCCGAGAAAACGGGTCGCTTCGCGAATCGCAACGATTTCGGCATGGGCGGTCGGATCATGATCGATCCGCGTGCGGTTATGTCCCCGGCCAATAATTTTGCCATCCTTGGTGATGACTGCCCCTACCGGCACTTCATCGACAGCGATGGCGGTGTTGGCCAATGCCAGCGCATCGCCCATGAAAGAAGTATATTTCGCCGCCGCCATGCTATTCGATTAGCGCGGAACCGAAAGGAAGGCTATAGGCGACCGGTATGGTGCAAAAGGCGCCGAGATGCTTGACGCATGGCACGATTGTGGTTAGAGGACCGCTCTTTCCCGCTGGGAATCATTCAATAACAAGAAATTGGACTTTTACGATGTCGCGGATTTGCGAACTGACAGGTAAGACTCGGCTGGTAGGCAATAATGTGTCGCACGCCAAAAACCGGACCAAGAAAACATTTTTGCCCAACCTGCAAAATGTGACTCTTTTGTCCGATACACTCGGCAAGGGCGTAAAGCTGCGCGTTTCGACGCACGGCCTGCGTTCGGTTGAACATGTTGGCGGTCTCGACAACTGGCTGATGAAAACTTCCGATGACAAATTGAGCCTGCGTGTGAAGCGTCTCAAGAAGGAAATCGCGAAAAAGCAGGTTGCTGCCGCTTAAGCGATCAATCTGATTCTAGCGTTGAAAAGCCGGGGCTCGCTCCGGCTTTTTCGTTTTGGGCTTCAGCTTTGGTGTTTGTCTGAGAGGGCATGTCCTCCAGCAGGCGGAATTTCAGTAGCAGCGATTCCTGCAGCGTACTGAAATTGTCATCCGACGCGATCCAGATGATCGTGCCATCCCGATCCCTGGTGATCGCCAGGGCTTCCATATTGTCAACCTTTAGCGGTGATTTCAAAGTCGCGATCGGGATAGACCGCGCCACTTTTCCGGGCTGAAAATCCTTCAATTGCGCGATGGACAGGATAGCCGACACACCGTCGAACGGCGTGAAGCGGCGGTGCAGCATCACCGCAGAACGGTCGTTGAGCAATGCCGCATCGGTCAGCTTATAGCCCTCGGGAGGCCGATAGCCGAAAGTCCTGGCCTTGCTGGCTGGTTCAGATGCCTCGCCGTCGAAGATGAGCGCCTGATAACCGCCCTTGGAATATTCTGCCGATTCCGAAAAGATAAGAAAGCGGCCATCGGGCAGACGGAGCATGGCCTCGGCACCACCATTTTCCGGCCATTTCTGCATCGCCGGAGGGAAAGCTGCAGCCTCTTTGCGGGACAAAGACGAGCCATAGCGCCAGATGCTGTGTTGATGCTCGTAGCCGACCCAGAATTTATCGGTCGCCGGATCGTGTATGAAGGATTCGGCATCCCAGTTTTGCTTCGGATATTCCGTGGTGGTCGCTGGGCCATCGGGCAGCGGCGCAATGAAAGGGCGAACGGCGCGATGCGCCCGTTCGTCCAATGTGAAACCCATGAGCGAACCATTGTCGCTTAGCATCAGGAACCGTTTGTCCGGCAAGACCACCATTGACGATATGCCGCCAAAATCATCATTCTTGCTGGTGATGATCCAGCCCCCCAAAAAAGCGAGCCGGCCAACCCTGCGATGGGCGGGCTTGTTTGCGTCGAGCGCAATTGGCTCAAGCACGATATATTGGCTGTTATTTCTTGGCGGGGCAGGGCCGCGCACATAGGTGACCGGCACGAGAAAGAACAGGAGTGACAAACAGGCGAGCAAGCGGCGCATGCGGCCGCGCATAACCGATTCCTCTCCCCAAATATAATCTATTCTGGACGATCACGCGACACCTGCGCTAGACGCTGGGCAACCAGTCAGGAAAACGCGCACATGAAGAAAATCTATCCGGATGCGGCAGCCGCACTCGACGGCCTTTTATTTGATGACATGCATCTTTGCGTCGGCGGTTTTGGCCTCTGTGGTATCCCCGAACGGCTGATCGATGCAATCCAGAAGGATGGGGTCAAAGGCCTCACCATCGCTTCCAATAATGCCGGCATCGACAATGAAGGTCTCGGCAAGCTGCTCCGCTCACGGCAGGTGAAGAAAATGATCTCTTCCTACGTCGGCGAGAACAAGGAGTTCGAACGGCAGTTTCTTTCCGGTGAACTGGAAGTGGAATTCTGCCCGCAGGGCACGCTGGCCGAGCGCTGTCGATCCGGAGGAGCCGGCATTCCCGGTTTCTATACCAAGACCGGCGTCGGCACGCAGGTCGCCGAGGGCAAGGAGCACAAGGATTTCGATGGCGAAACCTATATTCTCGAGCGCGGCATTTTTGCTGATCTCTGCCTGATCAAGGGCTGGAAGGCGGACAAGGCGGGCAATCTCATGTTTCGCAAGACTGCGCGCAATTTCAATGCGCCAATGGCTACCGCCGGCAAAATCTGTGTCGCCGAGGTGGAGGAAATTGTCGAAGTCGGAGAACTGGACCCGGACTGCATCCATGTCCCGGGGATTTACGTCAAGCGCCTGATCAGTGGTGCGCCCTATGACAAGAAAATAGAATTCCGCATGACCCGGGAGAGGGAGAATGCAGCATGAGCTGGACTCGCGATGAAATGGCCGCTCGGGCGGCGACTGAACTTCAGGACGGCTATTATGTCAATCTCGGCATTGGCATTCCTACGCTGGTCGCCAATCATATTCCGGAAGGTGTCGAGGTGACTTTGCAGAGTGAGAACGGGATGCTCGGCATCGGCCCTTTTCCCTATGAAGACGAGGTTGACGCAGATCTGATCAATGCCGGCAAGCAGACGATCAGCGAACTGCCTTCGTCCAGCTATTTCGGTTCCGCCGACAGCTTTGCGATGATCCGCGGCGGACATATCGATCTTACGGTGCTGGGCGCGATGGAGGTTGCGGAAAATGGCGATATCGCCAACTGGATGATCCCGGGCAAGATGATCAAGGGCATGGGCGGTGCGATGGATCTGGTGGCCGGGGTGAAGAAGATCATCGTCGTGATGGATCATTGCGCGAAGGATGGTAGTCCCAAGTTCATCCCGGCCTGCACCCTGCCGCTGACCGGTACCAATGTCGTCGACATGATCATTACCGACCTGTGCGTTTTCCAGCGTCCCGATCATGATAGCCCGTTCCGGCTGATCGAGCTTGCTCCGGGGATCAGCGCCGAGGATGTCGCCGCGAAAACCGCAGCCAAATATGAAGTAGCATTGTAAGATACCGAATGTGAAAAAATCTCTGGCGCTGTTTTTCGGACTGGCTGCTCTTCTGCTGGTCGGCTGGTACGGCTATCGGGCTCTGTTTGAACAGAAAAGCGGTTTTCCGCTGGCGACCCTTGTCGAGCCAAAAGCAGCAAAGCGTCTGCCAACCAGGCCTGACGACTGGCACGGAAAAATCGACTATCGCGGTCTTGACCAGGATTTTGCCGCTCTCGCCGCGCGTCCGGAAATGGCCGGACTGGCAGTAGCGATAGTGGAAGACGGAGACCTTCGTTTTGTGTCCACATACGGCGTCGCTGACAAGGACAGCGGCGAGCCGGTGACGCCGCAAACCGTGTTCCGCTGGGCCTCGGTATCAAAGGGCGTAGCGGGATCGCTGGCCGCAAAGCTGTCGGAAGAGGGCAAGCTCAATCTCGACGCCCCCTTGAGCATCTGGCACTCGTCCCTCCGGCTCCCGGGCGACGCTCAGTCGCAGATATCAATGGCGCAACTATTGTCCCATCGAACAGGTCTCACCAAAAATGCCTATGATACGAAGCTGGAGGATGGTGAAGATCCCGGTCTGCTTCGCAGCCAGCTCGGCGCTGCGCCGCTGCAATGCTTGCCGGGTACGTGCCACAGCTATCAGAATATCGCCTTTGATGCGGCGAGCGAGATTTTGGGCCAGGCTGCGGGGACCTTATATTCGGATGCCGTGCAAAAGCGCTTGTTCAAGCCGCTGGGCATGACAAGCGCGCAATTTGGCATGGCTGGTCTGATCGGTGCCAAGAGCTGGGCGCGGCCCCACCGCGGCGATCAGGTGCGAACCTTGTCAGAGTCCTACTGGCGGGTTCCGGCAGCGGCTGGCGTGAGCAGCAATATTATCGACCTGGCACGGTGGATGCGCGCGCAGATGGGTGAGAATGAAGATGTTCTGTCGAGCCAGACTCTGGCCTTGGCCCATGCGCCGCTGGTCAGTACCAGACGTGTCTATAGCGGTGACCTGGCGCGCGCGCTTGGTAACCCCTATTATGGCCTCGGCTGGCGGACGTTCAACTATGAAGGCCGGCAATTGGTCGGTCATAGCGGAGCGGTCGACGGCTTTCGTTCAACGATGATATTCGATCCTGCCCGCCGAACCGGTGTGGTGGCTATGTGGAATGATGGCTGGGGTCGGCCGTTTCGGTTACCTTTTGCGGTGCTCGACAGCTATTATGGCGAGAGTGAATATGATTGGCTTGATTTGTCAGATTTGCCAGCGGTCAAAGTGCCGCCAGCAGAGCCGGTCATGCCCAACTGATCTTTGGCCGGCGTGGCTCAGGTCGCCGAGTTCGCTCTCACGGCCGCCTGCTGAAACAAAGCGCGGTCACCCATTTCCCAGGTGACGTTCAACTGCGTGTGATGGATCAACCAGCCGTCACCGTTCCGACGCAGCTGATGGACATAATATCCGCCGATACTGTGCATTTCCCGCAGTTCGCCGGTCACCAGATGGTGATGAGCGGCCATGTAGCAGGTGCAGCTGGCTTCCGAGCCATCGATATCGATCACAAAGTTGGTAAGGACATGCTGGGTGGCATCAAAAGGCTCCAGGGTAGCCCGGACCCCGGCGACCCAGTCATCGGCGCTCATGGTGGCGGCGGGTTCACCGGACCAGCTCGAGAAATCGACGGTCAACTGGTCGGTGAATATCGAGCGATAGAGTCCCCAATCGTGGCGGTCGATGCCCGTCGCATAGCCGAGCACATGGTCGGTAATTCTGGCTCGGTCTAGAAGATCATCGTGGGTCATTTGATTGTCTTTCCATCAAAAGTTTCCGGCTTGCGGTAATGGCACGTTCGGCCCAGTTTGTTGCCTCGGTTGCCGTCTGCGGTGCGGAGTGGGGCACCTCAATATCGATATCGACATGCGGGCCGAGCAGGGCCACCAGCTCATGAAGCGGGAATACGCCTTCTCCGGGTATCATCCGGCTCATCGCCTCCGGAATATAGTCATCAGACCGGTGGAAATCTGGTCCGTCGCAGAGCTGGGCGTATCCGATAATGGCCGGGTCGAGCGCCTGTATCTGTTCAAGCGTGCCGCCGGTGCGGAAGAGATGCAGGGCATCAATTGCTATCGTCAAATTGGACTGCCGGACATGCCCATGCCATTCCACTGCACGTGTCAGGCTGTTGCAGCCAGCGGCGAAACCGGTGAATTCCAGACCGACTTCCAGGCCATTGTCGCGTGCCAATAGACACAGGCTCGACAATTGATCTTCGGCCCGGTGCCGGTCGCTTTCGTGGATATGGGTGACGATGCGTTTCGTACCCAATTCCGCCGCCAAGGCAATTGCGGGCAGATAGTCCGTGACATTCCGCTCAGCCACTACCGGAAAATATTCGGCGTTGATTATACGCACCTCATGGTCGCGGAGCAGTTGCTTGAACGAAGTCGCTGCGTTCGGTTCCACCACCGGAAACATGTTCCCGCCATCGGCGTTGAGCGGTGTAGCAGTGAACAGGCAGACTCCAGCCAGACCAGCTCCGGCGGCGAAGCGCACGAGACCTTCCGGTCCGCCCTCCATCATCGTGATCTGATGCAATGCCAGCTTGTGCATGGGGTGATTCTAGAAGAATGTCGCGCTGACGCCACCGGATTTCGGGCTTTGCCGCTAGTCAATCTGCTAGGCTGTTTCATATCGCAGCCTCTCTATGTATCTTGTGGAAAAAGCCGATCGCGAAATCGCGCACAGAGGATATTTGCATGACCGAAGAAGAAATTATTTCCATTGGCGACGTGGTGCGTTTTCAGGCGCAGCAACAGCCGGATGTGGTTGTCTTCACCTTTGAAGACGACGAGATGACCTATGCGGCGCTGGATACCGGTAGCAACCGGGCGGCCCAGGCGCTGGCGTCGAAGGGCGTCAGCAAGGGTGACCGGATCGCCTATATGGGAAAGAACAGCCATCTCTATTTTGAAATCATGGTCGGTGCGGCCAAGCTGGGCGCGGTCATGGTCCCGGTCAACTGGCGGCTCGCCCCGCCCGAGGTCACCTATATCCTGAACGATTGTCAGGCTAAAATTCTCTTTGTCGGGCCCGGTTTTGACGAACTGGCCGGCAAGATCAGGGATGATCTGGACCATGTCGAGCTGATCATGGGAAGCGAGAAGGCGGAAGCGGACTTCCCCGGCTACCCCGCCTGGCGCGATGGTTTTGATCCGGTCGACCCGATGGTGCCCTGCGCCGAGAATGATGATGCGCTGCAGCTCTATACATCGGGTACGACCGGCCACCCCAAGGGCGCGATCATGACCAATGGTTCTATTTTTTCCTCGCGCAGCGCCGGGGTCACGGAAGCCGATCTGATGGACTGGCAGAAGCCGATCCCCGGCGAAATAACCCTGCTGGCCATGCCCTGCTTCCATATCAGCGGCACCGGCACCGGACTGGGGGTGATGTTTAGCGGCGGCAGCGCCATTGTCCTGCCGGAATATGATCCGACCCAGGCACTGGACTTGATCGCGCAATATAATATCTCGAAAATCTTCATGGTGCCGGCGGCAATCCAGATCCTGCTCAACCATCCGCGGGCCAAGGATGTCGATTTCTCCAATCTTAAATATATCACCTATGGCGCGTCGCCGATCCCGCTGGATCTGATGAAGCAGGCGATGGATGTGCTGGGCTGCGGCTTTGTCCAGATGTACGGCATGACCGAGACGTCGGGTACGATCACGACGCTCAACCCCGAAGATCATGATGTCAATGGCAACGAAAAGATGCGCTCGGTCGGTACGGCTTTGCCGGGCGTTGAGCTCAAGATCATTGATCCGGAGACGGGCGAGACCTTGCCGCCCTACACCATCGGCGAAATCGCGACCCGCTCGGCAAAGAATATGAAGGGCTACTGGAACCGGCCCGAGGCCACGGCCGAGACGATCGATGCCGATGGCTGGCTGAGAACCGGCGATGCCGGCTCGCTCGACGAGGACGGCTATCTCTATATTCAGGACCGGCTCAAGGACATGATCATCTCCGGCGGTGAGAATGTCTATCCGGCAGAAGTCGAAAATGCGCTTTATGCCAATCCGAAGGTTGCCGATGTTGCGGTGATCGGCGTGCCCGATGAAAAGTGGGGCGAGGCGGTAAAGGCCTGCGTGGTGGTCAAGCCGGGTGAGGAACTGACCGAGGCCGAGCTGATTGCCGATGCCCGGACCCGGATCGCCGGCTACAAATGCCCCAAGTCGATCGACTTCATCGACGCCCTGCCGCGCAACCCGTCGGGCAAGATCTTGCGCAAGGACCTCCGGGCGCCTTATTGGGAAGGCAAGGACCGGGCGGTTAACTGATCGATAGAATTTTATAGCTGATATTTTGCCGTTCGCCCTGAGCCTGTCGAAGGGCACATCGCGTCGAGAGGTGCTTCGACAAGCTCAGCACGAACGGTATTTGGACAAGGGCGAATGGTTATGACGGACTTGGTGCTGCGTGAAGACCGGGACGGCTGGACGCTGCTGACGCTCAACCGGCCCGACAAGCTGAATGCGCTGACGGTGGCGATGTTTCGCGAGCTGCGCGATCATGTGGCCGATCTGCGCAAGGATGACAGCATCGGCTGCGTCGTGCTGCGCGGCGCCGGCAAATGTTTTTCAGCCGGCCATGATCTTGGCGATATTGCCGAAGGCGAGGCGGTGCCGTCGCCTGGCTGGCATTCGGAGACGCTGCGGATGCTGGAGAAACTGCCCAAGCCGGTAATCGCGGCGGTGCATGGCCATTGCTATACCGGCGCGCTCGAGGTCGCACTGGCGGCGGACTTCATATTGGCAGCGGACAGCGCGAAGTTCGGCGACACCCACGCCAAATGGGCGCTGACCCCGGTCTGGGGGATGAGCCAGCGCCTGCCCCGCCGGGTCGGCATCGCGACCGCCAAAAGGCTGATGTTCACCGCCGATATGATCGACGCCGAGGAAGCGGTGCGTATCGGTCTGGCGGAATATACAGTGCCGCTCGAGCAGTTCGATGCCGAGATTGAAGCGCTGGCAAACAAGATTGTCGCCAATTCCGGTTTTTCCCACGCTGCGAACAAGCGGCTATTGGAAGCCACCGATGGCGGTCCGATCGATGCAGGGTTGCAATGGGAAGTGATGGAGAGCGAGGGGCATGGCCCCGATATGCAGGATCGGATCGGGGCTTTCACTAGCAAGGACAAATAGGCGCGCTCAGGCAAGCGTCTCCATATCGATCACAAACCGATAGCGCACATCGGATTTTTCCATCCGGTCATAGGCCTCGTTGACATCCTGCATCGCGATCATCTCGATTTCGGGCAGGATGTTCTTCTCGGCACAGAAATCGAGCATTTCCTGGGTTTCGGCGATGCCGCCTATGCCGGAGCCGGTGAGTATCCGGCGGCCCAGAAAATGCCCGCTGTGCATTTCGGGCAGCGTACCTATGACGCCGACCAGCACCTGTGCGCAATCCACTTTCAGCAAGGGCATATAATGCGCCACCGGGTGGGGCACGGGAATGGTATTGAGGATCATGTCGAAACTGTTCGCAGCGGCTTTCATTGCCTCCCGGTCGGTGGACAGCAGGATATCCTTGGCCCCCAAGGCCTTGGCATCGGCCATCTTGTCTTCGGTGCGAGTAAGCACGGTGACTTCCGCGCCCATCGCAGCGGCCAGCTTGACCCCCATATGGCCGAGGCCGCCGAGGCCGACGACCGCGACCTTGCTGCCCGGGCCGACCTTCCACTGCTTGAGGGGGGAGTAGGTGGTGATACCGGCGCAGAGCAGCGGTGCCGCTGCGCCCATGTCCATGCCGTCGGGAATGCGCAGGACAAATTCCTTGCGCACGACGATCTTGTCGGAATAGCCGCCTCGCGTGGTGGTGCCATCGCGGCGATCCTTGCTGTTATAGGTGCCAGTCATCCCGCCGTTCAGGCAATATTGCTCCAGACCCTGCTTGCAGTGGTCGCATTCCATGCAGGCATCAACCATGCAGCCGACCGCGACCCGGTCTCCTTCAGCGAATCCGCTGACATCTTCGCCAACCGCCCGCACATAGCCGACGATTTCATGGCCCGGCACAACCGGATATCGGCTGCCGCCCCAGTCATTGCGGGCGGTGTGCAAGTCCGAATGGCAAATTCCGCAATGCGATATCTCAATGAGCACATCGTCATGCCGCAGCCCCCGCCGGTTAAGCGAGCAAGGCTCCAGCGGCTTGTCCGGCGCATGTGCGGCATATCCCTTGGTGGGATATTCATTGGTCTGTTGCTCGGTCATGGTCCTGCCTTTCAATAAAAAGGGCCCCGGCCAAAAAGCCGGAGCCCCGATCCTAGCGCAAGTTCAGCGCCTCTGCTCCCCAAAAAGGTAGGAGCGGTTTGCGATCAGAATTGCACGCGCTTCGTAAAGCCGCCGTCGATCACGAGATGGGCGCCGGTGGTATAGCTCGACGCCGGGCTGGCGAGGAAGACAACGCCGCGGGCGACATCGTCCGCGGTGCCGAAATCACCCAGCGCGAAGCCGGTTTTCGTGGCTTCGTAAAATTCCGGCATGCCCTTTTCGATCTGCGACCAGTTGCCGCCGGGGAATTTGATCGGTCCGGGCGAAACCATATTCACACGGATGCCTTTTTCACCAAGCGACTGGCTCAGCTGGCTGCCATAGGTGATCAGCGCAGCTTTCATCGCGTTGAACGCCTGTGGTGCGACGAAGGTTTCGAACGCGGCGGTGGAAGACATGAAGATCACGCTGCCGTCGTCGGATTTTTCCAGATGCGGTTCCAGCACTTCCATGGCCTTGACGGCGCCGATGATGTCGGTCTGAAACGTCACGTCCCAGTCGCCGGTTGCGCCGGCACCGGACGAGCTTACATTATGGATGAAAATATCGCAGCCGCCGAGATCGCCAGCCGCCTTTTCCAGCCATTTGGCATAGCCGTCGTGATCGGTCATATCGAGGGCGTCGCCAATCACCTTGCCGCCATGCGCTTCCAGTTCTTTTTTCGCGGTCTCGACCTGCTCGGCATTGCGCGAGAAAAAGGCAACGTCAGCGCCCTCGCTGGCGAAATGTTCCAGCGCCGCGCGACCGAGTCCGCGGCTACCGCCGGTGAGAATGACTTTCTTGCCCTTGAGTCCCAAATCCATTTTCTTCTCCTTTGTGTTTCTGTAAAAATCGGTGTTAGAATTTTGCTATGGCGGGTTCGCAGCTCCAGCCG
>NVXM01000031.1 GCA_002733865.1 Sphingopyxis sp.
CATCGCTCAAATCAAATCGTGCCATGATACACCTCCTCTAAAGACAGTGAATCACATCTATTGCGCTATGGGAATCCCTTTTATGAGTACACAACCTAGCCTAGGCGTCCGCTTTACGCGCCTGGCGCCGTTTGAACGATTTCGCGCCATTGTTCCAATGCTTCGGCCCATCGCTCTTGGCGCCAGCACTTGAACCCGGGCCGCCGCGTCCGGAACCGCCGCCACCGGGGCGACCCTTGCGGGCGCTATGCTTGTTCTTGGATGGACCGTTCCGTATCGGCGTTGCACCATATTTTTTCGGCTTCTGGCCATAGATACGGGGAGCTACTTCCTCGCGGGGCGGCTCGTCATAACCTTCTGGCAGAGCGATCACATCGGGCTTCACGCCGGTAAGCTTGACCACATCGCGCAGAAACTGGCGTTCGTCCGGAGCGACCATCGAATAGGAAATACCGCTCGCCCCTGCCCTTGCTGTCCGGCCGATCCGGTGGACATATTGCTCGGACACATTGGGCATGTCGAAATTGATCACATGGGTAATGCCGTCGACGTCAATACCCCGCGCGGCGATATCGGTAGCGACAAGGATGTTGATCTTGCCCTTCTTGAAATCGCCCAGTGCGCGCTCGCGCTGCGGCTGGCTCTTGTTGCCGTGGATCGCAGCGGAATGAATGCCGACAGCCATCAGGTTTTTCACAACCTTGTCCGCAGCATGTTTGGTCTGAGTGAACACCAGCATATGGTCCGGATTTTCGTTGTTGATGAAATCCTTTAGCAGCCGCTGTTTGTCATCCTGATTGATGTAGGTCACGCGCTGATCAACGCGTTCCGCAGTCGTCGACTGCGGCGCAACCGAAACCTGTACCGGATTGGTCAGGAATTGGTCGGCGAGCTGCGAAATCGTCTTCGGCATGGTTGCCGAGAAGAACAGGCTCTGCCGCTGTTTTGGCAGCAACGGAACGATTTTCTTCAGCGGCACGATAAAGCCCAGATCCAGCATCTGGTCGGCTTCGTCGAGCACAAGGATTTCGACCTTGCTCAGGTTCAGATAGCGTTGATCGACCAGATCGAGCAGACGACCCGGTGTCGCCACCAGTACGTCGACACCGCGTTCGAGAATGCGTTTCTGCCGATTGATCGGCACGCCGCCGAAGGCCGAGGTCACATACATGCCCAGACCCTTGGAATAGCCGGTCATGCTGTCGGCAATCTGCCGTGCCAATTCGCGAGTTGGTGCGAGAACCAGCATCCGGCATTCAAAGCGGCCTGCGCGTTTCTTGCTGTTCAGCAGATGATGGATGGATGGCAAAGAGAAAGCAGCGGTCTTGCCGGTACCGGTTTGCGCGATGCCCAGAATGTCCTTGCCTTCCAGCGCTGGCGGGATTGCCTGCTGCTGAATCGGGGTTGGGGATGTGTAACCGCCTTGGGCAATAGCCTTCTGGATAGGTTCCGCGAGAGCGAAATCAGAAAATTTAGTCAAAAATAATACCTTAAAATAAGCAGCCAGTGGGCGCAGTACGAGATAGACTCGTGCGCGCGTTCGCCGTCGGTTAAGACGACCCGCGTGATCAGGCTGCCGGAAAGAAAGAAGCAATGAAGGCGATAGGTTCGAGATGATCTTGTCACCTCTCACGCAGAACTCTCGCCAGACGGTCAATCTATATTGCCGCCCTTGCTGCGATGCAACATAGGTTGTTTTGGATTTATGTCAAGCAATACCGCTTGAAGACATGGGTCAGTCTTCATTTCTCGGCGAACCTCATTGTCGGCAGCTCCTCCATTTACCTCGGCAAAAATGGCTCGGGACTGCATCTCAAACCCCATTCACGCAGTAATTTTTTGCGCATCCTCCTCCTTTTCAGGCCGGATATAGATTGATACCAATTGTGGCATCTCCGCTTTCAGCATGATTTCAAGCGCTTCAATCTCGCTCTCCGCATCGCCCATTGTGATATCATCGACAAGATCGGCGCTGATCGCGACAAACACCTGCTTCGGAGCGGTGTGGATCGTGCGCACATGATTGACCGCCGTCACCCAATCCTCCTGCATCAGCAATTCGCGCACCCGGCTGATCACCTGCGAATCCGCGCGCTCGCCGATCAGCAGCCCTTTGGTCTCGCGCGCCAGCAGCACCGCGACCATCGCCAGGATGACCCCGATCACCATCGATGCCAGACCGTCAAGGCGCGGCGCATCGAACCAGTGGCTCGCCCACACTCCGGCACCGGCGACGATCAGCCCCATCAGCGCCGCTGAATCCTCGAACATCACAATAAACACGGAAGGATCCTTTGACAGCTTGATCGCCGCCCACCAGCCGGTCTCCCCCTTCGTGGATGCAAACTCGCGCACCGCGATCGTCCAAGACGTACCTTCCATCAGGAAAGCCACACCCAGCACGATATAATTGATCAACGGATCGCGAAGTTCTTCCGGGTTCTGATAATGGATATAACCTTCATAGAAGGAAAGTCCGGCACCGACCGCAAAGATCATGATCGCCACCACGAACGACCAGAAATAGAGCTCGCGCCCATAGCCAAAGGGATGCTGTCGATCGGCAGGCTTGCCGGCGCGATGCTCTCCGTACAGCAGCAGCACCTGATTGAAGCTGTCGACCACCGAATGGATGCCCTCGGACAGCATCGACGAAGAGCCGGTGATGCTGGCCGCTATGAACTTGGCAACGGCGATGCCGAGATTAGCCGATAGCGCGCCAAACAGCACCAGATTTTCGCGCATATATTTGATTACGGACATCGAAACCCCTGGCAGCCGTGCAATAGCGTGGCGTTGTTTCGGACTTAGCTTTCACCACTGTCGGCGGCAAGACGATCAAGCCATGCCTGCGCTTGCTTGGGTTCCCCGACGGCCTGTGGGCCGACCGGGCCGCGCGAAGCGAGGAACTGCTGCTGGAGCTCGAACGGTGGCATGTCGAGCAATTCCCTCGCCTTATCTATTTCCTCGCCCATTTCACTCAGGGCATCGATTGTCGGAGCCACGGTCGCGCGGGTCCGGCGGTCCTTGCTATGGCCGAACAGGCCCGCCTTGCCAGATGCGGTTCTTCGCAAAGCCTCGAACAGCACAGCCCGATATTCCTCTTCGAGGTCGGAACGACGCGCATCGAGGCGGTCAAGACGATCGGCTTTGGCCATGGGCGAGCGTTACACTTCGCTATTCGGGTTGGCAATCAGGAGCGCCGATCTGGGCACAATCAGAGCGTTATACTTCCCCCTTGATGCGGGACGCAGAGTGTCTAGAGTGCCCATTTTCGACAGTCTCGCAAATGGTGAGGCGTTCGCTTCCTCAGAACGGATGATATCATGCGCAACATTTTCCTCTCGACCATAGCCTTGACCGCCCTGACCCTGGCCCCCGCCCATGCACAGGAAAAAACCTCTGCGGAAAAACCAGCCCTCGAAATCGGCGGCGGCGGCCGTCCGGTTGGCGAAGCATGGTCACGCAGCCCCGTCCACGCGCAACAAGGGATGGCGGCGACGGCCCACCCGCTGGCCAGCCAGATTGCCATCGACATTTTGAAAAAGGGCGGCACCGCAGTCGATGCCGCAATCGCAGCCAACGCGGCGCTCGGGCTGATGGAGCCGACCGGCAATGGCATCGGCGGCGATCTGTTCGCGATCATATGGGATCCGAAAACCCAGAAACTCTATGGTCTGAACGGCTCCGGAAAAAGCGCGATGGGCACCAGCTACCAGGAGTTCATAAAGCAACTCGGCGGTAGCAAGACCATCCCGCCATTTGGGCCGATGCCGGTGACAGTGCCGGGCACGGTCGATGCCTGGTATGAAATGCATGACCGTTTTGGCAAGCTGAGCATGGCCGATATCCTCGCGCCAACCATCACCTACGCCAGGGAAGGCCATCCGATCGCCCCGGTGATCGGCTATTATCTGCAGAGCAATCTCAATCGGTTCGAACAGAGTCTGGATATGATTGGTGATTTCGATAATGCGCGGAACACCTATTTCAAGAATGGTGCGCCGAAGGCCGGAGAGATTTTCAAGAACCCTGACCTCGCCAACACATTGAGCAAAATTGCCGAGGGCGGCAGGGATGCCTTTTACGAGGGCGACATCGCCCGTAGGATCGACGCCTATTTCAAGCGGATTGGCGGCAATTTGCGCTATGAAGATTTCGCTGCGCATGACAGCAAGTGGGTCGAGCCGGGCTGCGTTGATTATCGCAAAGGCTATGAGCTTTGCGAACTGCCGCCCAACTCCCAGGGTTTTGCGGCTCTGCAGATGGCCAATATCCTTAAAAATGTCGATCTTGCCCAATGGCCACGCGGCAGCGCCGAGGTATTGCATTATATCACCGAGGCAAAAAGGCTGGCCTTCGAGGATGTTGCGCGCTTTTACGCGGATCCCGACGCCTCCCCTGCCCCGCTGGAGTGGCTGCTTTCGGATGAATATGGCAAGCAGCGGTTCGCCCTGATCGATCCGGCAAAGGCAACGCCGGCATTCGGCCCCGGCGAACCGAAGCTCGAAGGAGAAGGCGACACCACTTATCTCACCGTCGCCGACAAGGACGGGATGATGGTGTCACTGATCCAGTCCAACTATCGCGGCATGGGTAGCGGGCTGGTCGCCGACGGCCTCGGCTTCATGTTTCAGGATCGCGGCGAGCTTTATTCGCTCGATGCCGAGCACCCCAACGCCTATGCACCCGGCAAGCGTCCGTTCCAGACAATCATTCCCGCTTTCATGAAAAAAGACGGTAAGCCGTTCATGTCCTTCGGCCTGATGGGCGGCGGCATGCAGCCGCAGGGCCATGTCCAGGTTATGGTCAATCTGGTCGACTATGGCATGAACGTGCAGGAAGCGGGCGACGCGGCTCGGCTGAACCATGATGGAGGCCGCCAGCCGACTGACGATCTGGCGGGAGCCGGAGCCGATCTTCTGGGTATTCTCAATGTCGAGCCCGGAATTCCGGCTGAAACGGTCGAGCGTCTCAAGGCGATGGGCCACAAGGTCGAGGTCGTCAGCAATGGCGCGATGTTCGGCGGTTACCAGGCGATCACGCGGGACCCGGAAACCGGCGTCTACACCGGTGCCACCGAAATGCGCAAAGATGGCCAGGCACTCGGCTATTGAGACCCGCTGTCATTGAGCAAGTATCAAACTGAACTGGAATGAATATGCGAAAATCCTGTCTCGTGGCGCTGCTTCCCCTGTTGGCACTCGGTCAACCCGCTGCGGCCCAGATGGAAAATTTCAAGACTGGCCCGGTATTTGAAGAGTTCGGCGCTATCGCTCCGGTTGAGGTGGACGAGCCCCTGCCCAATGACACCGTGTTCAGCATCGCTTTTGACGTATCCACCGCTGCCACACCGGACAAGATCAACCGCACGATCGAAAGCGCAGCGCGCTTCATCAACATGCATGTCGCTGCTGGCGTCCCGGAAGAGAATATCCATCTCGCCATTGTGGTGCACGGCGGAGCCGCCTTCGACCTGACCAATCCGGAATTTTTCGCGGCGCACAAGGATGGCAGGACAAACGCCAGCGCCACCGCGATTGCCCAGTTGCAAAAACACGGAGTGGATTTCTACCTGTGCGGGCAGAGCGCTGCCGCCCAGGGCATCTCCAAGGCAGACCTGCTGCCGGGCGTCAAAATGGCCCTCTCCGCAATGACCGCCCACGCCTTGCTGCAGCAGCAGGGCTATACCATCAATCCCTTCTGATCGGACAAGCATAGCCTGATGTTGAAGGTTGCCAGTTACAATATCCATAAAGCCGTAGGTACAGATCGACGGCGCAATCCCGCGCGAATCGTCGATGTCCTCAACGAGATCGATGCCGATATCATCGCCCTGCAGGAAGCGGATCGCCGGTTCGGCGCGAGAGCTGCAGCAATTCCCGAGAAGCTGTTGGAAATGAATAGCGACTATCGCGCTATCCCGCTGGATGTCCAGACCGATTCCATGGGCTGGCACGGCAACGCCTTGCTGGTCCGGAAATCGGCCGAAGTGCTGGAGCATGACATCATGCATATCCCCTTCCTGGAACCGCGGGGAGCGGTAATGGCACGCTTTGAGATCAACGGAAAACAGCTGGCGGTTTTCGGCATGCATCTCGATCTGTCAGGCCTGTGGCGCAGACGGCAGGCCGCAGCAATTGTCAAAATGGCGCAAAAACAGGAAGAAAATGTCCCGGTTGTGCTGATGGGAGACCTCAACGAATGGAGCGCCGCCAGTGGCTGTCTGAAAGATTTTTCCCGGGCGTTCCAGATCGTAGATTGTGGCCGCAGCTTTCATTCGCGCAGCCCCATCGCGACGCTCGACCGGATCATGCATTCCCGTGCGATCCAGTCGCTGGCCGGCGGTGTGCATGACAGCCCTGCCGCCCGCAAGGCATCCGACCATCTTCCGGTATGGGCGGAAATCGCCGTCGATTAGGCCGATTTCTGCCGCCAATAGTCCAACTACGTATTAACCCGTATATAGCCCGGTCCCTGCGGCTGGTAGCGGCTTTCCTACACAACGGGGAAGGACGTTATGGACAATCTACTGGTGAAAACCGGCAGCTGGCTGCTGCTCGTATTTCTGGCATTTCTGGCAATGGTCATGGCCGCCGACGGCGGCTTTGCCGTGCACATGGGCATCATCATGGTGGCGTGCCTGATCGCGCTATGGGTGACCATTGGCAAGGCGGATTACGCCGCCATCGGTCGCGGGAAATTGAAGGCTCCCGCCGATCCCGGAAAATATGATGACGACCCAATCCGCTGGGGCGTCATCGCAACGCTTTTCTGGGGCATGGCCGGCTTCGCTGTCGGCTTGTACATCGCCCTGCAATTGGCTTTTCCAGCGCTTAACCTGGGGCTGGAATATACCACTTTCGGCCGCTTGCGCCCGCTGCACACCTCTGCCGTTATTTTCGCATTTGGAGGCAACGCGCTGATCGCGACGAGTTTCTATATCGTCCAGCGCACTTGCAGGGCGAGGTTGGCCTTCCCCGGCCTCGCCCGCTTTGTTTTCTGGGGCTACCAGCTGTTCATCGTGCTCGCTGCCACCGGCTATCTGCTGGGTGTCACGCAGTCGAAGGAATATGCCGAGCCCGAATGGTATGTCGATATCTGGCTTACCATTGTCTGGGTCAGCTATGCCGCCGTCTTCATCGGCACGATCGTCAAACGGTCGGAACCCCATATCTATGTCGCTAACTGGTTTTTCCTGGCGTTCATCCTGACCATTGCGATGCTGCATCTGGTCAATAACCTCTCGATGCCGGTCAGCCTGCTCGGTGCCAAAAGCTACAGCGCTTTTGCCGGCGTACAGGATGCGCTGACCCAATGGTGGTATGGCCATAATGCGGTCGGCTTTTTCCTGACTGCAGGTTTCCTTGGCATGATGTATTATTTCGTGCCGAAGCAGGCCGAACGCCCGGTCTACAGCTATCGGCTGTCAATCATCCACTTCTGGTCGCTGATCTTCCTCTATATCTGGGCCGGTCCACACCATCTGCACTATACCGCTCTGCCCGACTGGGCGCAGACGCTCGGCATGGTCTTCTCGATCATGCTGTGGATGCCAAGCTGGGGCGGCATGATCAACGGCCTGATGACGCTGAACGGCGCTTGGGACAAGATCCGCACCGATCCGATCATCCGGATGATGGTGCTGGCCCTCGCCTTTTACGGCATGAGCACGTTTGAAGGTCCGATGATGTCGATCAAGGCCGTCAACAGCCTATCGCATTACACCGACTGGACCATCGGCCACGTCCACAGCGGCGCGCTCGGCTGGAACGGGATGATCACCTTTGCAGCGCTTTACTATATGGTACCGCGCCTCTGGAGCCGCCCCAGACTGTACAGTCTGCGCATGGTGAACTGGCACTTCTGGCTCGCGACGATCGGTATCGTTCTCTACGCCGCCTCGATGTGGGTCGCCGGGATCATGCAGGGCCTGATGTGGCGCGAATATGGTGACGACGGATATCTGGTCTACGCCTTCAGCGAAGTCGTCTCGGCAATGTTCCCGATGTACCTGATCCGCGCCACCGGAGGACTGCTCTATCTCTCCGGCGCCATTGTCATGGTTTACAACGTCTGGATGACCCTGGCGGGCCATGTCCGGGACGAAAAACCGATGACGGAAACACCTCATGACGAGGCTGCTGACAAACCGCTGGTCGCGGTTCCGGCAGAGTGAGGGAAAAGGGATCATGACTACATTCACGCAAAAACATAAAAAGATTGAACGCAATATCACCCTCCTGGCGGTGCTTGCTCTGGTCACAGTTGCGATCGGCGGAATTGTCGAGATTGCACCGCTCTTCTGGATCGACAACACGGTCGAGAAGGTCGAGGGTGTGCGGCCCTATACGCCTCTGGAGCTGGCCGGACGCAATATCTACGTGCGCGAAGGCTGCTACACCTGCCACAGCCAGATGATCCGGCCGTTCCGCGATGAAGTCGAACGCTATGGTCATTACAGCCTGGCTGCGGAATCGATGTACGATCACCCGTTTCAATGGGGATCCAAGCGTACCGGCCCAGATCTCGCCCGGGTAGGAGGCCGCTATTCGGATGAGTGGCATGTCCAGCATCTGACGGACCCCCGTCAGGTGGTGCCGGAATCGATCATGCCGCCATATGCTTTCCTGTCGAAAAAAGAGCTCAAGGTTGGCGACATGTCGGGACATCTGCGCGCGCTCAAGCGGGTCGGCGTCCCCTACACCGAGGAAGCCATCGAAAAAGCCAATGAGGACTTGATGGCTCAGGTCGACCCGATGGCCGGCTCGGCAGAACTCGAGAAACGTTACCCCAAGGTGCAAATTCGTGACTTCGACGGCAATCCCGACAAGCTCACCGAAATGGACGCCCTTATCGCCTATTTGCAGATGATTGGCACGTTGGTCGATTTCGAAGCGGGAGAAGCACAGGAGCAAGCTCGATGAGTTATGAAGCTTTGCGCCATTTCGCCGATAGCTGGGGCCTGGTGTTCATGGGCCTGATTTTTCTGACATGTGTTGGATGGACCTTCCGTCCCGGCGCCGGAAACAGGCATAACCAAGCAGCCCATATGATTTTTGACGAGGACAAAAACGATGTCTGAGAAAAAACGCGTTGATCAACCGACCGGTACCGAAACCGTTGGCCATGAATGGGATGGAATCGAGGAACTCGATACGCCAATGCCAAAATGGTGGGTCTGGACCTTTTACGCCACGATCATCTGGGCGATCGGCTATGTCATTGTCTATCCCGCCATCCCGTTGCTCAATTCAGCGACAGAAGGCGTGTTCGGCTGGAGCAGCCGGGGACAATATGAGAAGCAGGTTGCTGCCCGCGAAAAAGAGCTGGAACCGATCCGCCAGGCGCTGGTGTCGACCGACATTCGCAAACTGAACGGCAGCCCTGAGCTGATGCAGCAGGCGATCGAGGGCGGACGTTCGGCCTTCAAGGTGCATTGCGTCCAGTGTCATGGTTCCGGTGCAGCCGGTTCCACAGGCTATCCCAATCTTAACGATGATGACTGGCTCTGGGGCGGCGATCTCGAAGCGATCGAATATACGATCACGCACGGCGTCCGCAATCCCGACCATGACCAGACCCGCTTTTCGCAAATGCCCGCTTTCGGCAGGGATGGTATATTGCAGCCAAACGAAATCCAGGATCTCGTTTCCTATGTCAGAACATTGTCTGGCCGGGAGAAACAGAGCGCTGCCGCTCGCCGCGGTGCTGCTCTGTTCGAGGCCAATTGCACGGTCTGCCATGGCCCCGATGCCAAGGGGAATCGTGAACTAGGCGCGCCGAATTTGACCGATGCAATCAGTCTTTACGGTCTGGATCGCGCGGCGTTAACCGAGACGATCACCAATGCCCGATATGGCGTGATGCCGCGCTGGGGACAACGGCTCGATCCGGCTACGATCCGGATGCTGACAGCCTATGTACATTCGCTGGGCGGCGGCGAGACGCTGCCCGCGCTTGAAGATGTACAGCAGGAAACGCTCGAACAGGTCGCCAGCGATGACCAACCCTAAAGAGATTCTCGACCCCCAGCTGAAACTCTATGAATCGCGTAAAAATGTCTATCCGAAGGCGGTTGACGGGAAGTTCCGGCGGCTGAAATGGGTGATCATGGCGATCACCCTCGCCATCTATTATGTCACCCCATGGATTCGCTGGGACCGAGGGCCATACGCCCCCAATCAGGCGGTATTGGTCGATCTCGCCCATCGGCGTTTCTACATGTTCGGCATCGAAATCTGGCCCCATGAATTTTATTATGTCGCGGGGATGCTGGTGATGGCCGGGATCGGCTTGTTTCTGGTCACCTCCGCCGTTGGCCGCGCATGGTGCGGCTATTCCTGCCCGCAAACTGTCTGGACCGATCTGTTCCAGCATGTCGAGCGTTATATCGATGGCGACCGCAACGCCCAGTTCCGGCTCCAGGCGGCTCCCTGGGGGCCAAAGAAAATCGGCAAGCGCTTGCTGAAATGGTCGGTGTGGCTGTTCATTGCCTTCTGGACCGGCGGCGCCTGGATCATGTATTTTGCAGATGCGCCCACATTGGTAGCAGACTTCTGGAGCGGTAACGCCGCCTTTGTCGCCTATGCGACGGTCGGCGTGTTGACTCTGACGACCTTCATCTTCGGCGGCTTCATGCGTGAGCAAGTGTGCATCTATATGTGCCCGTGGCCAAGGATACAGACAGCGATGATGGATGAAAAATCGCTGACCGTCACCTACAAGGAATGGCGCGGCGAACCACGCGGCAGCGTCAAAAAGGCGGAAGCCCAGCCGGGCAGCTTTGGCGACTGTATCGACTGCAATCAATGCGTCTCGGTTTGCCCGACCGGCATCGACATCCGGCAAGGCCCGCAGATCGGCTGTATCACCTGCGCGCTCTGCATTGACGCCTGTGACCATGTGATGGAACAGGTTGGCCGGCCGCGGGGATTGATCGACTATGCGACGCTGGAAGATGCCGAGCTGGAGAAAGCCGGAAAACCGCATAATCCGATCCTGAAAACCTTGTTCCGCCCCCGGACCATTTTGTACACGTCGATTTGGGGCGCAATCGGTCTCGCGATGCTGTTTGCGCTCGGCAACCGAACGCGGATCGACATCAGCGCCAACCATGATCGCAACCCGGTCTATGTCCAGCTTGCCGACGGCCATGTCCGCAACAGCTATACCGTCAATCTGCGCAATATGGAAAATCGTCCCCGCGATATGATTGTCGCCATGACCGCTCTCGAAGGCGGGGTGATGTGGTCCAATGCAGGAACCCGGCAAAGTGCGGGTCAGAGCCTCACCACAAAAGTTCCAGCCGACAGCGTGGCAAGGCTCCGCATCTACGTCGCGGCTCCTGGCACCGGACCAGAACGGGAAGATTTCGCGCTTACCGTTACCGCCGCTGACGATCCCGAAGCCGGCGATATTGACGAAGTATTTTTTGAACGACCGGAGACAGGCGAATGAGCAAGCAGAAATCCATACGTCGATTCACCGGCTATCACGCCACCATGATCATCGTCGCCTTTTTTGCGGTCGTGGTTGGTGTCAACATGGTCATGGCCCGTTTCGCACTGTCCACATTCGGCGGGACGGTCGTCGACAACAGCTATGTGGCCAGCCAAAAATATAACCAATGGCTGGAACAGGCCCGTGACCAGCAGGCCCATGGCTGGACCGTATCGCCGGTCGTCCGCTCTGGAGATCGAGCCGTGGTAAGCGTGACCGGCGCGGACGGTGGCGCACTGCAGGGCGCGACGATTACGATTTTAGCGGAGCATCCCGTCGGACGGACCGACCCGTTTGAAATCACCTTCACCGAAAACGCGCCGGGCAAATATCGGAGCGTCGAACCAATACCCGCAGGCCGCTGGAAACTGAAACTGCTTGTCACGCATTCGGACAAGTCCCTGCGCGTGCTTCAGGATATCCAGTGAACGCCCTTTCGCCTGTCAGCGTTGGGCAGACGCAATCGGTTGTGTCCCGTTTCGCGGTGCCAGCGATCCGTTGCGCCGGCTGCATATCGAAAATCGAAAACGGCCTCAACGGAAGGCCGGGCATCCTGTCATCGCGCGTGAATTTTTCGACCAAGCAGGTGGCCATAACTCATCTGCCGGAACTCGATGACGACCAGTTGAAGCACAAGATTGAGGCGCTGGGCTTCGAAGCACAGATACTCGCTGACAACCCGCTATCGGAAGAAAAGGGCAGCACGGACAAGCTGATCCGGGCGCTTGCGGTCGCCGGATTTGGCATGATGAACATCATGCTTTTGTCGGTCAGCGTGTGGTCCGGCGCAACCGGCGTCACCAAGGATCTGTTTCACTGGCTGTCGGCGCTGATTGCTGTCCCGGTAATTGCCTATGCGGGCCGTCCGTTCTTTGCCTCGGCAGCGATGGCACTGCGCTATGGCCGGACCAACATGGATGTGCCCATCTCGATCGGCATCTTGCTGGCGACCGGTCTGAGCCTTTACGAGACCGCAACCGGCGGCGCCCATGCCTATTTCGACGGCGCGGTCATGCTCTTGTTCTTCCTGCTGGCGGGACGGGTGCTCGATGGCATGATGCGGGATCGCGCCCGCGAAGGCATCGGCGCCTTGCTCAAGCAGACAGCGCCTGGCGCAATGGTTCTGGGAGAAAACGAAAAAACCCGCTGGGTAGCCACCAAGGATCTGCTTCCCGGGATGCGGATGATGGTGGCTGCGGGTGAAAGTCTTGCGGCGGACGGATATATTGAGACCGGCTCAAGCAGTTTCGATTGCTCACTGATGACCGGCGAAAGCGAGCCGCAGCCGAAAGGCAAAGGCGATATGGCGCTGGCCGGAACGCTCAATCTCTCATCGCCCGTTATCGTGCGGGTCACCGCGACCGGAGAAGACACGAGCATTTCGGATATTGCCCGGCTGATGGACGACGCCGGTCAGCGCCGCTCCTTCTATGTCCGGGTCGCAGATCGGGCTGCCCGCTTCTACGCGCCAGTGGTTCACAGCCTTGCGCTTCTGGCCTTCATTTTCTGGATGCTGGCCGGTGCCGGCTGGCATCAGTCGCTGCTGATTGCGGTCGCGGTGCTGATCATAACCTGCCCCTGCGCACTGGGTCTGGCAGTACCTGCCGCACAGGTCGTGGCCTCGGGCGCGCTGCTGCGCAAGGGTGTGATGGTCAAGGATGGCAGCGCTCTGGAACGTCTGGCAGAGGTCGATTATGCGCTGCTGGACAAGACCGGCACCCTCACCCTCGGCCATGCGGTTCCAAACAATCTTGATGACCTAAGCCTCACGCAAAAGCAAATCACTCTGGCATTGGCACAAGCCAGTCGCCATCCGGTGAGCAAGGGCATCCGTACTGCATTGCTGGCTCAAGATATTGAACCCGCCGCACTGGACGAGATCCGGGAAATGCCCGGCGAAGGCATGACCGCGAACTGGAGTGGCGTGAAAGTCTCGCTAGGGAAGCCGGAAAAGTCGGCAGACCATCTGTCCAGCCAGCTGACGGTCGGCACCGATACCGTCGTCCTTCAGCTGCAGGACGAAATCCGTCCGGACGCTGCGGCAGCGATTGCCCGGTTGCAGGCTTTGGGTTTACCGACCTCTATCATATCCGGCGACAATATCCGGTCGGTGGCCCAGGTGTCCCGCGCTCTGGGTCTTACCGCCCAGGCCGGTGCCACACCGCAGGACAAGGTCGAAACCATCACTCGCCTGACGGGTAGCGGTCACAAGGTTCTGATGGTCGGTGATGGCCTGAACGATGGCCCTGCCCTTGCAGCCGCCCATGTCTCGATCGCACCGGGTTCCGCCAGCGATGTCGGCCAGCAGGCCGCCGATGCCGTTTTCACCAGCGCCTCGCTGATGCCCGTCGCGCTTTCGATAAAAGTGGCCCGCCGCACGATGCAGAATGTCCACCAGAATTTTGGCCTCGCCATTGTCTATAATATTTGCGCCGTGCCACTCGCCCTCACCGGGATGGTCACGCCGCTGATCGCCGCGATCGCCATGTCCCTGTCGTCGCTGATTGTTGTCGGCAATGCCCTGCGACTCAATGGTGCCGCCAAATGAGCGGTCTGGCGATCCTGATCCCCGTCGCTCTGCTGATGGGCCTGTGCGGACTGGCCTTTTTTTTCTGGGCAATGCGCAACGAGCAGTTCGACGATCTCGACGGCGCAGCCCAGCGGATATTGATCGACGAGGAAGATGAGACGCCATGAACATCCGGATCAGACAATCGCGGCTCAGCCAGTGGGTCATCGCCGCCGTCGCGCTGCCGCTCGCGTCCATGCCGCTGGCCGCAGGTTCAGGCGGGATGCAGATCCAGCTCTGCACTGCCGATGGCGCTGTGCGAACGCTGACTATTCCCGTCGATGGTGAAAATGATGACAATCACTGCGCCAAGCCGTGTCATGCCTGTCTGAACCGGAAAAAGACTGCCAAAAGCTGATCGCTATAGGCCGCTCATTCCTTCGAGCCGTTATCGGCTTCCGCAGCAAAGCCGATCCGCAAAGCCTCGGCGAGACTGCGCACGCCCAGTTTTTCCATCATGTTGGCGCGATAAATCTCCACCGTCCGCGGCGAAATGCCCAAATCATAGGCGATTGTCTTGTTCGGATATCCGGCCATCAGGCCTTCCAGTACATCCTGCTCTCTTCCGGTGAGGGCCGCCAGCCTGACTTTCGCCTCGGAAGCGGCCATTTCCTTGAGATCGTTATTTTCCAGGCGAGCGAAAGCTTCTTCAATGGCGTTGATAAGCGCCTCTTTCTCATAGGGTTTTTCGAGAAAGTTGATGGCTCCGGCGCGCATCGCCTGCACCGCGATTTCGACATCACCATGCCCCGTCAGAATTACGACCGGCATATTAATGCCGTCCTTGTTCATCTGCTGCTGTACCTGCAGCCCGTCCATATCGGGCATCCGGACATCGAGCAGGACGCAGCCGCGTTCCACCGCCTTCGCGAGCTTCAGAAACGCAACCCCGGACTCTACCGGTTCGACCTTAAATCCGGCATGCCGCAACATGAATGCCGCCGATCGCCGGACGGAATCATCATCGTCAACGATATAGACCAGACGTTCATTCGCCATCCTTTTGCTCCTGCTCTGCCTTTTCCAGCGTTATCCGGAATATCGTTCCGCCACCGATATGGGGTTCGGCCCGGATCGTTCCACCATGCGATTCTATGATCGTCCGGCAGATCGAAAGACCAAGCCCCATGCCGTCTCCCTTGGTGCTTGCGAACGGATCGAAAATCCTGTCTCCCAGTTCTTGATCAATCCCCGAGCCGGTGTCAGATACGGCAATTTCGACCAGCTCATCATTGAGTGAAGTCACCGCGATATGAAGCTTTTTCTCGGCGCTGTCGGCCATTGACTCGATCGCGTTGCGCATCAGATTGACCATCACCTGCTGAATCTGAACGCGGTCAACGAATACATGATTGGTATCCGGCGCGATATCGATAGAAAATTCTATACCTTTTGCCTGCGCCCCGATCGTACCCAGAACAGTTGCATCCTCAACGACCTGCGCGATAGAGATAACCTGCCTAATGATTTCCCCGCGCGAAACAAATTCCCGCAATCGCCGAACGATAGTCCCTGCCCGCAAGCTTTCGACTACGCTTTCTTGCAGCGCCTCAAGGAAATACTCCCGGTTTTCCGCTAGGTCTCCCTCCATCATGTCGCGTGCAGCCGACAGGTAATTGGCGATGGCAGTCAGCGGTTGATTGATCTCATGTGCCAGCGAAGAGGCCAATGTCCCGACGGCGCTGAGTCGGGAGGCATGCGCCAGGTCCGCCTGCAGCGATTGAAGTTCAGCCTCCCTCTGCTTTTTTTCGGTCAGATCAATGATGAAGCCGGTAAAATAAAGCTGTTCGCCAATTTTTGCCTGACCGACTTCCAGCTGGATCGGGAAGGTCGTTCCATCTTTTTTCTGGGCTACGACCGTTCTGCCGATGCCGATAATTCGCTTTTCACCGGTTTGCAGATATCGTTGCATATAGCCGTCATGCGCGGCTTTGTAGGGCTCCGGCATCAGGATTTCGACATTTTTGCCGATAATCTCTCTCTGATCATATCCAAACATTTTTTCGGCCGTTGCGCTGAACGAACTGATCACGCCCTCTTCGTCGATAACCACCATAGCGTCGGGTATGGTCTTCAGGATCGATTTCAATATCGAGTTGGCCTGATTGAGTTTGCTTTCGGCATTGTTCAGCGCAGAAAGGTCCTGGAACGATATCAGTACCGTGTCTATTTCGCCGCTGGGATTGACAAGCGGAGACAGATTGCACTCTGCGAACATCGAGCGGCCGTCGGGCAAGTCCAGTTGCAACTCAATGGGAAGGGCGTGCTTTGCGGCTTCGACATCAAATGCGCGCAACATGGCCTGGTGAAACAGGCCTCGATGAGCGGGTGCAATGAAGCTTTGAGGCGCGCCCTCGGGAAGTTCTGCGACACTGGATACGCCCAGGATATCCAGACCGGCAACACTGCAATTGACCGTCTGCAGATTGCGATCAACAATCATGACGCAATTCGGAAGGCTGGACAGAACAGACTCCAGATAGGGTTGTCGATCCGCATCGAAAGCGTTGCTGTCACGCACTTGTGATTTCTATCCTTTGGCTGCCCTGTCAATCCATGCGAAGGCGACGACCCTACACATAATAGCGGCTTTGCCATAAGAAAATATAACCTTTCGCGGGCGCGCTGACTGTTCATTCAGCGCGATACAACAAGCGGGATATGACAAAATTTGAAAAGATTGCGCGTTACGCCGCCAAAGATAAATTCTCTTGCCCTGCTGTGACCATAGGCACCCATGACGATATATTCCGCGTTCAGGTTTTTCGCTTCCTCCACAATAACGGTATCAACCGATTTTTTTGCTGCTGGCAGGCTGCGGACGGTCGATTTGATTCCGTGATAGGCCAGATATTCCGAAGCGGCGAGTTGCGGAAGATCGTGATCCTTGTCCTCTGCCACCGTCAAAATATGCACATCACTTGACATTTTTAGCAGAGGTACCGCAGCACGAAGGGCATTTCCTGCTTCAAAGCTGCCATTCCAGGCAACCAATGCTGGGCCGCAGGCGTCAAATTTCTTCACTTCGTCGGGCTGGACCACGACCGGGACCGACGCATTGTACAGCACGTCTCCCAACAAACCCAGCGGCAACGCATTGTCGCCGTCACCACTGGCGGAACTCAAGACGAGGATGTCCGCCAGGGCAGAATTTTTCGACAGGCCACGGGACGGATTGTCATTTTCTTCGCGATAGTCCCACGAAACATCTTCATCGGCCAAACGCTTTTCGACCTCGGCCCGCAGTTTTTCGTCGAGTTCGCGCGACATTTTGCTGATATCATACATGACTGACATGCCGGTCACCCCATCAAACGCCATTTGCGGGTTATAGGGGTTGGCGCGAAGACAATGGAGATGGCCGTTCAGCGAACGGGTCAGATCAAGCGCCGCCTGAAGCCGGGCCTCGAAGCCTGTATCGTCGGCAATATATAGCATCACGGATTTCATAAATCTCTCCTGTCTCGACGCCGTCATTGGCGAATAAGTGCGTTGGTCAGAGACTAGCGGCACCAAAACCGCACCTGTATAAGGATTAATACGGATGTGCCGCGACTGCGGCGCACATAGTCTTGCCGATGGATAGTCTTACGCCGGTCGAGATAGACGGAAGGCGCAGTGGCATCTAACCGGCAAGCTTGGATCCGGGCATTCCAGCCCACGAACCCCCGCGTATTACGGAGCGGGTTTCTCGGGGGTTGGCGTTTGCCACTGAAAGGCAGTGATCAATTCCATGATTGCCTCTTGTGCCGGCGCATCGATTTCCTGTGGATAGGAAGCGATAAGGCGCGCATCCCAATAGCCATAATCCAGCGTTGTCGCGCTGAAATGCCAGGGCACACCGTCCTTGTCTCCATCAAAAATACCCTGGTAGGCCGCTATATCCGGTCGCCCGGAGACGAAATAATCGCCCTCGGCAATGACCGCCGGATTGGAATAGTGTAAAAGCAGATCGGGCTTGACGATCTTATAATGATCTTCGGCATTTAATTCAGCCAGATGGACAATGGCAATTTTGATGGCAATTTCATGATCCTGATAATCGCGCAGATAGCCAATCTCGAAATTATTTCCGGAAAAATCGGTCGTCATTTCACATTCGCGCCGAAACCCGGCAACAGTTGCAGGAAATACGAAACCGCTATCCTTGTGGATGATTGATCCTGGCTCCTTATAGGCGGCGAAATAAAGCTGCGTTGCCTCTATCACGCATTCTGCCTGCGCAGGACCGCTAGCCAGGCTCAGCGTCAGCCCTGCAATTGTTGCATATCCAGCATATCTCAGTGACTTCAGCATAGTTTCACCCCTGCGTTCGGATTTTTCATCTAGTCGTGACAGCTGATGACGCGGAACGGCAACTCTTGACCATCGGTTTCGGTGATTGTCAGATATTCGCCGACTTTCAGCGGATGATCCTTCATCCGGAAAATAGCTTCATCATCATCTTCACCGATCTTGTAGGAAAAAACCCACCCATTGGGCGAAGCGATCACAACGCCGCTCTGATCAGCCTGTCCGGGCCAGAAGCGCCGAACGACCGGCCGCTTCTCGGCCTGTTTCAACGCCTCCGGTTCTATCAATCCTTCGTCATCCAAAGGAACACGAAAGACATAAGCATGTGCCGGCGATCCATTCGGATGGTCGGGCGTTCGAGCCAATTCAAGGCGGATAGTTTTCCAGGTCATGTATCCTATCTGGGCCACTGAAAAGGCCGGCGCGATACGCAATACCCCTTAGGCCGTGGTGGACCGCATGAGTAGACTGCCAATGTGGCGACCCGACATAAAATTATCCCGCCCCTTTCCTACAAATAACCAAATGGGTTATATTTTGCCATTGCAAAGCGGAAAAGGCGATTCTACATGTTCAAACCTCCTGATATCGACGCCCTCATCGACCAGATCATCGCGCTGGAGGGGGATTTTTCCAATCATCCCGCCGATCGTGGCGGCCCCACTCGTTGGGGCATTACCGAGGCTGTAGCCCGCCTGCATGGCTATATCGGTGACATGAGGCATTTTCCGCGCGAGCAAGCTGCGGCTATCTATAAACGCAAATACTGGCTTCGCCCCGGCTTTGATCGGGTGGCTCTGCTCGCACCCAGTATATCAACCGAGTTGTTTGATACCGGGATAAACATGGGAACGTCCACGGCGACCGTTTTCCTCCAGCGCGCCCTCAACGCGCTCAATCGCAACGCAAGAGACTATCGTGAAATATCTGTTGATGGCAAAATCGGTAGCAAGACACTGAATGCGCTTTCTGCCTTCCTCAGCAAGCGGTCTGGCAAGGGCCAGCAGGTGCTGCTGAAGGCAATCGAGGCTCTTCAGGGCGCGCGCTATATTGAAATCGCTGAAAAACGACCGGCCAATGAAGCCTTTCTCTACGGCTGGCTCGCCAATCGGATCGGCTGACCCCTCCTCCATAAGACCATATCGAAAGGAAATCTCAAATATGTCCATTCTCTCCACTCTCGTTGGCCCTGTTTCCAGCATCATTGATAAAATCATTCCTGACCGCGAAGCGCGCGATCGCGCGAAACTCGAGCTCCTCAAACTTGAAGGCAGTCAGGAACTGGAAGAGGTTCGCCTCCAGCTATCCGCAATGCTGGCCGAAGCGCAATCGGCAGATCCTTGGACCAGCCGCGCACGCCCCAGCTTTCTTTACGTCATGTATATGCTGCTGCTCTGGTCGATTCCCATGGGTCTTATCGCCGCTGTCCGTCCGGAAGCCGCTCGCGATATCGCCGCCGGCATGAACGCATATCTCTCCGGCATACCGGAACCGCTCTATGCGCTCTTCGGCACAGGCTATCTGGGCTATACAGTGGCCAGGCAATGGGGAAAGATTCGCGGGGTCGAGCGCTAGCGACTGGCGGCATTTGGCAATAGCCAAAAAAAATCGCCTTATTGAAGTCGACGACGACCGACAATTCCCCCGATAAACCGCCAGATTAATGCAATATTTACGAAATAGGCTTGCCATGCCCGTATCTTTCCAGATAAAGGTGGAGGTCTAGTTCATCCAAAGGGGATAATTTAAATGACTACCGAAACCAACTTCCGCAAAATGCTCGCTGTAGCTGGCGGCCTTGCTCTTGCTGTTCCTGCCCTTTCCGCATGTGCAGAACAGGCTGACGATGCCGCAGTTGTTGCTGATGATGCAGCTGAAGAAGCGGCAGATGCTGCTGACGTAGCAGAATGTGCCGCTGAAGACGCAGCCTGTGCAGCTGAAGACGCTACTGAAGCTGCTGGCGATGCAATGACGGACGAAACTGTTGAAACAACCGACGGCGAAGCAGTTACCGAGTAAGCTAAGCTTATTGCGCATTGAAAAATGCATTAGAAAAGCTGTTTGAGCTCACAAGCCAGATAGCTAAAGAGGGCGTCTCGCTAGTACCAAGACTGGTGCCGGCAGACGCCCCTTTCGTTCAATATCAGCATTATCCCAAAGGCGACTGCGTCGCGCCGGGCAACAACTCGCGCTGGTTTTACCATGCGCACAAGCCGGAGCAGCGCGAAGAAGGCGAGCATGGCCATTTTCACATGTTCCTGCCGCTCGCCATGTTCGATGGCGTCGAACCCTATTATCAGCCGCCCGCCAAGCTGCCCAATGGCAAGAAGACGCAAGGCGTCGTTCATTTCGCTGCGCTAAGCTTCGGCCTTGATGGCATGCCGATCAGCTGGTTCACGACCAATTATTGGGTCACCTATGAATATATGATGCCGGCAGAGGCGATCGCCTCGCAGTTGCGGCACTTTGACATGTCCGGCGCTCAAGGCGACTCACTGGTCAACGACTGGCTGACCGCCGCCGTCCAGCATTTCCACGATCCGATTATCGAAATGATCCGGCAACGCGACCAATTGCTGATGGAAAAGAAACAGGAACTGGGGTCAGCGGTCTTTGAGAACAAGAAAGTAGAAATACTTTCACGACTACCGTTTGATCTCTAGTGATCAAATCCGGGGTTGGTGCGCTGTAACTTCCGCATCAGTCCAGGCCAGATCAGATTGTCCCCAAGCCCCTTCTGAAACGCGGCAGAAGCTTGCTGATGCACCCGATGCCCCATATCTGCGTTCTCTTCATGAAGATGCTCTTCGCTTCCGACCGACTGCGCCAGAATCTGGGTCTTGCAGGCATTTTCGAGAATGTACATCCGCAGAAACGCGATCGCGCAATTTTGGCCGACGGTTAGCGTGCCGTGGTTGCGCAGGATCAGCAGGTTCTTCTCGCCGAGATCGTTGATCAAACGATCGCGCTCATCCAGATCAAGCGCGATGCCTTCATAATCATGGTAGGCGAGATCATCATGAATCTGCATCGCAAATTGCGTGTAACGCCGCAGGCCGGCCTTCTGGACAGAAACAGCAATGCCATAAGGTGTGTGAACATGGATCACACAACCGGCATCCTCGCGTGCGCTATGCACAGCACTATGAATCGTGAACCCTGCGGGATTGATAAAATAGGGTGTATCCTGCTTGATATTGCCATCAAGATCGATCTTGACCAACGCGGATGCTGTCATTTCATCGAACAACACCCCATAAGGATTAATCAGAAACCGCTCCTCGCCGTCCTCATCGGGCAGCCGCGCAGAAATATGGGTGAACACCAAATCGGTCCACCCGTGCATGGCACAAAGCCGATAAGTGGCTGCTAGGTCGCAGCGCAATTGCCACTCCACATCCGAGACTTTGTTTTGCAAGCTGTCGATATCACGCGGGTCAGGTATCAAAAAACCTGGCCCTACTCCCGTTGCGGCGTTGTCAGTTTGAAGCGCTGTCGCCATGATTATATCCTCTGCCTCTATTTCTGTCTTTGAAGCAATTTGCCATGACTGGCCTCCACGCGCAACCAATCTATCATGATCTCAAATAGTGTTTTTGCCTGCCGCACTATTCCAGCGATGCAACAAGGTCATCGGCACGTTGCGCGACGACCCCGGTTACGAAAATCGCAAAAGATAGCCACGACTAACGCCTTATGGCGAGTGAGGTGATGTCCGCTCGCACGAGCAGACATTGCGCCCTGGTCAACCAGTGAACAACCCGGACACAGACTGTGATACCGACAAACCAATCAATGCAATGGCCAATGTTCCAATAGTCAAAATAACGATGATGGCGATTTTTTTATCCGTGCTCCAGCTTCCCTCGGCGTCGACAGCGCTCATTGGTGCCCCGGTCAACACATGCTCGACGTCAAAATCATAATCTATCGAAGTCTCATCGAATATAGAATCCTGCGGATTCCCCCCCGGACGCAAATCGCTATTGAGAGGAGCAACCGCCGGATCGCCCATCGTCCGATCTTGGGCAGCGGACGCGTGCTCATATAGCAATGTAGCTTGATCTCGTCTCGAAGGGTCCTGCGCCTTTCTCGCGCCAACCAAGTGCTGCACTACAGCAGCCCTGGAAATATTGAGAATACCCGCGATCTCGTCTGAAGATTTTCCCAACTCCACAAGACGCAAACATTCTCGTTGCGTTGCCGATAAATGCGCGGCGCGCGGTGGCTTTGAATGGTCCAAGGTTTCGTCCTGTTTATCAAGCTCGTCTTTATCGTCTCAAATTGTGGAAAGCAATCAAGCCTGTGGCTGGGAGCGGCCGATCAGTCCGGATCCCCGATGCCATATATCCGCAATTTTTCATGTTTCCTGAATGCGCATTGTGTCAGGCTTTCCACCGGTACTTCCAAAGTGGATATTGAACCTTGACCGGATTGGCTATCCAACCGGATCAAGCCATCATCTTCAACAGGGGGCTTAAAAATCGGTCAGGAGCAAGGGGACCTTGCGACTGCAAGATCCAGCGGAAAAAGCGGATCATTCTGGAGAGCTTGTCCGGCGCGTTTCAAGACAGATTTCATCAACGCGCGCCAACTGCTTTCACGGCCTCACACGATTCCAACAATGATACTATCCGATCAGCCAGGTCCTGTGGCGAAAATGGCTTTGTCATGTAGTCGGAGACACCAGCGCGCAACGCTTCCGCCATAGCTCTTTGCCCGGTGAGGCTGGTTAGAATCAGGAGGGGAATATTTGCTGTTCTCTCCTCCCGCTGAAGCACAGGAAGGAGCTCCGGACCCCGCAATCCCGGCATACGGTTGTCCAGAATAATCAGGTCCGGTCGGATGCGAAGGGCAGCGGACAAAACGCTATATCCGTTATCAACGACAGTGACATCATGACCACATGCCTTGAGCTTTGGATAAATCAGATCGGCCAACAGCGCATCGTCATCTGCAAATAGAATAGTCGCCAATTTCAGCTCCTTTACAATTTCAGGCACGACTTGGCCCGAAGTTTTGAGACAGAAGCATTGGTGCTCAGCGGAGCCTCATGATGTCCCAAAAACATTGTCCGACCTACCACAGAGAAATTAATTTATATGTTCACATGGAAAATATAAATCGCCCTTCTGTCTAGGATAAATATATGAAAACATTAGAGAAACTCTCTAAAACTTTTGATGGAGTGGGAGCAGAAATATCTTCTTGCCCCTGATCAGCTCCATTGAAGAGAGGATATTGAATGGCTGACACCCCATTCACATGCTTCCATTTCTTCCACTTTCAAAGCCCGCCTGTTGTTGGTCGAAGATCATGTTGTGAACCAAATTTTGATCCAGGATATTGCAAAGACTGGGATTCGGTACCGAGTTAGCTTCGAACGGCACCCATGATATCGCAAAAGGCCCCCGACAATATCCGGCAATAATCCGTTTGATCTCGTACTTATGGACATCAAAATGCCTTTTATGGACGGATACGAAACGACTGTCCGCAGCGTTGAGCCTTTTGCAAATAGAGGCACGCTCTCCGATCACAAGAGCATCGAATTCGAAGGAACTGCATAAGCTGGCGAAACTGTTGCCATCTCTGTTGGCTCGGCCCTTTGATCTAGTTGTCTAACGCTCCAAATACGGCCTCGGCCCACTCTTTCCTGCAGATGAGCAGATCGGGCACATAGGTTTCCTTCTGATTATAGATGAGTGGCGAACCGTCAATCCGCGAACAGTGCAAGCCATAAGCCGATGCAACCGCTACGGGCGCACAGCTATCCCATTCAAACTGGCCACCGGAATGGAGATATATTTCGGCGTCCCCCTGCACCACTGCCATTGCCTTTGCCCCTGCAGAACCCATTGGTAACAAATCGCCCCCCAGTCGCTCGGCAACCGACAATGCTTCGGATGCTGGGCGGGTACGACTCACAACCAGGCGTGGTCGACCTTCATGGGTAGGAAAAGACTGAATTTCATCACTCCGCAGCACAATGCCACCGGCCAGGCCGGGTAATGCAACCGCTCCAACAGACGCTATCCCATCCACCGCCAGTGCCACATGCACCGCCCAATCCGAACGCATCTCACCAAATTCACGCGTGCCATCGACCGGATCGATAATCCAGACACGCGACTTGTTCAGCCGCTCTGGAGTATCTTTACTCTCTTCAGACAAAAGGCCATCGTCGGGTCGCTGATGGCGAAGGGCGTGGATCAGAAATTCGTTGGCGGTTTGATCCCCTGCCTTGCCCAGTGATTTGCCATCAAAGAGTTCACTGTCCCGCACCGCAACCAATATCCGGCCAGCCATTTGAGCAAGATGGGCGGCAAGTTCTGCGTCTGTCATAGCGTTGCTCATTTCAGTGGCATGATTTGGCGGACGATATATTCGGCAGCTTCAGCGGGTGTCATCTCGACCGTATTAACCCGAATTTCGGGACTGTCCGGCGACTCATAGGGACTGTCGATACCTGTGAAGTTCTTCAGCTGTCCGCTCCGCGCTTTCTTGTATAGACCTTTCACGTCCCTCTCTTCTGCCACTTCCAGCGGCGTATCGACAAAAATCTCGATAAACTCTCCCTCAGGCAGCATCTCGCGAACCATTTTTCGCTCGGCCCGGAAAGGGCTGATAAAAGCCGTCAAGACGATCAGTCCCGCGTCGGTCATCAATTTGGCGACTTCACCCACCCGACGGATATTCTCGATACGGTCGGCCTCCGTGAAACCAAGATCTTTATTGAGTCCATGTCGTACGTTGTCGCCATCCAGCAGGAACGTATGGCGGTTCATCAGATTCAGGCTTTTCTCAACCTCGTTGGCGATGGTCGATTTTCCGGAACCCGAAAGGCCCGTGAACCACAAGACACGCGGTGTCTGGTTCTTGAGCAAAGCATGCTCTTCCCGCGTTACTGTCGTTGGCTGCCAATGAACATTGTCGGCGCGGCGGAGGCTGAAATGCAGCATGCCGGCAGCGACCGTCGCATTGGTGATCTTGTCGATGAGGATGAAACCACCAAGTTCTGCGCTTTTTGTATAGGGTTCGAACACGATAGGTTTGTCCGTATGGACCTCTGCGACACCAATTGCGTTCAGCTCCAAGGTCTTGGCAGCGAGATGCTGCATCGTATTCACATTGATCTCATATTTCGGCTCTTGCACCGAAGCGCTGACAGTCTGCGTAGCCAATTTAAGCCAATAGCCGCGGCCTGGCTTCAGGGCTTCCTCACTCATCCAGACGATGGTTGCTTCGAATTGGTCTGACACTTCAGGCGGATCGTCTGCGGCCGCAATGACATCGCCTCGGGAGCAATCGATCTCATCATCGAGCGTGAGCGTAACGGACTGCCCAGCTACCGCTTCGTCCTGATCACCATCCATCGTGACTATAGTTTTGACGATACTGGTTTTACCCGAGGGAACAACCCGCACCGGATCCCCGGCTTTGATGGACCCGCTAGAAACCAGCCCGGAAAAACCTCGAAAATCGAGATTGGGTCGATTGACCCATTGCACTGGCATGCGGAACGGCTTTTCCTGCGCTGCCGTAGCGGCGATCTCGATATTTTCCAGATGATGGACCAGCGAGGGGCCTTTGTACCAGGGCGTATGTATGGAAGGTGCGGCCGTGATATTGTCGCCCTTGAAACCGGAAATCGGAATCGCCGTAAAAGTCTCGATGCCAATTTCTCTGGCAAACTCAGCATATTCTTTGACAATTGCATCAAAGCTTTGCTGGTTGAAATCAATCAAATCCATCTTGTTCACAGCCAGGATCAAATGTTTGATGCCGAGCAGATGAGCCAGATAGGAATGGCGCTTCGTCTGGACCAATATCCCTTTGCGTGCGTCAACCAGAATGACGGCCGCATCGGCAGTCGAGGCGCCAGTGACCATGTTGCGCGTATATTGTTCATGGCCCGGCGTATCGGCGACGATGAACTTGCGTTTTTCGGTCGCGAAGAAACGATAAGCAACATCGATTGTAATGCCCTGTTCACGCTCTGCGGCAAGGCCATCCACCAACAGCGCGAAATCAATTTCCAGCCCTTGGGTGCCGGACTTCTTGCTGTCGGCTTCGAGCGCCGCCAGTTGGTCTTCGAAAATCATCTTGCTGTCGTAGAGCAAACGACCAATCAATGTGCTTTTGCCGTCATCAACGCTGCCACATGTAATGAAACGGAGCAGCTCCTTGTTCTGGTGCTGAGCGAGATACTCTTCAATATCCTCGGCAATCAGCGCCTCGGTCTTATAAATTGGTTCTTCACCGGCCTGTTCGCGCATCAGAAATATCCTTCCTGCTTCTTTTTTTCCATGCCCGCACCGCCTTCATCCTTGTCTATAATGCGCCCCTGCCGTTCACTGGTGGTGGTCAGGAGCATTTCCTGCACAACTTCCGGCAGAGTCGACGCCGTGCTCTCCACCGCACCTGTCAGAGGAAAACAGCCCAATGTCCGAAAACGCACGGAGCGCGTCACTATTTCCGGCTTGTAGCCCATTACCTGTTCGAGCCGCTCCATATCATCGGCCATGAACAGGCCCCCTTCGTAAATGTACGTCGGACGCGGCGCAGCAAAATAGAGAGGCACAATTTCGATATTTTCGGCCATAATATATTGCCAGATATCGAGCTCGGTCCAGTTGCTGATCGGGAAAACCCGAATGCTTTCGCCCTTGGCCTTCTTGGCATTATAGAGATTCCACAATTCGGGTCGCTGCTTCTTCGGATCCCATCCATGGCTGGCCGTTCGGAAAGAAAAAATCCGTTCTTTGGCCCGACTTTTTTCCTCGTCGCGCCTTGCGCCACCGAACGCCACGTCAAAACCGTACAGATCAAGTGCCTGTTTCAGCCCCTCGGTCTTCCACATATCTGTATGCAGCGAACCGTGGTCGAAAGGATTGATCCCACGCTCCTTGGCTTCTGCATTCTGATGGACAATGAGCTCCATGCCCGCATCTTGCGCTGCCTTTTCCCGCAAGTCGTACATGTCCTTGAATTTCCAGGTCGTATCGACATGCAGCAGCGGGAATGGCGGTGAAGCGGGGTAAAAGGCCTTTTTGGCGAGATGGAGCAACACGGCGCTATCTTTGCCAACGCTGTACATCATGACCGGCTTTTGCGCATCGGCCATCACTTCGCGCATGATATGGATTGCCTCGGCTTCAAGCCGCTCTAAATGCGTCAACACACGGGTCATTGTTGTTCCAATCTTGCTCTTTCTGCTGGCTAATAACCGATTTCTGCTCGTATGTAGTTCCCAAATGGGATATGGATTTACGATGCCGGTTATTCTGAGTGAAGAGCATGATCTGATTGCGGCATTGCACCGGGGCACGCTGGGCGCGCCGCCGTGGCAAGACTTCCTGGAGCAGTTGCGGCGCAGAACGGCTGCGGATTGTGCTGGCCTCTTTTTCCAGGGCGAGCATGACTGGCTACAATCGATCCGGATTCCGGCGAGCGTCAATGGCTCCGATGAGGGAAATGACCTATATCGGCGGAATTTTGAAAGCGCATCACAGCTGCCCCATATGGCGATGCGTCTGAACCGGGTCTATTCTCTGGACGAACTTGTCGATGCCAAAGATCCCGGCCAAAACCGCTTCAAAGCTCTGTTCATGCAGGATGCTGACATCCGCTTTGCACGGAATATGCGAGTTGCCGAGCCAAATGGAGGGCAAATCTGGATTTCTCTCGGGCGCAAGGCCAGCGATTTTTCCGCGAGCGATGGAGCCTTGCTCGGCGCATTGGCCAATCATCTTGCGATTGCAGCGGGCACCCATGCCGAGCTCGAACGGCAGCGTCTGAAAGCCGGCATTTCAGCGGATGCGATCATGCGCCTCAATTTCGGCTGGTTCATGCTTGATGCCGGTGGGCGGATCATCGACATGAGCGAGCAAGCCGAAGCTATTGTCCTCGAAGGGCAGACCCTGCGCAAATCACCCGATGGTAGATTGATCGCTGAAAATACCGATGCACAAGCGATTTTGCGAAAATTCCTGCAACGTAGACAGGCCGGCGAAAGCTTGGCGCGGACCATCCACCTATCCGATGAACCTTGGCTGGATATGCTACTCACCAATCCACCGACAGATTTGCCTGGCACCCTCAAGCCGCTAGGGGTCGCTTTTATACACGGTGAACGGTCCAATAGCATCGAACGCAGCCAGCATGTGGCCAATCTGTTTGGACTTACGTTGCAGGAAGCGCGCCTTGCCCTGCATATCAGCCGAGGGGTAACAATAAAGGAAGCCGCCAGCCTGCTCGGCCTGACCTACGAGACCGCCCGACTCTACTCAAAACGAATTTACACCAAGACCGGAACCAAAGGGCAAGCAGACCTGGTTCGGCTGATCCTCGCCAGTATCGTGGCGTTGACGTAAAGGGCGACTGGCAATTGAAAGCCCCCGATCAATCGCCCGCCGATTTGAACCACATAACGCGTTTCAGAAATCGCATGGGTTTTGGTGCGCCCGACAGGATTCGAACCTGTGGCCCCCAGATTAGGAATCTGATGCTCTATCCGACTGAGCTACGGGCGCCATAAGGTGATGGGTTTAGCCGGATCAGCACGCGCATGCCACAATCAATTTTTGGATTCCGGCGGCAGAACCGGGATCGGCAAGGGAAGCGCTGAGATCCCCTCCTCCGCGAGATCAGCGACTTCTTCCTTTGACGCGGTTCCGTGGATAGGTTTTTCGTCAGCATCACCGTAGTGAATGTCTCTGGCCCGCATGGCAAATTTGTCGCCCACCCATTCTGAATCAGCCAGCAATTGCTCTTGCATCTTTGCCAATTTCCCGATCATTTCCTGATATTGGACGGGAACTGCTGTCTTGCTACTGATCGACTGTGCGACTTGGGCAGCCGGCTGGCTGACATCTTGATCGACGGCGACAGGCTCCTGATTTCCCTTGCGTCCCAAATTTGGCGCCATGGCCGCTTTGGCGATATTTTTGCTGCCGCAAACCGGACATTGTACCAAACCATCCGCTTTTTGTTCTGCATAGTCTCCCGAGGATCCGAACCAGCCTTCAAAGGCATGATGCTGGTCCTCACATATCAGGTCGAAAACGATCATGATCTACTCACTGGCTCTCGGAAGTTTTTTCTATTGGCGACAGCTGGAACCCGCGAACGCACTTCCTTCACTTTTGTCAAATCCAGATCGCAGAAACCAAGCCCATTCCCATCACCCATGTCGAGCAAAATTTGCCCCCATGGATCAACCACCATTGAGTGGCCATAGGTGGAACGGCCGTCCTCATGCTCCCCACATTGCGCTGCTGCAACGACATATGCGCCAGCCTCAATCGCCCGCGCGCGCAGCAATATTTCCCAATGCGCTTTGCCCGTCGGAACAGTGAACGCGGCCGGAACGGATAAAATATCGGCGCCCGCATTGGTCAAGGCTTCATAAAGCCGTGAAAAGCGCAGATCATAGCAAATCGACAAACCGAGGGTGGCCTTCGAAACCGGCGCGATAACAGCCTGATCCCCACCCGCATATGCAGCGGATTCCCTTGTCGTTTCATTCGCACCCAGATTAACGTCGAACAGGTGAATTTTGTCATAGCGGGCGACGATGTCCCCATCGGGGTTGATCAGATAGGAACGGTTCAGCCATTTCTGATCCGGGCGCGGTGATAATTTGATTGCCAGGGACCCTAGCTGCACCCAAATTCCGTGCTTTCGCGCTTCTGTTCGGGCTGCTGACAGGACGATATCATCCGATTCACTGCGGATTGCGTGCGCCGCGCGAGAGCGGTCACGATCCAGCAATCCGGTCATCTCCGGCGTAAAGATGATCTCGGCACCGCCAGCCGCCGCATCTGCGATCAGCGAGCGTAGTTGGCTGGCATTCTCCTCTGGGACAATACCACTGCACATCTGGGCAAGCGCGATTTTCAAATCAGGTCAGCCAGCGAGAAGTTGGTCGAGCTCACCGGACTGTTCGATAGCCGCAAGATCATCCGATCCGCCAACATGACGGTCATCGATAAAAATTTGCGGCACGGTCGTGCGACCACCAGACCGCTGGATCATTTCTTCGCGCTTGCTGCCTCCCATTGAGATGTCTGTCTCTTCAAAATCGACGTTTTTGCTTTCGAGCAAGGCTTTGGCGCGGAAGCAGAAGCCGCAGGTAAACTTTGTATATATTTCAACTTTGGGCATAATTGGCTCTTTCTACCATCCCATTACAAATGGACCGCCAGCAACAGAAATTCAAGCCATCGCTGGCCGAACAGCAAATTAGCTTGCTTCAAAATCTTTGATGACCCTTGCCCAACAGAAGACGAATATGTTCAGGGCCCCTGCTTTCTTCAGCAACCGCGCGCAAGCATTACTGGTTGAACCGCTTGTATAAACATCATCCACGAGCAAGACAGACTTTCCTGCCAGTTGTTTGTCGGCGTCGGCACCAAGTTTGAATGCGGACGCTACAATTTTCCCACGCTGTGCGCCACTCATACCTCTGAGTGGTGGCGTCATTTTGCAGCGCGAGATCAGGTTGTAATTCATATCGATGCCGGTTGCCCTAGCCAGTTCTCTGCCGATCAGTACCGACTGATTAAATCCACGGGTCCAGAGGCGCGATCTGTGCAAGGGGACTGGAATAATGATTGGATCGTCAGAATATTCATGGGCAAATTTTTGCAAATGCTCCGCAATTAGCCTCGCCAGCCCCAACCGCGTGCCATATTTCAGTCTCATCGCAATAAGAGAACTGGAATCATCGTAGCGGACCACTGCCCGCACCCCATCGTGAATTGGTCGATCCACCAGACATTTGGCGCACAGACTCCCGTCTGCGCGTTCGAACACGAACGGTAATCCGCAAGCGGCGCACCACGGCCGCGTTAGAAAATCCAGTTTTTCCCAACAAGCCAGACAGAAGCGATTATCCGTCTCGACCGACACACCACAGATGGCGCATCGGGCGGGAAGAGCGTAGTCTGCTATCGATTGCAACACCGTGGTCAACGACATTTGATCTTTTCCTCCAGCCGCTCTAAAGGCGCAAGACCCTATGACCGATACAGTCAATGTTCCTGAAGTTTTTAGCCGCCAGCGAAGACGCATCGTCCGGGATCGCGCCTATACACGTGCAGCAGGAAAGGATTTTTTCTCGCAGATCATGGCTGAAGAGGTCTTGGAGCGCCTCGATGTCGTCAGCCGTACCTTTCAGCGAGCGCTGATTATCGGATTACCCGCAAATGGACTCAGAACAGAGCTCGAAGCACGCGGAATGACAGTCGTTCTGGCGGATTCTAGCTTTCGATTAATTCATGCACTGGGAGGCGTTGTCTGCGACGACGACCGCTTGCCGTTCGCTGATCACAGTTTTGACCTGGTCATTAGCATTGGATCACTGGATACAATCAATGACCTTCCAGGCGCGCTTGTCTTAATCCGCAGAATATTGGTTCCTGACGGGCTAATGCTGGCCGGTTTGATAAGCGCGGATAGTTTCCCATCGCTAAAATCGCTGATTATGAAGGCCGAGGAAGACCTCGTCTCTGCGCATATTCATCCGCATATCGACGTCCGGACCGCCGGCGATCTTGTGGCTCGCGCCGGGCTGATGCTGCCAGTCGCCGATAGCGACAATTTGAGTCTTTCCTATTCAGATCTGGAGCGATTGATCGCCGACATAAGAGATACGGGAGGAAGCAACATCCTGGCCGGTGGCCAAAGGTCACTCCGGCGGACGGTCTATAACAATATGCAATCTTTATTTCATGCTTTCGCCGGCACCGACGGCAAATTTCGGGAAAGCGTCAATATATTGTATCTTTGCGCCTGGGCTCCTCATCCGGACCAACCCAAACCAGCGCGCCGCGGAAGCGGGAACGTGTCTCTTTCTACAGCGCTTGCGGGCTCAGATAAGACAGACGCAAAAAATTAGCCGCGACTGCCGATAAAATTCGACAGCTTGTCAACCAGTGGACCATCGGCGGGAGGCATTGGCAGGCTCCGGATTGCCTCGATCGGCAACCATTGCAGATCCAGAGAGTCCGCACTTTGAACTGGTCCTGCCCATTGTCGGCACAAATATAGAAGAAGAACCAAATGCCGGCCCTCCAAAGCCTCGCTGGCAAACGCAACGGTCTCAATGTCTCGTTGGTCCACTTCAATAGCCAACTCTTCATTTAATTCCCGCATGAGGCCTTCTTCGGGCGTTTCGCCCTTTTCGACCTTTCCACCAGGGAACTCCCACAGGCCGGCCATCGGTTTGCCAGCGGGTCTCTTTTGAACGAGAATTCTGCCGTTCTTGTCGATCAGCGCTGCGGCTACGACGAAAAGATATGTCGGATTTTTTTCCATTTCTTTGTGAGCGGTAAGGATTTTATTAATCACTTTCTGTGAAACCGGTTCTGTTCATGACTTAGCAGAACTTTACTCGTGTTGAGAGAGATATGATAAAATTTCTGAAAAAATTATATCTTTCTGACGAGGGTGCGACAGCCGTTGAATATGGTTTGATTTTAGCTCTCATCGCCTTGACGGCGATTGTCGCTATCGACCGCGTTGCGAATCAAACCGTCGGCATGTGGAATGACGTAGCCAACGAGGTAACCGAAGTCTCGTAATTCGCCTCTTTGCACTTAAATTTTTAGTAAGGTTTCTCGTCTAGGTCATTGAATATTGAGTTCGAACTGAATTCAATTTGGGTAAGTGGAATATGTCAAATCTAGGAGACCAGACATGAAATTCGTACGTAAAATGTTCAAGAATGAAGAAGGCGCAACGGCTATTGAATATGGCCTGATCGCTGCCTTGATCGCTGTTGCAGCAATCGTTGCAATGGGTCAGCTGGGCAACACCCTCAGCAACACGTTCAGCGAAGTCGATAACTCGATGGCAGGTTAATCTTCGGATTACTGAAAAAGAACGGCAGCCTTCGGGCTGCCGTTTTTTTTGCCTATATTGATCAGAATGTTATGATTTTGACCTTCTGCCCTGCCCGCAATACGTCATTCGGATTTAACCGGTTCAGCACCAAGAACCGATCTAGCTGGTAACTGGTGTAGGCCATACGGGATGACAGACTGGAAATGGTATCGCCACTTTTTACGGTCACGACATCTACCTTACGTGGTTTGATTGCAGCTGCCTGTGACGCCGACAGTCTGGCCATGCTTTGATACATCGGAGAGAAAACTGCGGCACTGCCTGCGGGAGCGATAGTCGCAAAATGAAAAGCACTGCTCTTCGAAAATTCGTAAGCGAACACAGTCACATCCACCGCGCCATTGCTACTGTCGACCCTCGCTATCGCGTAAAATGCAGGCAACCCATTGACCGATGTTCGCTGGATTTCCCCATGGGAAATTGTTTTTCCTTCACCCGCAACCCGTTGGAACGCAGCGTCAATATACGATGTCATATCACCATTATAGGCAGCAGTCGTAAATTGCGCTTGACCAGATGATCCCACGATCGACACCGCTCGGGCACCGTTCTGCATGGAAAAACCGTTGGGAACGGTAAATTTCACTCTCAGGTCAGGATGAAGAAAGCTGTTGCCCTCAATAATACCCTGCTTGGGATCATCGCCGTACAGGATGCCATCGAGACTCTGCAAAAACTGATCTCGGTTCCGAACCCCGCCGACATTTGTCAATTTGCTGGCGATTTTAGCAGCGCGCGACACTCTGCGTGCCGGATCTGGATGGGTACTTGCCCATTCCGGCGCACTCCGAGCGTCTCGGCCGGTCACACGCGCATCAATCGCGGATTGCGCCGCTAAAGAATACAGCATGGTTGAGAGCGCCTGGGGATCATAGCCAGCAGACCCAAGATAACGAATACCTAGATCATCCGCCTCATATTCCTGCTTGCGAGAATATTTGAGCGTGAGCAGTTGACTACCGGTACCAAAAACTTGCTGTCCGAGCCGACCGATAGCCGAGTCACCTAACAGAACTTGGGAACCGATTTGTCCCAATATACCCAAAATGCTGTTCCGAGTCGCAGCTTTCTGCCGTTTTTCGCTATGCCTTGCGGCTACATGGCCCACTTCATGGCCCAACACGCCTGCCATTTCTGCTTCATCGTTCATCAGTGCCATCAATTGACGAGTAAGATAAACATAGCCTCCTGGAATCGCGAAAGCGTTGTTCACAGGGCTATTCAATAACGTTACAGTGAAATCGCTGCGAGCATTGCCAAGACCCGATTGCACTGCAATATTTTGTCCGACTCTTACGACATAGCCGGCCTGCGGCCCGGTATAAGCACCACCAAATTCCTCGAGCAATTGAGGATGGGCTTCAGCGCCTTTGCGCTTTTCCGCTGCTGAAATCGACCGGGCCTCGCCAGATTGACTTCCAGAGGAAGCCACAGCTCCTGCACCCGCGCCACTGCCTGTGCAAGCGACCAAGCCAACAACTCCCACAGCGCCCATCATTTTTTTCGAAATATGTTTCATATCAAGCTCCTCTTGGTGGCACTGTATAGGAACCGATCAACCAGCAAAGGGTTCCGCGTGTAAAATCACGTTCCACCCGCCGCAGCCAGCGCAGAGCTTGTATTTTCCGGTGTTAAAGCGAACCCATTTGCAGAAATTTGTCACGGCGAAGACGTCTTAGCTCTTCGCGGTCATAGGCTTCCAGTTGCGCAAACTCTTCCTCAATCGCGTGACTCAGCGCTGCAATGGCCAATCCCGGATCGCGATGCGCACCACCGACAGGTTCCTCTATGATCCGATCGATAACACCCAGTTTTTTGAGATTTTGAGCAGTGATTTGCATCGCATCAGCAGCCACGTCTGCCTTGTCTCCCGTGCGCCAAAGAATAGAAGCACAGCCTTCCGGAGAAATGACTGAATATACAGCATGTTCAAACATCAGCACCCGTTCTGCAGCAGCCAGTGCAACCGCACCCCCTGATCCCCCCTCACCAACGATGATCGCGACCATCGGAACACCGAGTGAAAGGCATTTTTCGGTAGAACGGGCGATCGCTTCGGCCTGCCCCCGTTCTTCTGCTGACACACCCGGGAAAGCACCTGAGGTGTCCACCAACGTCAAGACCGGAAGCGAAAATCGATCAGCTAGATCCATCAGGCGTATGGATTTACGATATCCTTCGGGCTTACCCATCCCGAAATTGTGCCGCAACCGGCTTTCCGTATCATCCCCCTTTTCATGGCCGATGACAACCAATCGACGGTTGCCAAGTCTGGCGAAGCCACCAATTATTGCCTGATCATCAGCAAAATTCCGATCTCCGCCCAAGGGTATGAACTCATCAAACAGGCCAGCGGTAAAATCCTTGAAATGCGGTCTTTCCGGATGGCGCGCTACTTGTGTTTTCTGCCAGGGAGTCAGCTTGCCGTACGTATCGGACAGCATTTTGGCTGATTTAATCTGGAGCTTCTCAATTTCCGCCTGAATATCAAGCGCCCCTTCATCCGCCGTATCACTCAGTTCGAGGATACGCGATTCAAGCGCCGCGATCGGTTTTTCAAAATCGAGATAGGATGTCATAAAGAGGAATTAGGACCGGACAAGCCAAAGGTCAACGCGCGAGATTTCGTTGGCCCAGTGGATGACGATTATTGACCAGTTCAACGAGGCGAGCACTGTCGATATGCGTGTAAATTTGCGTCGTGCTGATGTCGCTATGGCCCAATAGGGTCTGCAGAGCCCGTAAGTCAGCGCCTCCCTCTAATAGATGCGTGGCAAAGGCATGCCGGAGAACATGCGGACTGATTTTTGCGGGATTAATACCCGCACACGAGGCATGTTCTTTGACGATCTGGAACAGCCTTATCCGGCTGATATGGCCTGTTCTTGACGGAAAGAGCCATTTTTCTTGAGGGTCAACAAAGCCAGCCCAGCGGCGAACGGCATCGCGAGCTTGATGAGAAATCGGAACCAATCGTTCCTTGTTGCCCTTCCCCTTGATAATCAAATAGGGCTTATCACGCATAACCGAAGATCGCTGCAGACTGACAAGCTCACTGGCTCTTAGTCCGGAGCCGTAAAGCAATTCCAATATGGCGGATAGCCTGACCACAGTTGGTTTAACCGGCTCATTGGCCAATTCGACCTTGATCGACTCAAACAACAACGAGATTTCGGCGTGGGACAAAGTTTTTGGCAGAGACCTGGCCAAACCCGGCTTGGGAAGCGCATCGGAAGGATCGTTCAGCAGAAAGCCTTCTTCCACGAGGAAACCGAAAAAGCGCCTGAGACTGGAAGACTTGCGTGCGACGGTGCTGCTTTGCAAGCGGCGCCAATGTGACGGAAGTTTGCGAATAATCTCGCGATCTGCAGTGGACAATCGGCCACCGGTGATTGTTGAAGCTTGCTGAAGATCCGTACGATAGGCGGACAAAGTATGCTGAGATGCGCCTGTTTCCGCTACAAGCATCTCTAGAAACCGATCGATTAAGTTCGCATCATCGCTCATGTTTTCTACAAATAGACCTCACGACAGCAGATACAAAGATCACGTCGTTCGCGTCAATGCTTCCGCTGCGATCATCCGCGCCTCCGCTTCCAGGCCGACCCGTTTCAGGCTCCGTGTAATATGATAGAGATGCAAAGGTGACATTACCTGCCAGCTCCTGCCCTGCATGCCGACAGCGGCCAGCAATGCGACTGTTCCCTGTTGACCGCGGCGAGCGGCCGACTCAATCGCTTTCGTCCATCTGGTTGACCGATTCAGGGCTAAACTCAGATCATCCGCAAAGTCGTCGATCGTTTCCTTATCAACTCTTCCCAGTCCAGCCAGTGCCGCCAAAAGAAATTTGCTTCGCAATTGCCCTGTACTTACGTCATTATCGCCAAAATCATCCAGAGCACTGTAGGAAACGGAAGCATCGGCAGGAGAACCAACGGCTAACAGCGCCCAACCGTCGCTGCCTTGTTCGACAATGCCTGCCCATCGGATGGCGCTGCGATCCAAGCCCGCAGACATCATAGAAGCGATAAGATCGGCGCTTTGATCGCTAAGCGCATCCGATGGAGGGATTTTCGCGGCAGCGCGAGCGGTCAGTATTTTTGCCGAATATTGCGTAAGGGCGCCATCAGACCGATCCCATAAATCGCGCATCGCAGCGATACGCGCTTCCGCCGTGTCATCGATATAAGCTTGGCGCAACAGCGAAGCCTGCGCCTTCCGTTCATCATTGGTTTCCGGATCATCATAAGCAGCGGAATACAGATCGACCATCGCCTGATTCGACAGCACACCAAGGGCTGCTGCGGTATCTGCCGCTTTCATTCTCGATTCGAACGATAGCATAGGTGCTCGCACTCGCCATCCCTGCACGTGCCTGCCGGCTTTGGCATAGAGCCGGTCAGGTGCTTCTACGCCCGTTGCAGCCCCCAATCCGAACCGCCAGTTGTTGAAAAACTCGATATCATCCCACCGGATCGAGACCGCTCTCCGGCCTTCAAAACCGGCGCCAATAGTCTTTTCTGCCAGAAGATAGTCGATACCCGTAGCCACCTTGTTCCGTCGCGCTTGTTGAAGCAAGCTGGTGGCGCGGCTCTGCTCGCCAGTGAACGATGCGCAAATCGGGCGGAACATGATCCAAGTAGGTGCATCACTCACTTTGATCCCGCCATCGACCAAAGGGCATACGCCAGCTGGATCGGCGGTTGCCAATTGGGCTTGCATGGCAACTTCGTAGAGTCGAGGCGTATAATTGCCACGATCAACCTTCAATACCAGCGAGCGAGCAGCATCCGCCTCCCCCATGCGCAGCAACCGCCACGCGCGTTCGGCGGACCAATCGGCCGGGTTGACATTGTCGGGACTGTTCACCTTGCTGAGCAGAGTGCGGCGAAGCAGGATCGACCCCCAGCGAGAGAGGATAGGACCGTTTAGGTTCTTGATCAGACTTGTCAGATATTGCCCGCCTTCCTGACCAAAAGCATCTTTTGGAAGGCCATTATATCGCGGAGTCAAAACGCCAATTTCTGACAGAGATCTGCGTTCTCCAGGAGACAATTCATATTTCGGCTGAAACGCATCATCCAGCGCGTCCAGATCCACCTCTGCGCGGTCCTCTGTCAGAGAAGGAATATTCAGATCCGATTCTGGAACAGTCTGATCCGATACTGTTTGACTCGAGGAGTCATTTGCCGCCGGCGTCGCAGGACGGGCTGGAACGGGGCCTGGCGCTGGCGTAGGTGAAGGCGTGGGTGCGGGCCTCGAGGCGGGGGCATTGTCACCAAAGCCAGGAGGCAATAGGGATTCTGGAGAGTTTTGCCCCAGGACCGGAATCGCCACGAGAAGCGCAGTCAAACTAACAGCAGCTAAAGAAAAATGCCTGACGCGTATTTGCATCTTACTGCAGGTCGTCGCCAATGACCGGCTTTTCCACGGGTTGCAGAGGCTGATCGACGTCCATCGAAGCCAGAAAAATTGCCCCACCTATCAAGAATGCGACGAACAAAACGATAAAAACCAACTGACGCGGCATGGATGTTACTCAATCTTTCAAACTGTTAAAAACCAGCATAGTCAGCATTGGAATTTGCACCCTTAGCCAACCGTTGTATAGCCTTTGCCCCAATGGACAAAAACATAAAAGCCTCTTTCGACGATTCAGACCGAAATTCCGGTGAAAAGCCAGATTTTGCGCCAGATCAGTCCATTGTTCTGGTCGGATTGATGGGCGTGGGCAAGACCACGGTCGGTAGGCGCTTGGCAAAACGGCTTGGTCGCGGCTTTGTTGACGCAGATGAAGAAATCGAACGCGCCGCCGGGCTCTCGGTGGAAGAGATTTTCAGCCGTTTCGGCGAGGACTATTTCCGGGATGGAGAAAGGCGAGTGATAGCGCGGTTGCTGGAAAATAATGGGCAGGTCATAGCAACCGGTGGCGGTGCTTTCATGAACGAGGAAACGCGCGCCCTTATCCTTGAGAAGGCGATTTCCATATGGCTGGATGCTGACCTGGACACACTTGTAAAACGCGTCTCGCGCCGAAACACCAGGCCGCTGCTCAAGTCGGGTGATCCTGCAAAGATCTTGGCTGATTTGGCTGCTGTCAGAAATCCGGTCTACGCTACCGCACATATTCATGTCACGGGCAATGACTCGCCTCATGAAATGACCGTTGAAAAAATAATCGAGGCATTACAGAATTGACCCAGATTACAGTCGAATTAGGCGACCAGAGCTATCCGATAGTGGTCGAGCCGGGCGCGCTTGATAGGGCGTCGCAATATCTTCAGGGATTTGCTGCCAATAACCGGCTTTTTGTGTTGACCGATGACCATGTCGGCTCGCATCTGCTGCCGCGATTGCAGGACGGCTTTGCCGGAAGCGCGATCGAGCTTGTTGTGAAAAGCCTGCCCGCAGGCGAAGCCAGCAAAAGCTGGGACCAGCTGGAAATGGTGACGGACTGGCTGCTCGCGGCAGGGGCCGAGCGTTCCGATACATTGGTTGCGCTGGGCGGCGGCGTGATCGGTGACTTAACCGGTTTTGCGGCGGCCATAATCAAGCGCGGCTGCAACTTCGTCCAGATACCGACGAGCCTGCTGGCCCAGGTCGACAGCAGCGTTGGCGGCAAGACAGCGATCAACAGCGCGGCGGGCAAGAATCTGATTGGCAGTTTCAACCAGCCCCGTTTCGTGCTGATTGATCCTCTCGTCCTCAACAGCCTGCCCGACCGGGAATTGCGGGCCGGCTATGCTGAGGTGGTCAAATATGGACTGATCAACGATGCCGAGTTTTTTGGCTGGTGCGAGACCAATAGTGAGCAGATCTTCAATCGTAATTCCGATGCCTTAAGCGAAGCGATTGTCCACAGCGTGCGTGCCAAGGCGCTGATTGTCGGCGAAGATGAGAAGGAACTCAGTGGTCGCCGCGCGTTGCTCAATCTCGGACACACCTTCGGGCACGCGCTCGAGGCAGAGACCGGCTTTTCCGAGAGGCTGGTGCATGGCGAAGCAGTTGCTGCCGGCATGGCTCTGGCGTTTCGATATTCGGTTCGCCGGGGACATTGCGATCCGGCGGATGCAGAGCGGGTGGTGGCCCATCTGAAGTCGGCCGGCCTGCCTTATGATCTATCCAGCGCATCGGCCCGGGCTTCCGGACAACGGCTGGTCGAGCATATGATGCACGACAAGAAAATGAGCGGCGGCACCCTGCCCTTCCTGCTCGCCAACGGCATCGGCCAGACATTCCTTGCCAAGGACGTCAATCTGGAAGACGTCGCGGCATTTCTGGAAGAGTCGTCCTAACCTTCAACGGCAGTTCGAAGTGCGGAATTATTTGCCCGAATTATTTTCAAACCTGAGCTCCGCACCGGCGAGCATGTCCCCTCCGGACTTCATTTGCGCTTCCAGCCGGTCGCAATCGCGCTGCCGGAATTCTTCGTCCACCTCTTCGATCAGCCTGCTGTCCAGATCAATCGCGAACATCGTCTGGCGAGCGAGATGGATCGCCGATTCAAACATTTCGCGTTTCATCCCGACAATCCCCAGCCCCTTGAGCGCGATCAACTGACGGCGGTCATATACCCTTACGAACATCTTGGTTTCAGGGAAGGACTGAACGATCGCGCGGGCCTGTTCCGGACCGAAGTCCGGATCATCCATGCAAAAAACAATAGCATCGGCTTCATGCGCTCCGGCCCGGCGCAAAAGATCCACACGCGTGCCGTCACCATAGAATACTTTGGCTCCGAATTGCTGGTGAACATCAATCTGTTCCGGCTTGATGTCGATGAGCGTCAGCGGGATTTTTGCCGCCATCAGCACTTGCGATACGGTCTGGCCGAAGCGACCCTGGCCGACAACGATGACCGAAGCCCGGTCGGCCTTCCCCGGATCATCCAGTTTGGCAGATGATTTTCCTGGCTTGTTGCTGAACCGGCCGGCCAGCAGCATCAGAAAAGGCGTGCTCGCCATCGACAAGGTGATGATGGCGCTGAACAGACTGCTTGCCTCCGGCTCGATCAGCAGCGCCTTTTCCGCCTCGGCAAAAAGCACGAAGCCGAATTCCCCGCCCTGACTGAGCAGCATGCCCATCGCCAAAGCCGGATTGGTCTCCATCCCGAACAGCTTGCCTAGACCAAAGATGATTGCAATTTTGACCGCGACCAAAGCAACCGCTGCGCCCAGCACAAATCCAGGATTTTCGATAATCACATTCAGGTCGAGCATCATGCCGACTGCCAGGAAGAAGAAGCCGAGCAGCAACGAACGGAACGGATCGATATCGGCTTCCAGTTCGTGGCGATAGGGAGAGTTGGCCAGCATCACCCCGGCAATGAATGCGCCCAAAGCAGGTGACAGTCCGATAAATTCCATCAGTGCCGCACCGCCAAATATAGCGACCAGACCGGCGACAATGAACAATTCCCGCTCGGCGATTCTGCCGATCACCTTGAGCAATGGCTGCAGCAGATATCTGCCGATAGCGATAAGGCCGCCGATGGCTAGGACGGCATATACGGCGGTCAGCCAGCCGGGATCACCGCCGACATCTTCCGGCGCTCTCGACAGCGCGGCGATGATGGTCAGCAGCGGGATGATCGACAGGTCCTGGAACAGCAGGATCGAGAAGGCTTTTTCACCGGTCGGCGTGTTGAGTCGTCCGGACGATTGCAGCATCGGCAAGACCTGTGCCGTCGAGGATAGCGCCAGCGGCAGGCCAATCGCGATCGAAGCCGCGAGCGTGAAGCTGGTCGTCGCCATGATCAGCAAGAATAGCGCGATGCCGCAGAGCACGACCTGGCTCAATCCAAGACCAAAGATCGCCTGGCGCAAGCGCATCAGCCTAGCAGGCGCAAGCTCCAGTCCGACAATGAACAGCAGCAGGATGATGCCTATCTCGGAAAATTCCAGGATCGTGCCGGCATTGCTGATCAACTGGAAGCCTTGGGGACCGATCAGGACCCCGGCAATCAGATAACCGAGAACCGCGCCGATGCCGAACCGCCGGAAGACCAGCACCATCACCAGCGCTGCGCCGAGCATGACGAAACCGCCCAACAGCAGATCAGCCATATGGGTTTCGGCTTCCATCGATCAGGCCGCCTCTTGCTTGGCGGCGGCATCTGCCAGTGCCGCAATCACCGCATCATAGGGCAGCAATATCGCGGCGTGACGGCCCTTGTGATCCTGGGCGGCTGTCAATTTTTCCATATCCGGCCATGTTCCGGGAGAGTCGACCTCCCCTGCCAGAAATGCCGCGAGATTGGCTCGGGTACTTTCGATCTCCGCGCCAGATTTTCCAATAGCCTGCGCGCCCAATATCGCCGCCGAGGCCTGACCCAAGGCGCAGGCACTTATTTCCAAACCCAGCTCCTGAAGCGTCCCGTCCTCCCTGAGCGCGACGTCTGCGGCGACCTTGCTGCCGCATGTCCGGGATCGCAATTCCGCCGTGCCGTCAGGATCGTCGAGCCTTTGCTGATGCGGGATCGAGACCGCCAAACGCAAAATTTCGCGCGTATACAGTGCTCCGCTCATTCGTCCGAGCCTGTCTCTTCGGTCAGTTTTCGCTGTTCCTGAACAAAGTCGATCATGGCTTTTCCGCTCGCGTTGAGAAGGGGGTAGGTGCGGGATTCCCCGAGCCATTCCGGCCGCGGTTCATCTGCACCATAAATAGTGTCATAGACCAGAACCACAAGTAAGTAGAGCAAGGTTGCGCCTATGAGTCCCTTGACCATGCCAAAGCCAAAGCCGAGCACACGATCAATCGGTCCCAGAACAGATTTGCGCGAGCGCGCGCCGATCGAGCGAGCGATCCAGCGGCCCAGCGCATAGGTGACAATGACGATCGACGCGAACGCCAGCACCGAAGCGCCGCTCTCACTGCCCACCGGGCCGATCAGTCGGTCCGTTAACGGCGTGTGCAGCGCCCTTACGCCAAGCACGACCAATATCCAGGCCATCAGAGCGAGCGCTTCCTGAACAAACCCCCGCAGGAAGCCAAGAACCGCCGCCCCACCCATCAAAATCAGTACAAAAATATCGAGACCGGTCATGCCGCCTAGCTAGTCACGGTCGAGCATATGGTCAACGAGATTGGCGAGCTTGGCAAATTGCAGCTGTTTCATGCTGCCCCCCGTCTTTTCGCCGGATGCGGGCAGCAGCGCGCTGCTGAAACCAAGCTTGGATGCTTCCTTCAGGCGCAGCGGCGTGCGCGCAACCGGGCGTATCTCTCCAGACAGCGCAATTTCGCCAAAAATTACAGCGTCGCTGGGCATCGGACGTTCGGCATGGGCTGAAATCAGCGCAGCCGCCACGGCCAGATCGGCAGCGGGATCGGTGAGCCGATAGCCCCCGGCAACATTGAGATAGACTTCCGCGCCGGAAAAGCTGAGTCCGCAACGCGCTTCCAGGACGGCGAGGATCATCGCCAATCGGGAACTGTCCCAGCCGACCACCGATCGGCGCGGAGTCGCTCCACTTGCCAGTCGCACCGTCAGTGCCTGAATCTCGACCAGCACCGGCCTTGTACCTTCGAGCGCCGGAAATACCGTCGCCCCCGTGACTTCCTCGCTGCGGTCGGTCAGGAACAGGGCAGAAGGATTGGACACTTCTGTCAGGCCCGATTCTTCCATCGCAAAAACGCCAATTTCATCCGTCCCGCCGAAGCGGTTCTTGATCGACCGGAGGATGCGATATTGATGACTGCGTTCGCCCTCAAAGCTCATCACCGTGTCGACCATATGTTCGAGCACGCGCGGCCCGGCGATATTGCCGTCCTTGGTCACGTGGCCGACGAGCATGACCATCGTGCCATGTTCCTTGGCGAATTTGATGATCTCCTGCGCCGAGGCGCGGACTTGGCTGACCGTTCCCGGCGCCCCTTCGATAAGATCGCTGTGCATCGTCTGGATCGAATCGATCACGACAAAATCCGGGGCATCGCGGCCCAGAGTCGTTAAAATGTCGCGGACCGAGGTCGCCGAAGCCAGTTTTACCGGTGCCTTGCCCAATCCCAGCCGCCGCGCCCTGAGCCGGACCTGATCTGCTGCTTCCTCACCCGAGATATAGGCCACCGAGAGGCCCGCCTCCGCCAGCCGCGCCGAAACCTGCAAGAGCAGCGTCGATTTGCCAATCCCCGGATCGCCACCCATCAGGGTTGCGGAACCAGCCACCAGACCACCGCCAACGGCGCGGTCAAATTCGGCAAGGCCGGTCTTTTTCCGTTCGGGCAGCGCAATCTCGCTGTCCAACCCTACCAAACGCACCTCGCGGCCGCCGCTCTGCAGATTATGCTTTGATGCAAAGACGGTCTCGCCGGCCTCCTCGACCAGCGTATTCCATTCGCCGCAGTCGGTGCACTGCCCTTCCCAGCGATGCGCGATCGAGCCGCAATTCTGACAGACATATTTTCTTTTCGGTTTCGCCATGGAATTTATCTATCAGAACAAATGCGGAACGCCAGCAATTTTGCGCCGAAAATCAAAACAGGGTCACACGGGTCACACCCCCTAAAAGAGAAAGTGGAATTATCTGGGAATGCGCAGCAACGAGATTTGCGCTGAGGGGATGCGGCTCTGGGCAGTCCATGCTTCTGGTTTAGCAGAGAAGCGGGGGTGTAGGAAAGCGGGGGTTTTGCGATCGAACATCAGCAAGGGCGTCAGACATGCCGCTTCCATTTCTCGCACTCTCCGCAGACCGTCATTCCAGCTTGCACCCTCTCTCCCATCCTGTAGTTAAAAGACCATGCGGCAGAAAGAACTCAGACTGGCCTTGATCTGTTATGGCGGTGTCAGTCTCGCCATCTATATGCACGGGATAACCAAGGAAATCTGGAAGGTGGCGCAAGCCAGCCGGGATTTTCATGACGGCGTCCGGGTCGACCAGTGCAGCCGCGGCATCTATTATGACATATTGGAATGGCTGGAGCGGGAAACCGGGACCCGACTGAGGGTATTACCGGATATTATTGCCGGAGCCAGTGCTGGCGGCATCAACGGGATATTTCTGGCACAGGCCATTCTTTCGGGACAGTCGCTGGAGCCGCTGACTGACCTGTGGCTTGATACCGCTGACGTCGATCGCTTGCTGGACCCGGATGCCCGGCCCCTGTCGCGCTTCTCCAAATTCTGGGCAGAGCCGATTGCCTGGCTGGCGCTGGGTCGCAAGGGCGGCGCGGTCGAACAGACCGTGTCAAAGGAAGCGCGGGACGAGGTGAAGATGAAACTCTCTCGCTTTGTGCGCGCACGTTGGTTCGCCCCGCCATTTGGCGGCAAGGTGTTCAGCGGCCTGATCTGGGATGCGCTGGCCGCAGTCCGCGCGACCGAGCGCGGCCCGCGCCTGCTACCACCGGGCCAGCCGCTCGACCTGTTCGTAACGGTGACCGATTTTGTCGGCCATCCGGAGAAGCTGCAATTGCACAGTCCTCCGGAAGCGCTCGAGATGGAACACCGGATTACCATCAGTTTTACGACCAGAGGCAAACGGGACGACGCGATTGCTGACCCGGCAGCGCTGACCTTCGCCGGTCGCGCTACCGCCAGTTTCCCGGGTGCTTTCCCACCATTTACGGTCCGGGAGCTGGACGAGCTTTTGGCCGATCGTGACTATGTCTGGGAAGGCCGCTCCGCATTTCTGAAGCGGGTGTTGCCCAATCAATTCCGCGCCGGGACGGCGGAGGACACAGTCCTTATCGACGGATCGGTGCTTGCCAATGCGCCGTTTTCACAAGCGATCGAAGCCCTGAAAAACCGGCCGGCGAAGCGGGAGGTCGACCGGCGATTTGTCTATATTGATCCCCGCCCCGATCTCGACGTTGCCAAAAGTGACAAGGCGCTGCAGCGGCTGCAAGCCGCGCAGGAAGCCGAAGACGAGTCGCTTCCCGGTTTCTTTTCGACGATTTTCGGGGCGATCTCCAATATCCCCCGCGAACAACCGATCCGGGACAGCCTCAACGCGATTGCCGGACGGTCCAACCGGATCATCCAGATGCGACTGATCACCGAGAATTTGCGTGGTGAGGTGGAACAGAATGTCGAAAGCCTGTTCGGGCGCACCTTTTTCCTCGACCGGCCAACCGCAGCCCGGGTTGCCGCCTGGCGCCGGAAGTCGCGGGACAAGGCAGCCAAGCTGGCAGGCTTTTCCTACAGCGCTTACGGGCACCTCAAGCTTGCAACGGTGATCGAGGATATCGCGAACACGGTAAGGCGGGCCAAAGCGGATCCCAACGCGCATAACCATCCCGGTTTGCGCAACGCGCTTTGGACCGAGATACGTCGGCTCGGAATTGACACGATCGGGCAGAAAGGAGGCGGTCCGGCAAAGCTCGCCGCGGATTTCTTCCGGGAGCATGATCTGGGCTACCGGGTACGCCGATTGCGCTTTCTCGCCCGGCAACTAGCCGAAGACCTCGACCGCGCGGCCCCCGAAGATTACGAAGTGATGGAAGCCATGCACGACGTTATCTATGACTGCCTTTCTCTCTATATCGAACGGGAAACGGTCGACTATCTCGGCGATGATTTCGTGAGCTTTGCCGAGCTAGCCGAAGAGCGCCCCGGACCCATGCTGGAGGCGCTGGCCAAGGCCCGCGATCTGGCAACGGTCGACGCAATTGTCGATGCAAAGCTAGCCGGGGCACTGGCGGTCATACCGAAGGCAGAGAAGCGGTCCATGCTGCTCGCGTTCCTCGGATTTCCGTTTTACGATATTGCCACTCTGCCGCTGCTGCAGGGCGAAGGGCTCGATGAGTTTGACCCGATCAAAGTGGACCGGATCTCTCCCGAAGATGCTAGAACGATCCGCAAAGGTGGGGTTGCAGCGACATTAAAAGGTATTGAATTCAATAACTTCGGCGCATTTTTCAGCCGAGCTTATCGGGAGAACGACTATCTTTGGGGCCGCTTGCACGGTGCCGAACGGATGATCGATATCATCTTCTCCACCCTGCCCCAGTCCAAGCGACCGGACGAAGACACGATGCTGGCATTCAAGAAAACCATCTTCCGGAAAATTGTCGACGAAGAGGAAACGCGTCTCACAAAGGTCGGGCCGCTGATCGCCTCGCTCCGCGAAGAAATCGAGAATGCCACGCTCTAGTTAGTGCCCATTATCTTCGCTGTGATCGTCGGTGTGGTGTTCGCCATGGGACGGCTGTTCCAGACTCTTGTAGACCGCCTCCACAAACGCATCACCCTTGATGAAAGCATCGGAATTGACGTCCCATTGCGCCGCCGGCTTCATCGCCTGCACTTGCTCCAGTGACTTGCCTTCACCCTGGGCTTTTTCAACCGCGTCGATGACCGTTTTCAGCATGTCGCGATAGGCAATCAGGTCGGCCTTGGTCGCCATCGGCCCGTGGCCGGGAATGATTTTCGTATCATCGTCGACCATGGCCAGCACCTTGTCCGCCGCCGCCAGCATCCCGCGGGCATTGCCGCCGCTGTTCAGGTCGATGAAGGGCAGAGTGACCTTGTGGAAAAACAAATCCCCCATGTGCACCACATTGGCGTTCTTCCAGAAGACGATGCTGTCGCCATCCGTATGGGCGTGCTTCATATGCTTGACCTGCACTTCATCGCCATTGAGGTGCAGCTTGATACCATCGTGATATGTCAATGTCGGCAAGGCCTCGACCGGCGATGCAGGATCATTGCCGTTTCCGGATTTCTGGATACCCTGCATCCGTTCGCGGACATGATCATGGGCCATGATCAGCGCGCCGGCCTCGCCGAAATTTTCATTGCCGCCACTGTGATCGCCATGCCAGTGGGTGTTAATCAGATATTTGACCGGATCGGCTCCGAGATCGGCGATCGCGGCCTGGATTTTCGGCGTCAGCGGCGCATATTGATCGTCGATCAAAACGGTGCCATCCGGACCATAGGAAATGCCGATATTGCCGCCGGCACCGAACAGTACGGCAATCCCGTCAGCCAGTGGCTCGGCTTTTATCTCGACCGTCGCAAAGCGATCCGCTTCCTGAGCCATGCTCTCGCTGCTGGCCGAGAAAGCCAGAGGGGAAGCCGCGAGCAGCAGCAAGGCGAAAGTTCTGGATATCGGCATCGAAGGGTCTCCTGTTTTTTATCGATCGGCCTGGCCTTGGACAGCGCCCAAACGGCTATATATCGTGGCAGCATATCATCGATGGGCGGGCGCTGCTATCCCTTGGCAAAAAACATCAGGTTAACCAAACGCCCATCCTGCGCCGTTTTCCCGAAAGACTGCCCGCTATTGTGAAACAGCCAAGGGCTGAATAGGATCAGCCGATTGAAGCGCATCGGCACGGTCATCACCTTCGTCCACTGAGCCGGGTGGTTGGTGTCCTTGTTTACGACGTCTTCAATCAAGGCATTGATGTCGCTGTAACCCGCTTTGTGAATCGCTGGCAGATCCATGGGGACGCTCTCCAGTCCGGTCCGCTTGTGCCGAAAGAATTCGGTCCCGCCTTTGCAATGCTCGGGCAGCGAGAGATAGAGGATACCGGAATAGAAGGCCGGGTCGATATGCACGCCACTCCGGCCCTTGTCGCCTTTCAGGGTGACCCGGCAATGGAGATGGCTGGTATTGGGCGCGGCCTTGACCGGCGCGTTGATGATGCCGGCGATCCGCTCGTTCAGTCCCTGAATTTCGAGCGGCCTGGTCGAGATATGGCCCGGATAATTGCCATGCTTGTGGTCCGGATCATAGTTGAGCGCGAGCGCGGCATTGCGCGCCGCGAGAGGGTCGGCGATGAAATCATCGAGAATCAGTAACGACGGCAGCATCAGAAAGCTGGCACACGAAGCCCTGCCGTGCCGTTCAAGTTTGGCGCCCTTTTCTTGATGAACTTGACAATCTTTACAGGGTTAAGAAACAAATTTCGTGGCTCAGCTGATTTGCGCAAAGCGACCTCCAACCTACTGGTAATGTGGATAAAATAAGGAAAGAAGAACTTATTATACATTGTCGGACCTTATCATGGAACGGGTGTTGTAGGACATCATTTAATCGTCAGCACCTAGCGAGCTTACGCCGTCGCGTCCCCAGCCCATAACTTTTTGCTTCAGCCTTTTTGACCGGCAAAGCCGCCTTCAACAATCGCCCCGACCCTACTCATAAATTCCATGCCATTCGCGATTTCCTCATCGGTCAGTTCGTTGGATATCAGTTCGATGAAAGCTTCTGTCCTTTCCATCATTTCATTTACGGTCATCTGCCCCTTCTTGGTCAGCCGGATTATTTTTTCACGGGCCGATTCCTTGCTTTCCCTGATGGAAATCAGATTCAGGTCCTTGTCCGCCATAGCCCGCAGCACTTTGGAAATCGCCGGACTGCCGAGTTCATACCACTCGCCGATCAACCGTTCGATGGTTTTCCGATGAATGGTATGACCACCTTCTCCCTTCGAATGAATGATCCACAAGATCACCGTTTGATGCCGGGTCAGATCCGGCCCGCTCAATTGTTTCTCGACCGCCATACCGACCGAATAATGAAAGGGATAAAATAGCTTGAGGAAATTTTGTGGAGCCGTTTCCCGTTGTATCGGATAGTCTATGCCGAAATCAGATTGCTGTTTCACTCGAAACTCCATCATTGGGCTATTGGCCCCGCCTCACCGTCCGTGAATCGATAGAATAGATGGACCAATATCTAGCGAAAGTCTAATCATCAACACTGATGGCTTTCGCAATTTTCGCTGGTCGCCTGATATTTCAGCCTTTGAAACAGCAGGTCGACAGATGCAGAATACTGATTTTTTCGACTTTTAATCAATAGGTTAATTTCACCATCCACCTGACCGCTCGAGATCAGTTGACAAATTTATTTTCCGATTCTTATTATGTCTTTCGGACACTATGTCCTAATGAAATATAAATTTCGAGGATTGAGGATAGATGAAACCCGCGTTTAGCGTCGACCAATTGAACCGTCCGGAGGTGATCCGGAACCCCTATCCCTATTATGATTTGCTGCGCGACCAGTCCCCGGTTTTCGGCTATCGCGATTATCCGCCCGGAACGATGCCAGGCGTCGATGAGCCGAAGCCATCCTGGGTGGTGTTGAATTTTGATCACGTGGCCGCTGTTGCATGGGATCACGAAAGTTTCTCTTCACGCGACAGCCTGCAGGAAGAGTCTTCGGCCCCTTCCCTGATGCTGGTTAATCATGATCGGCCCGAACACACCCGGCTGAGGAAAATTGCCGCAAAAGTTTTTCAGCCGTCTTCGATCAAGTCCCTGACGCCCGCAGTCGATGAACAGGTTGCCGCCTGCATGGACGATTTCTTTGTCGCGGATCAGCCAGTGGACGTGATGGCAGATTATTGTGCGATGTTGCCCAGCAGAGTGATGGCCTTTCTGTTCGGCATGCCAGCCAATATGGACCGGGATGTGCGCAACTGGGCCACTGCCTTCATGCTTTCCGCCGATATCGCCCCGGCAGAACGGCAGGCCTATAATCTCGAAGCAATGGCCTTCTTTGAACGCCATGTGAAAGAGCATATGGCCCGTATAGCGGACGGTGAGGACACGCCCGGGCCGTTGCTTAATGCGTTCATCCGCACCGAAGTAGACGGAGACAGCCTGTCCTATGACGAGATCGTCCGGTTTTGCATGACCGCAACGGTTGCCGGGGCGGAGACAACATCCTTCTATCTCGGCAATCTGATCGCCGTGTTCGCCGATTTTCCCGATATCTGGCAGGCTTTTGTCGAGGACCCAAGGCTGTTCGATGCGATCTACAAGGAAACCCTGCGCTTTCACGGCCCGCCGCAGCGGCTGTTTCGGGTTGCCACCCGCGACATCAGAATTGGCTCTGCCGACATCAAGCGCGGCGACTGGGTGGCCTGTTTTTTTGGGGCAGCCAATTATGATCCGGAAGCGTTTCCCGATCCCTATGCGTTCCGCCTGCACCGCGAGAACGCCAGCCGTCATATGAGCTTCGGCTATGGCATCCACCGCTGCCTGGGGGCGCCGCTTGCGCAACTCGAAGCCCAGTCCACCGCGCGTATGCTGCGAGAACGATACAGTCGGATTGAACGCACTGGCGAAGCGCTCTGGCAAGATGTCAGTCTGCTAAACCACGGCCTGGCCAGCAACCCGGTGATTTTCCGCGCAGGAGATTAGCAGAAATACTCAAAAAACAACGGTGAAACAAATCACCGAACGAGGGAGGATATAATGAACATTCGGAATACCAAGCAGGCGGTGCTGGCGACGGCAAGCATCCTCGCGCTTATGGCATCGCCAGCGCCGCTATTCGCTCAGCAAACGGGCGGCGAGCAAGCGGAGGAGAATAGCGGCGATGTCATAATCGTCACCGCGAACCGCCGCGAAGAATCGATACAGGACGCGCCGCTATCGATTACCGCTTTCGGTGGCGATGAACTCGCCAACCGGTCGATTACCTCGATCGAGCAGGTCGGATCGGTTGCCCCCGGTGTGCAGATTGCAACCTATCAGGGTGACACCTCGATTTTCATCCGTGGTATCGGCACGCCGACAATCATCGCCGGGACCGACAGCTCAACCGCGACTTACATCGATGGTGTCTATATCAGTCGCCCGGCTGCGATTGGTCCCCTGTTTTTCGATATCGATAGAATCGAGGTGCTGCGCGGGCCGCAGGGCACGCTCTATGGCCGCAACGCGACAGGCGGAGCAGTCAATATCGTCACCCGGCGCCCGTCAGATATTCTGCAAGGGAATCTGCAACTGACAGTCGGAAACTACGATCGTTTTCGGTTGGCTGGTGCAATAAGCGGCCCGCTGAGTGATTCGATCCGCGCGCGACTGGCGTTCCAGTGGGAGGATCGGGACGGCTATGCGACCGTCACCCGGCCCGACAACAGCACCGAAAAGGTGGAAGACAAGGAGGATTATTCCGTCCGGCTGACCGTGGAAGCCGATCTTTCTCCCGATGCCATGTTGACCCTGACCGGCGACTATTACCGCGCGGATGACAAGGCCAATGCCTATTTCTTTGCGAGCGCCGGTTATGCCGACGAAATTCCGGGCTGGTATGGCACGCGCGAGGGATCACAGACGCTGCCCTATTTCGCGATGAAAAACGCGGGCCGCGTATCCGCGCCGGCTTCCCGGGATATTTATGCCGACGTACCCTATTTCAACAAGGTCGAGAACTGGGGTCTTGGGGCGACGCTCGACTGGGATATTTCCGATTATAATCTGAAAGTCATCGGCAGCTACCGGGACACCAACCCGGTTTCACAGAATGAATTTGATCTGTCCGATGCCTATGTAAATTATGTCGGGCGCGAGGAAGACCATTGGCAGTGGAGCGGCGAAGTGCAGCTCAGTTCGCCGGTCGACAAGCCCTTTTCGTGGATCGCGGGCGCCTATTATTTCGAAGAACGCAATATCATCGACAACGATATTTTCGGCAATTTCTGGGAACCGATCCTGATCCAGGGCTTTCTCGACCTGCAGGCAGCTGGCGTGCTGCCGCCATTTCCCGTGATTTTTCCGGACTCGGACCTGTGCTGTGAGCTGCATCTCAGCGGTGAACAGGACACCAAGGCCTGGGCCGCCTATCTCGATACCCAGTGGGAGGTGTCTGACCAGCTGACCGTGCGGTTGGGCGGCCGCTACAGCGAAGAGCGGCGCGACGGGCGGCAGAATTTTGATCTGGTGATGCTGCCGAACATGCGGATTGCCCCGAACACAACCTTCTTTCCGAACGCGATCAGCGAGGACCGGGCGACGGCGCAGCCGGATCCGTTCGGTTTCGTCATCGCTCCGGTCAACGGGCCTACGACCTTCAGCGCCTTCACCCCGAAATTGGGCATAGATTTCAAGCCCACCGACGATGTGCTGTTTTACGCCTCCGTGCAGCGCGGTTTCAAAAGCGGTGGTTATAATATCGGTAGCAGCCAGCGTGATCCATTCGAACCGGAGAAAATCTGGTCCTACGAAATTGGTGTCAGAAGCGAGCTGCTCGACCGGGCATTGCTGCTCAACGCGTCGGCCTTCTGGTATGACTATACCAATCTGCAGGCGCAGGACAGCGTCGGAAACCAACCCATTATCCGCAACGTCGGCAAGGCGCGGGTGCGCGGTTTCGAAGTGGAAACGGTGGCCAGACCGAGTGACTTTTTCAAACTGGAGGGCGCACTCACCTATGTAGATGCGCAATTTACCGAAGGGCAACTGACCGAACCCTTGCGCCCTGCCCCGCTTACGCAAGAACCCGGTTCCCTGCCGCGGGATCTGGACGGATTGCGCCTGCCGCGGGCACCGCGCTGGAAGTTCAGCCTGGCCGGCCAGATAGAGCAACCAGTGGGTGATGCCGGCCGGGTGACGGCGCGCGCCGAATATCACTGGCAGAGCAAGATTTATTTCACCGTGTTCAATATCGATGCTGCCTCGCAGGAGAGTTACGGCCTGCTGCGCGCCAGTATAGGCTTTACCAGCGCCGATGACCGCTGGAGTATCCGGCTGTTCGGCGACAATCTGACCGGTAAAACCTATTTCACCAACCAGATACTGACGGGAACGGTTTACGGGGCGGAATTCGTCGGTCCGCTTGGCGCGCCGCGCACTTATGGCATCGACGTCGGATATAAATTCTGATGCGAACCAGCACTATATTTCACCAAAAGCGAGGCCTTCGATGATTGCTCCGATTGATGTTACGAAAAATGTATTTGCTGCCTTTGGTGCCCATGATGTGGATGGCATCGTCCAATGGCTGCACCGCGATGTCCGGATCGAATTTTACGGCCCCGAGATCATTCCCTATGCAGGAATTTATGACGGGCTGAAACAGGCGCGCGTCTTTTTTGAAACGGTGCTGTCATCGGTCGACATTCACCAGTTCGATCCCGAAGAGTTTATCTGCGAGGGGGACAAGGTCGTGGTCACCGGCCATTTGCGCCTTACCGCTCGCTCCACCGGTAAACAGATTGAATCGGACTTCGTGCATGTGATCACAGTGGCGGACGAAAAATGGCGGCTGTTCCGGGATTTTATGAATACGGTGGAAGCCGCGACGGCTTTTTCTTCATAGCCCTCGAGGCCCTATTCACTCGGTCAGATCTTCCCAGGCATCCTTGAGCTTGCCGAAAAAGCCGGTCGAGTTGGGAGTCTCTGCACCGGTTTCCGTGGCCTGAAAATCGCGCAGAAGTTGCCGCTGCTGTTTCGACAATCTGGTCGGTGTCTCTACTTCAATCTGGACCACCATATCGCCGTTGCCGCGTCCGCGCAGGACCGGCATGCCGGCACCGCGCTGATGGATCTGTTTGCCGCTCTGGATTCCGGCCGGAATCCGGAGCGCATGCTTTTCGCCATCGAGGCCGGGAATGGTGATCTCGCCGCCCAGGGCCGCCAGCGTGAAGCTGATCGGCGCGCGAGTGAACAGCGTAGTGCCCTCGCGTTCAAAAATATTGTGCCGGATCAGGTGAATGAAAATATAGAGATCGCCGGGAGGTGCGCCGCGTGCGCCTGCTTCGCCCTTGCCGGGCAACCGGATTCTGGTGCCCGTATCCACGCCAGCCGGAATTTCGACTTCCAGCATCTGCGGCTTGTCCACCCGGCCCTCGCCGTAGCAAACATGGCAGGGGCTTTCGATCACCTCGCCGCGACCCTGGCAGCTAGCGCAGGTGCGTTCGACGACGAAGAAACCCTGCTGGGCGCGCACTTTGCCGTGCCCGTGACAGGTGGTGCAGCGCTGGACGCCGGTGCCTGGCTCGGCGCCGGAGCCGTCGCATTCTTCGCAGCCGACCGACACTTCGATTTCAATTTCAGTATGCTTGCCATGATAGGCGTCTTCCAGCGTGATTTCCATGTCATAGCGCAAATCCGCGCCCCGCGCCGGGCCGCGCTGCTGTTGCTGGCCGCCAAAGCCGCCGCCAGCGCCACCGCCGAATATCGTTTCGAAAATATCGCCAATATCGTTAAAGGCTGCGCCGCCAAAGCCGCCGCCGCCGGCATTATTGCCGCCGCCGTTGGTGAAGGCCGCGTGGCCGTAGCGATCATAGGCCGCGCGCTTCTGCGGGTCTTTTAACACATCATAAGCTTCACTGATCGACTTGAATTTGGCTTCTGCAGCGGCATCGCCGGGGTTCTTGTCCGGGTGCCACTGCATTGCCAGCTTGCGATAGGAAGATTTCAGCGTCGCGCCGTCACAATCGCGCGAAACATTTAGTTGTTCATAATAATCGATTTCGGATGCCATACTCATGCTTCCCCCAAAGCGAGAAGATCGTCGGCCCGGCGCAGACCGGTACCGCTGGACTTAAATCCAGCTGCACCAGCCTGCGCGCGAGCGACGGTCCAATATTTACTCAGCCGCCTTGGCGTCATCTTTCTTGTCTTCATCCGAGTCATCGACTTCGGAGAATTCGGCATCGACGACATCGTCGTCAGCAGCCTTGGCTGCTGCGTCTGCTGCCGCCGCGTCACCGGCGTCACCGCCAGCGGCCTGTTCGGCTTCATAGATCTTCTGACCCATTTGCATCGAAACCTGAGCAAGCGCTTCGGACTTCGTCTTCATCGCTTCCGGATCGCCACTTTCAATGGCTTCCTTGGTTTCCTTGACCGCGGCCTCGATCTGGCCTCTCAGATCGGCGTCAATCTTGTCGCCATGCTCTTCCAGCTGCTTCTCGGTGGTGTGGACAAGGCTTTCGGCGTTATTCTTCGCTTCCGCCTCGGCCCGACGCTTCTTGTCTTCTTCCGCAAATTTCTCCGCGTCCTGAACCATCTGGTCGATATCGCTATCGCTCAGACCGCCCGAGGCCTGGATCTTGATCTGCTGCTCCTTGCCGGTGCCCTTGTCCTTCGCAGACACATTGACGATGCCGTTGGCATCAATATCAAAGGTCACGTCGATCTGCGGCACGCCGCGCGGTGCGGGTGGAATGCCAACCAGATCGAACTGGCCCAGCATCTTGTTGTCGGCCGCCATTTCCCGCTCGCCCTGGAACACGCGGATCGTCACCGCCTGCTGATTGTCATCAGCGGTCGAATAGACCTGCGACTTTTTCGTCGGGATCGTCGTGTTGCGATCGATCATGCGAGTGAACACACCGCCGAGGGTTTCGATACCCAGCGACAATGGCGTGACGTCGAGCAGCAGTACGTCCTTGACGTCACCCTGCAGAACGCCGGCCTGAATGGCTGCGCCCATGGCAACGACTTCGTCCGGGTTCACGCCGACATGCGGTTCCTTGCCGAAGAATTTCTGCACGGTTTCGCGCACCAGCGGCATACGAGTCATGCCGCCAACCATAACGACATCGTCGATTTCCTTGGCTTCAACGCCAGCATCCTTGAGTGCCTTTTTGCAAGGATCAAGGGTTCGCTTGACGAGATCGCCAACCAGCTTTTCCAGATCGGAGCGGCTGATCGTCTTGACCAAATGCTTTGGTCCGTTCTGGTCTGCGGTGATGAACGGCAGGTTGATTTCGGTCGTCTGTGCGCTGGACAGCTCGATCTTGGCCTTTTCAGCCGCTTCCTTGAGCCGCTGCAGCGCGAGCTTGTCCTTGGTCAGGTCGATGCTTTCGGCCTTCTTGAAGTCTTCCGCGAGGAATTCAACAAGCTTGGCGTCGAAATCTTCACCGCCGAGGAACGTGTCCCCGTTGGTCGATTTGACTTCGAAAACACCGTCGCCGATTTCGAGGATCGAAATATCGAACGTACCACCGCCAAGGTCATAAACCGCAATGGTCTTGCCTTCGGCCTTGTCCAGACCATAGGCCAGCGCCGCTGCGGTTGGCTCGTTGATGATCCGCAATACTTCGAGACCGGCGATCTTGCCCGCATCCTTGGTAGCCTGACGCTGCGCGTCATTAAAATAGGCAGGCGTGGTGATCACGGCCTGGGTCACGGTTTCGCCGAGATAGGCTTCGGCCGTTTCTTTCATTTTCTGCAAGGTATAGGCCGAAATCTGGGACGGGCTGTAATCGTCGCCGCCGGCTTTAACCCAAGCATCGCCATTCGAGCCCTTGACGATCTGATAAGGAACCAGTTCCATATCCTTTTTCGTCATCGGATCATCGAACCGGCGACCGATCAAACGCTTCACGGCAAAAATAGTGCTCTCCGGATTGGTCACTGCCTGACGCTTGGCCGGCTGACCGATCAGACGTTCACCATCCTTGGTGAATGCGACAACCGACGGAGTGGTCCGTGCGCCTTCCGCATTTTCAATGACTTTTGGCTTGCCGCCATCCATAACGGCAACACAACTGTTGGTGGTGCCCAGATCAATTCCGATAACTTTACCCATAATTCCCTCAATCAATTTTCTAACATTAGCAAAATTGCCGCCCGGCCCTGTTCAGTCGGCACCGTTACGGCTTCGTCAAGCGATATAGGTGGCATTTTTCTTGGCACAAGACGTGAGACCCCCTACATTTGAAAAATCAACGCAAAACAACCATATCAGGATGGATTTGCAAGGATTTACGAGGTGCCACAATGAACAGAATCTCCCTCACACTGGCCGCGTCCGCAGCCCTTTTGCTCGCGTCTTGCGGCCAGGGCGATGTGCTCTATGCGGACGAGGCGGTCGTCAACCTGTCTCCAGTCGAAGGCAATCCTTCGGCAGGCTATATGAATCTACATGGCGGTCCGGTCGACACCGCTTTGGTCGGCGTAACCTCTGATGATGTGCTGCGTATGGAGATGCACGAGACGACCGAAAAAGATGGCGTGATGAGCATGGAAAAGCTCAAGTCAATCCCGGTTCCGGCAGGCAAGACGGTGAAACTGGAACCCGGTGGGAAGCATCTGATGATCTGGGGCGTCGGCGCGGCATCAAAAAAACGCGGGCTGCTGACAATGACTCTGATCTACTCCAACGACGAACGAATCGAGATTGATGCCGTGGTCAGGAAGGCTGGCGATGCCGCGCCAGCCGCTGAATAACAAGATCTTCTGGTGACCGGCCGCGGGCTGACCAGTTCCGAGATAGCACTCTGCCAATCGGTATTCGGGTCAGCCATCGACTATGCGGACGTCACGATATTCAATCGCAAGTGGTGGCCATTCCAGAACCGCCGCGTCACGATGGCGCCGGATGGCAATCTTTGGTTTCATCCGGAGAGCAATCTGTTCTGCGATGATTTTTGCGGATCGGCGCGCAACGTCCAGGCGCTGTTCATTCACGAAATGGTCCATGTCTGGCAGCATCAGCAGGGCGTTTTTCTGCCATTGGCGCGCCACCCCTTCTGTCGTTATGATTATGTGTTGATACCGGGAAAGAGATTTTCCGCTTATGGCATTGAACAACAGGCCGAGATTGTCAGCCACCATTTCCTGTTAGAGAACGGTGCCCGACTGAAAAATGGCTACAGCCTCGAAGATTATCGCGGATTGCTGCCCTTTTGACCAAGAATAAAAGCAAAAAAAAGGGGCCGGTTCGCGCTGCGATCCGGCCCCTTTTTTCTCCGATGTTTTGCCTGTTGCCTAGAAGCGATAGGCCAGTCCCGCGCTGATGACCCAAGGATCAATCCGGTGGCGGGTCCGCAAGACTTCGGTCGGACCGGCAAACCCACGGGCCGTCGTGGTCACGAAATAACGCTTGGCATCGACGCTCAGGCCGAGACCCTTGTCATTGATCGGCAGATCGAAGCCGGCCTGTAACGCAAAACCAACCTTGTCATTCATCTTTTGGCGCGTTGCTCCCAGCGCCTGCGCCGTAGCACCGGCTTTCTCATCGATAAAAATGAAATAGGTCGGCCCGGCCCCGATATAGGGCTTGAACCCCGAACCCGTGACAAGATGATATTTCGCTGTCAGGGTGGCAGGAATGATATTGGCATTGGATACCAGCCCCGCGCCGTTCAGCGGCCCGGTGCCTGTGACATCATGCTGGGTGACACAACAGATTGTCTCCAGCGAAATATTCGGAGTGAAGAAATATTCGGCGGCGATGGTCGGAACAAAATTGTCATCCGCTTCCGTCTGGGTGCCAGCGGGCAGCCCGATATTGTCCAGTTCGACGGATGTGATTTTGCCATCGGGTGCGACTAGTGTGCCCAGCACTTTGACCTGGATCTTGCCATCGCCGGATCCCGCTACAGCCGTTCCGCTCATTGCCAAAGACGCCGCCGCAACGGCCAGTTTCAGGGTATTTTTCATAAGGTCAGCCTCTGTTTGGTTGATATCAGCTTCTGACCGGAGCCACTAGCTTGGCCCCCAAGGCGCGGACATACGCAATATCCCTTAGAAGGGACGGGCGATCGCCGCAGGCCCCATTCAAACCAAAGCGGCTGACTTTAGCTCGTCTGGCTTTCCAAATTGCGCCGGGTTGCTGCAATCCTGTCTTTTATGTGCAGCCGGATACGTTTCAATTGCTTCATTTCCTGCTGGCGCGCAGCAGACTTGCAATTGTCAATCAGCCGATTCAGGCGCCGATGCTTGCGTTGCAGGGTTTCCAAATAGTTTTTCATGATCCTCTCCTTTGTGGATTGATGATATGAAAAGAGAATATGCAGGACCTCTCGATTTATCCAATCGAAAGACGTTGCAGTCATTGATTGATACTATCAATCAATGGCCGCGCCCCAATCTGTGATAAAAGCCACCGAACGTTGGCCAAGTGTCTAAGGCAATAGGCCCAGTTTTTCGCGCATCATCCAGCGGGACAGCATCAGCACAGAGACCACCGTCAGGCCTCCCGCCAGTCCAGTCCAGATGCCGACGCCCTGCCAGCCTTGCCAGAAGGCCAGACCGGCCCCGAGTCCGATGCCGATGAACCAATAGCCCATCAGTGCAAATAGCATCGGTATGGTGGTGTCGTGCAGACCACGTAACATGCCGGCACCAACGACCTGAGCACCATCGACAATCTGGAAGATGGCAGCAATCGCCAAGAAGCTGACTGCCAGAGCAGCGACTTCGGCATTGCCGGGTGCATTGGCATCAATGAACATCGATATCAGAAAATCGGGTGCGAGGACGAATACCAAGGCCATTGCCGCCATGAAAGATGTACCGAGGACGAAACTGACCCATCCCGCGCGCATGATACCTGCGTGATTCTTCCGACCATATTGGATGCCGACACGGACCGTGGCAGCCTGCCCCAGTCCCATCGGGACCATGAAGGTCAGCGCCGCGAGCTGCAACGCAATGGCATGAGCAGCGACGGATTCGGCACTGATCAGCCCCATGAGCAGCGCCGCAAAACCAAAGACCGAGCCTTCCAGGCCCATAGTGATCGCGATCGGTAGGCCAAGTTTCCACATCGTCCGGAACCGGTGCCAGTCGCTGCGCCAGAAGCGCCCGAACAGATGATAGCGACGGAAGCGCTTGTGAAGCAGTACGACGAGCGCCATTCCCCCGAACATCAGGACATTGGTCATGACACTGCCGATGCCCGCTCCGATGACCCCAAATTCCGGCACGCCGAACTTGCCGAAAATCAGAGCGTAGTTGAACAGTGCGTTGGCCAGCACCCCTATGATGCTGATGATTAACGCCCAGACCGGTTGTTCCAGCGCCGAGATAAAATTGCGCAGGATGATGAAGAACAGAAATGGCAGGATAGACCACATATAGGCGCTGATATAGGTACCGGCTATTGCTGCGAGATCGGGTTGCTGACCGAAGGCCAGCAGGATCGATTCGGTATTCCAGAGCAACAGCCAGAAGGGCAGAAGAACTGCAGCTGCGGCCCACATCGCTTGCCGAAACGTCCGACGCACATCGCGAACGCTGTTCTGCTTTCGACCGATTTCCGAGGCCATCATGGGGGCAGAGGCCGTTATCAACCCCATGCAGAAGATCGCCGCGGTCATTGCGAGATTAAAACCAAGCGTGGCTCCGGCAAGTTCACGTGCCCCAAGCCAGCCCAGCATGAGCACATCCGTCGCGCCGATCAGTGCCATCGTCAGGTTGGACAGGATCAGCGGCCACGCAAGCGCAACCGTGACGCGCAGTTCATGCCGCCACGGGTGTTGCTCTTGCAAAGTAGGGGAAGCGCCGATCATCGGCGCGCGTTAGCTGAAGGCGCGGTGCTAGGCTAGCGAAACCGCGCCTTCTTTAATTCACAGCGTCCAAAGTGTTTGGCGCTTATCTTGGATCGTCAGGATAACCGCGGAGACCGTAGCAGTCATCATCAAGGCGACCATTGCGGTCATAGCCATCGCAGCCGTCATCCTTGTCGATGAAATAACCGCCAGCAGCACCGGCCGCGGCACCGATCGCCGCACCCTGGAGTACGTCACCACCGGTAATGGCACCAATGGCAGCCCCTGCTGCAGCACCGGCTCCAGCGCCTTCAGCTGCATAATTTTCTGCGCAGGCAGTCAGGCTGAGCGCGGCCGTTGCTGCCAATGCCAGTTGCTTTGTCCGTGTGATCATCTTCATTCTCCTCATATCATCGCTTGTGCCCCATTAAACACATTGATCGGTCGATGGTTCCTGAATGGCAGACAATTGCAGGCCAGATCGCTTCGCTGTTGCGACCAGCCGTTTTGGTTGCGTGGTGTCGATAGGCCGCAAAATGGCCTTTCGGAGAAAATCGGGCGCTATGTCCGGTGACCCCGGAATGACGGATTTAGCAGTTGCACCGCCGGCTCGGCCTCTGCCATGAGGCGACGGTCATATTCGGGGAACTTTCATGCTATCGGCAATCGGACTTATCGGTGGACTGGGGCTGCTTATCTGGATGACCGTGCGCGGGGTGAATATCCTGATCGCAGGTCCAGTGGCGGCGGCAGTCGTCGCGTTGACCAGCGGCATTGCCTGGTTGCCACCGCTCGCCGCAGCGGGCGCGCCGGATTTTGCTACCGCTTATATGGAAGGCTTTGTCGGCTTTTTTCAGAGCTGGTTCTTCATGTTCTTGCTGGGCGCGATATTTGGCGAGATCATGGGTGCCAGCGGCGCGGCGGCCAGCGTGGCCCACTGGGTGATCGAGAAAATAGGGATCAAGCATGCGGTGCTGGCAGTCGTCGCTGCCTGCGCCATATTGACCTATGGCGGCGTCAGCGTGTTCATTGTCTCGTTCAGCGTCTATTCTCTCGCGGTGCATCTTTTCCGCGAGGCGGATTTACCGCGGCGGTTTATCCCGGCTGCTCTCGCATTTGGGTCCGTCACTTTCACCATGACCAGTGCTGGCTCCCCAGAAATCCAGAATCTGATCCCGATGGAATATCTCGGCACCACCGCTTATGCCGGGTGGCAAGTCAGCCTGGTGATCGCGTTATTCATGGCAACCACCGGGCATTTCTGGCTCAACCATATGGTAAAGCGCGCGGTCGCCAAGGGCGAACATTTTGTCGGTCGCGAAAGCGATGACCATAATACGGATTATACCAATCTGCCCGCCCCGCTGCTTTGCATTCTGCCGCTGGTTGCCGTGCTCGCGGTGTTTCTCGTCTTCCAATATCCGCAGGATATGGGACCGCTTTCGGCGATCCTGCCGCAAGAGTCCTTGGACAAATGGGCGCTGGTGGCGGCGCTCGGATCCGGGGCCGTGGTGGCGCTGATCGTTGGCTATCAGAAGCTGAAATCGATGCCCGACGCCTTTTCGCGGGGTGCGACCAGTGCGGTAGTGGCGATTACCAACACCTGCGCAGTGGTAGGCTTCGGTTCGGTCGCGAAACTGTCACCAGCCTTTCAGGAAGCGCTGGTGATGGTCCAGAATATTCCGGGCAGCCCGCTGATCGGCGCGGCGATTGCGGTGACTGTGATCGCGGGTCTGACCGGTTCCGCATCGGGCGGCCAGTCGATCGCCCTCCCCCTGATTGCGCCGCACTATCTGGATGCCGGTGCACAACCGGATGAGCTCCACCGGGTCGTCGCCATCTCCTCCGGCGCGCTCGATAGCCTGCCGCACAATGGTTATGTCGTAACCACGATCCGCGCGGTCTGCGGCGAGACGCACAAGGATGCCTATGGGGCGGTCGGGGCACTGACGGTAGTGATACCGGTGGTCGGTACGATTCTGGCGGTGATCCTGTTCACGATGTTCGGATGAGCGTTACGACGCGCCTTTATCGAGCCGACGATCGTCAGGCTTTTATCGATCTCAACCGCGACTGGATTGAGGAATATTTTGTCCTCGAGGACAGCGACCGCAAACAATTGGAAGAATTGGAAGCATCTATCCTGGGTAAAGGCGGGCAGATTGTCGTGGCCGAACAGGACGGGCTTGTGGTTGGGGCCGGTGCTATCCTGCCGCCGCATCACGACCCCGATGACGGCCGGAGCTGGCTGGAGATCATCAAGATGGCGGGGTGCAAGGACTTGCGCGGACTGGGCATCGGCCAGAAAGTGATGGATGCGCTGATCGTGCAGGCCCGCGCGATGGATGCCGACGCGATCTGGCTGGAGACCAATGCCGATCTGAAGGCTGCCGTCCGATTGTATGAGCGCAGCGGCTTTCGCCATCTCGGTACAGACGAATTGTGGCCGACGCCTTATGCGCGTTGCAATGTGCAGATGGTGCTGTTGTTGGGAGACAGCTAAGGAGGCCATTTTTCCGGGTGCTTCCCTTGTGCCAGCCGTGCTTCGACGGGCTCAGGGCTAGTGGAGCTTCAAAGTCTAGCGCCCTATTTCAGCCGTTCGATCTTGCTCGCCGCTTCGTCGATGATCGCGGCGACATCCAGAATTTTCTCCGAGTCCTTTTCCTCTTCGGCCAGCCGGATGCGGACCGCGCTTTTCAGATTGTGCATCGCGCGACGGATCGAGGCTCCGTCGCTGGCTTCTCCCATCTTCGAGACGCCATCCAGCCGTTCGAGAATATGGTCGATATGCTCCTGCTCCTCCGCGAGCTTGGCGGAGCCGCATTCGGTGATCGAGTAGATTTTCTTGCCGTCCTCACCGAGCGCTTCGCCGATCAGGTCCATTTCCGCCATCAGGGTCAGCGTCGGATAAACGATACCCGGACTCGGCGCATAATGGCCGCCGGTCATTTCCTCGATCTGGCGGATCAGGTCATAGCCGTGCCGGGGTTCCTCGGCGATCAGGTGGAGCAGGACCAGCCGCAATTCGCCGCGCCGGAACATCCGCCCGCGCCGCTTGCCCTTGGCTCCTTCAAAGGCGGCCTCAGCAAAGGCGCGCGCAAATTTTTGGCCGACTTCCGGGTTCCAGCCGCGGCCCCGACGCCCGCCGGATCTGCCCGGTCCAAATTTTCTTCCATGCATCATAATCAGATCTTTCTTGTTTAACTAAGTTATTTTTAAGATATATCTTAATACAATCTTTGAAAAGAGTGCCAGGCGAAAAAGTTCGTAAGTCTCTCGAAACTCTTTGAAATAACTTTTGCTTCGCCGGGGGCAACGGCGAGCGGAGATTGCATGAAGATGTTGGACTAACCGCAACAAGCTGTTAATCGAGCAGTTAATATCAATCAGGAGTCATCCATGGACATCCCAATTCACGGCCAATGTGATCCCCGCTTTGAGGCGGTAAAAACGGCATTCGAGCGAAATTTCACGGAGCATGGCGATCTGGGCGCTTCCGTTGCGATCACGCTGGATGGTGAATTTGTTGTCGACCTGTGGGGCGGCCATCTGGATGAGGACCGCAGCCAGCAGTGGCAGGAAGATACGCTGGTCAATGTCTGGTCCAGCACCAAGACGATGGCGGCGATGTCGCTGCTGCTGCTTGCCGATCGCGGCGCAGTCGATCTTCATGCACCGGCCGGCAATTATTGGCCGGAATTCGCCCAAAATGGCAAAAAAGATATCGAAGTCCGGCATTTTCTGAGCCATTCTGCTGGCCTGTCGGGCATGGACAAGAAGGTCGATGGCGATGCGCTCTACGACTGGGAATGGATGACGAAGGCTCTGGCAGAACAGGAACCTTGGTGGAAGCCGGGCAGCCAGTCGGGCTATCACGCTCTGACCCAGGGCCATCTGATCGGTGAAATCGTCCGCCGGGTGACCGGTCAGACGATCGGCAATTTCTTCCGTCAGGAAATCGCCGAGCCAACCGGCGCGGATTTTCATATCGGCGCGGATGCGTCGCTGGACCAGCGTATCGCCAATCTCGTTCCGCCGCCAAGCCGACCCTCGCCCCCTTCGGATTCGATCGCCGGTCGCACCTTCGCCAATCCAGGTGTCGATGCCACAGACCCGAGAAAAAGGGCATGGCGCGCAGCCGAAATTCCCGCAGCCAATGGTCAGGGCAACGCCCGCAGTATTGTCCGCGCACAAACCGCGATGGCCAATGGCGGCGAAGCCTTTGGCAAAACCATAATGTCGGAAGGCGGGACCAGACGCATTTTCGAGAAACAGACCGAAGGCGTTGATCTGGTGCTGGGTCTGCCGCTGACCTTCGGCATGGGATATGGTCTGAACAACCCGGCCATGCCGCTCAGTCCCAATACAAACACCGCCTTCTGGGGCGGCTATGGCGGATCATCGGTGATCGTCGACCAGGATGCCAGACTGTGCTTTTCCTATGTCATGAACAAAATGCAGTCCGGACTGGTAGGCGATCCGCGGGGATTTGGTCTGGCGGCAGCGATGTATATGTCGAAGCAATAGAGCGATATTGCGACATTTCCCATAATGGCTAGTCGGCATGCCGGCCCGCCCCGGCTAGTAAGTCTCCATCACCTTTCAGGATGGAGGCCATATGCATTTGGGAATTACCGGCAAGAAGGCTCTGGTCAATGGCGGCAGCGCCGGACTGGGCCGCGGCGCCGCGCTGGCGCTGGCGCGCGAGAAAACCGAACTGTTCATTACAGCTCGCGGCGAGGAGCGGCTGATGAAAGTCTGCGAGGAGCTAGCCCGCGAAACCGGTGCCAATATTACACCCATTATCGCCGATCACAGCAGCGACGAGGGCCGCGAGCATATTCTCTCCATCTGCCCCGATCCTGACATTCTGGTGGCGACTTGCTCCCCTCCCCCCTTTTCCGGCGACTTTCGCACCGTCGACCGCAATGACTGGGAAGAGGCGCTGTCGCTGACCCTGCTCAGCCCCGTCGAGTTTATCAAATCGGTGATCGACGGCATGGTCGAGCGCAAATGGGGCCGGATCGTCAATATCGCGACCGGCGCAGCCAAATATCCCGCCGCCATGCGAGTGCTGTCGGGGCCCCCGCGTGCAGCGCTGGTCAATTATACCGTCGCGGTGGCCAAGCAGGTCGCCCGCCATGGCGTGACGATCAACAATATCCTGCCCGGCATGCATCATACGCCGGGTATCCGCGGTATGTTCGACAGCCAGGCGGAAGCCAATGGCACCAGCTATGACGAAGAAGTCGCGAAGTTCGTCAAGCAGGTGCGGATCCCGGTCGGCCGCTTTGGTGATGCGGAAGATATGGGGATGTTCGTCGCGATGTTCTGCAGCGAAATGGCCGGCTATGCGACGGGGCAAAGCCTTGTGGTCGATGGCGGGATGGGCAATTCGTTATTTTGAGCCCGGACGTTGACCGCTCGACTATTGCTCCGGGCAAGCCTAGCATCGCCTGATCACGGCAAAGGACACCCGGACAATGACAGTTCATCAACTCATCTATGCGTCGCGGCCCTTTGGATTTGATGAAGCGGTGTTGAATGGTATTTTGGTCGGCGCGCGGCGCTATAACGCCGAACATGATATCACCGGAGCCTTGATCTGCCGCGCCGATCTCTATCTCCAGCTGCTGGAAGGACCTGATGAAACGGTCAAGGCGCTATACCGGCAGATCACCACCGATAACCGCCATGTAGAAGTGGAACAGCTGCTATCGCGATCCGCTGATCAGCGCATGTTCCCGGACTGGGCAATGCTTCACGATCCCGCGAAATCCTGGCTATGGAACGCAGAAGAAATCAGCGATGGCGCGCTACGGCGAGCGAGCGAGGAAGAGATTGTCGCGGTATTTGAACGGTCAGCGAAAGATGCTGCGCCTTGATCCGAAAACCCATCGCCAAACCCATGAATGCCGACCGCTCCAGCCTCTCCCGAAGGGAGAGGCCAGCAAGACTTGAGAGCGAAGCGAACTAGTCGCGTTCGGTGAGGGGTTGATCCCCTTCATTTACGCGCACTGCCTGCCGGATTTCCTCGAGGACGCTGTCGAGATTATTGAACACGTCCGAGTTCCAGAAACGGATCACCCGATAGCCCGCGATTACCATAACGGCGTCGCTATTCTGGTCCGACACATTATCCGCATGCTGACCGCCATCCAGCTCAATGATCAGACTGGCGGAATGTCAGACAAAGTCAGCGATATAATCATCAAATGGGACCTGAAACCGGAACTTTGCTTTTCCAGCTGCCGATTGCGCAGGCGCGACCAGAGCAGGCATTCCGCATCAGTCTTCTTGCGTCTGAGGTCTCTGGCGTCCGAGTTTTCTTGCGACGGGAGTCAGCCGCGTTTTCATGGAGGTCCCTAACCCCTCACCCACTGCGACTAAACGCCTTCGCTTTGCTTCGGCGTCAAGTCTTGTTGCCCTCTCCCTCCGGGAGAGGAAAGTTCAAATCACTCGGATTGTGAAACCAGACCGAAGGGCACTCGAACCTACTCCGCCTTCTTCGCTACCCCGACGAAGGCCGGCCGCAGCAGCCGGTCCTTGATCATATAGCCGGCCTGCATTTCCTGCACGATGGTGCCCGGTTCATGCTCATCGGTGGGGATTTCGATCATCGCCTGGTGCTGGTTCGGGTCGAGCGGGAGGCCTACGGCGGCGACGCGCTTGATGCCGTTTTTCTCGAACACCGACTGGAGTTCGCGGCCCGTGGCTTCGATGCCGTTGATCAGGCCCTTCCACTTTTCCTCGTCCTTGACCTCGGCAGGAATCGCCTCCAGGGCGCGCTGCATATTGTCCATCACCGACAGAATGTCGCGAGCGAAGCTGGTCGCGGCGTAGGCGCGAGCGTCCTGCGCGTCTTTTTCGAGACGGCGGCGGACATTCTGGGTTTCTGCCTGCGCGTAGAGCACAGCCTGCTGGGCTTCGGCCAGTTCATTTTCCAAAGCCTCGATACGATTGTCGGAATTTTCCGGCTGCGGCGCTTCGCCATCATTTTCGTTTGCGCCGCCATCTTTCATCGACTCTGGCACGCCATCGAGCTCAGCCGCTGCTGCTGCATCGTCATTTTTATCTTCGGGATTTGACTTGGTATCACTCATTGCTTGGATCACTCTATTTTCATTATTTCGACAGCAAACGGGACAGGGTTTGCGCGGTGAAGTCTACCATGGGTACGATCCGCGCGTAATTCAACCTCGTCGGGCCGATTACACCGACCACGCCGACCACCTGTCCGTCGCCGTCTTTGTAGGGGGCCGCTATCACAGATGAGCCGGAAAGCGAGAATAATTTATTCTCCGCACCGATAAATATTTTCGCCGCTTCGGCATCGCGGGCATTGTCGAGCAGACGAGCGATTTCCTGCTTGCCTTCCAGTTCGTCGAGCAGCCGCCGGACCCGGTCGAGATCGGCCAGCGCGCTATCGTCCTTGAGCAGATTGGCCTGTCCGCGCACGATGAGAACCGGTCGGTCGGAGGGATCGCGGCTCCAGGTGACCATGCCCGCCTTGACCAGCTCTTCCGATGCCTTGTCGATCGCCAGTTCGCCGGCGCTGATCTCCCGGTCAAGCCGCAGCAGCGCCTCACTGAGCGTCAGCCCGCTGAAGCGCGCAGAAAGATAGTTGCTCGCTTCCACCAGTGCAGATTCCGAGACGCCTTGCGGCAAATCGAGCACGCGGTTTTCGACGACACCGTCTTGCGACACGAGGATCGCCAGTCCCTGCCCTTCGGACAGTTTTACAAAGCTGAATTGTTTCAGCAGCGGCTCGCGTTTGGGCACGAGCACCAGACCCGCACAGGATGACAGGCCGGACAGAATAGAAGTAGTGGCGCGCAGCGCGTCCTCGACCGGACCCTGCTCGGTGATCTGCCGCTCGATCGCTTCGCGTTCCTGCTGCGACGGTTCCGCCGCCTGCATCATGCCATCGACAAACAGCCGCAGGCCCAGCTCGGTTGGCACCCGCCCGGCGCTGGTGTGCGGCGCTGCGAGCAGTCCCAGTTCCTCAAGGTCCTGCATGACATTGCGGATCGAGGCGGGGGAGAGTTCGAGGCCCGGCGCTTTCGAGATGGTGCGCGAGCCGACCGGGGTGCCGCTGTCGAGATAGGATTCGACGACGACACGAAAGATGTCCTGCGCGCGAGTGGTCATTTCGGTGATCGGGGTGTTGGTCATTGTTTGTTAGATAGGATGAATCTCAATACGTTTCCAGCGCGCAATTATGGGCTGCTGTGCTCCGCACTTGATGCGGAGCTGGCTAGGCGATAAGCACTCTCCACCTCCAGAGCTCCGCATCAAGTGCGGAGCACAGTTGTTGCCTCTCCCGGTGCGAGCGGTTAAGGACGCGCCAACTCAAAAAAGGAACAACATCATGCGACCATCGGGCCGTGCGCCGGACGAAATGCGCGCCATTTCCATCGAAACCGGATTTACCAAACATGCCGAAGGAAGCTGCCTGATCAGCTTTGGCGATACGCGGGTATTGTGCACCGCCAGTATCGAGACAAGCCTGCCGCCATGGATGCGCGGCAAGGGCACCGGCTGGGTCACCGGCGAATATTCGATGCTGCCCCGCGCCACGCACACCCGCGGTTCGCGCGAAGCGGCGCGTGGCAAGCAGTCGGGCAGAACGCAGGAAATCCAGCGGCTTATCGGGCGCTCCTTGCGCTCGGTCGTCGATTTGAAGAAGCTGGGCGAGCGGCAGATCACGCTCGATTGCGACGTGATTCAGGCCGATGGCGGCACCCGGACCGCGTCGATCAGCGGTGCCTGGGTGGCGCTGCGGCTGGCGGTCAATGGGTTGCTCGACCAGAAAGTGCTCAAGGAAGACCCGATCGAACAGAAGATCGCGGCGATCAGCTGCGGGATTTTCGAGGGCACACCGGTGCTCGACCTTGATTATGACGAGGACAGCAACGCCGGTGCCGATGCCAATTTTGTGCTGACCGGTGATGGCAACATCGCCGAGGCACAGGCGACAGCAGAGGGTCAGACTTTTGACGAGGAAAGCCTGATGCGGCTGATGCGGCTGGCCAAAATCGGCTGCGGCCAGATTTTCGAGGCGCAGGATCGGGCGGTTGGTTAGGATTTAGAGAGGAAAAGTCGTCATCCTGAACTTGTTTCAGGATCTCTGACGGCTGTGCGCAGTCTCAAGGGGTCCTGAAACGAGTTCAGGATGACGAGGTAAGGGACAGGATGGGATGACGAGGTAAGGGACAGGATGGGATGACGAAGTGAGAGAGAAATGACCGACCATCGCAAACTTACCCCCGGGAAACTCATTATCGCCAGCCATAACCAGGGCAAGGTGCGGGAAATTCGGGCTTTGCTGGAGCCTTACGGTATCGAGCCGGTATCGGCAGGCGATCTGGACCTGCCGGAACCGGAAGAGACGGGAACGACGTTCGCCGAAAACGCGCTGCTCAAGGCGCGAGCGAGCGCGCAAGGGGCGGATTGCGTGGCGCTTGCGGATGACAGCGGGCTTTGCGTCGCGGCGCTGGGCAGCAAGCCGGGGGTCTATACCGCCGACTGGGCCGAGCGGCAGTGGTTCGAGGGCGAGCCAGGGCGCGACTGGTATATGGCAATGGGCAAGGTCGAGGGGCTGCTGGCCGAACAGGGGCCGGATGTCGACCGGAGCGCCTATTTTGTCTGTACGCTGGCGCTGGCCTGGCCGGATGGCCATTCGGAAATATTCGAGGGCCGGGTTCACGGCAATCTCGTCTGGCCGCCGCGCGGCACGATGGGCTTCGGCTATGATCCGGTGTTCCAGCCAGTCGGCATGGAGCAGAGTTTTGCCGAACTGGATCCGGCGCAGAAACAGGCGATGAGCCATCGGGCGGACGCATTTGGGAAACTGGTTGCGGGTTGTTTTTAGGAAATTCCGTTCATCCTGAACTTGTCGAAGCATGCCTAACGCCGAGAGCCGCACTTCGACAAGCTCAGTGCGAACGGTTTGTGCTCCGCACTTGATGCGGAGTTCTGGAGGCAAGAGCCTGACTGCCGATACAGCTCCGCATCAGGTGCGGAGCACAGAGCTTAAGCCCTCAGCGGATTTTGCCCCATGACATTACCGGCCGGACTATAGCGACAGACCAGATAATCATAAGCGCCGCTGTTCGCCATTGCACAGCCGACGCGCTTGGTTGTCGGCCAGATGATTTGCGTATAATGGCCGATATCATGCCAGCTGCCAGTGGTGCTGTTGTCGGGAAAGGCGCCCTTTTTAAAATAGCGGTCTTCATCGACCCAGGAACCGACCATCTCCGTCTGCGGATAGGCGTTGCGGGTGCCCATCCACAGATTTTCGCCTTGCCGGGCGCTGCGTTCGGATTGGCTATCATGGGCGAATCTGCCGGTTCTGGCCATGGAATTGGCATATTTGGCGGCGTCCTTTGCCAGTGCTGAATCCCAGACAAGGTCCGGCGCGCCGACCTTGGCCCGCGCCATATTATGGGTTTGCATCATGACGCTTTGCAAGCCGCGGGCGGCGGCTGGCTTCGGATATTTGATCTTGCGAGGAGGCGGCTTCAGGGTGATGCGCGGCGCCGGTTTTATCGCGAAGCGCTGCGCCGGTTCTGCCACATCTTGCTGCTGGAACGAGGTTTCCACATAGCCAAGCTGCGGCGGCGCAGCGGAACAGGCCGCTAATGCTGGCGCGATGATAATTATGGGGCTAAGGGCGCGGGCTATATGCATGATGGTCACCATAGGAACGCAAAGGTTAACAACCACCCTACAGGGCCGCTGGCGCTCTATATCCACTGGCCGTTCTGTGTCTCGAAATGTCCCTATTGCGACTTCAACAGCCATGTCCGGGAGCAGGTCGAGATCGGCGCCTGGCAAGCCGCGCTGCTCGCCGATATGGCGCATGAAGCGGCTTTGTCACCGGGACGCCCGCTGTCGAGCATCTTCTTTGGTGGCGGCACGCCTTCGCTGATGCCGCCGACGCTGGTCGAGACGCTGATCGCGGCGGCGGAGCGGCATTGGGGCTTTGCCGAGAATATCGAAATTACGCTGGAAGCCAATCCGTCGTCGGTGGAGGCTGCGAATTTTCATGATCTGGCGGGGGCCGGCGTGAACCGGGTGTCGCTGGGGCTGCAATCGCTTGATGGCGAGACTCTGCGTTTTCTGGGAAGGGCGCATGATGTGGACGAAGGGCTTGCAGCGCTGGAAACGGCACAGCTGGCGTTTGAGCGGGTCAGCTTTGATCTGATCTACGCACGGCCGGGCCAGACGCTGGATGACTGGCAGGTGGAACTGGAATGCGCGCTCGGCTTCGGGACCGGGCATCTGTCGCTCTACCAGCTGACAATCGAGCCGGGGACGCGATTCGAGACATTGGTGCGAACCGGTGCGCTGGTTCCGGCCGACGATGACCATTGCGCCGATCTGTTTGAACTGACCCGCGATATCATGACGGCAGCGGGACGGCCTGCCTATGAGATCAGCAACCATGCGAAGCCGGGTCAGGAAAGCCGCCACAATCTGACCTATTGGCGTTATGAGGATTATATCGGCATCGGCCCCGGCGCGCACGGGCGGCGGCTGGACAGTGCGACCGAGCGACACAAGAAGCCGGAGAATTTTCTCTCGGCCGTCGAGCGCAACGGCAATGGGCTCAAGGTCGAGCAGGCGCTTTCACCGGAGACGCGCGCCATGGAAGCGCTGATGATGGGCTTGCGGCTGGCCGAGGGCGTGGACCTGGAAGCGTTGGAGGCTAAGACCGGGCTTACGGCGGCGGCGATGGTGGATGGCGATGAGGTCCGGAAGCTTGCTGACCTCGGTTTTGCAGAACAGCGCGGCAGCCAGTTGATCGTTCGACCGAAGGGCATGCCATTGCTGGATGCGCTCCTGCCCAAGATTATTGCGGATGGGCTCCGGACTTGATCCGAAGCTTTGGCAGCGAACAGTGCTCTCCGCCTCCCCGGCTCCGCATCAAGTGTGGAGCACGATCGTCTGGAAAATCATTCCTCTCCCATAGGGAGAGGATTTGGAAGTTCGGCATCAGCATGCTAGATTCTCCCGATGGACACCGCCAGCGCCCTTATCAACAGTTTCACCGCCTATCTGCGCGACGACCGGCGGCGCTCGCTGCACACGGTGCGCGCCTATGGGATGACCGCCGAGCGTTTCTGCGCGTTTCTGATGGACCATATCGGTAGCGGCGTAGGCGCGGACGAAATCAAGGGCCTGAAACAGGCGGATATCCGTTCCTATCTCGCCTATCGGCGTGGCGACGGGCTGACCAACAATAGCGCGGCGCGGGAATTGTCGGCGCTCAGGGCGTTTCTGAAACATGTCGGCGGCGATGAAGCGCAGATTCCGAAGATCAAGGGGCCGAAGGTCAAGCGCGGCGTGCCGCGGCCGGCCTCGCCCGAGGATATATTGGCGCTGGCCGGCGATGCGCAGGACAGCGCCAGCGAGGACTGGATCGGCGCGCGCGACTGGGCGGTGCTCCTGTTGCTCTATGGTTCGGGGCTGCGGATCAGCGAGGCGCTCGATCTGACCGGCGACGCCCTGCCCCTGTCCGACACATTGCGGGTCACCGGCAAGCGCAACAAGACCCGGATCGTCCCGCTGCTGCCGCAGGTGCGTAAGGCGATCGACCATTATATCGACCTCTGCCCGCATGTGATGGAGCCAGGCGAACCGATCTTCCGCGGCAAGCGCGGCGGACCGCTGTCACCCAATCTGATCCGGCGAGTGGTGCAGCAGGCCCGGACCAAGCTCGGTATATCCGACACGACCACCCCGCATGCCCTGCGGCACAGCTTTGCCACGCATCTGCTGGCGGGCGGCGCCGACTTGCGGAGTCTGCAGGAATTGCTGGGACACGCCAGTTTGAGCAGTACGCAGGTGTACACGGCAGTCGATGCTGCGCATTTACTGGATGTTTATCAGAACGCTCATCCGAGGGCAGGATAAGCGACACCGCGATCCCTTCGCCCCCTAAGCCAGCGCGTTTCGATAGCTCCACATTCTCCCGAATATTTTGTTCACAGGAATGATTCTCCCGTTTCGTTTCCCCCTGATTACGCGACGACGCGGCCAATTCCTGTCAAATTTGCTAGCAACAAATAATGATTAACGCGCCGTTTTCCATGACGCACTAATTCTTTAGTGAGTGGCAGATTCCGTAACGGCATCCATTATCAAACGGCAGGGCAGATCCCATGAATTCGGTAAAAAAAGAAAATATCTGAATTAAAATCAGGACTGCTTTTCTGCATTTGGGAGGAGTCTGAAATGAACAAGGAAACACGTCACAACCATTCAAATTTGACCAAGAAGCAGATACTGACGGCACTTACGAGCTCGGCCGTCACCATAGGTGCCTGCGGCTTTGCGGCACCGGCTATGGCGCAAGATGCGCTAGCCGATGAGAACGAAAATGCCATCATCATCGTTAACGCCCGCAAGCAGGACGAAACCCTGCAAGAAACACCGGTTACCGTCACATCAATCAGCTCGGACACGCTGGACGATTATCAGATCAATGAAGTCGCTGACGTGGTCAGCAGGATCCCGGCCCTGAATGTTCAGGTCGGTGGCTCGGGCGCAGGCGGCCAGATCAGCCTGCGGGGCATCGGCACGACGAACATCTCCGCCGCCTTTGATTCCGCCGTTGCCTTCGATTTTGACGGCGTAACCATCAGCACCATGCGGCTGGTCCAGGCATCCTTTTTCGACGTTGCGCAAATTGACGTGCTGAAGGGCCCGCAGTCCCTGTTCTTTGGAAAAAGCGCCTCTGCCGGCGTCTTCTCGGTCCGCTCCGCCGATCCAACGCAAGATTGGGAAATGGGCGGCAAGGCTTCCTATGAGTTCGAAGAAGAAGGTTATACCGTCGGCGGCTATATTTCCGGTCCGATCAGCGATACGCTCGGCATTCGCGTTGCCGCCCAATATCAGAATATCGACAAATATGTCGAGCTGGAGGCTGGCACGCCGTCCGTCTTTGCCAATTCCGGAAAAGGCCTGAAGAATTTCGTCGGCCGCTTGACCCTGCAATGGGACCCGGCAGACAATTTTTCCGCCAATCTCAAACTCAATTATAATCACAATTTCGGTGACAGCCTGCTGGGTCATTCGGACATCAGCTGCGGTGCCAACGGAGTTGCGGACGATGTGTTTCTCTCGCTCTCCGGCGTGCGAATCGCCTCCAATGCGACCTGCGACATTCAGGACGGGCTCTACCCCCACCCTGACGGCCACCCGGCGCTTGGAGTCATAGTACCAGGCACAACCGGAGCGGGTCGCTACAAGGGTCAGTCCTACAACGAAACCAACACTTTTTTCATGCGGCTGGCGATGGATCTGGATCTCAACGACAGTCTGACCTTGTCGTCGGTCACCGGCATAGTCGACTTGGAGAATGAACATGCCGATCATTTCAGCTATGTCGGAATCCTGCCAAACGGCGACCCCGGCGGTCTCCCTGCGCCCTTTTCGGACGGCCTGAAGCAATATTCGCAGGAACTGAGGTTGACCAGCGATCTGGACGGCCCATTCAATTTCATGGTCGGTGGCTATTGGGAAAGCCGCAGCCAGCCGTTGCAGACCTCCCAGAATGCCTTTGTCGCAGCCTTTCTCTTTCCCGATTCCGACGGGATCGGTTATGACTGGGTCGCCAATCGCGCCACCAAGAGCGAAGCCCTGTCCTTTTTCGGCAGCGCCAGCCTGGACATTACCGACCAACTGGAGCTCTCAGGCGGCGTGCGCTGGACCGACGAGCAGAAGGTTCACCGGACATCCTTTCCATTCCTGCATGACGCCCTCACCTTCCTGAACGGGGTTGTGGGCGGCATTGGACTGGTCGTTCCGGAAGGCTTTCAGACCGGCCCGATCAAATTTTCCGACAGCAATATCTCGCCGGAGGTCACGCTCAAATATGCGGCCACGCCCGATCTGAACTTCTACGCCTCCTACAAGACCGGCTTCAAATCCGGCGGTGTCGACAACAGCAGCCTGCCGACAGCAGCGCTGCAATATATCAAGCCGGGTTTCGGCACCGAAGCCCAACGGCAAGCCGCGCTGAATTCGGTTATCTATAATTCCGAAACGGCCAAGGGCGGCGAAGTCGGGGTAAAGGCGCTGCTGGCCGATCGTGCCCTGCGGATCAACGCTTCGCTCTATTATTTCGTGTTCGACGATCTGCAGGTGCAGAATTTCGACGGTGCCGCTGTGCGCTTCCTGACCGTTAATGCGGGCGAGGTTACAACCAAGGGCTTCGATATGGACTGGGGCTGGCAGACACCGCTGGAGGGGCTGCGCCTGTCGGGTACGCTTGGCTATACCGACGCCAAATTTACCGACACGTTCATCTCCTCGAACGGACCCGACAGCCTGCCAGGCACGGCCGATGACGTAAACCTGGACGGCCGGAGAGCCGCACGTGCGCCAAAATGGTCTGGCAACATCGCCTTCGACTGGTCGATCCCGGTCAGTGAAAGCCTCGAGTTCGGACTGAACGGAAACGCTTTTTACAGCGGCTCCTATTTCGCTTCAAACACGAAATTCACCGACTATATCCAGGAAGACTATGTCACGCTGGATGGATCCATTTCGGTGGGGCATCCGGACGGGAAGTGGAAATTGTCTTTGATCGGAGTCAATCTGACCAACGAGATCTGGGCCAATACAGCCGGCGACCGCCCCTTTCTGCCACCGGGTGGCGATGACCGGGTTATCACCCAGAACCGCGGCCGTCAGCTGTTTGTCGAAGCCGCCTTCAAATTTTGATCGACACTCTCCCGTTGATCATATCGGGCCGGACCAGCATCTGCTGGCCGGCCTAATTTTCGTGGTTCGGCGGCGTTGTTATGCGGAGCCTGCAGGAATTAGTGGGGCATGCGAGCCTGAGTTCGACGCAGATCTGTACGGCGGTCGATGCGGCGCATTCGCTGGATGTTTATCAGATTGCGCATCCGCCGACGGGCTAGTGCCCCTTGCGAAGGCAGGGGCCCATCTCCAGATCGTGCCAAGTTCAGATAACGAGAGATGTATCCCTGCTTTCGCAGAGAAACGGTTCTCTCCCTTCATTGCGAGGAGCGTAAGCGACGAAGCAATCCAGAGCCGCGCGCACCGCCCTGGATTGCTTCGCTACGCTCGCAATGACGAGATTATGGAAACGGATCAATCCTCCCGCGGCCGCCAGAAGATAATCCGCCAGACATAGACTGCAACCAGCAAGACGATCACCCCCACCGATACCGGCCCCAGATACTTGCCGATATTCTCGATATTCTGCTGCAGCTGATAGCCCGCATAAACCAGCGCGCTGTTCCAGACGGCGGCGCCTGCGCTGGTGGCGAGGATGAAGCGTTTGTGGGACATGCCGAACAGGCCGGCGGGGACCGAGATCAGGGTGCGGATATTGGGGATGAAGCGAGCGAAGAACACCACCCATTCGCCGTGATTGTCAAAGATCCGGTCGATCCGGTTGACGGTGGCGACATCGAGCGTCAGCCAGCGGCCATGTTTGCGGACAAAGCCGCGCAGATCATCTTCGTCCCAGTGGCGACCGATCATGAACCAGACATAATTGCCGAGCAGCGAGCCTATCGTACCGACCAGCACCAGTATCACCGGGTGGAAGGTTCCCTCGCCCACGCCCACGCCGCCAAGCCCCATGATCAGCTCGGACGGGATCGGGGGAAAGATATTTTCCAGCGCCATCAGCAAGCCGATCGCCCAGTAGCCGGCTTGGGCGATCAGGTCTGAGATCCAGCTGTTCACTGTGGAAACCCGCCCACGCGACTATTTGGCGGCAAGACGCCGCTCGATGGCATCCCAGATCATGCCCGACGTGTCGGTACCGTTAAAATTGTCGATCGCAACGATCCCGGTTGGCGATGTCACATTGATCTCGGTCAGCCATTTGCCGCCGATTACATCGATGCCGACAAAGATCAGGCCGAGCCGTTTTAGATCAGGCCCCATCGCCGCGCAAATTTCCTTTTCACGCTCAGTCAGTTCGGCTGCTTCGGCATAGCCGCCCTGCGCGAGATTGGAGCGAAACTCGCCTTCGCCCGGCTTGCGGTTGATCGCGCCGGCCACTTCGCCGTCGACCAGGACTATTCTTTTATCGCCCTTATGCACTTCGGGGAGGAACGGCTGGACCATATGCGGTTCGGGCCAGGTCTGGTTAAAAACCTCGAACAAGGCACTGAGATTGCTGCCATCTTCCGGAACCAGGAAGATCGCCTTGCCGCCATTGCCGTGCAGCGGCTTGACGACGATGCCGCCATGTTCCTTCTGGAAGGCCCGCACTTCGTCGAGGTCGCGGGTGATTAGGGTCGGCGGCATGAACTGCGCATAGTCCAGCACATAGACCTTCTCCGGCGCGTTGCGGACGGAGACCGGGTTGTTGACCACCAGAGTCTCGCTTTCGATGCGCTCAAGCAGATGGGTGGCGGTGATATAACCGACGTGGAAGGGCGGGTCCTGGCGCATCAGCACGACGTCGACATCGCTGCCGAGATCGAGCTTGACCGGGTCGCCGAAAGTAAAATGGTCGCCCTTGACTGGCTGCACGGTCACTGGATGGGCTGGCGTGGTCAGGCGGCCATTGGCTTGCAGGGTCAAGCCCTTCACATCATAATGGAATAGCTTGTGGCCACGTTTCTGCGCGGAGAGCATCAGCGCGAAGCTGCTGTCACCAGCGATATTCACGCTTTCCATCGGGTCCATTTGTACGGCGATTTTCAGGGTCATTCACTTGCTTTCATTCACACCGTGCTCCGCTTGATGCGGAGCTCTGGAGGTTACAGAGATGCTAAGCCGCACCGGGCTCCGCATCAAGTGCGGAGCACATGGCGCTGCGTTGCGCAATTCATAACCACTCCTCCCGAGCTTGTCGAAGGCCGTTTTGCTTTAGCGCGGGAAAGAGAAAATTCGGACGTCTCCCCGTTCGTGTCGAGCGCAGTCGAGACACGTTGAGAGTGGAAGTCGTCTCTCGACTTCACTCGAGACGAACGGGTGGTCAGTTCCAGCCCGTTGATGGTGAACGGATTTCAGCCGTTAGTTCTAGAATCCATGCCACACATTGGTCAGATGAACAGGCAGCCGCCGTGGCGCCACCAATATCACATCGATCCGCGCGTCTTCGCCCTTGGTGCAATATTGCGGATAGAGAATTTCCACCGCATCGGCGACGCGCTTCAGTCGCTTCAGATCAATCGCCTGCTCCAGATCTTCCAGCCTGGTCCGCGCCTTGACCTCAACAAAGGCGACCAGTCGGCCGCGCCTGGCGACCAGATCAACCTCGCCGCGCGGCGTCCGCACCCGCTCCGCCAAGATCCGCCAGCCCTTCAGGCGCAGGAAGCGGGCGGCGGTTTTTTCGGCCTGACGGCCCCGCGCTTCCGCTTCCCTGCGGGTCATTTTGAGAAAGCCGTTAGGGATGAGTTTGGCGAAGCATGAGCCTGCGTGCATCCCGGTCCTTCGACAGGCTCAGGACGAACGGCGTGGGGTTCTGCGGCGTTCATTTTTCCGCCTTCCAGCGATTGGCGAGGTCATAGAGCGCCTTGCGGTCGGTGTTGAAGGTTCGGGCCACCTCGCCCGCCGCCTTCGATGCGGGCAGCCTGACCAGGGCCTCGCGCAGCGCTGCTTCAATATCCTGTTCGCTGGCCGCTTCCGGTGCGCCCGGTGGGCCGATGATCACGACAATCTCGCCCTTGGGCTTTTCCGCACCGAAACGCTCGGCCAGCTCGCTCAGTGAGCCCGCCACGCTCTCCTCGAATCGCTTGGTTATTTCCCGGACGACCGCCGCCTTGCGATCTCCGAGCACCGTATGGGCATCGGCGAGCATCGCACCCAGCCGGGAGCCGTTCTCGTAAAAAATCCGGCTCGCGTGAAGCCCCTTCAGAGCGACAAGTGCCTCCGAGCGGGCCTTGGTTTTGCTGGGCAGAAAGCCTTCAAACAGAAACCGGTCGCTGGGCAGACCGGACAGAGTCAAGGCGGCAATAGCGGCGCTGGGGCCTGGGATCGTCGTGATATAGAGTCCTGCAGCCTGCGCGTCGCGCACCAGCTTATACCCCGGATCAGAGATCAGCGGCGTACCCGCGTCGCTGACCAGTGCGACAATTTTGCATCGAATCGCATCCAAAATGAATGCCCGGTCGGCGGCCGATTTGTGGTCGTTATAGACCATCATCTTCGCTTTTTTACCAATGTGATTCAAAAGCTTGCCGGTCACTCTTGTGTCTTCGACCAAGATGATGTCAGCAAGCCCAAGCGTCTCTTCGGCACGTCGCGACAAATCTCCGAGGTTGCCGATTGGGGTGGCGACGATATAGAGACCGGATTGGGCAGGAGTGGACATAGGACGGTCATGGCAGACAAGATGCATCTAGGACAAGATCAAAGCAGACGGCGCAGCATTTTGAAGTGGGCGGGCGCTTCGGCGATTGTCTTCCTCGCCGGCTGTTCAACGGTGATACCGCGAGGTGCAGAAGCACCCCCGACCGCCACTCCGACGCCACCGCCGCCGGTGACGGCCGGCCTCCCTGAGGACCAAAAACATCACCGCATCGCCTTGCTGGTGCCGCTGTCCGGTCAAAATGCCGGAATCGGCCAGTCTCTGGCCAATGCCACGACCATGGCGCTGCTCGACACCAAGGCGGAGAATATCCGCATGACCAGCTATGACACCGCCAGAGGCGCGAGCGTCGCAGCACAGAATGCGATCCGCGACGGCAACAAGCTGATCATCGGCCCTCTGCTCAGCGACAATGTTGTGGCTGTCGCCACTATCGCGCGTCCAGCGGGCGTTCCGATACTGAGCTTTTCCAATGACAGCGGTGTCGCGGGCAATAATGTCTACATTCTGGGCCATGTGCCGTCGCAATCGATCAGCCGGGTTGTGGACTATGCGAAATCCAAGGGCATGACCCGTTTTGCGGCGCTGGTGCCCAATGGCGTCTATGGTCAGCGTGCATCCTCAACCCTGTTGCGCGAAGTGAAGGATATCGGCGGCACCGTGGTGTCGATCCAGCCGTTCACGCGTGATTCGCAATCGATCGAGGCAGCGACCAAGAAGCTATCGCAAAATGGCGAGTTCGACGCCATATTGTTGGCCGATAATGGCGATATGGCGATCAAGGCCGCACCCTATATTCGCAAGAACGCCAGCGCCACGGCGAAAATATTGGGCACGGACCTGTGGAACACCAGCAGCAATCTCGCCGGTGCCCCGTCAATGCGCGGCGCATGGTTCGCCAGCGTTTCTGACAGCCTCTACAAGCAATATGCTGACAAATATCGCGCCCGCTACGGGACCCCGCCGTTCCGCCTGTCGAGCCTCGGCTATGATTCGGTATTGTTGACCGTCAAGGTTGCTCGCAACTGGAAAGTCGGCTCGCCGTTTCCGATCAATCAGCTGATCGACAAAGGCGGCTTTATCGGTCTAGACGGCGTCTTCCGGTTCAAGCCCGATGGCGTTGCCGAGCGCGCGCTTGAAGTTCAGGAAATCCGCAACGGCAGCTTTGCCGTGATTGATCCGGCACCGCGCGGGTTTTGAGGATAGCAGCCGCCTGACCACGCACTCGTCATCCTGAACTTGTTTCAGGACCTCCAACGGCAGCGCGCTGTCTCAAGGGATCCTGAAACGAGTTCAGGATGACGAGCTGAAGTTCAAATATGACAAGCCTGTCGGATTAGCCGATATTCTGGCCGGTATCTTTCCAGTCTTTCAAAAAGCCCTCAATCCCCTTGTCGGTCAGCACATGTTTGAACAGGTTGCGGATGACATTCGGGGGCATGGTTGCGACATCGGCACCGATGCGCGCTGATTCCAGTACATGGACCGGATGGCGGATTGATGCGACCAGGATTTCCGTCTCGAATGCGTAATTGTCGTAGATCAGCCGGATATCCTCGATCAACGTCATGCCGTCGAGACCATTGTCATCATGCCGTCCGACGAAAGGCGAGATGAAACTCGCCCCCGCCTTGGCCGCAAGCAGCGCCTGATTGGCCGAGAAACAGAGCGTGACATTGACCATCGTGCCATCGCTGGTCAGCGCCTTGCAGGTCTTCAGGCCGTCGATTGTGAGCGGCACCTTGATCGCGATATTATCCGCGATCTTGCGCAGCACTTCCGCTTCTTTCATCATTGTTTCGTGATCGAGCGCAACGACTTCGGCAGATACCGGACCATCGGTCAAGCCGCAGATTTCCTTGGTCACTTCCATGATGTCCCGCCCGGATTTCTTGATCAGCGAGGGATTGGTGGTCACACCATCGACCATGCCGGTCGCGGCAAGGTCGGCTATTTCCGCAGTATCGGCGGTATCAACGAAGAATTTCATATAGTGCGAATCCAGTTTTCTGATTAAGTGTCGGCATTCTATCGCGATAAGGGTCAGCAATGCCAGTGCTTCGTAAACTTATTGCTGGCTCGACGGCTTTTCTGGTCGCACAAAGCGTTGCGATGGATCCGGCCATTGCGCGCGATGACGAAGCCCAGCTGTGGATATTGCCCACCGTAAAAATTCCGCTGAACTCCAATATGGCAGCCATTGCCGAGGGCGGCATACACTATAGCGAGAGCGCGGACGGGCTGGCCCAGATTTTCGCGCGCGGTTCGGTCCAAGTGAACGTTACAGACAACATGTCCTTCGCGCTCGGATATGGCCATTTTCAGAATTACAAGGCGCATCGCCGGTCAGGCACCGAGGAAAGGCCTTTCCAGCAATTGAACTGGTGCATGGGCGAGGCTGCCGGGGGCGAGTGGAGTAGTCGCTCCCGGCTGGAAGAACGCCTTTTCAGCGGATCTAGCCGGGTCGAAGTCCGCTTTCGCGAACGGATCGGATTCCGGGGTCAGCCCATCGGCAACAGCAGCATCCGGCCCGACGTCAGCGGTGAAATATTGTTCAACCTGAACAGGACAGCCAGCGGACAATCCGCCGGGATCAATTCGGTTCGCGGCAAGGCCGGGCTCTCGGCACCGATCGCCGATCATCTTGATATTTCGCTGGCCTATATGGCGCTATATGTCCCGCGCACCGGCGAGGACCGCATGTTACACGTAGCTCTGACCGGGATGAGCTACCACTTCTGAAGCCCTGTTTCAGAACGCTTTACCAGCACCCAAAACCGCGATCAGCACAGGATCATTGGTAGCCCGTGGATTGGCGCGAATAGCCTCTTCCTGCGCCCCGATTGATCGATAGATTGCATTGTTGACCTCGTTTGTCACATCACGACGGATGCTGCCAAAATCGACATTGGTGGCTTGCGAGAGAACCAGATTGATAATCTCGTTGTCAAACAGCTTCAGACCATTGCCAACGCCAGGCAACATGCGCTCGACCAGTGTATTGCCCAATTGCCTCTGTAGCACATTGGTCGCTGCCCGGGGCCCGCCATTGAGGATCGCTGCCGCGTCGGTGATCGTCATGTTGCGAATGGTATCCGCCACAATCGGGGCGGCCAACTCGGCGCCCTGTTCGGCCGCGCGGTTGACCTGCCGGAGCAAGCGATCCTGAATGGGTTTGGAGCGCAGCAATGCGGTGGCGACGCTCGTCACCCGTGAACCGCCAAGCGAGTCCGGCACTGCAATGCGCGCGACCTGACTATCGAAAAAGCCGTTTGGCTGGAGCAATTGGGCAAAGGCATTTTGTGACGACACGGTCAGCAGGCGTTTGATGGCCTCGGTAAGGCTTAGCCCTGGCAAACTCGAACAACCCGGAAGGGACAGCATCCCGATGGCAGCCCCGACGCTCAAAACCGATCTGCGGTGATAGATCATTTTTATCTCCCCTGTTTTCACCAAAGCACGAATGACGAGCGATGAATAGTCGCCTATAGCACCGATATGAATCGTGTTCGTGTACTCCTGCTTAACGCCGCTCTGGGGCCGCTCGATTACAGAGTTCCGGATGGCATGCTGGTGGAGCCAGGCTCGATCGTGATCGCACCGCTTGGGCCCCGCAAAATTGCCGGCGTCGTATGGGAGCCCGACCGCTTTCCGACAGAGGAAATCGATGCGAAGAAATTACGACCGCTATTGGAAGTGCGCGATGTTCCACCGCTGCTGGCACCGCTGCGGCGGCTGATCGAATGGACAGCAGACTATTATTTCGCCTCGCCCGCGTCGGTGCTGCGGATGGTATTGTCCAGCGGAGCCGCCTTTGCCGACAATCGCCCGATCAGCGAATATCGCCTGAACGGCAATATTCCCGAACGTATCACGCCGCAACGCCAGCAAGCGCTCGACAAACTTGCCGATGTACAGGGCACGATTACCGAGCTGGCGGCGAAAGCCGGTGTTTCGATCGCGGTCATCCGGGGACTCGAGAAACTCGGCGTTTTTGACCGGAAAGAGGTATCCGGGTTCACTACCACGACCAATCCCCTGCCCGATCATGATACGGTGGATCTCAGCGACGATCAACAAAATGTCAGCAATATACTGATTGATGCGGTACGCGCGTCGGAGTTCAAACCTTTCCTGCTCGATGGCGTTACCGGTTCGGGCAAAACGGAGGTCTATTTCGAAGCGGTTGCGGAAGCCCTGCGGCAGGACAAGCAGGTCCTGGTGCTGTTGCCGGAGATCGCTTTGACCGAACCGTTTCTCAACCGCTTCGAAACGCGTTTCGGGGCGGAGCCCCTGGCCTGGCACAGCGGCATGAAACAGTCCGAGCGCAAGAAAAACTGGCGCGCATTGGCCGAAGGCAAAGCAAAAGTGATCGTCGGCGCGCGCTCCGCGCTGTTCCTGCCTTATGCCAATCTCGGCCTGATCATCGTCGACGAAGCGCACGAGACCAGCTTCAAACAGGAAGACGGCGTGCGCTATCACGCCCGCGATGTCGCGGTGATGCGCGGGCTGTACGAGCAGATTCCGGTGATTCTGGCGTCCGCAACACCGGCGATTGAAAGCCGCCATCAAGTGGAACAGGGGAATTATCAGCTGCTCGAGCTACCGGCTCGCTTTGGCGGGGCGACCATGCCCGATATCGTGGCGCTGGACCTCACTCAGGATGTGCCCCCGCGCGGCAACTGGCTGGCACCCACGCTGGTAAACGCGCTGGAAGAAAATCTCGGTCGCGGCGAGCAATCCTTGTTGTTTCTCAACCGCCGCGGTTTTGCGCCGCTGACCCTGTGCCGGACCTGCGGCCACCGGATCGACTGTCCCAACTGCACCGCCTGGATGGTCGAGCATCGGCTCACCCGCCGCCTTGCCTGCCATCATTGCGGCCATGTCATGCCGATTCCCGAAAAATGCCCTGAATGCGGCGACGACGACAGTCTGGTGGCCTGCGGCCCCGGTGTCGAGCGGATCTGCGACGAAGTGAAGATGCTCTTCCCGGCTGCGCGAACGGCGATTGTCACCTCGGACACGATCTGGTCGCCGCAGAAGGCCGCCGATTTTGTCCACCAGATGGAAGCGGGCGCGATCGACATTGTGGTCGGCACGCAGCTGGTAACCAAGGGCTATCACTTTCCCAATCTGACGCTGGTTGGCGTGGTCGACGCCGATATCGGGCTGGAAGGTGGTGATCTGCGCGCCGCTGAACGCAGTTTCCAACAGATCGCCCAAGTTGCGGGGCGCGCCGGCCGAGCGGAAAAGGCGGGCCAGGTCTACGTCCAGACGCGGATGCCCAATGCGCCGGTCATCCAGGCCCTGATCAAAAATGACCGGGAAGGCTTTTACGCTGCCGAAATCGAAGCGCGACGGCAGGCCCTGGCGCCGCCGTTCGCGCGCTGGGCGGCGATCATTGTCTCATCTGAAGATAATAGCGAAGCGATGGAAACCGCGCGGCTGATCGGTCAGACCGCTCCGAAGCTCGACGGATTTTCTGTCTTTGGGCCAGCCCCTGCCCCTTTGGCTATGCTGCGCGGGCGGCACCGGCACCGGCTGCTGGTCCATGCCCTTAGATCGGTGGACTTGCAGGATATCATGCGGGAATGGCTGCAAAAACTGGAATGGCCGCGTGCGGTGCGGGTTGGCGTCGACGTCGATCCCTACAGTTTTGTTTGAGGGAATGTGCTCTGCACTTGATGCAGCGCCTTGGGTTGGCTAGCGCTGATGCCGCAACGGGCTCCGCATCAAATGCGGAGCACAAATATTGAAAGCCGCTCCATGAACCGCATTCTCGCCCTATTGCTTTTGGTCACGACCGCTCTTCTGGCCGGCCCCGCCCAGGCCGATCCAGCCGATATCAGTGCCGCCAGCCGATCGGTTGTGCGGGTTGTGCTGGCTGCGAAAGATGGCAGCAAGGTTGCCTTTGTCGGTCACGGCAGCGGCTTCATGGTCGCACCGGACAAGGTCGTCACCAACGCGCATGTTGTCGAAATCGCGCGCCAGGAATCATCGGTTGTGATCGGCATTATCCCGTCGCAAGGCGGCGTCAGCTATGGCGGCCGGATCATCGCCTATTCGCCGAGCAACGATCTCGCGCTGATACAGGTTCTCGACGGCGGAAGACTGCCGCCGATGACAATTTTCGGTGGACCGGTTGCCGACGGCGCAGACGTCGTCGCGATCGGCTACCCGGGTTCCGTGGACCGGGCACAGGGCCTTGATCTGGACGATCTGATCAATCCGATGTCGCCGGTCAAAACCACTGGAACGGTTTCGGGCGGACGCACGACCAAACAATTTGATACGCTGCTTCACACCGCACCGATCGCCTCGGGCAATAGCGGCGGGCCACTGATCGACAATTGTGGACGGGTGCTCGGCGCCAACAGCTTCGGTTCGACCAGCGATGGCAATGATGCGGAATTTGGCTTTGCCGTATCCGCCAGAGAGATATTGAACTTTGTCCGCAAGGCGGGTGTCAAGGCCAGCGTAACAGCAACGCCCTGCCGTTCGGCAGCGGAAATCAGCCAAAAGGAGCGACTTCGCGAAGCAACGGCGCGTGCAAAAGTGGCGGCAGCCAAAGCCGCAGAAGCCGACAAACGCGAACGGGCCGAAGCCAAATTGCGGACCAGCATATCGCAAGATATCATCGCCGAGCGCGAAAACCGCATCGCGATAGCGGCGCTGATGCTCGCACTGGCGTTGCTGGCAGCCGGTGGCGGCGGCTTTCTGTTGTGGCAAGGCAAACGCAATCCCGGAATTGCCGCGGCAAGCGCTGCTGGAGCGCTGCTGATCGGCGCTGTCATCATCTTTTTGTCCCGCCCGGATTTTAGTGAGATCGACGACCGGGTTGCCGCAGCGCTGAAGGACGATCGACCGGGCAGCAGTCCAAAACAGACTAGCAAAACTACCGCTGGCAAATATCTGTGCAGGATCAACCCCGAACGCAGCAGAATCACGGTCTCGCAGCAGGATGAACTGCCGCTCGAATGGGCCGAAGGCGGGTGTGTAAACGGACGCACGCAATATGGTCGTGATGGCGCCAAATGGTCACGGATATTTGTGCCCAATTCCGAGCAGACCGTGACGATCAACAGCTTTCAGCCGGATCGCGCCGAATTGACCGAAGAGCGCTATCTGATGGGGCTGGATGCGATGACCAGAGCACGGGCAATTCGGTCAGAATATGGCAACAAAGCCTGCACCGCCGATCCAGCCGCGCTGGCGGATATCGAGGAAATGGTGAAGGCGATCAGGGCCGAATTGCCCGGTCAGGCCAATGAAAGTCTGGTCTACGAGTGCGAAAAACTGACGGAGTAATTGTCGGTGGCACCGCCACCCATAGCTTTCTGAACCGGCCCGTAAGCCGGTTCGTCGCCTCTTTCACCTTCTCCTAATGTAGCGGCATGCGGGTCGCTGCACAGGCTTGCCGATCCTCGAAAAATGCGTTTGCGGTCAATGTTGCGATCATAGGCTGTTCGGCGATAATGCCAGTACCGGCCGGTCCTAATTTCGCTCTTTATCCAACAATCGTTTCTTGATCTCGACGCCATAGGCATAGCCACCCAGTGTTCCGTCGCTTCGGACAACCCGATGGCAAGGGATCAGGACAGCAACATGATTGGCTCCGTTGGCGCTGCCCACAGCGCGCACCGCTTTCGGCTTGCCGACAGCAGCAGCGATTTCCGCGTAGCTGCGGGTTTCGCCATCGGGAATTTTCCGCAACTCCAGCCATACCGCTTCCTGGAATGCGGTACCCTGGACATCGAGCGGGATGTTGTGCGACCGCCCGGGCGTTTCAACCTGTTCGACGACCGTCCGCAGCAACCGCTTGAAAGCTTCTCCCCCCTGCTGCAGCTCTGCCTTCGGAAAACGCGCGCGCAACTCTTCCTCACCTTCGTCGAACGAAAGGCAACAGACTCCCTTACCGGTCGCGGCAACCATCATGGAACCGAGCGATGTTTCAACGCTTGCCCACTGGACGATTGCGCCCTCTCCGCCATTTTTCCAGATGCTGGCATGCATGCCCAGTCGCTGTTTCGCATCGGCATAAAATCGCGACGCCGATCCATAGCCTGCGTCATAAATTGCCTCGGTCACCGATGCTCCCTCATCCAGCGCGTCCCGGACCCGTTCGGATCGGAGAGCGCGCGCAAAGGCCGCAGGGGAGAGACCCGTCTCACGCTTGAAAATACGTTGAAGATGGGCAGCCGAATAGCCTGTCAAGACCGCTAGTTCATCCAGTTTCGGCGCGCTTTCCGCCGTACGAACGGCGTCGATAACGGCTTTTACTGCGGCTTCATCGCGCGCGACATCATTGGGGCGACAGCGCAGGCAAGCACGCAAACCGGCAGCTTCTGCGTGCTCTGGCTTCGCAAAAAATCGGACGTTTTCCCGCTTGGGATGGCGTGCAGCACAGGAGGGCCGACAATAGATGCCGGTGCTCAGCACACCGGTGACGAACTTGCCGTCAAACGACCGATCACGTGCCCGCACCGCCGCCCACGCCTGTTCGCTATCTACGATATCCGGAATCATGACCCAAATCTCTCCACTCGCGCCGCAAAAAATCCCTTCACAGCGTGTTGCACCTCCATATACGCCTTCTCGGCCTGCTCAGACAATTGCTGGTTTATAGCTGCATTCTGCGCGCTGGCAGCTACGGCGATGTGATTGGGGGCAATCCCCCCTGTTCGACAGATCAAGTTTCTTCTCCCGCTTGATGGTGCATTGCTCAATAGAATGCCGCAGCGGTCGCGTGCTTCCCGTATCTTGCGTTCAAAGCGAATTTCCCCAAGAGTTTATTCAAAAGCACTGAAAACCAGCGTTTTTCGCATTCTTCAAAATGATTCCCAAAGCAATCTTGCATCGCAGCAAAATGGTTGCTAGACGCCGCGCATCCGCGGGCGGAATCGTAGGATTTCCGGCCATTAAGCGGACCATTTCATGAACGGTTTTCAGACCAAAATTACGGTCAGGGAGTAGCAAACGCGTGGATCATTCCAGCGGCATCAGGGCGAGTTTAGCGGGGCGTTACGCCACCGCACTGTTCGCTCTTGCACAAGAAAAAAACAGCATAGACGTGGTACAGGCCAGTCTGGCGACTTTGAAAAACGCCTTGGCAGAGTCGGATGACCTGAGGGCGCTGACGACAAGCCCGGTGGTATCTCGTGATGATGCCGGCAAGGGTATCGCGGCCATCGCAAAGACCCTGGATCTCGATCCGCTGTCGACCAATCTGCTTGGCGTTCTTGCGGCCAATCGTCGGCTCGACCAGATACCGGCTGTTATCCGTGCCTTCTCCTCTCTGGCTTATAGTCATCGCGGAGAAATCACCGCCGAAGTTACATCCGCGCATCCGCTGGATGACAAGCAAATTGATGCGCTCAAGGCGCAGCTCAAGAAACGTGTCGGAAGCGATGTTAGCGTTTCCACCGCAGTCGATTCGTCCATATTGGGCGGGCTGGTCGTACAAATCGGCAGCCAGATGATCGACAGCTCGATTAAAACCCGTTTGAACACCCTATCGCAGGCCATGAAGGGCTAAAGGAAGATACACATGGATATTCGCGCCGCAGAAATTTCAAAGGTCATCAAGGACCAGATCGCCAATTTTGGTAATGAAGCCCAGGTTTCCGAAGTCGGCACCGTGCTCGCCGTCGGTGACGGTATCGCCCGTATTCACGGCCTCGACCAGGTCCAGGCTGGTGAGATGGTTGAATTCTCCAATGGCATTCAGGGCATGGCTTTGAACCTTGAGGCTGACAATGTCGGTGTCGTGATCTTCGGTTCGGACGCCGAGATTAAAGAAGGCGACGTCGTCAAGCGGACCGGCACGATTGTGGACGTTCCCATCGGCAAGGAACTGCTTGGCCGCGTTGTTGACGGTCTTGGCAACCCGATTGATGGCAAGGGCCCGATCAAGACCACCAAGCGTAGCCGGGTGGAAGTCAAGGCACCGGGCATTATCCCGCGCAAATCGGTTCACGAACCCGTCCAGACCGGTCTGAAAGCGCTCGACGCGCTGGTTCCTGTTGGCCGTGGCCAACGCGAATTGATCATCGGTGACCGTCAGACCGGCAAGACCGCTGTCGCGATCGACGCCTTCATCAACCAGAAGACGGTCAACGCCGGCGACGATGAAAGCAAAAAGCTCTATTGCATCTATGTAGCCATCGGCCAGAAGCGTTCGACGGTTGCACAGATCGTGAAGAGCCTGGAAGAAAACGGCGCGATGGAATATTCGATCGTCGTTGCTGCAACGGCTTCCGAACCTGCACCGCTTCAGTATCTCGCACCTTATACCGGCGTGACGATGGGCGAGTATTTCCGCGACAACGGCATGCACGCCTGTATCGTTTATGACGATCTGTCCAAGCAGGCTGTGGCCTATCGCCAGATGTCCCTGCTGCTGCGTCGTCCTCCTGGACGTGAAGCCTATCCGGGTGACGTTTTCTATCTGCATAGCCGTCTGCTGGAACGGTCGGCAAAGATGAACGAAGCCAATGGCTCGGGCTCGCTGACCGCATTGCCGATCATTGAAACACAGGCTGGCGACGTTTCGGCCTATATTCCAACCAACGTGATTTCGATCACCGACGGCCAGATCTTCCTCGAGACCGATCTGTTCAACCAGGGTATCCGTCCCGCGATTAACGTCGGCCTGTCGGTGTCCCGTGTGGGTTCCGCAGCGCAGACCAAGGCAATGAAGAAAGTCTCGGGTTCGATTAAGCTCGATCTGGCACAATATCGTGAAATGGCTGCCTTCGCACAGTTTGGTTCTGACCTGGACGCATCGACGCAGAAATTGCTCGCCCGCGGTGAGCGTTTGACGCAGTTGCTCAAGCAGCCGCAATTCTCGCCGCTGCCGTTCGAAGAGCAGACTGCATCGATTTACGCGGGTACAAACGGTCACCTCGATGGTGTCGCCGTTGATGACGTCGTGCGTTATGAAGAAGCGATGCTGGCGCACATGCGCAGCGAGCATGCCGACATTCTGAAGACGATCCGTGAAAGCGGTGATCTGGCGGATGACACCAAGGCCGCTTTGGAAGATGCGCTGGTCGCATTTGGGAAGACGTTTGCTTAAACACTAAATTGTCACCCCGGACTTGCTCCGGGGCCCAATGAGAAACGAAATCGCGTAGCGACGTTTTTCGAACTGGGTACCGGGACAAGTCCGGCATGACGAAACAAGGAGCCAATATGGCTAGTTTGAAAGAACTGAAAGATCGGATCGCGTCGGTTAAGTCGACTCAGAAGATCACCAAGGCCAAGAAGATGGTTGCAGCGGCAAAGCTGCGCCGGGCGCAGATGGCGGCAGAAGCGGCGCGTCCCTATGCCGAACAGATGGAAAGGGTGATGGCCAGTCTGGCCACCAAGGTATCGATCGACGAAAATTCTTCGAAGCTGTTGGCCGGCACGGGCAAGCGGGATACCCATCTGCTGGTTGTCGCGACATCGGACCGGGGCTTGTGCGGCGCTTTCAACGCCAATATCGTCAAGGAAGCCCGCGCCAATGCTGAAAAGCTGCTCGCGGAAGGCCATACAGTGCTCTTCTATATGATCGGCCGCAAGGGCATCCCGATCATCAAGCGGCTCTACCCCGGGCAGATTTTGAAACATTTCGACACTTCGAATGTCAAGGCCCCGGGTTACGAAGAGGCCAAGGCGATTGCTGCGGACCTTTCGGCCCTGATTGACGAGGGCAAATATGACGTTGCCCATCTCTTCTATGGCAAGTTCAAATCCGCTCTGGTTCAGGAACCAACGGTTCAGCAGATCATCCCGATTGCTGTTCAGGAAGGCGCGGTCTCCGAATCAGAAGGTGCCGTTGACTATGAACCCGACGAGACAGAGATTCTGGACGAGCTGCTGCCGCGCAATCTGACCACGCAGATTTTCGGCGCATTGCTGGAAAATAACGCATCGGAGCAAGGCGCGTCGATGACTGCCATGGACAATGCGACCCGCAATGCCGGCGATCTGATCGACAACCTGACCATCGTCTACAACCGCAGCCGTCAGGCCGCGATTACCACCGAATTGATTGAAATTATCGCTGGCGCAGAAGCGCTCTAAAGCACGTACGCAAGGAAACGGAAAAATGGCAAAAACCAAAAATGTAGGCCGCATTTCACAGGTCATCGGCGCTGTCGTCGACGTCACCTTTGATAGCGAGATCCCGGCAATTCTCTCGGCGCTGGAAACCGATAATAACGGTAACCGGCTGGTTCTCGAAGTTGCGCAGCATCTTGGCGAGAATACGGTTCGTACCATCGCCATGGATGCGACCGAAGGCCTGACCCGCGGTCAGGAAGTCACCGACACCGGCTCCCAGATCATGATGCCGGTTGGCCCTGAAACGCTTGGCCGGATCATGAACGTGATTGGCGAGCCCATTGACGAACTTGGCCCGATCGGCGCGAAGACATCTGCTCCGATCCACGCAGAAGCTCCCCTGTTCATTGACCAATCGACCGATAACGAAATTCTGGTTACCGGCATCAAGGTTGTCGACCTGCTCGCACCTTATGCAAAGGGCGGTAAAATTGGTCTGTTCGGCGGTGCCGGCGTTGGCAAGACGGTGCTTATTCAGGAACTGATCAACAACATCGCAAAAGGACACGGCGGTACGTCTGTGTTCGCCGGTGTTGGTGAGCGTACCCGTGAAGGTAACGACCTCTATCACGAATTTCTCGATGCGAATGTTATTGCCAAGGATAAAGACGGCAAGGCTACGCCTGAAGGTTCCAAAGTGGCCCTCGTTTACGGCCAGATGAACGAGCCTCCAGGAGCGCGTGCACGTGTCGCTCTGTCGGGCCTGACCATTGCCGAATATTTCCGCGATCAGGAAGGCCAGGACGTTCTGTTCTTCGTCGACAACATCTTCCGCTTCACCCAGGCAGGCTCGGAAGTGTCCGCGCTTCTCGGCCGTATTCCTTCGGCTGTGGGTTATCAGCCTACCCTGTCGACCGACATGGGTGCACTGCAGGAACGCATTACGTCCACCAGCAAGGGTTCGATTACGTCGGTTCAGGCCATTTACGTGCCTGCCGATGACTTGACCGACCCTGCACCGGCAACCTCATTTGCCCACTTGGACGCAACCACCGTTTTGAACCGTGCGATTTCGGAGCTGGGCATCTACCCGGCTGTTGACCCGCTCGATTCCACCTCGCGTGTTCTCGAACCCCGCGTTGTCGGTCAGGAACATTATGATACGGCGCGTGCTGTTCAGGAAACCCTGCAGAAATACAAATCCTTGCAGGACATCATCGCCATTCTCGGCATGGACGAGCTTTCGGAAGAAGATAAGCTGGTCGTGCAGCGCGCCCGGAAAATCCAGAAGTTCCTGTCGCAGCCGTTCCACGTTGCAGAAGTCTTTACGGGTATCCCCGGCAAGTTCGTGGACCTGGAAGACACGATCAAATCGTTCAAGGCGGTTGTCGACGGCGAATATGATCACCTTCCCGAAAACGCCTTCTACATGGTCGGCGGCATTGAGGAAGCGATTGAAAAAGGCAAGAAAATGGCGGCAGAAGCGGCCTGATGGTTTGAAGCCTTCTCCCGCGAGGGAGAAGGATACGACGGCTTGCTGGCTTGCCAGTTAGCTGAAGTTGGATGAGGCTGCTCCTTACACGAGATTGCAGAACAGCCTCCCCGGCTATGACCTCGCAGCGCGCTGCGAGGTCGTCGCAACCTTCTCCCTCGAGGGAGAGGGATAAAGGATATGATAATGGCAGATCTACATTTCGAACTTGTAACCCCAGAAAAGCTCGTCCGTTCGGAAGATGTCTACATGGTGGTGGTGCCCGGTATTGAGGGTGACTTTGGCGTGCTTGCCAATCATGCCGGCGTGATGTCAACGATCCGCGATGCTGATCTGGTCATCTACGCCAGCGAAGGCGCGACGCCTGAGACAATTTTTGTCCAGGGTGGCTTTGCCCAAGTCGATGAAAAGGGCCTGACGGTATTGGCCGACGCGGTTAGCTGACAGGTCCTCACGGCAATCCGTCGGTATTTTCTATTGGTTCCAACCCTATCGCTATTTAGACTCGGTCACTAAACTTTGGACATATGACATAATCTCGCCATTGTAGGCTGGTATCTGCTGTTCCAATCGACGGACTGGATCGTGCTTTGTTCAGATAATAGAAACACCGATCGACTTGTCCTGAAACTGCGTAATACGCGAGAGCCGTGGGCCTATAACGGGACATGAAACACTCTGCTCCCATCGTTCATTTCCTTTATGAGCCAGGCAATGGCGGACTGGACCGCGTCGCAGTCCTCTTGGCTAATGGAATGGCCGAACGCGGACTTCCCATCGAGCTGTGGTTGACGAAAGATACCGGGGCAGTCGCCCAGATCATTTCGGCGGATGTGAAAATTCGAATGGTTCCAATGCCCAAATTCGGCGGCCGGGGTTTGCAGCTGCTGCTCCAGATTCCTTCCGTCGCTCGGATGATCCGCAAGCACCGACCAAAGGCGATTTTTTCGGCCGGTAATCAGACGAATTTGTCTTTGGCAATCGCGCGCCAATTGGCCGGGCGGCCGCTGACAAAGATCATTCAGAAAATCACCAACCCGGTGCTCCGACCCGGTTCCAGAAAATGGCAGAAGATAGCCCGAATATGGCGATTTGGAATGACCGCGAGCTTGGGTGATATGACGCTTATTCTCAGTGAGGCCGATGCAAGAAACTATGCACAAATCTATCCACATACAGCGTCCAAGTTTCACGTGGTTCCAAATCCCTACGTCACAGCCGACATGTTGTCTGCCGGAGCAGCCAAAACCGTTCGAGATGCAGGACAACTGCCGCGGTTGCTTTCAGCGGGGCGTCTGGTTCCTCAGAAAGGCTATCAGACACTTGTTTCGGCTCTGGCCCTCATAGCAGAACATCCTTGGTCACTGACCATTCTGGGCGATGGTCCGCTTCTGCAAGAAACGAAGTATCAAGCCGAACAACTGGGCGTGGCTGACCGGATCACATTCAAGGGCTTTGTTCATGACGTGACCCCCTATCTCTGCCAATCAGATATTCTGGTGCTGTCTTCACAGTGGGAAGGTTTACCGGCTATACCAATCGAGGCATTGGCTGCAGGTTGCGCAATAGTTGCTACCGATTGTTCGGAAGGCTTGACAGAGTTGCTGTCTGAAACCGGACAGCACACGGTGCCGGTCCAAAATCCCGAAGCCTTGGCCAAGGCCATATTGGATGAGATTCACTCACCTCGGCCGATCAAGCCGCTTATCGCATGCGCGAGCGCCTATTCCATTGAGAATAGTGTCGATCAGCATCTCAAGCTTTTGGAAAAAGTCTGCGAAGCTCCCTAAGCCTCCAGAACCGTGTTTGCACGGCGACTGCTGCGCCAGAGCAGCAAGCCGCTAAAGATTATCAGCAATCCTCCCAGCATGGCTGTATTGTCGATCGGATCTCCGAAGACGAAGACACTGATCGCCGTCGCGATTAGCAGCTGAATGTAGACGATCGGAGCAATGGCAGCGGCAGTCGTCCGCATCGTTGCCATGAACAGCAGGAAATGGCAGCTGGTCGCAGTCAGCGCCACCAGCAGACAGCGCAGGACCACATCCCAATGCGGGAGCCCCGGGACGGTCATCGTCGGCACCAGCCAATGCCCGATGACCGCAGCGATCGTGAGAAATAATGCTGCCCAAAAGGCTATGTAAAACTGCGCTGCGAAAATTGACCTTTGAGTCGATACCATGCGGTTCAGAATCAGCATGGTCGACATGGCAAAGGCCGAAATGAGCGGCAGGATAGCGACCCAGCCAAAGGCCGCAACATTCGGCCGCAGCATGATTAAAACCCCGCCAAAAGCCACGATCGTCGCCACCCATGTCCGTGGCGGCATGCTCTCTTTCAAAAACCAGCCGGAGAACAGGGCGGTGAGGATTGGATTGACAAAGGATATCGCCACAGCATCGGCCAGCGGCATGATATATATGGCGGAAAAGAAGCTGATGGTGCCGACGAACAGAGCGAATCCACGTGCCACGTGGAGCCATGGGCGGTTGACTTGAAAACCGCGACGGCCTTCTTTTGCAAGAAGGATCACGGCGAGGGCCAGAGCGCCGATCGAAAAGCGTAGGGCCGCCACCGCGGGCGCGGGCCAATCCCCGGCCATTGACTTGATCACGGCATCGCCAAGCGGGAATCCAGCGAATGCAATGAGCGCGAGCGTGATGCCACCTGCAGCAGCAGCCCGATCTCTGGAATGATCTTCAGTCAAGCATCCGCTCCCTTTTCATCAGCTTGCCTTAACCGCTAGGCTGCAACGCACAAGGCGCAAGTCACAAAATTTCTTCAGCGTCGATCTTCATTCAATCACCGAGATTTACCGCTTTATTAACCATTTTCGGGGAAAGAAGGCATTGATCGTGTGACATCAGACATATCGGACAGGACAGAATGAGCGCTTTTGGGAAGAAAAATGGACTGGGCGGTGGCAAGCCTTCCTTTGGCGTAGCAAAGCCAATGACCGGTGGCGGTAAAAAATCCGTCGATACCGAAAATCGCGAAGACAGGCTCGGCGGGAATCAATTTCCACCACTGGAATCCATTCCCTTGGGCGGCGAAGACACACCAAACGTTCCTCCCCCGCTACAAAGCGACGCAATGACCAGGCTTTCCGAGCGGTCGCAACCCTTGGCCGAAGGGGTTGATAAAGACGAGGGCTTTGGAGCCTCGGTCCACAAGATCAAGGAACAGGTGCTCCCGCGACTCCTGGAGCGGGTAGACCCCGAAGCGGCCGCGACGTTGAACAAGGAAGAACTGACCGAAGAATTCCGTCCGATCATCATGGAAGTGCTGACCGAGCTCAAGCTGACGCTCAACCGGCGGGAACAATTTGCACTGGAAAAGGTGCTGGTCGACGAACTGCTGGGTTTCGGGCCGCTCGAAGAGCTGCTGAGCAATCCCGATATATCGGATATCATGGTCAACGGTCCCGAACAAACTTACATAGAAATCAAGGGCAAGCTGGAAGTTGCGCCGATCCAGTTCCGTGATGAGGAGCATCTGTTCCAGATTGCCCAGAGAATTGTGAACCAGGTTGGTCGCCGCGTCGACCAGACCACACCGCTGGCCGATGCCAGGCTGAAAGACGGTTCGCGTGTTAACGTCATCGTACCGCCACTGAGCCTCAAGGGCACCGCGATCTCGATTCGTAAATTCTCCGAGAAACCGATCACGCTGGACATGATGAAGGGCTTTGGCTCGATGTCGGACAAAATGTGCACGGCGCTCAAAATCGCCGGAGCCTGCCGCTTCAATGTCGTTATCTCGGGCGGTACTGGTTCCGGTAAAACGACGATGCTCAATGCCATGTCGAAAATGATCGATCCGGGCGAACGCGTGCTGACGATCGAGGATGCCGCCGAGCTTCGCCTGCAACAGCCGCATTGGTTGCCGCTTGAAACCCGGCCTCCGAACCTGGAAGGCCAAGGCGCCATAACTATCGGCGATCTCGTCAAGAACGCCCTGCGTATGCGGCCTGACCGCATCATCCTCGGCGAAATTCGTGGCGCAGAATGTTTCGACCTTCTCGCCGCCATGAACACCGGCCACGATGGCTCCATGTGTACGCTCCACGCCAACAGCCCGCGCGAATGTCTCGGCCGTATGGAAAACATGATTTTAATGGGTGACATCAAGATCCCGAAAGAGGCGATTTCGCGCCAGATCGCGGAATCGGTCGACTTGATCGTACAGGTGAAACGACTGCGCGACGGCTCGCGGCGTACTACGAATATCACCGAGGTGATCGGCATGGAAGGCGACGTGATCGTCACGCAGGAACTGTTCAAATATCAGTATCTGGACGAGGATGCTGACGGCAAGATCATCGGGGAATATGTCTCTTCAGGGCTGCGCCCCTATACGCTGGAAAAAGCCCGGCAATATGGCTTTGACCAGCCTTTGCTGGAAGCCTGCCTGTAGCCGAACCTTATCCAGTCGAAAGAATGCCCAGACCGAAGGCGATCGATATGCCGAAGGTTAGCAGCGCCAAAGCCGTGATGGTTGGCCACGGCATGAAGCCAACGTCATCAATATCACGGCGATTATTGCGCCTTCGGTTGCCGATTTCTGAAATCACAGCAATTGTCCCGGACAGACCACAAAGCACTATCCAAAGCGGAGGCATGGGAGGCTTAGCCTTTTCCCAGCATGGCGATGATGCCGGAGAAATCCTTGCCGCCCTGCGCCTGTCCTTCGGCATATTGTTCGTAAAGCCGAGCGGCTTCCGCACCCATTGGCACGTCCGCTCCGGCACTCTGCGCCGCTTCCATCGCTAAGCGCAAATCTTTCAGCATCAGCGCCGCCGCAAAACCGCCTTCATAGCCATTGTCTGCCGGGCTTTGCGGGCCGACACCTGGCACGGGACAATAGCTGGTCATCGACCAGTTCTGGCCAGACGCCTTTGATGAAATGTCGTAGAAATTTTGCAGATCGAGTCCAAGCTTCTCCGCCATCTTGAACGTT
>NVXM01000032.1 GCA_002733865.1 Sphingopyxis sp.
CCCGGTGTTCCCGGAGCGCCTGCGTCACCGGTAGCGCCCTTGGCGCCAGTAGGACCAACGGCCCCGACTTTGCCGTCGGCACCCGCATTGCCCTCGGGACCCTGTGGTCCGACCGGACCCGGTGTACCCGGTGCACCCGTGTCACCGGTAGCACCCTTGGCACCAGTGGGACCATCGGCACCGACTTTGCCATCGGCACCCGCATCACCGACGGGGCCTTGAGGCCCTTGAGGCCCCGGTCTACCTTGGGCCCCTTCATCACCGACGGGCCCCTTTGGTCCGATCGGGCCTGGTGTTCCCGGAGCACCCGCATCGCCGGTAGCACCCTTGGCACCAGCATCACCCTCGGGGCCTTTGGGACCAGTCGGACCCGGTCTGCCGTCTGCACCATCGGCACCAGCATCACCCACCGGACCTTTTGGCCCGATCGGACCCGGTGTTCCCGGAGCGCCTGCGTCACCGGTAGCACCCTTGGCCCCAGCATCACCCACGGGACCTTTTGGTCCGATCGGGCCTGGTGTTCCCGGCGCACCCGCGTCACCGGTAGCACCCTTGGCACCAGTGGGACCAACGGCACCGACCTTGCCATCGGCACCAGCATCACCGACGGGGCCTTGAGGCCCTTGAGGCCCCGGTCTACCTTGGGCCCCAGCATCACCGACGGGCCCCTTTGGTCCGATCGGGCCTGGTGTGCCCGGAGCACCCGCATCACCGGTAGCACCCTTAGCGCCAGCGTCGCCCTCGGGGCCTTGGGGACCAGTCGGACCCGGTCTGCCGTCTGCACCATCGGCACCAGCATCACCTACGGGCCCCTTTGGTCCGATCGGGCCTGGTGTTCCCGGCGCACCCGCGTCGCCGGTAGCGCCCTTGGCGCCTGTGGGACCAACGGCACCGACTTTGCCGTCGGCACCCGCATTACCCTCGGGACCCTGTGGTCCGACCGGACCCGGTGTGCCCGGTGCACCCGCGTCACCGGTAGCGCCCTTGGCACCAGCATCACCCTCGGGGCCTTGGGGACCAGTCGGACCCGGTGTACCCGGCGCACCCGCGTCTCCGGTAGCGCCCTTGGCACCAGCATCACCCTCGGGGCCTTGTGGACCGGTCGGACCCGGTCTGCCCGGAGCACCATCTTCGCCATCGGCACCAGCATCACCCACTGGACCTTTTGGTCCGATCGGGCCCGGTGTTCCCGGCGCACCATCTTCGCCATCGGCACCAGCATCGCCCTCGGGGCCCTGAGGGCCAGGAGGACCCGGTCTGCCGAATTGCCCGGGATCACCGACGGGCCCTTGAGGGCCTTCAGGACCTGGGGGCCCTGGAGGACCTGGAGGACCCTGCTCCCCGACTTGCGCCAAGGCTTGCTCTGTCTGAACAGCGGTGCCGCCCACTACTACAAGAGCGATAGATGAACTGTGGAGCAGGATTGCGAGCAATTGCTTGCGTCCCCTGCTGGCTGCCGTTGCGCGATTCAAGATTTTCATTCCAATTTCCCCCCGTCGAACAATCGCCGATTCGGGCCAAAGCTAGCGCCGGGAAAAGTTTGCCGGTATCGCCCGAAAGGGTGATCAAAAATATGCGGGCAACAGGGCTGCTGGCGGACAAGTCGGGCAGCAGCCGAATATCAGGCTGGACCTGTCAGGGGTTGATGACTATCATGGTTCAGCCGTCCGCTTAACCGGATGAAAAATAATAATATTTTGGTATAGAACCAACGGGGTTACGCTAGTTGAATGCAAGGGAGACGGATCCGCTGAAGATCGCGGTGATCGACGATCACCGACTGTTTCTGGCCGGCTTCACGCTGCTGCTGGAAAAATTTGACAAGCCCTTTGTTGTTACCCCGTTCGGCGAACCGGTATCACTGCTCCGTAGTCTGGATGACGGCCTGATATTCAATCTCATCATCTGCGACCTCGTCATGCCGAGCATGAACGGCCTCGCTTTTGCGCAAGCCTTGCGCGACCAGTGCTCGATTCCGCTGATGATATTGTCCGGCATCAACACTTACCCGCCGATTTCGGAAATGAAACAGCTGGGGGTTAGCGGCTTTGTTCACAAATCGGCAGATGATGCGGTTCTGTTGGCCGCCATTCAGACTATATTGGCAGGGAAAACCAGCTTTCCCGATGCTGGAGAGACAGGAGCAGAAGCGCAGGATCCAAATTTCGGGGCTGTCGCTGAGCCTTATGAGGTCGAATGCGTCCCGGTCTTGACTCAACGCCAGATCGAAGTCCTGCAACTGATTTCGAACGGTGCCTCCAACGCCGAAATCGCGACCAGCCTCGGGATTAGCGCGAATACGGTAAAAACACATTTGCGGCAGATTTTCGATTTGCTGCAGGTCAACAAACGGACCGCCTGCGTGCGTGCCGCCCAGGCATTTGGTCTGATCTAGCCTTCCGAATTATCGGGCTTTGGCGGCGGCGCGATGGTCCGGTCGAGTATCGCCCATATCTCGTCCGGTTCCACCGGTTTGTGAAGGAACTCGATATCCGCACGGGCTTGGTCGATATCGATCCTGCCCATTTGCCCACTCATCAGGATTGCGGGCACGGTCTCGTTCACTTCTTCCCTGAGCGATTCGATGAGCTCCAGACCATATTGGTCATGGCCCAGCTGCTGGTCGATAATCAGCAGCGCCGGAACGGCTGATGTCCTGCTGACCAACTGGACAGCATCCTGCTGATTGGTTGCGGAAATCACCTGGCAGTTCCAGGTCGAGAGCAGCTGGGTCATCGAGACCAGCACCGACTCATCATCATCGACAATCACAACCAGCGGCGACATATCAAACCGCTGGATTGCAGATAGGTCATGGTTTTTCAGAATCCGGTCGCTGGTCGTGACCGGAAGCGCGAAGGAAAACCGCGTGCCCACACCCGGTTCAGAATGCAGCGTCATTTCAATCGCCAATAATCTGCAAAGCCGCCTGACAATTGCCAATCCCAGCCCCAGGCCCTTGGGATTGTCGCCGCTCACGGCATCCAGCTGTACATATTCATCGAATATCCGGTCGAGATCGTCGCTGTGAATACCCGGTCCGTTGTCAGAAATCTCGACGACCGCATGATCATCGACATGGCGCAGCGAAAATTTGACTGTTCCGCCAGCCGTTACAAATTTGCGGGCATTGGACAATATGTTCCGGATGATGCGAGCGAACAGGACCGGGTCGGTTACCGACTGAATATTTGCAAAATCCGCGACCAGTTCGATTCTGGCATTATTGTCGGACAGAAACTCGCTCGCCAGTTTTTCACACAGGTCCGCCATATCGACCATCACCGGCTTGGGAACGATCGCCCCGCTGTCGATCCGGGAAACATCGACAATGCCCTGCAACAATTCCTTTTGCGCCCGCCAACTGTCCTGAACCTGGTCGAGCAACGCGATCTGTTCCGGCTTTTCGAGCGTATCCCGGAGTGCCTGCATGAAAAAGCCTTGCGACTGGAGAGGCTGCGAAAGGTCGTGGCCGGTTGCGGCGAGAAAGCGCGTTTTTTCCTCGGAAGCCTTTTGAATGGTCTTGTTTTGCCCGATGACCCGCTCGGTCAGCGCCTTCTTCTGTCGCGCCGAAATTGTGTCTCGGGTTTCGATTTCGACCCGTGCGCTCAGGAACATTGCGAAGGCGAAATAGATCATCATCGCGAAACCGACCAGGCCAAATGGTGCGGGCGCATTGATCATCAGGAACGCGCTGAATGGCGGGACCGCGAATATGGCCAATGCGATATAGCCGGGCCGATAGGCGGAGCTGGGCAATATCCCGCCCATCGTGATGCTCGACACCAGCAAGCAGCCGGTGAAGACGGTATATTCCAGCTGGAAATCGGTCTGGTAAATGGCGACTGCACCCCACACTATCCCCGTCAAAGCGGAAACGATTGTATGGCCAACCAGATAGGAAGCATGATTCTCGCGGGTTATACCGTTTGGTGCCTTAAGCTTGGCATAAAGAAAGGTAACCACCACCATGGCGGTGCCGCTGGCGAGCCAGAGCGTCGCAATGTCGGGGCCGCTGACGAAATACATGATCGCAGCGGTGTAGCTGATCAAAAACTGGACGATCAGGCACGAACCGCCGACCCGCTTTTTCAGCATCGTCGCCTGTTCAATCCTGAGTTCGACGAAATCAGTCGCAGAATTGTCAATATATTCAGGCAAAGGCGCTATCCTGCTTTTGTTCCAGCCCAAAATCCGGCCCGATTTTCAGCACATAAAGGGCAAGAAGCCTCAGCAGGATCGGCAAAGCCGAGTAGAAGAAAAAGAAGGTCAGCGTCGCATTCGGGCCAGCGGCTCCGGTTTCTTCAAAGCCGATATAGCCCAGCACCGGAAAGGCCAGCCCCATCGGGACGATGAAGGACAGTTTGGAAACGGAGTTCTTTACTGCCAGATACAGGCCGCCGAGGCGGTTGTTACCCTCGCGCTCCTTTTCATAGACGATATCCGCCAGCATCGAAGTCGGCATGGTCGCATCGGCGCCAAAGCTGCTACCGACGATGATGCTGACGATAATCGCCCCCGTCACGTCGCCGGGGCCGACCACCGGCACGAGAGCGAGCGCAATCGAGCACAACAGGCTCGCCGCCATCCACGACGTTTTTTTGCTATAGCGCTTCGACAAATATATCCAGAACGGCAGGAAAGCCGCCGACGACAATAACAATATTCCGAGAAACAGACCGACAAGTTCGGCGGCTTGGACGATATGGACAACATAGAGAACCATCAATGCGGCGACCAGCGAATTGGCGGTTTGAACAATCAGAAAACTGCCGAGCAGGTAGCGGTATCGCCGATCCGCGAGCACCGACTTCAAGGCTTCGACCGTGGTCAATCGTGGGCTGCTGATGATCCTGGCCGGGGTCGGCACCGATGCAAGAAATATCGCGAGCCCGATGAAACAGAGCGCGATTATCGCAAATGCAATAACGTTGAGCGCTTCGCCGATGGAATAGCCCATGATGAAGGGCAGTGCGGCAGCCACGATGGCCCCGACCACCTGAAACATGGCTTTCGATCCCGCGAGCAATGATCGTTCATGGACATGAGGAGAGACTTCCAGCCCGATCGAAGAATAGGGCACGTCCAATATCGTGTAGAATAGAAAATAGAGGCCACTCGCCAACATCAGATATGCGGGCCCGATGGCATCGGGAGGGGACAGAAACAGATAGGCCGAGAGGCTGAAGCCAAACACGCCGGCGATCATCCACGGCTTGCGCGGTCCGAACCGCGACCGCGTCTCGTCACTCCAGTGTCCGATAAGCGGGTCGGTGAATATATCGAATAGCCGGCCAAAGACGAATATCGCACCGACGAGGCCCAATCCAAGGCCCATATCGACCGCATAATAGGTCGGCAGATACATCGCCATGGCGAGCCCACCCATCGCCAAGGGCGTGGTCAGCAGCCCAAAGCATATTATCTGCCAGGCATTGAATGTGCGGACACTGTCGTCACCTTTATACATGGACCCTGGGCAATACCCCTTTCGCGCTGAAGCTTTGTCGGGACGTCTCTCCAGACCCGTCTGGGTCATTTAAAGGAATCGCGCAACCGCCCTTTCGGGTGATTGTTCCGAGCGAAGTTAGGTCGATAGCGATGTTGGGGATAGGTCTTGCATTCGCCGATCCAACCCATTCCGACAAGGATCCGGCAAACGGCGACCCCGTCATCTGCAGCGTGGGCGATCCCAATCCGCGGACCTATCACCAAGGACGAGCAAATCGCTTCGGGAAGCCTCACCATCGGACAGATCTACGCTTATCCGATCAGTGTCACCATCGCCCGGCTAGTTCAGCTGGCGCAGGAACTGGATCGTCTCTTGCTCGCCGACCACGTCGGCATATTTCGCGTTCATATCGAACAGATTGGCCTCGTGCGGCGCGTCATGCCGGTCGCCGCAGGCTTCGGCGACGACGGCCGTGCGGAAGCCGTGCGACATTGCGTCAACACAGCTAGCGCGCACGCAGCCGCTGGTGGTGAGGCCCGTCAGCAGCACGCTATCCACGCCCATTGCGGTGAGCGTCGAGGCGAGCGAGGTGCCGAAAAAAGCGCTGGGATATTGTTTCATGATGACCAGTTCGTCATCCTGGGGTTCCAGTCCCTCAGCAAAGGCGCCCATTGGGTTGCCCTCGATAAAATAGCGCAGCGGTGCAGCCTTTTCGAAGAAGCGGCCGCCGTCGATGGCGCTTGGATGATAGGATACGCCCGTCAAAATCACCGGAACTTTTGCTGCCCGCGCGGCTTGGCGGACGCGCAGGGCCGAGGCGAGCGCATCGTCTACCTCGGCATATAGATCGCATTCCGGATCAAAATATCCCTGGCAGAAATCGATGAGGATCAGGGCCGGTCGCTCGCCAAAGCCGACTTTGACGTCAAAGGCCTTGCGATAATTTTCGAGCAGATCGTCTTCGCTCATCGGGCTATTTTCCTTTCGTGGCGGAGTACCCCGTTTCACCGGGGTTGGGGCCATCTCTTCAGGGTTGGTAATAGTGGACAGGATGGCTGGCCGGATGGCGTTGCGCAAGCCATTGCGTGAAAAATCTGGCCGCGGGCAAGGGGTGTCGGGTTCAGCGGGCTTTCCTGGCGCTGACCAGGCAATAGCGCAAAATCGACCGGCGATAGGCCACCCCCAGAAACCATCCCGTTACCCGATATTTGACCAGGCTCGACCATGGCAGAGTTGCGCTGGACGCGGTGCGCTTGCGACCGAGCTTTTGCATGGCGCGTGCAAAGCCGGGCATCACATGGTCACTGATATCGATGATCCGGACATGTTCAAAGCCGCAGTCCCGCAATTCGCGCAGATAGCGGTGCCGGTGCACCATATTGTCTTCCGCAATATGCGAACGGCGCAGCATCCAGCATAGCATCCGATGAGCCCATGAGCCCGTGTCATGCTGGTCCGCAAGCATGAAGTCGCTGAGCGTAAGACTTCCGGATGCGGCCAGATGCTGTTGCGCCAGTCGAAAAAAGCCCAGTCTGCTGGGGAAATGATAGGCGCAATCCAGCGCCAGAACATGGGTGGGCCTGGCACCGCCGAGCGTGGTGCTCCAGAGATCCGGATCGTTGATGTCACCTTCCGCGATGGCGCTGGCCTCGGACTCGAAGCCGGCGTTCCTCAGCTTCGCTTTGGCAAAGCGGGTCTGGCTATGGGACAGGTTTGCGCCGTGAATCCCGGCAATGTGAAAATGTTGCAACCAGAGCAGCAATTGATCGCCGCAGCCAAAGCCGGCGTCGAACACTAGCGCGTCCCGGTCGAGCCCCGCCTGCTCGCCCAGTATCAGGGCCAGTGCGCGGCACGCGTCGGAATAATCCTCTGCATTCTGCCAATAGCCGAGATTGCCCCATGACTGACCTGTGCGGTTGAGAGCCAGTTCGGCCAGATCGTGAAATTCCGCCATGGCGCAGCCGGCGGCGGCGCTGTGTTTCCAGGGGATCACGGCACCCAGATGCTCCGCCACGGCCACCGAAGAATCCACCGCGGCCTCAAGCAGCGGAATTTTTTCCGCCATATAGGATCCGCAGAGCCAGAGCTGATTGCCCGGTGCGCTCTGGCTTTTGCGCAATGCGTTTAACGCCTTGCGGCTGTCGCGGGTGACGGTTGGCCGCGTGAAATCGACTCTTGCCAATTCCCGGTTCGGGGCAATACGGCGCATCGGGTTCCAGGTCTGGAAAACCGTTTCCTGACCCGATAGACGGTCAATCGCCTTGGTCAGATCAACCGAGACTTCGGCTCTGCTGCTACCCCTGGGAACATGATAGCTGACCGGGGACAGGCCGGCTGCCGGAGCCGGGAGAATGGCGGTGTCAGTGTGGACGCTCATACTGGAGCGTTCGAAGGGGATACGCTCCAGCAACGCCCGCCGATCGTCAAAACCGGATATCATGGCGGCCGCTTGCTGCGCCTGAGCCGCAACGATCACCTGATCGAACAGATGCTCCGCGCCTGCCTGTGTCACTACGCGCAACTGTTCGCCAGTCGGCTCGATCAGAGCGATCGGGCACTTGGTTTGCAGATCAACATCGACCAGCATCCGCGGCACGATATCGTCGACGCCCTTCGCGGCGCTCATGATACCGATCTGGTGGATCCCGCAGGTCAGATATTCGAGCATGATATCGGCCGGATAGTCACGCACCGCCTGATAGTCGCAGGTGCAGGTGACCGACATCATCGGCAGCAGGACAGTGTCGACGAAATGCCTGTCGGCACCGGATTGCTCCAGATAGTCACCGAAGGTCAGGGAGGCCAGATCGGATCGTTTGCTATCCCGCTCGGCGCGGGCAAAAAACCGGCGGCTCTGCAAGCCGATCGACCAGGCGGAAGCGCTCAGCCAGCTGCGTCCTTTCAGATAAGAGACTTGTGAGTCGCCCCAGCGCAGATTGCCGTAATGCAGCAGGACACGACCGGTTTCATCGGAGAATATGCCGCTATGGTCGCTGGTGATCATCTCCACGCCGATATGATCGTAGAGTGCAAACAGATTCTCGTAATAGCCGCGGCAGAAAATGCGCAACGGGATGTCGATCCGGCGGGTGATGCCATGGCTGGTATAATCGACGCTGTGCGCGCCCATGCCGGCGCGGGCCTGGCTCTCAAAAACCGTGACCTGATATTTATCCTTCAACAGATAGGCAGCAGACAGTCCGGCAATACCCGTGCCGATAACGGCGAGACTGGGTTTATGCCGGGTGTTTGTGCCGGTTCCCATCAGGCGTAATAGGCCACGCTTTGCATCGCGGTTGCCATCAGTTCGCGGCGGCTGTTCCAGATACTCATATATTGGCTGCTCGCCCCGTGATCGGCATGATGGGTATGGGAATCGATCAGCCACCAACCGTCCCGGGTGCTGATCTGTTCAGCGATAATATTGACCTGCCAGTTCATCGAACTGACCATGGCATTTTTGTCGAGCAATCCCATCACCGAGGGCGGCAGGCTGTCGCACATGCAGAGGATTTCAGCCACCGGGTCCAGACCGTCGCGCTGTTTCAGCCGCATCCAGCGGGTCAGACGGTTGGTCTTGGTGCTGGTGTCAATCCGCTTGCCGACATATTCCATATTCGAGGTGAAAAATTGCGGCGGACCGCTGTGCAAATCCGCACCGTCCGGCAGTTCGGGAAAGTCCGGTTCGACAATGTCCGATGTCCGTACTTCCGTGGCGCGCGGGGCGGCAAATATGAAGTTGCAATGCAGTCCAAGGCCTTTGTCGCCAAAGATTTCTGATTGCACAAAGGCCGTGCTTTTGCCGCGGCGCAGCATCGTCGCTTCCGCCGTCAACGTCCCGAACAGCGGTCCGATGAAGGCAATTTGGGCCGAGCGTAGTGGCGGCAGATCGTCCTCAATATGGCTGGCGGCATGATAGGCGAGCGCACCGGAAAGGCCGCCAAAGGCCGTACGCCCCTGGGTCCAGCTTTGTGGCAATATAATGGGATGATCGGGGCCACCCGCTCCACATTGGTCAAGCAGATCGGAAAGAGCGACGGGCTGATATTCTGTTTCGGTCATCCATTCCGCTTATCGGGCTAGTCGGCTGAAATCTACTGATAAGTTTGCTGCCGACATTTACAAAAGCAACTATCTGCTTTATAGCTTTGTTGTTTTTCAATCTCTTAATGGGAGATATTGTGATGAGCTATAGCAACACCCTGACGCGCGCTGACCTTGCCGATACGATGAACCGGCAGGTTGGGCTTTCCCGTGCCGATAGCGCGGTCATGGTGGAAACGATCCTCAACCATATGATCGATGCGCTTGTCGACGGCGAGAATGTGAAGATTTCGGGCTTCGGAACGTTCGTTTTGCGCGATAAGGGAGAGCGCACCGGCCGCAACCCCAAGACCGGGATCGAAGTGCCGATCGCACCGCGCCGGGTGCTTACATTCCGCGCCAGTCAAACGATGCGTGACAGGATTATCGCCGCAGGTTAATGGACCCGGCGAACCGGGAGAGTAGAGTATGAGCAAGGATCAAGGGGCTTTTCGCACCATCGGAGAGCTGTCGAAAGAACTCGGTATCAAGCCCCATATCCTGCGTTACTGGGAAGACCAGTTTGCGGTCCTGAACCCGCTCAAGCGCGCCGGTGCGCGCCGCCATTACCGGCCCGAAGATGTCGAGATCGTCAAGACGATCAACCGCCTGCTCAACGAAGAAGGCTATACGATCAAGGGGGCGCGAAAATTTCTGGCCGCCCGCAACAAGGAACCTGCGATCGTTCTCGGTGCTCCGCAACCGGACGGCGCAGCGCTGTCCTCGGCGGGAAAGCCGGATGAGAATGATAGTTTGATTGTGGCGGAACTCAAATCGATCCGCGATCAGTTGTCCGAGGCGCTTGCCGCCGCTTAGCTGCTGGGCAAAGAGAAGCGGGCCAGCCCTCGCAAGCCATGTTCACTCTTCACTGTCATCGATATTACGCTCTGCGAACCATTTGCGCAGATCTGCTGCCTGACAGCCGGTAAAGCCGTTGGTGCCCACTGCCGAACAGCTGTTCGGGCGTTCCAGCCGCGCCTGGTCTTCGTGATTCTGAAACTGCGTCGTCCACGCCATGGGATAATGAGTCTCTTCTTCCTTTTCCTTCTCGCGCACGGCCTTCGGTATCCGGTATCGCTCCTCTTCAGGCCGGTGGGCACATACGACGATTTCGCCCCCGGTCGACTCCGGGCATTCGTCGTCGCCATAGGTTATGAGAACCGACCATCGTTCGGGTTCGCTGGCGGCAGGGTCGTTTGTTTCGGCACTCGCGGGTGACGGGATCGCGAAGAGACTTGCCATGATGGTGAACCAGAAACGGGCCGGGAAATATTTGATAGCAACGATCCTTGATCCATGGGAAGCCGGGCCTTGCTATTTTCGCTACAGTGAGTCGCCTTTCCATCACATGAATGGGTGGGTGTTCGCCAAAAATCACCTAGTCGTAATTCGGCCCCAGTTCCGGATCCAGGTCACGTGGTCGGGTGAGGCGGTCGAGCGTACCGCATTGTTCGGTGATTTGCTCCCAGCTATCAATGGCCAGCGTCATCTCGGCCAGCGTGGCCGTCGGATATTTTGTCTCGACCTCCTGGCGGGCCGGTGAGGAACCATCGTCGGGCACGAGGTCAAAGATCAGATCTTCCAGCCCGGGATTATGGCCGACCATCAGGATATGATCGGCCTCGGCCTCGGCACCGCGCAACACATCGAGCAGGGTCGCCGAAGAGGCGAGATAAATCTTGCGGTCCCAGGTCGGCTCCATAACCAAACCGCTGGCCTCTTCAACATTCTCCAATGTTTCAATCACCCGCACGGCGGGCGAAGCGAGAATCTGGTCGAAGCGCAGTCCTTTGCGCTTGATAAACTTCCCCATTACCGCTGCGGCACGTTTGCCCTTTGTGTTGAGAGGCCGGTCGAAATCGCGATCAACCGGATCGTCCCAGCTGGATTTAGCGTGGCGCAGGAGTGTGAGTTTTTTCATCGCGGATTGTCATGCATCAAACTTGTTTCAGTTGGAAGACCGGATTCTATCATTTCAGATTTCGCCCTGCGGATCTCCGCCAGTGCCTGCTCGAGCGGCATGCGCTCGATCGGCGTGCCTTCGGGAAAGGCGCTGAGCAGGCGCGACGGGAATGCCGATGAAAGAATGACAAAATGGCCATGGTCGTCGGCGCGGCGAATGATCCGGCCAAAAGCCTGAGCCAGTCTTGCGCGAATGATCCGGTCATCATAGGCGCTGCCGCCGCCCGCCAGCCGGCGGGCGCGATGGAGAATATTGGGGCGCGGCCATGGTACCGACTCCATCACTACCAGCCGCAGGCTCTGGCCCGGAACATCGACGCCGTCGCGCAGCGCATCGGTACCGAGCAGGCTGGCCTTGGGATCGTCGCGGAAGATGTCGACCAGTGTGCCGGTGTCGATCGGATCGACATGCTGGGCGTAGATCGGCAGGCCGCTTTGCGCCATGCGATCGGCAATCCGCGCATAGACGGTACGCAGGCGGCGGATCGCGGTGAACAGGCCGAGCGTGCCACCACCGGATGCCTCGATCAATTGCGCATAGGCGCCGGCCAGCCCGGCCATATCGCCGCGCTTCACATCGGTGACGATGATGACTTTGGCCTGATTGACATAGTCGAACGGGCTCGCAACCTCGAATTCCTGTGGGGCGTGCTCAAGATGGATCGCGCCACTGCGCGCCCGCGCGGTTTCCCAGCCACCGCCACCTTTCAATGTAGCCGAGGTGATCATCACGCCGTGGGCGGGTTTGGTCACGACTTCGGTCACCGGAATGGTCGGATCGAGCCAATGGCGGCAAATGCCGATATCATATTCGCGCCCCTCGAACCGGTCGATCATCAGCCAGTCGACAAAATCGGGGTCAGCGGGTCCGCCAATGCGCGACAATAGCGAAAGCCAGCCTGACAACGTATCGCAGCGCCAGCCGAGGCTCGACAGCGCCCCTTCCATGCGCGCTCTGGCCTGGGCATCCATCCAGTCCGGTCCTTCCTCGATCAGATGCTCGATGCGCTGACCCAGACGCACCAATGGTCGGAGCAGGGCGTCCATCGCTTCGGCAGCGGTGGCGACCGCATCAATCATCGGCCCTTCCACATCGGACAGTTCGGTTTCGAGGCCATAGCCGGCATCGGCGCTCTGACTTTCATCGCGGGCGAAGACCATGGCGCGAACTTCCAGTAACAGCGCCTCGATCGGGCCAAAGGGTTCGCCTTCGCTCAGCCTCTGCAGCCAGCCATCTCCGGGCAGCGCTTCTGCTGCCAGACGCGCGCTTTCGATCGCCCGGCCGCCTTCCTCATCATAAGAGGCAAGATCGGCGAGACGCGCAGCGAGACCGCGCCGTCGGCCACGACTCTTCGTTTCCGGACCGATCACCCAGCGCCGTATCTCGATCGCTTCCTGTCCGGAAAGCCGCGCGGCAAACATTGAATCGGCCGCATCGAACAGATGATGGCCTTCGTCAAAAATCAGGCGGGTGGGGCGGTTCTGCTGTTCGCGTCCTCGTGCTGCATTGACCATGACCAGAGCATGGTTGGCGATCACGATATCAGCCTGCTGGCTGGCTCTGGCGGCTTTCTCGATAAAGCATTTTCGGTAATGCGGGCAACCGGCATAGACGCATTCGCCGCGCCGGTCGGTCAGCGCGGTCGCACCATTGCGCCGGAACAAAGTGGTCAGCCAGCCCGGCAGATCGCCGCCGATCATGTCGCCGTCCTTGCTGTAGGCGGCCCAGCGCGCGACGAGATGGGCGAGGATCGCCGCCCGACCGGTGAACCCGCCCTGCAAGGCGTCTTCCAGATTGAGCAGACAGAGATAATTTTCTCGGCCCTTGCGCACCACCACTTTCTTGCGAAATGTAGTTTCGTCGGGGTAGATGCGCCGGGTTTCCCGATCCAGCTGGCGTTGCAGCGCTTTGGTGAAGGTTGAGATCCATACTGCGCCGCCGGCCTGGCTGGACCAGAGCGAGGCGGGCGCCAGATAGCCGAGCGTCTTGCCGATACCCGTGCCGGCTTCGGCGAGCAGCATATTGGGCGCGCCTTTTGCCTTCCGCGGATTGAAGATATGGGTCACCGCTGCGGCATAGTCCTTCTGGCCCTTGCGATCCTCCGCGCCTTTCCCGGTCAGGCCATTGAGCGTAGCGAGCGTATCGTCCTGGTCCAATGTGACTGATCTGGGTGCCGGCCGCGGCGGTTCCTCTTCCCATTCTTCGAGTTTGGAGAACAGCCAGCGTTCCGCCTCGACCGGCTTCTCCAGTTTTTTGCCCACTTCCGCTGCCCAGGGCCAGCGCAGCCGATACAGCGCCTGCGCGCTGCTCCAGGCACCTTCCCGTTCTTTCCAGAACGGCGCTTCCAGTCCGTCGAGCAAGAAGCTCGCCGCCTGTCGATAAAGACTGGCAATATCAGCCTCTTGATCCGGCGGGATCAGCCCCAGTGTTTTGGCGATGCCAGCCGGTGTCGGGACAATAAACTGTGCCGGATGAATGAAGGCGAAGAGCTCGAGCAGGTCCAGACCGGAGAGATCGGGATAGCCGAGCCTTTGTCCCAACAGCGGCGCGTTGAGCAGGATATGCGGTGTTTCCGCAACACGGCCAATCGCTTCCCCCTTGCCGATTGCGCGGGTTTCGCCGTCGCTCGAACAGATCCAGATGCCGCTATGGCTGGCGTGCAGTGCGGGATAGGGAAGGGAGTATTCGGTCAAGACAATTGCGTCGCTATCAGGCCGCTTGTGAACCGATGAGTGCAACGCCCGCAAAATATTGATGCGTGGCGAACAAGATCGCATAGAGGACGAGTGCGATGACGACACTCAGCACTTCCCGGCCCGGTGTCGCCACTTCCGGCGGCTTGACCCATTTGCCCTCGTGGCGCGACACGGTGATGATCGAAATCAGCGCCCAAAGACCAAGTCCCCCGAACAGCACCAGCGACTTGTTATCGCCGTTGGCAAGCAAATGGCCAATCGTCCAGATTAAAAAGCCGTTGAGCATCGGGTGCCGGATCCATTGTTTTACGCGCGATTTTCCCTGTGCCACACCGATCAGATATATGGCGAAGATCATCAGCAACATGTTCAGATGGCGGCCCCAGACCGGTGGATCATAGACAAATTCTGCGGGGGTCGTGCGCCAGCCGTAAATCATCAGGCCGACTGCTGTGAGAAGCAGCAAGGCCGCGAGACCCTTGTGCGGCCCTTCGCCGATTGCCCCCTGAATCGAGGCGCGCAGACCGGGCGTGACCGATTTCATCAGATGAACGAGGCTCCACAAGAGCACCCCTGCGACCAAATATGTCATCACCAATCTCCTGCTTTTGTCCTGTTCTAACTTGCTATACAGGCTAAGGCCACTATTTGCGCAGCATAGGCAGAAAAACAGGACAAATTTGTGACCGACTATCGTGAAGCAGCAGAGAATTCCAAAGCGTGGCCGTTTGAGGAAGCCCGCAAGCTGCTCAAGCGCTATCGCGGCGAGCGGGGCGCTCCTGCGCCCAAGCCCGGTGGCGAACCGATGCTGTTCGAAACCGGCTACGGTCCTTCGGGCCTGCCGCATATCGGCACGTTCAACGAAGTGTTGCGAACGACCATGGTCCGTCATGCCTACGAAACGCTGACCGGCAATCCGACCCGGCTGATCGCGTTCAGCGATGATATGGACGGTTTCCGCAAGGTGCCGACCAATGTTCCCAATCAGGAGATGCTGGCAGAGCATCTGCACAAGCCGCTGACGCAGGTTCCGGATCCGTTCGGGAAGTTCGAGAGCTTCGCCGCGCACAACAACGCGATGTTGCGCGATTTTCTCGATCAGTTCGGTTTTGACTATGAATTCATGTCGTCGACCGAACAATATCAATCCGGTGCCTTCGACGAGACGCTGAAGCTGGTGCTGGCGCGCAACCAGCAGATTCTCGATATCATGCTGCCGACGCTGGGCAAGGAACGCCAAGCGACCTATTCGCCGATCCTGCCGATCAGTCCGAAAACCGGCCATGTGCTGCAGGTGCCGGTAGAGATTGTCGATGCCGAAGCTGGTCTTGTCCGGTTCGAGGATCAGGGCGAGCTGATCGAACACAATATTCTGTCCGGCGGTGCCAAGCTGCAATGGAAGGTCGACTGGGCGATGCGCTGGACCGCGCTTGGCGTTGATTATGAAATGTACGGCAAGGATCTGACCGACAGCGGTATCCAGTCGGGCAAGATCGCCAAGGTGCTGGGCGCGCGCAAGCCGGAAGGCTTGATCTACGAAATGTTTCTCGACGAGAAGGGTGAGAAGATTTCCAAGTCCAAGGGTAATGGCCTCAGTCTGGAAGAATGGCTGCGCTACGGGTCTGAGAACAGCCTGGCCTTCTATATCTTCCGCGAACCAAAGTCGGCCAAGCAATTGCACATGGGCGTCATCCCCAAGGCGGTCGATGAATATTTCCAGTTTCGCGCTAACTGGCACGATCAGGACGCCAGCAAGCGGCTCGGCAACGCGGTGCATCACGTGCACAATGGTGATGTGCCGACCGATACGATCCCGGTCACCTTCGGCCTGCTGCTGAATCTGGTTGGCGTCATGGGGGATGCGGATCGCGAGCAGATCTGGGGCTATTTGCGGCAATATGCGCCGGATGCCACGCCGGAGCGCTATCCCGATCTCGACGAGCTGATCGGCAATGCAATGGCATATCACAGGGACTTCATCGCCCCGACCCTGCACCGCCGCAAGCCGGAAGGCGTCGAAGTGGCTGCGCTCCAGCGGCTGGACAGTGAACTGGGTCAGTTACCCGATGATGCAGCGGCCGAAGATATTCAGACCATCGTCTATACGATCGGCAAGGAATGCGGCTTTGACAATCTGCGCGACTGGTTCAAGGCGCTGTACGAGACCTTGCTTGGTTCCTCGCAGGGACCGCGGATGGGCAGCTTTATCGCCCTCTACGGCATCGGCAACACCCGCAAGCTGATCGCAGACGCGCTGGCATGATCGATATCTTCACCACTGGCGGCACGATCGACAAGGTCTATTTCGATGCCCTGTCCGAGTACCAGATCGGCGCGACGGCGTTGCCGGATATCCTGTCCGAGAATAATGTCTTTGTACCGCACCGGGTGACGCAGCTGATGCGCAAGGACAGTCTCGAGCTGACCGATGCCGACCGGGCGGCCGTCCATCAAGCGGTGGCGGCGAGCGACGCCGACAAGATATTGGTGACGCACGGCACCGACACGATGGTGCAGACCGCGCGGCTGTTGTCCGACGTCAGCGGCAAGACTATCGTGCTGACCGGCGCGATGCAGCCGGCGACGCTGCGCAACAGCGATGCCGAGTTTAACGTCGGCTTTGCCCTTGCGGCGACCCAGACGCTGCCGCCAGGCGTCTATATCGCGATGAACGGCGAGGTGTTCGATCCGGCGAAGGTCCACAAGGATCGCTCGGCGCACCGGTTCATCCGCGATTAGCGCAGGCTTTTCATAGCGGCGACGGAGACACCCCATGCAGAAGCGGACAGTCGAGCAACTCAGCGAGCAATTGCTGCACAAGCCGGTCGGAGCGCTGACGCCCGAAGAACGGGGTGTGCTCGAGGCGATTGTCTCCCGCCAGATCGTTGCCGATGATGCCGGTGAACTGGCGGAAGAACGGGCCAGCTTTGGCGAGCGTCTGTCGGACCGGGTTGCGGCGGTTGGCGGGTCCTGGGGCTTTATCATCGCCTTTGCTCTGGTGCTGTTCGCGTGGATGCTGCTCAACTCCAAGATTTTGGGAAAGTTCGATGTCGGCTTTGACCCCTATCCCTTCATCTTTCTCAACCTGATGCTGTCAACGCTGGCGGCGGTGCAGGCGCCGATCATCATGATGAGCCAGAACCGCGCTTCCAACAAGGACCGGATCGCGGCGGCGCATGACTATGAGGTCAACCTGCGCGCCGAAATCGATATCATCCGGCTGCACGAGAAGATCGATGTGTTGATGATCGAGAAGATGGCGAAGCTGGAAGCGGACCTCGGCGAGATCAAGGCTGCGGTCGGGAAGGCCTAGGCCGCAACCGGCGTTGTAACCGTCCGCAACACGTCTGCATAGCTGTTCGCGATCGTCATTCTGGGGCCATAGCCCTTGGCGATCAGCAGCTCGTGCGCCCTAGGCAGATTGTAGCAGGGCACGCCCATGAACAGATGATGCTCGCTGTGATAATTGACCCAGTAGGGCGCCAGCGTCATCCGCATCAGCATATTCGCCTTGGTGGTCCGGGCATGGCTGAACGGGTCCTCGCCACCGGTGGTGGTGCAGGCATGTTCTGCGATATTGCGGATCCTGAGGATCAGCTGGAAGGTGGTCGCCAGCGCGGCGAGCCAGATCAGGAACGGAACGATGCCCAGCGTCGCCAGACTGACCAGCAGCACGACCAGCTGGATCAGCAGAAAGCGGCCGACGGTCCGGGTGGTCCGTTTCGCGCCTTCCAGATCGATCACCGGAGCGGCCACGCCTGCTGCGCCATTGCGGTTGAGCGGCGTGCCTGCCGAATGGTCTCGCATGGCCGAGGGCGCGCTATCCTGCGCACCCGAAAGCATCGCCTGCAGACCTTTCCAGGCCACCGCGAACTGGTTGCCGCGCTGTTTGAGAAAGGTCTGGCCAGTGAGATCACGAATGACCTTGCGCTTCATGCTCGCCTTGCTGGTCGGGAAGGCGGCGGACAGGCCAAGATCCGGGTCTTCACTCTGCTGCGTGAAGCGATGGTGGGTCAGATGATAGGCGCGATAGCTGTGCAGGTCGCTGCCGGTCGCCGACCCGGTCAGCCACTGGCCAGCGAAATTGTTGATCTTGCGCTTCGGGTGGAGCAGACCGTGGGCCGCTTCGTGCATCAGGATAGACAGGCCCAGCTGCCGACCACCGACCAGCACCAGCGCGACCGGGGTGGCGATCAGCCCGGCCAGCCAGTGCCATTGCCAGAGCAGAGCGGCGCCGCCGGTGACCAGCGCCACCATCAGCCAGCCGTGCGCCGTCAGCCACAGGCCGTGCCAGCGTGACACGCGAGTCAGCGCCGCCCATTCGTCGCGGGCGAAAATCTCATTCGGTTTGGCAGCTTTTACAGCGGGCATGATGCGATCCTTTTCTCCTCGCAATATAGCTGTTTTCAGCGGATTTTACAAATATTGGCGATGCCGTAGCGTTAGCCCGGATGGCCCGCGATTCGTTCGTGGTGAGCCTGTCGAACCACTATGCCGCGCACTCGTCGTTCGACAGGCTCAGGACGAACGGGACCCTGGTTGATCGATCAGGTCAATTCCTTCGCCAGCCGGATCATGAACTGCGCGCCGCGTTCCAATTGCTCGACCGCCAGATATTCATCCGGCTGATGCGCCTGCTCGATCGACCCGGGGCCGCAGATCACCGTGGCAAAACCGGACTGCTGAAACTGTCCGGCCTCTGCCGCATAAGAGACCACGCCGGCCGGGCTGTTGTCGCCGGTCAGCCGCCGGACGAATATTTCGGCTTCCTGTGATCCTTTCGGCGTCATCGGCGGCGCGTTCGACAATTGGGTGATCGTGACACCGGCGGCGGGAAAGGCCTGCTTCATTTCGGCATCGAGCGCCGCGACTTTCGCCTTGAACGGCGCGAGTATGGTTTCCGGATCGTCGCTGGGCGGACAGCGCAGGTCGAAGACGAAACGGGCGCGCCGGGCAAGAATATTGGCAGCGGTGCCGCCTTCCATTCGGCCAATGGTCAGCGTCGCGTGCGGCGGGATGAAGGGCGATGCCGGATCGGCATTTTCCCACAGACCGCGCGCCAGCTCGGCAAGATCGTGCATAAGCTCGACTGCCACCATATTGGCGGACAGGCCAAGATGGGTCAGGCTGCTGTGCGCTTCGTGGCCCAGCACCTCGACTTCATGCACGGTGATCCCCTTGTGCCCGGTAATCACCTTCATCATCGTCGGCTCGCCGATAATCGCCAGCGCCGGTTTCGGCAGCTTCGCGGCCATCGCCTCAATCATCGCCGGCGCCCCGAGACAGCCGACTTCCTCGTCATAGCTGAACGCCAGATGCACCGGCTTCGCGCCCTGTTTGAACAGCGGCACCGCGGCCAACGCCAACGCCAGAAAACCCTTCATATCGCAGGTCCCGCGCCCGTGCAGCAGACCGTCTTTTTCGGTCACCGTCCACGGATCGCTGTGCCAGTTCTGGCCATCGACCGGCACCACATCGCTATGGCCGGACAGAATGATTCCGCCTGCGACATCAGGTCCCACGGTAGCGTAAAGATTGGCTTTGGAGGCATCGGCATTGACCACGCGCGTCGATGCGACGCCGTGTTCGGCAAGATAATTCTCGACCCAGGCGATCAGCTCAAGATTGCTGTTCCGCGAGGTGGTGTCGAAGGCGATCAGTGTGGCGAGAATCTCGCGGGCGGCGGGGAGGGGGTTGTCTGTCATCGGGATATATTCTTGACAAACTTTACAGTGTTAAAAGAAAGAAAGCGGACTGGCCCGAAATTGGCGTAAATTGGCGGGTTCTGGGGTGAGGATTTTACTTTGGTCATGAGCCGACGACTATCACAACCGGCGTCATGTAGGACAGCAAATTGTGCAGCAGGCGCTGCGCCTGCAACCGGATTGGGGTTTGGGATTGCGGCACTATAGTGCCTCGATCTGTACACTGAAGAGGAGCGGCTCAAGGCTCACTACCCCTCCATGTCCGTAGGTCGCGCCGACTAACCTCCGTTACCAATCCGTTCGCCGTGATGCTTCTTGAGCTTGAACGCAAGCCAGCCGAGCATGAATCCGAAGGCGAGGGCGAACAGACCGATCAGCCAGCCAACCGACACTATGGTGGCGGCGGGATCGGCATACATGATATAAATCATCGCCGCGCCGAACAGGATTGAAATCGCGCCGCTCAGCATCATCAGCCATTCCTGGTCGATTTCCTTGCGCAAGCGGATCGCAGCACCGATTTCCAGTCCGCCGGTCAATATTGCCCAGATCGCGATCATCGCGACCGTGACAAAAGCATAGCTGACGGTCATCATCAGCGGCATAAGGACGAAAAGGACAGCGATAGCCAGACCGGCAATCCCGCGCAGGATCAGCCAGCCCCAGCGATCGGTCTTTCCTTTCGCCCCCTTGACCGCAGCGATGATCGCCATGATTCCATCCAAGCCCGCGACGACGGCGAAGAAAAAGGTGAAGGCGACGAGCGCCGAAAAGGGGTAGAGAATGGCGATTACGCCAAGCGCGATCCACAACAGGGACCGGATCAGAAAGGCGGTCCAGTTGTGCGCCGGCAAAAGCAGGCGGTCGAATGTCTGGCTTGGTGTGTTTTCGGTCATGATCGCTGCTCTCCGGTCCTGGGGTAAAACGGGTTGGTGGAGGAGCCGACTGGAACGGCCAGCTCCCTAAATGTTAATGGCGGCTGCCGCGGTTGATCGGTATTCTATGGCCCAAACGAGCCTCTCCCGAAGAGGGAATGGTCACGGTCAGCATGCCGTTGTGGAACTCTGCATTGGCCTTGTCTTTTTCGGTACCCGGCGGCAGCGCGATGCGCCGCTCGAACCGACCGTCCTGCCGGCTCCAGGGGATCAGATTATGCATATTCATATCTTATCTCCTTTTGCTACTGGATTGAACGAACGTCCGGGCGGTACCTATCATTAAAGGTGGTTTCGGGACGGGAAATTTCAAGATCGAACGGGCAAGAAATTGGGGCCAATTTCAAGGAGAGCGACCGGTGAGCGAGCCTCGCTGGAGGGCAAAAGAGAGGGAGCTGTTAAGGCTGATATGGGCTCGGTCGCAAGCATTGGTGCGTCACCCATTTTCGTCATCCTGAACTTGTTTCAGGACCCCTTGATGGCGCGCACTGCCGATGGAGATCCTGAAACAAGTTCAGGATGACGACAGTAGGTCACATCCTTCTCCTGCACGGCAGAAGCAACGCAACGACATAACCCAGGATCAATCCGCGCTCGGCTTTGCCTCCACGGCCTGCGCCGCCTTTGCCTCCGCTTCTTTCATCAGCTCTTGGGCCGCTTCAGACAGGGAGGAGCGGTGCGGGCTGTAGGCTAGCGGGCCGAGCGTCGCTGCCGCCCACGCGAATTTTCCGTCTGTCATATATTGATTGGCATTCATCCAGCGCAGCTGCGGATCATAGGGGGCCAGCTCCAGTGCGCGCTGCAGGCCCTGTACGGCGATTGCTGGCGGACTAAGGCCTTGTTGCCGGTAGCTGAGATAGAATTGCATCAACGGAATGGGATTATCATTTTCAATCCGGTTCACTTTGACAAACTGGCTGCGAGCCGCTTGCCAGGCGGCATCGAAATCTTCCGCGTCGGGGGCCATGCGGGCCAGCGCATAGCCCTTCTGGATATGGGCATTGATCCGGTTCGGATCGGCAGCGATGGCGCGGTCCGCTGCAGCAATCGCTTCCTTGTCATTGCCTGCATCATATTCGGCCTCTGCCAGAGCCGACTGGACGAACGGATCGCCGGGATATTTTGCCCCCACCTCTCTGGCTTCGGGGAGCAAGGCAGCGGCTTGCTCTTCGTCGACGCCGCGTTTCGAGCGGATTAGGATCGGTATCATCTCGGCTTCTGCCGCATTCAGCCGACGAATATTGATCGGCCCGGTTTTCAGATATTTTGGCGGAATATTGTAAGTGGTGATCTTGCGCTGTTTGAGATAGCTGGCGAGATCCCGATCCAGTTGCGACAAGTCGCCAAAAGCTTCGGTGGCGGCGTCGATCTCGGTTTTTCCCTTTGCCAGCGCCAGCAGATAGCCGTCCATCTGGCCTTTGCGCTCTGCGGAAAAGTGCAGCATGTGATAGAGCGCCCAGCTTTGTCCGTAAAAACTGTCATAGCGTCGGGATTTGTTGGCCTGATAGGCCTGGGTATCGAGCAACAACTCGATCGGCACGTCCTGGGCGAGCGCCAGTTCATAGGCGCGATTTTTCGACGAAAGACCCAGACCGACGCTGCCGTCGCTGCCGAATTTTGCGGTGCCGAAAAATTCGGCATAGCCTTCGGCAAACCACAAGGGATAGGCCCGTGCCGATGCGCTGAGCAGAAAATGATGGGCATATTCATGCAGCAACACGGCTTCGGACTGGGAGATTTCGTGGCGCCCCGTCCTGACTTCCGGGATGATGGCGAAGGAACCACCGGCCCGCGGGACGTAGAAGCCCTGGAGATATTTATTATTTTCGCCCGCCAGCTCACGCACGTCGCGGGCACTGCTCAACGCATAGATAGTCACGCGATTGGAGGGGCTGGTTTTCTCTGCGGGCCGATTGAACAGAAACCGCATCGCGTCGTGATAGCGCTCAAGGCGCTCGGCGAAGTCGCGGACGTCCGATTCCTTCTGATCCGAATAGATCAGAAAATGATCGCTGCTCGCTTCTTGCCATGCCGCCTTGGCCGGGAATGCGGAAAGCAGCAATGCGCAGCAGAAAAAACTGAAAGATCTGAACATGGAAAAGCCCCTGTGCCTGCCTCCGGTATAAGTCGGAAGCAAGCACAGGGGCAATGGTTAGTTCAGCAAATTGTCTATTTCTGCGAAGCAACCCAGTCGCGGATTTTCGTCTCCAGCACGGTCATCGGCAGCGCGCCGGTGTTCAGCACCTGATTGTGGAATTCGCGAACATCGAACTTGTCGCCGAGCGCGTCCTGGGCTTCTTTCTTCAGCCGCTGGATGGTCAGCGCGCCGATCTTGTAGGCCAGCGCCTGCGAAGGGATCGCGATATAGCGTTCGACTTCGGCGGTCGCATCGGTTTTGCCCATGCTGCTGTTGTCGAGCATATACTGGATCGCCTGGTCGCGGGTCCAGCCCTTGCTGTGCAGGCCGGTGTCTACGACCAGCCGCATCGCGCGCAGCATTTCGTCATCGAGATGGCCGAAGCGCTGATAGGGATCGGTGTAGAGGCCCATCGGGTAGCCGAGCTTCTCGGCATAGAGCGCCCAGCCCTCGACGAAAGCGGTGTTGCCGCCGAAGCGCATGAAGTTGGGCAGGTCGGTATTTTCCTGGGCCAGCGAAATCTGGAAGTGATGGCCCGGCGCGCCTTCGTGCAGATAGAGCGTGGTGATACCCGATGTGCTGCGCGAGGGCAGGTCATAGGCGTTGAAATAGAAGACACCGGGACGCGAACCATCGGGCGTGCCGCTCTGGTAGGAGCCGCCGGCCTGGAATTTCTCGATCGATTCATCATAGGGCCGAATTTCGAGCGGTGATTTGGGCAGTATCTTGAATTGCTCGCCGATCTTGGCGTCGACCTTCTTGCCGATGTCATAATAGGCCTGCGTCAGACCTTCGCGGGAGTCGGGATGGAATTTCGGGTCGGTGCGGAGATATTCGAAAAATTCGGACAGGGTGCCCTCATAGCCGACCTCGTCCTTGATCGCTTCCATCTCGGTCTTGATCCGGGCCACTTCGCTGAGTCCGAGATTGTGGATATAGTCTGCCTTGAGCGGCAGGGTCGTCGTGTTCTCGATCAGATTTTGATAGAGAATGTCGCCGCCCTTCATCGCACTGAGCCCGACGCCTTCGCGAGCGACCGGCAGATATTCATTTTTCAGGAAATCGTGCATCCGCTGATAAGCCGCGAAAATATCAGTGGTCGCAGCCGCATATTCCTTGGTCAGGCGGGCCTTGTCGGCATCGCTAAAATCTTCCGGGAAGTTTTTCGTCGGGGCCATGAACGGGCTGTTGTCGAGACCGAGGGCAATCTGGGTGGCGAGCTGTTCGATAACGTTGTTGATCGTCAATTTGGTTTCGACCACGCCGCTTTCCATGCCTTCGCGGAACCGGTCGATCGAACGATCGCTGATCTCGATGAACTGCTTGTGGCGTTTGAGATTGTCTTCGTAATTTTTGACGGTCTTGAACGGGGCCGCACCCTTGCCGGACGCGAAGTCCGGATAGAAGGTGTGGAAGCCGCTGAAATGGTTGACCGGGCGGACCACGGTCAGCGCCATGATTTCGTCGGAATAGCCCTTGAGCGCCTGCTGCTTGTCGCGCTTGAACACGTCATAGGCAATCTTGTCGGTGGCGCTCAATTTGCTGCGGTCGATTTTCTCCAGCGCCGCCAGTTCAGCACTTTCGGCGGCTTTTTCGCCGGCGAAATATTCGTCGCTGATATAATCGCCGAGCTGGTCGGCATAGCGTTCGTCGCCTCGGAAAAGGGCACCGATCGGATTGCGCCTGAGGTTTTCCTCATCGCTTTTGGCGAACAAAGCCTTCAACTTTTCGCCCTCGGTCATCTCTGCATCTTCATGATGCTCGATGGCCGCTGCGCTGGCTGCGGTCAGCGGCTGGGCCATGGCGATGCTGCCGGTGGCGAGCAGACTGGTGCCGAGAAGGAGAGCGAGAGATGGCTTGATCATAGACTGTTCCTATCGAAAAACTGTTATGCCCAGCTAACACGGCAAAGTTTCACTCGCAACGAATTCTCCGGGCCGCTGAAGTCGTTGGTCGAAGCTGGTCGTGCGTTGATCCGGTGGCGGCCGGCTCAACCCTCGTCCCGACCCTGCCACTGGTTCAGGCGGAACCATTTGGTGATGATATATTTGGTGCCCTGCTCGACCGGCTTTCCCGCGTGCAGGCTGTTGATATTCGGGGTGCCGTCCGGGAGCATGTTGTTCCAGATCAGCAGCATGCCGCGGCGCGGTTCGACCTGATATTCCAGCTGCGGGAAAGCGGTCGCGCCGCCGCTCTCGGGTTCGTTGAGATAGGCCATGGCGGTCCAGGTGCGCTGTCCGCCGTTGGGACCTTCATATTCCCAATATTTCTCGCTTTCGTGGAAATAGTCGTGATGATCCTTGAACTGCTGGCCCGGATGGTATCGCTGCCCTTGCAGGATTTCGCTGTTCGCTCGCGGCAGGCCCATCAGGTCGCAGATCGACTGGTCGATACGACGGATATCCGGGTCGGCGGGATCGACATTGCAGCTGTAGCTGGTGCGATAGCCCGCTTTCTGGGTCCCTTCATACAGGGTCGATGGCTGGCTGTCGCTGTCAATCATGGCGATCAGCAGGTCGCAATCGGCGTCGCTGAGAAAATTCTGGTGGACATATAGCTGCACGAACGGGCTTTCCAGCCACTGCACCCGGGGATGGGCGTTCAGTGTGTCTGTGACATGCCGACCGATCGCCGCCATCCGCCGCGGGCTGGCGTAACGCTCGGTCTGCTTTTTCGAAAACCCCTTGGCCATGGTCGCAGCCTAGTCGATGACGTGACCGCGCACCATCACCCAGTCGACCTCTTCGAGCTTGCGGACATCATCCAGCGGATTGCCGTCGAGCGCGATCAGGTCCGCCGAATAGCCGACCGCGATGCGGCCAATTTCATTGTCCATGTCGAGCATCTTGGCGGCGACGGTGGTGGCACTGGCGACAGCTTCGCGGGGCGTCAGACCGGCATCGACCATCAGCTGCAGTTCCTCGGCATTGCGGCCATGGTTGAAGACACCCGCATCGGTCCCAAAGGCGACCGGCACGCCCATCTGCTTCGCCATGCTGACCGCTTTGCCGACCTTGCCCATGGTCATCCGGATCTTCTCCTCGACCACAGGTGTGTAGATACCCTTGCCGAGCCGCTCGCTTACACCCTTGAACGCCATCAAGGTCGGGATCATCGCGGTGCCGTTGGCCTTCATGACTTTCAGCGCCGCCTCATCGGCGAAGGTGCCATGTTCGATCGTGTCGATACCCGCGCGCGCCGCGGCCTCAATGCCGCGTGCGCCATGAGCGTGAGCCATGACTTTCAGGCCGAGCGAATGAGCGGTGTCGGCGATCGACTGCATCTCGTCGCTGGTGAACTGGGCATCCAGCCCGCGGCCTTGCTGAGACAATACGCCGCCGGTGGCGGTGATCTTGATGATATCGGAACCGGCGCGGGAAGCCTTGCGGACCTTGGCGGCGCATTCGACCGTGCCGGTACAGCTATAGCCGCTGGTCAGCAGGTCGTTCACATCTTCGGTAAAGCCGGACACGTCACCATGGCCGCCGACAATCGCGAGGGCCGGGCCAGCGGCGATGATGCGCGGGCCGGGAATGATGCCCTCGGCGGTGCCGCGGCGCAGCGAGAAGGCGCTATATTGCGAAGATCCGGCTTCGCGCACCGTAGTAAACCCGGCTTTCGCGGTGATCAGCGCATTTTTTGCGCCTACGACCACGCCCCATTCGGCGGGCTCGGTGGTTGCCTTCCAGAAATCGCCGCCGGGATCGCCGGTCAGATGGACATGCAGATCGATCAGGCCGGGCATGACGGTCTTGGTGCTGAGATCGATGATGGTCGCGCCCGGGTCGTCTACCGGCTCGGAACCGCGTCTTATGTCGGCTATCTTGCCATCGCGGACAATGATCGTCGCCGGCCCGCTAGGCGCAGAGGCCGCATCGGTCAGCAGGTTGCCGACGCGGATGATCTGGTCCTGAGCCATGGCACTGGTCGATACCATCCCCAGTGCCAGCGTGGATATGGTCAGGCTGAGCGCGCGTATCATCAAATGTCTCCTTATTTCGGTGCGCTTTTGCTTGCAGCTGAGACAAGTTGCAACAGGAAAGGGTGATGCGGTGTCCCTCCCGTTCGGGTTGGGCGCTCGGTCTCCGGCTGCGGGAACTGGATTTCGCCGCCCCTTGCGCGGCCGGGGCCGCCCCCCCGAATTGACAAGACGGGCCGTTTCGGCGATGATTTGGCTGATGACAGCTTCGAGCCGTATCAACTCCTGTTCCGGCTGGTCTGTTTATTTTTAGGAGATTTATCATGCGCCTCCCTCTTGCTTTGCTAGCCCTCGCCGCGACCGCGCCCCTTCTGGCGCAGTCCGCCCCAGAAGTGCCGGGACAGGTCGACGCAAGCCGCGTCGTCGCCGGCAGCTATTCTGCGGACCCTTCCCATTCGCTGATCGCGTGGGAGGTGAATCATTTCGGCTTCAGCGATTATATCGGCCTGTTCGGCGATGTGGCAGGCACACTGACCATTGACCCCGACAATCTTTCGGAGGCCAGCGTCGATGTGACGATTCCGGTCGCCAAGGTGACCACCGCCAGCGCCGGGTTGACTGACCATTTGCTGCGCCCTGGCAAAGATGGTGCGAAGCCGGATTTCTTCGGCCCAGAACCAAGCGACGCCCGCTTTGTCTCGACCAGCGTCGACGCCACCGGCAATACCGCGATGATCGAGGGCGATCTGACACTGAATGGCATTACCAAGCCGGTGACGCTGGACGCCGAATTCACGGGCGCGGGGAACAATCCCTTCAACAAGAAGCTCACCGTCGGCTTTTCCGCGACCACAATGATCAAGCGCAGCGATTTCGGCATAGATGCCGTTCTGCCGCTGGTCTCGGACTCTGTCGAGCTTGAAATTCACGTCGCATTTGAAAAGGACTGATCGCAGGCATGGCCGGTGCAGGCTCGGTTGGCACTCCTGCCAGCCAGCCTGCGTCGCAGCAGTTTCTGCCTGGGCGCTGAAAGCTGCCGCTGGCCCTGTACCGGCCGGCTGGCGGCCGGCCAATCCCAGCTAGTTTTTCGCCTGAATATTCCGCTGAGAGAAATAGTTGGCCAGGCCGCGCCTCTCGTCCTTGGTGAGTTTGCGGGCGATGCCGGCCATCGGTCCGAGAGCCCGTGTGTTGCGGGCCATCGCGCCGGAGTCGACCCAGTTTTCCAGTCTGCCAGCGAGATAGACAGCGTTTTGCCCGTCGAGAGTTGGAATCAGCGGGACGGTCTTTACCGATTTGCTGCCGTGACAGGACAGGCATGCGGGCAAGTTGCGCGATTTGTCGCCGTGCAGGGCAAGCTTTGCAGCGCTGGCGATGGTAATGGATGATTTCAGCGATCGATTGACTGCGTTGGAAGGGACGGGCGGCAAAGCGGCGAGGTAACGGGCGATTCCGACAATATTGTCGGTCGTAAGCTTGTTCGCTACCAGCTGCATTTTTTCGCTGTCCCGGTGATCCAGCCGGAAACTTGCCAGTTGCTGGATAAGGTAAGGCTCGGACTGAAGGGTGATGTTGGGAATGTCCTTCTCAGCCGAGCCGGCGAGCCTGTCTACGTGGCAGATGGTACAAACATCGCCCATGAAGCGTTTCAGCGGTTTGTCTTCGATCCGCATGGTTGCCGGATCTGTCGATGCGCCATGCGGTGCGTTGGGAGCGAGGGTTGTCCCCATTGGCAGACTTGCGAAATAGCCGGCGATGCCGCCATAGGCAGATTCGGCGACATTATCGGTAATATAAGGCATCGGATGCCAGGTGCCGTAACCTTGCGATAGATTTTCCGGCTCCGAAAACCCGAACAATTGCGTGCGCAGGAAGCCTTCATTCTGCCCGATTATGTCCGGTGCGCCGGTGATCCTGCGCCGATCGGATGAGCCATGGCACGTCGCACAGGCGGGAACGCCGCGTCCGACAATACCATTTATCGCGAGCGACTTGCCAAGCGCCATCGACTTTTGTTTCGCCACAATCGGTACATTGGACGGCTGCGGCCCTTTCCGCGAGAAATATTGCGCCAGGGCCTTGATCTGTGGCCCCGAAAGCGCGGTTGCAGCCACAGCCATATAGCCGCTGTGACGCGACCCGCTGGCGTAACTGCGCAAACGCTGCTCGATCTTCTGTTCGGGCAACATGGTAAGATTTGGCGCGTTTCCGCCGACAACCGCGCTGGTGCCGTCGGCACCGTGACAGGCAATGCAGGACGAAAGGGGGCGATTGTCGAAACCGAAGGGGCGCCAGCCGATCGATGGCGACACATAGGCATATTCCTTCAGCGGCGGTGCCATCGCGTGCAGTTTGAGGGCCTCCTGATGTCCGCGCTCCTGCCAAGCGATGGCCGGTATGTCCGCACTGTTCGCCAACGGGCCGCTGACCAGGGTGCGATATTCGTCGGTCGACATATCGGGCAGTTTCCGGAGGAACCGGACCATCGGCCAGATTTCCGAGACCCCGCCGTCCGATGGCCAGGATGGCATGGCGCTGAAGCGCACGCCATCGCGCACGATCACAAACAGCTCGGCATCGGAAAACTGATCGACCACCGCAGGCAGATATTGTGGTCGCGGCCGCATCGACAGGGCCTGCGGGCTTTGACCCAGGCCGGGCGCGCCATGGCAGCTCGAACAAACCTGCTGATAATGCTGGGCGCCGAGTAATTCCTGGCCAGGAAAAGGCTGCGCTGCTGTCTTGTCGATCCACCGCGCCTTGCTGGCAACGGAATTCTTGAATGTGGTGTGAAGCATGAATCGGGTGAGCGGATTATGCGGTGGGCGGGCGGAGATAACGATGGATCCGGTCATCACGGCGAAAGCGACTATTGCAGCGATGAGGAGGGCGATGGCGAACAGAGCGCATAAACTGGCCGCAACCCCCTTTTTGAACGGAGGCAGATTGCGGTAGCTTTGTACGGGCGATAACATGCAACTTGTCCATCGATGAAAAGGTGATGTCGCCTGATCGGTCAAGCAGTTGCAGGTTCAATTGAGGCACAACACCCGAAGAACCATAATGGTAATCAGATGTCGAGGGGACTGCAAGAATTTAGAGAGGCTTGCCGTGTTGACAAATGGTTGCGGGGTTGGCTGTTTCAAAAAGAACGATCGGAACCAGAGCCATTACCGGCGTCGCCTTACGGCAATAGGCATTATGCGAAGATGCCTTCCAATTGGCAGCTCAACCCTGGTGTCTATGGGGGCGGCAAAGCATGACCGGTTTACCGACGCTCACTAATCTGAATTTTCCGCGATTTCGTTGTGCACCTGAGCGTGCGCAAGCAGAGCGAAGATCAAGGTGCCGCCGATGACATTGCCGGCCAGCGCGGGCAGAATGAAACCGAACAGGGCGAAGCCGAGACTGGCTTCACCGGAAAGCCATAGCAGCCAGGCCTCGCCGGACCCCGCAACCACGTGGCTGAACCCGCCCAGCCCGACAAAATAGGTGAAGAAAAATATGATCCAGAATTCCTGCTTACGCCCGACCGGCAGCGACCATGCAACGGCGGCGAGCAGGAAGCCGGCCGGAATCCCTCCGCGCAGAGTCTCCATGGGGCTGTGATCCAGCAATTTGCGCGACAACTCGATCATCGCTTCGACATGGTTGGAGAAACCGATGGCATTCACGCTCAGCAGCGCCGTGATCAACAAGCTGCCACAGAGATTGGCAATCAGCACAATGCCCCAGAGGCGGCCGATACGGCACAAATTTTCCCAGGTCGGATTGGTGGCAACCGGCAGCGCCGCAGACAATGTGCTCTCGGTGAACAGCTGGAGCCTTCCCAATATGACGATCAGGAAACCCAATGTATAGCCGATGGAGGATATGGCCGGTCGCCACGCTGTATCGGGGAGCGCCTGTTCCAGCAACGATTCCCCCAGTATCGATGTATTGATTGCTATGCCAGCCGCCAGCCCGGACCAGAACAGCGACGCCGCCGGTCGTCGCAGTTCGTCATGACCTTCGCGGCGAACAACTTCGTGAACGACATTGGAATCAATTGAAGCCCGGTCTTTTGCCTGGTGTTTTTCTTCGCTGCTCAGTTCGACGTTGGGCTCATCATCCGGATCAGATTTGTCTGCCGCGCTTTCTGACTTTTCGTTCACAAACATCTCTCCCCGAAACCAATGCTGGCGAGGCTTATGCCCGTTTTACGCTTCGCTGCCAAACGAGGTTGCTGCCGCCCGCAAAATTTGTCCGCGTCGCGCGCGAACCGGCGGCTGGATCAAGAGCATGGCGCACAAAAAACCCGCCGCCTTTTCAGGCAGCGGGCTCTCCATATCTTGGGCTCCTGATCTTACCAGAAGAAATCGTGAATCACGTCGATGACTTCGCCGCTATAGATGTCGATCAACAGGACATCATCATAATAGCGGACCCAGCGCGTCCCGGGATAGGCCGCGGGCAGGCGGTAATAGCTCGGATTGTTGATCCAGTAGCGCGAACCGTAGAAAGCCGATCCCAGAGAGATCCCGATGCTCAGGCGGCGGTAGCGGTAATCCCGATAGGGGGCATAATAGCGTCCCAGCCGATAATGGTTGCGATTGGCATTGCGATAGCGCCGCCAGTCATAGCGCCGGTCGTTGCGCCAGCTGCGGTTCCAGTTGCGCACGCTGCGATTGTAATTGCGGTTGCTGTCATAGCGGCGCTGATCCCGATAGCGCCGGTCTATCCGGCCATCCCGGTTGCGGTCGATCCGGCGATCGACGCGGCCATTATCGTTGCGATCATAGCGCCGGTCTATCTGGCCGTCGCGGTTCCGGTCCCAGCGGCGGTCGACCCGGCCATCGCGATTGCGGTCACCGCGTCTGACGTCCTGACGCCTTTCGGCGTTTCTGTTGCGATCCCAGCGCTGGTCGACATTTCTGCTGGCGTTGCGCTCCGCGCGCTGGCGGCGCTCGTTCGCGAGGTTAAAATTGCGATCCACGCGGCGGTCCGCGCGAGCGGCTGGCCGGGAGGGTGCGACGCGTTCCGTCCGTACCCTTCGCTCGGCTCGCACCTGGCCGCGGTTGTTGCGGTTGCCGGGGCGCTGGGCCTGGCGCAGGCCACTGCCACGATTGGCGCGGCGTTCGCTGCGTGCATCACGCTGCAGGGCAGCGGCTCCGGTCAGATCGGTTTTAACCAGTCCGGGCGCATTGTTGAGGTTAGGGGCAATCTCGGCGGCAGATGCGGCGGCGGGCGTCAACATCGTGGCAGCCATCAGGCCGGGGATAAGAACTATACGCATGGCTTACTCCTGTTGCTGGCGACTCCATTTGCCGCATCGATGCAACGGGTGATAGTTTATTAACCCTGTCAGAGGCCTGAACTGAGTTGTTATGTTCAGGAAAGGTGGAACTTATATGAACATGAATATTCAGATAAGTTCCACCCCGGACTTGATCCGGGGTCCATCTCGAGCAAGCGCGAGTGGAGGCGATATTGGTTTTCGTGGCGCGCGGTGTAATCAACTACACCATCGTGTTTCAGGAAGGTCCAGGAGATGGACCCCCGCCTTCGCGGGGGCACAGCGCTTCGTCGTAGAAGCACGGCTTGTCGTCTAATCCTTCAGATTATCCTTTTCCAGCCACTCCTCCAGCCATTTGATCGTATAGTCGCCGGACTGGAATTCCGGGTCATAGACCAGCTTCTGGTGCAGCGGGATGGTGGTCTGGACGCCTTCAATGACAAATTCGTCGAGCGCGCGTGCGAGCCGCATCATGCAGCCATCGCGGGTGCGGCCATAGACGATCAGCTTGGCGATCATGCTGTCATAATAAGGCGGGATCGAATAGCCGGCATAAAGACCGCTGTCGACGCGCACATGCATGCCGCCAGGTGCGTGGTAGCTGGTCACCTTGCCGGGGGACGGTGCCCAGGTCTTCGGATTTTCCGCATTGATCCGGCATTCGATCGCGTGGCCCTTGAACTCCAGCTCATCCTGCGTGACCGACAAATCGCGGCCATCGGCAATACGAATCTGCTCGCGGACCAGGTCGAAGCCGGTGATCATTTCGGTCACCGGATGCTCCACCTGCAGCCGGGTGTTCATTTCGATGAAGTAGAATTCTTCGTTCTCGTAGAGAAACTCGATGGTGCCGGCACCGCGATATTGCATGCCCTTCATGGCGTCGACGCAGACCTTGCCCATCCGCTCGCGCTGCTCAGGACTGATGACGGGCGAAGGGGCTTCCTCGAGCACTTTCTGGTGGCGCCGCTGCAAGGAACAGTCGCGCTCGCCGAGATGGATCGCATTGCCGCGGCCATCGCCGAACACCTGGAATTCGATATGGCGCGGATCGCCGAGATATTTCTCGATATAGACGGTGGCGTCGCCGAAGGCCGCCTTGGCCTCGGTGCCGGCCTGTTTCATCTGGGTTTCGAGTTCGGTCTCGCTGTTGACGACCTTCATGCCGCGGCCGCCGCCGCCGGAGGCTGCCTTGATGATTACCGGATAGCCGACATCTTTCGCCACCCGTTTGGCTTCTTCAATTTCGCTGACCGCGCCGTCGGAGCCGGGCACCAGCGGGATACCGAGGTCGCCAGCGGTTTTCTTCGCCGCGACCTTGTCGCCCATGATCTTGATATGCTCGGGCTTGGGGCCGATCCACTTGATATCATGCGCTTCGACGACTTCGGCGAAATGCGCATTTTCGGAAAGGAAACCATAGCCGGGATGGATCGCGTCGGCGCCGCTGATTTCGGCGGCCGAGATGATCGCCGGGATCGACAGATAGCTGTCGGCGGCCGCCGGGGGCCCGATACAGACGGCCTGATCGGCAAGCCGCACATGCATCGCGTCTGAATCGGCGGTGCTGTGCACGGCGACGGTCTCGATGCCGAGTTCTTTGGCGGCGCGCAAAATTCGCAGCGCTATTTCGCCGCGATTGGCAATCAGGATTTTTTCAATGGTCACGCCGCGAACCTCAAGCGATCACGACCAGAGGCTGGTCAAATTCAATCGGCTGGCCGTTTTCGACCAGGATCGCCTTGACCGTGCCGGATTTTTCGGAGGTAATCGGGTTCATCACCTTCATCGCCTCGACGATCAATAGTGTATCGCCTTCGGAAACCTTGGCGCCAACGCTGATAAAATTGTCTGCGCCGGGTTCGGGGGCAAGATAGGCGGTGCCGACCATTGGCGATTTTTGCGCGCCGGCATAGTCATCAGTCGGCGCTGGCGCGGCTTCGGTTGCGGGAGCGGGAGCGGGCGCTGCTGGCGCCGGGGCCGGAGCAGAAGCCATCGGCGCTGATATATAGGTTCCGCCACCGCGGGCGACCTTGATCTTTCGGTCACCGTCTTCGACCTCAATTTCGGTCAGGTCGGCTTTTTCGAGAATGGCCGCGAGATCGCGCACCAGTTTGATATCTACATTCATGCCTTCACCCGTATCTTTTTTTGCAGGCATATTCTGTCCTTATGCTGACGTTAAAATTTGCTGGCAGCGTCCAGCGCCAGTTGATAGCCTAAAGCACCAAAGCCGCAAATCGTTCCTTTTGCAACCGGTGCAATGAAACTCTTGTGGCGAAATTCTTCGCGCGCTGCCGGATTGGAAAGATGCACTTCGATGACCGGCGTGCGGATTGCCTTGATCGCGTCGAACAACGCGACCGAGGTATGAGTCAGCGCTCCCGCGTTCAGGATCACGGCCTGCGCATCGTCGGCGGCCGCTTCGTGGAGCCAGTCGACCAGATGGCCTTCGTGGTTGCTCTGGCGAATGTCGACGTCAAAGCCAAGCGTCTGGGCATGGTCTTCCATCTGGCCAGCGATTTCGTCGAGCGTTTCCGAACCGTAGATTTCGGGCTCGCGCATGCCCAGAAGGTTGAGATTGGGTCCGTTCAATATAAAGATGGTCTTGGTCGCCAAGATATTGGTCCTTCCCCAAGGCTTTTGGTTGCGACTGGAGCGCCCTCTTTATATGGCTCGTTTTTGAAAAGCGAGATCAAAGACATGAAAGTTACCCAAATGGCTGAAATTCAGATCCGGTTGAATGGCGATGATCATCGATTAGCAGCAGGGGGATCGATTGCCGATCTGGTGCGGTCGCTTGATCTTGATCCTGCCAAGGTGGCGGTGGAACGCAATCGCGAGATTGTGACCCGGTCGACGCTGGACGATGTCATGGTCGAGCAAGGCGATGAACTGGAAATCGTGCATTTCGTCGGCGGCGGTTCTGGTGATGACAGCTGGTCGGTGGCCGGACGGACATTCCAGTCGCGACTGATTGTCGGTACCGGCAAATATAAGGATTTCGCCGAAAACGCAGCGGCGGTCGAAGCCTCCGGTGCGGAGATTGTCACCGTGGCCGTGCGGCGCGTCAATGTCACAGACCGCAACCAGCCGGTGCTGATGGACTTTATCGATCCGAAGAAAGTCACCTATCTGCCGAACACCGCGGGCTGCTTCAATGCCGAGGATGCGATCCGCACCCTGCGCCTGGCCCGCGAGGCCGGGGGATGGGATCTGGTCAAGCTGGAAGTGCTCGGCGAGGCGAAGACGCTCTATCCGAATATGCGCGAAACGCTCGAGGCGACCGAAGTGCTGGCCAAGGAAGGCTTCAAGCCGATGGTCTATTGCGTCGACGATCCAATCGCAGCGAAGCAGCTGGAAGACGCGGGCGCCGTTGCGATCATGCCGCTGGGCGCGCCGATCGGGTCGGGGCTGGGTATCCAGAACCGGGTAACGATCCGGCTGATCGTGGAAGGGGCGAACGTACCGGTTCTGGTCGATGCCGGGGTCGGGACCGCCAGCGATGCGGCAGTCGCGATGGAGCTGGGCTGCGACGGGGTGCTGATGAACACCGCGATTGCCGAAGCCAAGGAACCGGTGCGGATGGCGCGGGCGATGAAGCTGGCAGTGCAGGCCGGACGGGAAGCCTATCTGTCCGGCCGCATGGGTCGCCGGATGTACGCAGACCCGTCGAGCCCCCTGTCTGGTCTGATTTAGTGTATTAATACAGCATGATTCGGTGTCATCTGTAACTATCTGAATCGTAACAAAAGTTACATGATGATATATTGGTCGACCAGCGATTGTCGTTTGTCGAAGCCGTGTGCTGTCTGCCGATCATACTAGCGGTTTATCGAAGTTCAAATGCTCGTCCGGCGCTATTCGCCTACCTAGGATAGCGAGGCGGGAGCATAACCCTAGTCTCTCCAGAAAGCTCTTCCCCGGCCCGATGGATATCTTGCTCCCGACCTCGTCCCAAGCGGGCAGCGCCGGCCCCCATTTTCCGGCACCGCCCCGAAATTTTTGAGGAGTAAGAACATGTCGAACACTATCTTTACCAAAACCCTTAGTGCAGCAGCTGCGATCGCTATGACCGCGACCGGATTTTCGGCGACTGCCCATGCCCAGGACCGGACCATTCGTACGGCCGCAGTTGAATATGCTGATCTGGATCTGACCAGTGAGGACGGCCAATCGACGCTGCAAGGTCGCCTGAAAGGGGCGGTTCGCAAAGTTTGCGGCAGTTTTGACGCGAAAAACCTCGTCGATACGCAAGATCACCGCGTCTGCATGAACGAGGCCCAGGCCTCAGCACAGCGCGCCAGCGTGACGATCATGGCTGCGGTTAAATCCGGCAAACCGCTGGCAACCGCAATGGTGATCAGCAACTAAGCCAAGGCTGCAAGAGCCGCAGATCCCCAACAAGCGGCCAGAAATTGGCTAGTAAAAACCTTCGAAATCCCCCGGTGTCCCTTACACCGGGGTTTCTTTCTGGGTGGTCAACACACTAAATTGAAAAATTAAACACTGTAATTTTACATTACTTTTGCAGTATTTCATTTATACATATAATTAGTGGAATATAGTAAAAAATCTCTGAAATTATATTTTTTAAGCAAGTATTTCACCTATATTAACCATATATTCTAAAACTGCATTAACGTTTCCCGGAGCATATGTAAATTATTGTAAAGCAGAGTGGCTCGCAGCCTGTTTCGACTGCGACCGATCTGCGGAGAAGCGTGAGTTCTGGGAGAATTTATGGAAGTCGGTCGGCAAAGAAAACCGGAGACAGTGATCGGCCCTTTCGGAGAGGCGATCAGTCTCGACGATCTGCCGAAAAACGCCATGACCAGATGGGTGATCAGACGGAAAGCCGAGGTGGTTGCCGCAGTCAACGGTGGTTTGCTGAGCCTTGAGGAGGCCTGCGATCGCTATAATCTTTCCCTTGAAGAATTTCTCTCCTGGCAGGAGTTGATCTATGAGTCCGGCCTTCCGGGGTTGCGAGTCAGCCAGCTGTCGAAACATCGTTCAGAAACGCGGGCCAAGCAGGAACAGCCCGATGAAACAGGGTCGCGCCAACCGAAAGATCCGTTTCCGGATCTTCACTAGTCGAAAGCGCAAGCCATGAGAAATAAGCGGGTCCTCGTCATTGACGAAGAGAGCGCGTTTACCCGCTTTTTGCAGGACGACCTCGAGCAGCGTGAGATAGCTGTAGCGTGTATATATTCCCCGGGAGATGAGAGCGGTGCCACCGCCTTTGCCCCAAATGTCATTGTCGCTGACAAGAAGATGCTGTCGCAGAGCAACGCCAGACTGTTGCACCGATTTGACTGTGTTGAGCACAAATTGCCGCTTGTTCTGATGAGTGGCCCGGACGGCAAGTCGAGCCACGGCACTGCCGCATCCCTCCGCGACGCCGACTCGCAAATTGTCGCCACGATCCCAAAGCCGTTCGAGCCCAATATGCTGGCCGAGATAATCGACCAATATGGGGAAGAAAGCCAGCAGGAAAATCTGGACGCGGACTATATCAGCGCCTTGGTCGCCAGCGACCGGTTGCTCGACAATCTCGTCGTCGAATTTCAGTCGAAGCATGCGCTGCAGAATGGTGCTGTTGTGGGTTATGAAGCCTTGTCCCGACTGAAAACCAGGCGCGCGATCAGTCCGGCGACGATCTTTTCGGCAGCGACAGAAATGTCTCTAGAAATAGAGGCGACCCTCAACGTGATCGACCAGACGATGAAGCTCGCTGCCGCGCTCCGCAAGTCCCGGAAAAGCGTCCCGGTCTCGTTCAACTGCAGCGCGATCTTGCTGACGCAAAGCGATTTTGTCGAACGGCTTTTTGGCCGTCTGGAACAGGACCGAAATTTGCGGGGGTCGGTGATCATGGAGATCACCGAGGAAAACCGGGTCGCCAATATCAAGGTGGTCGCCGAAATCTGCCAGATGCTCGGTCGCCACGGGTTGAAGGTGTCGATCGACGATTATGGCACCGGCCACAGCAATCTCGACCGGATCGCAGAAATTCCCTTTGCCGAGTTGAAACTGGACAAGGAAATTTTCTGGGCCTTTTGCAACGACCGTGTACCGATGACCGTGTTGGGTTCGATCATTGATTTCTGTCACATGCGCGGCGCAAAAACAGTGGTTGAAGGAATCGAGACCGCCTTCCATCTGGAAAAAGCGCAGCTGCTTGGCGCCGACCAGGGCCAGGGCTTTTATTGGGGCCGTGCCGTGCCGCCGCAATATCTGGTCAAGCACTGGACCGGCCTGTGATCGGTTACGGTGGTGAGCGCAGCAAGCGCTGATTCGGGATCGCATTGATCTGGCTTTCCGCTCGGGAGCGGCGAAACCTGCTGGCCCGGATCACAGACGGGTGATGGCGGAGGGCAATCTTGCGCTTTATTTTGCTGCGCTGCTGAATCTTTACAGAGTCGCATATCCGAAGAATTTGCCCTATGCTGCGCAGCATTGGAGAGGTTTGAGGAAATTGCGATGAAACAGTTGAGCGCACTAGATGCGATGTTTGCCTATACCGAAACGGCGAACACGCCGATGCATATCGGGCAATTGCTGATTTATGACCCCTCGACCGCACCGGATGGCAAGGTCGGTTTCAAGGACATATTGCGCTATATCGAAGGCCGTCTCGACGGCGCGCGGATTTTCCGGCAGAAACTGGTGCGGGTACCGCTCGATCTCGATCACCCCTATTGGGTTGACGACGCCAATTTCGACCTTGAATTTCACGTCCGGCATATCGCCTTGCCGAAGCCGGGTGACTGGCGACAATTATGTATCCAGGCGGCCCGGATCTATGCCCGGCCGATGGACATGAACAAACCGCTCTGGGAATATACGGTGATCGAAGGCCTCGACAATGTCGAGGGCGTGCCAAAAGGCAGTTTTGCGGTGCTGCACAAGATGCATCACGCAGCGATTGATGGCCAGTCCGGTCTGCAGATGACCCTCGCTCTGCACGATCTCGACGCGGACATGAAACCGCGCAAATTTGACACGCAGTTCGAACCGGAAGCGGACCCCAACCCGTTGGGCTTGCTCGCCAGGGCCCAGTTCAACAATATCGCCAATCCGATGCGCGGCCTGCAGAATCTGCAGAAACTGCTTCCGATGCCGAAGCGGCTGTTCGACGTGCAGCGCGAATTCCGTCAGCGCGATGATGCCAAGGGCGCGATCCCGAAGACCCGCTTCAACAAGAAGCTGAGTCCGCACCGCGTCTTTGACGGGCGCGAATTTGCCCTGACCGACATCAAGAAAATCCGGGAAGGCTTTCCCGGTGCAACCGTCAACGACGTGATGATCGCGGTGGTCAGCGGATCGATGCGCGCCTATCTGAAAGCCAAGGACGACCTGCCGGAAAAGACGATGAAAATCGGCGCGCCGGTTTCGGTCCGGTCCGATGATGACAAGGATAGTGCCGGCAATCAGGTGACGATGATGCAGGTCGGCGTCGGCACGCATCTCGCCGATGCTGGTGAACGGCTGCAATTCATCATGGCGGAGACCCAGAGGTCCAAGGCGATGACCCAGGCGCTGGGGGCGAAGACGCTGATGGAATTGTCGGGCGCGATGCCTGCCGGCTTGACGGCAGCCGGAACCAAGATGATGGTGCGCGCCGGACTGGTCGAACGGCTCAATCCGGCGGTGAACACGGTCGTCACCAATGTTCCGGGCCCGATGGTCGAGATGTATTTTGCCGGCGCGAAGCTGGTCAAAAGTTTCGGCATGGGGATTCTGGCCGAGGGCCAGGGATTGTTCCATGTGGTGACCAGCTATAACGGCAACGTCATCCTGACCTTTCTGGCGGACCGCAATATCATGCCCGATCCGGAATTTTACGCGGACTGCATTGCGCAAAGTTTCGACGACCTGATGAAAGCGGCCGACGAGCGAAAGGCAGCGGCAGCGAAGGCCGCCAGGGTGAAGAAGGCCAAGCAGCCGAAAAAGCCGAAGAAAAGGGTTTCGGCTTCTGCCGCTACGGCAGGCAGGTCCAAGGTAAAAACAGCCGCAAAATAGCGGCCTTGCCGCTTGACTCACCGGGTCTGATTGCGCATCGGTTCCGTTAATCATTCAATTAAAGAGGGACTCCATTATGAGCACAGTAGAATTTAACGACCGCGTCGCCATTGTCACCGGCGCCGGCGCTGGTCTCGGCCGCGAACATGCCAAGGAACTGGCCCGCCGCGGCGTGAAGGTTGTGGTCAACGACTTTGGCGGCGCACGCGATGGCACCGGTGGTTCCGCCACCGTGGCCGAGCAGGTTGTCGCCGAAATCGAAGCCGAAGGCGGTGAAGCCATGGCAGCGGGCTGCAGCGTGACCGACATGCCAGCGGTTGAAAAAATGGTTGCTGACGCGATCGCCAAATGGGGTCATGTCGACATTCTCGTCAACAATGCCGGGGTGCTGCGCGACAAGAGCTTCCACAAGATGACGATGGAAGATTTCCAGTTCGTCATGGACGTTCACCTGACCGGCAGCGCCAATTGCACCAAGGCGGTCTGGGACCATATGCGCGAGCGCCAATATGGCCGGATCGTGATGACCACCTCGTCGACCGGCCTCTATGGCAATTTTGGCCAGGTCAACTATGGCGCAGCGAAATTGGCCGTGGTCGGCATGATGAACAGCCTGCACCAGGAAGGCGCTGGCAAGGGCATCCACACCAATTGCATCTCCCCCGTTGCAGCGACTCGCATGACCGAAGACATCATGCCGGAACAAGCCCTGAAATTGCTGGTACCCGAAGCGGTAACCCCGGCCGTGGTCTATCTGTGCAGCGATGGCGCGCCATCGAAGACGATCCTGACTGCAGGCGCGGGCGGCTATGCTGCGGCGAAAATCTTTGAAACCGAAGGCGTCTGGTTGCCGGAAGACAAGCGCTCTGCCGAAGCGATCGCTGACAATATCGACAAGATTCTCGATGAAACCGGCATGCAGGAATATGCCAATGGCGGCGGCCAGGGCGGCAAATTCTTCCGCCGCATGCAGGAAGAATCGAAGGGTTAGAACAAAACAGAGCTGTTGAATTTCCGTTAGTCCTGAGCCTGGCAAGGGGCGCTTCTCGACCCGAGGCGTGGTTCGACAAGCGCACCACTAACTGAAATACCCAAGCATTTAGGAGATAATATATGCCAACAATCAAACCAAGCGAACTGGAGTCCTGGAAGGGCAAGGAAGTGGGCGTTTCGGACTGGGTCGAAGTGGGCCAGGACCGGATCAACAAATTTGCCGACTGCACCGAGGATCACCAGTTCATCCATATCGACGAGGAAAAAGCCAAGGCAACGCCTTTTGGTGGCACGATCGCCCATGGTCTGCTGACTCTCTCGCTGCTGCCGAAGCTTTCCTATGGCACGACGCTGGGTCTCGAAGGCACGGTGATGGGAATCAACTATGGCTTCGACAAGGTTCGCTTCCTCAATCCGGTGCGCGCCGGATCGAAGGTGCGCGGTCGCCATACATTGGTCGATGCGGTGGAAAAGCAGCCGGGCCGCTGGCTGCTGACCTATAATGTTGTGGTCGAGATCGACGGCATCGAAACCCCGGCCCTGATCGCCACTTCGCTGGTGATGATCGTCGTCGGATAGGCCAAGGATCATGTGTTGATCGAAGGGCTCCGGGTCGTTTCCGGAGCCCTTTTTCGTGGTTCATCGGGCTTTGCGGATTCCACAATCGGTAGGCTGACCGCTGCCCATCATCGCGGGCATGCATTGATATGACAGTGTCCAGCGAGCGCGAGATATGCGACCCCGGACCGGATCTAGAGTCATGGGGAGAACCACTATGCGCACCGTAAAAGCTTATGCCGCGCCAGAGGCCGGAAGCCAACTCGAACCGTTTGAATATGAACTGGGGCCGCTGGGCTCCAATGATATCGATATCCAGGTCGAACATTGCGGTGTCTGTCACACCGACCTCAGCCTGCGCGACAATGTCTGGGGTGCAACCCAGTTTCCCTTTGTCGGCGGGCATGAAGCGACCGGCACCGTAATCGATGTCGGACCGGAAGTGACGCACGTCAAGGTCGGCGACAAGGTCGGGCTGGGTGGCCATTCGCATTATTGCATGACCTGCCCCCAGTGTCTCGATGGCGACCATAATCTGTGCGAATCCGTTCAGTCGACGGTTTCGCCGGGCCGCAACGGCGCCTTTGCCGATATCGTGCGTGCATCCGGGGTGAGCGTGGTCAAGCTGCCGGACGGTATCGATGCGGCGGATGCCGGACCTCTGTTCTGTGCGGGTATCACGGTGTTCAATCCGTTTGTGAAATTCGGCATCAAGCCGACCGACCGGATCGCCGTACTCGGCATCGGCGGGCTGGGGCATCTGGCGCTACAATTCGGCAAGGCCTGGGGCTGCCACGTCACCGCCCTGACCTCGAGCAGTTCGAAAAAGGAAGAGGCCATGGCGCTGGGCGCCCATGAGGTGGTCAATTCCCGCGACCCGGAAGCTCTGGCGGCGGCCGCGGGCAGTTTCGATGTCATCCTAAGCACTGTCGATGTTGCACTCGACTGGAACCAGATCATCGCCATGCTGAAACCAAAGGGCCGGCTGCACTTCCTGGGCGTGCAAGCGGTGCCGGCCGAGCTGCAGCTGATGCCGTTGATGTTCTCGCAACTCTCGCTGTCCTCGTCGCTGGTCGGCAGCCCGCACACCGTCGCCGACATGCTCGAGTTCTGCGCGCGTCATGACATCAAGGTGGTCACCGAACATTTCCCGTTCGACCAGATCAACGAGGCGCTGGAGCATCTGGAAAGCGGCAAGGCGCGCTACAGGATCGTGCTGGACAACTGACGCCTGCGGCCGGCCTGCTGCGTCAGGGCTTGCCCGCCAGCCGGATGCACTGGCCGGTCATCCAGGCCGAGGCCGGTGCGCACAGGTAAAGCGTCAGCGCGCCGATATCGGTCGGCGTACCCAGCCGTCCGGCGGGCAGGCCGAGCGTGTCTTCAAAGCCGACAAAATCCTCGTCGCTCATGCTCAGCGCCTGCTTGACCGTATCGGTCGGGACAAAGCCGGGCAGGATCGCGTTGACACGCGTCTTGGGGCCGAGTTCATGGGCGAGGGTTTTGGTCAGCATCAGTACACCGGCCTTGGCGGCGCTGTAATGACCGCTGCCGGGGAAGGGTTCCTCCGCCGCCAGCGAACTGGTGTTGACGATACGGCTGCCCTCTCCGAAATGCTTGCAGGCAGCGCGAACGCCGTGGAACACAGAGGTCAGGTTGGTCGCGAGCGTCTTGTCCCATTCGGCCTCGTCCAGTTCGGTGAGCGGTGCCGATACCAGAGAGCCGCCGGCATTGTTGACCCAGATATCGAGCTTGCCAAATTCGTCGACCGCACGCTGGGCGAGGGCATCCATTTCCTCGGCGCTGGTTACATCGGCAGCGTGGGCGATGGCGCGACCGCTGCTGTTGCTGGCGTTGATTGCGTCGGCGACGCGATTGATCTCATCGATACTACGCGAGGCGCAGACGACGTTGCAGCCGGCATCGGCAAGCACCTTGGCCATGCCTTCGCCGATCCCGCGACCGGCGCCGGTGATGACGGCGACATCGCCGGTGAGATCGAACAGCGGATTGGTCATCTTGCGTCTCCTAATATTTGCCGTTCGCCCTGAGCTTGTCGAAAGGCCGTTTGCGTCAAGTCAGGTGCTTCGACAGGCTCAGCACGAACGGGTTTGGTGGACGCCGGCTTATTCCGCTGCCTCCAGCACTTTTGCCTGCTTCGCCCTCACCCGGATCGGGATCGCGCTCATCAGCGGGATGCCGGTGCGCTTGTCAAAGTCGCGGTCGTTGTAGGACAGGCGGCCGGTGTTGCCACCTTCACCAAGCGGATCTTCCTTTTCGTCCGGATTGGTGCCCCAGCTGTGCGGGGTGGAAACACAGCCGGCGCGGACGGTCTTGTCGGCCTTGGCGACGCAGCTGATGAAGGCGCGCGCGGATTCCAGCTCGACCGGCTGATCCTCGGACAGGCCGAGCGCTTCCATATCGGCCGGATTCATAAAGGCGGGGTGGTGCGGCACGCGTTTGCGCTGCACCGGATCTTCGTGCCAGTTGCTGTTGTGGATCGCGGTCATCCGCCGCCCGATCATCCGGAACGGGAAGTCGCCGTCCTCGACAGGCTGGCCCAGCTTCGCGGCATATGCTTCCAATTCTTCCATCATCGCGGCATTGCCGACCGACAATTTGCCTTCCCAGCCCTCCGGTTTCGGCTGCACCAGCAGCGCCTGTGCGTCTACGATTGTGCCCTTTTGCACCTCTTCATCTTCATAAAGCGCGGCGATATCGGCAGGACAGCCGTTGAGCGATGCCTTCCACGCGCTGATCGGATCGGGCGTTTCACCCGGTGGGATCAACGTGGCCTTTTCCTCGCGCTCATCGGGATGGGCGAGCAGCGCCCAAGATTTGACCTTGAGCGGCTTGCCCAGTTCGGAGGCCAGCGCGTGGATGAACTGATATTCCTCGCACAGGTCAGAGCCCTCGGGCACATCCATGATCGGCAGGCTGGCCTGCGCGTAATTATTTTCGAAGCCCCAGCCAGCTCCAAAGCCGCCATAGACTTCGGGCGCAGCGGTGTTGCCATGTACTTCATAATGCAGCTTGGGGGCGATCACATAGTCCGCCAGCTCGGCGGTTTTTGACATGCGCGGATCGATGCAGACCAGCAGGTCGAGCGCTTTCATCGCTTCGAAGGTCTTAAGCTGATCGGGCCAGGCGAGCATCGGGTTGCCGCCGAGGCAGATCAGCGCCTTTACCTGCTTGTCGCCGGGGGTCAGAATTTCGTCGGGCAGGGCGGCGGTCGGCATGCCGGAGATGCTCTGCTCGAGATCCCGGCTGTGCAGCTTGCGGCCAAAGCCCCAGGCCGGGACCGGACCGGGCGTCGCTGCAATTGGAGATGCGGGCTTGGTGAACACGCCGGTTCGGCGGTTGAGATCGCCTTCGCGCAGCCAGTGGCCCATGATCGAGGTCAGGGCCAGATTGAGATATTCGGTGATATTGCCGCCGCCAGACATATTGGTTCCGGTGCCGCCGCTGATGCTCGCTTTCTTCCAGCTGCCATACATGCGCGCGGCACGGACGATATCCTCTGCCGCCACGCCTGCACGGTCGGCGGCCGGTCCGGCGTCAAATGGCTGCACGGCTTGCTTGAGCGCTTCGAACCCGTCGACATCGCCGGCGACAAAATCCTTGTCGTACAGCTCTTCGTTGATCACAATTTTCGCGATGGCGCCGAGCAGGATCGGGTCCTGGCCGGGGCGGCATTGCAGATGGATATCGGCTTGGCGGGCGCTGTCAGTGACGCGCGGATCGATGACAATCAGCTGCATCCCGCGCTTCTTGGCATCATGCAGTTTCTTGGCCGGATTCATCCCCAGGCCGCCGTTCATCGACACCACTGGATTGGTGCCGACCAGCATCAGCCCGTCCCAGTCGCCGACCCGCGGCGCACCGGCGAGCCAGGGGCCGATCAGCGCGCGGGCAATGCCCTTGCCCGGCTGGTCGATGGTGACGCTGTCATAGACCGAAGTCGAGCCGATCGCATCCATCAGCGCCAGCATGAAAGCATGGGCGTTGACATTATTATAGCCGAAGGTGCCGACATAGGAGGCGACCGCATCGGGGCCATGTTCGTCGACAATTTGTTCCAGCCGCGCTGCAATGTCGCGCGCTGCATCGCGCCAGTGTACCGCCTGTTTTTCGCCATGCTTCATGCCGGTGTAGCTGGTCAGCAGGCGGGTATCGAAACTGTGATAATTGGCGAGCTGCCGTCCCTTGATGCAGCTATATCCCTCGAATTCGGGGTTGTCCTTGTCGCCGTGGGTCTTGACCGGGACACCGTCCTCGAAATCGACGATCAGGCCGCAATGGGCGTGGCAGGCCCGGCACATGACATGTTTCTGCCCGCTAAAATCGTCACTGACCATATTTCTCTCCATCCGCCTGAATTAGCAGGTCCGAACCATTGCTTTTTGCAATTTAATCGTTCAATTAACCTCACTATTGATTCAAACAATATCGCGGGCAATGGCATCGTGCCACTGGCCCTATTGATAAGCAATCTGGAGCAAGACCCATGGCCGACAAACCGAGTGCAGCCGAACTCAAGGACTATACCGAACAGGCCGACGCCTGGTTCAAGGAAAATACCGTCCGCGATCCCGGCTTCATGCTGCCGCTGACCTTCATGGAAGTATCGACGGACGAGCAGTTCGATTTCCTCCGCGACTGGCAGCGCAAGGTTTATGAGGCGGGCTATCTCGGTGCCAGCTGGCCGAAGGAATATGGCGGCGGCGGACTGCACAGCGAATATCAGCGGGCAGCCACAAGGGCGATGAAGAAATATGATGCGCCGATCATGCTCAATGCGATCGGCAACGGCTGGGCGGGACCGCTGATCCTTGATCTCGGCAGCGAAGAGCAGAAGCAGAAATATATCAAGCCGATGCTCAGCGCCGAGGATATCTGGTGCCAGGGCTTTTCGGAGCCGGAGAACGGATCGGATCTCGGCAACGCGCAACTGAAGGCTGTGAAGGACGGTGACGAATATGTGCTCAATGGCTCGAAAATCTGGACCTCGCTCGGCGACCGCGCGAAATATATGATCCTGCTGGCGCGCACGGATTTTGACGCGCCGAACAAATATGCCGGGCTGAGCTTCTTTCTCAATCCGATGAAGATCGACGGCATCACCACCAGCCGGATCAAGAAGCTGACCGGCGAATATGGCTTCGTCCAGACCTTCTTCACCGACGCCCGCATTTCCGCCGACTGCCTGTTTGGCGGCGAGGGCAATGGCTGGTCGATGGCGATGAAGACGCTGGAATATGAACGCGGTGCCAAGGTCAAGCCGGTCGGCGGCTATTTCGTCAAGGAACTGGACGTGATGGAAATCGTCGAGCTGGCGAAAAACTCGGTGCGCAACGGCAAGCCGCTGCTCGACGACCCGGTGATGCGGGACAGGATGACGCAATATATGATCGATATCCAGGCGCTCAATCTCAACAACACCCGCCGCCGGATGCCGCAGCTGATGCAGGACCGGCCAATGGGGCTGCCGCTGATGAACAAGTTGGCCCGCACCGAACTGATCCGCGAGCTTACCGAATTTTCGCTCGCCTTTCAGGGCACCAAGGCGGGCTATTATGTCGGCGACGAAAATGCAGTCGATGACGGCTACTGGCATCGCAGCTATCTGAACAGTTTCTCGGCCACCATCGGCGGCGGGACGTCGGAAATTCAGCGGAACATTGTTGCGGAGCATGCGCTCGGCTTGCCGAAAACGAGATAATAACCAGAACAGAAACCCGTTCGCCCTGAGCTTGTCGAAGGGCCTTTGTCAGGTGCTGCGAAAAGCTCAGCACGAACGGATTGAGAGACGAGGATGATATGGATAATCTAGGCACAATCGGCACGACCGAAGAGCAGATCGAACTGATGGACGTGGCGACCAATTTCTGCCGCGACAAAAGCCCGATCGACAAGGTGCGGGGACTGATCGACGACGAACTCGGCTATGATCCCGCGATCTGGAAAGAAATTGGCGAACTCGGCTGGCTGGCGATCGCGATACCAGAGGCGCATGACGGAGTAGGTCTTTCAATGGCCGAAGTCGTGCCGATCGCCGAGCAGATGGGCCGCAATCTGATGAGCACGCCGTTTGGTTCGACCACGCTGGCTGCGCAGGCCCTGCTCGCCGGCGGCAGTGAAGCGCAGCAGGCCGAATGGCTTCCGAAAATCGCGGCGGGTGCGGCGGCGACTCTGGCCCTGCGCGAGGACAATGGCGACTGGGACCTGGCCAATATCGACTGCAGCGCGACCGAAAGCGGCGGCACTGTGACCCTGTCCGGCAAGAAGCAGCTAGTGCTCTGGGCCGACAGTGCGGAACTGATCATCGTTTCGGTCAAGATGGATGGTGCGGTGCGCTTTGCCCTGATCGAACGCTCGGCGCTGCCCGACGGCGCGCTGCGCCGCGAAACGGTGATCGACGAAACCGCGCGCAGTTATGAAGTGACTCTGGACGGCGTCACCGTCGCCGCCGACGCGCTGTTTGACGCGTCGCGGACCCGCGAGACGCTGGAGAAGATCGAGCTGGCAGCCGGCCTTATCCATGCCGCCGAAATGACCGGCGGTGCGCAGGCGGTGATCGATTATACGCTGGAATATCTCAAAACCCGCAAGCAGTTCGGCAAGATCATCGGCAGCTACCAGGCGCTGAAACACCCGACGGTCAACAATTATGTCGAATATGAAAAGGCGCGGACGCATCTCTACAGCGCTGCACACAGCTGGGGCGAACAGGGCCGCGGCGAAGTTGCGGTACGGATGGCGGCGGCGCAGTCCCATTCGAGCTATTCCACGTCGGCCGATCGCGCGATCCAGTTCCACGGCGGCTTCGGCTTCACCCATGATTGCGACGCGCAGCTGCACCGGCGGAAAGCAATTTTGTCAGGCGCGCTGATCGGAGATGCGGCTTATCAACGGTCGAAACTGGCGGGATTGCTGTTTGACTAGAGATTGAATGAACTGTGCTCCTGCGGAGGCAGGAGCCCATCTCGTGCCAATGCGTCGTTACGCGATTTCACGAGATGGACCCCGGCCTTCGCCGGGGCACAAATCCAAAAGAAGCAAAGGAGAAACAAACATGTCTGAAGTACTCACCGAAATTCGCGACGGGTTTATCATCGTCACCATCAACCGGCCGGAAGCCAAGAACGCGATGACCAAGGCTGCTGCCGAAGGGATTCGCGCGGCAATGGAGCAGCTCGACAGTGACAATAGCCTCAACGCCGGGATCATTACTGGTGCGGGTGGAACCTTCTGTTCAGGCATGGATCTCAAGGGCTTTTTGCGCGGCGAAACGCCTGCGGTGAAAGGCTATGGCTTCGGCGGCATCACCGAAAAGGGCCCGGAAAAGCCGCTGATCGCTGCGGTTGAGGGCTATGCACTGGCGGGTGGCCTCGAACTGGCGCTGGCCTGCGATCTGTGCGTGGCCAATGTGAACGCGAAATTCGGCATTCCGGAAGTGAAGCGCAGTCTGGTGGCAGCCGCTGGTGGCGTGATCAAGCTGCAGCAACTGGTCGGCAAACGCATTGCCATGGAATGGGCGCTGACCGGTGATTTCTTCACCGCCCAGCGCGCCTATGAAGTGGGCTTCGTCAACCGCTTGACCGAAGGCGCTGCGCTCGACGCAGCGATCGAGCTGGCGACGACCGTTGCCGCCAATGGCCCGCTGGCGCTGAAAGCGACCAAGAAGATCATCAACGAAAGCTATGATTGGAGTAGCGAAGAAGCGTGGAAGAAACAGGCGGAAATCACCGGGCCGGTCTTCACCTCCAAGGATGCGCAGGAAGGCTCGCTTGCCTTCGCCCAGAAGCGCAAGCCCGACTGGAAGGGTGAATAAGCTCTCCGATGAATGAACATGTGAAAACGGCCAGCCCTGATATTGTCGATATCTGGACTGGCGATCAGCAGTTGCCCGCCTGGTTCACCGACGCGATGGCGGTGCCGCGCGAGGACAGCTTTGTCGAAGTGAACGGGCACAGGGTCCATTATTTCCGCTGGGGCACGCGCGGCAAGCCGCCGCTGCTGATGACCCACGGTTTCCTCGCCCATGCGCACTGCTTCGCCTTTATCGCGCCGTTTCTGGCCAAGGAATATGACGTGATCGCCTATGATCTCGCCGGCATGGGCGACAGCGCCATGACGCCGGATTGCGACGGGGACAAGCGCGCCGCCGATATGGTGGCGCTCGCCGATGCCCTGGATCTGTTTTCCGGTGACGTCAAACCGAAGCTCATCGCCCACAGCTTTGGTTCGGGTGTCGCGCTGACCGCCATGGAGATGGCGGGAGAGCGCTTTGGCGGGCTGATCATCTGCGACCTGATGGTAATGCGCCCGGAACGGCTGGCGGCCCATTTTGAGAATGGCGGCGGCCCTCCCGGGTCCGGTCGATCGGATCGTCCGAACAAGCTTTATCCCGATTATCCATCGGCCCGGGAGCGCTTTGTGCTGGCGCCGCCACAGGCCGTGCAGCAGCCGTTCCTCATGGAATATATGGCCTATCATTCGCTGCGCCGGGTCGATGACGGCGAACAGCAGGGCTGGTCCTGGAAATTCGATCCGATGGTGTTCCACCGCAACGAAAATGACATGGCGAAATGGGCGCAGACGCCGCAGCGCATTGTCGATCTGCCGCACCGGCTGGCGATCGTCTATGGCGAGAAGAGCAAGCTGTTCGATGGCGACAGCGCGGCTTATCTCCGCGAACTCGGCGGCCACCATATCCCGATGATCGCGATACCCGAGGCCGAACATCATCTGATGCTCGACCAGCCGCTGGCTCTGGTGACAGCGCTGCGGTCCGTATTGGCGCTTTGGGCGGACTGATGCGCCGCTAGCTGATCGCCCGATGAACCGGATCGGGTTTCTGCGACAATCTAGTACAAAAGAGTTCGAATCTGACAAAGGCCTGCGACAGCTTGCCCCTATTTCTGTTTGTGACGCCGCAGTTGGCGCCGAACAGAAAAGGAATTCGACATGAAAAAATTTCTGATGGCTTTGGCAGTCACGACAATGGCTGTCTCTCCTATGGTCACCGCCCAGGCTGCGGCCGCATCGCACCGGACGGTCGAGAAGTCGGTGAAGCATCACAACGGCAAGCGTGTGGTCAAGAAGACGGTGACCAAGAGAAACGGTCAGCGTGTGGTGACGAGAACCACGACAAGAAACAACATCCAGCGCGATCGCTACAATGGCCAGCGCTATAGCGCCGTCCAGCAACGGCACTGGGCCAAGGGCCAGCGGTTCGACCGGCGCTATGCGAGCAATTACCGGGTGATCAACAATCCCCGCGCCTACCGGCTATCGAATGCGCCACGCGGCTATGAATGGGTCCGCTCCGGCAATGATGCGGTACTGATCGCGGTCGGTAGCGGCATTATCGGCGCGGTGATTGGCAATGCGATCCGGTGAAATGCACTGACCCTTAATCAAGCGGAAGCCTCCGGAAGCGATTCCGGAGGCTTTTTGTTCATGCATTCTTGACAGTCAGACCGCCGTCGACCGGGATCACTGCTCCGGTCAGGAAGGACGCTGAAGGCAGGACGCAGGACAGGGTCATATGCGCGACCTCTTCGGGAATCGCATAGCGGCGCAGTGGCACCCGGCGCTTGGCATAAATGGTCTTGTGCTCTTCCGGGATGCCGTCGGTGATACCGGTGCGGATCGGTCCGGGGCAGATGCAGTTGACGGTGATGCCCTCGCGGCCAAGATCGACGGCAAGGCCGCGGGTCAGGCCAATCACGCCGTGCTTTGCAGCGACATAAGGGCTGTTGCCGGGCGATGCGCCCAGTCCCTCGGTTGACGCGACATTGACGATCCGCGGATGCTCGGCCTTGCGCAGATGGGGCAGCGCCGCGCGGATCATCCGCTGATGGGCCGACAGCATCACTTCGAGCGTCGGCGACCAGCTCTGTTCATAGCTTTCCTCCGCCACATCCGCCGGAATCGCAAAGCCTGCGTTATTGACCAATATGTCGATTCCGCCCAGGCTTTGCGCGATGTCGGCGACCACCGCCTTGATCGCGTCCGGGTTGCTAACATCCAGCGCCCATGCCTCTGCGGACCCCGGATAGCCTGCCTCTTCAATTTCCCGTACCACGGCGTCGCATCGGCCCTGATCCAGATCAGTCACCGCGACGTGCGCGCCTTCCGAGGCAAAGAGATGCGCGGTAGCGCGGCCCATGCCGCTGGCCGCGCCGGTGACGATCGCGACCTTGTCGGCGATCGAGCGACTGAGGGGCTGATAGGGCTCCACGGTCAGGCCGCCAGGAAGCCTTTCAGGCGCTCGTTGATGATCTGATCGGCTTCGGCCATGATCCGGTCGATCAGTTCCTGACAGGTCGGGATATCGTTGATCAGGCCAGCGACCATACCGCAGCTCCATGCACCGGCGTCCATCGTGCCTTCCAGCATGATCTTGGGATAGACGCCCGCGACCTGCTCGATGACATCCTTGAATTCCAGATCGGCGCCCTTTTCCTTCTCGATTTCGAGCAGCCGTTCAACCGCCGGATTGGTCAGCACGCGTTCGGTATTGCGCAGCGGGCGCATCACCAGGCGGGTGTCGAGTTCGCTGGCGGCGACGATCGCGTCTTTCACATTCTGGTGCACCGGCGCTTCCTTGGTGGCGATGAAGCGGGTACCCATGTTCATGCCTTCCGCGCCCATTGCCAGCGAGGCGACGAGGCTGCGGCCGTCGGCCTGACCGCCGGAGGAGACAAAGGGAATCTCCAGTTCGTCGGCAGCGCGGGGCAGCAGGATCATGTTCGGAATATCGTCCTCGCCGGGATGGCCGCCGCATTCGAAGCCGTCGACCGATACTGCATCGCAGCCGATGCTCTGCGCCTTCAGCGCGTGGCGGACAGCGGTGCATTTGTGGATCACCTTGATACCGGCGCCGTGCAGCGCGGGCAGTACCTGCACCGGATTGTTGCCGGCGGTTTCGACGACCTTGACGCCGCCGTCGATGATCGCCTTGACCATGCCTTCATAGTCGGGCGCGTTGACTACTGGCAGGAAGGTCAGGTTCACGCCGAACGGCTTGTCGGTCATGTCCCGGCACTTGGCGATTTCGTCGGCCAGCGCCGCAGCGGACGGCTGGGTCAGCGCGGTGATGATTCCCAGTCCGCCAGCGTTGGAAACGGCAGCGGCCAGTTCGGCAAATCCCACATAATGCATGCCACCCTGGATGATCGGATGTTCGATGCCGAAAAGCTCGGTGATGCGTGTTTTCATGGGCTTAGCTCCTGTCAGTGGAAGGATTGGAAGCATCTTTGCTCCATCCGGGAATCATTTAATCGCGCGATTAACTAGCAGCCGGTTTGTCCCCCGTCCAGTCGCCTGTAGTCACGCCTTGCCAGATTTGATCCCGGGTCGTTGCGGCCAGTTCCGCGCCCAGTTGCCGGGACCAGTGATGCTCGTTGCCCAGCGCATCGCGCCACGCCCAGAGCCGCCTTGTATAATGGTGCAGATCATATTCCTGCGTATAGCCCATCGCGCCGTGGACCTGATGGAAGGGCACGGTCACTGCCTCAACGCTATGACCGATCTGGACCTTGGCAATCACGGCCTCGTGCCACGCCTGTTCCGGATCGTCGGCGTGGCGAGCGATGGCGCTGGCGGCCTGGGTCGCGGCCATGGCGGCGGCGGCGCATTCCGATGCGGCGACCGCCAGCTGGTGCTGGATCGCCTGGAATTTGGACAGCGGCCGTCCAAACTGTTCGCGCTGCGAGACATAGTCGATCGACAGGTTCAGCGCGGTCTCCATGGTGGCAGCCATTTGCACCGCGCGGACGGTGAGGATCATCGCTTCGAAGGCCCGCCGCGACAGGTCGGTCTTGGCCGATTGTTCCGCCAGATGGCCGGAAAAGACAAATTGTGTCATGCCGTCAGGCGACAGGGCTTCCTCTGGTGACCGGACCCCGACGCGATTGTCAAACAGGGCGATTTCATGATGCGCTGCGTCAAACAGCACGATCTTGTCGGCGTGCATGCCAAAGGGAATGTCGGCGCTCGGCGTGTGACCGCTGAGCGCGAAGCTGGCGCTGCCATCGGCCGGTGCAAGTCCCGCTTTGTCGAGCATCCAGTTGGCGATCAGCGTTTCGGCGAAAGGTACGGGCGAGGCCGCCTGCGCCGATGCCCAGATCGCTCCGAAAACCTCGCCTAATCCTGCCCCAAAGCCGCCATTATCCTCGCTGACCCAGGCCAGCGGCAAGCCGTTTTCGGCAAGCGCGTCCCAGAGAGCCTGCGGATATTCACCGGCTTCTGCGAGATGCGGGACGTCGCGGCCGCACAGATCGGTGTAAATTTTCGTGGCCGTTTCGGCGACCATGCCTTCGGTGTTGATCATCTGACAGTCTCCGACCGTGCTCCGCACTTGATGCGGAGCTCTGTATTACAGCGTGCGCTTGTGCCTCCAGGGCTCCGCATCGAGCGCGGAGTACATTGCTTTGCAGATCTCATCATCTGAGCCCCAGCTGGCGGGCGATAATGCCGCGCATCACTTCGGTGGTGCCGCCGCGCAGCGTATTGGGCGGGGAGCGCAGCACGCCGATATTCATGATCCGGCGCATGTCCGGGCTCCAGTCTTCGGGCGGCAAGTCGGTGAGCATCGCGCGCACCTGCTGCGTGAGGTCATTCTCCAGCCTATTGCCGAGATCCTTGACCAGCGCTGCCTCGGTTTCGGGTGAGACGCCCTGATCGAGCAGATTGGCGATCGCCCAGGACATGCCGCGCAGCGTACGCAGATTCGCGATCAGCTTGCCAAGGCGTGCCTGGCTGTCCGAACCCATTTTCCCGTTCAGCTGTCCCAGCGCAGTCTCCAGCGTGATATAGCTCGACAGAAACCGTTCCGGGCCGGAGCGCTCCATCGCCAGTTCGCCGGTGACCTGTGCCCAGCCGCCGCCCTCTTCGCCGAGCAGACAGTCGTCGGGGACGATCACGTCCTCGAAATAGACCTCGGTGAAATGGGCATCGCCGGACAGGTCGACGATCGGCTTGACGGTGACTCCGGGCAGGCTGAGGTCGATCATGATCTGCGACAGGCCGACATGGCGGTTGCGGCCATCGGCTGGCGAGGTGCGCAGCAGGGCCACCATATAGTGGCACATATGCGCGCCGGACGACCAGATTTTCTGGCCGTTGATCTTCCATCCGTCGCTGACCTTCTCGGCTTTCGTTTTGACATTAGCGAGATCGGACCCGGCGCCCGGCTCGCTGAGGCCAATCGCGAAATAGCATTCGCCCGCGGCGATGCGAGGCAGGATATCAAGCTTCTGTTCTTCGGTGCCTTTGGCGAGCAGCATGGGTGCGTGCTGGCGGTCGGCGATCCAGTGCGCGGCGACAGGCGCGCCGGCGCGCAAAGTTTCCTCGGTGACGATATAGCGTTCGAGAGCGCTCTTGTCGTGGCCGCCATATTGGCTGGGCCAGGTCAGGCCGATCCAGCCGCGCTTGCCCATTTTTTTCGAGAATTCCGGATCGGCGGAGGCCATCCAGCATTCCGGTTCGGGCCGGAAATTGCCCGCTTCGCGCTCTTCCTTGAGGAACGCCTGCAGCTCTGCGCGCAACTCCTCGAGCGCCGGATCGGGCTGGATGACGGGGAAATTAAATCTTTGCATCATTTAGGCCTTTGTAACTATCGCCGTTTGTCCTGAGCCTGTCGAAGGACGATTGCCATGATGCTTCGACAAGCTCAGCATGAACGGGTTTGGTCTGTCCGCCGCTGTTCATGGCGTCACAATATCGAACTGCGGATTGACCTCATCGAGCGCCATAAACATGTTGGCCATCAGGGCATCGTCGCCGCTGATGATCATCTTTTTGTCCCGGATCAATTCCATCGGACTGATCTCGCGCATCAGCAATTTGGTGAACAGGGGCCGGCTGATGGTAATCTGCGTGTCCGAACCCTCGCGGGTAATATCATAAGCTTCCTTGCGCGGGAACATCACGCTCTTGCCGAGATCAATGCTCACCGCTTCCTTGCGGTCGGGGAACCAGAAGCGGAGGATGCCGCCGTCGCCCTTCATCTTGGCGGGATTGAAGCGGGTCGCCATGGCGTCGAACAGATCGATTGCCGGGATGCCATTGAGCACCTCGGCATTGGCAGTGCTGATGGCATTCTTGATATTATTGCCTTCGCGCAATTCCCGGGCTCCGACCAGATAGATATTGCGCCAGGTTCCGGCTTCTGCCTGAAAACCGAGCTGCTCGTAGGTCGAGGCGAGCCATTGTTTGGCGGCTTCATCGGCGGGATCCGCAAACACCAGATGGTTGAAGACGGTGGCCGCCCAGCGGTAATCGCCGTCAGCAAAGGCCTTCTCGCCGACTGCCAGCGCCTTGGCGGTGCCGCCCATCGCCGCGACATATTTTTTCGAGGCTTCGACCGGCGGCAGCTCGTGATAATGGGCCGGCACCGCGTCCCACCAGCCAAAATAGCGCTGGTAAACCGCTTTGCTGTTATGGTTGAGCGTGCCGTAATAGTCGCGCACGCCGAAGTCGGTTTTGGCGAAATCCGGCTCGCCGATATTCTCGGCAATCTCGTCCATCGTCGCGCCCTGGTTGGCCTGACGCATGGTCTGGTCGTGGACATAGCGATAGATGCCGCGCTGGTTCTTCAGCGCTGCCTGCACATTGTTCGATCCCCAGGTCGGCCAGTGATGCGAGGCGAGCATGACGTCCGCTTTGTCGCCATATTTGGCGAGCATCGCGTCGATCACCTTGCTCCATTTCAGCGTGTCGCGAACCAGCGCGCCGCGCGGCGTCAGCACATTGTGGAAGGTGCGGGTTGCGACCTCTGCGCTATGCAGGGCGTTGAACTGCGGCATGTAGAAGACCATCTCGGCCGGTGCCTCGGTTTCGCCAGCATCCATGAAGTCGAAGGTGATGCCGTCGATCACCAGAGTTTCGCCATCCTTGCTGATCGATCGGGTCGGCGGCACCAGCGATACATCGCCGCTCGACAGTTTCTGGCCGAGGCCGCCGCCGACCTGGCCGGTGGTCCCGACCGGCAGGGCCGTGCCGAACTGATATTGCACACGTCGGTTCATCGCGGTGCCGGCGATCACGCTCTCACCCACGGACTCGGCGAGAAAGCCGTGCGGCGCGATCACCTGGATCTTGCCCGCCTTGATATCCTCGGGCGAAGCAACCCCGGCGATGCCGCCGAAATGGTCGCCATGGCTGTGGGTGAAGATCACCGCCACCACTGGCCGCTCGCCCAGCGTCTTGTTGGCCAGCGCCAGCCCGGCTTTCGACGGGGCAGGGGTTGTGAGCGGATCGATGATGATCCAGCCGGTCTTGCCGGCGATCAGCGTCATCTGCGCCAGATCATAGCCGCGTATCTGGTAAATACCGGGCACAACCTCGAACAGGCCGTGGATGCTGTTCAGCTTTGCCTGCCGCCAGAGCGACGGATTGACCGTATCGGGAGCCGCGCCGGTAATAAAGTCGAACTGGTGCGAATCCCAGGCGACCGAGCCATCCTCGTTGAGAATTTTGTCCGCCTCGATTTTCGCAAGAAAACCGCGATTGGCATTTTCGAAATCGGTCTGGTCGGCGATCGGCAATTCTGCCGCGACTCTGGCGTTGGCGGCCTTGGTCGCTTCGGTGGCAACGCCTTCGGGAGGGGCGGCCTGGATCGGCGTCGCCAATATCAGAGCGACCATTGAAAGTGCGGTCTTCTTCATACTCTCTCTCCTTCTTGTTCCCCTGCGCAGGCAGGGGTCTATCTCCCGAAATTCCCCAAACGCACGATTGCGAGATGGACTCCCGCTTGCGCGGGAGAACATTCTACGCTCCCTTGAACACCGGCTTGCGCTTTTCGAGTATCGCATCAATTGCTTCGCGGTGGTCATCGAGTTGTTGCAAGACGCCCTGAAACAGCGCGGCCTGATCGAGATTTTCCTTTAGCGTCACGCTCTGCGCAGTGCGCACCAGTTCCTTGGTCTTGCGGATCGCCAGCGGCGGCAGCGCGACGACCATCTCCGCCAGTTCATAGGCGCGCTCGAGCAGCTTATCGTTCGCCACCACTTCCGAGACCAGACCATAATCCAGCGCTTTCTTCGCATCAATAAACTCGCCGGTGAACAGCATCTGGTTGGCCCGCGCCTGGCCGATGATCCGCGGCAGCAGCCAGGCACCACCGTCGCCGGGGATGATGCCGACGCGCAGGAAGCTCTCTGCGAAGATCGCGTCCTCGCCGGCGATGCGGATATCGCACATCGTGGTCAGGTCGTTGCCCGCGCCGATCGCATGGCCGTTGACCGCAGCGATCACCGGCACCGAGATTTCGGAAAAGGCCAGCGGAATGCGCTGGATGCCGGTCTTGTACCAGTTCTCGATGTCCAGTGGCGTCATATTCTGCTCGGCGGTCATCGCCTTGATCTCGTGCAGATTGCCGCCGGAGGAAAAGCTCTTGCCGTTGGCGGCGAGCACGACGCAGCTGACACCGGCATCGGCGTCGGCCTTGTTGATCGCGTTGACCAGCGCTTCGCACAGATCTTTCGACAGCGCGTTGCGCGTTTCCGGCTTGTTCAATGTGATTGTCACGATGCGGTCATTTTTCTCATAGAGAATGACGTCTGCCATCAAAAATTCCTTTGCCCTGCGTTTCTGTTCTTATGCCGCTGTCATTGCAGGGCTTCATGGATTCTGCAAGACTCGCTCCGCTCAACTCGCTAAATGAACGATAATGATCCGACAGAAAACCCCAGTCGCAAGCGAAAATACATCTGGCTTCACTCTGGTGGAGCTGATGGTGGTGTTGCTGATCATCGGGCTGATGGCTTCGGTCGTGGTTTTCTCTTTTCCGAGCGGCAGCAGCGCGCTCGAAGAAGACGCGCAGCGCTTTGCCGCACGCACCGCAGCGCTGCGTGACAATGCGATCCTGCAATCCCGGCCGATGGCGGTGCAGGTCACGCCGTCCGGCTACAGTTTTCTCGAGCGACGCAAGGGCAGCTGGTCGGTAATCGAGGACAAACCGTTTGTGTCGACTAACTGGTCCGACGGCGTAACCGCGCAGACCGGCGAGACCGGTCCGATGATGATCAGTTTCGAAAGCACTGGCCTGCCCAGCGATCAGGCCGAGCTGGTGCTGCAGTCCAGTGACCAGAGACGCAGCGTGCTGATTGCAGCAATGGGCGATGTGAAGCTGGCGGGGACGGCGCCGTGATGAGATTGGGAAAGTCGGGAGAGCGGGGCTTCACCCTGATCGAGATGCTGGTCGCCCTGTCAGTATTCAGCCTCGCCGCCCTCTCGCTGATCCGGCTGCAGGCCTATACCACCAACAATGCCGCCGAACTGGAAATGCGCGTGGTGGGGCAGTCGGTGGTCCGCAACCGGGCAGTCGAAATTCTTACAAACCCGCGTCCGCCAGCGCTCGGCGAGGCAAGCGGCACGGTCGAAAACGGCGGCTGGCAATGGCAGTGGGCGCAGGATGCGAAGCTGACCGAGGACCAGCGCTTCATTCAGGTCGATATCAGCGCGCGGGAGAAAGACAGCGGCGCGCCCGCGTCGCTAACGATCCTGCGGCCTTCGGCGCTGGTGCTCGATGAACCACCGGTCGAGCCGCCCCAAAACTAGCGAACCCGTCAGGAAAATCTAATGTTTAACCTTTGTTTCGGGCCGAACAGGGACTAGAAGCATGGGAAATTGACCAACGGAAAGAAACATGAGCAAACTCGAAGACGCCCTAGAAGATTTTGATATGGACGACCTTCCCGAGGAGGATGAATCCCTGCTCGAATGGTGGGACTTTGACGATCAGGCCGAGATGGTCGACGCAGTTGCTGGCGATATCCAGTTCATTATCGAGAGCGCGCTGGATGCCCGCGGCGATGCGCTGCTGGCGCTGCCGGCCAGCGATGAGGCGATGCCCATCCTCGAGGCGCTCGCCGAAAAGCCGATCAAATGGAAATATGTCACCATCATCCCGAGCTATGATCTGCTGGTTCCGCTCGACGATCCGCGCAGCAATGTGAAAAAACTGGCGAGTCTGTTTCTGACCCGCGGAGCACGGGTGTTGCCGCTGGCGCCAGAGCATGAGGATTATCACATGGCCGGTGCTGCAGCGGATGCGCGGCTGCGCGACACCAAATGGCCACCCGATCTGGTCCTGCTCGGCATGGGCGCTGATGGCAGCACCGCCGGGATCATGGAAAGCGCGGACATGGAAGAGGCGCTGGATGGACCACCAGAAAAAATAGCCGTCGGCCTGCTGCCTGAGGACGGGGATACGCCGCTGGTGACGATCACCAAGGCGGCGATTTGTGAAGCGCGAACCGTGGTCGTTCTGCTGAAAGGTGCGGACGCGCAGACGATGCTCGAGTCCGAGATCGAACAGGGTGCGACAAGCATGGCGCCGATTGGCCGGATATTTGCCGATCTGACGGTGCCTGTGGATATCTATGTGGAGAATTAGGGGGTCATTTCTGCCTTCTATCGCGGAATGATGTGACTATCGATTGATTTAACTGCGCGATTAAACCATGGTGCCGGGAAAGCGAATCGCCAATACAGGCGATCGAACTCTTGGAGAACGCCAGATCATGCATCCTTCGGTCCACGCACAGGAACATCCGGACAAGCCGGCCGTAATCATGGCGAACTCCGGCGAAGTCATCACTTATGCTGAGCTGGACAAGCTGTCGAACAAGGTCGCGCAGCTCTATCGCAGCCGCGGTATCAAGATTGGCGATACCGTCGCCGTCTGCATGGAGAATCACCGGCAATTTTTTCCCGTCACCTGGGGGTCCCAGCGCTCCGGCCTGTTTCAGGTCGCCATCTCCAGCCGACTGACCGCGGACGAAGTCAGCTATATTCTGAAAGATTCCGGCGCCAAGCTGCTGATCAGCTCGCAGAAAATGTTGCCGGTGGTCGATCAGTTGCGGACGTTGAATCCCGAGGTGGACCAGCTGATCTTTGGCGTGGACGACGAACGCGATATCGAAGCGGTGCTCGAATCGATGCCGGACACGCCGATTGCCGACCAGCGCGCCGGGATCGACATGCTCTATTCCTCGGGCACCACGGGCCAGCCCAAGGGCGTCAAGCTGCCTTTGCCGCTGGAGGAAGATATCGCCGGACCCAATGGCATTGCCACGCTGGCCCAGGCGATTTTCGGTTTTCACAAGGACTGCGTCTATCTTTCGCCGGCACCACTTTATCATGCCGCGCCGCTGCGCTGGAACATTGCGGTGCAGGCGCTTGGCGGTACCAGCGTGGTCATGGAAAAATTTGACCCGGAACATGCCCTGCAACTGGTTGAGAAATATAAGTGCGACGTCGGCCAATGGGTGCCGACCCATTTTGTCCGGATGCTGAAATTGCCGGAGGAGATCCGCAACAAATATGACGTCTCCTCGATCAAGAGCGCCGTCCATGCCGCAGCGCCGGTGCCAGTGCCGATCAAGGAAGCCATGATCGAATGGTGGGGGCCGGTGCTCAACGAATATTATGCCGGGACCGAGGGCAATGGTTTTGTCTTCTGCAACAGCGAAGGCTGGCTGTCGCACAAGGGCACGGTCGGGCAGCCGATCAATTGCGTGGTGCATATCTGCAATGAAAATGGCGAGGAAGTCCCGGTCGGCGAGGAAGGCCAGATCTATTTCGAAAGCGCCTCGACATTCGAATATCACAACGACCCGGAGAAGACCAAGGCGGCCACCCATGAAAAGGGCTGGACGTCGCTCGGCGATGTCGGGAAGCTCGACGAGGACGGCTTTTTATATCTGACTGACCGCAAGAGCTTCATGATCATTTCCGGCGGCGTGAATATCTATCCGCAGGAGATCGAAAATCTGCTGGTGACCCATGACAAGGTTGCCGATGCCGCCGTGATCGGTGCCCCCGACGAGGATATGGGCGAGAAAGTCGTCGCGGTGGTGCAGCCGATGGATATGGCGGAAGCAGGCGAGGAACTGGCCCAGGAGCTGGAAACCTATCTCCGCCAGTCACTCTCCGGGGTCAAGGTGCCGCGCCGGATCGACTTTCGCGCCGAACTGCCGCGCCATGCCACCGGCAAGCTCTACAAGCGGCTGCTGCGCGACGAATATTGGCAGAAGCAGGAAAGCGAGGCAGTCTGATGGCGACGCAAGCGGAAGCCGTATTGACCGGCGCGGACGCGCAGGCGATTATTGACCCGGCCCGTTATGTCAACTGGGATGCGCTGCTCGACCGGTTCGACAGGCTGCGCAGCGAGACGCCGGTTGTGAAGGTGGTCAACGACGACATCCACGATCCCTTCTGGCTGGTGACCAGCTATGACGACGTGATGCGGATCAGCAAGGACAACAAGCTGTTTCTCAACAGCCCGCGCAGCGTCACCTTCAGCGACAAGAACAGCGGTGCCTTCGTCAAGTCGATCACCGGCGGCGATCCCAATCTGGTGCGGTCGCTGGTCGCGCTGGACGCGCCGACCCACCCGCAATATCGCCGGCTGACGCAAGACTGGTTCATGCCGAAGAATATCCGCCAGATGGAAGATGAGATCAGGGCGCTGGCCAAGGTCACGGTCGAACGGCTGGTTGATGCTGGCGGCGAAGCCGATTTTGTGCCGCTGGTCTCTGCGCCCTATCCGCTGCACGTGGTGATGCAGATCCTGGGTGTGCCGGAAGCGGACGAGCAGCGGATGCTGTTTCTCACCCAGCAGATGTTCGGTGGTCAGGACGAGGACCTCAACAAGTCCGGCATGGCCGATATGACGCCGGAACAGGTCATGCAGCTGGTGGTCGGCGCGGTTGCCGACTTCGAAGCCTATTTTGCCAAGCTGACCGAGGAAAAACGCGCCAACCCGACCGATGACGTGGCGAGCGTGATCGCCAATGCGAAGGTCGACGGCGCGCATCTCAGCGACCGGGACATGGCTGGCTATTATATCATATTGGCGGCGGCTGGCCATGATACGACCTCGGCATCCACCGCTGGGGCGATGATGGCGCTGGCCCGCGACCCGGAGCAATTTGCCCGGCTCAAGGCCGATCGTGACCTGCTCCCCGGGATTGTCGAGGAAGCGATCCGCTGGACCACGCCGGTGCAGCATTTCATGCGCACGGCTGCCGAAGATACCGAGGTTGGCGGGCAGAAGATTGCCAAGGATGACTGGCTGATGATCAGCTATATCGCCGCCAACCACGATCCGGCTGTCTTTTCCGACCCCCGAAAATTTGACGCTTCACGCTCACCAAACCGTCACATCGCTTTTGGTGCCGGGGCCCATCAATGTCTCGGCCTGCACATGGCGCGGATGGAAATGAAAATCCTGTTCAACGAGCTGCTCGACCGGATCGAGACGCTGGAACTGGCAGGCGAACCGGTCCGCGCCAAATCGACCTTTGTCGGCGGGCTCAAGACGCTGCCGATCCGCTACACTCTATCAAAATGAATGGCGCAGACGGCCTTGCAATGCAGTATAAGTGACTCAAATAGAATAGAATGGCAGATTCCGAAGGAGAGCATCATGGTTACCCAATATAAGAATTTGATCAATGGCGAGATGGTTGGCACGGCAGAGACGCTGGACGTCGTCAACCCGGCCAATGAAGAAGTAATCGGCCAGGTTCCGGCCTGTGGCGAGGATGAACTGAACCAGGCCGTTGCGGCTGCCCGTGCCGCCTTCAAGAGCTGGTCGAAAAAGCCGATCGACGAACGCCGCAAAGTCGTTCAGGCGATCGCCGGCGTGATCAACGAGAATAATGACGAGCTGTTCCGCCTGCTCACCGCAGAGCAGGGCAAGCCGCATGCGCAGGCGCAGGGCGAAATCGCCGGCGCCGCCTATATGGCAGGATCGCAGGCGACGCTCGAACTGGAAGACGAAATCAACGAGGACACCGAGCAGCGCCTCAGCCGCACCCGCCGCATACCGGTCGGCGTGGTCGGTGGCATCGTGCCATGGAATTTCCCGGTGATGATGGCGGTGCAAAAAATTGCGCCGGCGCTGCTGTCGGGCTGCACGATCGTGCTAAAGCCGTCGCCCTTTACGCCGCTGACGACTCTGCGTCTCGCCGAGCTGATCAAGGATGTCGCCCCTCCAGGCGTGGTCAACATCATCACTGGCGAAGACAGCCTTGGCCCACTGATCACTTCTCACCCCGATATCGACAAGATCACCTTCACCGGCTCCACCGCGACCGGCAAAAAGATCATGGAAGGTGCCTCGAAGGACCTCAAGCGGATCACGCTGGAACTGGGCGGCAACGACGCCTCGATCGTCCTGCCCGATGCCAATGTCGAAAAGGTCGCCGAGCAATTGTTCTGGTCGAGCTTCACCAATGCCGGACAGATTTGCGTCGCCGCGAAGCGCATCTATATCCATGAAGATATCTATGACGATCTCAGCGCCGCGATTGCTGCCTATGCCAAAAATGTGAAGGTCGGCGACGGCTCGCAGCAGGGCACGGCAGTCGGTCCGATCCAGAACAAGAAGCAATATGAGCGAGTGCTGGAACTGATCAAGGATGCCAAGGACAATGGCTATAAATTCCTGGTCGGCGGCGATGCCAAGGACGAGAATATCCCGGGCTATTATGTGCCGATCACGATTCTCGACAATCCGCCGGAAGACGCGCGGATCGTCGCCGAGGAGCAATTCGGCCCGGTCATGCCGCTGATGAAATTCAGCAGCACGGACGAAGCGATCAGCCGCGCCAATGCCAGCGAATATGGTCTGGCCGGTGCGGTATGGACGGCTGATCCGGACGAAGGCGTACGGGTTGCCGAGCAGCTGGAAACCGGAACCGTCTGGGTCAACGAATTCCTGCACCTGTCGCCGTTCGCCCCGTTTGGCGGACACAAGCAGTCGGGCTTTGGCGCCGAATATGGCAAGGAAGGTCTGCTCGAATTCACCTATCCGCAGGTGATCACTGTCAAGAAAGACAATGTGCCTGCCTGACCTCGGCATGTCATAACGTGAACAGGCCGGTTATCACTATTGTGATGGCCGGCTTTTTCGTTTGACGCTAGCGCCGGTGCAGTTTAACCGGTCAGTTAAATTCTCGACTCTTAACCAATTGAAGGAATAAGATTATGGCAGAAGCCTATATTGTTGATGCGGTTCGTACCGCAGGAGGCCGTCGCGGCGGCCGATTGGCGGGCGTTCATCCGGTGGATCTCGGAGCGGCGACTCTGGACGCGATTGCTGATCGCAATGACTTCGACGCGAGCGCGATCGAAGATGTGATCACCGGCTGCGTCTCGCAGGGCGGCGAGCAGTCTGGCGATGTCGGCCGCAATGCGGTTCTTGCCTCCAAGCTTCCCCAGAGCATCCCGTCGGTTTCGATTGATCGCCAGTGCGGTTCGTCGCAACAGGCGATGCAATTTGCGGCACAGGGCGTGATGTCCGGTACCCAGGATATGGTCCTGGCCCACGGCATCGAGAGCATGTCCCGGGTGCCAATGGGCTCGACCTTCAAATTGTTTAAGGATGCCGGCCTCGGCACCAATATGTCGGAGCGGCTGAAAGAAGCCTTTCCCGGCATCCAGTTTAGCCAGTTCATGGGCGCTGAAATGATGGTCAAGAAGCATGGCTTCACCCGGCAGGATCTTGACGAATTTGCGCTGGAAAGCCACCAGAAGGCGATCAAGGCAGTCGAATCCGGCGCTTTTGACAATGAAATCGTTCCGATCGAAATCGAAACGCCCGAAGGCAAGGAACAGCACAAGGTCGACGAAGGCATCCGCTTTGATGCGACCATGGAAAGCATCGGCGCAGTCAAGCTGCTGCAGGAAGGCGGCGCGATCACCGCTGCCAACGCCAGCCAGATTTGCGATGGCTCCAGTGCAGTTCTGATCTGCTCGGAACAGGCGCTGAAAGATCATGGCCTCACCCCGCGCGCGCGTATCGTCAATCTGACGGTTACCGCAGGCGATCCGGTGATCATGCTCGAAGAGCCGCTGTTCGCCACCGACCGTGCCTTGCAGCGCGCCGGCATGAAGATCGGCGATATCGATCTCTATGAAGTGAACGAAGCCTTTGCCCCGGTTCCGCTTGCCTGGCTGAAGCATGTCGGTGCGGACCGCGACAAGATCAACGTCAACGGCGGCGCGATCGCTCTTGGCCACCCGCTCGGCGCATCCGGCACCAAGCTGATGGCAACCCTGCTCAACGCCATGGAAGCGCGCGGCTCGAAATACGGTCTGCAGACTATGTGCGAAGGCGGCGGCCAGGCCAACGTCACGATCATCGAACGTCTGGGCTAATGTAAATAATCGTCATCCTGAACTTGTTTCAGGACCTCTTGCCGCACGGTGCGAATTCGCCAGGGGTCCTGAAACAAGTTCAGGATGACGAATGATAGAAGAAAGACAGGATTATGGAACTCAATAGCAATATTTCAGCGGTGATTACCGGTGGTGCCTCCGGTCTCGGTGCGGCAACCGCTCGCCGCCTCGCGGCCAAAGGCGTGAAGGTCGCTCTGTTCGACCTCAATGAAGAAAAAGGCGAAGCGCTGGCGTCCGAGCTGGGCGGCGTATTTTGCAACGTCAATGTGACCAGCGACGAAAGCGTCGATGCAGGCTTTGAAAAGGCCCGTGCCGCCAATGGCCAAGAGCGTATCCTGGTCAACTGTGCCGGCATTGGCAACGCCATGAAAACCGCCAGCCGCGCCAAGGAAGATGGCTCGATCCGCCATTTCCCGCTCGACAAGTTTGACTTCGTGATTCAGGTCAACCTGGTCGGCACGTTCCGCTGCATTGCCAAATCGGCTGCCGGCATGCTGACGCTCGATCCGCTGGAAGACGGCGATCGCGGCGCGATGGTCAACACCGCATCGGTTGCTGCCGAAGATGGCCAGATCGGCCAGGCCGCCTATTCCGCCTCCAAGGGCGGCGTTGTCGGCATGACCTTGCCGATCGCTCGTGACCTGTCCCGCGAAGGCATCCGCGTCAACACCATCCTGCCCGGCATCTTCGATACGCCGTTGCTCGCTGGCGCGCCGCAGAATGTGCGTGACGCGCTCGGCGCGATGGTGCCGCATCCGCCGCGGCTCGGTCAGCCGGACGAATATGCTGCGCTCGCATTGTGCATGATCGAAACGCAATATTTCAACGGCGAGGATGTCCGGCTTGACGGCGGCATCAGGATGGCCCCGCGCTAATCGACCAATCACGGGGCCGCGACAAACTCGCGGCCCTTTTTCTATCCCCGGGAGACCCGCATGACCGATTACACCCAGATCCTCTACGACGTTGCCGACAATATCGCGACGATCACGATCAACCGTCCGGAAAAGATGAACGCGTTCACCGGGACGATGATCAAGGAAATGACCGACGCCTTTGATCGCATCGACGCCGATGACGATGTCCGGGCGGTGGTGGTGACCGGATCGGGGGACCGAGCCTTTTGCGCCGGTGCGGATCTGACGCCGGAAGATGGCAAGAAACCCTTCGCCAGCGAAGAGCCGGTGGAAGATTATTCGGACCCGCGCGTTCGCGATGGCGGCGGCCTGTTGATCCTGCGTATCTATCAATGTCTGAAGCCGGTGATCGGCGCGGTCAACGGGGTCGCGGTTGGAGTGGGTGCGACGATGCTGCTGCCGATGGACATGCGGCTCGCCAGCGAGACCGCGCGCTTCGGTTTTGTCTTTGCCCGGCGCGGCATTGCGCCAGATGGCGCGGCGAGCTGGTTCCTGCCCAATCTGGTGGGCCGGGCGCAGGCACTGGAATGGTGTTTGACGGGCCGCGTGTTCGACGCGGAAGAAGCGCTCAAGGGCGGCCTGGTGCGTTCGCTGCACAAACCAGAAGACCTGCTGCCCGCCGCTTATGCGCTGGCGCGGGAAATTGTCGATAATACCGCACCGGTATCAATCGCCGTCACCCGGCAGATGCTGTGGCAATTGCCCGCCGCCGATCACCCGATGGAAGCGCACAAGGTCGATAGCCGGATCATCTATAACCGGGCGAAATCCGCCGATGCGAAAGAGGGTATTGCCAGCTTCCTGGAGAAGCGCTCGCCCAACTATCCCGACAAAGTATCCGCTGACTTGCCAGACAGCTTTCCATGGTGGAAAGAACCTGTCTATAAGTGACAAAATTGTGACGTGGTGCACAAAGGGGATGATAAATGGGTGTCGACAAATTGGGCGTTAAAGAAAATGAGGCAGGCGCGCGCGACAAGCTGATCGAAACCGCCAGCCAGATCATGCGCGAAGGCGACACGATCGATATTTCCTTCAGCGAACTGTCGGTCCTGTCCGGCCTGAACAGCGCGCTGGTCAAATATTATTTTGGTAACAAGGATGGTCTGCTCGAAGCGATTCTCGAGCGCGACATGGATAATATTCTGGTCCAGGTCGGGCTGCTGATCCAGAAGGACTGGCCGCCGGAAGACAAGCTGCGCCACCATATCGGTGCGGTGATCGACACCTATTATGAATTTCCCTATCTCAACCGCCTGACCATGCGCCTGATCCGCGAGCTGCCGCCGGAAGGTGCGCGCAAGATCGCCGACAAATATCTGAAACCGCTGTCGGGCGCCTACAAGACGTTCGTTGGCGAAGGCATCAAGTCGGGCGTGTTCCGCGAAGTCGATCCGGATCTTTTCTATTCCGCGGTCACCGGCGCGGCCGACCGCTTCTTCACCGGCAAGCTTGTCTGGATATATTGCTATGGCCGCGATGATTTCGACGAGCGGATGCGCGACGCCTATCGCGAGCAGACGGTCGACCTGATCATGGCGGGGATCTTGAAGACATAAAATTCTGAAGCGGAGCGAGCCAATGAAAACTGTGTGGAAAACTTTTGCGTTGGCGCTTTCTGTTGCGATTGCAGCACCGGCGCTCGCCCATGGCGACAGTCCCGCAGGCACGCAGCCGCACGGTCCGGTGATGAGCGCGGATCAAATGTACAAGGCATTCGGCTGGGACTTTGACAATACTGAAATCAAGACCGAAAAACTCGCGGACGGATTTTATGTGCTGTTCGGACTGGGCGGCAATATCGCGGTGTCGGTCGGAACGGACGGCACGCTGATTGTCGATGACCAGTTCCCGCAGCTGATGCCCAAGATCAAGGCGGCGCTGAAAGAAGTTGGCAGCGATGACGTCGATTTCGTGATCAACACCCACTGGCATTTCGACCATGCCGACGGCAACCTGACGCTGGGCAAGGACGGCAGCTGGATCGTTTCCCAGGCCAACAGCCGGGACAAGATGCTCAGCAACAATATCGTCAATTTTGGGCCTTTTGCGACCGAGCAGAAAGCCTATCCGCAGCACGCGTTGTCGGATATCACTTTCGACACGACGATGCAGTTTCATATCAATGATCAGACAATCGAGTTGCTGCACGTCGGCCCGGCTCACACCGCTGGTGATGCAGCAGTGCTGTTTCGCGGCGTGAATGCCGTCCACATGGGGGATGTGTTCAACAACAGTGGCTATCCGTTCATCGACGCCGACAATGGCGGTGATCTGGCCGGAATGATCGCCTTTTGCCAGGCGGTCCATGACGCGATCGACGACGATACCAGGGTGATCCCGGGCCACGGACCGGTCGCGGACCGGGCAAAGCTGGCGCGCTATATCGAAGTGCTGACCATTGTTCAGGACAGGGTTCAGGCGCTGATCGACGATGGCAAATCGCTGCAGGAAATCATGGCCGCCAGGCCGACTGCCGATTTCGACACCGAATTTCAGGCGAATGAAATGATGCTGCCGAGTTTCCTTAGCCGCGTCTATGCGAGCCTGACCCGGGAATAGTCCTTACTCCGCCGCTTCGCCTTCCGGTTCCAGCTTGTCCTGCGTGCGCAGCTCGAAATCGCTCGCATCATGGCGTTCGCGCAGCTGCCCTTCGAGGTCACCCCAGGCGCGATTGACCATCTTGCCGCGCTGCACCGCCGGCCGCTCGCCGATCATGTCGGTCCAGCGGTTCATATGCTTGTAGGATGCCGTGTCGAGGAACTCGGCGGCTTCGTAGACGACATTCTTGACCAGCGCGCCATACCAGGGCCAGATTGCGATATCGGCGATGCTATATTCGTCGCCGGCCATATATTCATTGTCGGCCAGATGGCGGTCGAGCACGTCGAGCTGGCGTTTGACCTCCATTGCGAAGCGGTCGATGCAATATTCGATCTTGACCGGCGCATAGGCATAGAAATGGCCAAAGCCGCCGCCGAGATAGGGTGCGCTGCCCATCTGCCAGAACAGCCAGTTCAGCGCTTCGGTGCGCTTGTTGTGATCGGTCGGCAGGAAGGCACCGAACTTCTCGGCGAGATAGAGCAGGATTGAACCGGATTCGAACAGACGTGTCGGCGTATCGGTGCTGTGGTCCATCAAGGCGGGAATCTTGCTGTTCGGGTTGATATCGACAAAGCCGCTGCCGAATTGATCACCGTCGCTGATGTTGATCAGATAGGCATCATATTCCGCGCCCTTATGGCCCAGCGCCAGAAGTTCCTCGAGCATCACCGTGACCTTCACGCCATTGGGTGTCGCCATCGAATAGAGTTGCAGCGGATGCTTGCCGACCGGCAGCTCGACGTCCTTGGTCGGGCCGGCGATCGGACGATTGATCTTGGAAAATCGGCCGCCATTTTCCTTGTCCCATTTCCACACTTTCGGCGGGGTATAATCAGGCAGGTCGGTGGTCATCGGGATGCTCCTTTATTTGGCTCGGACAACCGCTACCATTCGGGGCCCAAACGATCACGCAATTTTTTCTGCGTCCGCCACAAGAGGATTTATGGCCGGTTACTAGGCTCTGGGCGGAATAGCGTGGACCATCGTCAGAAAGTTGAGCGTCGTTCCGGCCCGACGATGTTCCGACAGCGCCTGATAATCGCTGTCATGATACCAGGCGGTCGCGGCCGCTTCGTTGGGGAATTTGAACATCACGACCCGGCCCTCCAGTGGCGCGGCCCCTTCAAAGGTGACACTGCTGTCGTCGAAGGTGATGAACTCCCCGCCATGTTTTTTCAGGATCGGGAAGAAGCCCTTTTCATATTCGCGATATTTCGCCGCGTCCTGCACGGTGAAATTGGCGACGACATGGACGGGAAGGTCAGACATGGTGATGGCTCCTAGTTCATTTCCGCGAAGGTCTTGTCCTTGTCGACGCGGACGTCCTGCGGCAGGCCGAGTACCCGTTCGGCGATGATATTCTTCAGGATTTCATCGGTACCGCCGGCGATGCGCAGTCCCGGTGCCCACATGAAGCTTTCCTGGAACACCGCCTCGGACGGTGCCTCGTCCTTGTCGACGATGATCCCGAAATGGTCCTGCATCTCGATCGCGCTGTTGCAGATATCCTGCAGATGATTGGCGTTGATGATCTTGCCGATCGAATTTTCCGGCCCCGGCGTTTCGCCGCGGGACAGCGCGGTCTGGGTGCGGAACTTGGTCAGCTTGTAGCCCTGGGCGGCGACATACCAGTCGGCCAGCTTGTCGCGGAACGCCTGGTTCGACAGGGTGCCGGCGGAGCGGGCATAGTCCATGATCTCCTTCCAGTCCGGGCCGGGCGAGCCGCCGACGGCCAGTCGCTCGTTCATCAGCGTGACCAACGCCACTTTCCAGCCCATGCCGGGCTCACCCAGCCGGTCGCTGTCGGGAATGCGGACATCGGTAAAATAAACCTCGTTAAACTCGCTGCCGCCGGAAGCCTGATGGATCGGCCGGACGTCGACACCGGGCTGCTTCATATCGACGATGAACATGGTCAGCCCCTTGTGCTTAGGCACATTGGGATCGGTACGGACCAGCACGATGCCATAGTCGGAATAATGCGCGCCGGAAGTCCACACTTTCTGACCATTTATGACCCATTCGTCACCATCTTTTACGGCTTTTGTCTTAAGACCGGCAACATCTGACCCGGCTGCCGGCTCGGAGAATAGCTGGCACCAGATTTCTTCGCCCTTCAGGGCCTTCTGCACATAGCGCTGCTTGTGCTCATCGGAGCCAAAGGCGATAACAGTGGGGATACACATGCCAAGCCCGATGGCGAACGGACCGGTAGGCGCATCGAATTTTGCCTCTTCCTGCCCCCAGATGACCTGCTGCATCACGGCGCCACCACGGCCGCCCATTTCCTTGGGCCAGGTTATCTGCGCGAACTGGCCCTCCGCCTTGGTCTTCTGCCACGCTTTGGCGCGAGCGATAAAATCTTCCCGGCTGCCGGAGCGCAGCGCGCCCGGGGTTTTCGGTTTCAGATGCTGCGAGAGAAAGGCGCGCGCCTCGGCGCGGAATTCGGCTTCTTCGGGGGTGTCGTTGAAATCCATAATCTATTCCTTCACTCTTTTGACCCACGCATGAACATCCGTTCGTGCTGAGCTTGTCGAAGTACGAGTGCGCGCGTCCGGCTGTCCTTCGACAGGCTCAGGACGAACGGCACCCAGGGCTCCAGATTCAATCATTTTTCGCCTCCAGCGCGCTGACCAGCTTCTCTTTCCACACCGCCGGGCTGCCAGCCTGCACGGCGAGCAATTTGGCGCGGCGGTAGAAGAGATGGCAATCCACCTCCCAGGTGAAGCCCATGCCGCCATGGGTCTGGATATTCTCCTTCGATGCGAACCAGAAGGCTTCCGAGGCCGCGACCCGCGCCGCTGCTGCCGCTTCCGGCAGTTCGGATGCGTTGCTCGACAGCGCCCAGGCACCATAATAGGCATTCGAGCGGGCGACTTCGTTCTTCACATACATGTCGGCCAGCTTGTGCTTGATCGCCTGATAGCCACCGATCGCCCGGCCAAAGGCCTGCCGTTCCTTGGCATAGGCATTGGCCATTTCCAGACAGCGCGAGGCACCGCCCAGTTGCTCGAATGCCAGCAGCACCGCGGCCCGGTCGTTGATCTGGTCAAGCAATGGCATGCCATTGCCGGCTTCTCCCAGCAGTTCGGCACTAGCGCCGTCGAAGTTGATCACAGCATGGCTGCGGGTCGGCTCCAGTGTCTTGATCGACTGGCGCGACACGCCGCTCTGGTTGAGATCGACAATGACCAGGCTGGCGCTGCTGCCATCTTTCACCAGGACGACCGCATGAGTCGCGATATCGCCATCGGTCACCGGGATTTTCTTCCCTGAAATGCTGCCATCTTTCAAACGCGTGGCAATCGTGCCGGCGGCAATCTCGCCCGGTCCTTCGCTGACCGCGAGGCAGCCGATCACGCTGCCGTCAGCAACCTTTGGCAGCAGCGCCTGTTTCTGCTCTTCGCTGCCCGCCAGCTTCAGCGCTTCGGCAAAGAAATAGGCGGAGGAGCCGAACGGCACCGGCGCCAGCGTCCGGCCCAGCTCCTCGGCAATCACGCACAGCTCGAGCATGCCGAGACCAAGCCCGCCATATTCTTCGGGTATCGCCGCGCCCAGCCAGCCCATGTCGACAATCTTCTTCCAGACCCCGTCATTATGGCTCTTGCTGTCGTCGTCGAGCACTTCGCGGACCTGAGCCATCGTGCACTGGGCTTCCAGAAATTTGCGGGCTTCGTCGCGGAGAAATTTCTGGTCGTCGGAGAAATCAAAGTTCATCGAGCGGCTCCTGTCCTGTTATATATTATGCGTCGTTGGCGGGCATGCCGATGGCGCCGCGTATTTCATCATTGTCGGCACCCAGCGTTGGCGGGTCGGCATAGATATTGGCCGGGCTGGCGGAATAGTGAACCGGATGCTTGATCGTACGATATTTGCCGATCTTTTCGCCTTCCCGTTCCTGCCAGAAGCCGACCTGCTCCAGATGCGGATCGGTCAGCACATCTTCCATCCTGTTATAGCGCATCGCGGGAATATTATGTTCATCGAGCAGCGGCAGCCATTCTTCGGTCGTCTTGGTCGCAGCAATTTCCTCGATCAGCGCATAGAGCGCGGTGATATTCTTCGTGCGCTGGGAATAATCCGCGAAGCGCGGTTCATCGAACACGCCGGGTTTGCCGCCCAGCTCGAAAAACTTCCGCCATTGCGCGTCATTATAGGGCACCAGGCCGATATAGCCGTCCTTGGTCGGATATGGCTTGCGATTGGCATTGATCGATCTGGTATAGGCCAGCTTGCCATTGCCGGGGACGAAGGTTTCGCCCCACAGATTCTCGACCATGTTGAACCAGGTGAAGGCTTCGAACATCGGCACCTGGACAAATTGCCCCTCGCCGGTCTTTTCCTTGTGGTACATTGCCGCGAGCGTGGCGTTGACCGCGAACAGGCCGATCGTCTTGTCGGCGACCAGCGAGGGCATGTAGAGCGGCCGGCCGCTGTCGCCGCGCATTTCGAACAGGCTGGCAAAACCGGAAGCGCACTGGATCAGGTCATCATAGGCCTGCCGCTTCTCATATTCGCCGCCCTGGCCGAAGCCGGCGCAATGGACATAGACGATGCCCGGATTGACCGCCTTGACGCTTTCATAGTCCAGCCCGAGCCGCTCCATACCGGCGAGACGGACATTGTGGAAAAACACATCGGCATGCTTCAGCAGCTCGAGAATGACCGCCTTGTCATCGTCATTCTTGCCGTTGAGCGTGATCGATTTCTTGTTGCGGTTGAGCGAGGTGAAAATCGGTCCAAGGTCGCCGGTCGGATTGTCGCCGGCATGGCGCATCATGTCGCCGCCGAACTTGCCCTCGCCATTTTCGATCTTGATGACATCGGCACCCATATCGGCGAAATTGAGAGTGGCAAAGGGTCCGAGTACCACGGTAGACATGTCGACGATTTTCAAACCCTTCAGTGGGCCCGTCGGTTCCGTATCCCATTTCAATTCCGGCCAGCCGCCCATCAATAATTCTCCATTTTAGCTAGTGCATGATTTCACCTTGCTGTTATCATGTTTAATTGATTGATGAACTGTTTATTTTGAGGGAATTAACAATGGTATTGGCAGATCCCAAGGCACCGGTGCTGGTCGGTGTCGGTGAAGCGAGCGGGCAAAAACTGAAACAATCGCAAGGGATTGAATGGCCATCGACGGTGGATCTGGCATCGGCTGCGGTGAAGCAGGCGCTGGCGGATAGCGGCGCGGCGGACAAGCTGGCAGCGTCGATCGACTGCCTGCTGTCGATCCGGCTGTTTCACGACAGCGGCCTGCCGCATGATTTCGGCTCGCCCGAGAATCATCCCGAGGCGGTGGCGACGGCATCCGGCCTCGACCCGGCCAGCCTGCTCTATGGCGATGTCGGCGGCCAGAGCCCGCAAAAGCATCTCAACAAGCTCGCCTGTCAGGTGCATGCTGGCGAGTATAAGGCGGTGGTTCTGTCCAGCGCCGAGAATATGGGCACGGTCAAACGCGCGCGGCGGAGCGATCACGCGCTGGACTGGAGCCAGCCGGCGACCCGCGAGATGACCGATCTGATAACCAGTGAAGACAAGATGCTGACCGCCTATGAATGGCGGCAGGGGATCATCAATATGCCAATGGCTTATGGGATTGTCGAAAATGCCCGGCGGGCGCGGCTGGGGAAGAACCGTGTCAGCTATGCCAAGGAGATGGCGGAACTGTGGGAGGCGTTCGCAAGCGTGTCCCTGTCCCGCGAGCACGCGCAATTCGCCCGCAACTGGACGGCGGAGGAACTGCTGGCCGACGATCATGGCAATTACCGGCTCAACGATCCCTATCGCCGCTGGATGGTGGCGCAGGATGCGGTCGAACTGGGCGCGGCGGTAATCCTGACCACCGCTGGCCATGCCGCCGAACTGGGCATCGCCGAAGAGAAAATGATCTATCTGCACAGCGGTGCCGACGCCAGCGTACCGCTGATGAGCCAGCAGGACGATCTGTCGATCTCGCCGGCGATGCAGGTCGCCTTTCCGAAGGCGCTCGAACTGGCGGAGCTGGACGCGGATGATCTTGGCCCGATCGATATCTACAGCTGTTTCCCGGTGGCGGTCTCGCTGGCGATGGATGCGCTCGGTTCGCCGGACCGGTCGCTGGCTTCCTATACGCTGACCGGCGGGCTGAGCTTCTTTGGCGGGCCCGGCAACAGTTACAGCGCCCACGGCATGGTCGCTTTGGTCGAGGCGTTGCGCAAGGATGGCAGCAAGCCCGGCATGATCTCGGCCAATGGCGGCGTGATCAACAAGGAATCGGTCGGCATTTACGCCGCCCAGCCAGTCGCTGGCGGCTGGTCACCCGACCGTATCGCGGCGCCGGAGCGGATTCCCAAACCGGACCATGTCAAGCCGGACCATTTCTTCAATGGCAAGGCGGTGATCAAAAGCTATGCCATGCCCTATGGCAAGGCCAGCCGCGGCGCGGCGAGCCTCTGGCTGGAAGATGAGCAGGGCCTGCCTGCGATCGGGATTCTGCCGGATGCCCCGGAAGATACCGACCTGATCGGCCTGACGGTAAATGTCACCGCCGCCGATGATCGCAATATGGCGAAGCTTGAGGGGTAGGCCGCGCAAGCTGCTGGTCCGCGATGTCGCCGACTATGACCGGGTGAATAAGAAACTGATCAAGGCGGTGCCTTTGTCCGATGTGTCGGCGAGCTTTGCGATGGTGCGGATCAAATATGAAACGGCGGTGCCGGTTTGAGGGGTAATGCTTCTCATGTGGGGGGCGACGCAGTTGTGTCTATTGGGTGCAAAACCTGACATTGCGGATGCTTGCGCGATTGAATAGGTTAAACTTTATGCGCCGAGCCATAAAACTACTAGTCGCTTGGACTGACCGAGATTGGGAGAATGTAGGGTATTCTGCCGCGGGAAGCTTGTTGCAGCCGCTTATGTGGATTGCTCCGATTATGTTTGCCGTCCTGCTGTTTGGGATTTTCGACACTGCGATTGACGATCCGCTCATGGTTGCTGGCTTGGTCATATCGTGCTTGATGGGCATTGCCCTTGTCATCCTCTCATATTCTCGACTCTACATCGGTCAGTCAAAACGAGAGCGGGACAAGCAAAATGGCAATTAGGGATTACGGTGACGTTGGGCAATTCTTGGTTGCGCCAGGTTTTGTGGCGGCATCCTTCCATAAGAGATATTTGATTTGGACTTGGCCGTGAATGAATTAGAAAAATGGTATGAAGCCAATAGATCGCGGGTCGCAGACATGGGTATCGATCTTTTTCCTTCGCCCTATCCGAAGCTAGAATTTATTGATGGAGAATTTGGTCGCTACATATTTCGATTTATTGATAGAGGGGCTAACTGCGCAGATATAGAAATTGTAGATCATCAATCTGGCGAGTCTGTTCCTTACGATATTATCATTTCAGACCGATCGAATTCGTCGGATTATGATGCTGCTATTGAGTTCATTCGTCAGCTAAAGTGACGCCGCCGGAATTAAGAATCCTCCTCTATTCCGTTTTCAGGATATTGCGGACATCAACCACCCCCATCAAACCGCCACAACCTCCTGCCGGATCGCCCCGAATATCGAATGCCCATCCGCATCCAGCATCTGGATCTTCACCGTATCGCCCGCGCTCATAAAGGGCGTCTTCGCCTCGCCGCTGTTGATCGTCTCGATCATCCGGATTTCGGCGATGCAGCTATAGCCGAGGCCGCCTTCGCTGACCGGTTTGCCGGGATCGCCATCGGGGCCCTGGTTGGAGACGGTGCCGGAGCCGATGATGGTGCCAGCGCACAAGGGGCGCGTCTTGGCGGCATGGGCGACCAGATCGGCGAGGCTGAAGGTCGCGTCCTTGCCGGCATTGGCGCGGCCAAAGGGCTCGCGGTTATAGTCGACCTGCAGCGGCAGATGGATGACCGAGCCTTTCCAGGCATCGCCCAGTTCGTCGGGGGTGACGCAGACCGGGGAGAAGGCGGAGGGGGGCTTGGACTGGAAGAAGCCGAAGCCCTTGGCCAGCTCGCCGGGGATCAGGCCGCGCAGCGACACATCGTTGCACAGCATGACCAGCTTGATATGGTCGGCGGCTTCGTCGCTGCTGACGCCCGGCGGCACGTCGTCGGTGATCACCGCGATCTCGCCCTCCATGTCGCAGCCCCATTGGGGGTCGCCGAGCGGGATGTCGTCGCGCGGGCCGAGAAAGGCGTCGCTGCCGCCCTGGTACATCAGGGGATCGCTGTAGAAACTCTCCGGCACTTCCGCGCCGCGCGCCTTGCGGACCAGTTCGACATGATTGATATAGGCGCTGCCGTCGGCCCATTGATAGGCGCGCGGCAGGGGGGATTCGGCAAGGCGCTCGTGGAAGCGTTCGGTGGGCACCGTTTCATGCTCGACATCGCGGTAGAGCGCTTCCAGCTTCGGCGCGCAATTTTCCCAGTCATCGAGCGCCGCCTGCAGCGTCGGGGCGATATTGCTGGCCTCGCAGCAGCGGGTCAGGTCTTTCGAAACCACGACCAGGCGGCCGTCGCGGGTGTCGTTCTTCAGGGTGGCGAGTTTCATATGCGTTCCTCGAATTGGCAGCCGTTCGTCTCGAGCGAAGTCGAGAGACCGGTGCGTCTGTGCTCAGTGTCTCGACTACGCTCGACACGAACGGAAATAAAGGCGGTTATGCGCCGCAAGACAACCTAATGCTCGTCACGCGCCTTTGTGTGCAGCCAGGCGGCATGTTGCGGCGCCTTCTTGGTCCGGCTCCATTCTTCGAGCATTTCGGGGGCGACGCGGCGCAGTTCGGTCATCTCTTCGTCGGTGCCGATATCGCAGGCCAGTTCCAGCCGATGGCCATTGGGATCGAAGAAATAGATCGATTTGAAAATCCCGTGATGGGTCGGGCCGAGAACCTCAAGTCCCTCGGCTTCGGCATTGTCCTTGGCTGCCATCAGATCGTCGAGCGTATTCACCTTGAAGGCGATATGCTGGACCCAGGCCGGGGTATTCTGGTCGCGGTCCATCTGCTTCTGCTCGGGGAGCTCGAAAAAGGCGAGGATATTGCCGCCGCCGGCATCGAGAAAGATATGCATATAGGGGTCATATTCACCCGTCGACGGCACTTCATTCTCGGCAAAAGCGAGCTGGAAATCCATGCCCATCACCCGCTGGTAGAAATCGACCGTCTCTTTCGCGTCCTTGCAGCGATAGGCGACATGGTGGATGCCGTTGATCTTTGGTGCAGTCATCAGACAGGCTCCTTTACGTTGAGCACCCCGCGCGCAACCTGATCGCGTTCGATGCTTTCGAACAGGGCCTTGAAATTGCCCTCGCCAAAGCCATCATCGCCCTTTCTCTGAATGAATTCAAAGAAAACCGGTCCGACCTGGGCTTCGGCAAAAATCTGCAGCAGCAGACGCGGCTGGCCGACTGACCCATCTTCATTTTGGGTGGTTCCGTCGAGCAATATGCCGCGAGCCTGCAGCGCCTCGACATTTTCGCCATGGCCGGGCAGGCGACCGTCGAGCATCTCGTAATAGGTGTTCGGTGGCGCGGTCATGAACGGCACGCCGAGGTCCTTGAGCCGATCCCAGCAGGCGATCAGATCATCGCAGATCAGCGCGATATGCTGGATGCCCTCGCCGTTGAACTCGCGCAAAAATTCCTCGATCTGGCCCTTGCCGCCTTCGCCTTCCTCGTTCAGCGGAATGCGGATCTTGCCGTCGGGCGCGGTCAGCGCCTTCGAGGTCAGGCCGGTATATTCGCCCTTGATGTCGAAGAAGCGGATCTCGCGGAAGTTGAACAAAGTCTCGTAATAGTCGGCCCAATATTTCATCCGGCCGCCGTAGACATTGTGCGTCAGGTGATCGATCGTGTGGAAGCCGGCCCCGACCGGATGGCGGTCGACGCCCGGCAGATATTCGAAGTCGATATCGTAGATCGACAGATTCTCCTCGCGCTCGCCGCCGTCATAGCGATCGACCAGATAGAGGATCGCGCCGCCGATGCCGCGGATCGCCGGGATATGGAGTTCCATCGGTCCCGTTTGCACGTTCACAGGTTCCGCGCCCTTGTCGAGCAGCCAGGCATAGGCCTTGCGCGCATCCTTCACCCGGAAGGCCATGCCGCAGGCCGAGGGTCCATGCTCGCGGGCAAAATACCAGGCCGCGGATTTCGGTTCATAGTTGATGATCAGGTTGATGCCGCCCTGCCGCCACAGATGCACGTCTTTCGAGCGGTGCTGCGCGATACGGGTGAAGCCCATGACCTCGAACACCGGCTCCAGCACGCCCTTTTCCGGCGCGCAAAATTCGACAAATTCAAAGCCGTCCAGGCCCACAGGATTTTCAAACAGATCGGTCACAATATTTCCTCGAGATATAGTTACAATTGAAACTATAGGGAAATTGCGCCGGATATGCAAGTGAATTGGTGCCCATCCTCTCGATATAAAAAGGATAAGGGGGCGTCCGCAGGAGGGGATGGCTGTGCGGAAATGGCAATTCCGGAATGACACGACCTGGGCGGTCTCCTAGCAGCCCAAACCCTTAACCGTATTTATGTCGGTATTTTTGAATTTTCTTGTGATTGAGGATGTCTGTTTTGACCTGTCTCAAAGAGATTGAGCGCTGAGCGCTGAGCGATTTCGATGCGATCTGCGTCAACGACCATCCGATACGCCGTGTCTTTCGTAGGACGACATCGGTAAGTGACTAGATTGGCGGTTCTCGCGTACCGGATACAGACCGCATAGCTAAACCCTCACGCCTCCGAGCCGGGAATCAGCAGTTCGGGACCTGCCGGTACGATGCCGCTGGGATTAACCTGCTCGTGACTTTCGTAGTAATGATGACGGATGTGCTTGAAGTTCACCGTATCGCTTATTCCGTCGAGGTCATAAATTCGACGGGTCAGAGCGGAAAGTTGCGGGTAGTCGGCGATGCGTCGTACATTGCACTTGAAGTGCACGTTATAGACGGGATCGAAGCGAATCAATGTCGTCCAGAGCCGAATATCGGCCTCGGTCAATTGCCCGCCCACAAGCCATTTTTCTTTCTCCAGACGATTTTCCAGCTCATCAAGCATGGAGAAAAGCGGATGCACCGCCTTTTCATAGGCTTGCTGCGACGTGGCGAAGCCGGCCTTGTAGACGCCGTTATTCACGGCATCATAGACCCTATCATTTAAATCATCGATCTCTCTACGAAAGGCCTCAGGATAAAGTTCGAGGTCGTTGCCACCACACTGGTCGAACGCACTGCCCAACATGCGCAGTATGTCTGCGCTCTCATTGTTAACGATGGTTCCAGTCTTGGTGTCCCAAAGTAGGGGAACCGTGACATGGCCTGAATAATCGGGTTTCGCCTGGGTATACACTTGGTGAAGATAATCGGCATCGATCAGCGGATCCGGCGTAACGCATTCACCCTCGCGAAAAGACCAACCGCCCTCTTTCATCAGCCAATGGACGACGACCAGTTCGATTGCCCCGGTCAAACCCTTTAAATGTCTCGCCACATTGGCACGGTGAGCCCAAGGGCATGCAAGACTGATATACAATCTATACCGTCCCGGCTCGGCCGTGAAACCACCCTTACCCGTTGGACCGGGCGCTCCGTCAACTGTCACCCAATTTCGGAACGCGCTCTCGTCGCGCTCGAACGCGCCGCTATCCTCGTCGTTATGGTCCCACTCATCATGCCATTCGCCGTTTTTTAGAAAGCCCATCTTTACTCCGCCGTAAAATCATCTGTTGCTTGAACGCAGCGCACGCGCTGAAGTTCCCCAACTGAAGCCACGCTCTTGCCCCTTCTGTCCGGCAGGTTCGGAAAACATGCGTCAGCGGCGGTGCTAGCTACGCAGCTAGGACATGCAATCAGTGCCCGTAAAAAACGATTGCGTTAGGACTGCTTATGGATCGTTAGCCGAATGACATCTTCCGGTCTGAAATTCTGAAAAGCAGTCACCGGAACTCAAGCTGGAATTTGTCGACGCGGACTAGTGAAAATCCCGCGACTTCGGCAAGATCCGGACATTGCGCGGGTGGCCGTGGCGCGGATAGGCGGGCCGGGGCTGGGCCGCTTCCCGCTCTGCCCGGGCGGCCCGCCGGTCCTCGTTGCGATAGACCGGCCGATTGACCTCGTCAGCGCGGGCCATCGGCATATTCGGGCCATCATGAGCGCTGATCTCGTCCAGCATGAACGTATAATCCTCGACTCGCGTGGTCATCAGATGGGTCACGCCCTCGACGCTGCGCTGGACCTCGCCGGTCGCCAGCATCAGCCGGGCCGCCATCACCGGACGGCGCATCTTTTCGAACCGGCTGGCCCAGAGCAACAGGTTGGACACGCCGCTTTCATCCTCCAGCGTGATAAATACCGCATTGCCCTTGCCGGGTCGCTGGCGGATCAGCACAACGCCGGCCACTTTTGCCTGCGAGCCGTTTTTGGCGGTCGCCAGTTCGGCGCAGCTGAGCACGCCCATCGCCCGGAAACGTTCGCGCAGAAACTCCATCGGATGGCCCTTGAGCGACAGCCGGACGCTTTGATAGTCGGCGACGACCTGTTCGCCCTTGGTCATCGCCGGGAGCTGTGCGTCCTGTTCCTCACCCAGTTCCCTGGCCTGCGCCGCTTCGAACAGGGGCAAAGTATTGACCGGCGTGCGGCGCACTTCCCACAAGGCCTGACGGCGATCCAGCCCCAGCGACCGGCAGGCATCGGCATCGGCGAGCAGCCGCAGCGCCCGGGCCGGGAGATTGGCCTTGTGGGCCAGCTCCTCGATCGTCCTGAAGGGACGCGCGGCGATAATCTGCTCGGCCCATGTTTCGCGAAAGCCGTCGATCTGGCGGAAACCGATGCGGAGCGATACTTCCTCCCCGCGCGCAGCGGGGGGAGGGGGACCATCCGAAGGATGGTGGAGGGGTCGGCACATAGCAGCCGTCGCACCACGAGCCCCTCCACCATCAGCCGCCGCTTCGCTCTGGCTGACGGTCCCCCTCCCCGAAGCTGGCGCTTCAGGGAGGATATTCCTCTCCACCCGATTATCCCAGTCACTAAAATTCACATCCGGCTCCCGCACCTCCACCCCATGCTCCCGCGCATCGCGGACAATCTGCGCAGGCGCATAAAATCCCATTGGCTGCGAATTGAGCAAAGCCGCCGCGAACACCGCCGGATGGTGGCACTTGATCCAGCTCGACACATAGACCAGCCGGGCAAAGCTGATCGCGTGGCTTTCGGGAAAACCGTAGCTGCCAAAGCCCTGAATCTGCTTGTAGCATCGCTCGGCAAAATCGGCTTCATAGCCCTTGGCGACCATGCCGCTGATCATCTTCTCGCGGAAATGGTGGATCGTCCCGACATTGCGAAAGGTCGCCATCGCCCGGCGCAGCTTGTTGGCGTCGCCGGGCGAGAAATCGGCGGCGATGATCGCCAGCTTCATCGCCTGCTCCTGGAACAGTGGTACGCCAAAGGTCCGCCCGAGCACCGATTGCAGCTCATCCGGATCGTGCGGCGGCTGGGGTGAGGGCAGGGTGATTTTCTCGACGCCCGAGCGCCGCCGCAGATAGGGGTGGACCATATCGCCCTCGATCGGGCCGGGCCGGACAATCGCCACCTGGATCACCAGATCATAAAATTCGCGCGGCTTCAGCCGCGGCAGCATATTGATCTGCGCCCGGCTTTCGACCTGAAACACGCCGATACTGTCGCCCTTGCACAGCATGGCATAGGTGGCCGGGTCTTCATGGGGGACGTTCTGCAGCGTCCATTTTTCCTCCCCGAAGCGCAGCTTTGGGG
>NVXM01000033.1 GCA_002733865.1 Sphingopyxis sp.
ACGCCGGGCCATCCACCAGTTCCACATCAAAAGGCAGCGCCAGATAGCGCCGGACCTCCAGCAAAGCCGATGGATCGGAACCGGCACGCAGGGCGAGCGACAGTTTCTCACCATCGCGGTGCTGCACAATCAATCCATGATCACGCGCATAAGCATAGGGCAGATCCTTGACCGCTGCCGTCCCCACCGGTCCGCTCTCCGCTTCGGAAACAACCGCTTCTGTTCCCCGAGCGATCTTCATCATCGATTCCCGCTGGGCTCGCTCGGAGGCAGCGGCGTCTGTTCAATGATGCCGCGGTCCCTGACGGCTGGCATATCGCCTGGCGCATAGATGACCTGATCATCCGGCCGGGCATCAACCGATGGCGGCACGGTGCCGAGATAGTCGCGCACCAGCGCATCGATCGACGGCTCCTGGTCCGGATTGCGGCTCAGCTGCCGACCGCGGATATAGCCGTAGCGGTTGCTGGAGAAGCGCCGCGCATCATTAGGGTCTTTCAGAATCGTTGGCCGAATGAAGACCATCAAATTGGTCTTGACCCGCGACTTGCCACGCGATCGGAACAATTCTCCCAGCAAGGGAATATCACCGAGGAACGGCACTTTCTGGATTGTCCGCCGTTCATTGTCGTCGAGCAGACCACCCAGCGCGATAATTTCGCCGTCACCGACGGTCACCGTCGTATTGATCTCGCGCTTGTTGATAATCAGCTCGTTGAAATCGTCCGACACCGGCCCGGCGATCGAACTGACCTGCTGGCGCAATTCCATCCGCACTTCGTCACCCGCGTTGATCTGCGGCGTCACTTCCAGTTCGATGCCGACATTCTGCCGCTGGATCGTGCGAAACGCATTGTCGAAATTGTCGGACAACGCCTCACCCGTCGATACCGGAATTTCCTGACCGAACAGGATGCTGCCCTTGAGGTTGTTGTTCACGGTCAACGATGGTGTGGAAAGCACGTTGCTGTTGCTGTCCGACTGTACCGCATTGATGATCGCACCGAGCACGGCGCTGCCGCCCAGACTGGTTGCAAAACCGCCAAAACCGCCACGCGCGCCGAGCACTGCATCCGCTGCATTCTGGCGCAGCGCATCGCCAACCGCGCTATTGGTAGTCGTCGTCGTTGCCGTGTTGGTCGTCGTGGTCGTCGTCGTATCAAACTGGTCCGCCAGCAGGCCGCCCGCCACATCCACGATATTGGGGGCAGCGTTGGAGAAATTGGTCACCGCAAAGGGCACATCCTTGCCGCCGACCAGCCATTGCACGCCCAGTTCCCTGGCCAGTGTTTCGGAAATTTCCACAATGATCGCTTCGACCACCACCTGTTCCTGCCTCGTGTCCAGTTGGCGGATCAATTCGCCAATCATCCGCTGCACGTCAGGATTAGCCGCCACGATGATCGCGTTGGTCCCTTCCAGCCGGGTCACAATCGAGGGGCCGCGGCTGGCAATCCCATTGCCGCCACCGCCGCTGGCTGCCGGTGCCGCCGCACCATCGCCGGCACCCGTCGGCACGACCGCAGCGGAGCCGCCGCTCGTCCCTTTGCTACCCAGCAAATTCTCGATCACCGGAAGCAGATGCTCTGCGTTGGCATAATCCAGCCGGTGGACTCGTATCTCGGTGCCGGACTCGGCGCCCTTGTCCAGTTCCCGCGCCATCTGCGCAAAGCGCGACACCGCACCGGGATCGCCGCGCAGGGCAATGCTGTTGCTGCTGTCGATCGGCACCACGGTCACCGGCGCGCGCAGGCCTTCGCCGCCGCCTTGGGCGGCCAGTGCCTGCAGCGAGGTCGCGATTTCCCGCGCCCCGGCATTTTTCAGGGTGATGATCGTGCTGGCGGCGCTGTCGCGGTCGATTTCCCCGACCAGGCTGCGAATCCGCCGGATATTGTCGGCATAGTCGACGATCACCAGGCTGTTGGCGTTGCGGTTCGAGGTGATCGAGCCCTGTTTGCTGACCAGGGGACGCAGTGTTTCCAGCGCTTCGGTCGCCACAATCGATTTCAGCCTTACCACTTCGGTCACCAGTTGATTGCCACCTGCACCGCGCGACCCGAGCCGGGTCGGCTGCGATGCTGCGCCATCGGCCGGCTGAATACGATAGGCGCCGCGGGTTGTCGGAATTGCGACCAGATTATTGGCACGCAAGGTTGACAGGAAAATCTCGAAATATTCCGAACGGCTGAGCGGCCGGTCGGTGACCACAGAAACCTTTCTCTGCACCCGGCTGTCGAGAATGAAGGTACGGCCGGTTACCTTGGCCGCATCCTGAACAAAGGCGCGGATATCGGCATCACGAACATTAAGCGTGTGCTGCGCCGCCGCTGGTGCGGTCCAGAGGGCCAGGGAAGCAGCAAGAACAGTGAGGATCCGGGCGAACAGACTAAACATTATGGGGCTCCCAGATTGACAGCGATCGGAACCGTATCGGCCCCGCGCTCGACTTCGACGGACAGGCGGGCGCCCGGCTGAATTTGACTTTTCAGGGTTTCAATATCGTTGGCTGAACCGACTCGATTGCCATTGATCGACACCACAATATCGCCGTTTCGGAATCCCGCACTCTTGAACAGACTGCCATCTCCCAGGGGGGAGAGGACAATGCCGGTCACCCGCCCCTGCTCGTTGCGCGGCGCCAGCGATGCGATACCCGGTATTTCATCACCGCTGATCGCCAGCGAAGCCGGTGCTTCGGGATCCTCGGTGCCAACGGTTTGCGCCGGAATCGACTGGTCGAGATAAAGGCTCTCCAGCACCCCGCCGCGGCTGATAACCACATGGTCAAAAGCCACGCTGTCGAGCGTGACACCAGACATGATCTCCTGGCCGACGGCATAATTTTCCTGCACACCATCCGGTCCGGACAGGATTGCCGAACCCAGCCCCGACGCCTCGTTCATCCGAATCCCGTAGAGCGTCAGCTGCAGCGAGGTGACGACATTGGCGGTTTGCGCTGCGCCATCGCGGAAAAACGGGTCGAAGCTGCTGAACAGGGTCAGCCGCGACTGCGGCGACAGGACCTGCACGTCATTGGCGCGATAATCGCCGACCGGGCCTAACGGAGTCAGGACCAGCCAGATCAGTCTGATCGCCTGTATCAGCAGCAAAACAGCCAGAATTACGAACAGCACGGGATAGAGTCCCCGCTGGTTATACCAGCGGGTAACCACGCCTATTCTGTCCAAAACGCTATTTCCCACGAATCCCCGCACCTTTGCAATCCCCGACGCGCTATAGCGATTTCACGACCTTTCGACGACTCATTGATGACAATAATATTACAGGTTTGCGTGATTGGGCAGACCTGTTCAGGGCAATTTCATGTCGAGCAGAGCGCCCAGATCATCAAGCGCCTGCTGCTCCGAAGACACCTTGATCGCCGCCATCCCAAGCGCTGCCGCCGGTTTGCAATTGATGCCCAGATCATCAAGATAGATGCACTCTGCCGGCGCGACGTCCAGCGCCTCACACATCATCTGGTAAATGCGCGGATCGGGTTTGCGAATACCGGCCTTGCTGCTTTCGATAATATGATCGAAGCGCTGCATGATATCTTTCACCGCCGCGGCCTTCTTGTCATCCATCGCCATCCCCGCGCCTTTTCCGGCGGGTACATTATTGGTGATACAGGATATGCGAATGCCTTCTGCTTTCAGCCGGTCCAGCGTCGCCACCATTTTCGGGCGGACATCACCAGCGAGCCGGGCCAGCACATCGGCGCCGCGCAGTTCAATGCCGATATCACGCGCTTCCGCTGCAAAGGCTTCGTCAAAGCCAGCCGCATCAATCTCTGCCCGCTCGAACTTGGCCCAGGCATTGTCATCCGGATTGGCGCTGTTGATCCGGCGCACACTGTCTTTCGGCACGCCCCGCTCGGCTTCCAGCCGATTGAACGCTTCAAACGGCGAAGATGTAATCACTCCGCCAAAGTCAAAAATTACCGTCTCATAAGTCATGCAACAACAGCTCCAAATATCGATCCAATGGCAGCGGTCGCGGCCATTGCCGCTGCACCCCAGAACGTCACCCGTATGACCGGCCGTCCAATTGGTGCCCCGCCGAGAATTGCTCCAATAGCCCCCAGGGCCGCCAGCAACAGCAATGCTGTGCCGGATACGGCCCAGACCAGCAACTGGCCAGACAATAGCGCTGCGAGAATAACCGGCAATATCGCTCCCGCAGCGAAAGCCAGGGCAGAAGCGAGCGCCGCCTGCAACGGCTTGGCAGAGAAATGCTTGTTCAGGCCAAGCTCGTCGCGCAAATGCGTGCCGAGCGCATCATGCTCCGTCATTTGGTCAGCGACCTGTTCCGCCAGATCGGCGGTCAGGCCCCGGTTCTTGTAGATCGATATCAGTTCGATCCGCTCGGCCTTTGGCTGATGCTCAAGCTCCCAGGCTTCCTTGGCCCGCTCTGCCTTTTCGCTGTCGGCCTGCGAACTGACCGACACATATTCGCCAGCCGCCATCGACATTGCACCGGCCACCAGCCCGGCAAAGGCGGTCAGCAATATCGTCTGCTGCGAGGTCGCGGCCGCAGCTACGCCGACCACCAGACTGGCAGTCGAGACAATCCCGTCATTGGCGCCCAGCACCGCGGCGCGCAACCAACCCACGCGGTCGATGCGGTGGGATTCATCATGCATTCTTGCCAAGGGAGGCTCCTACTTGTTCAGATATTCCAGCTTCATGCCCGGCCGTTTCCAGCGGGTTTTAACCAGCTTGCCGGTTGCCGACAGGCAGATCCAGGCATCCATCATATCTTCGCCACCGAAACAGATATTGGTGGTAAAAATATCCGGGGTAGCAACAAACTCAACCAGCTCGCCCTCTGGCGAGATCACGCTGATACCGCTTTCGCCAATGGTGGCGACGCAGATATTTCCACATTCCTCCATCGCGAGACTATCGAAGAATTTATATCCGGACGGACGATAGAGCGGGATACCGGGGCCGCCCGGACCGGCATCAGGCGCCACCTTGCCGGGAGCGGTAATGTTGAATTTCATCAACCGGCAGGTAAAGGTCTCCGCCGCATAGAGCGTCTTGCCATCCGGTGAGATACCGACGCCATTGGGATTGTTGGAAGGAAAAATCACTTCCTCCAGATGACTGCCATCAGCCTTGGCGTAGAAAATTCCGACAATATCGTGACAGCGCTTCTCGTAATCGGTCTTGCCGTGATCAGTGAACCAGAAGCCACCATGCGTATCGAACTGGATATCATTCGGCCCGCGCAGGATGCAGCCGAAATCACCGTCGCTATAGAGCGTCTCCACCTCACCGGTTTCGGGGTCGACTCGCTGGATGCTACCTCCGACATAATCCTTGGCAATGCCGGCGGGCGTCAGATAGCCGTTCTCATCCTTATATTCGAACCCGCCATTGTTGCAGACATAGATTTTGCCGTCCGGACCCAACGCCGCTCCATTCGGTCCACCACCGGTTTTCGCGACCAGCTGCTTTGTGCCGTCGGGCAAGACCCGGGTCAGCTGTTGCGCTTCGATCTCGACCAGAATCACGCTGCCGTCCGGCATTGCAATAGGGCCTTCGGGAAAACGCAGACCTTCAGTGACTATCTCCATGACCATCTCCTCTCATTATTTTTCACAGTCATTGCGGGATTCCGGCTACAAGTCTAGTGCGAAGACAAAAGGTTACAGGAGCGACTATGTCCAATATTTATCCCGACAAATTGCAATTCCATATTGATGGTGAATGGATCGATATTGGCGACCGTGATGTTCATCATGTTGTGAACCCGGCGACGGGTGAGGTGATTTCCGATTTGCCGAAAGCCAGCAAGGCAGACCTCGATCGTGCACTGGATGCAGCGGACAAAGCATTCCCGATCTGGCGCGACACGCCGGTAGCCGAGCGTGCTGCAATCCTCCACAAGGCCGCTGATCTGATGCGCGAACGGGCATCCAATATCGGCCAGCTGATGACCGCCGAACAAGGCAAGCCACTCGCCCAGGCAACCGGCGAAGTCGGCGCTTCAGCCGCCCAATTCGATATAATGGCCGAGGAAGCGAAGCGCTGCTACGGTCGGGTGTTGGTGCGGCCTGCAGGCCAGAACAGTTTTGTCAAATATCAGCCGGTCGGTCCGGTTGCAGCGTTCAGCCCCTGGAACTTTCCGGTGTTCACTCCGATTCGCAAGCTCGCGCCAGCGATTGCCGCTGGCTGTTCGATCATTCTCAAGCCAGCCGAAGAAACACCGGCGAGTGCGATCGAGATGATCCGCTGCCTGCTGGATGCCGGGCTGCCTTCGGGCGTCGCACAAATCGTGTTTGGCGATCCGGCGGAAGTGTCCAGCCATCTGATCGCCTCGCCGGTGATCCGCAAGGTCAGCTTCACTGGCTCGGTTCCGGTCGGCAAACATCTGATGAAGCTTGCCGCCGAAGGCATGAAGCGCACGACTATGGAACTGGGCGGCCATGCGCCGGTACTGGTGTTTGATGACTGTGATATGGAAAAGACGCTCGATCTGGTGGTGACCGGAAAATTCCGCAACGCTGGTCAGGTCTGCGTCTCGCCGACCCGCTTCTATGTCCAGTCGGGCATCTATGACCGTTTCGAAAAAGCCTTCACCGAACGCGCCTCCAAGGTTGTCGTCGGGGATGGCTTTGCTGACGGCATCGAAATGGGTCCCCTCGCCAATCCACGTCGCCCGAGTTCGGTTGGCGATATGATCGCTGACGCCAAGTCCAAGGGCGCCGAGGTAAAGCTCGGCGGGCACCGGCAGGACAAGGACGGATTTTTCTTTGATCCGACCGTCTTGTCGCACGTCCCGCTCGACGCCAATATCATGAATGACGAACCGTTCGGCCCGGTCGCGGTGATGCGCCCGTTCGACACCCTCGACGATGCCATTGAACAGGCCAACCGGCTGCCGCTCGGTCTCGCCGCTTATGCTTTCACCTCGAACCTGCACACCGCCAATATGGTCGGCGACAAGATTGAGGCCGGCATGGTTGCGATCAACAATCTAACCGTCAGCCCAGGCGACGCGCCCTTCGGCGGCGTCAAGGAAAGCGGTCACGGTTCGGAAGACGGGCCGGACGGCCTGAAAGCCTATATGGTGACCAAGGCAATCCATCAGGCCTGAATAATCCCCTCTCCCTTAAGGGAGTTCAAATCGGCTTCGGGTAGATCATGCCCCCGGCATGATCTAGAAATGATATGGGGTATTATTTCGGCCCGAAATCGAATTGAACTGGTTGCGACGACTTGGCAACTTGTTGCCTAGTCATAGCTGGGTGAGGGTGTACAATATCTCGAGGGCAGAACGCCCTCATCCAACTCCGCCTAGCCAGCAAGCTGGCAAGGCTCTGTATCCTTCTCCCTCACGGGAGAAGGAAGTGAAGGACGAAGCAATGAAAAAACGCACCGGGGCACAAATTCTCGTCGACCAGCTGGTCATCCAGGGCACCGACCGCATTTTCACCGTCCCCGGCGAAAGCTTTCTCTCGGTCCTCAATGCGCTGCACGACTGCGGCACCATCCAGACCGTCTCGACCCGACAGGATGGGAGCGCCGCCTTCATGGCCGAGGCCGACGGCAAGATGACCGGCGCGCCTGGCATTGCCTTTGTCACCCGTGGCCCCGGCGCGACCAACGCCAGCATCGGCGTCCATGCCGCGATGCAGGACAGCACCCCGATGATCCTTTTTATCGGCGATGTCGCCCGCGACGACCGCGACCGCGAGGGCTTTCAGGAAGTCGATTTCACCGCGATGTTCACCCCGCTGGCCAAATGGGCCGCCCGCATCGACAATGCCGCCCGCATTCCAGAATATATCGCCCGCGCCTTTGACACCGCAAGCTCCGGGCGCCCCGGTCCGGTGGTTCTCGCCCTGCCCGAGGACATGTTGCGCGACGAGGTTGAAGCCCTCGACCGGCCAAAGGTGGTCGCCCCGGCCCAGCCACTGTGCCCCGATGCGATGACCACCCTCACCGACATGCTCCGCGATGCCACCGACCCGATAGCGATCATCGGCGGCGCTGGCTGGAGCGCAAAAGCCAACCATTATTTTGCCGAATATGCCGAGCGCATCGGCCTGCCGGTCGCGGTCGCTTTCCGGCGGCAGGACAATTTCCCCAATGAAAGCCCGGTTTATGCCGGCAATCTCGGCTATGGCCCCAACCCGAAGCTGACCCAGCGGATCAAGGATGCCGATCTGGTGCTGGCGGTCGGCGCCCGTCTCGGTGAGGCGACCACCGACGGCTACACTTTGATCACCCCCGATCATCCCGCCCAGATTCTCGTCCATGTTCACCCCGACCCCGACGAACTCAACCATGTCTATCGCACCGATCTGCCAATCTGCGCCGAGATGGACGAATTTGCCGAGCAGGTGGCGCTATGGGACGATGATCTGCTGCCCTTTGACGCTGGCAAGACAGCGCATCAGGACTATCTCGAATGGTCCAGTCCGCAGCCGACCGAAGCCAGGCTTGACCTTGGTCTTTGCGTCGCTGCGATGCAGGAGCAGCTTCCCGCCGACGCGATCATCTGCAATGGCGCGGGCAATTTCTCGGGCTGGTGGCACCGCTACTGGAAATATGGCAATTTCCCCAGCCAGCTGGCCCCGACCTCCGGCGCAATGGGCTATGGCGTCCCCGCCTCCGTCGCTGCTGCCCTGCGCTTCCCCGACCGGGTCTCGGTGGTGATCGCCGGCGATGGCGACTTCATGATGAACGGCCAGGAGCTCGCTACCGCGATCCAATATGAAGCGGACCTGCTGGTACTGGTGATCGACAATGGCAGCTTCGGTACCATCCGCCTGCATCAGGAACGCGAATATCCGGCGCGCTTGTCAGCGACATCGCTGCAAAACCCTGACTTTGCCAAACTGGCCGAAGCCTATGGGGGCTGGAGCGCAACGGTCGAGAGCACCGATCAATTCGCGCCAGCACTGGCAGAAGCGATGAAGCGCAAGGGATTGCGGCTGCTGCACCTGAAAACCGATGTCGAGTTTCTGACGGCTGCAGGAGCAACGGTTAGCGGCCTGCGGTCCAAATAGGTCCGATCACCCTCCGAAAAACTGCTGAACGACGAATATCTTGATCCCGAGACCAATCAGGATCAACCCGCCCATAGCCTCTGCCCACTTGCCGATTCTGGCTCCCAGCAATGCGCCCAGATAGACGCCGGGATAGGTTAGCAGCGAGGTTGTCAAACCAATCACGGCGCACGCAAGCAGGATCGGGGCACCAATCATCGGCAGCGTGATACCGGCAACGGCGGCGTCGATGCTGGTCGCGATCGCCGCGATCAGCAGCGGCCACAGGGACAGTTCCTTCATCGCCTCATCGGGGTGGCGATCCAGACCTTCCTTGATCATCCGCAGCCCCAGCCCGCCGAGCAGCGCCAGAGCAACCCAGTGGGCCACCGTCGCCATGATCCCGGCAAAGGCAATCCCCAGCCCCCATCCCAGCAACGGCATGAGCGCCTGAGCCAATCCAAAGGCAGAACTCATGCGCAGGGCAGTGGACCGGCTCGGCCGACTGGATGCGCCCTGCGCCACAGCGGCGGCAAAGGCATCCATTGCCAGACCCAGAGAAAGCAACAACAGCGAGATCATGATCATGCGTGCGCATTGAAAGCTTGGAAAAATAAACTCAACAGAAAGATCAACCGATGTTTCGTTATTGGATCATGGGCTGCCCGCAGCTTCAAACACCCATGCTCATCCAAAAACCGACCAGCCAGTCTGCCTGACCAGCTCTTCCAGCGCGATACTGCCGACCATGGAGGTCCCCGCCTGATTAAGTCCCGGCGACCATACCGCCACCGTGCCGTGCCCGGGCGCAACAACCAGAATCCCGCCGCCGACGCCGCTTTTTCCGGGCAAGCCGATGCGATAGGCAAATTCGCCGCTATTGTCATAATGGCCGCTCATCATCATGATCGCGAGGATCCGCTGGCAACGCTCTTTCGACAGCACCTCTTCTCCGGTCACCGGGTCAAATCCGTCAAAAGCCAGAAACAGCGCCGCACGGGCGAGCTGGCGGCAGGAGATGGCAATCGAACAATGGCAAAAATAGGCGGACAGACTGTCCTCGACCGGGTTTTTCATATTGCCGAAGCTGGCCATGAAATGCGCCAGCGCCCGGTTGCGCGATCCCGACTGCGATTCCGATTCGGCGACATCGCAATCGATATCGATATTCTGATCTCCGGCCAGTCGCCTTGCGGTGTCCAGCAGGTCATCCATGGCTTCCCATGCACCCGCCTGCCCGCCGCCATAGGAATGGACCAGCCGGTCCGTGGTTGCGATTGCGCCGGCATTGATCAGCGGGTTGCGCGGAATCCCCTTTTCCGCCTCCAACTGGACAATGGAATTGAACGAGGAACCGGACGGTTCGCGCCCGACCGCATCCCATAGCGCTTCGCCAACCCTTTGCAGCGTCAGCGCCAGCGTGAAGACTTTTGAAATGCTCTGCACCGAAAAGCGCTCATCGGCATCGCCGAGGCAGCGCATCGTCCCGTCCCGGAGTGCGACTGCCATACCGAATTTTCTCGGATCGATACAGGCCAGCGCCGGAATATAGTCCGCGACTTTGCCTGCTCCGATATGCGGCATCACAGCGCGCTCGACCGCAGCCATTATCTGCTGCCAGTCCAGCGCCGAATCCAGCGCCATCATTCGGCTGCCATCGCCAAAATTTCTTCCCACTGGCTCTCCGTCACCGGCGCCACCGACAGCCGGGACTGCTTGATGATGGCGAGATCCTCAAGCTTCGGATTTTGCTTCATCGCCTTCAGCGACACCGGCTTGTCGAGCTTGCGCACCGGCTTGACCTTGACCACAACCCAGCGCTCGGGATCGGTGGTCACATCCGGGCTATGCTCTTCGCTCACTTCCATGATCCCGACCACTTCCAGCCCCTGACGCGAATGGTAGAAGAAAACTTGATCGCCCTTCTTCATCGCCTTCATATTGTTCGAAGCCTGCGCATTCTTGACACCGTCCCAGACCCCCTCGCCCTCGGCGACCAGATCATCCCAGCCATATTCATCCGGTTCCGATTTCATCAGCCAATATTGAGGCATATTTCACTCCTGAATTCCTATCTGCCATTTGCTATTAGCCGTTAGCGGTGAGCCTGTCGAACCACGCTTGTGCTGTTGAGTCGCCCTTCAACGAGCTGAGGGCTAACGTCAGGCATGAATTGTGGTCAAAGTAGGTGGCAACCGCTGCCCCAATTAAAAAAGGCCCCGCATTTCTGCGAGGCCTTCTTTGTCGTCAATCGGCGTGCCTATTTTGGCATCAGAACATTGTCGACGATATGCATGGTGCCATTGCTGGACGTCACATCCGCCTTGGTCACGGTCGCCTTGTTGCCGGCACCATCTTCAAGCACGATCGTATCACCGTCCATCGTGGCCTTGAGAGTGCCGCCGCCCACGGTCGGGATGCTGGCGGTGCCGCCGCCATCGCTGATCGCCTTTGCGATATCGCCAGAGGTCATGGTGCCCTGGACCAGACCATGTTCAGCGATGCTCTTCAATTCTTCCTTGTTATCGGCCGACAAAAGCTCGCTCAGCTCCTGCGTATCAATCTTGTTGAACGCTTCGTTGGTGGCGACAAAAGCAGTATAAGGCCCGTTGTCCTGCATTTCGACGCCAACGCCGGACAGACCGATCAATATGCCCGCGGTGCTGAGATCGGGATCGTCCTGCAATACGGCGATCATGTTGGTGGGCTGCGTTTCTTCTGCGATACGCGTGTCGAGGATTTCCTGTTCCTCTTTGCTCAGCTCTTGCGAGCAGGCTCCCAGCATGGCCAACAGAGTAGATGCGAGAATAATTTTGGGGGCGTTAAACATGAATTTCCTTTCTTGTGATCAATGCGTCCGCCGCACCTTACGGTCGGACGATGATGAAATTCGCAAGCGCGGGTTACGCGCGCCTGCGAGGGAAAGCAAACCCACAATAATGTGTATGAAAAAGGGCTCCGCCAGTCGGCGAAGCCCTTTCCAATCCATCCTAGTTCGGGGGATGAAAACTAGCCAGGCATGACAACTGTATCGATTGCGTGAATCACGCCATTCGATGCGTCGACATCCGTCAGAATGACGGTCGATTTGCCGCCTGTGGCATCTTCCAGAATGACCTTGTCACCATCAAGCGTTGCTTTCAGCGGAGCGCCCTGCACCGTGGTCAGGGTCGCGGTGCCGCCGCCGTCAGTGATTGCCTTGACGACATCTGCTGCCATCAACTTGCCGGCCACTACGTGGTAGGTCAGCAACGCAGTCAGATCGTCTTTCTTCTCCGGCGTCAGCAACGCGTTCAACGTATCCGGATCGACTTTGTCGAAGGCTTCGTTGGTCGGTGCAAATACGGTGAATGGTCCTTCTCCGGCCAAGGTTTCACCCAGATCAGCCGCCGTAACAGCGGTTACCAGCGTAGAAAAGTCCGGATTGCCAACAGCAACGTCAACAACGGTGCCAGGCTCGGTCGTCTCGGACGAATCCATCATCGCATCCGTTGAAGTTTCATCAGCGGCGGCCGGAGGCGCTTCTGATGAACAAGCCGACAGTGCGACGACTGCGGCTGTTGTAAACAAAATTTTGGGGGAAATACGCATGATAAGCCTTTCAAATTTCAAATTCATCCCTTCCAGCCGGTTTAACGACTGGTCCTCGGATGTTCTCTATATGGGCTATCAAGACGCAAATTCAAACCTGTCCTTTATGGCGTATCGCCTGTCTGGTCCCGTCCGAGATGAACAAAATCGCGGTCAAAGCTCTTCAGATTGGCACCGCCATCCACGTAAAGGGTCTGTCCTGAAACAGATGGCGAGCGCGCCAGATAGAGTACCGCCTCCGCGATATCACTCGGTTCGGGCAGCCGGTCGAGCGGCATCATCGCCGTGATCCTTGCAAGCTGGTCGTCGCCATATTCACCCGCAGTCAGCGTCAGGCCGGGCGCGACTCCATTGACCCGAAGCTTGTCTGCACAAGCCACCGCCAATGATCGTACCGATCCAGCCAAAGCCTGTTTGGACAGCGTATAGCTCAGCTGGTCGCGATTCGCATTGCGGATACGCTGGTCCAATATATGGATGACGCATGCCCGTTCGCCCTCTGCCGGTCGGCGCCGGTGCAGCGCGGTGGTCAGCAAAATCGGCACCACGCTATTGACCCGGAAATGCTCTTGCAGAGCCGCTTCGTCTATCGACTCAGCATCATCCTGACCGAAAATTGATGCACTGTTTACCAACAGGTCTGGCGCTCGGCCGAAATGGTCAATCACCTGCTCGACCAGCTTCTCTGCTACGCCCTCTACGGTAAAATCCTTCTGGAATCCGAACCATTCGCAGTCTGTCGCCCGCAATTTTTCAGCCAGGGCCTCTTCCGGGACTGCATCGCTATGCCCATGCAGGGCGAGCGCATAACCGGCGTCGGCCAATCGAGCCGCGATCACCGCACCGACCCGCTTCACGCCGCCGGTGACCAGCGCGAGCGGCGCTGTCACCGCCTGCCCCGGCTGAGCGTGATCCCGATCTGCTCCCCTTTTTCGGAAATCAGCAGTTTCACGATCTTGACGGTGACCCGCAGGATATCCTTGTCCTGCAGAAACAGAGTCTCGATAATATGGTCGGCCACCGCCTCGATCAGCTTGAAATGAACGCCCTCGGGCAGCGCTGCAGTGGCAGCATGTTTCAGGTCCATATAGTTTTTGGACTGTTCAAGCGGCGTGTCCGCTTCATAGCGTTCCTGGACCTTCAGCTCGGCTGCGATTGAGATGCGCAAGGGCTGCGGCAAATGGGTTTCTTCGGAATAGATTCCGGTAAGCACGTCAACGTCGAGATCGTTGACTTCCAATAGCAATGAGTCTGTCATGGATATTCCCTGACCTTGTTGCGGTTAAATGGCAAGTCAGGCGGACCATCGCGCGAAAATCGCTGTCGGCAACAGCAAGCCTCTTGCCTCTTCGCGAACCGCCAGTTCACCCACTTCGATGGTTCCGCCCAGATGGGCCAGTTTTTCATTAAGCAGCGCGCCCAGCGCCAGCGCCGACATGCGCACCGCATAGACGGTCAGGAACAGACAGCGGCTATTGTCGTCGAGCAGCTTCCCGCAATTCTCCACCAGTCCGGCCAGATCTTCTTCCAGCCGCCAGACTTCCCCGTCCGGACCGCGTCCATATTTCGGCGGATCGAGCAAAATCGCATCATAGCGTCGCTCGCGCCGGACTTCACGGGCAGCGAATTTCGCCGCATCGTCTATGATCCAGCGGATCGGCCGGTCGCTCATCCCGGATAAAGCGGCGTTGTCCCGCGCGGCGCTGACCGACTTTTTCGACGCATCGACATGCACCAGATTGGCTCCGGCTGCCGAAAGCGCCAGCGTGCCAACCCCGGTATAGCCGAAAAGATTCATCATCTGCGAAGATTCCAGATCATGGAGGCCCGTCCGTAGCCAGCGCCAAACGGGATCCATATCGGGAAAATAGGCCAGATGGCGAAAAGGGGTACATTGCGCTGTGAAGCTGACCTCCTCCCAATTCATCTGCCATCCGTCTTCCGGCACATGGTCCTGCAGATGCCAGCGGCCACCGCCATCCTCATCAGATGCGGGGATGAACTCGCCGTCCGCCTGCCACTCATCGCTCGAAGGGGCCCACATCGCCTGTGGCTCCGGACGGATGAAGTGGAACGTGCCATAGCGCTCCAGCTTGCGGCCATGGCCGGAATCGACGAGCGCATAGTCGCTGCGCGGATCGCTGGTCATCACGATCGGGGCCGGCCGGATCTCAGCCATCAGACGGCGTGGCGTTGGACATGATGAATTTTTTCACCGAATCATAATCACCCGGCAGCTTGGTATATTTTTCTTCCCGGTCAAACAGGTCTCCGACCCGGCGCGGCAATGCTGGACGAATGCCCGTTGCGCGCTCGACCGCATCCGGAAATTTTGCCGGATGGGCAGTCGCCAGCGTTACCACCGGCACCGAAGGATCAATATCTGCATTTTGCGCGGCCGACAGACCAATGGCGGTATGCGGATCGATCACTTGACCTGAATTTTCATAAACCCCGCGCATGGCCAATGCCATCTCATCCGGATCGACCCGATAGCTGGCAAATATCGCTGCCGCTGTTTCCCGCATCGCCGGGTCCAGCTGCATATTCCGGCTCCGTTCAAACGCGGCCATCCGCTCAGCGGTCTTGGCGCCATCACGACCTTCCAGATCGAACAGCAAGCGCTCGAAATTGCTGCTCACTTGAATATCCATCGATGGCGCTGCGGTCGGTGTCACCGATCCAGTCGAATAATCGCCAGCGCTCAGCGCTCTATGCAGGATGTCATTGACATTGGTGGCAACGATCAGGCGCTCGATCGGCAATCCCATCCGCGAGGCGACATAGCCGGCAAAAACATCGCCAAAATTTCCGGTCGGCACGGAAAACGCGATCTTGCGATGCGGTGCACCCATCTGGCTAGCGGCGAAGAAATAATAGACGATCTGGGCCATCAGCCGCGCCCAGTTGATCGAGTTGACCGCCGAGATGGCAAAGCGATTGGTCACTTCCTGATCGGCGAACATCTTTTTGACCATCGCCTGAGCATCGTCAAAACTGCCATCAATTGCGATATTGTGGACATTCGGAGCCCAGACAGTGGTCATCTGTCGCCGCTGGACATCGGATATCCGCCCGTCAGGATGAAGCATGAAGATGTCGACCTTGTCGCGCCCGGCCAGCGCATTGATCGCCGCCGAACCGGTATCGCCAGACGTCGCGCCGACGACCGTGAGATGCTTGTCCTGACGAGCCAGAAATTTTTCGAACATCAGGCCAAGCAATTGCAGCGCAACGTCCTTGAACGCCAGCGTCGGTCCGTGGAACAGCTCCAGCAACCATTGCCGCCCGTCGAGCTGCACCAGCGGCGTCACGGCAGCATGCGAGAAACGGCCATAAGCCTGCTCGCAAAGGTCCCGCAACTCCCCTTCGTCAAGCGCTTCGCCGACAAACGGCTGCATCACCCGCACCGCGACTTCGACATAGGATAGCCCGGCCATCGCCGCGATTTCCTCGGCGCTAAATGATGGCCAGGATTTCGGAACATAAAGTCCGCCATCGCCTGCCAGTCCGGCAAGGGTCACCTGTTCGAAATTCAATCCGCGCGCTGCGCCTCTGGTCGAGATATAATCCATAATGGCCAGCGCGTTAGGACAAGTTGCCGGATTGGGCAACGCCCTTGTTGCGGCCCCGGAGAGCGATCAGGAAAATCACCAGCGCAATGCCGGCGAACAGGAACCACTGGACCGCATAGGACAGATGGTTGTTGGGGATGTCCTCAAGCGCAGGCGGCTGGCTTTTCTCCAGACCTGCCACGGGTTCGCTGGCGACCAGACGGATGACAAATTGGCTGTCCGGCGCGATGATGCCCTCGACAATACCGCCATCCCAATCCGGGTCCTCCGGACGTTCCGACCAGCCAGCGACCACTTGCGCGCCCGGCCCTTCCGCCCCAGCGGTCCGACATTGCGCAATATGGGCCCAGCCCGATTTGCCATTGGCATTGCGGCCGCTGGTCGACCGCCAGCCGGTCACCGCCAGACAATTGACCTCCGACTTTCGGAAATAGGGTGGATTGTCGGTCGTCGGTACGGCGGGATAGGAAATCGGCGGCATATCCGAGGCGGCGGCATAGCTGGCCAACAGGCCATTTTTCCACTCCGCACGTTGCAGCTGCCAGATACCCAGGCCGACCATGGTTGCCACGGCGGCCAGAACCAGAATCGTGACGAATATTGGCAAACGCCTGATCATGGCGCGTCGTTACCATCGATCTGGCCCTCATGCGCCTGATTGCGATGTTCAAGGATCAACAACAGCGCCTTGGATAGCCTGAGCGATCCGACAACCGCAGCGACAGTGATAGGCACCCACAACGATATATGCACCCAAATCGGCGGATGAAAATTTGCCTCCACAGCAAGGGCCAGCACCAGAACCACGGCACCAACGATCAGTGTCAGAAACGCGGCGGGGCCATCGCCGACATTATACTGGCTAAAGTCGAGGCCGCAGGATCGGCATTTGCTGGCGAATGCCGTCAGATTGGCAAACAGCGTCTTCTGTCCGCAGCGGGGACAGAGACCAAAAAGGGCAGCGGGAAGTACATCCGGCTGCCCTTTGATATTGTCATTTTCGGTCAAAGCGATGCTCTAGTGAACCGGTGCACCCCAGCCGCCCCAGACATAGACGACAATGAACAGGAACAACCACACGACATCGACAAAATGCCAGTACCAGGCCGCTGCTTCAAAGCCGAAATGCTGCTGCGGGGTGAAATGCCCCTTATAGGCGCGGGCCAGACAGACGATCAGAAAGATCGTGCCGACCAGAACGTGGAAACCGTGGAAACCGGTCGCCATGTAGAATGCCGAGCTATAATTGATGCCAGCGAATGGGAACGGTGCAACGCTATATTCATAAGCCTGAATGGACGAGAACAACGCGCCGAGAATGATCGTCAGCCACAGTCCGGTAATCATCGACTTGCGGTCGCCATGGATCAGCGAGTGGTGCGCCCAGGTAATGGTGGTGCCGGAGCACAGCAAGATCATGGTATTGAGCAGCGGCAATTCAAAGGCGTTGAGAACTTCAATCCCCTTGGGCGGCCATTGCAGCAGAGCCGCCGCACCTTCCTGGCCGATATAGTTGGTGACGACGCCATCAACGATCTCGATCGGCTGCGGGAACAGCGAGAAATCAAACCAGGACCAGAACCAGCCCACGAAGAACATCACTTCCGACGCAATGAACAGGATCATCCCATAGCGCATGTGCAGCTGTACCACCGGCGTGTGGTGGCCCTCATGGGCTTCCTTGATTACATTGCCCCACCATGCAAAAAAGGTCAGCGACACGGCCGACAAGCCAATGGCGAAGATCAGCGGTCCAAAATTGTATATATCATCGTGCATCCAGCGGACGGCACCGATTGCCATCACAAAGGCGGCAAAAGAACCGAACAGCGGCCAGATGTTTGGCGGCAATATATGATAATCATGATTTTTGGCACCGGCCATAATTTTTCCCTAACCTTACTCTCGAATTTCTCTTAGCTCTCGCCTTTATCGGCGTCTACTGCCTGATCGTCCTTGGCGCGATAAAAGGTATAGCTAAGCGTGATTTCTTTAATGTCTTTGGTTTCCGGATCATCCATGATCGCAGGATCCACATAGTAAAGCACCGGCATCCGCACGGTCTGGCCGGGCTGCAACAATTGCTCGCTGAAACAGAAACACTGGATCTTGTTGAAATATTGCCCCGCCAATAGCGGCGTCACATTGAATGTGGCGGTTCCGAGTACCGGTTCATCGCTGTTGTTGGTGGCGAGGAAAATCGCCATATCCCGAGCGCCGACGCTGACATGGTCAACCGGCTGCTCCGGCTTGAACGACCAGGGCAGTGCCGAGTTAACATTGGAATCAAACCGGATCGACATTACGCTGCTGGTCGTCTGAACGGTCGCCGCCTGTGCTTCGTCGACCCGCTGCGTCGTCCCGGCATAGCCGGTCACGCGGCAGAACACCTCATATAAAGGCACTGCCGCAAATCCCAGACCAAGCATGCCAAGGCCCATGAAAGCCGCCATCATGGCGCTGCGGCGGTTCTTGCCCGAAAGAGTGCTCTGCAAGGCCGTCATCAGCTGCCGGACCCGATTTTTACGATCGTGATCAGATAAAACAGGACCACCATGAACATCAGCAGCCCGGCCATGATGATCGCCCGCTGCTTCTGCCGCGCCTGATAGACTTTCTGCTCTTCCGCGCTCATCGGTGCCTTGTCGCCATCAATATCGCTCATGCCAGTATCATCCGGTCAGCAACGAGCGCTGCAAACAGCGCGAACAGGTACAGAATCGAAAATTTGAACAGGCGTTTTTCCGCCGCCATATCCTTTGGCTCGTCGGTTTTGCTCCGGGCAACCTGCCAGGACAAGACGCAGAATACACCGCTCAGCGCGATCGATGCAGCACCATAGACCGCACCCGCCAGACCAAGAATGTAGGGGGCAATCGCGACAGCAGCCAGCACCAGACTATAGCCAAAGATCTGATGACGCGTGGACTGGCGTCCAGCCACCACCGGCATCATCGGGACACCGGCCTTCGAATAGTCGCTGTTCACAAACAGCGCCAACGCCCAGAAATGCGGCGGGGTCCAGAAGAAGATGATCGAAAACAGCAACAGCGGCATCAAGGTGACATCGCCGGTGACGGCGGCCCAGCCGATCGCTGGCGGGAACGCGCCAGCGGCACCACCAATGACGATATTCTGCGGTGTGCTGCGCTTCAGCCAGATCGTGTAGATCACGGCATAGAAGAAGATGGCAAAGGCCAGAAAAGCGGCGCTGAACCAGTTCACGGCCAAACCCATCAACAGCACTGAGAAAGCCGACAGACCGATACCGAAATGGAGCGCGGTTTCGCGGTCCATCCGGCCAGCCGGCAGCGGCCGCTGGCTGGTCCGCTTCATGACCGCATCGATATCCGATTCATACCATTGGTTAAGCGCCGCCGAAGCGCCAGCCCCCAGGCTGATCGCAAGGATCGCCGTGAAGCCGATTACCGGATGAATCGATCCTGGTGCCGCCAACAAACCGCAAAGCGCGGTAAAGATGACCAGCGACATCACGCGCGGCTTGGTCAGCGCGAAGAGATCCTTCGCACTGGCCAGCCCCTGTATCGTCTGCACCGCTGTGGTCATATGTCTTTCCAAGCCTTCGTCTGGTTGCTCAGATCACTTGATCTGAGGCAGCGTTTCGAACTGGTGGAACGGTGGCGGGCTGGACAAGGTCCATTCCAGCGTCGTTGCGCCTTCGCCCCAGTAATTGCCTTCCGCCTTGCGACCGGCCAGCAAAGACCAACCGATGTTGACGAAGAAGATCAATACGCCGACCAGCATCACGGCATAGCCGATCGAGCTGATCTGGTTCCAGTAAGCAAACTGCTCCGGATAGTCGGCATAGCGACGCGGCATGCCTTGCTGTCCGAGGAAATGCTGCGGGAAGAACAGGATGTTCACGCCGATGAAGAAGATCCAGAAATGGAGCTGCCCCAGCAGTTCGTTGTACATCCGGCCCGACATTTTCGGGAACCAGTAGTAGAAACCGGCGAAGATCGAGAAGACCGCCCCCAGCGACAGCACATAGTGGAAGTGAGCAACCACATAATATGTGTCGTGCAGGTTATCGTCGATACCGCCATTGGCCAGCACAACACCCGTCACACCACCAACGGTGAACATGAAGATGAAGCCCAGCGCCCACATCATCGGGGTTTTGAAGGTCATCGAACCGCCCCACATGGTCGCGATCCACGAGAAAATCTTGATGCCTGTCGGCACCGCGATCACCATCGTCGCTGCGGTGAAATACATTTTCACGTTAACCGACATGCCGGTGGTGAACATATGGTGCGCCCAGACGACGAACCCGACCACACCGATAGCAACCATCGCATAGGCCATGCCGAGGTAACCGAACACCGGCTTGCGGCTGAACGTCGCGACGATATGGCTGATCATGCCGAAACCGGGCAAAATCATGATGTAAACTTCGGGGTGGCCAAAGAACCAGAACAGATGCTGGTAAAGCACCGGATCACCACCGCCGGCGGCATCATAGAAGGTTGTACCGAAATTACGATCGGTCAGCAGCATGGTAATCGCAGCAGCCAGCACCGGAAGCGAGAGCAGCAGCAAGAAGGCGGTAACCAGAACCGACCAGACAAACAGCGGCATTTTGTGCAGGGTCATGCCCGGCGCGCGCATATTGAAAATGGTGGTGATGAAGTTGATCGCACCGAGAATGGAAGATGCGCCCGCAAGGTGAAGCGACAGGATCGCCATGTCCACCGCAGGACCAGCCGATCCGCTGGTCGAGAGCGGCGCATAGACGGTCCAGCCAGTGCCGGCACCAAGGCCGGTACCGCCCGGCACAAAGGTCGAGCCGAACAACAGCAGGAAGGCGGGAACCAGCAGCCAGAAGCTGACATTGTTCATCCGCGGGAAGGCCATGTCCGGTGCGCCGATCATCAGCGGCACGAACCAGTTGCCGAAACCGCCGATCATCGCCGGCATAACCATGAAGAAGACCATGATCAGGCCGTGCGCGGTAATCAGCACGTTCCAAAGGTGATAGGCCTCGTCCATCGAGGCTTCGCCACCACCGACCAGACCGTTGTGGGCGGTTGCCCACATCTGCAGATACTGGATGCCGGGCTCGGCCAGTTCCAGCCGCATCAGGCCGGAAATACCGCCGCCGATGATGCCCGCGACAATCGCGAAAATCAGATAGAGGGTACCAATGTCCTTATGGTTGGTCGACATGAACCAGCGCTGGAAAAAAGCTGGCTTATGGTCCGCATCATGCGCGTGATCATCGATATGGCCATCTGCTGTGATAGTTGTCATTGTCACTTATACCCTTATTGCGTAACTGGCGCGGAAGCAGCTGATGTGGCCGTTCCAGTGGAATCCGATGCCGGTACCATTTCCGGCGCCACGACGGTCGAGGTTTCTTCCTCGGCGCCGCGGCCTTCGGCGCTGACTTCATTCATCGCCGCTTCGCCCTTCACGGTGCCGCCGTTGGCGCGCACCCAGTTGTCGAACTTTTCTTGCGAAAGAACTTCTACCGTGATCGGCATGAAGCTGTGGCGCGCACCGCAAAGCTCGGAGCACTGGCCATAATATACGCCTTCACGGTCGATCTGAAGAACCTTTTCATTGATCCGGCCCGGTACGGCATCAAGCTTGAACCACGCCGAGGGAATCGCAAAGCTGTGGATAACGTCCGCTGCCGTGATCAGCAGCTTGACCGGCTTGCCCACTGGAATAACCATGCGGTTGTCGGCAGCCAGCTGATATGGCTCGCCGCGCGCGGCTGCCTCTTCTTCGGACAGCATGTTGGAAATGATTTCGAAATCACCGTTGTCGGGATAGCTATAGCCCCAATACCATTGATAGCCGGTCACCTTCACGGTGAGCGCATCTTCCGGAGCAGGCTCAAACTGACGGGCCAGCAGGCTGATCGAAGGCACTGCGATAACCACCAGAATCAGGACGGGAATAACGGTCCAGATGATTTCGATAAATGTATTATGGGTTGTTTTTGATGGCTCAGGATTGGCGCCGCGACGAAAACGGACAACGACCCAGAATAGCAGAGCCAGAACAACCAGACTCACACCGAACATCATCGGAATGAGGATCGCGCTGTTGATCCAGTGGGCGGTTTCACCGGTCGGACTGAACTGCTCTTGAAAATCAACCCCTCCATTGACAGGCATTCCGACGCCTGGTGTCGGTTTCATCGGGGTATATAGAGCCGGGTCCAGTCCAGAAGCGGTGGCTTCTGCTGCGGCTGGCGCTTCCGTCGTTTCAGTCGCGCTGGCGGCTGCTGGATCAACAACCGGTGCTTCAGGCAACGCTTCCTGCGCCGACAATGCCGTAGGCGTGAGAATCAAGCCGATGGCCAGAATCCAAGCTTTTACAAAATGAGTCATATATCGCTCAACCCTATCTTACCCCAAGTTTCGGTAGTTTTCCGGCATTGGCTCACCATGGAAAGTCAGCAAGCCCGGCCTGGATATCGTCCGATTGGGGCGGCTTATAGGCATGGTTGCCGTAACCCTCAAGCTACGGAATGGATATTTTTTCAGTTTTTTGACTTTAATTTCTCTGGCAATGCAGCCGCAATATGCCCATTTGGGCAGAAGCAAGCAAAACAGAGCGGGATGTAAGAGTGACCGAAGACGAGATTTTAGCCGAATTCCGAAACAGTGACGCCTTGCTTGAGGGCCATTTCATTCTCTCTTCCGGACGCCACGGCGCGCAATATCTGCAGTGCGCGCGATTGCTGATGGACCCGCGCCGGGCATCGCGCATGGCCGACGCCTTGGTTGCAAAAATTCCTCAAAATATCAGACGCTTGATCGATATTGTTGTCTCTCCTGCGATGGGCGGCGTGATCATCGGCCATGAGATGGGACGGGCGCTGGGCCTCAACGCATTGTTCCTCGAACGCCCCGAAGGCACGTTTGAATTGCGCCGCGGATTCAGACTGGAGCCAGGCCAGAAAGTGCTGATGATGGAAGACGTCGTCACTACGGGCCTCTCGTCACGCGAAGCCATTCAGGCCATCCAGAACGCGGGCGGTGAAGTGATTGCCGCAGGAGCATTAATCGACCGGTCAAACGGTTCAGCCCAGTTTGATGTGCCCTTTTTCCCGCTACTGACGCTGGATATTCCCTCCTATACCGCCGATGCGCTACCGCCCGAACTGGCCGCGATTCCCGCCATCAAACCCGGTAGCCGCGCCGAGACCCCGGCCACGTGAGTATTTCATCCCCGCTAAGACTCGGCGTCAACATCGACCATGTTGCCACTATCCGTAATGCACGCGGCGGTGACCATCCCGAACCCGTCCGCGCAGCCCTGGTCGCGGCGGACGCAGGTGCGGATGGAATCACCGCTCATCTGCGCGAAGATCGCCGTCATATCCGCGACGACGACCTCACCGTGCTGATGGACACGCTGACGATCCCGCTCAATCTGGAAATGGCGGCGACCGACGAGATGCTGGCCATCGCCTTGCGCCACAAGCCGCACGCGGCCTGCATCGTGCCGGAAAATCGCGAGGAACGGACCACCGAAGGCGGACTGGATGCCGCTGGCCAGCACAACAGGCTCGCCGATTTCGTCGGACAGCTGAAAGAAGCCAATATTCGGGTCAGCTTGTTCATCGAACCCGATGCGCGTCAGATCGATGCGGCGATCCGTCTTGGCGCGCCCGTCGTCGAATTTCATACCGGTCGCTATGCGGAACTTTCCGGATCCGAACGCGAAACCGAATTGCGCCGGATTTCCGATGCCGCAGCGCTGGCCGCCAAAAACGGCATCGAACCTCACGCCGGCCACGGCCTGACCTTCGACAATGTCATCCCGATCGCCGCCATTCCGCAGCTAAAAGAACTGAACATCGGCCATTTCCTGATCGGCGAGGCGATTTTCAGCGGGCTTGACGGCAGCATCAAACAGATGCGCGCACTGATGGACGACGCGCGGTGAGGATATCGGCGCATTTTTCCTCCCTGCAGCGTAGCGACGGGGAGGAAAAAATATGATCATCGGCCTCGGCTCCGACCTCTGCAATATCGAGCGCATACAGAACTCCCTCGACCGTTTTGGTGAGCGCTTTGAAAATCGTGTCTTCACCGAACTCGAACGCGCCAAGGCGGCGCGGCGGCCATTTACCAAGGCCGGCACCTATGCCAAACGCTTTGCTGCCAAGGAAGCTTATTCCAAAGCGGTCGGCACCGGTTTCCGCGCCGGCGTCTTCATGAAGGATATCGGCGTCATCAACGCGAAGAGCGGCGCACCGACTTTGGCCCTGACGGGAGGCGCGAAAAAACGCCTCGACGCGCTGACTCCGGCAGGATATGAGGCCATTGTTCATCTCACACTCACCGACGATCATCCATGGGCACAGGCGTTCGTGATCATTGAAGCCCACCCGCTTTAGGATCACACGTCGCATGGACCAGGAAACCAAAGACAAGAATATGGCACTAGACAATACCGCCGACAGCAATGCCACCGACGGCCGGGATGATGAAAAAACCGACTGGTTCGGCGAGGTCAAGAGCATTGCCCTGCTGTTGCTGGCGGTACTGGCGTTCCACAGTCTTGTCGCCAAGCCCTTCTATATTCCTTCAGTCTCGATGATGCCCGGTCTGCTCGTCGGCGACCGGTTGATCGTCAGCAAATATGCCTATGGCTGGTCCTGGGTATCACCCACCTTCCATATCGTGCCGCGGGTTTCGGGCCGCCTGTTCGGCAAAATGCCGGAGCGCGGCGATGTCGTGATCCTGACCCCTCGAGATCAGAGCAGCGACTATATCAAGCGGGTGATCGGCCTGCCCGGCGACACGATAGAACTGCGCGGCGGCCAGGTATTTCTCAACGGCATCGGCGTCAGACAGGACGTGCAGCCCGACCTGCAGGTGCCGATCGACGCCAACAATCCATGCAGCCCGAACGAATTTCCCGGCGCGCGCGGCGTCGATGCGGCCGGCAATCCGGTATGCAACCTGCCGATCGTGCGGGAGACCCTGCCCAATGGCGTGAGCTACAATATTATCGATCTCGGCCCGCAATATACCGATGACGTGGCGCCGGTCAAAATCCCGGAAGATGAAGTCTATGTGCTGGGCGACAACCGCGACCTCAGCGCCGACAGCCGGGTCGCCAGTCCGCTCGGTCTCGGCGGCCCGATTCCTTGGGAGAATATCGGCGGTCGCGCGGAATTCATCACCTTCTCGCTGGATGGCAGCACGACGCTCAATCCATTGACCTGGTGGGGCGCCTTCCGCAGCGGACGGGCCGGCACCAGCCTGCGGCCCGACAAAGCGGTCACCGCCAGCAAATAAACGTCAAACGATGTGACGTTTAGAGCTGCAGTCCTGCAGTTTCGTCCAGACCTGCCATGATGTTGAGATTCTGCACGGCCGCGCCGGAGGCCCCCTTGCCGAGATTATCCAGCCGCGCAATCAGCCGGGCGTGATAACCGCCGGCATTGCCGCAAACAAACAGCTCCAGCCGGTCAGTCGGCCCGTCATTTTCGCTGATCAGCAGCTCCGAAAGCCCGCTGCCGCTCTGCACCGACACGATCTTCGAACCGGCATAAAAGGAACTGAGCGCTTCCAGCAACTGGTCCGCAGTGACCGATCCGATTGCTCCGAGATGCAGCGGGATATCTACCAGCATCCCCCGAAAGGCCCGGATCACCGACGGCGCAAAAATGACATCGTGGGTTAAGCCGCCATGGACCTTCATTTCCGGCATATGCTTGTGATCCAGATTCAGGCCATAGCCGCGAAAACCCAGATCGGGCTCCGCTTCAAAACGCTCGATCAGCGCCTTGCCGCCCCCCGAATAGCCGGACACGGCGTTCATCACATAGGGCCAGTCTGCTGGCAGCAGGCCGTTGGCGATCAACGGCGCGATCAGCGCCAGAAAGCCGGTCGGATAACAGCCCGGATTGGACACGAACCGCGCATTGGCAATACGCTCGCGCTGCCCTTCGCGAAATTCGGCAAAGCCATATGCCCAGCCCTCGGCGGTCCGGTGCGCGGTCGACGCATCGATCACCCGCGTCCGGTCATTGTCGATCAAGGCCACCGCTTCCCGCGCCGCATCGTCGGGCAGGCAGAGAATGACAAAGTCGCTGTCGTTGATCGCCTCGCGACGTGCGGCGAGATCCTTGCGCTGCGCTTCGGGCAGCGAAACCATGTTAAATTCGCTGCGGCCCGCCAACCGGTCGGCAATTTCCAGTCCTGTGGTGCCGACAGCACCGTCGATAAAGATTGTCTGCGTCATAAGAGCCTCAGGACAGCCGTTTGCGCGCCAGTACCGGCTGTTCATTGTCGATGGCAAAGCGAGCCACCACGTCCGTCAACGGTTCGATCACCACCTGCATTGCGTGGGACGTCGAATGGATGATCCGGTCCTTGTCGATCATCAGGCCGACATGATCAGGGAAAAATACCAGATCACCGCGGCGCAAGTCTTCGTCTTCGCCGATCTCTTCGCCCAGCGCGGCCAGCTGCTGGTCGCTGTCGCGCGGTGCGGCAATGCCGGTCAGCATCAGGATCATCTGGATCAGACCCGAACAGTCCAGGCCATCGCCGCTGCGACCACCCCAGAGATAGGGGGCCCCGATCAGCTGTTCGGCCAGCGCCGCTGTCCCATTGCTGCCGTCGAAAACGACCTTGGTGCCAATTGGCTGCACGTGACGGACGTGGACAAAGCCCTTGCCACTCTGCAGAAAATTCCCGCATTCGCTCGGTTCACTGCACGCAATCCGCGCGCCCATCGGCAGCCGCTTCATCACGCCCGATTTGAAATCCGGTTCGATGAAGATCAACGCCGCACGCGCCGACACCAGATGAGTCGGCTCCGGAGTCTTTTTCTGATGCTGCAGCGCATGGACCGGAACATAGCCGACATAGCCGTCATGGCTGCTATAGCCCCAGGCCCAGTCACCGGCGATGTCCAGGACGTGAAAATCCTCGCCGTGCAGCAATTCGGAGATCGCTTCATGATCCTTGCCGCCCTGCTTGCGGATCATCGCTTTCGGAGCCGAGCAGCGCATTGGCATCGGCGCGGCATAATGCGGCGCAAACATCTTGCCGGCGAGCGCGATATCAGCAAGATCGCCGCGATGCGCAGTGATCCGCGGATCGAAATCCTCTTCCGGACCGCTTAGCACGAACTTCGCGTGCGCGCCTGTATCTGCCGTTTCCATGTCCATGCGTACATTAATCCCAATAGCGATATGGATGTCGGCGTCTCTGCGGTTTGAGTACCAGGATAGAAACCGTCGACAATCGACGGCCTTTAGACGACCTGGGGCGGGTTAATCAAGCTGTGTCGCTCCGGCCCGCTTTCGCTACGCTGATCGCCGCTCCCGAAAGGATTCCTGATTGCGGGGATGCCTATTGGGCCACAACCCCCCATTTGCCGTCAAAGCGCGCCCAATAGCTGCCGCTGGACCAGCTATAGGTGCCATCCTCGGCCTTGTAGGTAACGCGCACCGGCGACTGCATCTTGGCGTCCAACACCTGGTAGACCCGGCCGCCTAGCACCGGGGTGATGCTATAGCTTTCAGCGATTTCTGTGGTGCCATTGGTCAGCACCTCGCGCGCAAAAGCCTTGGCGCTATCCACCGGATATCCCAGCCGTTCGGCATCCCGGAACATCGGTGCCTGCAAGGCGAAGATAGTATCGATATCGCGGGCAACGGCGGCCTTCTGGAAGCTCTCGATCGCGTCTGCCAGTCCCGCATTCCCGGCAATCTCGGCGTTCAGATATTCGGCTTCGACCGGCCGATCATGGACAAAAGTGAGAATCTTAGTGCCCGGCGCGTCAAACTCCACTTCATCAACAAAGTCATCGCCCGGGATCGCCCCGCGACAGCCCCGAGTGATCGAAAAGCGCGCATCATCCCCGTCATATTCGATCCGGATCTCATTCTCGCCCTCGACCAGCCAGTCGGTAAAGGTCCCACCGCCGCTGCCCGGCCCCTCTTCCGTGCGAAAATAGACGCCGTTGACAAATATCCTGGCGCTGCCCGACCCCAGCCGATCCTGCAGACCATGTTCGATGATACAGCTCTCTGCGCTCTCCCCCTGGGTTGCGGCGATCGTGGTCAGGGCGATGGCGGCGGCAAGCAGGCCGCGCAGGATGTTCGGTGTGATCATGCGCCACATTTGCCGCAAATATCGCAACCGTCAAGCCACGCGAACTATTGCGCGGGACCGACGGGTCCAGACCGGGCCGTCGTAAACCGTTCGCCCCATCCTGCACTCGGGCCACCCCCACAAGGGACCAATCGGGCTGCCATATTCATCGGCCAGCAATAATCGCCTGACCACTCAGACGGTTCAAGCGGCATTTTTGCGGACAGCCCCCGTCCGGCCCATTCAAAGGAGCAAGATAATGAACCACATTACCCCCACCCGTACCACCAGCCTTCTGTTCGGCGCGCTGGCGCTGTCGACGCCGGTCAGCGCCTACGCGCAGCAGGAAGCCAGAGAGGATATCATCGTCTCCGGGCAGCAGGATACGCCCTATGCCGAACCGGATCTGGCCACCGCACCCGCAGGACCGGAGATCGAGGGCATAATCTCCGCTCGCAGCAACGATCGGCTGCAAATCACCGCTGAGGACGGCAACCGGACCGTTATCGCCCTCGCCGACGCCACCAGAATCCGGGCCAGCAAGGGCTTTCTGGGCCTCGGCCGCGAAACGCTCGCTGCAGAATCGCTGCTCAACGGCCTACCGGTCTCGGTCGAGACCGTGCAGGCCGGCGGCGAACTGGTCGCCAGCCAGATCAGCCTGCGCAACAGCGATCTCAAGACCGCCACCATGATCCACAACGGCACTGCCCAGGGCTTTGCCGAGCAGACCGCGGCGACCGAGGCGCTGCGCGGCCGCATGGCTGATATTGACCAGTATAATGTCAAGGGCACGACCAACGTCAATTTCGACACCGGCAAGGCGGTGCTGTCCGAACGGGGTAAAGCCGATCTGTGCGCCACTGCCCAGGCCGCCGAGAACATGGACAATGCGCTGCTGCTGGTCGTCGGCTATACGGATTCCACCGGCAGCGACGAGCTCAACCAGCGACTGAGCGAAAAACGCGCCGGCCGCGTCGTCAACTATATCCAGCAATATTGCGGCTGGAAGCCCTACCGCATGCTGACCCCCACCGGCATGGCGAAAGCCGACCCGCTGGCGAGCAACGACACCGCCTACGGCAAGGCCCAGAACCGCCGGGTTGCGGTCAATATCCTGGTCAGCAAGGGCCTCGACGGGCTGTAGGCCAGAGACGAAACGGGATGCGCTGCGGCGCATCCCGGCACGGCCGGGCGGGAACCGTCGTTCGCGTTAATGTCGGAGACTGTGTGTGTAGCGGTCACTGGCACGACCGAAATCTAATGTCTGTTACACCCCATAAACAAACTTTAACTTTTGCCGCATATTTGATTTTCCGCAGCCGCTACATCGATTTCATCGCTGCTAAATAAGTCTTGCATAAACGATGAATGATTTGCTGCCTGATCTAGATAATCGACCAAATCGTGAGAGCTCACCTTTTTGCCAAACACTTTTTTGCTCCTTCGAAAATCGTAAGCAATGAATTTAATCTCGCGGTCTGCAAGGCTTGGGTTTTCTCTTAGAGCATTGCAATAATGTCTACCCGCATCGACACCTAGTCCAGTCGATCCTTGATCAGCTGTATCCGCTCCTAAACCGCCCTTCGTTAGAACTAGGTCGTCAGGCTGAATGCTGAACAATACCGTCGCACCATTAGACCTGAATCCCCCACGGAATCTTGTATTACCTATAAAGGTCCAATCCGACGTTGCTGGTGCTAACATTCCGATACGCAAGTCATTGAATGACGAAATTGAGTTATGGTTTTTGGGATCAACAGAGTCACGATGGTAGGCAAAAAATTCATAATCATCGCCAACCTCATCTGGCGCCACTCCGAGTTTTTCAAGTGCCGCACTAGGATCACCAAAGATAGCTCCGACAACGAAAGCACCGGAACTATGCGTTAAAAATCTCAATCTGACTGACTGATCATCTAGATCGCCAATTTCCTGATTGAGATAGTACATCAGCTGCCTCAATTTAAAGCCTACAAGTGGTCCAGACCATTGAGCATTTTTCCACGCTTCTGCCGGAATGTTTTCTGATGTGTGACCATCCCAGTAGATTTCTATAAAATGCTGCTTTCGAGTAGGCACAGAAAATTTGGCGATACTGGCTCTCGCTTCTTCATATGATTTTTGAGCTTCTGATGCGGTATTGTTGAAACCGTGAATCAGAAACACGAGGTCAGTGTCCTGTCCATTTGCCCGCACTTCATCGATTATTTTTCTAGCAGTGCCTCTCCGCAGCACAGTCTGAGCACTATGCCAATTTCCATTCGGAATCGCATCGCATAGCAAAGCAGTTTCGGTATTTTTACCAACTTCGGTACATAGGTTGCTATTACGGTCCATCATAGCATTCAAAAGACTGCCATCATGCTCGGAGAAACTGCTGAAAGCTTTGCCCAACCCTGACCTGGGATAGATATTTCCCATGGCATCAGTATAAATTCTGGTTACTCTAGGAGGATCCTGTGTTCCTGATGCTTCGAAAAAGTCGACGTTGCTCGGTTCGCAACCAGTCAAAAAAAGCGAAATTAAGAATAAAATTGAACAGATACGCATATAACTGCCTCCCACTCTATCCCATCAGAAATATAGACTTACCCTTAAATCATTGAACGGACCAATAAAGGCTATTGTAATAAAATTACGCTACTCCCGACCGTGAAGCAAAGGTTCTTCATATCCAAGCCGCCGTGGGTATTTATCCGGGAGCAAAGTTAGTGCTGGTTTTACCGGCTTTGGGGACCCCCAGACATTGCAACTCCTTACCCCGGGATCACTGAGCACATCCACGTTCGAATGAGGGATTCCAATAGCGATATGATGCCAGTTTCACGGCGAGGATTCTAAAATGTTCCTTTGCCGTAGGGTTTGACACGTACAACTGGCTCCTTTGCATTGGACACTAAAAGGCAGTCGATAGCGGACCGGCAATTTTTGAAACAGTAACGTCCGTTTTTGCGGGCAAAGCAGACACAAGTGTCTAATGGTTGTTCAGCCGCAAGTAGGCTAAAGCCCCTATTCCCGGCAAGCTCCCCGCGATCTAATCCCCAAACCGCCCCTGCAAATAGCGCCAGCTCGCCCTTAATCCCAGCGCTTCGCCGCCCTGCGGACGTCCCGGCTTGGCCGCCGGCCGCCAGGCGAAGGTGTCGAAATGCGCCCAGGGCACCGCTTCCGGGGTGAATTTCTTCAGGAACAGCGCCGCCGTGATGCAGCCGGCAAAACCGCCCGCCGCGCTGTTCACGCAATCGGCGATCGGGCTGCTCAGCATCGAATCATAGCCCGACCATAGAGGCATCTGCCACAGCGGATCGCTTTCCGTTTCACCCGCCTGCAGCAGGCCATCGGCCATCTCGCGGTCGTCGCAGAACATCGCCGGCAGATCCGGCCCCAGCGCCACCCGTGCGGCGCCGGTCAGCGTCGCGAAATCGATGATCCGTTCCGGCTCGCTCTCGCCCGCCAGAGTCAGCGCGTCGCCCAGCACCAGCCGGCCCTCGGCATCGGTATTGGTCACCTCGACGGTCAGCCCCTTGCGGCTGTTCAATATGTCGCCGGGCCGCAGCGCATTGCCATCGATCGCATTTTCGACCGCCGGCACCAGCAGGTGCAGCCTGACCGGCAGCCCGGCCTCCATCACCATGCGGGCCAGCGCGATCGCGTGCGCCGCGCCGCCCATATCCTTCTTCATCAGCAGCATGCCGGCACCGGTCTTCATCGACAGCCCGCCGCTGTCAAAGCAGACGCCCTTGCCGACGATGGCGATCTTCGGATGGTCGGCCTTGCCCCATTTCAGCTCGATCAGCCGCGGCGCATGCGCGCGCATCGCTGCCTTGCCAACGCCGTGAATCATCGGGAAATGTTCTTCCAGCGTGTCGCCGCGAGTCACCTTCAGTTCGCCGCCATGTTTCTCGGCCAGCTTGTCGACGATCTCTTCCAGCCTGTCCGGCCCCATGTCGGCAGCGGGGGTGTTGACCATGTCGCGAACCATGGCGGTCGCCTCCGCCTGCCGCACCGCCTCGTCCTTCTGGGCGATCGCGTCGCCGACCAGCAGTACGCTCGGCCCCTGCCGGTCGGGCAAGTCCTTGTAGCGGTCGAATTCATGCTGCGCGATCAGCCAGCCGAACAGCGTGCCCTTGGCGCTCGTCTCGTGCAGGCGATATCTGCCTTCGGGCAGGCCGCTGCCGAGCCTGGCAAGCGACCACGGATCGAGTTTTTCATGATCCTGCACCCCGGCGACAACCGTGAAATCGTCCGCGACCGACTTGTCATCGTTCTTCGCGCCGTTCACTGGCAAAACCAGCAACGTGTCGGGCTTGCCGGCAAATTGATTGGCCTTCACCAGCGCCCGGATCGAGTCGGGTTGCGCTTTCATCCAGTCTTCGAAAGTGCCCAAATCCACAATCTGGATGGAGCGTGCGGTCTGGCCGGTATCGGCCTCGATCAATGCCTTAAAATCAGTCATTTGACCGCTATAGCCAGAGAATAGCCGAAGCGCGAGGGCCTATTCCGCAGCGATCGCTTCCACCTGCTCCTGCTGCACCGGTCGCGCGCTTTTGACCGCTCCGGGCTTGGAAAAGACCATCACCCCGTCATCGACCGCCTTGTGCCGCAGGTTGATGATGTCCTTCGGAAAATTCTGGTTGAGCTTCCACGGTTTGCGGTCGCCCTGTTTCGGCAGATGATCGATCGCCCGCTGGACATAGCCAGAACTGAAATCCAGCATCGGCTCGGTTCCGATCGTCTCGCCCACCGGCAGGGTTGGCGTCGCAATAGGCGTTCCGTTCCGGTCCATATAGTTGATCAGGCGGCAGACATATTCGCTGGTCAGATCGGCCTTCAGCGTCCAGCTGGCATTGGTATAGCCCATGGTCATGCCGAAATTCGGAACGCCGGAGAACATCACGCCCTTGTAGTTTATCGTCTTGGCGAAATCGACCGGCTCGCCATCGACCGAAAAGACCGCATTGCCGCCCATCGCCATTTTGAGCCCGGTCGCGGTCACAATGACATCTGCCGCCAGCGTCTTGCCGGATTTCAGCTTGATGCCGCCTCTGGTAAATGTCTCGATCTGGTCGGTCACAATCGACGCGCGGCCCGACTTGATCGAATCGAACAGATCGCTGTCCGGCACCAGACACAGGCGCTGGTCCCACGGATTATAGCTCGGCGTATAGTCGGCCATATTGACGTCCGGCCCCATTTCCTCGCGCACCATCTCGAGCAGCCGCCCCTTGAAGGCCGCCGGTTTCTTGCGCGCCAGATTGAACATGAACAGGCCGAGCAATACATTTTTCCAGCGTGTCAGGAAATAGGCCGCGTTGGACGGCAACAGCTTGCGCAGCCGCAACGCCCATTTGTCTTCGCCCGGCCGCGAGACGATATAGGTCGGCGATCGCTGCAGCATCGTCACATGCTCTGCGGTATCGGCCATCGATGGCACCAGCGTAACCGCAGTCGCGCCGCTGCCGATCACGACGACTTTCTTGCCGCTATAATCGAGATCCTCGGGCCAGAATTGCGGATGGACGATTGTGCCGGCAAAGTCTGCCTTGCCCGGGAAGTCCGGATCATGGCCCTCCTCATAGCTGTAATAGCCGGAACACATGTGCAGAAAATTGCATTGTACGCTGCTGATTGAGCCATCGCCCTGCTGCAGGCTGACCGTCCACAGCGCCTCTTCGCTCGACCAGCTGGCATCGATCACCTTGTGCTGGAACCGGATCTTGTCCGCTAGTCCATATTCGTCGACGGTTTCGTGCAGATAGTTCAGGATCGACGGCGCATCGGCAATCGCCCGGCGTGCGGTCCACGGTTTGAAATTATAGCCCAGCGTATACATGTCGCTGTCCGACCGGATGCCGGGATATTTGAACAGATCCCAGGTCCCGCCCAGCCGCTCGCGCGCTTCGACAATGGCAAAGCTTTTGCCCGGACATCTTTTGGTCAGGTGAACCGCTGCACCAATGCCGGACAGACCGGCACCGACAATCAATATGTCAAGAATCTCATTTTCCATCCGCCCCTATTACTGACATTGATGTCAGTTGGCAATAGAATGGTTTGCCCGGCCGGATGACGGGACTATCCACTCATCAGAGTGAGGCGGCGGAACAGGGCGGCGTCGAGCTTTTCATCGAAACGGCAGCCAACCTCCCCGGAGCGGCACCACATCGCGGTCGCGGTGATCGGGCCGCTGCCTTCGAACCGCAGCCAGACCGGGCTGCCTTGAACGAAGACCGCCTTGCTGCTCACCCGGCAGCCATAGACCGAAAGTTCGATCAATCTGGCCGTTTTGGTGGATTTTCCATCTGGCTTTATAGCGCTGCGCCGGATCTCGACGGGGTGGAGGCGGTCGGCTCGCTGCTCGATCCGTGCCGACTGCACGGTACGATATTGCGAATTCAAATAGCCCATCACTAACCCCTTATGATGATTGGGTTTAGCGACCGGCAATCAACAAAGCGTTAAGCGAGGACGCGGTCGATCAGCCTGTCATGGCCATAGTCATTCTGCGGCTTCTAGCGCCGCCTCGCTGTCCCCCGCGCCGTGCTGCGAATTCGGTCCGTAAAACTGCATCACTCCGTCATCGACCGGATCGTTCAGCAGGATATTCTTGTCGTACAGATAGTCCTGGTTGAGCTTCCACGGCATCTCCGTGCTGTTGCGCGGCAATTCGTGGAGCGAGCGCTGGAGATAGCCGGAGGAAAAGTCGAACAGCTCCTCCTGCTCCAGCTCCTTGCCGAGCGCCGGATTGGCGATCCGGGTCGACGTTGCGTCCATATGATTGATCACCCGGCAGACATATTCCGAGACGATATCCGCCTTCAGCGTCCACGACGCGTTGAGATAGCCGAACACGATCGCCAGATTGGGAATGTCGGAGAACATGCAGCCCTTGTAATAATAATGATCGGGCCAGCGCACCGGCTTGCCATCGACCGAGAAAGCGACCTTGCCGGCCACCGCCAGCTTCAGCCCCGTCGCCGTGACAATCACGTCGGCCTCCAGCGTCTCGCCGGATTTCAGCCTGATCCCGTTCTCCGTCACCCTCTCGATATGACCGGTCTTCAGATCGGCCCGGCCCGCAGCGATCGCCTTGAACATGTCGCCATCCGGCACCAGGCACAGACGCTGCTCCCACGGCCCGTATGGCGGCGTATAATCTTCCTTCACATATTTCTCGCCGAGCTCTCTCTTCATCGGCTTTTCAAGCTTGTCGATAACCTTCTGCGGATTGTCGCGGGAGGTGCGGAAGGTGAGATCCTGCATCTTCACATTCTTCCAGCGAGTGAGGCTATAGGCCCATTTGTCGGGCAGAATCTTGCGCAGGATATTGGCGAGCCAGTCTTTCGACGGCCGCGCCGCATACCAGGTCGGGGTGCGCTGCAGCATCGTCACATGGCTGGCTTTCTCGGCCAGCACCGGCACGATCGTCACCGCAGTCGCGCCGCTGCCGATGATCACGACTTTCTTACCCGCATAATCAAAATCCTTGGGCCAGAATTGCGGATGCACGACATCGCCCTTGAAATCGCCAATCCCCTCGATCTTCGCATCATAGGGATTGTCATAATCATAATAGCCAGCGCCCATATAGACGAAATTGGCGTGCAGAATGACGGTGCTGCCATCGGCCTTCTCCGCTGTCACCGTCCAGCGCGCTTCTTCGCTCGACCAGTTGGCGGACAGCACCTTGTGGCCAAAGTGGATATGCCGTTCCAGATCATGCTTCGCCTTGATCCGGTGGAGATAGTTCATGATCGACGGACCGTCGGCGATCGATTTCTGCTCGGTCCACGGCTCGAAACTGAAGCCCAGAGTGTGCATGTCGCTGTCGCTGCGGATGCCGGGATATTGAAACAGGTTCCAGGTCCCGCCAATTTCCTCGCGCCGCTCGACGATGGCAAAGCTCTTGCCCGGACATTTGTCGCGCAGATGGACCGCCATGCCGATCCCCGAAATTCCCGCCCCGACGATCAGCACATCGACCGAGTCCGATGCCGTGGTTTCTGTTTGTGCGATTTGCGTAGCCATGCCGTCTCTCCCAGCTTTTGCCCGGTTATGCCATTACCGGAGGAAGGTTGCAATCAGGGATTTAACTGAGCGGTTAAGCAGCCTTCTCCCGGGCGAGAAAGGATAGGAAGCCTTATCCGCAGGATTAGGCGCAGTTGGATGAGGGCGTTCCGAGGGTGGTTGCTCTGGAACGATAGTCCGGAGCGCCTTCCCTTCTCCCGTGCGGGAGAAGGATACGCAATCTTGCTGCCGGAGCGCAGCGCAGGCGGCTAGATGGAGTTGGATGAGGGCGTTCTGATGGTCGGCTGCCGTGCCACTCAAGCGCAGTACGCCCTCACCCAGCTCCGGCTAAATTCGCAAAGCTCATTAAGCCTGCACATCCCTCTGCCGCACGGGAAAGGTTACTTAACACCCCCGCCAAAGCGTGATAGCGCCGCGCCATCGATACCCTTGTCCTCTTGATCGGCCTCGCCCTCGCCGCCACTGGCCTGACGCTGATGCTGCGCAGCGATCTGCCGTTCATTCGCGGCGAGACTCGCCGCGTCCCGGCCCAGATCATCCGCCACCAGCTCACCCGCCGCGGCGGCGCCACCCTGTATAATGCGATCCTGCTGGTCCCGGACGAGCGCGGCGGCTTTATCGAGGTCCGCGACCCCCTGACCACCCCCTTCCCGACCCCGGTCATCGGCGAGCGCCTCCCCGTCGTCCACCCCAAAGGCTACCCAGGGCTGGCGCGTGTGCCTTATCCGTGGTTTCGGGGCGGGATCTATGCGGGGCTGGCCTATGCGTTTGTGATGTGTGTGCTGGAAGTGACGGGATTGGGTTGAAGCTACGAAGCCGAAAAAAAGCGGTTTGATTGGCTATTGTCATACCAGCGCGCCCAATTATAGCAGGGTCGTTATTCGCAGGAGTTTCTATGGCGCAACGGAATCGCAGCTTCGCCGTGATTGGTCTCGGCCGTTTTGGCAGCAAGATCGCTCGGGAGCTTGTGGCTTATGGCAACCATGTGATTGGTATCGACGAGAATGAACGACTCGTTAGCGCAATTGCCGACAGTCTCACCGAGGCGGTGATCGCTGACGCCCGTGATGAAAGCGCACTTCGCGAAGCAGGAATCGGCGGCTATGATGCCGCAATTTTGGCGATTGGCGCTAATCTGGAGGCGAGCATCCTTTGCCTGATGAACCTGAAAAATATGGGCATCACTGATATCACGGTGAAGGCATATAATTCGCAGCACCAGCGAATCATGCAAGCACTTGGCGCTACCGATATCGTGATCCCCGAAGAAGACGCTGGAGAGCATATCGCCCAGCGTTTGCACAATTCGGCGATTCAGGATTTCATGGAAATCTGTGAAGGCAATTATGTCGCGCTGGTCCAGGCCAACCGTGGCTGCATGGGGAAGACGCTGCAGGACTTGAATTTCGGTCAGAAGCTGGACGTACAGTGTCTCGGCATCATGCGTCACAACACATTCATCAATCCAGCTACGCATCAAGAAAAGATTCTCGCCGCTGGAGACAAGCTGCTGGTTCAGGGAAGTCGCGCGGCGATCAGAAATTTTGCAGATGCGCGTTAGTGTCGTCCTGTCCTGAGATCCCTCCTCCGGCGCTGACGCTGTGAATATTTCCTATTTCACCGGTCGCAACATCGGTTTGCCACCGCCCATCCTGCTCGCCTTGCTCTACGCATTGCTAGCGGGTGTTGGTGCAGCTTTGCTCAAGCTCCCGCTGGCTGCGACCATCGAGATCACTTGGATGGACGCTCTCTTCACTTCGGTTTCGGCAATCACCGTGACTGGTCTGGTAGTCGTCGACACGGGAAGCGACCTTACATTCTTTGGTCAAGCGGTGGTCGCAATGCTGATCCAGCTCGGTGGCCTCGGACTCATGACATTTGCGACTTTGGTACTTTCCACCCTGGGTTTACCGATCGGATTTGAGCATCGCGTTTTCCTGAAAGAAGATCTAGGCCAGACCTCGCTCAGTGAACTACTCTCTCTGGTCAAGATCGTTTTGCGCGTCGTATTGTTGTGCGAGGCGCTCGGTGTCGCGTTGATCAGCTTGGTCACGGTGCCGGAATTCGGCTGGACCACGGGCCTGTGGCAAGCGGTGTTCCACTCGATATCAGCGTTCAATAACGCCGGATTTGCATTGTTTCCAGACAGCCTGACTCGCTGGGCAACCAACCCGGTGATCAATCTGTCGGTACCGGCGCTATATATCATCGGCGGGCTCGGCTTTGGCGTATTGTGGGACATCTCCCGGCATAGGCGCTGGAATCCGCTCACCCTGCATTCCAAACTGATGCTGGTCGGAACCGCCGGCCTGCTGGCTTGGGCGTTCGTGGTGTTCGCGGCGCTTGAATGGAACAATCCTGGCACTTTGGGCGCGCTGAACAGCAACGGCGACAAACTTTGGGTCTCATGGTTTCAAGCCAGCACGCCGCGGACAGCAGGATTCAACACAACGGACATCGCGCAACTGCATGATTCCACCGTGCTACTGTTCATATCGCTGATGCTGATCGGTGGCGGCAGCACCTCCACCGCTGGCGGCATCAAGGTGACCACCTTCATCGTCCTGTTGCTCGCGACCTACGCATTTTTCCGCCGCCGCCCGCGCATGCGCGCTTTTGGCCGTAGCTTGGGGTTTGACGAAGCTTTGAAGGTGATGGCGCTGCTCACCGTGGCCGGAATGGTCATCCTGTCCGGAATGTTCGTGATCACAATCAGCCATGACGGCAATTTTCTCAACTTGCTTTTCGAAACGGTCAGCGCCTTTGGCACCGTCGGGCTGTCTCGCGGCTCAACGGGAGAACTCGACACGCTAGGCAGGCTGACGATCATCACGATCATGTTTCTTGGCCGTGTCGGGCCCCTGACCCTCGGTTTTTTCTTGGCGACGACCACACCGACGAAGATCAAATACCCGGAGAGCAAGATCTATCTTGGCTGAATACGTAGAATCGCTAATGGTTCTGGCATTCCCAATCAAAGAAACAGAAGTGCAAGGCCTCACCCAGTATGGTTGGGACGAGTTAGTTGTTCCAGAAGTTTGCAGCCCCCCTTTCCTACAATCAACCAAATAGGTTATATTATTTCCTTCTAACAAACCACACCCAACGCCGCAACATTGCGCCGCGCTCGGGATGGTTGCCGGAAAGGAGTATGACCAATGACCTATCAGGATGAATTTGCGCGGCGAAATGCGCGGGCTGCGGCGGCGGGTGAAGGGGGCGACCCGGATAAGCCCCTCCTCTTCAGAAGTTTCAGGTCGAACAGTCCCCCGGACTGTTCTGAAACGGCCGGGGGCCGTTTCACCTGGAACTGGGATGGGGGTGGTGGCGATGCGGATGCATCGCTCGCGTCAGCGAATGGGGACAGGCCCCACCCCAACCCCTCCCCTGAAGGGGAGGGGCTTCAGGATGCTGTTCATGGCGAAGAGCAAACCCGTCATCCTGAACTCGTTTCAGGACCCCGGGCGGACAAGCCGGAAGATGGTGGGAAGAGGGACGGGATTGAGAGTGGCGAACACGCTCCCGACACCCCCGATCGTCTCGAGCGCAGTCGAGAGACCGGTGATGGCGCAGAGGTGTCTCGGCCTTGGCCTGTCCTGAGCGACTGCCCAAGCAGGCAGTCGAAGGGCTCGACACGAACGGATAGGGAGACACAACCACCCTCGTGCTCCGCGCTCGACGCGGAGCCCTGTGCTCAAAACACCAACGCCCCGGCAGACGCGCAGAGCTCCGCGTCGAGCGCGGAGCACAGCCCCTCCTCCTCCCGCGCCCCGCGCCACGATGGCTGGCTCCCCGAAACCCGCGTCAAATTTCTCGAAGCCCTCGCCCGCACCGGCAATGTCGGGGCCTCGGCCTATTATGTCCAGCTCAGCCGCCAGTCGGCCTATGACCTGCGCCGCCGCGACCCGGATTTTGCGCGGGCGTGGCGAGCGGCGCTGGTGCTGGCGCGCGATGTGGCGGAGGATGCGCTGCAGGAGCGAGCGATCGAGGGCATTGAGGAGCCGGTCTTCTATCACGGCGAGTGCGTGGCGACGCGGCGGCGCTATGACAGCCGGCTGCTGCTGGCGCATCTGGCACGGCTCGATCGTGTAGCCGAGGAGATTCCGGCGCAGCGCGGCGCCGCCCGCTTTGGCGATATGCTCGATGCGATTGCCAAGGGCGAAGACACCGCGCCGCTGATCGCCACCCCGACCGACGAAGAACTGGCCGCAGCCGCGGCCCACGCCGAAGCCCTGCAGCCGCTGGAGGAGGACGAGGGCGACGAATTTTACGCGGTCATCTTCCCCGACCAGGACGGCCCGCCGGACTATTACAGGATGACCCCCGAAGAAGCCGCCGAAATGGAACGCGACGTCCCCGGCCTCACCGCCATCCCCACCGGCACCCGCAACGACAGGGTCGTCTCCGCCCTGCACTTCGAAGAACTCGCCCGCGCCGAGCTGGCGGAAAAAGCCGCCGAGGATGACCCCTGGCTGGAGGAAGCAGACGATGCGGGAGGGGAATTTGGCAATTAACCCTGTAAAGTTTGTCAAGAATGGGTGCGGGCAAACCACCCACCCCTCGTCATCCTGAACTCGTTTCAGGACCCCGCACGGCCAAGCCGGAAGATTGGGGGAAGACAAACGGGATCCTGAAACAAGTTCAGGATGACGATGACGATGACGTGCTCCGCGCCCGACGCGGAGCCCTGCGCCCAAAGCACCATGGTGAATGGCCGCACAGAGCTCCGGATCAAGTCCGGAGCACAGAGCGTGAGGACGGGATATGAAGAGCGAGGAAAATATACAAAGAATCGTCATCCTGAACTCGTTTCAGGACCTCGGGCGGCAAACACCGCAGCAGCGGGTAAAGAGCGACGGGCTCGGGACGAAAGGAAGGCTAATAAGCCCCTCCTTTGAAAAGGAGGGGCTTCAGGTAATGTTACCCCGCAACCCCGAACAGATCATGCTCATCCGCATCTTCAATCACCGCGTCGACAATATCACCAACCGCCAGATCCGCGCGAACATTCCGCAAAAACACATTGCCATCAATCTCCGGCGCATCGGCTTCACTCCGTGCCGTCGCCCCAACATCGCCATCCTCATCCGGCTCGCCGATCTCGTCGATGATCACCGGCAGCGTCCGGCCGATCTTGGCCTGCAACTTGGCAGCGCTGATCCGGGCGGTCACGTCCATGATCCGCTGGTAACGCTCTTCCTTGACCTCGTCGGGCACTGCACCATCGAGCTTATTGGCTTCGGCCCCCTCGACGGGCTCAAAGCGAAACGCGCCGACCCGGTCCAGCTGCGCTTCCTCGAGCCAGTCGAGCAGATATTGGAAATCATCCTCGGTCTCGCCGGGGAAGCCGACGACAAAGGTCGAGCGGATGGTGAGGTCCGGGCAGATGTCGCGCCAGCTCTTGACTCGCTGCAACACCTTGGCCTCGTTGGCCGGACGCTTCATCCGCTTGAGCACATTGGGCGCCGCATGCTGGAACGGGATGTCGAGATAGGGCGTGATCTTGCGTTCGGCCATCAAGGGAATCACCTTGTCGACATGCGGATAGGGATAGACATAGTGGAGCCGGGTCCACACGCCCTTGCCGTCCGGCGTGCGCAATTCGCCGAGCGCGGCGGCGAGATCGGTCATATGGGCGCGGACTTCGCGGCCCTGCCCGGTCGGGCCGTTCCAGACGCGCGGCTGGTGCCGGATATCGACGCCATAAGCCGACGTATCCTGGCTGATCACCAGCAGTTCCTTGGTCCCCGCCTCGACCAGCTTCTCCGCCTCGCGCAGGATCGCGTCGGGACGGCGCGAGACGAGGTCGCCGCGCAGGCTGGGGATGATGCAGAAGGAACAGCGATGGTTGCAGCCTTCGGAAATCTTCAGATAGCTGTAGTGGCGCGGTGTCAGCTTCAGGCCAGCTTCGGGCACCAGATCGACAAACGCGCCGCGCGCCGCCGGCGCCGCCGCATGCACCGCGGTCACCACATCCTCATATTGATGCGCGCCGGTAACGGCGAGCACGTCGGGAAAGCGCGCCATGATCACGTCGGCTTCATTGCCCATGCAGCCGGTGACGATCACCCGGCCATTCTCGGCCATCGCCTCGCCGATCGCCTCGAGGCTCTCTTCCTTGGCGCTGTCGAGAAAACCGCAGGTATTGACCAGCACGACATCGGCGCCGGCATAATCGGGCGACAGGTCATAGCCGTCCGAACGCAGCTGCGTCAGAATGCGTTCGCTGTCGACCAGCGCCTTGGGACAGCCGAGCGAAACCATGCCCACTTTGGGCGGAGAGGGAATTTGGGTAGCCATAGGGCGCGGCCTTTAGGCCTGTTTGCCCGCCGAGTCACGATCAATGTTCGGCAGCCCCTGCGCCGCGCGCCATGGTCTGGCGCAGACCGAGACCCGTTGCCCAACCGACCGTCGCTGCGCAACGGCGGCGTAACGGAGACCGCGACCGCCTGTCCCGCCCCCGATGGTCAAATGTCAGGGATGGCGATGGTTGGAGGATTGGCTGGCCCGGGAAGTCGCCGGGGCTGCCAACAAATGGGAGGGAGAGGCAGCGCCCGACTTGCCCTATCAATGGTTAAAACGATGAACCGTTCCCAACCCTCTGCAAAAAAAGTGCAGCGGGATGAACGCAATCGGCTGTTCATGCGTAAAGCTGACATCAACATCAATCGGCGACAGCAGGAGCAACAGGATGGAACTGGTCGATATTTTGCGATGGACTGCCAGCGTCAGCGGCATGATAGCTGCTGCGATGATCGCGGCGCACATCGGCACAAGGGCAACCGGCTGGGCCTTTGTGCTCTTCTGCGGATCATCGGTGGTCTGGGTGGCTTCATCGCTGCTCGATGGCAACAATCCGCTGGCGATCCAGAATATCGTGCTGTTAGGGATAAATCTGTTCGGGGTGTACCGTTATCTGTGGCGCAAGCCGAAACGCGGCAACGCCGACTGAAGGGTCAGCGGCCGGCCAGCGTATCGGCGATAATCCGCCAGACCTTGGGGTTGAAGCCGAGCCCCATATGGCCGCCGTCGACGCGGATGTTGCGGGCGTGAGCGTTGTAGATATCCTTGGCGATTTCCGGCCCGACGATGCCGTCCCGGTTGGAGTAGAGCACGGTCAGCGGCTGGCGGATACCGATGCTGTTGCGCTCGTGGACTTCGCGCTCGAACTGGTCGAGCCGGATACTCGCGGACCGGGCAAAGCGCTTGCCTGGCGAGGTATATTTCGGACCGCCAATGATCGGCGTCCCCATGGTGATCACCTCCCGCACCAGATGCGGCGACAGGCGAGCAACCTCGCGAGCGATGATCCCGCCCAGCGACCAGCCGATCAGCGTGAACGGCTGCTCGCCATTCTCGGCGAAGCGCGCCTCGGCGACAGCAGTGAAACGCGCTATATCCTTGTCGACCGAGCCCCGGTTGCGGCCCAGCGACCAGTCGGCGACGTCATAGTTGATACGCTTGAGAAAGGCCTCCAGCGGGCGCAGCGACAGTTCGCTACCGCCATAGCCCGGGATCAGGTAGACTGGCCGGCCGTCGCCGCGTGGTGCCGTGATCAGGCGCGGCCATTGCAGGCCAAAGCGCACCAGATCGAGCGGCAAAGACAGCTCACCAAGCTGCGCCATGCGGCTCGGCGGGCTCAACCCGGTCGGCATGTCTATGGGTTCGGCCATCATCAAGCTCCGTCGTTCGGTCGCCAGAATAGATGTTTATCTCGCAGGCGCAACATGAACCATCGAACAGGCTTGTTCAGTCCTTCTTCTTGGACTGATCTTCCGGGCCGTTGCCAGGGATGATCTCGACGATGATATCGCCGGCCTCCAGCGCGGCCGCCTCTTCCTGCCAGAAGCCGAAGACGGCATCGCCGCGATAGATCCGTACGCCTAGTCCCGAGCCGACCACTTCGCTCATCGCCATGCCGACTTCCGCTTCGGTAACCGCCCGCTGCACCAGCTTGACCCGGCCAGTGGCGGAAGCCAGGTCGCTGAGATAGTCGGAAATCTTGGCCCCTTCACAACTGCCGGCGAGCAACAGGCCTGCGAAACTGACGGGATTGATCACCGTCGTAGCGCCCGCCTGTCGCGCCAGCAACTCATTGTCCGCCGCCTTGATCGAAACACTGATCGGCAGATGATAGGCCAGATGGCGGGCGGTCAGCACGATCAGAATGCTTGTGTCATCACGCCCCGCCGACACGATCAGCGACCGTGCACGCGATATCTTGACGTTCATCAAAGCGTTGTCACGCGTTGCATCCCCATTGATCACCGCACAGCCCAGCTTCTCGGCCTGCGACAAGGCGTCGTCCGAAGAGTCGATCACAACGATTTCTTCCGGGTTCGTACCCCGCGCGAGCAGCTCCTGCACCGCTTCGCTGCCGCTGGTACCGAAACCGGCGATCACGATATGGTTGTGCAAATTGCTTTGGATCAGTTTCATGCGCCAATTGTCCCAGGTTCGTTTGAAAACAAAATTATAGGCCGTGCCGACAAAGATTAGCACGACGAAGATGCGAATCGGAGTCACAACCAGCGCATCAAACATCCGGGCCCGCTCGGTCACGGGCGCAATGTCGCCATATCCGGTCGTGGTAATCGAGATCATCGTGAAATAGACGACATCAAGAAAGCTGACATCGCCGTCATAGCTGTCCTGCAGGCCGTTGCGGTCAAAATAATGTACCGAAACCGCCATGCCAATGAGAGCCAAAACGAACGTGACTCGCCAGGCGATGTCGGCCCAGATCGGCAGACTCGACCGGCGCCGCAGGGTGAAATAGTCAGAAATCTTGCGATTGGTGTTGTTTGCCATGGTCGGGTCAGCCGCGTTTCGGCAGATGGATTGTCGGATCGACCGGTTTGCGGTCCTTGCGGATTTCAAAATGCAACTGCGGCTGCTGAACGTAGCCGCTTTCGCCAGCAAGACCAATGATGTCGCCCGCCTTGACCTTTTGACCGCGCGTCACATTCAGCTTGTCGGCATGGCCATAAGCAGTCACCCAACCCGACCCGTGGTTAATCAGAATGAGGCCGCCAAACACGTCAATCTCATCACCACTATAAGCGACCACACCATCGGCTGACGCCCGAATGGGAGTTCCCTTGGCGACGCCAATGTTAAGGCCATCATTAACTTTGCCGCCGCCTTTGCTGCCAAAACTGGAAAGGACGGTGCCATTAACTGGCCACAGAAAACGTCCAGAGAAACCCGCTGGTGTAGCAATAGTAGTGGTGGGACTAATGGCTTTGCGCCAGTCCGAAGGTTCTTTGGCAGCGACACCATCCGCCAGCGCGGGCTGACTGCCGGTCACGATATCGTCGATGTCGAGAGTAAAGGCGGATGCACGTTGTTCTAGGCTCAGATTGGCCGGATCGCTTGGGGCAGCGGACGGTAGGAGCAACTTTTGACCAATACGCAGGATATAGGGCTCTTCCAGCGTATTCAGGGCCACAATTTCGCTCCAAGAGGCACCATAGGCACGCGCGATAGCGATGCCGGTTTCACCCGAATTGACGGTATGATAGCGCCCGCCGATAATTTTGAGCTGCTGACCGGGATGAATGACATAAGGAGGGACCAACCCGTTCGCCAAAGCGATGATCTGTGAGCCCGCCCCGGTATCGTTCGCAATGGCCCGCAACGTGTCCCCCGGCTGGACGGTATAGGTCCCCGATTGCACGGTTCTCGCGTTTGGTGTGACCGGTGCCGCCTGCCATGTCGAAGCAGGCGCCTTTTCCGGAGTCGTACCGAGCACCAAGGGGTCGGTAAACAATTGAGGCGGCGGGGGCGGAGGCGGGGCATATTCGTCACGGCCGGGCGGAATGCAGCCCGCGAACGCCAGAAGCAATGTCAGGATCGCAATATGACGGATATATGATCCCATTAACCGATTATTCCCCTTGACGAACTGCTCTTAGCAGCAAAAGCGCAGCTTGCCAGCCCCGCTACCCAAAACATAGCAAATTCGCAGAACCGGGACCGCAATCAGGGGTAAAGCCTTCTTAGAACATCCATCGAGTCATAATGGGTCAGATCAAGATGCAGGGGCGTGATCGAGACAAAGCCATCGGCGATCGCTTCCAGGTCGGTGCTGTGCGCTGGTGTTTCAACCATCGGCCCAAGGCCAAACCAATGATATTCAAAGCCGCGGGGGTCCCGATTGCTGACAATCTGCAGTCGGCCATAGTCCCGGATACCCTGGGAGACGACCTGCACCCCTTTGACATCATTTGCCGGTAGGGCCGGGAAATTGATATTGACGAGTGTCCGATGGTCCATGCGCTGGTTGATCAAGGGGCGAAGAACCCGCTCACCCCAATGGGCGGCGGCATCAAATGGTACATTGGCGCCAATATCCTCGCGGGCATAGGCTTGGCTGAGGGCAATGGAAGGAATCCCCGCCAAGGCACCTTCCATGGCGGCTGAAACGGTACCGGAATAAGTGACGTCTTCGCCCAGATTGGCACCACGATTCACCCCGGATAATATGAGATCAGGCGGGTCGTCTTTAATGATTTTTGCCACCGCCATCATCACGCTGTCGGTCGGAGTACCATCGACCGAATATTGCTGATCGCCCCGCTTGCGTATCCGTAGGGGCCGCGTCAGCGTCAAAGAATGGCCGGCCCCCGAATTTTCATCGGAGGGTGCAACGATCCAGATGTCGTTCGAAAAATGCGATGCTATATCGAGCAGAACTTTCATCCCTGGAGCATCAAAGCCATCATCATTGGTCAGCAATATACGCATCATGCAGGCTCCAGTTTCTCTATGCCGCCCATATAAGGAAGCAACGCGGAGGGAATGCTCACCGAACCATCGGCTTGCTGATAATTTTCGAGAACCGCGACCAATGTCCGACCGACCGCTAAACCGGAACCGTTTAGCGTGTGGACAAATCTGGTTCCCTTTTCCTCACCCTCCGGCCGGAACCGCGCATTCATCCGGCGCGCCTGAAAGTCGCCGCAATTTGAAACGCTGGAGATCTCCCGATAGGTATTCTGGCCCGGTAGCCAGACTTCCAGATCGAAGGTCTTGCGAGCGGTGGCACCCATGTCACCCGCACATAAAAGCATTTTGCGATAGGGTAGCTCAAGTCCTTTCAGGATCGATTCTGCAGCTTGAGTCATCCGCTCATGTTCGGCATCGCTGTCGTCTGGATGGACGATCGCCACCATTTCAACTTTTTCAAATTGATGCTGACGAATCAGCCCTTTGGTATCCCTTCCGGCAGAGCCCGCTTCACTTCGGAAACAAAGGGTCAGCGCTGTCAACCGGATCGGAAGTCGCGACTCGTCCAATATCTGGCCATTTACGCTGTTGGTCAGACTGACCTCTGCGGTCGGGATCAACCAGTGACCTTCCGTGGTCTGGAACGAATCTTCGGAAAACTTGGGAAGCTGGCCCGTACCGAACATCGCCTGATCGCGCACCATCACGGGCGGCGCGCATTCCTGAAAGCCGTTTACCGTGGTTTGTTGATCCAGCATATATTGTCCGATTGCGCGCTGCAGCCTCGCCATCTGACCGCGCAGGAAGGCAAAGCGAGCACCCGACATTTCTGCTGCGGTCTCAAAATCCAGTCCCAGCGCTGGGCCAATGTCGCTATGATCTTTCGGCTCAAAATCAAATTCTCTGGGGCTGCCCCACCGCTCGATTTCGACATTGTCTTCTTCATCCTCCCCAAGCGGAACATCTTCCGTCGGGAGGTTCGGCAATGCCGCCAGAACATCTTGTAACCGGCCAGAAACATCACGTTCTTTTTCCTCGAGTTCTGGCAACTTGCTTTTCAGCTCAGCCACTTCAGCCATCAAAGCCTGCGCTGCTTCGTCATCACCCTGTGCCTTGGCCTTGCCGATCGCCTTGGATGCTTCGTTGCGCCGTGCCTGACCGTTCTGCAGCTCCGTTTTGAGCCCTCGGCTTTCCTCATCCAGAGCCAGCAAATGCTGGGCAACGGGCTCGACGCCACGTTTCGACAAAGTTGCATCAAAAACTTCAGGGTTTTCGCGAATATATTTTATATCATGCATGGCGATTGCCTATGCCGAGCGTCTGTTTCACTTGCAAGACTGCAAACAAAAAAGCGGCAGGATTGCTCCCGCCGCTTTTTTGATTTCGATCTTCACATCGTGATTAAGCAGAAACAACCTGTTTTGCCTTGCGTCTCCGAGCAAACAGCGCCGCCGCTGCCGCGCCAAAAAGCAACACAACTGGCGGAGCCGGAACGTCAGTCCCGCCGTTGGAACCGCCTGTGCTGCCGCCCGATGAAGAGCTAGAGGAGGAGCTTGAGCTACTGCTGGAGGAGCTGGAAGAACTACTGCCACCGAAACTTGAAGACCCGCCAGTTGCACCCGACGAGCTGCTGGTAGAACTGCTGGAAGATCCCGACGAGCCAGAGCTACCGGAAGAACCATGGCCATCGCCACCATCACCACCACTCGATGAACTACTGGAAGAACTGCTCGAAGAGCTGCTGGATGAACTCGACGACGAGGAACTGCTACCGCCCGTCGATGTGCTGGTTGATCCACCGGTGCTCGTAACGCCACCTGTCGAGGTGCTGGTAGAACCGCCGGTGCTCGTGAAACCGCCTGTCGATGTGCTGGTCGAGCCACCGCTGGTCGAACTGCCGCCTGAAGACGTGCTGGTAGATCCACCGCTGCTGGTAGAGGAAATAACGACACTTCCGCCGCCGGAGCCGCCGCCACCAAAGAAGCCACCGAAGAAGCCGCCGCCACCGCCGCCATATCCGCCGCTACCGCCGATCACTACCGGGATAGACCCCCCACCGCCATCAACTGGCGGAGCTGGAGGAATATAGGGAGGCAAAGGTACCGGAAGAGGCTGCTGTGCCGGGCTCTGCGCGATTGTCACGACCGATGGTTGGCAAGCAGTGACCGTTTTGGTCACAGTTCGCCGCGTACGCTTGATCTTGCGAGCGGGCTCACCGCGTTTGACCACGCGGGCCCGGACCGGTTTCTTTTTGGACATTTTTTTTACATAAGGCGCAGCTGGCGCCTCTGAAACATGCACAGCACCACCGCCAATCAAGGCCCCACCGCAAGTGCAGGCGCATAATTTTGCCAAAGCCATCCGTACCGACATAATTTCATCTTTCTTCCGCTATGATCCGGGCGAATAAGCTAGCAGTCCTATGCCAACAGACCTTTTCGCCGTCTCGATATGCAGCAGAAAGACAGAATAATTTGTAAATCACAATTACATTAACCGTGTTTTTCGACCGGAAAGTGCAAAATATGTTAACAATATCTATCGATTGACGGTTAATGTCCCGAATTGGAACCATTATGATCGCGTTGATTTCAAAATTCGGAAAAATATCGGTTATTTCTTCCCGCAAATGAGAATCGGGACAAAGTGCCGGGTTAATCAACAAGCGTCCAATCAAGTCGCACTTCCCGGATATATTCCAATTCCCGGATTATTATATACACAACGATTTTGCGCCTTGTTTCCAGTAAGTCCGCTGGGTATAGGCCCGCCCTATATGTGGTCCAGCTCTCCAGATTCGGGTAGGGCATGATGTTTGGAGAGTATGTTGGCATCCTCAGTAAAAAACGCATCCGCAAAAAACAGCGCAGATATCGTCCTCCCGGATGGCTATGAGCCGAGCGAAGACGAAGAGTTCATGAACGAACTACAACTCGCCTTTTTCAAACGGGCTTTGAAAAAGTGGAAACAGGAAATCATTGACGAGTCTAAGGAAACGTTGGCGCATTTGCAGGACGGCCCGATCCAGGAAGCTGACCTGAATGATCGGGCATCCAGTGAAACTGACTGGGGGCTGGAACTGCGAACGCGTGATCGCCAACGCAAACTGACGTCAAAGATCGATGCGGCGCTGAGAAGGATCGAAGAAGGCGAATATGGCTATTGCCAGGTAACTGGCGAACCAATTTCGCTCGATCGACTGAAAGCCAGACCGATCGCGACGATGACTGTGGAAGCGCAGGAAGCGCATGAGCGGAATGAAAAAATCTCGCGCGATCAGTAGTGTAATTCGGGGCGGCGTCAAAAATTAACATTCTGCGAGCTTAGCAGTTGACGATATTCGCAAGTCCCGCAGAATTGTGCCAAATCAAGCCAGTTTTAGCCTGATTTTCCAGAACATAAAATCACAAAAATTAACCAAATTTGCACCTATTGAGCCCTATTCTTCCGGGGAGACACATGATTTTACTACAGGAAGCTCATGAAAGAACCATTTGACGATAATCTGAAAATGAACAGTCAGGCTCTTGGCCAACCGAAGCGAGAGCTGGGTCGAGACAGTCTGTTTCTGAAAGCAGAATTACACATCGTGGATGGTGAGGATTGTGGCGAAGTGCGCATCCGAAATCTGTCCGCTGGCGGTCTGATGGCTGAAGCACCGGTGCTCACCAAGCGGGGTGACAAGGTCGAACTGGAATTGCGGAATATAGGTCGCGTTACAGGACATGTGGCTTGGGTCGCGCAGGGCCGATTTGGCGTCGCATTCGATCATCCGATTGACCCCAAGCTCGCACGAAAACCGGTCGGTCAAAAAAAATCGGACGTGCCGCGTTACCTGCGCCAACCATCTCAAAAGCCATCCAATATACGCCGGGGCCGAACCTCCCGCTAGTCTGTCGATCAACGGCCAAAAATAAGCTTGATTAGCGCAACGTCCGTGCATAGGACCGTTTAACCAGTCGATTAAACGGGAGCAGGACATGCCAGGACCATTAGCCGGTCTAAACATTATTGAATTCGCGGGAATCGGGCCCGGGCCATTTTGCGGGATGATGCTCGCCGATCAAGGCGCTTCAGTAACCGTTCTGCATCGTCCAGGCCGCGCTCCGGATCCGCGTCTCGCGCTGTCTCGTTCACGCAATTTGGTGGCGATTGACCTGAAGTCGGACGCCGGCATCGAAACGGCCCGTGACCTTGTCAAGAATGCCGACGGACTGATCGAAGGCTTCCGTCCCGGCGTGATGGAGCGACTGGGCCTGGGACCGGATGAGTTGCTCGCCGAAAATCCGCAACTGGTCTTTGGTCGGATGACGGGCTGGGGCCAATATGGACCGCTCGCATCTGCGGCGGGCCACGATATCAACTATATTTCGCTCTCCGGTGCCTTGCACGCTTTCGGACGAGAAGGCGAGAAGCCAACACCTCCCATCAACATGGTCGGCGATTTCGGCGGCGGGGGGATGATGCTGGCCTTCGGGATGGTTTCAGCCCTATTGCATGCTAAGACCGGTGGCACTGGTCAAGTCGTCGATTGCGCGATGACCGACGGATCAGCGGCGTTGATGGCCATGATTTTCGATTTTCACAACACCGGCCAATGGCAGGATGAGCGCGGTGTTAATTTGCTCGACACTGGCGCGCATTTCTACGACACCTACGAGACATCAGACGGCAAATTCATTTCCATCGGGTCAATCGAACCGCAATTTTATGCTGAACTGCGGCAAGTTGCCGGGCTTGCCGACGATCCGGATTTCGACGCGCAGATGGATCCCAGACAATGGTCCGCGTTAAAGGCAAAACTGACAGCGCTTTTCAAGACCAAGACGCGCTCCCAATGGTGCGACCTGATGGAAGGCACAGATATTTGCTTTGCTCCGGTTCTTTCGCTGACCGAGGCCAAAGAACATCCGCATAATGTTGAACGGCAAACCTTCGTCGATGTCGGAGGCTTGCAGCAGCCTGCACCGGCACCGCGCTATTCGGTTACGGTCTCGGATCCGCCCAAGCGCCCTGTTTGAGCGGCTACGGTTACCCTGTCCGCATAACTGGGGCCAATCGGCAATTTGGTGCCATCGTGCAGCAGGACGTATCGCTTGCGCCCTTGCCTGCGCACCTCTGCAATAACATCCCGCCGGACAATCATTGACCGGTGAACGCGCACAAAGCGATCATCTGGCAACTGGCTCTCCAGAGAATGCATCGATTGGTGGACCAGGTAGCTGCGACCAAAAAGGTACAGCCGCATATAGTCCCGCTCTGCTTCCACCCACTCGATATCCGAAACCGCCAGTTGCAACGACCCCGCCCCGTCCTGCACCCACAGACTCGGAACAACATCGGGATCCGAATCACTTGCGCTGCGCGCTAGATTGGCGAGCGCCCGCTCAACCGCCTCGCGCAGCATGGACTCCTTTACAGGTTTCAAAAGATAGTCAGTCGCTTCCAGCCGAAACGCCTGCACCGCATATCTGCTATGGGCGGTCGTAAAAATGATTTCCGGCGGGCGGGCGAGGCCGTGACAGAATTCTGCAACTCTCAATCCTGAAAAATCAGGCATGTCGACATCCAGTAGAACGATATCAGGCAACATCTCAGTGACCTTGTCTAGAGCCTGTAGACCGCCGTTTGCCAATTCCACATCTCCGAAAAGCCCTGCCCTTTCGCACAACGCCCGGAGCCGCGAGCGAGCGAGTGGTTCATCATCCACAATCAAAACCGATGGCGGATTGTTTGCCATTATCGGATATCCTCAAATATAAGAGAGGGATCCGGTAAAACTATCGTTGCAACAGCCATTCCATTCTTACTGTTAGCCAGAAATAGGGATGCATTCTGTCCATATAGAGCTCTCAGACGCTGTTGGATATTGGTCAGGCCTGTACCAGTTCCGGCAGTCCGGTCGTCTGCTGTTCTGGGCGGAATTCTCACTCTGCCATCATTGGCGACGCTAATTCGCAGGCGATCATCATCAACGCGTGCGGAAATGATGATATTGAACGGTTGATCAACACCAGCAACGCCAAATTTAACCGCATTTTCAATCAGCGGCTGGACGATTAACGACGGTATGCTCCAACCCCGCGCGGCAGGTTCGATGTCGACCCGATATTGTAACCGTTCCGGGAAGCGCATGCGCTCTATCTCGAGATAGCGAACCTGCTGATCAATTTCCTGTTCCACCGTAATCATGTCTTCGGCTCCGCCCGTCAGCACCGCCCGCATATAATCAGCAAGGTCATCGACCAGTTTTTCTGCCTGTTCATTTTGTCGATCAATGATGAGGCTGCTAACCGAATTGAGCGCGTTAAAGACGAAGTGCGGATTGAGCTGATAGCGCAATGCGCGGAGTTCGCTCTCTCGATTCACCCGCTCCAATTGGCGGCTGTGCGCCGTTACACGCTGGACGTCCTGACTATGCGACAAGGCCAGATATAGAGCACCCCAGCTGGCCAAAATGAAATAGCGCGTAAACGCCTCGTCCAGAATGTAGGCCCAGTCGAAAGAGGCGAAGTCGATCGGGTCCAGCAAATAGTATAGATCGAACAAGGCGGCTTCATGATTGAATACCACTTGGTCCAAGATTGCGATATAATTGGCCAGAATCATAGTCGGCAAGGTCAGCATAAAAATCGACGCCGCCATGCCGTGGCCGCGCACTGCGATCAACAGGCGATAAAGTAACCACGTGAAGGTGATGCAAATGCTGGTCATGAGTATCCGCTGCACAAGCAGCGCATCGGCATTGTTCTGCGTCAAATATAATATGCGGCTGCTGACAAACAGAAAATAGGCGCCCCAAACGCCGAATATTGATTTGACCGCCAAGTCCCGATTAACGGGGAACAGCCGGTTGAACAAAGACGCAGTTTTTGCCCCGGTCTGTCGCGCCGGTCGATTGGCGGGGCCGGGTGTCACGAACCCGGGTTGCTGGCGTTTGCGCCAATCCCCCGGCGCGTACGCCAGTAGGTAGCAAAGCTCGCCAGCCAGTGGCTGCCGGAATAATGTGGCGTGCGCACGGACTCCTCACCCGAATTGCCGTGCAAGCGCGCCGAAGCGAGCAGCGACGCCCGACGTGGATCGTCAGCTGGCAGGCCAGAGGCCATGCCCTCCAAAGCCCATGCCCGCGAAAGATTGAGCCCGTCCAGATGCACCAATTTGCCGTCGGTCGGGTCGTTCACGATGCCGACCGCGAGCCAGTCGCCACTGCCGTCGGTGGGAATCTCTGGCAGAAAGCCAGACAACCAACTGGCATATTCGCTTTCATCCATGACCCGCCGCATCAGGTCTGCCTCCATCAGACAAGGAGAAAGAAAATCCTCTCCCGATGGCTCATAGGCCATCGGACAATTCCCGTCGTCACGATGAAATTCTAGCGCCTTTCTGCGAACCAGGCTGGTCATTTCACTGTCGCCGCTGCGTTCCGCCCAATCCAGAAAAAGTCCGAAAGCGAAGGCGGATTGGTTGTGCGTTCCCAGCCGGATCGGATAAGCCAATTTCGGCAACCATTGCTTGATATTGCCTACAATGACCGTCTCCAGCGGCTCCAATCTGGCAAGCCATTCCTTCGCCTGCTCGGCTTTCCCATCATCACCGGCCGCAATTTCGCGCAATTCGGTGGTCAACTGCAAGAACCACGCAACGCCATATGGACGCTCGAACGCCGCTCGGTCAGCTCCTTGAAAATATCCGATCTCACCGGCTATTTTTTCTGCGGTAAAATTCGCGGCGAGAGCGGCAGCAATCTCTTCATCCATATCCGAAACCAGACCCTGACCCCAGAGCCGCGTCAGCAACCAATGACCGTGAACCGCGCTATGCCAATCGAAACAGCCATAGAATACGGGAGTCAGTTTCGCAGGTTCCGCTACATCGGCAGCGCTGCTCAAAACATGGCTGATCTTGTTGGGATATTGCCTGTTGATGCAATTGAGCGCGATCCGCGCATAGGCTTGATCCGCGCTGCGGGGTGTTAGCCCATGATCAGCCGGATCGGGTGCGGTATACCGACGCTCGAAAACATCGCGCTCCGGTGAAGATGACTCTGGCAAAGATGTCTCCGACTGGTCCTCCGCAACCGAACAACCCGCCAACGCCGCGATCAGTATCGCAGTCATCCCCTTTTGATAGATCATCCAAAGCTCCCCCATAAAAGCAATTTCAATAGAGATAAATTGACCCATTGGCAAAAGACTATAGGGCAAAGATCTCTTCCGCCATTGCCGGTTCCGGCTGGGCGACTAGCAGTGGAACTGATAATATCGCGACGCAACCCGCCATATTTCTAACCGGCAGCCCCCTGCGGCACATTACAACGATGTCGCTGACCGCCAGCATTGGCCTGCTGACGATGTTTATCGTCGACTTTGCCGATCTGTTTTATATCGCGCAACTTGCGGACAGTTCCCTCACGGCGGCAATGGGCTTTGCAGCAACGATTCTGTTTTTCGCGACCGCGTTCCATATCGGGCTGATGATCGCGACCAGCGCGCTTGCGGCGCGCCATATCGGTCAGGGCAATCCGGATCAGGCGCGACGCTATCTGACCAACGTCATAATGCTGAGTATGATGCTGATCGTCCCATTAGCCGTTCTGTTTTTTATTTTCGCACCCGAGATTCTCGAACTTGCCGGTGCCGATGGCGCCGCCAATCAGGCTGCGACCGGTTATATCCGGATCTACGCACCATTTATGCCGTTCAGCGTCGCAGCGATGGTCTGCTCCGGTTTTCTGCGGGCTCATGGCGCTGCACGACGGGCGATGAACGTGACCCTCGCCATGGGCATTACAAATGCCATTCTCGATCCAATTTTCATCTTCGGGTTTGACTGGGGAATCAACGGGGCAGCAGTCGCCAGTGCTTGCGCCGCTGTGGTTTCAACACTGTTCGCCATCCGGCCCATTGTTCAATATTACGGCGGTTTTGAGCGTATCTCCCTGTCAGGCTTTCGGCAGGACCTGTCTCCGATCATGACCATCCTGATTCCTGCGATCCTGACCAATCTTGCCACTCCGGTCGGCGGCTTCATTTCCTACCGTTTCGTCGCCGATTATCCCGACGATGTGATTGCCGGCTTTGCCGTTGTCGGCCGAGTGGTACCAGTCGCTTTCTGCCTGATGTTCTCGCTTTCCGGGGCCATCGGGCCAATCATTGGCCAGAATTTCGGTGCGCTGCAATTCGACCGGGTGCGAACCACCATCACACAAGCCACACTATTTGCTTTCGGCTATACCCTGATCATCTGGCCATTTCTCTATCTGCTCAGCGGCCCGATTTGTGACGCCTTCAATTTGGCTGGCGAAGGGCGTCACGTATTTTGGCTGTTTGCGGCCGTGTTGACCCCGCTTTTCTTCTTTAACGGCATGCTGTTCATCGGCAACGCCGCCTGTAACAACTTGGGTTATCCAACCTGGTCGACCGCAATGAACTGGCTGCGCAATACGCTCGGGCTAATCCCGTTTCTCTGGCTCGGCCGCGAGTATTACGGGCTCGACGGGATTGTGCTGGGACCGGCAATTGGCGGGATAGTTTTCGGGATAGCGGGCTATATGATAGCCCAATATCTGGTAAATCTGCAAGAGCAGCGAGCCGGATTAGTCGGTTAACCAGTTGCTCCCTGACGTCCCATCATGGAACAGCGCTTTTTTGCTCCGCGCGCTATCGGAAAATTTCGCCTATCTGCGGCTCAAACTGCCCGCTTGGGCCAAATCTTATATCATGGAAATTTGTGCGCGTACCACCACCCTATGTCCCGCCTCTGAGCATTCACATTCCCGATTACGGGCAGAGTGATTGGGCGCGAGAACCGTTAACCATGATGGACGACGGACCTGCCGGCACGCAAGACAATCGCGCGAAGCCGGATGCGGCAACCCCACAAGGCCCGAAACACTGGCACTCTTTTGCAAAATTGACGGTTCGCGAAAGAGTTTTGACCATATTTGTCCTTTTGAGTTTGATTTTGATCCCTGCAACCATGCCGCAATCGCGCGTGGATGCGCAGCAGTTCAACCCTAGCGACCCGCGACTGCAGTCCGTCGAGCGAGCTGAGGAAAATTTTGCCGGTTCGGCATTTTATTTCACCGATCCCGACTATGCGATTCCGCAAAATTACGGCGGTATCGGCCTAGATCCACTCGCCGACCCTGGAGCCGGACTGGCTGACGGTCTGTCGGATATGACTGGTGACGATGCTGATCCCGCGTCGCGCGCGCATCTTATTCGGCCCACCGCCTTTCGCGGCTCTTCACTGGACAACAGCAGGGCGTTGCAATGTCTGAACCAGGCGATCTACTACGAAGCGGGCATGGAGCCCGATGCCGGTCAACGCGCTGTTGCCCAAGTGATCCTGAACCGGGTTCGGCATCCGAGCTATCCCAGCACGGTCTGCGGTGTGATCTATCAAGGCAGCGAACGCGCTACCGGTTGCCAGTTCACCTACACTTGCGACGGTTCACTGCGCCGCAAACCGTCCCGCTTCCACTGGGAGCGAGCCAGAAAAGTTGCGATCGAGGCATTGGCAGGAAAAAGCTACACGACGGTCGGCACCGCCACCCATTATCATGCAAGCTATGTCTATCCCTATTGGGCGCCAAGCCTGCGGTTCCTCGGAACGGTCGGAGCGCATCGCTTTTACAGCTGGAAGGGCAATGCCGGAAAGGCCAGCGCTTTCAATCAACAATACCGCGGCGGCGAGCCGGTTCCGGCACCGAAGCCACGGCGCTATGATGTCGCGACAGGTGGCACGCCGGCGTCTTCGCTCGATCCGATCGCCTTGGAAAAAGCGTATGAGGAAGGCCGTCGTAAAGCCGAGGCGGAAGCTGCACAATCAGAGAAAAGGGCAGCTCTCGCGGCAGACACTGCGCGCAGACATGATCGATCCGCACCCGCGGTGGATATCAATTCACCCCGATCCTATCAGGCCCCCAATTACAGCGCGGAAGCGAAGGCCAAGGGTGGTGAGGAAGCCTTTGCCGGACAAAATCTTCCTGAAGTCGGGCGGATCAAACCCGAATTCCGCAACAGCGGGACCTGGAAGAAAAAACCGACAAGCTAGTCTGGAGCGCTGGTTTGGCGATAGTTTCGCTGGCAACCAACAATGGGTTTCCCTTGCCAATGCCCTTGACTCCCGACTAAAGGCTCTCGATTTTTATTGGAAACGAAGCGGAGCGCTCTGATGGCGACGAATTGGACGGCAAATAGCTGGCGGGATTTTGAAGGATTGCACATGCCGCAATATCCTGACGCCACAAAACTAGCGGAAACAGAGGGGCTGCTTGGCAGCTACCCTCCGCTGGTCTTTGCCGGCGAAGCCCGTAGCCTGAAGAAAGACCTGGCCGATGTCGTGGCTGGCAAAGCATTTCTTTTACAGGGCGGCGACTGCGCCGAGAGCTTCGCAGAATTTCATCCAAACAACATCCGCGATACGTTCCGCGTCATTTTGCAAATGGCGGTGGTACTGACCTATGCGTCAAAACTGCCGGTGGTCAAAGTGGGGCGCATGGCAGGCCAGTTCGCCAAACCGCGCTCTTCTGACACAGAAGTGCAGGATGGTTTGGAATTGCCCAGCTACCGCGGGGATATCATCAACGGAATCGAATTTGATAGCGCGCGCAGGGACCCGGATCCGGAACGGATGGTCCGCGCATATAACCAGTCTGCCGCCACGCTCAATCTGCTCCGCGCTTTCTCTACCGGCGGCTACGCCAATCTGAAGCAGGTTCATGGCTGGACTCACGATTTCATGGCGCGCAGCCCGTGGGCGAAAAAATTTGAAGAAATGGCCGACCGGATTGGCGAGGCCTTGGCCTTCATGGAAGCCTGCGGGATCAATCCTGATACGGTTCCTCAACTCAAAGCCACGTCCTTCTATACCAGCCACGAAGCGCTGCTGTTGCCATATGAAGAATGTCTGACGCGACAGGACAGCCTCACCGGTCAATGGTACGACACCAGCGCGCATTTTCTCTGGATAGGGGACCGGACCCGGTTCGAGGGCTCTGCGCATGTCGAATTTCTGCGTGGCATCGGCAACCCGATCGGCATGAAATGCGGACCATCGCTGACGCCCGACGCGCTTTTGAAGATGCTTGACACGCTTAATCCGGAACGTGAGCCGGGCCGGATCACGCTGATTTCGCGCTTCGGGCACGATAAGGTCATCAGTGGCCTGTCCCCTCTCGTTCAGGCGGTGAAACGAGAGGGTCATCCCGTCGTCTGGTCTTGCGATCCGATGCACGGCAATGTGATCAAGGCGGAAAGCGGCTACAAGACCCGTCCGTTTGATCGCATCCTGACCGAAGTGCGCGGCTTTTTCGCAGTTCATCGAGCAGAAGGCACTTTTGCCGGTGGCATTCATTGCGAAATGACGGGCCAGAACGTTACCGAATGCACTGGCGGTGGCGTAGCGATTACCGATGCGTCGCTGGGCGACCGCTATCACACCCATTGCGACCCTCGCCTCAACGCCGCGCAATCGCTGGAGCTCGCATTCCTGCTGGCGGAAATGCTCAATCAGGAACTGTCAGAGCGGACGCGAGAGGCCGCCTGATATGGTCGAAAAGGCAAAGCCTTCACGGATGCGCCCGGAAGATTATGCGGCGGAAGAATCGCCGATGAGACGACGTGTGACCTACGTCCGCAGGGAGATCGTCAGCAAGGGCGTTGGCTTCGGCAGCGCTCTGGCGATCGCCATCAGCTTCACCACCCACAAGTCAATTTTTTGGGCGATCATCCACGGCTTCTTTTCCTGGCTCTACGTCCTCTACTATGCGTTGACGCGGTAGGTGTCGGCTAAGCCCAGCCTATTTGCGTGACATTGCCGGGCCGCAAGACTATCCAAAAGACTGGAAAATCGGCAGGAAAACGTCATGATCCGATCACTCTTGGGTATTATAGCGAGCGCGATGGCGGTTGCCGGATGTGCCGGACCGATTGAAACCCGTGTCCAGAGCCAACAGCTTGTGCCGGCCGTGGAACAAAAAGGCTTTGCCTGGTCTCCAATAGATCCGATCGCCAATCGCGACACCGAGCTGGCCCGGGACTTGGTCGGGAAGTCGCTCGTCGAGAAGGGCTACCAGCAGACGCCAGATGCTACAATATTGGTGCATGTCGCGCTCGCCGATCGACCAGCCAATATCGCCATTGATGCCGGTGACGACAAAGCGGTGCAACCCCTGGTCCCTGCGAAACGGCAGAAAAGCTTCCAATCCTGCAAAGATCGTGAACATAGGTTAACGGTAAGCCTTTTTGATCAGAGGCGCCGCCAAAAGCTATATTCCGGCAGCGCGGCGGAATATCATTGCAAGGGCACAATTGCGCAGTCGCTGCCGTTTCTCGTCAATGCTGCGCTTTCCGGACTTGACGGTAATATCAGTGATACACCGGTAAGCAGAACCCGCACCCGCCAGGGCATCGAGTGATTCAGTCAATTTGCTCCTGAACGTCGGCAGCCAACGGTAGCAGCACCGTGAAGCAAGCGCCGCCATCGCGACGATTTTCCCCACGGATGTTGCCGCCGTGCCGCTCCATCACCTTGGCGACAAAATTCAATCCCAGCCCGGCACCCTTTATCGATGAACGCGCCATCACGTCATCGCTGGCGAACCGCTCAAACAGTTGACCCAGCATCTGCTCGGAAATCCCTTTACCCTGATCAGCGATGGCGACCGATACAAATGATTGTCGGTCCAGTTCTGTCACCCGGATTAAAATTGTCACGACACCGCCATCGGGACTATATTTGATCGCATTGTCGATCAGATTGACAAAGGAACGGTATAGGCTCGATGGCTCACCGTTTACGAACGCCCCGTCAGACTGGTCATCAATTTCACATCGTATATTACGTGCTTTGCAAAGCGGCCAAAGCCCATCGCTGGCTTCCGCAACCAGCTCCGATAACAATATATCCTCACCCGAAAATTCGCTGGAATCGATCCGGGCCAGTCCGACAAAATTGTCGGCGAGCGCTAACGTATGCCGGGCATGCCTCTTGATCCTGCCGATGAATTCATCCTCATCTTTCCCGTCAAGAAGAGCCAGAATCGCCGCCTGTGGCGCGCGCATGTCGTGCGAAAGCAGTTGCAGGACCTCCTCCCTTAACTCGGCCGCGTGGGCCATTTCCGTGATGTCGGCAAGATAATGGATATGGCCCTTCAATATGCCGTCGTTCGACATAACGGGGGCGCGGCGCATCGCGAAAATTTCGCCGTGATAGGATGTGAACTCAACATAATCGTTTTTTGCGGGCCGGCTCTTCAAATCAAGATAATCTTTGACAGACTCCAGATCATTGGCCGAAACAAAGCGCTGAAGCATGTCATCGAGCGCCAGGTCGTGAGGACCGTCCTCCATTCCGGCCTGCGCCAGCTGATTGACGAATATTACCTTGCCGTCGAGATCTGTAATAAACATCGGGTCGGGCAGATTTCTTAGCGCATCGCTTATGAACCGGCGCAGATCGCGGACATGCGAAATGGCGTGAGTCAATCGCTCGGCCTGACCGGTAATGAGGTCCACGGGCCCAAGCTCCGAACGCATGATCGGGATGTCAATTTTTGACCGATCAAATTGCTGCAATTCGCTATCCATGAAATCGCTCGTCGCCTGCAACCGACGCCAGCCCCAAACCGGATAGACCAATATGACCCCCAAAAGAGCGGCTCCAGGGGCAAACCAGAAAGAGAATTTGAGAAGGAGCGCACTGCAGAGCAATATCATCAGGATCAAGCCAAAGGAGACGATGATCGTCGTTCGCGGAGTCCATCGCCAGAAGCCGATCAGCAATATCCAGAGCGGCAATAGCGAAAGCGCAAGCTGCGGGATGCGGGATAGCGGAACTATAAAATCATCTCGCACCATCGCACTGTACAGATTTGCCATTATTTCCACTCCGGCAAGAGTTCCGCCATCGCCAAGCGGGACCGGATATTGATCGCCGAGGCCGTTCGCTGTCGCTCCAACCAACAGGATTTTATCGTCGAGGAAAGCCGCTGGCACCTCTCCGCTGGCCAGAGCAGCAAAGGGTATCGACTGGTATGCGCCGCGACGGGCAAAAGGCATTAACAACATTTGGTCACAATCGGCCAGCCGCTGATAAGCGGGAGACGGGTGTCCCTCAACCGATCGATAAAGCATTTCCATCAAATGCGGCCAGTCCGAGCCAGACGACTTGTCGCCAACGCATAGCGCCGCACGGCGAACCACGCCGTCAGTGTCGAGCGGAAGATTGACGTGCCCCAGACCGTCTGCCGCTTGTTCCAAAGGCTTGATTGGCAATGCCACGTCATAATCTGCGCCATTGCTGCCAGGCACCACGAAATGCAGCGGCAGAAATAGCTTAGATGCGTTCGCCATGGCCCGCGCCAGTGCCGCATCATCATCGCGATCGCCTGCTTCACTTAATAGAATATCGAAGCCGATCGCTTTGGGATTGCCGACCGCAAGTTGCTCCAGAAGCTCGGCATGCCGGTACCTCGGCCATGGCCATTTCCCATAAGCAGCGAGACTGTCTTCATCAATCTCGACGATCATGATGTCGGTTGGCGGCGCAGGCCGATCAATAGCGGAAAGCTGGTCATAGACCAGATTGTCGAACGGCGACACACTGTCCCAAAATGACAGGGCCGCCACCACGCAGGATGCCAACGCCGCCACCGCCAGCCATTCTACCCCCAATCGTTGGCGCAGTCTCATCGATGATTGGGCCTCCGCAGGGAATCGACCATAGGCTGGCCTTTGACAGTCAGTTGACCACCGTCAATTTTTCAAAATCGGTCCATTTCTCGATCGCCACCAAATCGTCTGGATCACTGGAAAACTGAATGACGCCCACACGCCAATAATATTCACCATCAGCCAAGTCCGACAGCGTGACCGTATCTCCCCGCAAGCCGGTCTCATCGATGATCGGAAGCGACGTTTTGCTGTCTTTGAGGATCTGCAGGCGGTAAAATCTCTCGCCCTCGCCTTCACCGAACCATTTGAAACGATAACCGAAATCTCCAGCATCCGCGCTTCCGCCCAAAGTGCTGAGCTGGCGTTTGAAGGCATAGATTGCCGGCATGCCTTCAAACCCACCCGGCGCCAGGGCAGTCACCTTGGCGAAGTAGCGGCCGTTGGGAATCGTTTGGAGGTCCAGCACTGTCCCCTGGCCTTCTGTTTCTGCCACAATGTCAATGAAACCTGCATCCGATGCAATCACCAGGCGATAGCCGATGGCCGCGGCACTGGGTACGACAGAAAATTGCAAGTCGGTCTCCGACTGCACCTTTGCAGGATCCAATAGCTCTGGCGGCAGGAGGAGTTCCGCTTTGACAATCGCGCCGGTGGCGGACGTCGCTGCTCCAGTGCCCGCAGGCACCGAAATTGCCGAAGTGCCGGATAGGCTCGTCCCGGCGGCTACAACCACCTCACCCTCAATCGTTTCGGAAAAAACCGCGCCGGACTGTTCGTCTACTCTCGTACGATAGTCGGTACCGCGAACGGCGGAAACCGCAACCGGGGTCCGCACGCGATACCGGTCTGCTTTCTTTTCCAAGGGCGCGACTTTCGACCGAATGCGTCCCTTGTCGACGGCGATTTCATAATCAATACTATCGGTCAGCAGAAGGTGGCGCAGCCGTGTGATCCGCACTTTGCTGCTCGATGGCAGCGACACGCGCGAGCCATCCTCAAGCTGCAGTGTCAGGAAACTCCGAGGCGCAGTGCTAATATCGCTCCCCTCGCCAACCTGGAGTCCCACAGCCGGCGCCAGATTCCGGCCGCCCGATTGAACCGAAATATTGCCACGAAAGGCACTCAATCTGGCTTCACTCGGACGATATTTCAGCAGACGGACAGGAATGCGGAGGGGTTTTCCAAGGGGAATTTCATGCGGATCGGCGATCCCATTGATCCGTTGTACAGTAACATAGTCCGATCGTTTGCGCAGATATTTGCTACCCAAGCTGAACAACGTATCATCACGCTGAAAAATATAGGTGATTTGATCGGAATCTGAATTCTTTTGAGCGGCGGCTTCGCCAGCCAATAACGCGGTAACGCACAGACACAAAACGGTCAGAAAACGAAGGCCGGATGCAGAAACAAAATCCCGGGAGTTTCCAGACACTTTATCCTCCGTTGCCAAATGTCTCCAATCTGTACCCATAGCCGAAGACCGTGAAAATCCGAAACCCGTTTTCCGGCTTCAGTGCCAGTTTGGATCGAATCCGGGACACATGCATGTCGAGGGTCCGGGTAGCGAGATGGGCATTGGTACGCCACACGGTTTCCATGATGTAACGCCGCGACAAAGTACGGTCCCGGTTACGGAACATAAGATCGGTCAGCTCAAACTCTTTTGCTGTCAGCGAGACTTCCCTGCCCCCATGCGTGACCGTCTGTTCAATGCGATCCAGCAGATAGTCGCCATATTCTGCCGTTGTATCCATCGCCGAGGCGCCATTGTTTCTGCGCAACAAGGCATTGATTCGGGCGGCAATGACATTTTTGTCTTCCGGTTTGGTGATATAGTCATCGGCACCGGCATTCAGTGCATCGCTGATATCCTGTTTCGCAGTCCGACTGGTCATCATGATCACTGGCGGCCGATCCTCGACGGCATCTTTCATCCAGTCCAATATTTGCATGCCGTTCTTTCCAGGCATATTCCAATCGAGAATTACCAGATCAAAAGTGTCTCGCAGCAATGCGCTTGAAAGGGATGTTCCGTCCGGATAGCCCGCATAGATATATCCCTGACCTTCGACAATTTTGCCCAGGATCTCGATAATCTCCGGATCATCATCCGCTATTGCTATACGCATCTAAATTCTCCCAGAACTCTACAATCATGATAGGGTAAATTTTGCTCTTTCAGAGGTCCTCACGATTTAAGTTTTACTATCATTTACATTGGTTTTTGCCAGCAATGAGAGCGCCTCTTTACAAAGGTTTACATATGAGAGGGTTTTCCAGACCGTGAATTGGCAACGGCGGATTGCCGTCTTCCGTTTTTTGCTCCGCAACCGACCTGGAGCATGGTGATTTCAGAGGGCCATGATCGCCGCTCGACAGGGCATGAATCGACTGTTTCAGATCACCCGCCTCTGTATCGAAGTCTTGGCGGCGGTTGACAGGTCCGACAGCGCGCCTTCAATCTGCTACTAGAATTCCCAATCAAGCTCCAACCGAACCTGAAAATCCGGTGTTTTGCGGCTCAATGGGGCGAAGGCTGACAATTCGAACGATGGCACCAAGCTGGCTTCATCGGCAGCGATTTGAAGAACCGGGCCCACCCAGTGTCGGCCCTTGCTATCACCAGAGAGCTCGCCCCCGGCTTCGATCCCAACCGCAAAATTACTGTCAATTGCATGATCAAAACGACCGACGTAGCTGGTCGAAAGCGCTGACCAATCACCGGGTTCGCCAGATACAATCAAATTACCAAGCACGTTGAACTCATCGCGAGTATGTTCGACGATTAAATAGGTCTCAAACCCCACTCGCCCCGACCGATCGAAGATTACTGTGCTCTGGACCCCCAGTCCGGCCACAGCGACCTCGGGGTCGGCCAAAATTAGTTTTGCTTGCAGTCCGATTTCCGAAAACTGCAAGGTCTCACCAGTTTCCTTTTCAAACTCTATTTCCAATCCGACGGCAAGCGCATCATTGATCCCATATTCAACCGTCGGGGCAAATTTCCATTCTCCCGCTTCTCCATTGCTTGCCGGCACGAATATCAGCTGGGATTCCAGTTCGAACGTCGCTTCTTCTATCTCTAGATTTTCTCCCTGATCGACGCGCCCTTCGCCAGCGCTGGCGGGACAGGCCCAAGACATCGCAAGGGCTGCCAAGGCACCTGATAAGCTTGATCGGAAATTCACCTGGCTAAGCGGCTCGACCGCTGCGGGTTCGCCGCAAATCATCCTCGTCCTGCGAACCACCGTCTGAATCGCTATGGTCTGGCAATCCAAGTTGCCAGACATGGCTCGGTCGCCCGTATAAAAATCCCTGGCCAATATCGCATCCGGAATCGATCACACTTTTCGCATTTTCATAAGTCTCTACGCCCTCGGCAGTTACCTGCAGGCCAAGATTATGGGCCAGAGCCGTTACCGCCCGAACAATGGATTGCGAGGCAGAATTTGACTCGATCCCACGCACGAAGGATCGATCAATTTTCAATTTGTCGAACGGCAATTCAGAGAGATGCCGAAGGGACGAATATCCGGTGCCAAAATCATCCAGCGAAATGTTTATACCCTGATTTTTGAGAGACAGGATGACATCGCGCGCGACATCAAGGTCAGCAACCAAGGCGCTTTCCGTGATTTCAATTTCAAGACGCTGTGGCGACACGCCAACGTCGAGCAAGGTTTTCAATATGCGTTCGACCAGCCATTCGTCACCAAATTGTACGGGAGACAGATTCACAGCGAAACGCAACTCGGCGGGCCATTTTTTTGCCTCCAGAGCAGCAGCTTTCAATACGACAAAGAATAGATCCGATATGAGACCGGCTTCCTCAGCGATAGTGATGAATTCGTCGGGCATGCGGATGGTACCATCTGCCATATGCCAGCGGGCGAGAGCCTCAAAACCGACAATTCTTCCATCCTGCAGACTGACCAGCGGCTGATAATATGGTTGAATTTTGTCGTCCGCTATTGCCTTGCGCAAATCCGTTTCAATCTGCGCTCGTTCCGCTGCCGCGATTTCCATACCCGACTCAAAAAATGCAATCGCATTGCGTCCTGACCCCTTGCAGCGATACATCGCGGCATCCGCCTGGGCAAACAGACTGTCGATAGAATTGTTCGGAACGTTGGTTGTAACGACGCCGACACTCGCGCTGATTACGACGGACAGATCGTCCAACTCAAATGGATCCTCGAATACCGCAGACAGTTTTTCGACCTTGCTGATAAGCTCGTCACCAGCCGCTACCCCTTTGAGCATCGCGCAAAATTCATCCCCGCCGATCCGACTTACCATACCATCGCTGCCGATGGCACTCCTCAAGCGCTCTCCCACGGCCAGCAGCAGTTGATCGCCGGCAAGATGACCATAAAGATCATTTACGGGTTTGAACCTGTTAAGATCAATGGCCAGCAACGTGACAGGCGCACTGTCCGCATTCTTCAGCGCGGCCTCTATTTCGATATTGGCTTTCCTGCGGTTCGGCAGCCCCGTCAGCGGGTCATGTAACGCCATTTCGTTCGCCTGTTTTTCAGCGAGAAGTCTCAGCGTCAACTCCGCCCTGGCCTCGGACAGACGGCGCCAGGCGAAAACCCCCAAAGCGATCGGCAGCAGCAGCAATCCGGTCAAGAACTCGTCGAATTGCCAATGTTCATGAGTTTCGGTGAAGGCGACAACTTGCTCAAAACCATCAACGGCGTGGGAGTAAGAAAAAACGATCAGATAGAGTATGACAATGATCGCCAAGTCTCGTATTGGCGCATATTTCTTGGCGCGCAGAAGATTACCAAAGTTCAAAATACTCTCCCGGTCCTGTGAAAACACACCCACAGTTATCCGGAATCATTATAGAGAATAATGCTTAAGCTATTGCTAAAGCCACAAACAGATTACAAATCCGGGGCATTACCGCGCACAACAGTTGGCGTCACACTGACAGCAGTGTGTCACAAAGTTCTCGATCATTGGTGAATTTGGTTGGGGTGGCAGGAGCCCCAGCCAACAATGGCATAAGCTCCTGAAATATTTGGTTTCTTTCTCTTGCCCCGTCGTGGTTCGCCACGGCAGGGTGCCACGGAAGGATACCACCACCCATGTGCGGAATACAAAACGTCACTCGCAAGCACGGCACCTATTATTATCGCCGCCTCATACGTTTAGGGCTTGATAAGCCTTTTCGGTTAAGGATGTCCCTCAAGACTACGAATCGAAGGCATGCAGCGTTACTCGCTCCAGCGCTGACTTTGATTTGCGAGAGGGTCGCGATGAACATGATGACGAATATTAGGAGCGACGGACTGACCAGCGCTCAGCGGGCGGAAATCTATCGCCGCCAAATGCTGATTGAGCGCGATCGACTCGAAGTCATGCACGCAAACCTCCACATTATTCCTCCAGAAGATCACGACGATATAGACAAAGCGCTCTCGCTGCGTCTGGGCGCTAGCGAATCAGCAGCAAGTGACGGCGTCGTAAAAGGCAAAATCGATGATTTCCTGATCGCCCGGATAGATCCCGACGACGACGACGAACCCATTGTCATCATGGCTTGGTCGGACCTTGCCGAATCAATTCAGCAGGATGGCGCTGAGGAGGCAGCCGTCGCAAGACTGGCCGAAATCGGCGTGGAAGAAACTGTATTGCGTGAAGCCATGGCGCGCAAAGTGGTCAATCAGGCGCGCATTGAGGCAGTCCGGGAATTCCGCCGCGTTCTCGCCGATCCAAGCACGGCTTATGCTCCGGTCCAAGTGGCGGGTTATGAACCAATAAACCCTCAAAATTCTTCACCTACCGTAGCTTCTCACCAGCCTGTAGCTAACGAGTGGGTCACTATGACACCAAGCGAAGCAGTGCTCAGATTTTTTGAGCATAATCCGCGCACAGGCGGCAAGGACGGCAATTCGCGAAAAAAAGGCGAACCTTGGACCCTGAAAACGCGCAACCAGTTCGAACTTCCTGCAATGCTTCTCGAGCAGGTCATGGACGGGCGGGCGCTGGCGACCGTTACACATGACGATCTCGTCAAACTAGACCAGTGTTTCGAAAAGCTGCACGGCCCATCCTTTCGAAAATCCCCCAAGCATCGCGATGTGACGATCTGGCAAATCATCGACGAAACCCAAGCCAAAGTCGTTGCTGGTGAAGAAGCGATGAAGAAAGAAGCGAAGCGAAAAGGCCGAGTTACAGACAAAATAATTAAGCCGGCCGATCACCTTTCTCGAAAAGACCTAGGGTTGAGCCTTGTTACGACCAACCGGCATTGGGGCTTCCTGCGCCAGCTCACCGGCTGGTTTAACAAACACCACCCCTTGGCACCACTTGACTATGGAGCATTCATTATGAACGACACTCGTAACCAACGTGAACTACAATCGGTCTATACCGTGGAGCAAGGCGGGGAGATTTTCAATCTCCCGCCATGGACAGGTTCAAAATCACATGCGCGGCGTATGCAGCCAGGGGATCTGCTCGTTCACGATGCCTGGTATTTCGTGCCTCTGATCGCATGGTATTCAGGGATGCGCCGCGATGAAATTTGCGGCCTGGAAGTCAAGGATGTGCAAATGGAAGATGGTTTTTGGCTCTTCGACGTTCGCGCTAATGACGTGCGCCGATTGAAGACCATTAGTTCGGCACGCAAATTGCCGATCGCCGAGGAATTGCGGCGATTGGGCTTGATTGATTATGTGACGGCGCTACGCGAAGCGGGAGAGAAGGTCCTATTTCCGGAGCTAACAGCCGAGAGCGGCCTGGGCCAGATGGGTGATGCCTATTATAAACGTATTTGGACCAAGATAGCCAAGGAACTAGCATTTCTTAAAGGCGGCCAAGCAATGCACGCATTTCGTCACACCGCGATAAATTCAATGAAAGGTGCTGGAATCCCATCTGAAATCAGAGCAGATTTTGCTGGTCATGCTCTCAAAGGGGAAACTGAAGGACGTTACTCGAAGGCGCATATGGCACTGTTGCGTAATGCCGTAGCAACGATACCGGAAGTAACGAAGCATCTGGACCCCTTCCCTGTTTCTTTGCTTCCTGCAAAACTTCGTGAGCCAAGGAAAGCGCGAGCAAGATAATATTTGACGCCAAAAATTGCATAATATGCCTTTGGCGACTGGGCTTGTGGAGAGCTTAAAGATAATTTAGGCGCCGCTGCGCGCCTCGTTGCGCGGGATGGTTCGTTTTTTACCGGCAGTAGGTTTGAACATTCGTTTTGACTGGGCGGTCTGGAAAAATTTTTCCAGACCGCCCCGTTCAACTTTATTATGCTGCCTCGGCGAACCGTGACGAGATGCTTGCGAGCAGGTTCCTCTGTTCATTACGCAAAATCGGCGAGACAATGGCATTTGGCCTCTGGCGGAGATAGCCTTCAATCAATGCAAAGGTTCCCTGTGAAATCCGGAGGCACGGATCACCTTGAATTCGCCGCCATGCAACAAGCGCAATCGCCGTCAGCAAGGTGTCCAACTCACAATGCTGGCGTGCAAGATCCCAGTTCCCGGTTTCAAACGCCAAGTCAGGGTTTGCCTTGTCGCGGATCAGCGCAACTGGAATACCGATTCTTACCAGCACCTCCGAAAGATGATGCCAGGTTTTGCCAAACCCTTTCATCGCTGCGTTGATATCCAGATGGGCCGGGCGCACTATGCGGGGTCCGAAAGCCTGAACAAGCTGCGGGGGCAACGCGAGATCATGGGTCATGGCGGCCAGCTCAATAACTTTTGCGTCCATGGCGGAACCTCCGTAAGTGACCAACGTCCGATCGGCAGAAGCGCGCAAATCATCAAAGGCCGCCGACAGCATTGCCCCTTCGTCCTGATGCTCTGTTGTCCAGCTGCGCAGTCGCCCTACAGATATGCGGCCAAGGTCATCAATGCCGATATCAAGCAGTGCGATCATATTCAGCTTGCGCGCAGCGATGCGGGTTTTGTGGCAATCAGGATTAATTTCCTGATAGGCTTCGGTAAGGTAACGGTCGAACACCATTTCGGTGTCGAGAATTGTATATTTTTGCATGGTTTTTCTTTCTCCTGCTGACGTGCAGCAGGTTCTTGTTGTTAAAAAGTAACGGGACGGAGGTCGTCAACACGGCGCCAAGCCTGGAAGGCAGCTACCAAGCTGGCCTGATCCGGATCTTCGGCGAGACAATTGAAAACCCAGGACAGCCACAGCGCCTGAGCGTGATCTGCAGCTCGCCGGGATTTTTCCGATGGCCCGGCCATCTTGGACGCCAAAGTTATGCCGAACAGTTCGGCGCTGACCCTGACATATTGATCTTCCGTTCGGTGAACATGGATCTTGCGGTGGAGACCCAGATTAAAAATCGGCAGAGCATGAAGAACATCATCAGCAAAGTCGGCTTTGTGTTTTGGCCGGTGAGACCCGCCCGGGGCTTCCAGAATTGCGCAAACGCAGTCGGTTTGCTGATCCAGCAGCTTCGTCATATCCATCAACGGAGCGGTTCGTTCCTTATCTGGATATGTATGATGATGGCGCGTGAACAATACGTCATCACCAGGCTGGAGGTTGACCTCAAAGGCTCCAAAGGCGCGAATGAACCGTTCGGTGTTGCGGCGGTAGGGATGGTAGATGACGGAGAAGGTAACGATCCTCTCCGAATATATGGGAGGTTTCATAAAAACTGTCCTGAAACGCCAAACGGGCGGTCATCCGAAGATGCCGCCCGTTTGACTGGTGAATAAAAATACGCTGCGAAGTTCTAGTTGTTCTGGGTTTTGACAATATCTCCTTCAACGGTGACGCGGGTATGTTCCCATCGGACAGTCCGCTCAGAGCCATCAGCGGCAGCTTTGTCCAATATGGATTTGCCCCGGCGAATTGCCCGTTCGACCTTTCCTCCACGGTCGCATTTCGCTTCCACGACGATGGCTCTCTCGTTCAAAAAGAACATCCGCTTTCGGTCGAGTGAGACCATAACCAATGGCCGGCTCTTATCGAGCTGCGCTGGCTCGACTTCCAAAACTTCAGCGCCGTCGATGGAACGCAGGATCAGCGCATAACCAGATGGTTTTTCACAGCGGTTATCGGCCCAGACGCTGACTATCATGTCATGCCTGTTATCGATGGCAGCATCTGCAGCGGCGTTGAACACTGCCTCGGATGGAAAGATGATAGCTCCAAAGGTTATGGCGCAGGTTCCAGTCCGCTCTGCCTGCAAACCCATCTCATAACGCAAGGCATGCGTCATCGCCTTGCGCGGACAGCCCGCGCCAGTTGTATTCTTATTCATTTCATGTTCCTTTTCTTAGTGACGTCCTTTCTGGACGGAGCTTTTCCATTCACTTCGGAAGCTCAAATTCACTTTCAATTGCATTGTTCTCCGGGTGGCTGTTTAGCCGCCCGTCCTTGCTGTTCACTGATAGCGTGTTCGCCAAGTAATCTCCGTTACCCTCGGCCTGACCTGTTTGTTATGCTCATGAAGCCAAGCCAGTTCTTCATCCAGATATTGCGGTTCAAGTTCTATCCACCAATTACCGCGCTGCGGTTTCCATCGGTAGCCGCGCCGCCGCAGTGCTGTTTTTTGGCTGTAAGCCGCATCAATCGCCTCGATTTTGACAGTAGGTAATTCGGCATTCTGCAAAGCTTCTGCCATCACCGTGCGCCCACTGGGCAGACGATGAGCTAGCAGATTTACCAATGCTTCCACATCAGCCAAGGCGCTGTGAGCTTTGGGAGCAAAAAGTCCGATCTGATACAACAGATGACCGAGTTTTGCTCCGTCAAATCCATGTGATTGCCAATCGACATTTGCTAAACTGCAAATCCAGGGCAGATGTTCAACGCCCGGTATCAATCGTTCCAAAAATGGCCGGTCAAAGCCTGCATTATGTGCGAGCACAGCATCGGCTGTCAGCATAAGTTCTGCAAAGGCATCGCTGCTGAAAATTTTGCCGGCAACATCTGCGTCCGTAATCCCGGTTAAGGCAGTGATCTTCGGCGGTATCGGACGGCCCGGATCGTTCTGGCCCTCGCCTTTACGGATGATGTTGCAAATCCGCCCGTTGGCATCGACCGTTACCAGCGCCAGCGCCAGCTCGATAATCGTCTCTTCTTCCGGATCAAAACCTGTAGTCTCGCAGTCTATGACCGCTACGGTTATTTCAGGCGCTGCCGGATCGTCGGTTACCGGCCAGGCCTTCAACGGTGTAATTTTATTCAAGACGCGCCGGTCTGGATCGCTTCCGCAATGGCAGGAAATGCCATGCACCGGAACATGTTCAATTATATCAGTCATGATTTACCTCAGTTTCTGACGTCGGCAGACGGAAATCTTTTTCCCCTCTTTCACCAACGTCAAAACCATGGTTTTAGACGGTCCTTTATTTCTTCTAGCAGCTTGAGTTACTCGCTTTTCCACATGCGGATTTACGCGTAATTGATCTACCGCCGTAATTTTTATGCCAAGCTACAAACGACGGACCCGAAGAATTTGTAGTGCATGGCCGATTAGTCCATCAGACCATTCGCTGTTGATCGACCATGAACTTAGCGGAACGGAGCAAACCCACGACGCCTATCTAACGCGCCCGTCAGCGATCGGCGAAATCGATGGTGGCAAGCGATTTTGACAGAACACTCTTGGGACGCCGAGCATTCTTGCGGATCGAAAGACAGGCAGAACGGCATCGTGATCGGATGAAGCGTTGGAGCCAAGGCAATAGCATTGGCTGGGGCCTCTAACACAACCGATTTAGCCCTTAACTAGATGGCAGGTTAACCGTCTAAGTTGCAAGTAAGTATGCGTTAATAGGAAAAGGTTGCGATCATAACAAACGTGGGGCCCACCTTTGAACGGACCTTTGGGCAATGAAGTTATGAAAGTATTGGAGATTGAAACTATGGCAAATCCGTTCGGCATTGAAGCTAGTTCAACTGTTCCCAGTGGGATGGCAACTTATGATGTCACCTTGCATTCCGTTCCTGAGCCACATCCGGCGTTCAAAGAATACTCGGGCATTTGGAAGCCAGAAAATGGCCTAGTCAGTATTACGGGAAAGTCCGAGACCTTTAGGAAGGATCCTTCCGCATCCGAAGCCCGGCGTATTTACGCTGAGGTAAAACATGAGTTGACACAACTCTATGGTCAACCGTTCGAAGACGAAGAGATTTCAGACGAAGATTGGCCAGAAGACCTAGGCTTTTGTTCAGCAATAGAAAATGGCGCTCGCAGCCATACATGCGATTGGGACCTTGGGACGCACGACCTGACTGATAACGTGCAAAATATTATGCTGACCATAGTTTCGGACGATGGCGACGAAAAAAGCCAAGTGTGGCTAGAATATGGGTTTCCTGAGTGCAAGGACGAGGTAACTACGGGCAAAGGTAAAGCATCCTGAGCTGTCGATTCGGCTAAGTGCATAACTGCTGCTGTGCACGGCTGATAAAAATGTGTATGGTCGAATTGCCCCGCCGCGTATCGCAAGCTGTGGGTAAAAGGCCACATTATAGCTCGAAAAGCTACCCGTCTGCTTCCGATCTTATTTTGTTGAAAAACTCCCGGCGAGAAAATTTATTTCTTGTAGGCGTCGAAATTGAATCAACGCCATGCTCATACCAAATCAAAGTCGCGGTCAGCAAATATTGATTGGAACGAAATTACACGGCCTTTTGAGAGGCGACCTGTTCAACACAATCGACCCAACTGCTGTTGTTTGGACTAATCTCGTTCTATGTCCGCTTCGCGCCCAACTTCAGCCATTCAAGTGCATCGCTCCACTTCCCAAAAGCCGTCATTTGGCAATTGGCCCCGTTCGGCTTGACGAGCCCGATTAGGATCTAATTCGGGATGCGCTGAACTTGATAAAATCTAGAGCAGGTCGCTGAGCATCCGTGCGCTGTTTTCCAGAATCTTTTTTGGCAGACTGCGTTCTTTCCAGCTTTTCAAATCAACGATCACGCTTTCATCAAGATATTTGTTCTCTATAATTTTCAGATCATTGGCGGTTTTGTTCCCATAGCAAATCAGACTGACCTCAGCGTTCAGTTCAAATGAGCGCATATCCATATTGCTCGAACCGATAACGCAAATATCATCATCAATCCGCATATGCTTGGCATGAAGAAAATCGGCTTCATATAGGTGGATGGCAACGCCCGCTTCCAGTAGGCGGGTATAATAAGAGCGTTGGGCCAGTCCAACCAATGCGCTATCCGACTCTTTGGACAAGATCAGGGTGGTGTCGACCCCGCGCAGGGATGCGGTTGTAATGGCAGAAACCATTGCCTCATTGGGGATGAAATAGGGAGTGACCAGCACGATTTCGTCCCGCGCCTGATGGATAAGATCGGTGAAGATCATATCGACGCTGCTGCCTTTGTAATCGGGGCCACTGGGCAGCACCTGCGCCGTCACCTTCCCGCAGTTGCGCAAATCCGAGAACAGGGTGCCATCCTCGATATCTTCTTCGGTCTCGAGATACCAGTCGCCGAGAAAAACCAACTGAAACCCGCTGACCACCGGACCTTGCACACGGCATAGGAGCTCATCATTGGAGAGCCTGTCGTTGATCGCCGCATTCACGATATTCTGCGAACCTGTATATCCCGTGTTACCGTCGATAACTACAATTTTGCGATGATTGCGAAGGTCAATACGTGAGCTGTTCAATCGACGCGTGAGCGGTAGAATCCGATGGACCTCGATGCCCACTTTCTTCAACTTTTTCTCCACTTTCCGGGCAGAGCTGTGGGAGCCCATTGCGTCAATCAGAACCCTGCAGACCACGCCGCGCTGCCCTGCGCGTTCTAGTGCGGAGATCACCTTTCTACCCGTTTCATCATACGCGAAAATATAAAACGCCAGATGGACGTGATGTTTTGCATCATCAATATCTGCAATGATCCGGGCGATCGCATCATCATAGTTAGGAAGCAATTCTACGGCATTACCGCCAACTGGTGGTATTTGGCTTACGCCCTCAATCAAACTGGCTGTGGCAAGATACTTTTCAGGAAGGTCACTCCGCAATTGATCAGGATTAATATTTGCCCGTTTCGCGATATTGCCGATGACCTTGGGTAGTTTTGCGAACAAAGCTTTGCGCTTTTTGCTGTGTTCGGGCCGACCAATGGCAAGATAAATGATGAGGGTAGGTATCGGTGCAATAAAGAAACCCAGCAACCAGGTTCGGGCTTCCGCGGCTGACCGGCGAAAGGGCACTACGACAAAAGCACCCAAACGGATGATCCACGATAGGATCGTCAGCGCATGAACTGATGCAAATGCGAGTGTCGCGGATAGGGTCATGCGCGCCTAAGCCGGTTTGTCCGTTTCATTGGGAACGATATGCACTGTGCGCGTAGGGAAAGCAAAATCTGCTCCATTGCCGGTTACAACACCCATAATCCCGAGCATGAGACGCTCTTGGATTTCCAGTGAATGCGGATAGCTGTCGGCGCGGACATGAGCGAATATCTCAATATCCAGAGAGCTGTTTCCGAAACCCGCAAAGCGAACCCGGGCATCATCATCGATTAGATCAGGATCGTCGGCCAATAATTTGCGAATAGCTGTCAGAACATTTTGCACCATCGCGGCATCGGCATCGTATGTCAGGCCGATAACTGGATCAAATAAAAAGCTGTCGCGCACGGTGTAATTTTCGATCTGACGTGATGAAAAATCCCCGTTGGGAATGGTTACAATCGTCCGGTCGTTGGTGCGGATGCGAGTGGAGCGCATGCCAATATCGAGGACGGTTCCGCTGACGTCGCCAACCTTGCAGAAATCACCGACCCGGATCGGCTGGTCGAGAATCACGCTGATACTGCCGACCAGATTTTCGACGGTCTTTTGCGCACCGAGGGCAATGGCGATACCGCCGATACCGAGCGCCGCGATTCCGGTGGTTACATCTAGTCCCAGCGTATCCAGCACAGCGATACCTGCAACCAAGAGTAACAGGATTTTGAGTGTCCGGCGGACAAAGACGATGAGCGACTTGGCGCGCGCGCGGCCGCGATAGTCCATACGGGCGGTCCAAAACCCCGAGATAAAGCTGATAAGCCGCCAGAGAAACCATACAAAGGCAATCCAACCAACAATTCCCGCATAACGAGTCAGCGCCTGACGTGCGACGATGGAGACGTCGAGCGTTTCGGCCAGTTGGAAAAAGAAAATCACGGCAACATACATGGCCAGTGGCGCACCGGCGGCCTGCATGAATCGGTAGAATTGATTATTTTCAGGATCGCGTGAAAAGAATTTTGCTGCGAATGTTGGAACCAGCAGAACAAGACGCACACTAAGGAATAGAAAGCCTGCCAAAAGAAGCAGTTTTGCCCAGTCGATCAGCGGCGCGCCGGCAATGCGTTGCTCGACAAAATCCGGTTCGGTTGGCGGTGCTATAACTTGCGCGTCGGCAATGTCTTCGGGAAGTGGAAGCGCGTCCAATGTTTCAGCAGAGATACGCCAAAGTGGGCCGCTGTCAGCATCTGTTCGAACGGCAATTATCGGAAATTCGCCGCTAGCGAGCGTGAGTGTTCCAATTTGTTCCTGCTCGGGGTCTAGACTGTCGTCCAAAATACCTTTTGGGTCGTTAGACAGGGCTGCAAAGGGCAACAGACTTCCGCCGTCATCCAGTGCTTTTTGTAAGCGTTGCGCCAGTGCCGCGGCCTGGTCAGGTTCCACTTCTTCGTCGAGCGTCAAATATTGTGCCGCACGCTTGAAATCATCACTGGCTACCGCTCCAATATATGCGGTGGTCATGCTGCGCGGGGTTTCGCGGTTATAAGGGTCTTCGACAATTTCGGAGGGTTTTTCGGTTTCTTCAGAACCAAGGCCGGGAATCTGCGCGGATGCAGGCGATATGTTGCCAACCGCGCAAAGCAATGCCGTTATCGTCGCCATGAGCAACAGGACCGGGTAAGGCTTGCTGAAGCGAGCGCAGTTTTGTCTGGACGAATTTGAATTCACGGGAAATTTCTCTCGGTTTTCGGAAATGGCGCTTGCGGTAACGACGCGTTGAGACTGTATCTGATCAGAAGCGGCGAGTCACCAGCAAGCCAGCAGACGGTTGTTCACGGCGCGCAACCACCGGACTGTTGCCGGCATCTCCCACCAGATAGTTGAGCCCACCAAATGCTGTGACAGACCAATCACTGTCGATCATCCAGTTGGCGCCGGCGCTGATACCTAACTGATATAGACCTCCCTTGGCGCGATAGGCTGCTCTGCCGCCACGGATGGCCTGCGATGGCGAGACGCCAAAAAAGGCTTGGGAAAATTTGTCATCAGCGAAATGAAGGCCAGGACCCCCGAATAGCATGACCGATTTGCCTGCTGCTATTCGGTAAGAAGCGCCGATATCCAGCGTCGTTCCGTTGCTTGCACCAAAATCATGCGCCAGGCTTGCGCGCACCCCGGCATTGCCAAATGCCTTGCTGGCCGATAGCTTTGCCTGGGGAGCGACATTCATGTCGCCAAGCCCGCGCAGGCGAACCGGATCATCGGTTTCGTCCCGTCCGAAGCGGGCGAAGATGCTACCGCTAAGGCGAAACGTGCTGTCGCTGTTTTTGACAAAATCCGCGCCAAGCCCTTCCCTTGCATTCAGAAAAAACCGGCCTTTGCGAATATCGAGGACAGGCACTGGCAAAACTCGGAGATCGTCCGAACCGAGATATTCCGGACCGATGATTACGCCGGCGCCAATTGAGAGTGCAAGATCATCAGATTGCATTTCACGCTGTGCGAATGCCGGTTGTGCCGAAAAACAGGCAAAGCCGCTTACGATCAGTAAATTGCGGCACGCAGTTGTATTTAAGTGCATATATTGTCCAATATTTTCAAATCGGAAAGGCCCGTCGGCAGGGGGCTGCGCAACGGACCTTTCCTTCAAGGAAGTGCCCTGGAGGTTTTTTTAACCCCTAGCGGGTTTCAATCGGGCACATTTTCCTTGATCCAGGCCCATGCAGCATCCTCTTCATCCGCATCGAAGGATTTCATTTCCATATTGAACAATGGATTTACGGTTTCGAGCATGGTTTCAATCCAGCCCGGCGCGCCCACAATGGCGTAGCGGTCGAGACTGTCGATGGCTTCTTTCTTCATCTTAAGAAAATCGGAATGCGCGAAGACCGATAGATCCGCACCTTTGAAATAGCGGATAAATGCTATGGCGCGCTTGGGTATTTTTCCCTGTTTCATTTTCTCGACAATGATGCTCATCTGCGTGAGATCCGCTTTGCGAATTTTGCCTTCAATCTCGAAACCGACAATTTCAGGGGAGCCGGTAGAAATTTCCCGGAGTGACCCGGTGTGCCTCTCGTCGACTTCTCTTTTGACCCAAGCTAAGGCATAATCCGCTTCGCCTTCGTCATAGACTTCCATTTCGATTTTGGTGAGCGAGAGCAGCGCGCCTTCGACCTTCGCAATGCCGCGCATCCATCGCTGGCTTGCGACGAACGCAATCCGGTCGAATTGCTTGAGCTTACCGAGAATATCCGGCGCACGCGCCGTATCGCGCCACAGCGCTGCGCCTTCCATGTCGAAATGACCCTGGAGTTCAAGGTAGAGGCTCGTCTTGCCGCCTGAATTTAGTTTTTCGATCATCAAGTCGTAGACGCGATCCACATCTTGTCCGGTGATTTCACCGGAGAGAATGATCACGATTAGGGAGTCATCGGTGGGGGTAATTTTTAGCATGAATACGTCCTTTGTGATTTGAATTTATCACCCTTTAAGTGGAGCCGTCTGGCAGCGTCTGTGAATTTAGAGGTGGGTGACACGGCCAGACGGTCCCGAGGGATCACCGGCAATCGGATGCGACCCATTACCGGCGAATTTTCCGGCGTGTCCTTGCGTATGAATTGGGGGTTATAGGCAAGAAACACGCCGGCCTGTGCGATCTGTCCGTTCATCGTTATGGGGGCGGAGCCTATGATCGCCAGAATGGGTTGTTATATTTCAGTCTATTTGCAGCGAACCTCGCCTTTGTCGACTTCACGGCCAAGCAACGCGCCCGCACCGGCACCGATAATGGTGCCCAATGTGCTGGAACGGCCATTGTCGATCTGGTTGCCCAGCAAACCGCCAACAACTGCGCCGACGATCAGTCCGGTCGTGCCATCTTCTTCGCGGCAGTAATAGCGTCCGTCGTTGCCGCGATAAATGCGGTCGTTGCGGCTCAGGCGGCGTTCACGGCGGTTATCGTCTTCGCGATAATAACGGTCTGGAAAATATCCGTTCTGGCCCGCTTCATACCGGTTATAATCATAGTTGCGGTAGTTCGAGTTCGAACTGGTGTTCGTCCGGTTACGGTAAGAGCGATAGCTTCGCTTATTGCGGGTTGAATCATTATATTCTTCACGCGCCTCGCGGACGTTCTTATCATATTCGCGCTTCGCTTCACTGCGGTCGCGACGGTTGTCGGCACGCCGTATATTGCGATTATATTCGTTTTTCGCTTCACGCAGATCTTCATTATATTCTCGCTGTGCGTCGTTGCTGTTATAGTTATTGGAATAGCCGCGCTCATTACGGCTATTATTTCGGTTGGACCGGTAATTGCGGTTTCCCCGGCGCGAATCTTCCAATTCCCTTTCCGCTTTTCTGATATTGCGATCATATTCTTTTTTGGCGGCCCGCTTTTCACGGCTGTTGTCCGCTTTGCGCATATCATCCCAATATTCGCGCTGCGCTTCTTTTACGTCGTCATTATATTCACGCTGCACGTTGCTCTGCCCCATTGCAGGCGCGGCAATCGCCATTGGTGCGGTCACAGCCAAGAGGCTGGCAGCAATTATAATCGGGTTCACAATATTTTCCTTCGTTGGATAACGACTCGAATCATCGGATTCACTATGTTTTATCGTTTCTGTTGTTTCAATACTTACTGAAACTATTGACACTGTCAAATGTTTTGTATATTTGATTCGAAATCGAACGGGAAAGCCTTGAAAGCAGGCAATGTGAAAGTAAGCATGAGCAAACATAATCTCTCTCAGTCGGAAAAAGATTTTATCGAGCAGCGTGGATTAATGTCCGAAGAGGATGGTCAGCCGCGCATATTGGGGCGTATCTGGGCGCTCCTAATGGTTGTCGGCGCGCCCATTGGTGCTGGCGGCATTTCTGAATTGCTGGAAGTCAGTCGCGGCAGCGTAAGCACGAACCTGAAACTGCTCGATATGATGGAAATTTTGAAAAAAAGCACACAGTCCGGCAGTCGAGAAACCTTCTACGAAATAAAAGAGCAGCCATATTCATCGCTTGTTCGCGGTTATATTAAACGCATGTCTTCCAATCTCGAGATGATGGAAAAAACCATTTCCAAAATCGAGAACCCCGAAGCCAAAAGACGCCTGAAGGATTTGGCAACATTTTATCGATTGGCTGAAGAAAATAACCAGCAGCTTCTAAAAAAGCTGGAGGAAAGCTAAACCCCATGACCCAATTAGGATTAGGCATCAGCCGCTCTATCTCGGTAGTGCGGACGGGAAAACTCGGCCTGCCAAAATCAAAAAGTGTCATTCTCCTTCTCGCAGGAACTGTGCTGCTAGGGGGGTGTGCGACATCGCGTGTGGCTACGCCTGAGGTAGTTACAGACTTGCCATCGGCCTTTTCAGCTGTTCCTACCGTCGCTGGACCGGTCGATGAGACCTGGTGGGAGAATTTCCGGGATGATCAGCTAACAGCCTATGTTGTTGAAGCTGTGACGGAAAGCCCGGCCATCGGACAGGCAATTGGGCGGGTGCAACAGGCACGTGCTCAGGCAACGATACAAGGCGCCAACCTTCTCCCATCAGTCAATGCAGGCCTGTCAGGGTCCCGCAGCAAACAGACGATTGGCGCTGCGACCAATAATTTCGGCCTGTCAGTTGATGTCGCATGGGAAGTGGACCTGTGGGGCAAATTATCCTCTCAAAGTGCCGCCGCCCGGGCGGACTTTCTGGCCAGCGCCTCAAACTTGCGTGCCGTTCGCCAAGCTATAGCAGCAGAAACCTCGCGCGGATATTTTGGTGTCATCGAGGCGCAACAACAAGTCGCGCTTTCCGAAAAGGTAGTGGGAACATTTGGCGAGATCACCCGTCAGATCAGCAATCGCGCGGATGTCGGTATCGCTGCTCCCAACGATAAAACGTTAGCGATTGCCAACCTTGAATCTTCCAGGGCAGGGCTGGCGCAACGACGCGAAGCTGAGGCAAGAATAACCCGGCAATTTGACATATTGCTGCGTAATTATCCTGACGGACAAATTACAGTAGCCGGCGCGCTTCCCCCGATGCCGGCGCAAGTTCCCGCTGGCCTTCCGTCAGAATTACTGGCGCGTCGTCCTGACGTTCAAGCTGCAATGCTGGCTTTGCAAGCCGCCGGATACCGAACCAACGCAGCAGAGAAATCGCTCCTGCCCAGTATTAACCTGACGGGTTCTGCCGGAACGGCCGACAGCGCGATTTCGAATATCCTCAATCCTGACTTCTTCATCTGGTCCATCGCGGGTCAGCTGCTGCAACCCATTTTTCAGGGCGGGCGGCTCCGGGCGCAAATCGACCTGAACGAAGGCGCAGAAAAAGAGGCTTTGGAAGCCTATGTTGAAACCGTGCTTCAGGCACTGTCGGAAGTAGAGACAGCGCTTTCGGTCGAAAGCAAATTGGCAGACCGCGAAAATTCGCTTTTGATTGCAGCCAATGCTGCGGAAAAATCCGTGGGTATCTCCTTCAACCGCTATCGCGCTGGTATAGATCCGTTTCTGACGGTTCTCGAAAGCCAACAGCGCGCTCTTGACTCTCGCAGCGCCTATTTTGCTGCCCGCCGAGCCCGGCTTGAAAACCGCGTCGCTCTCCATCTTGCACTTGGCGGAGGCTTTGAGGAGTCACCGACCGCCAGCCTTGATATTGACTAGGACAAACCGATGAAACATCTATCCAAGATCAGCGCGATCGCGCTAGTATGTGCGTTGAGCAGCTGTAGCGCGGGTGAAGACGAAAAAACGGCGGCGCAGATCGAAAAAGAGGAAGCGGCATCGGCTGTGAGCGTCAAAGTGGTGCGGGCTACTGTTCAACCAATCCAGAACTGGGTATATTCACAGGGTGTCCCCCGTCAGCATTCAATAGACAGACTGGCTGCATAAAATAAGTGAGTGTTTTGGTTTCATCGCAGTGACTGTAAGGAACGAAGATGAAA
>NVXM01000034.1 GCA_002733865.1 Sphingopyxis sp.
GAGGTCAGCGGGGTCGAACTGGTGGCGGTGGTGCCGCTGGTTCGCCGCCGAAGTTGTAGATCAGGCTACCCAGAACAGAGTGGGTGCGCAGACGCGTATTATTCGTCCGTCCAACCTGGTCAACGAGATTGATCTTGTCAGCATTGAAGAAGCGGTATTTCAGTCCCACATCCCAGCTGTCGCTCAATGGTGCACGAACACCAGCAAGCAATTGCCATGCAAAGCCGGTATCCGAATCGTCAAGATAAGGACCAGCAAAGATGTTGGTAACTTCGGTCCGTGCTACACCGACGCCGCCGCCAGCAAAGCCCTGGATGCCGTCATCGTCACCAAAGTCCAGCAAACCGTTCAACATGAAGCTGAGCGCATTTACTTCGCCGTTGATTGGAGTCGTACCAAAAAAGTTTGCTCCGCCGCCGCCAACAGTTTGTGGGATGCCAGGTGCACCTGCTTGTAATCTTTCGGCTGCTGCAGACTTATATGCAACTTCAGCTTCCAACCGGAAACCACCGAAATCATAACCAACAATGCCGTCAAAATCATAACCGGTGTCATGATCTACTTCCAAAGCGTCGCTGGTTCCAGCCACGTCGATTGAAAGATCCTCTGCAATTAACGCACCGCCCTCTACACCAACATACCACTGGTTATCACGAGCCAGTGCAGGTGTTGCGAGCGCTGTGGAGGCAAGCGCCATTCCTAAGGCAAGCTTCCGCATTTATATTCCCCTTCTCAATTAGGTTCTAAATTCACGCCGCTTTCTACCCTCTAGCTCTGTTGAGTGCAAGCGGCCAAATCGCAGAACTGTTGCGAAAATGTCGCCATTTTCGGCATTTAGGCCAAAAAACAGCATCCAATTTGGCGGAGCGTTGCGGAATTAGCGGTCTTGATGGACGGCATCGGTAAATTTTACACGCCCGGCTGCAGAATCCCCTGGGCCTCCAAGATCGTAAGAATCGAATCGATCGCCGCGCGCGCCTCGGTATCAATCACTGCGCCTGCCGCCGGGCTTTCGACGACGCCACTAACCTGCCAGGAATCCCGATATATCGCAAAACTGCCTAGAGATTTAATGGAGACGCACATCATCGGCAAGGGCGTTATGAACAGCCATCCATTTCCCGTCCAGCCAGCGATTTGATCGTCGTGACCAACCCAGACGTCCGTTGCATCGGAACCGACGATCCACGCCTGCCCGGTCATGGGCGTTATCGCAGCCGGATCGCTCGCGATTGCTTCCACGTGAGGGTGCATCAAAAAGTCGATTCGCGCCAAAGCTTCATTGTGAAACAACTCCTTGTGCGCCTGGCCGGTGGCCAGCAGCGGAAGTTTAAATCTTTCGGTTTCCAAAAGGGACATATTTGCTGCTTTCCATAACTGTTGCAAAAGGGATATGGTGTCCGGGTCAGATCGCGATGGTGAGGGCGAGTGGCTCGGAAAGGCCGTGCGATCCAATTTGACGGATACTCGCGATTACCGCATTGATATTAAGTGACAAATACGAATCTACCTGATCGGCAGGCACAACAACTTGTGGCGCACTGGTCTCGATCAGAATAGCCTGGCCGGAACCGCTCTCAGGCGCCAGTTCAACCCGATAGCCTTCGCTCTCCTCAGCCAGCGGCACATGCACATAATCGGGCCAGATTGTCCCCGCTCGGGATCGCCTGATCCATGTGATCTGAAGGTCTCCATTGCCCAGAAATTCCCACTGGGGATGAACCGGCGTCCATGGCGTCAACGCTCTGCCGGGAGACGCAATTGTCGCAGCAACCGGAACATCGTCATCGCGCCCCAGCGCCAAAACAGACAGGGGCGAATACGGCGCATAATGAGCCGCACCAATTTCCAGCATCGATGTCCCGTCAAGCAGCACGAAATCTTCACCGATACCGTGCCGTTCCACTTCGGCCTCCGTGCCGCCGAGTCCGCGTATAAGGTGGGAGAGGCGAAACCGACCGTCTCCCACAGGCGCTGCCTCCGCGAACTGGACAATTTCCTGACCGACAAGAGCAAGGTTCCGCCCGGCGAGCAGTTGCGCGCCATCTGCGTAAGCCAGCGTCATATTCGCATTATGCAGCGCCACATCAATGACATTCACCCTGTCAATCAAAGCCGGATTGGCGGATGCGAGCACGCCGGATATCGTACCAATCGTCGTCGGGGCGTGTATCTGACCGATATACGTGCCCACTGTCCCGTCCGGCCCGGATGCAAAAAGCTGGGCATTTCGCCATCCGGTATCGCCTGCGGCCGCAGCGTAGAGTCTGGCCGAATCAGATACCGTCATTGGGGCATCAAGAGCAAAGGGCAGGTCCACGAGTATGAGGCGAGTCAAACCTGCGCCCAGATCGGGATCGGCTATGCTTCGCCCCTGCTCCGATCCGACCGCCGCAAGTCCTTGATACGCGCTCACTCGGGTCAGCAAAAGCTGCACGACCCCCCTGCCGATCTCGCATTCCCTGACCCGCCACAGGCCATCCCAACCAGCGAACGTCACCAGCTTGCCGGGGCGATCCAGGTGACGATCCAGAGGCACCGCCACTTCCAGCGTGGATCGTTCATCATATTCCGCCCAGAGACGGGTTGCGGCGATTTTCCTTGCCTCGTCCGCATCGATCGTGGCGGGAAAATCTATGACCGTCGACATGCGGCCAGCCCCGGGCCGAAAAGCGGACTGGGTCCCCGACTGATAGTCGCGCGCCGGATCATAATAGCGAAGCGAGAATTGTCTCGGCGCTGCCGCAATCGACGCTGTGCGCCTGGCTGGCGGCGCAATCTCCTGTGCCCCCGCCGTGCGCACAAAATTTCCTTCGAACGCGGCTGCAGAGCTGGCATCCGCAGCAGACCGGGCCACGGCCTGGATGCGATCGATAGCGCCTGGATCGGAAGACAAGGACAGCGGAATCACATCGTTCAACGCAAGCAGGGCGGCCCGCCGGTCTTCTCCGCCTGCCGCATATCCGATAAGGGCATCACCCGCAGCCATGGCGATCCGCTGCCCGGAAATATCACTGACAATATCGGCGAGAGTCACCGACCCATCATCAGCGATCACTTCGAAAGTGAGCGACGGGATACGGTTGCCATATTCGGTCAGGTCCATATTTTCGAACACCGCCAGCGCAAGGCCGCGATAAGCCGGCGTTCCGCCACTGGCCTCCGCGCTGGCCATCAGACCATCAACCGGCTGATCTTCACCGCCCGTATGTAGGGCAAAGCGCGTTTCCGTCTTGAAATCGCCAGCCAGCCCGCGAAAGATTTTGCCGTCTGCCCAAATCCGGCCAATGCTGCTGATCCGGCGACTGGACAGAGCCACCGCAAAACAGGCGGAGTAGCTGTAGACTGTCGTACTCGGCCGCCCCTTGCCGCCGCCTTCCCGGCTCCGCACTTCCTTCAGATCGGTCGCCCAGACCACCGTCCCGGCAACCCGCATCCTGCCAAATATCCGCGGAATCTGCGCGCCATAGCTCGATGTCTGGACCGCCAGTTCCTGCAGTCGCGGGCCTTGTCGCCCCTTGGGTCGGAACAGGATATTCTGGTCCACCTGCTGGCCGACTATAGCTCCGATCGCCCCGCCAATCGGACCGCCGATCGCCGTGCCAACAGCCGACAATAGCAATGTCGCCATTCAATCCTCCGCCAGTCTGTAAATTGAGGCAATCGGCCAGGGCGCCTCTCCGGGACAATGGACCACCTTGCCCAGTCCGGCATGCGCATGCACAAAACCGTGGCCGGCGCGGATCAGGAAATGCCACTGCACCGGACTGGGCCTGACCAGAACAATATCGCCCTCGCACAGATCGGCGCCCGGCGGGAAGCGCGCAAAGCCGGCCTCTTCCATAAATTCGGCAATCGCCCGCTCCGAGCCGCCGCGGATCGAATAGCCATTGGGCACATCGCATTCGAACCGCGCCGCGATCAGGCATTGCTCGGCCAGGCCGATACAATCCAGTCCCGTCTGTTCGTCTCGTCCGTGCAGGCAAAATTCCGCACCGCACAGCGACATCGCCTTATCTGCCATTCTCTCCTGCCTCCGTTTCATGCGCCGGGATAGCGGGTGAGCAAGTCATTGCCCGGCAGATAGGGTTCCCCGCGAAAATTGAGACTGTTGGCAAAGCGGTCGCGGCAGGTGGCAAAATTCTTGTCGCAGCCCTCGGTCAGCAACACCCGCGTGCCCTCCGCAACCGGCTGACCCGGCGGATCCACCAGCCGGACAACATCGCCGTCTCCGCCAATAATTGCAAAGCTGAGCCCGCAATTCGGTCCATCGAGAAACCGCAGCGATCCGAATGTAAAGTCGGCGGCATCGCCCAGACCGCCAATTTGAATCGCTTCCCCGCTTGCGGTCAGCACCGCATCCTCGCGCTGATAGCGATGCAAGCTCAGCTTGCACTGCCGATCCCCGAATTCGGCCCGACAGGTGGGCGATGTCAGCGGCGCTGCCGGCTCGTCGAGAAAGGATGTCGCCCCCAGCATTTCCACCGTAAAACCGTCACCTGAGCGAGCGATTTCGCCAAATTCCCCGCAAATCAATGGCAGCGGCTCGCCATCCGGCTGCTCCCAGTCGATCAGCGAAATATAGAGCAATGCCCCGTCCCAGCGTCCGGCATCGAGATCCGCTTCCGCAATCGCCGCACTGGTCATCACGCCGGATATTTCGACATTGTCGATCTCGAAACTGTCGGACAGCGCGATTGACGAAGGCACCATGCCCGGGGCCGCCCGATAGGGTAACGCGCTAATCACCAGGTCGCGGTCGTGCGAGGTAAATCCGAGCGCAAATCCGTCTGCTCGCTCCAGTCGCCAGAGATAGGCGCTGGTGGTGACGTCCCGGTCCAGCCAGTCCAGACTCATGACGGCTCCCTGACCTCAACCAGCAAAACCTCGGCTATGTCGCCAGCGAGAAAGGTCGCTCGACTCACGGTCAGTTGGTCGCGAGCGAAGCGAACCGGGACATCGAACAGAAAGCCAGCGGTAATCGCGCTGCCATTCGCAGGCGGGCTGTCGAAAAAGACGCTTCCCGCCGGACCCAGCGTCCAGCCCGCCGCCACTTGCCCGTCGATCGCAATCTGCAGCGAATCCTGACGGGGCCGCGTGATCAGCCGTTGCTGTGGTTCCACTGCAGCATCGCCATAATTTTTCACCAGCTGAAAGGCGGTCTGCTGACCATCGCCCTCACCCAGCCACTGATCGTTTGGCGTCGGCGCACCGATCATGCCATTGGAACTGTGATCATACGGATCGCGAAAGCGGAAAGCCTTGGCCGCCCCCCGCCGCGCCCGGAAAAAGGTGATCAGATCGTGCAACTCCTCCTCGCTCCGGATCCCCGGCCCGACATCGAACTCCAGCCGCGCATCGGCCCAGTCGCTGTTGCGTTTCTCATGCCCGGAAATGGTAGTGATAATATTGGTCGAGAAACCCGGTGACACGCTGGCCCCCTGGCCAATCGCGATCGGGAACAACACGTCGTCAAAGGCATTCACATCTGCTTCCTCTTCCTGAAAATAGGTAAATCCGTCGCGCGCGACCTGTGGCAGCGCCCAAATGTGAATTTCCGCGGTGCCGCGCACCTTCGCATCCGCAATGGCTTGCGCCATATGGCCCCAGATGAATTGATCGGCGGCATCAAGCACGAAACCGGCGAAATAATGCTGTTGCTCAACCGGATAGCCCAGCCGCTGCGTCGCCAGCGCGACCCCGGTGCTGGTCGCTAGCCGGTTGCCCGCGATCACCCAGTCATAATCCTCCAGTTGCAAGATATCGAAGGCCGGCGACGCCCAGCCAACCGGCAGATTGGCCCGCTTGGCCTCAGGCGCCTGCTCATCCAAAATCGTCGGCAAATAGGCCAGCAGCAAGGTCTCGACGGGCGCAGCACCGGCTTCGTTTTTCACGGCATTGAGCAGGTCCGCCGTCGACTGCGCCAGAAGCGCCCCCGCCTGATCCAGCATCGCCTGTTGCGCCGCTGTCTTCGGCCCATCAATGCTCGATATGCTGACCGAATTCTCACCAAATGCCGCGCTGGCAGCCGCGTCGTAGAGACAAATGCGTTTGTCCGGCATGATCCACCACCAGGGCTCACCGACCTGAAAGCGGATCGTCGCTCCCGCATCTCTGGCAATCGCGGTAAAGGCGCGCGCCACCGCCTGCAGATAGGACATCGCACTGCCATTGGCGGGCGAAAGCAAAGTCGAGGGCGGTTCCCAGCCAGTCAGCGCAGGATCGCCATTTTCCGCTCGCTGCTTCCAGTCGTTCCAGCAATGCGCATCGAACAATTCGTAGGACAGCGACATTATCACCGTGAAACCCATGGTTTCAGCGCGCATGATCAGATCACGGTGCCAGGCCGCTGTCGGCTGGTTGATCGCCGCAAAGTCCTCGCCCGCCTGAGGTGCCGACAGGCTGACATAGAGTCCGGACCCAACTGTCTCCAGCCGGAAATAATGGCTCATCCCGAGATAATGGTTGATCGACCCGCGATAGCCCAGGGCCCGGATTGCGCGAAGCAACCGTTCCGGCGTCTGGTTGAAACTGTCATCATAAGCCGTCGCCATCGCCAGACCATGTCCCGGCAGCATGATATCGCCAATGTCCAGCACCGCGCCCCGGCCATCGGTTCGGATATTGCTGATCTCGACCCAGCCGATCCTCGGTGTGGCAAAGCGCGTGCCCAGCGCGTCATAATCCGGCGGAATGATCGAGATGAACAGCCGGTCAATATCCTCCGCAAATAGCGGATCGGCCTCGCCGGGCAGCACGAAGCCGCCATCGAGCGGCGAAAACTCTATCGAAATCAGCGCATCGGTCGGTGTACCGCTGGCATAGTTCCACAGCCGAACATACCAGCTTTTCGGATTGCCTGCCGCGTCCCGCCCCTCAATCGTCAGCGTCGGCCCGTTGATCGCATCCAGCGGCATGATGCCGGACGAGCGCCAGCGGAACCGCCAGATGAGCCCTGCATAGTCGCGCTCTGTCTCATAGGCGAGCAACGGGTGATCAAGCGCATCTTCGCTTTCCCAGATCAGTCCGGCCAGATCATCGCTGTTGTAGAAAACCGCGTCCACCCGCAGCGCGTCCGGTGCCGTTGTCACCACCGATGCCATCATCGGACGCGGGAAGTTGATCGTCCAGAAGCGCGGATCAAAGCGCTGGATGAAGCTGCTATGCTGCCCGGTTCGTTTGTCCGCTAGCCAATATCCCATATCAACCCGCCTTTGCCGCCAGCGCGTTCCGCACCGCACGGCCAACCTGCCGGCTCGAGCGCCGGATCTGGTCGGGTGCGCTCCCCTGGCCATTGTCGGAAATATTGATGGTGAGCCGGATGTTGGGCGCACCGCCGATAACGGCCGTCTGTTCGATCCGTCCGGCGGCTGTCGGGACAAATATTTCCGGGCCCCGTTCGCCAACCCGATAGGCGCGGCCATCGCTGACCGGACCACCGGTTGCGCGTCCGGGCGCGCCAAGAAACGCGCCGAGCAGGTTCGTCCCGATATTCAGCAAGCCAGAGCCGCTCGAGCCACCACCAAACAGGCCTTGCAAACCGCCATGGATCGCGGCGCTGGCAATATCGTTCATCACCGACAGCGCGACCCGCCTCAAATCCTCGAAATCCAGCGAACCGCGGCGAATGGCGCGGCTCAGGGTCCGCTCCAGCGCCGACCCTGCCCGATCCACGCCCGATACAAACGGCCCATCAAGCTGCCCTTTCATATCCGCCACATCTTTAGCGAAACGGGCGGTGTCGGCGCGGACGCTGACCACCAGCCGTTCGATTTCCTCATCCATCGGGGAAGCTCTCTTTCAGTTTTTCGAGTTGTTCTGCGTCCAGTGGGACCTGAGCACGGTGACTAGGCGCATGCTCCGAGAAGACAGCAAGTATCGCGCCCAGTTCGGCGGGCGTGGCTTTCCAGAATTGATCGGCTGTCCAACCGAGAACGGCGCAGACCGTCCCGGACAATTTTTGGGTCGCGTTGGAAAAATCAATGTTCTCCCGCGAAGGCGGGAGTCCATCTCCCCAAGCATCGGTCGACGAACATTCTGGAGATGGACCCCGGCCTACGCCGGGGCACAGCTCACTATTCACCAGCGCCCGACAATATCTGCTTCAACAAAATCTTCAGCGCCGGCGTTACCCCGGCCAGGCCCAGGCTCATCATCCCCTCGCCCAGCTGATCCCGACTCAAGCCTTCGGACCGATCGCGTACCAGATGCCAGAACAGAGTGACTATTTCCGAGAGCAACAGCCGCCCATTCGCCGCCCGTTCAACCAGATCGAACAGCGATCCCAGTTCCTCCTCCGCTGCAACCAGCGCCGCAAAAGTCGGGCGCAAAACGATCCGTTGGCCGTCGATCCGCAACTCCGCCTCGCCGCGCAAGCGATTGGCCGGCTCAGACATTGATCACCGGCCCGGAGCTTTCGAGACTGAGCGTGTAACTGCGCTCGCCGTTATAATCGCCGCTATAGTCCAGCCGCGCGACGAGAAAATCGCCCTGCATGCGCTCACCGCCTTCGAAACTCAGCTCATAAGCATCGATGACGCCGCCCAGCGCATGATTCTTGATCCGCATCTCCGCTTCCGACCCGGTAAACACTCCGGCCCCGGACACCGATACCGAGCGGATCCCCGCGCCGGACAACAGCTGCCGCCAGCCGCCGCTGTCCTTGCTGGTGATCGCCACCGGCTCGCCATTGACCGTCATCTGCGTGGTTCTGAGCCCGGCGATCGTCGTATAGCCCACCGGACTTCCGCCATCGCCAATCTTCAGGAGAAAGGCACTGCCTTTTTCTGCTGCCATATTCTGGTTCCTTTAGTTGTTATTATGTCTCGCGGCAGTTCGCTTTGCGAACGCCTCCGACGGGGCGGGCTTTCGCCCGACGCGCGGTCGCGCTTGCCTAGCTAGGCTCGGTTGGCCACCAGTTGCGAAAGGGAGCGCCAAACCGACGCGGAGCGGAGGCAAGCGCGACTGCGCGCCCGAGCTTATGCGAGGAAAGCCAAAGGCGCGGATGCGCCCGCCCGGCGCTTGAGGTTGAATTAAAGCCTCAAAACCTTGGCCCGATACTCGACCAGCCCGCTCCACGGCCCCGTCGCCCGCCGCAAAATCCGCGTGCGCCGAAACGTGAAGGTGACAATTTGCCATCCCGCCGGATCCTCCAGCCCGGCCTCCAGCGCCTCCTCGACCAGCGCCATCGCCCGGTGCAGCCGCCCCGCTGTCTCGCCATCATCATATATGGTCAGCGCCAGGCTGAGCTCGCGCCCAACCCCGCCCTTGTAGCTCCAGTCGAGCGAAGCCCCTGTGGCCAGCGCGATATAGGGGAAATCCGCACGCGGCGGCGGACCGTCAAACACGCCGCTGACAAGATCCATCAACGGGCCATGCGCCTGCAGCCGGGCGACCAGCTGCGCCTGCACCGCCTCCAGCGCGCTGCTCATCGAACACTCCGCAGCAGAAAGCCGATATCGCGCAAACTGCTATGGTCGAGCAGCCGCTGTTTCAGGCGCGCCGCTTCCAGCTGGAAGTCGCCGCCGGTTTCGGTGACCCGGACATCCTCTGGCAGTTCCTCCGCCAGCACCGATTTTATCCCGGATTTCACGCCTGCCAGCCGCTGCTGTGCGATCAGTTCTCCGCGCCTCTGCATTTTCTCCATCATCTTGTTTCTTCCGCCTGCAATATGGTTTTGGGGATCAGCCGGTGTTCCAGAATCACGCTCGATACGGTCATCACTCGACCACTCCAGATCAGCCGGTCGCCCGGTTTAATCGCCTGCGTTTCCCGCAAGACAAACCGCCAGCGCGGCAAGGCGGACCGGCTTTCGCCGGCCTCCGCGCGCCCGCTGCGCATTGCTTCCGCCGCTGCCCAAAAATCTCCGATGCTGTTCCACAGCGGCTCGGCGGAACCCAGTGGATCGCGGTCAGCAGATTGTCGCTCGATCGTGATGCGTTCCCGCAAAATCCCGGAAAATTCCTGTCCCATCAAGCGATCCTCATCCGGCGATAGGGTCGCCACAGCGCCGTCACCGCGCTGGGCGGCCCGCCGACATCAACGCCATCGCGGTTGGCATAGAGATAGCCGGCCAGACGCACGATCCCCTGGCGCAGGCCCGCCGGCAGTTCATCCCAATCCGCCGCCAGACCGCAGCTGTAGACAATCCGCATTCGGGACGCGTCGCTCTCATCCCGCAGCCGCACCCAGCCCAGCCCCTCGTTGTCGATATCAATCGCATAGTCATCCACCGCCAGCAGCGCCGCGCTGCCGTCCGCTTCCACCGCTTCGACCGAGACAATCGCCTGCACCGGCAGCCGCTTCAGCTTTTGCCAGGCCTGCCACGCCGGTAAGACGTCGGTCACCGACCGTGCGATCAGCATCAGGCCGGTAAAATCCTCGCACAAGCCAGCGGCGCTGCGCAGAAACGTATCAATCGCGGCATCGTCGGCATCATGGTCGATCCGGACAAAGGCCTTGACCTCTGCGATCAGCGCAGCCGGCAGGTCCGGCCAGTGGGCAATAGGGAAGCTCACGATCGCGGGCTCCTTTCGCTAGATTTTTTAAAAGAGGTGCGTCCGTGCCGGATCGAGAGGGGAGCAACCGGCACGGACGCGCTGCGCCGAAGCGCAGCAAGGGGGCTTCAGGAAGCGCTGAACTGCATCAGCTTGATCGCTTCCGAATTCATCAGCTGCCCGCCGACCCGTTTCGTCGCGTAAAAATGGACGAACGGCTTGTTGGTGAACGGGTCGCGCAATATGTGCGTCGCGCGCCGCTCGGCGATCAGATAGCCGGCGCGGAAATTGCCAAAGGCAATCGCCAGACTGTCGGCGGCAATATCCGGCATGTCCTCGGCCTCGACCACCGGATAGCCGAGCAAGGTTGCCGGCTGCCCGCTGGCCAGTGAAGGCTGCCACAGAAAGGCCCCGTCCGCCGTCTTGAACTTGCGGATCTGCGCCAGCGTCGCGCTGTTCATCACGAACGCAGCGCCCTGCCGGTAAGCGGGCCGCAGCGTGTGCACCAGATCGACAAGCACATCCTCGCTCGCAAAACTGCCTGCCGCACCGGAGGGCACATATTGCAGCGACCCAAAGGCCCGGACATCATCGCTCTCGTCGGTCACCGCCGCGTTGAGAAAACCCCCCGGCTGGTTGACCCCCGATCCGCTGATGAACGCCGCGCCTTCCGCCCGGGCAAATTCCCGCGCGATCTCGTCCGCCAGCCAGGATTCAACGTCGAACGCCGCATCATCCAGCATCGCCTGCGACGCCGCCGGATTGGCGTAAAGCTCGCCGCTCGGCGGCGCGATCTCGTTGAAATCCGGCGTATCGGTCTCCGGCCGCCCTGCGGTCTCGCTGACCCAGCCCGACGGCGTCCCGCCGGTGGTCACCAGCTTGCGATAGCCAGCCGTGCCGGTCTGCACCACCGTCGCGATCGAGCGGATCGGGGAAATATCCTTCAGCGTCGCTCCGATCAGCGCATCAATCTCCTGCGGCACGGCAAAGCCGCCCTCGGGCCCCGACGCACCGGAAAAGCTCTTCAGCTCAACCCCCGCCTGCTCGCCGCGCCGGAGATACTTCGCCACAAAATCCTGCGCAGCCGGTGAAGATGGCATCCCTTTGGCACCATCAAGCGCCGGCCGCGCCGCAACCTTGCCGATCGCATCGACCTGCCCTTTCAGACCATCAACATCACCGCGCAGCGCCGCAATCGCCTGGCCATGCTGCTCGGTTTCTTCGGCGATCAGCACCGCATCAAAAGACGCTTCCAGCGGATCGGCCTTGGTTTCAAGAGGGTTTTCGGGAGAGAGTTCCATAATATTCCTTTCCTGGATTATCTTCAATTGAACCTATGAATCGCGCGAGGTTGCGAAGCCACGAAGCGGGAGCGTGCACTTCGTGACTTCGCGACTTCGCGTGAAAAATTAAATTTGCTGAACCAGATGAACGCGCGCCAATGCCTGCATCGGAGATGTCACCAGCGAAATCTCGGCAACATCCAGATCGAGCAATTCCCGGGGGTTTTCTCCCGTCGCTCGCTTCACCCGATAACCAAAGCTGAGCCCCTTGACCGACGCGCTGGACAGCATAGCCGCGGCCTCGCGCCCGGCCCTGCTCGCGGTCGAGACCGTTCCGATCACCCGCAACCCGCGCCGGTCCTCCCGGACATAATCAATGGTACCAATCCGCCGCATCGGATCATGTTGCCACAGCAGCGGCAGCGTCTTTCCTTGCGGAAACGCCCCAAACGCCCCGCGCCTTATGATATCCCCGCCCTTGTCGACCCGGTCAAAGATCGCCGCATAACCGGCAAAGCGCAGGTCTCTTAGCCCCTCTCCTTCAGGGGAGGGGTTGGGGTGGGGCCTGTTCGTTAGAGCGTGACTTCGCTTCGCGAGCGATTCCTGCGGAATCGCACCTACCCCATCCCCAGTATCGGGTGGAACGGCCCCCGGCATTTTCAAATCAGTCCGGGGGACTGATTGACCCGATACTCTTGAAAGGGAGGGGCTTATTTGATCCACCGCCCTCACGTCACCAAATCCCCAAGCCCCAGCCGCATCGCGATCCCGACCAAAAGCAGCGCCAGCACCCCGCGCACCACCCAGCGGATCGCCGCCTTCCACGCGCTCGCCTTGGCATCGCGCCAGGCGCGCAGCAGCTCGCGCAATTCGTCAATATCGTCCTCCGCTCCCGGATCGGCCAGCCCCAGCCGGTCCAGCACCCGCGCCGCGCCGGCATCGGTCGCATCCTCGACAATCGCGCGCAGCGTCACCAGATCCGCGCCATCGCCTTCCGCCTGCGCCATCAGGCGAGCCAGCATTTCTTCGTTTTGCATGGTTGTTCCTTTTTTTTTAACCCCTCCTCTTCAGAGGAGGGGAAGGGGTGGTGGCGATGCGCCAGCATCGCTCGCGCAAGCGACTATTGCGCTTGCCGACAGACCCCACCCCAACCCCTCCCCTGAAGGGGAGGGGCTTCAACTTTCCTCAAACCCCCAGCATCGCCCGCTTCTCGTCCTTCGTCAGAAAATCCGCCTCACAAACCTGCTTCCACAGCCGCTCGCGATCCTCGGACAGCGCCGGAATCTGATCCCGGTCCACCGCCAGCGCCGCATCCGGCCACCAGGCCCGCAGCGCATCCGACAAGCCATCCAATATCTTCCCCGCCAGAGGCAAGATCGTCAGCCGCCACAATGCCCGGTTGGCCTCGCGATAATTGGCATAGCTATTGTCCCCAGGCAGCCCGAGCAGCATCGGCGGCACGCCAAAGGCCAGCGCGATCTCCCTCGCCGCCGCTTCCTTCAGCGCGACAAAATCCATGTCCGCCGGGCTCATGCTCATCGACTGCCATTTCAGCCCGCCCTCGAGCAGCATCGGCCGCCCGGCATTGCCCGACCCGGCAAAGCTCGCCTCCATCTCGGCCTTCAGCCGGTCAAACTGCTCCCCGGTCAGCGCCGATCCCTCGGCCCCCGGATCATAGACCAAAGCCCCCGATGGCCGCGCTGCATTGTCGAGGATCGCCTTGTTCCACTTCGCCGCCGCATTATGCACCGCCACCGCTTTTGCCGCCGCGCCCAGACAACCGAGGCCATAATGATCGTCGGTCGGATGAAAGGCTTTCAGATGAATGACCGCCGCCCGGCCCATCGCATCCTGCGCAGCAAAGCGCGTCACATGCTCGCCAGCCCGGTAAATATAAGCGACCGGCCAGCCCTTGCCATCCGGCTCCACCGTCACCCGGTCTGGCCGCAGCGCATAAAGTTCATCCGGCTGGCCGTCGCCGCCAGCCATCACCTGCACATAGCCATTGCCATGCAGCAGCAGATGCGCCGCCAGCGTTTCCAGCAGCGACTGGCCGGCGCTGCTCGTCTGCACCAGCGCCGCGACCCGGTCATCGACCGGCAGCAGCGGCGCCCCGCCCACACCCTCGGCCACAATCCGCACCGCCCGCTGGGCAATCGCATTCTCGACATAGGCCTCGCGCACTCGTCCCTCGTAAGAAAAAGGCGCGTCCCCCGAAAGAGCCGCGCCGCCATAAGTGCCGATATAGGACCGCCCCAAAGGCGGCCGCACCGATCCACCCCCGCCCTTGAAGGCGAGAGTGAGATTGTCCCAGAATGTCATATATTATCCTCATCCAAAAAAGTCTGTGCTCCGCACTTGATGCGGAGCCCTGGAGGCCAGGCACCGACCCCCGAAAGAGCTCCGCATCAAGTGCGGAGCACCTTCATCCCTAAAGGAACAACTACCGCACCCGCGGCACCCGCTCGTTCCCCAGCATCAACTCCGTCAACGCCCAGACCAAAGCATCTGCCCGGTCCGGCGACCGCCCCGGCCCTTCATAACCGCCACCAATCAGCAACTCGCAAAGCTCGTCCTCGAGCTGCGGAAAGGCACCAACATGATGCACCCGCTCATTTTCATAAAGCGCCGCCACCGGCTCCGCTCTGGCAACCTTCCCCCGCGCCGCGTGGACCAGCTTGACCGGCAACGAAATCTTCGCCGCATGCAGCACCGATTTCACCATCGCCCCGCCCTGATTGGCTTCGGCAATCACCCGGTCCGCCCCAAACCGATCCGCTGCGTCGGCAACCCGCCGCGCCCAGGTCTCCGGGCTGGCCTTTTCCACGCTGCAATCGGCCAGCACATAGGCTTTGCCATTCACGCCCAGTCCGGCGACAATGATCCCGCAGGCATCTCCGGTTTTGGAGGCAGGAGGATCGACGCCGATAACAATGCGGACAAGCCCCCAATCCCGTTCGTCTCGAGCGCAGTCGAGAGACCGATCCGGCGTAGCGCTCATGTTCGTGTCTCGACTTCGCTCGACACGAACGGCACCCACCCGGCACCCTTCAATCATAGCCCTCGTCCACAAGGCCCCTTCCAGCTCCTCGATCAGTTCTCCATCCAGCTCCTGCCGCCCCAGCCGGGTCCCGCCATAATCCGCTTTCATTGCGGTCAGGAAAGCGGCCGGCAGATGCAGATCATTATCCTGCGTGCGGCCCCTGCTGATCACCACTCCGTCCGCATTCACCAGCGCCCGCACCAGCGCCACCGGGCGCGGCGTTGTCGTGGCCACCATCCGGGGCCGGAAACCGACCCGCAGCCCCATTTTCAGATTGTCCCAGGCCGCTTCCGCCTGCCCGGCATTATTCATCCACTTGCCGATCTCGTCGCACCACGCATGGCTATGCTGCGGACCGCGTAATCCTTCCGGTTCCGCCGCCGAATAGAGATAGGCCTGCGCGCCATTCTGCCAGGTTAGCCGCTTTAGCGACGGTTCCCAGACCGGCCGCTGTTTCGGCGGCGCAATAGACAGCAAACCGCTTTCCCCCTCGATCATCACCGTGCGGGTTTCGGCATAATTGGCCCCGACCAGCGCCAGCCGCGCGCTGCCATCGCCTTCGGCAATGCTGCGCACCCATTCCGCTCCCGCCCGGGTCTTGCCAAAGCCGCGACCGGCCATGATCAGCCAGACCGACCAGTCGCCATCCGGTGCCCGTTGTTGGGGCCGCGCCCAGAACGGCCAGTGATAGATAAAGGCGTCCTGTTCCTGCGGGCTTAGCCCCGCAAGAAAGGCCCGTCGCTGACGTGGCACCGCCCCGGCAAAAAGCGCCGCATCGCTGCCATCAGTCATCGTCGCTCGACGCCGCTGGCTTGGCTCTCTGGTCGGCCAGGGCTCGCCCGCTCAGCAGCTTCTCGCGCATGTCCGCTAGTTTGCGGTCCAGGCTGGCGCGCACTTCCTCGGGATTGATCTGCCCTTCTGCCACCCGCGCCAGGGCCACCATTTCCTTGTGCGCCAGCAGCAATTTGACGCCGATACCGTCGCGAAACTGCCTGACCATCGCAACCTGCTTGCCTTCGTGAAACACGGGTTTCTCGACGCCGTTACGGGCGCGGTCGAGCAAATCCATTTCCAGCAGTTCATAGCCAGCGGCCAGCGCCTGCATCCATGCCCGGAAAAACTCCGGATCCCGCTCGCGCCATTTGTAAACGGTCGATACCGCAACCCCGGCAGCCGCCGCCGAATTGGCGACGTGCGAACTGGTGGCGAGCTTGCTGAGAAACTTCACCTTGCGCCTGTCGTCACACACTCCCCGGGTTTTCGATTTTGCCATAAAATACTCCGCACCGGACCGTCGCGAACCATCCGGACATAAAAAAGGGCCTTCCGGTCTGAAGGTCCTGCCTGCTCGGCTGGGTCATTCAGAGCCGCTCGGCCCGAATCACATTTTCGCGATGTTCCTGATATGTACCCAAACAGCGTGACGATGTCAAGATATTTTTACCTATTTGGTACTTTATGACCCAAGGTCTATCGTCGGCAGGACCTCTTCACTGATATAGTCCGCCGCCATATCCGCCAGTTTCCGGCCCAGATGCCAGTCCAGGATCTGCATATTGTGGATGATCGGAGGATTGACCAATATATCCTGTTCGCCGAGCATCTCCTTCGACGCCATCCGGCTTGCCACCACCATCGACCGCGACATGATTTCAACGATCGAGGGAAATTCAGCCTCGCGCTTCCGCCTGAGTAGGACATCGCGAATGAGCGACCATCGCCCCCGGATATCCCCATATTGAACGTCGGTGCGCCAAATCTCATTCGGATCGCCGAGCGAGACCACGATATTCGGCCCCGCCTTGATGCCGTGCATGATCTTAACCGGCACATTATCCAGCACGCCGCCATCGACCAGAATATTGCCGTCGCTATCGATAAACGGCGGCAATATCGTCGGCAGCGAACCCGACGCCCGCACACATTCCCACAAAGGCCCGCGCCGGTGTATGTGCAGGCCGTTGGTCGACAGGTTGGTCGAGACACCAAAAAAATTGATCGGCTGATCGGCAATATCCTTGGTGCCATATCGGGTTCTGAGCTCGCGGTCGAACACGGTCGGGTCGAGCAGCGAGTAGAGCGGTAGCGTAAAACGCCGCATCGCCTTGGCATGGATGAACATCGCTTCCATCTGGTCGAGCGTTTCGTCGACCGACAGCCCTCTTGCAATCGCGCCGCCCATCGCCGCACCGGCGCTGGCCCCGCCGATAAAGTCGATCGGGATGTCCGCTTGCCGCAAGGCCTTGATCACGCCCAGATGGGCACAGCCCAAGGCGCCGCCCCCGGCCAGTACGACGCCGATTGCCCTCCCGGTCAGAAAGCGCGCGACCTTGGTAAAGTCCGCATCATTGTCGAGTGCAACATGGTGGTGCAATTTTGGAGCGCGCGGATCGATCCATTCGCCGCTGCGGCTGATCGACTTGCCGGCCGTGGTGCGCAGCAGCAGCAATGTCCGCTGAGGCTCTCCGATCCAGCCCATCGCCGCCTCTTCCATGGCATTGGGCGCGGGGTCCATCTTGCCGGGGCGCCCCACCATGACCAGCGCATCGGCGTTGCGACAGACCATCTGCCCCCAGTCCTCCGATCCGCTGCCGTCGATCAGCACATAGGCACCGGTGGCCTCCTGCTCCGCCAGCCAGGCCTGATATTCCTGGGCGTCGGCGGCTTCGCTGGTCGCCCGGTCAAGCGCCACCACCGGCGTCTCTGCCCGCACGACCGCTTCAAAAGCCTCGGCCAGCCGCGCCAAGAAGCCATCCGGCATCTGGCTGGTTCCGGCTGGCAGCAGCGCGATCACTCGCGGGTTCTTGGCCGTCACGGACGCGGTCCGGGCCGTCGCTACCGCGAGCCGGGCCGAAACCAGCTTCAGCATGGCCGCGTTCAGTTCCGGATGGCTCCGGGCTATCTCGTCAAAAGCCTGCCGCGACACTTCCAGGACATGGGAATCGCGCGTGGCGACGACATCGGCGGTGCGCTTGCCGCCAGCGAAGAAGGCCAGTTCGCCAACCGCTTCCCCGGTTTCAATATGGGCGACGATCCGGCTCTGGTTGATCACCACCCGGAACCGGCCTGATTCGACAAAATAGAGCGCGTCCGCATCATCGCCCTGCCGCACCAGCGCCTGACCGCCAGCGATCTGCCGCATCACCGAAACCGCTTGCAATGCCTCCAGTGCTTCCGCTGCCACCCCGTCAAACAGCGCATGCCGGCTAAGGTCCGGTTTTTCTGTTGGTTCAGCCACGCAAAACTCCCCGTTAATGCGACCCCTGTGCGATCCTCGTCCTGTCCTGCCCTCTCACAATCAATCCCGCGTCTAATCCATATGGCACATCAGGCCGCGGCTGGGTGCCACAGCATTGGACAGCATGGAAAGATAGGCCGTTTGCAGCGCATCCGTCCCCGTAACATCCTCGATGGTGAGATAGGCGCTCGCCCCTTTGACAAAGGCGGCAAATTGCTCATCGACCTGAGCGCGAAAGGCCGCCGGGCCAATGTCCTTCATCAGCGTCTCGGCCGCCGTCGGCGCAAAGAACAGCTCCGGCTTGGGTCCCTGCATATCGTCCGCTCCGCCGCGCTCTTCCACATGAGTCGCACCGACCAGCGCACTATGCTTGAGACCGTCGCCCCAGTGCGCGTGAATGTCTGTCAGCAATTGCCCGTTGCCGGCAAAATCAACCGAGACCGTTGGCTGCCCGGCATCCATCTGCTTCAGATCATCATAAGCAACAACCTCGTCATAGAGCCCGCTTGTCTCGACAAACGCCTTGTTGCCCTCTGACGTGAGACCGATCCGCTTGATCGCCGGACTCAGATTTTTCGCGACCATCGCCAGTCCCAGCGAAGTCTTCGAGGAGGCACTGGTCATAAGCAGCGCTTCCGCTCCAAACCAGTCGTTCGACCGCATCAAGTGCTCGATCAGAAAACTCGTGGTGAACAGAGGCTGGAAGATCGCCCGCTCCGCTTCATGCGTCCCCTGATTGCTGCCCAGCCGGTGATATTGATTGTAGATGATCGCTAGTCCCTGCCGATGCTCGGCGCCGTCGACAAAGCCGCCATCCTGCACGTTGGTCGGCGTGACCAGCAAATGACTGGCCATTGGCAAATAGCCATAGACCCGCTCGCCAACCGCAATATCGGCATGTGCCGATGCCACCACCTTGGCAAAACCCCAGACCGGCACAATGCCCCACTCGGCATCACCGGTCGGGAAGAAATTCCAGTAGCCAAAACCGTCACCCACAGCCGCATAGGTAATATTATTGGCGGTCAGGGCATATTTTTCGATTCCCAGCAAAATTTGGCCCTCTGCCAAGGGAGGCGTATCGCTATCGTGCCATTCCGCTTGCGCCAGATCCTCTTTCTTTACCCACAGGCTTTGCATCTTTCAGACTCCATCCGATTTTCCGGTTGCCGTCCAGCATAAGCGCTCCCCGCGATTTGGCAAAAGCATTTGCCAAAAACCCTCCGCCTGCTAATCCTCCCGCTGAGCATAGACTTAGCGCGTCCGCGCCATCGGGGAGAATTTTTGTGAGTGCAGCACCGGTTTCGGGTTTTGAGGCGGCGATCGTTCCGATCACTAATGTGTCAGATTTTATCTGGGGCGGAACCTGGGAGGGAACCGAAATACTGCCGATACCGCCGATGGTGGTGTTCCTGCTCGGTGCCGGCATTTACTTCATGATCGGTCTGCGCGGCTATCCGCTGCTGCGCCTGTTCCCGGCTTTGGCGGGATTGTTCAAGAAATCGGGAGGCGACGGCCAGGGCGAAATTTCACCGTTTGCCGCTCTCTCCACGGCCTTGTCCGGTCAGGTCGGCACCGGTAATCTTGCTGGTGTCGCCACCGCGATCACCCTCGGCGGACCCGGCGCGATCTTCTGGATGTGGGTGACCGCCCTGTTCGGCATGGCGCTGGCTTTTGCCGAAGGTTCGCTCGCTGTCCGCTTCCGCGAACAGGCCGAAGACGGCACCTATCGCGGCGGCCCGATGAGCTATATCACCATCGGCCTCGGCCCCAAATGGACTTGGCTCGCCATCTTGTTCTGCCTCGGCACGCTCTTTTCAGCGCTCGTGACGGGTAACGGCATTCAGGCCAACAGCCTCGGCGACAGCGCCAATGAGCTGTTCGGCGTCGAGGAATGGATTGGCGGTGCCGTAGCTGCCGTGGCCGTCTTCATCGTCATCATCGGCGGCATCAAGTCAATCGGCCGTGTCGCTGAAACGATCGTCCCATGGATGGCCGGCGCCTATCTGCTGATGGCCTTGATCGCTCTGATCATCAATATTCCCGATCTGCCCGAGACCTTCGGACGGATTTTCGGCGGTGCGTTCAACGCACAGTCGGCCAGCGGCGGCTTTCTCGGTGCAGCGATCATCATCGCCATTCGCGCCGGTGTCGCCCGCGGCCTGTTCTCCAACGAAGCGGGACAGGGTTCGACCCCGATCGCCCACGCCGTCGCCCAGACCAACGATCCCGCAGCACAGGGCCGCTTTGCCATGATGGGCACGTTTATCGACACGGTCGTGATCTGCACGATGACCGCGCTGGTGATGCTGACCGTCGAAGGCAATTTCACTCACACGCTGGCCGACGGCACGGTGCAGGCGGTCAAACACGCCTGGCAGTCTGACCTCAACGGCTTCGCGATGACCTCCGGCGCTTTTGCCGCGGCCTTCCCGTTCCTCGTGTTCGGCATTCCGATCGGTACACTGATCGCTTCGGTGGCGCTGATCCTGTTCGTCTTCACCACCCTGCTCACCTGGAGCTATTATGGCGAGCGCGCGATCACCTATCTCTATGACCTGACGCCCGGCTCGACCCTGAAAGGCGAAACCCGTCTCCATTTCACCTGGCGCGTGCTCTGGTGTCTGGTGATCTTCATCGGTTCGTTCGCGCCACTGGAACTGATCTGGCGGCTTGGAGACATTTCCAACGCGGCCATGACCCTACCGAATATTGTCGGTCTGCTGGCGCTGTCCGGCGTGGTCTTCGCGCTGGCCAAAGGCAATCGCTCCGCCGGCACCGACCATGGCCGCGAGACACCGCAGGAATTGATGGAAGAGGTAACCGGCGCGCCGGGGCATTGAATGAACTTTTCTTTGAACCTCAAGCGCCGGGCGCAGGCATCCGCCTGCTTGGCTTCCTCGCATAAGCTCGGGCGCGCAGTCGCGCTTGCCTCGCTGTGCTCGGTTTGCCAGTGATATTCCCGAGCGCAGCGAGGCAAGGCCGACCGGCCGCCGCGCCTTATTGGCGCGAAAGCCAAGGGCGCGGATGCGCCCGCCCGGCGCTTGAGGTCCAATAAAAATGCTCAAACGCCTCTATGAATGGATGCTCGACAAGGCCGGCCATCCGCAAGCGACCAAATGGCTCGCCGGAATCAGCTTTGCCGAATCCAGCTTCTTTCCGATCCCGCCCGATGCCATGCTCGCGCCAATGTGCCTGGCGAGGCCCGAGCGGTCCTGGTGGTATGCCCTCGTCTGCACCATTGCCTCGGTGCTCGGCTCGTTGCTCGGCTATGCAATCGGCTATTATTTCTTCAAGACGCTCGGCATACCGATACTGGAATTTTACGGCGTAACCGAGAAATTTGATATTTTCGCGCAGAGCTTCAACGAACAGGGATGGATCGTGGTCCTGCTGGCCGGCTTCACGCCGCTGCCGTTCAAGGTGATCACCATCGCAGCGGGCAGCACCGCGATGCCCCTGCACATCCTGGTCGGCGCAGCGATCGTCTCCCGTGCTGCCCGCTTCTTCCTGGTCGCCGCCCTGCTCCGCTTTTTCGGGCCGCCGATGAAACAGTGGATCGACAATAATTTTGCTTTGGCCACCACGCTCGTCGGAATATTGTTCGTCGGCGGGTTCGCAGCCGTCAAGTGGCTGCTATGACAAGTAACAAAAGCTTTCAGCGGAACAGGTTTTTTTCAGTGGCCCAGCCGCTGATCATTTCCTAAAGGCGGACCATGAGCACCAGACAGGCTTCAGACAGCGACGATCCCGTGATCGAAGATATCGCCCAATTGATCCAACCGATGATCAAGGGCGAGAAGCCAAAGGATCGCTGGCGGATCGGCACCGAGCACGAGAAATTCGTCTATTGTACGAACGATCACCATGCCCCCAGCTATGACGAGCCCGGCGGCATAAAAGACCTGCTGCTGGCGATGCGCGAATTCGGCTGGGAGACGGTGGAAGAAGGCGGCAAGGTGATCGCCATGTCCGGCACCGACGGCGCGATCAGCCTCGAGCCAGCCGGCCAGCTGGAACTGTCCGGCGCCCCGCTCGAAAATCTCCATGAAACCTGCAACGAAACCGGCCGCCATCTCCAGCAGGTGAAGGCGATCGGCCAGAAGACCGGCAAGGGCTTCCTCGGCATGGGCATGTGGCCGGACAAGACCCGCGCCGAATTGCCGATCATGCCAAAGGGCCGCTACAAGATCATGCTCGACCATATGCCCCGGGTCGGCAATCTCGGCCTCGACATGATGCTGCGCACCTGCACCATCCAGGTCAATCTCGACTATGCCAGCGAAGCCGACATGGCCCAGAAATTCCGCGTCGGTCTGGCGCTGCAGCCGCTGGCCACGGCGCTGTTCGCCAATTCGCCCTTCACCGAGGGCAAACCCAACGGCTACCAGAGCTTCCGCAGCCATATCTGGTCGGACACCGATCCGCACCGCACCGGCATGCTGCCCTTCGTGTTCGAGGACGGCTTTGGCTACGAACGCTACGCCGAATATATGCTCGACGTGCCGATGTATTTCGTCTTTCGCGACGGCAAATATATCGACGCCGCCGGTCTCAGCTTCCGCGATTTCCTGAAAGGCAATCTGTCGGTGCTGCCGGGCGAAAAACCGACCCTGTCCGACTGGACCGACCATCTTTCCACCGCTTTCCCGGAAGTGCGCCTGAAAAGCTTTCTCGAAATGCGCGGTGCCGACGGCGGCCCGTGGAACCGGATCTGCGCCCTGCCCGCTTTCTGGGTCGGCCTGCTCTACGACCAGACCGCGCTCGACGCGGCCTGGGACCGGGTCAAACACTGGACGATGGAAGAACGCGAAGCCTTGCGCAACGCGGTACCCAAGCAGGGCCTCGACACGCCACTGCCCCGCGGCGGCAAGCTCAACGATCTGGCAAAGGAGATTCTCGAAATATCCTCCGCCGGCCTCACCGCCCGCAACCGCCTGAACAGCAGCGGCGACAATGAAAGCGGCTTCCTCGATCCGCTCCGCGAAGTCGTCGCCAAGGGCAAGTCCCCCGCCGCCCAGCTGCTCGACCGCTACCACGGCGAATGGAACGGCGACGTCAGCCGCATCTACGACGAAATGAGTTTCTGAGTACAAAACCTGTGCGGCACAAAGCGCTGTGCTCCGCACTCGATGCGGAGCCCTGGCGGCAAACGCAAAAGTGATGTTGTGCTCCGCGCTCGACGCGGAGCCCCGGGAGGTAAGAGCAATCCGTTTAGCGCCGTGCTCCGTACTCGATGCGGAGCCCTGGGAGGCAAACACCCTCTTCGCTACCCAGAGCTCCGCGTCAAGCGCGGAGCACACCCCTCTTCTCTACGCTAAAAATCGAACGCCTGCTGTTCAACCGCACCGGACTCCTCCTCAACCGCTTCCGCCCCTTCCAGACTGCCCAGCGTCAACCCCAGCAACCGCACCCCGTTTTCCACCGGCATAATACTCGCCAGCAGATCGCGCCCAAGCCGCGCAAATTCATTCTTGTCGGCAACATAATGGTCGACCGACTGCGACCGCGTCACCTGCCGGAAGTCCGCATATTTTGCCTTGAGTGTTACCGTCCGCCCGCGCGCCTCGCATTTCTCGATACTGTTCCAGACTATATCAATGATATGCTCCAGCGCATCCTGCAGATCGGTATCGCTGACCAGATCATCGCTATAGGTCCGCTCGCCGCCGACCGACTTGCGAATCCGGTGGGCACGAACCTCGCGATGATCGACGCCGCGCGAAGCGCGAAACAGATAGCCGGCTGACTTGCCGAAATGCTGGCGCAGAAACTCCTGTGACTGCTCCCGCAAGTCCGCTCCGGTGTGGATATTCAGCTTGGCCATCCGCTCCGCCGTTTTCGGCCCGACGCCAAAGAAGCGCCGCACCGGCAGTTGCGCCACGAAATCCGCGCCCTGATGCGGCTTGATCACGCATATCCCGTCCGGCTTGTTCTGGTCGGAGGCGATCTTGGCGATAAATTTGTTATAGCTGACTCCGGCGCTGGCGGTGAGCCCGGTCTGCTTCCGGATCTCGGCGCGGATCATCTCGGCGATCCTTGTTGCATTGCCGATTCCCATCTTGTCCTCCGTCACATCAATATAGGCCTCGTCCAGCGACAGCGGCTCGACCAGATCGCTGTGCATCCGGAAAATCGCCCTTATCTGCTGCGACACCTCGCGATAGACCTCGAACCGGTGCTTCACGAAAATGAGGTCCGGACAGCGGCGCTTGGCGGTGACCGACGGCATGGCTGATCGCACGCCATATTTGCGCGCTTCATAGGAAGCCGCCGCGACCACTCCCCGTTTCGCGGAGCCGCCCACCGCCACCGGCTTGCCGCGCAATTCGGGGAAATCCCGCTGCTCGACGCTGGCGAAAAAGGCATCCATGTCGATGTGGATGATCTTGCGCTGCAACAGATCGGGGGCGGAGTCGGACATGGGGTCAGTTTAGCGTCTGTTTCCCGGCTTGGGGAGGCGTTACATTTCCTCGTTCAGCGACTTTCGATAGCGTTCGATCATCCCCTTGTCCGCATCGATGCGGACCGTCTCGCCGAAACTTGCGCGCATACCGCAGCCCATGAAATCCGAAGCGTCCGGATATTTTTCATAATCCGGTTTGCCTCCCGCAAAGATTTCCAGCCTGCCGTCGAAAATCCGGAAAATCGGTATCGCCGGCCCTTCGGAGACGGGAATATACCATCCGGATTCCTTGTCGAGGTAGAGATACGAAGCGGAAAGGCTGCACAAATGGGCATTGGCACCGACCGCGCTGCCCTGGATCGCATACAGGCCGTCATCTGCGCGCTCGATCAATATCTCGGTCATCGACGCGCCCGCCAGAACCGGCACGATCCTGGCGAACAGCTCGGATTGCCGGGATGCGGCAGGGAGCGGCAGAACATCATCAACAAACAAAGCCGATTCTCCGGGAGCCAGCCAATCCGTCTCCCCGATCAGGCCAAGCAGCTCGCCCTTGCGCAGGCTGTAGCTTTCCCGGACGCAATCCGACGGATATTCCGCCGCAGCGCAGCGGTTGCGCTGCTGCAACCAGACCCGCTGACCGGCCGTGACTCCGGAATCGACGGTTTTGGCCCGCTGGTAAAGAGTCGCGACATCGCGATCCACCAGACGCAGATCACTGGCATATTCGCCGCAAATTTCCTGTTCCACCTTACTCGACGCTTTGCTGCAATCAAAGGATGGGCGGGCCTGCGCCGCTTGCTGCTGCGCATGGGCGACAAGCAAGGTGCGCGCCTCATCGGCGCTCACGCGCACATCATGATCACCCCCGCGCAGAATGACAGGACCGCGAAATTCGGCCTTCGCCAGATCGGGCAATTGACCGGGGCCGATGATCGTTTGATCGAGAATCGCGCCGGCCACATCGACATCATACAGGCCGAAACTGTGCAGCGTGGCGCGGCTGAAGTCGGCCCCCCTGGCACTGATCCCGTCGCCGCCCTGATAGACAGGACAACCATCCGAAAGCGTGATCCCGCACTCGAAGCGGAAACCGGTCATATTCGCGCCATCGATATCCCAGCCCTCGACGCTCCCCTCAAACCAGCCGCCACCAAATCTTCCCCAGGAAAGATTTGAACCTCGCGTATTCACACCCTTCAAATTGCTATTGTCCAGATAGACGTGGGCGATATCGGCATCCTGAAAATTTGCCCCTTCCAGATTGGTGCGAACAAAGGCTGGAGCCGCAAGCTTGGCTTTGGACCAGTTTGACCGGGACAGGTCGGAATCGACAAAACAGGCCAGCCCGAGCGATAACCCGGAAAAATCCCATCCATCGAATTCACCACCGACGATGATGGTAGCCTCTACCCCTTCCCGGTTGATGGCTGCTTTAAATGCGTCGCGATCGGAGATTGAGTCGCCATCAATGCGCACGACTCGCCCGCCGGATTGATCGGACAGGTCTTGGTCCGCGCGATCGGCAGCGATGATCAGGTCCGCGCATCTTAACGGCGGCGGTGTCGCATGGGCCGGACTGATCAGGAAGGGTGCAGCCAGTAGCGAGAGAATGAGCTTCAAGCCAGTCAGTCTCATTGTCGCTCCAATCTTTGTCTGTATCAATATAACGTATAGCCACAACCGCCCGATCTTGCCATAGCGCGGCGGTGCAAAACAAAGCTCTCCCTTTTCCGATAGGTCGCGTCGAACTGGTCATCATGATGGCCAGCCTGATGTCGCTAAACGCGCTGGCGATCGACATCATGTTGCCGGCGCTCGGCCTTATCTCCGACGATTTTGCCTTGCCCTCCGTCAATGACCGGCAATGGACGATCACCTCTTATATCTATGGCATGGCGATCGGCTCGATTCTCTATGGCTCGCTGGCCGATCGCTTCGGGCGCAAGCCGGTCTTGCTGGTGACGATTGCGATCTATACCATTTTCGGCATTCTCTGTGCTCTCGCCTGGGATTACGAACTGCTGCTGATCGGCCGCTTTGTCCAGGGACTGGCCGCAGCCGCCATGGGCGTGCTGGCCAACAGCATCATTCGGGATCGCTACGACGGCGATGCGATGGCCCGGGCGATGTCGACGATCATGATGATCTTCATGATCGTGCCGATCACCGCGCCGCTGCTCGGCCAGCTAGTGCTGCACGTTGCGCCGTGGAAGGCGATTTTTCTGGTGCTTTCCGCCGCCGGGCTGTCGGCATTTCTGTGGGTCATGACCAGACTGCCCGAGACCCTGCACCCGGACGACAAGACGCCGATCAAGTTCAAATCCGTCACCGCCGCCTGGTATGGAGTTATTTTCAATCGCAACAGCTTCGGTCATGTTATCGCCAGCGGCCTGATGATGGCGCCCCTGTTCGCCTATATCGCCTCGGCCCAGCAGATATTTTTCGACATTTTCGGCGCCGGCGATATTTTCGTCTATATATTCGCGCTGAACGCAGGGGCCATGTCCGCTGCCAGCTTCACCAATTCCCGGATCGTCATGCGCTTTGGCGCGCGGCGCGTATCGCAGGTCGCGCTGATATTTTTCATCCTGGTATCCATCGTCCACTTCGGACTCGCCGAAGCCGGATGGATGAATATATGGACGTTTACCGCCGTGCTGGTCCCGTCGATGGGCATGGTCGGCTTTACCGGCGCAAATTTCAGCTCGATTGCCATGCAGCCGTTTGGCAAGACGGCAGGCGTGGCGTCCTCGTTCCAGAATTTCGCCCGATCCGGCATTTCTGCCGCGATCGGCGCTGCGATCGGACTGCAGTTTGACGGCACGGTACTGCCTCTGGCCACTGGCTTCCTGGTGTGCGGCGTGGCATCGCTGCTGTTGATTTTCTGGGCGGAGAAAGGAAAGCTGTTCCGGCGCGTTCAGCCTCGGGTAAGCCCCGATGATCTAGTGCCGCAGCCCTAGACCGCAGATTGCAAGGACCGACCTATGACCCTATCGATGCCCCGCCCGGTGAAAATGGCCCTTGGTCTGATCCCTGCCGCGTTCGCCTTTGCAACACCGGCCATGGCAGCGGACTCGATCATGGGCGACTGGGTCACCGAGGAGCGCGATGCCATCATCCGGATTTCCCAGTGCGGCAAGTCGGTTTGCGGCCGGATCCACAAATATCTGGTAACGCCGCCCAATGGCGTGGGGCAGAAGGACATCAACAATCCTGACAAAAGCCTGCGCAACCGCACGCTGCTCGGCATGCCGATCCTGACCGGCTTCAAGCCCGATGATGATATCTGGCGCGGCAAGGTCTACGACCCGAAAAGCGGCAAAACTTACCGGTCGGAAGTCAGCCTCAAGTCGCGGAACAAGCTGAAGATGAAAGGCTGCATCGCGTTCATCTGTCAGGGACAGGACTGGACCCGCGCGAAATAGCGTTATTTTCTAACCTCAAACGCCGGGCGGGCGCATCCGCGCCCTTGTCTTTCGCGCCAAAAGGCGCGGCGGCCGGTCCGCCTTGCCTCGGCCGCGCCTCGGAAAAACAAACTCTACATCGGACATCAGACCGACGCACAGCGGAGGCAAGCGCGACCGCGCGCCCGAGCTTATGCGAGGATAGCCAAGCGGACGGATGTCCGCGCCCGGCGCTTGAGGTAAAACAAAAAACATCATTCCATCCCTGCGATCCATTCCCGAAGCAGCGCAACCCCTTCCGCATGCACCGTCGTCCGGCCCACCTCCGGCATGCTGATCCCCGGCTCTAGGCTGTTCAGCCGATAGATCATGATACTGTCGTCGGGATCGCCCGGCGCGATGTCGAAATCATGGGTTCCGCTGCCCCGCCCCGCCGCCACCGGCCGCTTTTTGATGCCTAGCCGCACCGGCGTCGTCTCTTCATAGGTCAGGAACAGCCCTGAGTTGCTCGCCGAGCCATTGATATTGTGGCAATGGGCGCAATTCACATCCAGATAACCCCGTGCCCGTGCGTTCAGTGGCGCGCTGCTCTCTCCCCAGACCGGCACTGCATAGTCAACCGCCGGCACTGCGTCGATCAGACCCAGCCGCGCAAATTCTTCCAGCTGCCCGTCACGGGTCAGATTGCGCGCCTTCGGCCCGATCGGCGTCACCGCCCCGGACAGGGCGTGGCATTCCTTGCACTGATTCTTGTTCGGCACGCCATAACTGATCGACCGCTGCTGACCCGACGGATCGGTGAAGCTCACCGGAATCCGCGCCCCCGCGACCTTCAGCCTGGCCTCGGTCTGCGCCTCGTTCCAGACATAAGGCAACGCCAGCCAGCCGTCGGCCCGATGCAACAGCACTCTGGTCTCCAGCAAGCGCGGCTTGCCTTCAATCTCATAGCCAAAGCTCTTGATCAGCGCAGATCCCACTGGCAAATCCAGCAAGCCGTCGCCCTCGGCCTTCGCCTGCTCACCCGGCGGCAGATAGATGAACCGGTATTTCTCGGCATAATCGGAGAATAAGGGCATATTCAGCTGATAAGGCACGACCCGGTCATTCGGCTGCCAACCGGCATCATCGCGGAAAAAGCGATAGTCGGACAGCAGGCGCGGCAGGCTATCGGACAGAATTACTGCATCCGCCACCGGCTCTGGCGCGCGGGCGCCGGCCGAGAAAGCCAGCCCCAGAACGGCACAGACGGTCAGCAGCAGCCGCATTACTGGATCGCGTCCTCCATCGCCTGCGGCAGGGTGATCGGTTTCAGCTGCCGGCCGTCAAACGGCTGACTCGCAGCTGCGGCCAGCGCCGGCTTCGCGTCGGTCAGCGGCTGGCCGGGCTTGGTCAGCCCCATCGACAGCACCGCCACATCATCGCCGATCTGGATATTCTCGCCGGTGCCATCTTCGATAATCGGCGGAATAGCGCCACCAAAAGCGGCCTTCAGCTGGTCGCCGCCGGGGAAAGCGGGCTTGTAGCCGGCCCGGCCATGGATATTTTCAAATACCCTTACGCCAATCGGCTTCGGGTTATATTTCGGATCATTCTGCTCCTTGGTATAGGATACGATCAGAATATTGCCGGTGCCATTTTCGGCGAGCCGGTTTTCAAACACCTCGACGTCATAATGCGACATCACCATGATCCCCATACCGGTCGGCACTTCTGCGACGATATTGCCTTCCGGTGCAAAATTGGGAGTGTTGTTGTCGATCACGAGATTGTCGAACACGCGGACATTGCGCCCGCCCTGCTTCGGAATATTGGGCAGATCGAACACCAGGATGCCGCCGGTATTGTTGACCGCGATATTATTATAGACATCCGCGCCGACGCTATTCTCAATCTCGATCCCGGCAACATTATATTTGGCGACGCTGTTGCGGACGATGATATTTTCCGACTGGCCGACATAAATGCCCGCATCGGACGAGCCGATCGTGGTGACGCTGTCGACCAGCACGTTCTTGCTTTCCACCGGATAGATCGCATAGGCACCATTTTCCGGATGCGGCCCGCGGGTCCATTCCACCCGGACCTTGTAATAGACGATATCGTCCGCGCCCTTTGACTTGATGCCGTCGCCCTTGCTGTCCTCGATCGCAAAGTCGCGCAGCACGACATGGTCTGAGGTCACTAGCAGACCTTCGCCTGCCCCAAGCTGTCCGGCAAAGTTCAGCACCGTCTGGTCCATGCCCGCGCCGCGGATCGTGACATTGTCGACATCGAGCGAAAGGCCGTCGACCAGATCAAAGCGCCCCGCCCCCAATTCCACCACATCGCCGGGTTCAGCGAGGATCAGCGCTTCCTGAAGCCGTTCCTGGGCGTCCGCGCCGGGATCGACCGTGATGGTTTCTGCGAGTGAAGGGGCGCTCAGGCACAGCGCGGTGGTAACCAGTAAAGTGCGGATCATATCTCTCTCCTACAAGAAGCTGAGATAATGCCGCAAAATATCGCCGCTGCCAAGAGCATTGACAGGGATGTCAGTTAGTCAGGAACAGCGCCCGCTCAGCCGTCCGCCAATATCCATTCCACCGCCGCATCGGCATGAATCTCCGTGCTGTCGTAAATCGGCAGAATATTGGCCTTGGTATCCACGATCAGGTCCAGCTCGGTACAGCCCAGAACCACGGCCTGAATCTCCTGTTTGGCGATGTTGGTGATATAGGTTTTCATCGTCCGCTCGGACTCGCGCTTCTTCAGCCCGAACATCAATTGCTCATAGATGATCCGGTCAATCTCCTCGACCCGCTCCTCGTCGGGCGGCGAAAGCGAGATCCCCTTGCCGACCAGTCGTTTGCGGTAGAAACCTTCCGTCATCACATTGCGGGTGCCGATCAGGGTCGCCGAGGTGATACCGTCCGCCACCATTTTGTCGCCGACGCAATCCGCAATATGGAGGATCGGCACGCCCACCTCGGGCTGCACCCGGTCATAAATTTTGTGCATGGCGTTGGAGCAGATCAGCAGCGCGGTAGCGCCGCTATGTTCCAGCCGCTTGGCTGCGCGCGTCATCAGGCCAGCCGCAGCATCCCAGTCATCGTCCGACTGCAGCCGGGCATAGTCGCTAAAATTCACGCTTTCGATCAGCAAATGCGGGCTGGAAAAACCACCCAGCCGCTTTTGCACGATGCTGTTTATTCGCGTGTAATAGCTGGCTGTCGAGACCCAGCTCATCCCGCCGATCAGGCCAATTTTCCGCATTGAAGTTCATGTCCCCGAAATGTCAAACTTGGCGTCTAAAGCGCCTTGACGATTTCTTCGCACATTTTCTTCGCATCGGAAAGCAGCATCATCGTCTGGTCCATATAAAAGACCTCGTTATCGACGCCGGCATAGCCAACGCCGCCCATCGAACGCTTGATGAAGAAGATCGTCTTCGCCTTGTCGACGTCGAACACCGGCATCCCGTAAATCGGCGATGACTTGTCGGTTTTCGCCGCCGGATTGACCACGTCATTGGCACCAATGACGAACGCTACATCGGCCTGAGCAAATTCGCTGTTGATATCTTCCAGCTCGAAGACCTCATCATAAGGCACATTGGCTTCGGCGAGCAGCACATTCATATGGCCCGGCATCCGGCCCGCGACCGGGTGGATCGCATATTTGACGCTGACACCCAGTTCTTTCAGCTCATCGCCCATTTCGCGCAAGGCATGCTGCGCCTGCGCTACGGCCATACCATAGCCGGGAATGATGATAACGCTTTCCGCCTGTTTCATCATATAGGCGGCATCTTCGGCGGAACCGCGCTTCCACGGCCGGTCGATCTTGGCCGCGCCGTCGCTGCTCGCCGCTTCCGCGCCAAAGCCGCCGGCGATGACGCTGATAAAGCTGCGATTCATCGCCTTGCACATGATGTAGGACAGGATCGCACCGGACGAACCGACCAGCGCACCGGTGATGATCATCGCGGTATTGCCCAGAGTAAAGCCCATCGCTGCCGCCGCCCAGCCGGAATAGCTGTTCAGCATCGACACCACGACCGGCATGTCCGCACCGCCGATCGGGATGATCAGCAGGAATCCGATCAGGAAACTCAGGCCGATGATCGTCCAGAAAATTGGCCCGGTGCCGATCGTCGGCGCAATCGCAAAATAGGCGGTCAGGCCAATGATGCCGGCCAATACGCCAAGATTGATCACATGGCGCATCGGCAGCATGATCGGCGCACCCGACATATTGCCGTTGAGCTTGAGAAAAGCGATCACCGAACCGGAGAAGGTAATCGCACCAATAGCCACACCAAGGCCCAGTTCGACCCGGCTGACCGTCAATATTTCACCGGTCGCATCCAAAATGCCAAAGGCGCCGGGATTGAGATAGGCAGCAATACCCACCAGCACAGCAGCCAGGCCGACCAGCGAGTGAAAGCCCGCAACCAGCTGCGGCATATCGGTCATCGCGATCTTGCGCGCTGTAATGAATCCGATACCGCCACCGATCAGGATTGCGACCGCAATTTCGGGGAGACTGACAATGCTGTGCGTGACCAGCGTGGTGATCACGGCGATCAGCATGCCGATCATCCCATAGCGGTTACCCGCCCGGCTGGTTTCCGGCGAAGAAAGGCCGCGCAAAGCCAGAATGAACAGCACGCCCGCAACCAGATAGGCCGCTGCAACCCAGGGGTTTACCGGCTCACCGGTAGCGGCAAGGGCCGGAGTGGAGAATAGAAGCGCCGACGCGCCAAGCAATGCCTTCCGCATTATTTGCGCTCCTTTTTCTTGTACATGGCGAGCATCCGCTCCGTGACTGCAAAGCCGCCAAAAATATTCACGCTCGCCAGCACGACACCAAGCAGACCGAGCCATTTGGCGGCCTGGCCGCCATCGGCCTGCGCGCCGGCCGCTGCTGCAATCAGCGCGCCGACGATGATCACCGAAGAGATCGCATTGGTCACCGCCATCAGCGGCGTATGCAGGGCGGGAGTCACCGACCAGACGACATAATAGCCGACAAAACAGGCCATCACGAAAATCGAAAGAACTGATATAAAATCCATTGCTAACCCCCTAGTTCGCCAGAAGGCGCTCATTCACGACCTTACCATCTTTGGTCAGGCGTATGCCAATCGTCACTTCGTCATCATCAGGCAGAACCGGCCGCTTCGCTTCCTCGTCCCAATAAGCGGAGAGGAAATTATAGAGATTGCGCGCAAACAGGGCGGAGCTGTCTGCCGCCATCATCGCCGGTATATTGCTCGCGCCGATAATTTTGACGCCATGCTTTTCGACCACCTTGCCGGCAACAGCGCCTTCGACATTGCCGCCTTGCTCCGCCGCCAGATCGACGATCACGCTGCCGTTGCGCATCGTCGCAATCTGCGCGTCGGAGATCAGCCGTGGCGCAGCCCGGCCCGGAATCAGGGCGGTGGTGACCACGATATCCTGCTTGGCGATATGCGAAGACACCAGCTCTGCCTGAGCCTTCTGATATTCCTCGCTCATTTCGGTAGCATAACCGCCGGATCCTTCGCCCTCGATGCCTTCAACCGATTCAACGAAAATCGGTTTTGCACCCAGCGACTGGATCTGTTCCTTGGTGGCGCTGCGCACGTCGGTCGCGCTGACCTGAGCGCCCAGACGCCGCGCCGTGGCGATCGCCTGCAAACCGGCAACGCCAACACCCATGACAAAACAGCGCGCCGCGGAAACCGTGCCCGCAGCGGTCATCATCATCGGAAACGCCCGGCCATATTCATTCGCGGCCAGCAGCACCGCCTTGTAGCCCGCCAGATTGGATTGCGAGGACAGGATATCCATCGATTGCGCGCGCGTGATCCTCGGCATGAATTCCATCGCCAGCGCATCGATGCCCAGCTTGGCATATTCATCGACCCGCTCACGCTCGCCGAACGGATTGAGGCTGGCCACCAGCCAGGCACCTTTCTTCATGCCTTTCAGCGATTGCGGATCCGGCCCCTGCACGCCCAGAACGATGTCCGCATCTTTCAGAACCGCGGCCCGCGTGCCGACCGTCGCGCCGACGTCGGTATAGTCGGCATCAGCAACAGCAGCAGATTCGCCCGCCCCCTTTTCGACCGCCATGGTCGCGCCGAGGGCAACGAACTTCTTTACCGTTTCGGGCGACGCACTCACGCGCGTCTCGCCCGGAGCGAGTTCCTTCAATACCGCAATTTTCACGCTAGATTCCAATCCGTTAGGAAATGAGTATAACTACTATCGTTGCCACTATAGCGGTTAGGATTGTTCCGACCTTGAGCATCCCCAAAAAGCTGGCGTAGGTTTCCTGTGCCGGGCCCATATTATTATCCGTTGTCATGTTTTCCCCAAAATTTTTCTTCAAAACTGACGCGAGGTGTAACCCTATATTACCTGGCGCTCAAGTCCTACCCACCGTCATTTTGGATAGAATAATTGTCAGACCTTTAATCGGCTCTTTACCGGTTAGAGCTATGAAAGTGGCTCATTGTGGGACAATCGGAACAAAAATGGCGCAAAACGGCACAAAATTACTGCTGCTGATCGATGATGAGCCGGCGCAATGCCGCTTGATTTCGGCACTGGCTTCGCGGGCGGGATTTCGGACAATCTATGCCCGTGATGCGGAAACCGCGATCGCGACGCTCGGCACGCAGGATGGAATGATGCTCGACGCGATCATTCTCGACCATTGGGTGCCGGGTTCCGAAGCCACCGAACTGATCACCGAGCTGAAAGCCCGCCGCCCGGCGCTGCCGATCCTGATGCTGACAGCGGTTGGATCGATTGCCGAAGCCGTCGACGCGGTCCGCGCCGGTGCCACCGACTATCTGATCAAACCGGTAGCCCCGGAACTGATGCTCAAGGCGCTCAACGCCGCCGTGGAATCATCCAAGGATGCTGGCGAATTGCGCCCGCTAACCGAAAAAATCTCGGCTCCGCTCGAGTTCGAAGAAATTGTCGGGGCTGCCCCCGCCTTTCGCGCTGCATTGGCGATTGCCGCCAAGGCTGCTCGCGCACGCGTTCCGGTGCTGATCGAGGGCGAAGGCGGCGTCGGCAAGGAAGTCATCGCCGATGCCATCCATGCCGCGAGCCCGCGTTCAAAATTGCCGATGTTGAAGCTGAACTGTGGTGCAATTACCGGAAATCTGCTCGATTCGATCCTTTTTGGTCACGAAAAAGGCGCTTTTACAGGCGCTTTTGACCGCAAGATCGGTCTGCTCCAGCAAGCCGAAGGTGGTACAATCTTCCTCGACGAAGTTGACCGGATTCCGGCCGAAACGCAGGTTCGCCTGCTGCGCTTCCTGAAACATTCTGATATCCAGCCACTGGGCAGTCCGAACAGTTTCCAGCTCGACGTCCGGGTTATCGCCGCGACCAATCGCAAACTGGAGCGGGAAGTCGAAAAGGACAATTTCCGCGAAGATCTCTATTACCAGATGAACGTCGTCCAGCTGACGATCCCGCCGCTGCGCGACCGCACCGGCGACATCCCGGCGCTGGCACGGCATTTCCTCGCCCGTCTCGCGCATCAGCCCGGCCTGCGCAGTCTCGGGATTACCGACGAAGCGCTCAGTCTGCTACGCAGCTATCGCTGGCCTGGCAATGTGCGCCAGCTGCAGAGCGTCTTGTTCCGCGCCGCCGTCATGTGCGACCATAATGCACTGACCTGCGACGAATTTCCCCAGATCGCCTCTTTTGTGGCCGAATCCGGTGACGCCGAACCGCACTTGTCGAACAGTCCCGAAGGCATTGGCATTACCCTCTACTGCGAAGATGGCAATTTGCGACCGCTGGAAGAAATCGAGGCCGACGTGATCCGCCTCGCGATCGGCCATTATCGCGGCCGGATGACGGAAGTCGCCCGGCGTCTCGGTATTGGCCGTTCGACGCTGTACCGCAAGCTCAGCGATCTCGGCATCGATAACGCGGCATAATCGGACGCAGCTGCGGCGAATTTGACATTTTCGGCCATTGCCAACACGGTTCGATCCAACACGGACGCTGGTCTATTCCGCCCTGAATCCAACATCGCCATTGATGTTTCCCCTCGCTGGTCTTAAGTCTGGCGAATATGAAAAACATGCTTCCAATTCTTCCATTCGGCGCCGCTCTAACGCTCGCGCTGCTCGTATCGGCCTGCGGAAAACAGGAAGCGGTAGGCGACGTTCCGTCGAGCGAAGAACTCGCTCGCCAGGCCGATGCCGCCAGCCAGGCGATCCGCGATCAAGCGGCCGCATCGGCAGGAAACGGCGCACAAGCCGCAGTCGATCTGGCCAGCATGGAAAGCTACACCAATGCGTTGCGCGGCTATACGATCATGCTGCCAAGCAGCTGGACGGTGGATGAATCTGAAAGCGATGACAATGGCCAGGTTTTCACCGAGACGGCAAGCGGCGCGACACTGGCCGTAACTTGGGTCGAAAATCGCGAAGATGCCGCCTGGAACAAGGCCGTCGAAACGGTCGAGGATGGCAATGTTGCCATGAAAGGCGAAGCTGTAGGCGAGAACGAATATCGCGCTTCCGGGATTCTGACCAACGGCCTCAAGTCAAACCAGCGTATGCTTCGCAAACCGGATGGTACGATGGTGCGAGCCGATGTTACCTATGCCGCAGACCAGGCCCAATCAATGGACCCGCTGGCAACCACGATCCTCGACAGTCTAACCCTGCAATAGCAGCGATTTACCGGTCGAGCTTGGCTGCCAGAAAGCTGGGCATCGGCCCATTCCAGCCGTTATCCGCGCCATCATCCTTGTCGTCCTGAACCGGCGGCTGATTTTTGGGTTTGCCCTTGGAACTGCGCGGCGATTTGGTCGGCGCATCCTCATGATCTTGCTCGGCTTTCTTGGGCCGATTGTCCTGCCGCGCTTTTTTGGGCGCATCATCAGAACGCGGTGCCTTGGCCTTGGGCGAGTCTGACTGTGGCTTTGGTGAGTCCGCCTTTGCTGGCTTGGCCTTCTCGGCAGGCTTCCTGGCAGGCTTCTCGCTAGCCTTGGCGTCGCGTTCCTTGCGGACAGAGATTTTCATGCCGGTCAGCTTCTCGATGCTCTCGACATGCTCCGAATCGCTGCGGGTAATGAAGGTGATTGCAACGCCGGTCGCACCAGCACGGCCAGTACGGCCGATCCGGTGAATATAATCATCGGGATGCCAGGGAATGTCATAGTTGATGACATGGCTCACGCCCTTGATATCCAGCCCGCGTGCGGCAACGTCCGATGCGCATAAGATATTGATTTCGCCGGACTTGAACCGGTCCAGTTCAGCGAGACGCGAACTCTGGTCCATATCTCCGTGAATCTGTCCGGCATCGAAGCCATCTTTGCGCAGACTCTCGCAAAGGTCGCGCACTTCGGTCTTGCGGTTGCAAAAGATGATTGCAGTCTCGACGCCTTCATTGTCCAGAATGTCGACAATCAATTTGCGCTTCGCTTTTGGCGCGACTTCTATCAGCGATTGGTCAATCGACGTATTGGCCGTCGCCGGGCGCGAAACCTCGATATATTTCGGGTTATTGAGAAACTGGTCCGACAATTTCTTGATTGGCGGCGGCATTGTCGCCGAGAATAGCATCGTCTGCCGCGTAGCCGGCAGCTTGGAGCAGATTGACTCGATATCCGGAATGAATCCCATATCGAGCATCCGGTCCGCTTCATCGATAACCAGCAATTCACAGCCGGACATCAATATCCGTCCGCGATCAAACAGATCCATCAAGCGCCCGGGGGTGGCGATCAATACATCGACGCCTTTTTCCAGCGCCTTGATCTGGTCACCCATCGACACGCCACCGATCAACAGCGCCATAGTGAGATTATGGTTCTTGCCGTACTTCTCGAAATTCTCGGCGACCTGAGCGGCCAATTCGCGGGTCGGCTCCAGGATCAGCGACCGCGGCATCCGCGCGCGCGAACGGCCATGCGCCAGAATATCGATCATCGGCAGAACGAAACTTGCCGTTTTGCCAGTACCGGTTTGAGCAATGCCGATAATATCTTTCATCATCAGCACGGAAGGTATGGCCTGCGCCTGAATCGGCGTCGGTTCGTCATAGCCGGCCTCGGCTACGGATTTCAGCAATTCTTCAGACAGGCCGAGATCGGCAAATTTCATAGCGGTTCCGGAAAAATATAGGATACACCCTTGCATCCTGACTTAGCCTCTTCGGCTGACCGCGGCAATGATCGCATATCCCGGATTTGTCAAGCTTTCTCGCTTGGTTTAGCGTTGCGGGACAAGCTCCCGAAATCGCTCAATCTCGCATTTTGCCCCGGTACGCGAATGCAGGATGTCACGACCTGCACACATTTTTCCGTCCTTCGTCTTCTCAACGTAGAAACCGGAATAGAAGCTGCGCGCCTGACAATTGTCCTCAAGCTGCGCCCTGATTCTTTTGCGATCCTTGGTGACCAGGTCCAGATAACGATCCGCGAACATTTGGACCCCCAGAACATTGTTCATCGGCAAGCACTTGCCAATCTTCTTCTCGCGATAGGTCGGTTGCGAACTTTTTTGTGAAAAGCCTGCCATCGGTGCCAGCGATGATGGCAGTCGGCGCGGCACCCGGATAATGACCCGTTTTTCGATTCGAACCTGCGCAAATTCGCGTGGCCGCTCCGACACATAATGCACCGGCGCATCAGCCGACGGACCGTCCGTCGGCCGCATCTCGCGCATATCTGGCACAGAGAGCAGCAATATTGCCGTAAGTGAGAGGCTCACCATAATCCCTTAACTAATTCTTGCGTTCGCTATACCATCGATGATTGAATATCGCATGAACTGGAAATTTGTCATCTACTATCGTTTGCAAGGGAATGGCCGGTCGCGGACCTCCCCGCACCGCCGATCGGCGAACGCTCGACATTAATGCACAGGAAAAGAAATATGCCGAAACAAGTGAACTGGCTGGAACAGATGCAGGCGGTTGTTGGCCCAAAAGGGTTTACGAGATCCGGGGATGATATGGCGCCCTGGCTCACCGACTGGCGCGGCCGATATACCGGCGCTGCAGCGGCCATGGTCTCTCCGGCGACCACTCAGGAGACTTCGGAAATACTGAAGATCGCGAATGACAACGGCGTGGCGATCGTGCCGCAAGGCGGCAATAGCGGCATGGTCGGGGGAGCGACCCCCGACAGCAGCGGAGATTCTGTTCTCCTGTCGCTTCGCCGCATGAACAGGATACGGGCGATTCAGGCGGACGATCAGCTGGTGGTGTGCGACGCTGGTGTGATATTGCAGAACTTGCATGAAGCGCTGGCCAGCGACGGGCAGAGATTTCCCCTGACCCTCGGCGGCAAAGGCTCGGCAACGGTCGGCGGCCTGGTATCGACAAATGCCGGTGGTACCCAGGTTCTGCGGCACGGCACGATGCGCTCGCTGGTAGCCGGGATCGAAGCCGTGCTTCCGGACGGCAGCATCCTGGATGGCCTCTCCGCTCTGAAGAAAGACAATCGCGGTTATGATCTGAAACAGTTATTCGTTGGCGGAGAAGGCACGCTGGGCATCGTGACGGCCGCGACCTTGAAAACGGTGCCGGCATTGGTAGATCGCTGTGTCGCCTGGGCCGCCGTCGACGGCACTGAAGCAGCTTATGAGTTGTTCCGCTTTCTCAACAGCCGGACACCGCACGCACTGGAAGGCTTTGAAATAATCCCCGCGACCTGCCTGGATTCGGTTTTGCGCCACATTCCCGGCACCCGCTCGCCATTGGAAGGAACCTACCCGTGGCATGTATTGATCGAAATCATACGGGATCAGCCGGACGCGGAAGACCCAAGAACGGTGGCCGAAAATTTACTCGCGAAAGCAATCGAACAAAATTTGATCGAAGACGCAACGCTCGCTGCCAGCGAACAGCAGGCAGAAGATTTCTGGAAAATCCGGGATTCGATCGCTGAAGCCGAGCGCGCAAACGGCCCTGCCCTGCAGCATGACATCAGTGTCCCGGTCCCCGGTATGGCCCGTTTTATCAATGAGGCATCACCAGTTATTGAAGCAAGGTTTCCCGGCACCAAGGTCGCCGCCTTTGGCCACATGGGGGATGGCAATGTCCATTTCCACGTCAAGGCACCCGAAGATATCAAGGCCCAAGAATGGATGGATGATCTGGGAAAACAAATAACCCCACTGGTCCATGACCTAGTCATCGCAGCGGGCGGATCGATTTCGGCCGAACACGGGATTGGCCAGAACAAGCGCACGGAACTTGAACGGATATCGTCCGACGCGCGCCTGTCGATGCTGCGTGCAATAAAAATGGCAATTGACCCGAATAACATTATGAACCCGGGCAAACTCGTTCCCCTTGCGTCCAGCCAATCAGGCTCTTAAAGCGCAAGACAACAATTCGTTCTCAACAGCAATTTTTCGGAGAAGATGACTATGGCGAGCACGCCGCAAGCACCAGCCCTACCGATGTTCTACAAGGACTTGATTCCGCTCAATTCCAACGAGCATGCATCATGGAAAGTCAAAGGGCTCGACAACGCATCGTTCATGCAGTCGCAACACGCAATTCCGATTACCTCGGATGAGTTTATGAGTGCGGCGCGCAATTATCCGATCGTTTTTTCGATTGGCGAAAATAGCGTTCCGCTGATTCTGATGGGCCTGAACGAAGGCGTAAACACCTTCATGAACGATGAGGGTCGATTCAGCGAACCGGCTTATGTACCCGCTTATGTTCGCCGCTATCCTTTCATGCTCGCAAAATTGCGCCCGGATGCCGAAGAACTCTCCCTCTGCTTCGACCCGACAACCGATGCGATTGGCGACTATGCTGAAGGCGACGCCCTGTTTGACAAGGATCAGCCAACCGAAACGACCAAGAATATTCTGAATTTCTGCGAACAGTTTGAACAGGCGGGTCAACGCACCGGTCAGTTCGTCCAGGAACTGGAAAAACTCGGCCTACTGATGGATGGCGAGGTTTCAATCCAGCAGACCGGCGTTGAAAAGCCTTTCATTTATCGCGGCTTCAAAATGGTCGACGAAGAGAAATTGCGCGACATGCGTGGTGATGAGCTCCGCAAGATCAACCAGAACGGCATTTTGCCCTTGATCTACGCTCACCTGTTCTCCCTGCAATTGATGCGCGATGTGTTTGCCCGCCAGGTCAGTGCCGGCAAGATGCCACAAGTTACGGAAGCCCCCTCCGTTCAGATTTGATCATGAGCAAAAGTCTGTTTGACGCGTTTTCGCTTAAGCAGATAAACGCTGTGATAATTTTTTGACCGAGGGACTTGCAACTCATTCCGGCAACGCCCACATAGCGGGTGTACGGGTCCTCATCCCCCGATAGGATCTGTACAGGCATTCCTCTGGAATGCCACCTCCCTGAACCTTGGCCACCTCGCCGAACCGGCGAGGTGGTTCTTTATTGGGCAAGTATCATTCTGCCGCTTCGAGCAGTTCCCGGCCCGATATCTGTTCGGCCAGCATTAAGCAGCAACTTTGAATCAATTCTGCGATCGACTGTGCGGCAGCGACGGGCTCGCGCATTTCCCGATCAAGATACAGCGCGCGATCGACTTCAAGCTGAAATGCATGAATGTTGCGGGTCGGCCTGCCATGGCGCTCCAGAATATAGCCTCCAGAATAGGGATGATTGGTTTGAACCTGATGACCGTACATCCGGAAATGGCCAGCAGCCAATTCAACATACCGCGATTCACAGCTTCGACCGAAGCGATCGCCGATAACAAACCCAACCCTGCGCTTTTTCTCGTCAAATACCGATGGCATGCTGTGCAAATCCAAGAGCAGCGCACAGCCATGAACGGATCGCATCTGATCCAGCAGATGCGTGACCATCTCATGATAGGGTTCGTGATCTGTCTCGATACGGTCCGTGATATCCTTAAGGAGCCATTTTTTGCGCCACAGATTACCGACGCGATGTAACCGGCGCGGGACTATACCCAAACCGCCCCTTACTTTTTTGCTGATATGCGGAGTCTGAGCCGAATCCATTCCGACCACCATATCTGGATCGATTTCCATGCGGCTACGGTTGAGATCCACCCAGGCCCTTGGTTTACGGGCAATGATCGCTGGAAAGCCGGAGGCAATAGCGGAAGCCGCCAACAGGTCCACGTAGCGATCTTCCAGCCGGAGCAAGTGGGATGCTGGCACATTGAGATTATCCAGGAGCTCAGGCGGATATTCCCGGCCAGAGTGAGGCACGCTGACTAGAACCGGGAAGTTGAACTCCGTAATATTGGACAGGGAATAACTGGAGTCGGAAGGGGAAGAGTCAGCAGGAACGCCATTAGCCATGGCGGTGTCCCGAAAGATGAGCATAAATGGCCACTAAAACAGCCGGCTTCGAGAAAAAATTAACCGATTTGCTCTTATAAGCCGGTCTCGGCATAATGGCCCGTCTGCATTCAGGCATATTCAGGAAGGCGCGAAAATATGATCAGGATTCTCCTCGCGGAAGATGAGCAAGCAATGCGTCAGCATCTTACACGGGCCTTAGAGAAAGCCAACTATGAAGTTGTCGCCGTCGATCGCGGAACCGCAGCTGTGCCATTGCTCAACGAGCAGAAATTCGACCTGCTGCTGACGGATATCGTTATGCCGGAGATGGATGGCATCGAACTGGCACAGCATTGCGCCGCAGTCTGTCCAGAGACACAAGTCATGTTTATCACTGGCTTTTCAGGTGTAACTTTGCGGGCCGGAGAATCGGTGCCGAAGGCAAAAATATTGTCGAAGCCGTTCCATTTGAGAGATCTTGTCATGGAGGTTGACCGTCTGTTCGAACCAGACGGCATCAGCGACCGGAATTAAGTCTTGCGCCAGTCGAGACGGCTGGCTAGAGGGCCTGCAGCGTGGGCGTATAGCTCAGTGGTAGAGCACTTCGTTGACATCGAAGGGGTCGGGAGTTCAACTCTCTCTACGCCCACCATTTTCCGGACGATCTGATATTCAGGCAGCGAGCGCGACAGCGCTTGCGGCATCCTGACTCGGCGGGTGGCCATACCAGCTGGTAAAGGCTCGGGTGAAGGCACTGAGTTCGCTGTAGCCGAGCTTGGAGGCTATCTCGGAGAGGTTTCTTGTGCCTTCAAGAAAGTAGAGATGGCAGGTATCGCGCCGCACTTTGCCGAGCAACTCACGGTAGGACTGGCCTTCCGCAACCAGCTTGCGTCGCAAGGTCCGCTCCGCCATGCCAAAGGTCATAGCAGCTGCATCTAGGCTGAGACCTGACTTGTCGAGCAGATATAACAGATACTCATAGGTCAATTTTGCAAGATTCTCGCGCTCAAATCTGGCCCGCGCGAAATACGCAGCCCGCTTCTGGCTAGCGGAGATAATTGCGGGATTATGGCCTGCCAAAGGCTTGCTCATGACGAAGCGATGATATTCAAGATATGTCGATGGTCGGTTAAAATGGCAGGGAATCGGGGCACTATTCGAGCTTTCATCTGGAAAACCCCTGAAGCCCTCGGGTCGGGGATTGGCGAAATGCGCGGCCCTTACAGTTTTAAAATGTCCGCCCGAAAGTAGCTGTCCACAATGGTAGACCAGGGCAAAGAGGATCGGCGCAAGATCGGGCGACGCGGGGCTGTCATGACACCAGACCAAGCGGTCACCCGATGACAACGGCATAAGCTTCACCACCGGCTTTTCGCCACCCAGACGCTGTTGCGCGATGAGATGGATCAATGCTTCGCCGAAACTGGGATGGAAAAATGCTGTGAAGCCAGGATCGGAGAAACCGCGCGGGACCATATGTCGTCCGATGGCCGAATGGATATCCGGCCGATTAAGCTCTTCCTGAGCCGCAGCACAGAGATTGGAAATCGCATCATCGCCCAAGTGATGGGCGGGATCTCGCAATTCTGGTTCAGAACACCGCAGTGCGCTCAGCAGTCTCGGCTTTCTGGCTTCCAGAGCGTGACAACTGAGATAGGCGCGAAAAACAAACTGAGCCGAGACCTTCAAATGCGGGGATACCGGATAGTTCATGTCGGCAAGCTAGAAGCCGGATTGCATTTCGCTCAACTGGCTTTCGACAAGCATGCAAAATCGGCGACGAAAACGACCACATTCATCAATCTGCGATATACAATATCACATCTAATATCGGATAACCGATGCACCCCATGTGAATCCGCCGCCCATGGCTTCCAGAACCAGCAAGTCTCCGGCTTTGATTCGTCCATCGCGCACCGCGGTGTCGAGGGCGAGCGGGACCGATGCTGCCGACGTATTTGCGTGCATATCGACGGTCTTGATCACTTTTTCCGGAGCAAGATTGAGCTTTTTAGCCGTCGCATCCAGGATTCGAGCATTCGCCTGATGGGGAACGAGCCAGTCGATATTTTCGATCGGTTCCCCGGCTTCTTCCAGCACCTCGTTGAGCACCGCAGACAAGTTGACAACCGCATGGCGGAACACCTCGCGGCCCTTCATGCGCAGCTTGCCGACCGTCCCTGTAGTGCCCGCGCCGCCGTCAACATATAATAGCTGATTATGGGCACCATCCGCGTGCAACCGGGTGGCCAAAATGCCTCTCTCGCCTTGCTCGCCCGACAGCACCACGGCACCTGCCCCGTCGCCGAACAGCACACAGGTTCCGCGATCATCCCAATCCAGTATCCGGCTGAATGTCTCCGCGCCGATCACCAAAGCGTTTTGCGCGCTCCCGGCCCGGATCATGCTTTCGGCTACCGATAGAGCATATAGGAAGCCCGAGCAGACCGCAGCAACATCAAAAGCCACACAACCATTACAACCCAGCGCATCCTGCACGATGGTGGCCGTCGCTGGAAATGTCTGATCCGGTGTGGCCGTCGCGAGCACAATGAGATCAATATCGGCACTGGTAAAATCAGCCGCCTCCATTGCCTTTCGCGCCGCTTCTATCGCCAGCGTGGATGTTGTCTCGTCATCTTCAGCGATATGGCGGAACCGGATACCCGTGCGTTCAACAATCCATTCGTCGGTTGTATCAACGCGCTCGGCGAGCTCAGCATTGGATACGCGGTTGCGCGGCAGGGCTGAGCCAGTTCCCTTGATCACGGCTCTTCGGCCGGCAGCAATGTTCATTTCGCAACCTCGGATACCGGCGCAGCTTCGCTGATCTTCTTCAAGTCTTCGCTGATACGTTCCAGAATACTGTCTTCAACCAGTCGTGCGGCTACTTCCACCGCGTTGGCCACTCCCTTTGGATCTGCGCTACCATGGCTTTTGACCACCACCCCGTTCAGGCCCAGAAACACGGCTCCATTATGATTATTGGGATCGAGTTCATCGCGCAACATTTCCGTCGCTGGCCGGGAAATCAGGAACCCAATCTTGGACCGCAGACTGCTCAAAAAGCTTCGCTTCAACAGATCTGTGACAAAGCGAGCGGTTCCTTCCAGCGCCTTAAGCGCCACATTCCCTGAAAAGCCGTCGGTCACAATCACATCGGCTTCGCCGGTGGATATCTTGTCCGCCTCGGTAAATCCGAGAAAGTTCATATGCAGACCAGCGGCACCTTTCAGCGTCGCGGCGGCTTCCTGAATGGTACCGGTGCCCTTTGCCTCTTCGGTACCGATATTAAGCAGCTTCACTTTCGGCCGATCGAAGCCGTGCATGATCCGACTGTAGGCAGCGCCCATGACAGCAAACTGCACCAGGTTTCGGCTATTGCATTCTGTATTCGCGCCCAGATCCAGCATCACCACATCGGTGTCTTTCAACGTCGGCAATAGCGCGGATAACGCCGGCCGGTCGATTCCTGGCATGGTGCGCAACGCGAGCTTGGCAATCGCCATCAGCGCGCCGGTGTTACCAGCACTGACGGCGGCACTGACTTCGCCGGTTTTGACGGCATTGACTGCCATACCCATTGAGGTGGTCTTGGAAGAGCGCAGCGCTTGTCCCGGCTTGTCCTCGCCCGACACAACATCCGGCGCGTGCAATATTTCAGACGCTGCGCTGAGATTGGGGTGATCCTTCAGCGCCTCTTTAATCTGCGCCTCGTCACCGACGAAAAGAAACTGAAAACCGGCATGACGGTGCCGTGCAAGTGCTGCACCAGCAACCATGACGCGCGGGCCTTCATCTCCGCCCATCGCATCAATCGCGATTCGCGGCCTCATTCCCACCGGTTATTCCCCTTTTTTGCGCGTCAGAAGCCGAGAGACTAGCCGATTAAAGATCAGCGGCCAAGACTTCACGGCCATTATAATGACCGCAAGCTCCGCACAAATGGTGCGGGCGCTTCAATTCGCCGCAATTCGGGCATTCCTGATAAGCTTCGACTTTCAAAGCATCATGAGACCGGCGCATTCCGCGCTTGGACGGCGTAGTTTTTCTTTTAGGTACAGCCATTGCTAAGCCTGTTCTTTACATTAAAAATACATAGCATGCTCAATATGCCAATCAGCCAAGTCTAACAAACCAGTCCCTGATATTGCAGAGAATCGCTTGGTCTTGGTTCAGCAGATTGCACGCGAAGGGGCGCGTATAATGAATTTCCTGTGCGTTGCAAGCATTGAGCTTCTATAGCAGCTCTATAATTTTCATATTTTTGGGGGACAAGATGATTTTACCGATAACATTGACCGTGGCCGGCATCGCGGCGCTGATCAATATCTGGCTTATGTTTCGCGTGGGCCAGGTCAGGACCAGCGAGAAAATAAGTGTCGGTGATGGCGGCAATGAGAAAGTCATCCGCCGCATGCGGGCGCACAGCAACTATATCGAAAGTGCGCCATTCATCATCCTTCTGGTCGCCGCAATCGAGCTTGCCAGCACGACATCACCCGTCTGGTTGTGGATCGTCAGCGGCCTTTATCTGCTGGGCCGCGTCGCCCATGGTATCGGCATGGATGACGGCAAATTCGGCAAAGGCCGGATGATTGGTACCATCATAACCATGCTCACCCTGCTCGGGCTCGGTATTTACGCTATTTTGATCCCCTACTTAGGGTGATCAAAGTGGGCTGATGAGGAGTAATATTTCGCAAAATCGCTGCTATTACAGGCTTAAATCCTCTCAAACAGCGGGCGCGGTATCAGCACGCATATGGGGCAGTAGATGCGGGATGTAATCCGCCTTGCCTAGCTCGACCTTTTCAACGCGCAGAATCGCATAAGCCGTCATCAGATGAAAATAAAATTGGGGCAGCGTCCAGTCGCGCGCATATTGTTCCGCCGTCAGATCAAAGATCATGCCGCTCGGAAGCGCATGGGCGATCTGTGCTTCAGGGTCCTCATCAATCGCTGCCGGACCAACAGCCTCCAACATCGCGATCGTTTCCGAGATGCGAATTTGTGCATCCGCGATCGATCCGGGTTGCTCACCGGCATTTCGCCCCTCATCGACCAAATTCGCCAAACCCGCCGGGAAAACCTCCCCCTGGAGCCGGAAAACAGCTTCTTGTGCCTGTACGCAAGCAAAACGTATCTGCGTCGATAACGGGAACATGTCGGGAGCCAGACGGGCCGACAGCAGCGATTCGGCTTCAGAAGCCCCCATCTGCATCTGCGCTTTCTTCAGCCAGCCAGAGAGGGCGGTCAGCATCTGTATATATGTCGGCACAAGCAGTTTCGTGAAAGACATCTGTTTCCGTTCATTATCTATAATATGCCGGGAGCCAGAGGTGTTTGGCTGTCGGGCGGTTGTGGAATGCAGAGACTACCGAGCCGCCAATACATCGTCGGCGACAAAGGCATTGGTTTTGCGCTCATAGCCAAACTGGCTGGTCGGACCGTGACCAGGAATGAACGTCACGTCATCACCCAGGGGCCAGAGCTTCTGGGTGATGGCATTGATCAGGTCTTGATGATTACCACGTGGGAAATCGGTACGACCGATCGATCCCTGGAAAATAACGTCGCCAACCACAGCCAGCTTCGATGGCTGGTGATAGAAAATTACATGGCCCGGCGTATGACCGGGACAATGAATGACGTCGAGTACCAGCTCACCAACGGTCACTTGGTCGCCGTCGTTCAGCCAGCGGTCTGGCTCAAAGCTTTTCGCCACCATGCCGTAGCGCGCTCCATCACCATCAAGCTGGTCAATCCAGAACAGATCATCCTTATGGGGACCTTCGATCGGAATACCGAGTTCCTCGGCCAGCATTCCCGCTTGGCCGCAATGATCGAGATGGCCGTGAGTGATGATGATCTTTTCTAGATCAACGCCATGCTCCTCGACCGCGGCCTTCAACCGCGACAAATCGCCGCCAGGATCGCTGAGTGCGGCCTTGTTGGTTTTTGTGCACCACAAAAGGGTGCAATTTTGCTGAAGCGGAGTGACCGGAATTATCACGGCCTTCAAGGGTGCATCTGTCATGACAAGCTATTTGGCGTCAACACAGACAAGTTGCAACCCGCCTAATGACAGGCTGCTCAAAGCCGCCGCCCTGTCCAGACGACCCTTCCAATGATATTCACACTTTCCGCGCTGACATCTTCCCAATCGGGATATTGCGGATTGTCGCTGCGGACCGATAGCTTTCCGGAAGGCGCCATGGCGATGCGCTTGACGAGCAGGACGTCATCCATCCGCAGCACATATATGCCATCGCGCAAGGGCCGGGACGCAGCGCTGTGATCGACCATGATGTCATCGCCATCGCCTAATGTCGGATCCATCGAATCGCCATCCACCACAATCAGCGACAGATTCGCGGGATCGGTGCCAAGCCGCCTCAGCCATTTGGGCGCGAACCCCATGGATTCTGCATATTCGTCATCAGCCAATGATCCCGGACCAGCCGAAGCACCGACCTGCAAGCGCTTGATTCGAAGCAGGCTATCGAAATTTTTCCGGCGCGGCCCCGAATGACCAGGAACCACAGGAGCGCCGAGCAAGCGCTCCTCCACGCCATAGAATTCTGCCAGCCGTCGCCTGTCATCTTCGTCCAGCTTCTTCGGTGACCCCCGCCTGATATATTGCTGAATATAGGCAGGATTTTTCCCCAGCATTTTGGAGATCGCAGCAAAATCATGCCCGTTCTCACGGATGAGTTTCTCCAGATTGGCGCGCGGGTCATCGGTCACAGTCCCAATGGCATAGCGGCACCGGCCGAATTTAACAATAGGATATTTCCTAGACATGTAGGAAATATCATTTCAGATAGGAACTTCCCTATTCAATGAGTCGTTTTTCCGGCGACCGGAAGCTGAAGGAGATTACCATTGCCCTTATTGCGCAAAATCGAAATATTCCTGAACGAAACGGACATGCCCTGGACCAGATTTGGGCGACTTGCTGTCCGTGACCCACGCTTTGTCCAGGATCTCCGCAACGGTCGCGAGCCCGGCAGGCTCGTCTCGGATCGCGTCGAGAAATTCATGAATATGTGGCAATCAGATCATGCAGGCTGATGCACCGCGCCAAAAACGCGTCAGGCGTGGCCCGGGCGCGCTCATTGGCGATCAGATCGCGGCACTGGTCGGAAGCCTGGGCCTCGTCACCTTGCAACACGAACGCGCGTGGGCGAGTATCACATTCTCCGGGACGCGCTATTCTTTTTCAATTGAATGGTCCGGCAATCGCGAATCGAACGCGATGCACGATCTGGTGCAATCACTGCCAGACCACGAATTCATCGTCCCACGCTATTTTGTCGCCGACCTATTAGTCAGAGAACAATCAGAATCCCGACTATTGCTGGACGTTCTTGCAATCGTCGATCCGGTTGAACATCACAAAGTCTGTCAGGGTCAGCGTTGAGCCGTCATACGCTCCAACGTTCCAAGCGCGGCCTTCAAAGCGGCATCCATATCAGCTCGTCGGTCGGCATTGTGATCAGCTTCGACGGAATCAACGGACCGGAGCGGCGGCATCGCGACCGGAGCCTCTGCCAATGGGGCCTCTGCGAATGGAACCTCGGCCAACGGGGCCTCTGGCGGAGAAACTTTTTCTTTTGCATCAGGCACCGAGGGCTCCGTGATTTCCCGATCGGCCTTACTACTGCGCATCTGTAGTGCTTCCAGGCGTTCTAACCCGGCTTCCAGGCGATCCGCCAGTTGATCCAGCGACAGATCAGAAAGGTCGGATTTGGATGCTACCGGTTCGGGCCGCTCGACATTATGTTGAGATTGATCCTGATCCGGTTGGTAATCAGACGGCATATCGACATACTTCTCGACAGGACCCTGGGCTTCCTGCGTAACAGTCGGCAGCGGTTTTGGCTCACCGGCTGAACTGGCGCAATCATCCGGCCCGGCTTTGTCAAACCGCTTGATTTTCTCTGACAGCGGCGCGCCGAGATCGGAGGCTGCAAAGATTGGCTGTCGCGCTGGAGCATCGGGATGGCGGTCTGCCCGCCTGATATCCGGTAGATCTTTCAGCTCGGTCACCTGGCCAGATGATTTTTTGGGCTTTTTGAGAAATTTGGTCAGGGATTTCGCCGACAGATTGAGTTTGGGCAAGGCGCGCCGCGATCTGCTTTCATTTTCTTGGTCCGTCGACTCTGTCGCCACATTTTTCCGAATTGCCAAGCTCATATCCGAGCCTCCTTCATGTGATTTCGTTTTATGATTGAGGAATAAAAATAGCGCCGATGCAGAAACCAGGCCTGCGACAACGGCGATAAGCGCTCGCGCGGTATTGCCAAGCGGCGGGGCCGCAGCGGGAATGATCTCGGACAGTCCGGTCGCACCAACAATATTTTCAAGGTAAACGTGTGGCAACGTGGCAATAACCAAAGCTGCAGCGATACCGCCAGCCAAGGCTACAGCGGGTTGTTTAAACCGCGCAAAATCCTGCTCTATCTGATCCACATTCTTCTCCACCATGTCATGCTGCGCGCTCCAACGATTTAAGCGCGATGAGCCTTTGGTAAACGGGAGTGTAACGCAAAATGTTTGACGACCAGTTACGATCTGTTTCGACAAATTTCTTGGCCGTTGCAATAGTTCGGCTCCATGCACCACGATTGTCGAGCAGACTCGCCAGCTTTTCCGCCATTCTCTGCGGGTTGCCAGCGGCAAACAACGTGCCGGTGAGACCGTCCTCAATCAACTCTTTATGGCCGCCAACATCCGAAGCGGCCACGAGACGCCCTTGTGCCATGGCCTCAAGCGGCTTGAGAGGGGTCACGAGATCGGTCAACCGCATAGATTTGCGGGGATATACCATGATATCCATCAAACCATAGTAACGCTCGACTTCCTCGTGCGGGACGCGACCGGTAAAGGTCACCGCAGAGTCCAACCTCAAACGCTTAACCTGATTTTTCAGTGAATCTTCCATCGGCCCACCACCTACCAGCAGCAAATGAGCTTGCGGGTGAGAAGCCTGCAGCAGCGGCATAGCCGCGATCAGATCATCAAGGCCTTCATAATCATAAAAGCTGCCGATAAATCCCATGACTGACTTGTCGGCCAATCCCAGCTCAGACAAGAAGGTCTCGTCGCGGGCCGGCGGCTGACCGAACAAGTCGAGATCTACGCCATTTGGCGAGACTGTTATTTTGGCCGGTTTTACGCCCCGGGCAATCAAGTCTGCCCGCAAACCATCGCAGATCACCGCGACCGCATCGGCACCATTGACGACATGGTTCTCCAGTTGCCGCGTTAACCAGTAACGCGGGCTATGTTCCTTGCCGGTACCATTGCCGACCGCTGCATCTTCCCAAAAAGCCCGGATTTCATAGACTAGAGGCAAGCCAGTCTTCTCCGCGACCCGCAAGGCAGCCAGGCCGTTCAGCGCAGGCGAATGGGCGTGCAGGATGTCCGGCTGCCATTCACGAGCGACTTGCTCGACGCGATCTGCGAGCGCCGCGACCTCCCGCCATTCGCGGATTGGGGACGGCCCTTGCACCTGTGCCAGAGTGCGGAAAAACTGAAGGCCATCAAATTCTTCGGCAGCCTGCTTAGAGACATAGCCATGCTGATTCTGACGAACACCAGTGACACCGGCCACGGTCAAACCGCTGGCAATTTGGGCCTTCATTATCGCCCGCGTACGAAAGCAATAGCCGCTGTGCAACGGCAGGCTATGATCCAATATGTGTAATATTCGTGTCATGGCGCAAAGCCTTGCCAAAAAAGGATTAACGTCCCGTCAACCCAAAGCCTGTATCGCAATTTGCTAGAAGAGCGTGTTTTCGCCGCTCGTGCCGGGATGAATTGGGTAGATGATAGACAATTTTTCTATCGCGTTGACGCATGGTCTGTTGCTGATCGCCGCCTGGCGTCTGATGAATCGAGACGATCTTGATGTAGAAGATCCGCCAGAGCCGGATCAGCAAACAACAGGTTTTTTGAAGCGACCCCAGCGAAATGGATCATCGCCCGATGCGTGACCTTTTCTTTGTCGGATATCTCGTCTTGTTGCTGTTCATTGCCTTCAAGCGACCGTTTCTGTTCACTCTGATCTACGCCTATGTCGATATCGTCGCACCGCAGCGACTGAGCTATTTCATGCTCAACTCGGTACCCGTGTCGCTGATCGTCTTTGCACTTGCCTTCCTCGGATATCTCTTGGCAGACAACAAGCAAGACAGCCGCTTTTCCATGCGACAGGCAGTGATGATTTTGCTGCTGGCCTATTGCGGATATACCACGATACAGGCGGAGGTGCCGGACGCGGCGCTCGAGAAGTGGGACTGGATCTGGAAGGCGCTGGTTTTCGCAATATTTCTTCCGCTCACCCTCAAAACGAAATTACGTCTCGAGGCACTGGCGCTGTTCATGGTGCTATGCGCCGGCACTTTGATCATTACAGGCGGGATCAAAACCTTGGTCTCCGGCGGCGGATACGGGGTGCTCGTGCTGCTGGTCGATAATAATGCCGGCCTCTACGAGGGCTCGATCATGTCGACCGTCGCCATATGTATCATTCCACTGATCCTCTGGCTCGCTCATTACGGCACTATTTTTCCGCCCGACTGGCGGGTGAAGTTATTCGCCTATGCTCTGATCTTCTCAGCTCTGCTCATCCCCATTGGGACCGAAGCCCGGACCGGACTGGTTTGCATCGGGGTCCTGGCAGTGCTGCAATTGCGCTTCGTTCGCTACCGGTTGCTTTACGCTGCAGCCGCTGCTGCAATTGGCCTGATGTCGATTCCGTTATTGCCACAAAGTTTCACTGATCGGATGTCAACGATCGAAAATTACGACTCAGACCAGTCCGCATCGACCCGGATCGCTGTCTGGCGATGGACACTGGAATATGTGAAAACCCATCCATTTGGCGGCGGTTTTGAAGTCTATCGGATCAACAAGCTGACCTATAAATTGTCCAAGGTCGACACCGAGCAATATGAGGAATGGGGCATTGATCCGGATGATGTCGACGCGCGGGTTATCGAGGACGAAGCGCGGGCTTTCCATAGCAGCTATTTTGAAATGCTCGGCGAACAAGGTTACCCCGGCCTTATCATGTGGCTGTTCATCCATATCGGCGGCTTGTGGCGAATGGAGGTGTTGCGAAGAAAATATGCCAAATCGAAAAAAGAGAGCGAGCAATGGGTAGCTCCCCTCGCCATTGCCCTGCAGCACGGTCACGTCATTTATCTGGTCGGCGCGCTATTCGTCGGCATCGCCTACCAACCCTTTGTCTACATGCTGGTCGCGCTGCAGATAGGTCTGGATACATATATCGGACGGCGCTCCGCAGAGGCTAAGCAGCTACCAATTGCCAAAAAACTACCCCAGCAGGGAACCCCCGCACGACCACACAAACCATTTGCAAATTGAAGAACGCGTTCGCAGGATCGAAAGGAAATCGCGCATTTTGCTGGCCAGGGCAAGGCAGTGGCCGAAACGATCTCGACCGCCCTTTGCTATCGGCAAAAGACAGGGTCGATCACTCCAATTTTCATCAGTCAAATGTCTGGCTGCTGAGAGTGCCGCCTAAATTCCGTCGAGATATTCGATAACCGGAGCGGCAGCCATGCATGGCGCCAGTTTCGGTCCGCTTGCCCGGAAATGGTCCGATTTGCCGTGCGCATCCAATGCTGCCTGATCGACGTAGCGCTCTAGCACCTTATATTGCTGAGGATTATCCTTGCACTGGAAAACCGAATAAAATTCATTACCGGGCTCGTTGGCCCTTACCGCCTCCATCAGCTCGGTGAAGGCCACTTCAAAATCGGCATTTTTGCCATCGGCCACGGTCAATGTCGCGACTACGCCCACTGCTGCCATGATTACTCTCCCTGAAAGAAACGGGCTGACGGTAGTCCGCCAGCCCTCTATTTGTCGCTGCTAGAAAATCTCGAACAAACCGGCTGCGCCCTGGCCACCGCCTATGCACATGGTGACCACAGCATATTTTGCACCGCGCCGCTTGCCTTCGATCAGGGCATGCCCCGTGCAACGCGCACCAGTCATTCCATAAGGGTGACCGATGGAGATTGAGCCGCCGTTAACGTTCAACAATTCGTCCGGAATGCCGAGCTTTTGCTGACAGTAGAGCACCTGCACAGCAAAGGCCTCGTTCAGTTCCCACAGGCCGATATCATCCATCTTCAGGTCAAAGCGCTCCAGCAATTTCGGAATCGCGAATACCGGGCCGATACCCATTTCATCCGGTTTGGTGCCCGCAACCGCCATTCCGACATAGCGACCCAGCGGATTGAGTCCGGCCTTTTCTGCCGCCTTTGCTTCCATCACAACACTTGCAGCGGAACCATCTGAAAGCTGAGACGCGTTACCCGCGGTGATGATCTTGTCGGGCCCCAGCACGGGCTTCAGTGACTGCAGGCCTTCCAGCGTGGTCGAGGGACGGTTGCCCTCATCCTTGCTGATCGTGACATCAACATGGGAAATCTCTTTGGTTTCCTTGTCCTGAACGCCCATTGTTGTCGTCACTTCAACGATTTCAGCATCAAAACGACCGGCTTCCTGAGCCGCCGCCGTGCGCTTCTGCGATTGCAGTGCATATTCGTCACAGGCTTCACGGCTTATGCCATAACGTTCGCCCACGACTTCTGCAGTCTGCAGCATCGGCATGTAGATATCGTCATGCATTTTGAGCAATTCACGATCGGGCTGCACCCGCATTTCTGGTGTCTGGACGGTGGAGATCGATTCCTGTCCGCCGCCCACAACAACATCCATCCGGTCCAGAGTAACCTGCTTGGATGCCGTGGCAATCGCCATCAGACCCGAGGAACATTGCCGGTCGATGGTCATCCCGGGCACTTCAATCGGAAATCCTGCTCGCAGCGCAACCTGACGAGCCAGATTGCCGCCTTGCGATCCCTGCTGCAACGCGCTGCCCCAGACCACATCGTCGATAGTTGCAGGGTCTATGCCGGCACGTTCCACCGCAGCCTTTGCCGCATAATGGCCCAGCGTCGCACCGGTTGTAGTATTGAACGCACCTTTATAGGCTCGGCCGATGGGGGTGCGAGCAGTAGAAACGATGACAGCATCACGCATGATGGAATTCCTTTATGATTGATATCAGAGTCGATATTTGCGGCTATTCTCCCCGTTAATCGAGCAATTAACAAGGGATTTCTTGAAGGCATCGCTGCCGCTACGGAACGCTAGTCCTTGTCGACCAGGACACCAAAGCCACCTTCTGGGTAGGGCAAGATCATCTCGCCGTCGGGAGCTGCAGTAAATGTCGTTTGCGTCGGATAGGCAAATTCCAGTCCTTCTTCATTGAACGCCTGCAAAATCGCAAGCCCGATCATGTGACGGCCCTGATAGACCACGTCATATTCGCTGCTCATGATGTCGAAATCGAGTTCGAAATTGATCGAACTGTCGCCAAAGCCGACGAAACCACAACGAACAAAAACCCCGTCGTTGTCTTCGACAATCTTTTTTAGCAGGTCAGGAATGCGGCGCGCTTCATCAGGTTTGGTTTGATAGATGACACCAATGCCAAAGCGCGTGCGCCGCCTCGCCAGACGCGTCATATTCACAATCTCTTTATCCAGCAAATTGGTGTTGGAGATGATGACTTCTTCACCGGTGATAGCTCTCAGCCGTGTGGTTTTCAGACCGATTTTCTCTATCGTTCCGACGGTGGAATCATAACTGATCGTTTCCCCGCGGCGAAACGGCTTGTCGAAGATGATCGAAAGGGCAGCGAACAGATCAGAGAAAATACCCTGAGCGGCCAGGCCGATGGCAATACCACCGACCCCCAAACCGGCGATCAATCCGGTCACGTCCACGCCCAAATTATCCAGAATCATGATCGCGGCGATCGCAAAGAGCACGAAAGTGACCAGCAAGCGGATCAGTGTCATTGCATTTTCCAGCGTTTCATGCTGTTCCGGGTCCTGAGACGTGCGACGAACAATCAGCCCAAGAATTATTTCGCGAAGCCAGATGGCAACCTGCAACACGGTCGATATCGTGAACAGGACGTGCACCATACGATCGAAACTCGACGGGGCGCTGGCGAAGGTCACCACCAGTTCGGCAGACACCATCAACATGAAAAATTTGCTGGTGCGCGCAATCGCCTTGCCGATTATCGTCCGATAACCGGTTAGACCGCTATTGTTGCGGACATAGCGAGCCGCGAGACGCTTGATCGCACCTAGCAGGAAAAATATTCCGGCCCCGATGACGACCGCGAGAATTAGCTCGACATAATGGCTGGTCAGCCAGCGCGATCCTTCAACGGTCATGTTTGTGATGGAAGAGCCGATATCCGGCATGGCTGGCACCAACGGTGTATCTGTTGTTTTCGTCATAGATGACCAGCTAGGGAGATGTGCCAAAAATAACAACCCACAGCACAGAGCATCAATCGATCAGGACCGATCTTCGCTCGACTTTTCCGCTCCGATCAGAAACTCCACATTCCCTTTTGGACCTGTAATCGGACTCTCCGTGATGCCCAGAATGTGCCAGCCGGCGATGATCAGCCAATCCCTCACTTTTTCACAGGCGGCTTGCCGGACCGCTTCATCACGAACAACACCGCCCTTGCCAACCTCGTTTCGCTCGGCTTCAAATTGCGGCTTTACCAGCGCAACCAGCAAGGCTCCATCTGTCGCAAATTCCAGTGGCCGTTCAAGAACTTTGGTAAGTGAAATGAAACTGGCGTCGCAAACAATTATATCGATCTTCTCGGGAACATGCTGATCGGTCAAAATTCTGGCACTGGTCTGCTCGTGAACAACCACCCGTTCATCCTGCCTCAGCTTCCATGCGAGCTGATTGGTGCCGCTATCGATGGCGTAGACCTTTGCAGCGCCGCCGCTTAGCAGCACGTCGGTAAAGCCACCGGTGCTGCTGCCGACATCCATCGCGATCAAACCCTTGGTACTTACACCAAAGTAGCGCAACGCATGGTCGAGCTTTATCCCGCCACGCGATACCCATGGATGGTCTTTGCCCTTCAGCTCAATCGGCGCATCGCTGGCAATCTTGTGGCCGGGCTTGTCGATTTTCTTTCCCGCGACAGTCACCAATCCGGCCATGATATACGCTTGCGCCTTGGCCCGGCTCTCGGCGAGACCACGGTCCGCCAGTATCTGGTCGACGCGTTGTTTTGCGACTTTGGGTTGGGACTGGGACATTGGAAATCAGGACTAGCCTAGCGCTATGCTTTTGGCCATATTCCTTTCTTATGAGAATCATTTTTGACCGACGGATTGTTCCGATAACCTTGCTTGCGCTTGCAGCTTGTTCGACCGCGCCCCCCGAACCGGCGCCAGCTCCGCAACCGGCCAAGTCGGTTGCGACGCCAACACCCGCACCGGCACAACCGCAAGGCAATTGGATCGACTGGCCCATCACGCCCGGCACCTGGAGCTATCGACAGGACGAACGCGGTTCCATCGCGTTATTCGGGGAGACCGGCGAAGACGCGATATTCATCATTCGCTGTGATCAATCCCGCCGACAATTATTCTTGTCCAGGGCTGGCTCGGTTGCCGCAGGTGCCACCATGGTCCTGCGCGCCAGCGCGGGACAGGCGTCCTATCCAGCTTCCAACAACGGTGGGACTCCAGCCTATGCAGCGATTTCGGTATCACCAAGGGATCTTATGATGGATCGAATTGCCTATAGCCGCGGACGCTTTGCCGTGGAAACCAGCGGCCTTCGATCGCTTGCCATTCCCTCGTGGCCAGAATTCAGTCGAGTGGTTGAGGATTGTCGCAGCTGATCACGCCGGAACGCGCAATACTGACAGCAAAATAGAAAAATTCAAGACTTGTTCGCCAAATAAATTTGATTCAAACCGTCATTGTCGAACAGCGGAGAAGTTTCAATGCAACAGTTCGTATTTCATTCACAAGCGAAAGGAGGTGGTCCGATGTCTCATGGTTCAGCACAGGGGTCGGAAAAATCCGTTCGGGGGGCACATCTGATCTAGATATCAGGCAACCCGGCAGCGGCACTTCCTACCGCTGACCCATGTTCAGAGGCTGTCGGTCCACGCGACCGGCAGCCTCTTTTCATTCTGCTCTGCCTGATGTCTCCAGATATTCTTCGCGGATCATGAAATCGCGAATACCGATTCTCACTTCCCGCAAAAACTGGATGAGAGCGACCGAAAGCAGACAAATCGCAAAGAAAAACGTCCCGGCAATCGCTAGCGACAGATCAATCGCCGTAAGCCCCATGATGAACAGCATCCCGATCAACGTACAGGCGGTGATAGCGCTGATAACGCTCAGGAAGATTGCACTGTTTACGATCTTGATCCGCAACTGCAGGTCTCCCAGTTCAGCAACAACGAGACTACGGTCCTTACCAGTGGTTGACTTGAACAATTCCTGCAGATTGCGTGAACGATCGATAATCCGTGCCAACCGTCCGGCAAACAGATTGAGCATGGCACCAATACCGACGAGCAGAAATGCAGGTGCAAGCGCGGTTTGCATTACAGTAACGATATCGGCGCTCGCAACCGGGGAAAATCCGTTCATATCTTCATCCTGATCCGCAGCACGAGACCTTCTGTCGGACGTTCATCCCATAGTGACAGCGCGAAACGCTCTGCATCAGCCCGCGCTCGATCCAGCACCGTGCCGGGCACATCGTCCCCGGCAAAAATCTGGTCGGCCTGACCCAGCCAACGCGCTTGGCGAAGGGTCAAATCATCGGGATCGTCGCTGGTGAGTTCCAGATCAATGACTTGAGAACGCGCTTGTCCGTACGGATGATCTAGCCAGGCGTCGATGTCGGCTGCACTATGCTCGACCATGATATCCAGAGGGCCATCGGGCGCCAGCGCCGCGTCAATTGCTTTCCGCCGCGCCGCGCCATCCGGCCAGACCTGCTGGATGCGCGTGCGGGCGGCAAGCAGCGCTTCTGCCATGCTACCGAGGCTGGACGGCAGCAATTGCTCGAGCCTTTGTCGGAGCGCTTTGGCCAGACCTGCAGAGGCCCCGCCGGTGCCCATTGCAATCAGCACCGGGTCGCGGTCGATGATCGCGGGCGTTGTATAATCGCACAGAGCAGACCGGTCGACGGCATTGACGAGCAAGCCGCGCGCTTTCAAGCGCGCCACCGCCGCGATTGCCGCCTCATCATCTTCCAGCGCCACGACGGCCAGCGTTAGTCCATCAGCCGCCTCATCATCGGTGACAAGGGCTCCGGCTCTCTCATAAAGCCGCTTTTTCGCCTCGGCCATCTCGCCCCGTCCGAGAAGCAGGATCGTTCGACCCTCCAAGTTCACAAAAATCGGCAACTGGTTCATCGCATCTACCAATATTGTTGGTCATGCCGCCAATCGCCGGCCTGACGCATTATTTCAGCCAGTCTGGCACATGTTCTGCCGCCATGATTGTAGCAGGGTCAATCCGTTCAGCGACCACGGCATAGCGATCACCATCAACCAGCACCTCAGGGACCAGAGGTCGGCTGTTATATGTATTGGCCATGGTAGCACCATAAGCGCCGGCGGTGCGGAATATCCCCAGATCATCGGTCTCGACCCGATCAACGACCCGTTCCTTGGCGAAGATATCGCTGCTCTCACAAATCGGACCGACAATTGAGGCGACCATAGTCTCACCGCTGGGTTCGACCGCTTCGAAATGATGCCAAGCATCATAAATGGCCGGCCGCATGAGATCGTTCATTGCCGCGTCGATAATCACGAAATCGCTGTTCACGCCGGGCTTGATCCGAATGACCTTGGTGATCATCACTCCACTGTTCCCGGCGATAACGCGACCGGGTTCGAACATGAGCGTGACATCCCAACCGCGGGTAACCCGTGCGACCATCGCACCATATTCAGCCGGGCTGGGAGGATTGTCCTCCGGCTTGTAGGGAACGCCTAGCCCACCGCCAAGATCGACATGAGTAACCACATGCCCTGCATTGCGAAGTTCCGCTATCAATTCACCCATTCTTGCATAGCATTTTTCCAGCGGTTCGAGCCGTTGCAATTGACTGCCGATATGCACCGCTGCCCCGCGCAGATCGAGCCCTGGGAGTTGCGAAAGCCGCGCATAAATATCGGGAGCGACATCGATCGCGACCCCGAATTTATTCTCCTTCTTCCCGGTGGAAATTTTGGCATGGGTTCCGGCATCGACATCCGGATTGACGCGCAACGTTGCAGAGGCCTTCACGCCGCGGGCAGCGGCTATCTCCGACAGCATTTCGCCCTCTTCTTCGGATTCCAGATTGAACTGTCCGATGCCTTTGTCGAGCCCGAGCGCCAGTTCCTCGCGGCTCTTGCCCACCCCCGAGAAGACTATGTCTTCCGCCTTCATACCCGCTGCCAAAGCGCGCTGCATTTCGCCGCCGGAAACCACATCCGCGCCATAGCCCTGGTTTGCCAATATGCGCAGAACAGCAAGATTGGGGTTCGCTTTTACCGCAAAAGCCAGATGAATGTCGCCGGCATCTTTGAGGCCTTCACGAAAAACCCGTGCGTGACGCTCAAGTGTCGCCCTCGAGTACACGTAGACTGGAGTACCGACTTCGTTCGCGATCTGCGTCAACGGGATGTCTTCCGCGTGCAATATGCCATTTTTGAGCTGGAAATGGTCCAAAATCTTATACTTTCAAATGAATGGAAGGATGCTAGCCCGGGGGCGGCAGGTCGAACTCGTCATCTTGGCGCTTTTCCGAGCGACGGAGCAATTCATCGCTGCGCTCCGGCATCGCCTGGGTCGACGGAACCAGCAGATCTTCGCCGCTAGGCGTTTTCATCTCACCATATACCGGCGGAGGCAGCGCCTCACCTTTAGCGGGCTGCAAAGCGCCACGATTGCCACAGGCTGCCAGAACGAGACTCGCTCCAGCCAGAATAAAAAACGAACAGACTTTATTCATTTCAGGTCTCCAGCCCCAGTGCCGTCTTGGCCTTGGCAATCTGAACCCTTACTTGATCCGGCGCGGTGCCACCATAGCTTGATCTGCTTGCCACCGACGCATCAACGGTTAATACGTCGAATACGCCTGCATCAATCCGGCTGTCGATCGCCTGGAACTGCTCGAGTGTAAGATCAGCCAAACCACAGCTTTTTTCTTCAGCCAGCGCTACGACCGTTCCGGTAACATGATGCGCCTCGCGGAACGGCAGCTTTGCCTCCCGTACCAGCCAGTCGGCAAAATCGGTTGCGGTTGAAAAACCGGATTCGGCCAGAGCGCGCATTCGGCTCTCGCTAAATTCGACTTCGGCGATCATGCCTGTCATCGCGGCGATACACAGGCCTAGCAAGTCGTGTGCTTCGAATACCGGCGGCTTGTCATCTTGCATATCTTTGGAATAGGCGAGAGGCAGGCCTTTCATCGTGATCACCAGCGCATTCATCGCACCGGCGATTCTTCCCGCATGGCCCCGCACTAGTTCGGCGGCGTCGGGGTTGCGTTTCTGCGGCATGATCGACGACCCGGTTGAAAAACTGTCGGGCAGCTTGATAAAACCGAAGGGCTGGCTGGCCCAGATCACCATTTCCTCAGCGAGCCGGGAAAGATGCAGACTGCATTGGGTGGCCGCCATCAGATAGTCGAGTGCAAAATCCCGATCCGAAACAGAATCCAGGCTATTGCCTGTCGGTTCGTCGAAATCCAGCGCCGAGGCAGTCGCCTCCCGGTCAATCGGAAAGCCTGTGCCTGCGAGAGCCGCTGCACCGAGCGGCGATTCATTCATCCGTCGCCGGGCATCGGCAAACCGCGAGCGATCCCGGCGGATCATTTCATAATAGGCCATCAGATGATGGCCAAGGCTCACCGGCTGAGCCGACTGCAAATGGGTAAAGCCCGGCATGATAGTCTCAGCATGTTCTTCGGCGCGATCCACCAGTGCCCCTTGCAGAGCCGCCAGCGCACTGTCCGCCATGTCCATCGCTTCGCGCACCCAAAGCCGGAAATCGGTCGCAACTTGGTCGTTGCGAGAGCGAGCCGTGTGCAGCCGCCCGGCTACCGGACCGACAATTTCCGAAAGACGTGCTTCGACATGCATGTGAATGTCTTCCAGTTCGAGATTCTCGGTGACGCCGCCTGCTTCAAATTCCTGCGCGATCTGGTTCAAACCGTTGATGATCTGTGTCGCATCCTCGGCATTGACGATTTCCTGCTTCGCCAGCATGGCGACATGGGCCAAACTCGCACGAATATCATGGCGCCATAATTTCTTGTCGAACGGGATTGAGGCGTTTATCTCACGCATGATTGACGAAGGGCCATCGGCAAACCTGCCACCCCACATGATATTGGAATTCTTTGTGTCGTTTGTGATGCGTACCGTCCTGTCTATGGCCATATTGTTGAGCGTCGCGGCCTGCGATAGAGACTCCAGTGAAACGGAGCAAGAATTTGCTGGCAGCGGCACTGAGGAAAGTGCCGATACGATAGATAGTGGTCAAGGTCTCGTAGGTAAGCTGGACATCTCCCAGCGTGGCACAGCGATGGTTGATACACCGTTCCAAGCGCCTGACGGCAGCATGGTGCGGTTGAAGGACTTCACCGGCAAGCCATTGCTGGTGAATATCTGGGCCACATGGTGCGCGCCATGCATTGTGGAAATGCCGATGCTCGACACCTTGGCTGCACGGGAAAAAGCCCGGATGAATGTGCTCGTCGTTTCGCAGGACATTCAGGGCGCGGAAAAAGTTGTGCCCTTTTTCGAACGCGCGGATTTTCAGCAGCTCGAACCTTATGTTGATCCTGAAAATGGCCTCAGCTTCGGTTTCGGCTCCGGTCTTATGCCGACTACCGTGCTTTATGATGCGCAGGGCAAGGAAGTGTGGCGAGTGGTCGGTGCCATGGATTGGGATGGTGCCAAAGCGGCTACATTGTTGGAAGATACCCTCGCAAAAGATTGACATCCAACTCCCGTATCTTCCGGTTTGAGCTGAAATTGCCGGAAAACAGGTCTTCTTAACGGGAGAATGGATTGCGTTCAAATCGGATTCGGTTATTCTCAAAGACCCTTTCGTTAGAGGAGAATTTCGATGAGCCGCCGAAGAATACAGATCATGTTACCCGTTGTGGCTGGAATAACGCTACTTTCCGCTTGTCGGCAGAATGCCGAAACAGACGCGGTAACCGAAACAGCCAGCGTCGAACTTCCCAACGGAATGACGGTGAAAGAACAAATTGAGGCCAGACAAGGTCATCTCAAAAAGATCGGCAAAGCGTTCAAGGCGATCAGCGATCAGTTAAAGGCGAGTAGCCCGGACTTGGCGGAGATCCAGACCGCTGCGGCAAGTGTGCCGCAAGAAGCGATGGGTATGTCCGATTGGTTCCCGGAAGGCACCGGACCTGAATCCGGAGTAGAAACGGAAGCCCTGCCAATCATCTGGGAAGACAAGGCGGACTTTGACGAAAAGGTTTTGGCGATGCAGGATGCAGCCGAAAATCTGGCCACTGTAGCCCAAGGAGGCGACATCGCGGCGATTGGCGCGGCATTCAAGACAACCGGCGGTACCTGCAAAGACTGTCACGACAAATATCGTGAAGACGACTAGCTCGCTGTGACGATCCAACCAGCACGAATATTGGTGTGGGACGGTGCCGTAAGATTGGTGCACTGGCTTGTGGTTATCCTCGTTCCGCTGCTCTGGTGGACAGCAGAGGAAGGCCATATGGACTGGCATAGAAACCTTGGCCTGACGATGTTTGGCCTGGTTCTCTTCAGACTGATATGGGGGGTTATCGGAAGTTGGACCGCGCGATTCGCTCCCATGCTCCGCCGGATTGGGTCGCTGAAGCCCTATATCGGCCAGTTGCGCCGCAGAGAACATCGCGCGAGCTTCGGCCACAGTCCTTTGGCGGTGCTGAGCGTATTCGCTCTTCTAGCAGCGCTCGTCATTCAGGTAACAACGGGTTTATTCTCTGTCGATGTTGATGGGCTTGAGTCCGGACCAATGGCCGTTCTGGTGTCGTTCGAAACCGGCCGGCAGTTCGCTGATATTCACGAACTAAACTTCAATTTTCTGGCAGCGCTGATCGCGCTTCATATCGCAGCGATCACCTTCTACCATTTTGTGCTGAAAGAAAAGCTGGTGGGGCCGATGATTACGGGCCGTCGATCCCGCGTTGACTTTTCTGACGACCAGCTGCCCGAGAATCGCTTGCAGCCGCTGCCAATGTTATCAGCCGCACTGTTGTCGCTCGCCTGCGTGGCAGCGATACTAAATTTTGGGTGAAGGAAATTGCTGACACAACCATCGCCGATCTTGATCGGGAAAATGGTGGGCGATGACGGGCTCGAACCGCCGACATCTTCGGTGTAAACGAAGCGCTCTACCAACTGAGCTAATCGCCCCATGACAAGATGCAATGTGCATCGTTGAGGTCAGGCGAGCGCCATTGCCAAATCACGAGGCCTTTGGCAAGCCCATTTCCATTCATTTGCCGACAACATGATGGATGAGGCATTTTCCAGCGAATGAAATACGATAATTTCGGGATTAACCAGAACACGAGCTAACTCCGCGATTCGCCGGTTATACATCCTTATCCACAGCATATATCTTTTACATTTCAACAACTTAAAAAGATATTTAGCAAAATCCGAGGCTTGCCGCTGTCAATCTAAATATTTCAATTTTTTTACAGCACTGCTCTTGCTCGACTCACTCGGACGGGCTTACTAAGGGAGCTCGGCTGAAGGCGACGATTGCAATATCCGGGCCTAATTTGAAAATGAAACTGATCGCTGAAAACGTGTTTTCAGTCCAGAGCTGCTGCGCCTGATTCATTCCCATGGCTGGGGGTATTGAAGGAGCCGTATTTCATAGTCGACGGTCAAATATACGGCGATGCGATGGCGCGCGCCGATCGGGGAAGATGTCGGGGGATGCTAGTGAACGAGTATGTACAAAGTCAGGATGGTGAGCTTTCTGTAACCGGTCCTGTTGTTGGGGAGACTATTATTTCATCTGACCTCGAGACCATGTGGCTCAAAATCTGTGCCGGACTGCGCCGCGATTTAGGTGCACAAATTTTTGGACAGTGGATCAAACCGATCAAGCTGTCGGGCTTTGATTCAGATACAGGCGTGCTGGAGCTGGAGCTCCCTTCAGAATTCGCCGCGACCTGGGTTCGTGATCGCTATGCTGATCGTTTGCTGCTGGCCTGGAAAGCGCATTATCCGGCCGTTACGAATCTGATGTTTGAGGCACAGTCAGGCGCTGCAAAAATCGCCCGGCTGCCGAAGAATGGCAGTGTAGCGTCACAAACAACTGGGGTGGCTCCCTCTGAAAGCAAATTTCGCCTGGACCTGGATCCGCGCATGACCTTTGGTCAATTCATCGCCGGTGATTCCAACGTGCTCGCGCTCAACGCTGCACAGCGTACGGCAGCGGCGGAGAAACCCCTTTTCAGCCCACTATATCTCCAGTCCTCGACCGGACAGGGCAAGACTCATCTGATGCACGCCATCGGCCATGCATTTCGCCAAGAATTTCCGTCCTCCAACATTATCTATATGTCGGCCGAACGGTTCATGATTGAATTCGTTTCCGCCATGCGGCGCAACGAGGGCATGGAGTTCAAGGCATCGCTGCGCGAAGCCGACCTGCTGATGATCGATGACATCCAGTTCATCGTCGGCAAGAATTCCACGCAGGAGGAGTTTCTCCACACCGTCGATTCGCTGATCAGCCAGGGCAAGCGGGTTGTCGTGGCGGCAGACCGTCCACCACAAGCGCTGGACGGGGTGGATCAGCGGCTGCTCTCACGTCTCTCGATGGGGTTGGTTGCCGATATCCAGTCCGCTGGACTGGAACTGCGGCGCGACATTCTCAACCATCGTCTCGCCACGATGCCGCACCAGCATGTTTCGGAAGAAGTGGTCGACTTCCTCGCCCGTACGATCAGCCGCAATTTGCGCGAACTGGAAGGTGGTCTCAACAAACTGCTCGCCTATGCACAACTGACCGGCCGCGAAATCAGCCGCGAACTGGCCGAAGAACAATTGTCCGACATATTGAGTGCCTGCCGCCGCCGGATCACGATCGACGAGATCCAGCGAACGGTTTGCGAATATTATCGCCTCGACCGGAACGAAATGTCGTCCAAACGCCGCGCCCGCGCAGTCGCAAGGCCGCGTCAGGTGGCGATGTATCTCGCAAAAGTCATGACTCCCCGCAGCTATCCCGAAATCGGCCGAAAATTCGGCGGCCGGGATCACAGCACGGTTATTCATGCGGTCAAACTGGTCGAGCACCTGCGCGGCGAGGACAGCGAAATGGACAATGATGTCCGGATGCTGCTCCGTCAGCTCGAAAGCTGAGCAGAGCAACCTGCAACCCGTCTATTTTTTCTCGGGTGCGACGGAAATCCGGACGCGTTCGCCACTGTTGCCCGGAAAGTTGGTAAACATCGCTTCCACCAGATTGGGCACCAGATAGGTCAGGTTCTTGGAGCGTGATCGCGCTTCCGCTGTACCTTCGAACAGACGCTCACCGTCAACGGACCGGTCTATCTTCATATCCAGGTCGGCGGTGTACACGGTGAAGCTGCGAACGCCGTTATAGCCGGAAAAGGCCGGACCGCCGAACAGGAAGGGATCGTGGAAGCCATAGAGATACCGATGGCGACCGTAATATCCGCCGAATCGGCTGGTGGGATAGAAGGGGTCGTAATCGGCAACCACCTTTTCCCGGCCGTTGTCGATATCATAGTCCATTCTGACAATCAGCTCCGCTGCCGCTGGGTCAGCGCTGCGGCGATAGCCCACATCCATCATGCGCTGTTCGACCAACGCTGCATATTGCCTGAACTCAAGGCCGCCAGCCAGCTCGGGATCATCCGCCACCACAGCAAAAGTTTGGCCAGTGGTGTCTGGAAGCGCCACGAAGCGCTGGACATCGGCGCGGAAAGGAGTGGCGCAGGCAGCCAATGTCAGCACTGCAAGCGGTGCGAGCAGCGGAAGCCCCTTTCGTGTTAAGCTAAATTTACCCAAAATACTCATCTCTTATCCTTCAGATTACTCAATAACTTTACCTGTATGATAAAGGAGGCGTGCTGAACCGGCATTGAACAACGACGAACTGATCCTTTCGACCAGCTTGAACCCTATTGCGCCGACTGCACAAGCAAAATCCGGCATCCCAGGGCGGTTACCGAAATGAGATCATTTAGCGCCGGACCGGCTCCGGCGAACAGGCGAGCCCGGCCGCAGGCAAAAGAAAACCCGCCACAATCGGGCGGGTTATTCTGTTCGAGTCTGAAAATCTGATTAAGCGGTTTGCAGCGCGGCAACCCGTTTGGTCAGACGGCTGAATTTCCGCGAAGCGGTATTCTTGTGATACAGACCTTTGCTGACACCGCGCGCCAATTCAGGCTGTACAGCCTTCAGCGCAGCTGCTGCTACGTCTTTATCGCCTGCCTCAACGGCAGCATCGACAGCCTTGATCTTCGTGCGGATCTGGCTCAGGCGATTCTTGTTGATCGCGGTGCGGCGCGTGTTGCGACGGATACGTTTTTTTGCTTGCGGCGTATTAGCCATGAAAAACCCTCAAAATCTGAAATTAAATGCCGGGACGTTGCGTACCGCTTCCGGCTCAAGACGGCGGCCAATAGCGTGACAGCCGATTCTCGTCAATAGCTTAGTGAACCGCTTATTTCTGGCATTGCGAGCAGTAAAAGGTTGATCGGCCACTATCGACTCGACGCCGAACCGGTGCGCCGCAGTCGCAGGCCTGCCCTTCCCGACCATAGACGCGCCAGTCTTTGGCGAAATAGCCCAGTTCCCCGTCCGGTTGCACGAAATCGCGCAGAGAAGAACCGCCAGCTGCTATGGCTGCCAGCAATACCTGTTTGATCGCGGCAACGAGCCGATCGTAGCGCGGCTTCGAGATCGCTTCGCCGCGCAACCGCGGTGATATGCCCGCCATGTGCAGCGCTTCGCAGACATAGATATTGCCGAGTCCCGCCACGATACGCTGATCCAGCAGCAATTGCTTGATCGGCGCCTTGCGACCTTTTGTTGTGGCTTTCAGATACGCACCGGTAAAATCGTCGCCAAGCGGCTCTGGTCCCATTAATACAAAGGGCTTGTAGCTGTTCAAGTCACCGGAGCGCACGATATCCAGCGAGCCGAATCGCCGCGGGTCGTTGAGGACCAGTCGATGACCCGAGGCGGTCTCAAGCAGCAGATGGTCGTGTTTCTCAATGACCTCGGGATCGATCCGCCAGCGCCCTGACATGCCGAGATGGAAGATCATCACGTCTCCGCGATCGGTAGTAACGAGACCATATTTTGCCCGTCTGCCAAGCGCAGTCACGACCGCACCCGTCATCCGCTGCCGCAAATCAATCGGAATTGGCCATCGCAAATCAGCGCGCCGCGGTTCCACCAGTGTCAGCCGCTGTCCTTCCAGCACCGGTCGCAAGCCGGCGACGGTCGTTTCCACTTCTGGCAGCTCAGGCATGATGATCCCAATCCCTTACGGTCCATTGGGCAGCTACAGAGTGATTGCAGTGCTGCCAAGGCTCGTCTACTCGGGACTTCAAAGAAAAATCAGCACGAGCAAAAAATGGCTATCGAAAGCAAAACCGTATCCTTCGGCTATGAAGAGATAGACGAGAGCGAAAAGACCGGCAAGGTCGGCGCAGTCTTCTCCAGCGTCGCCTCCAAATATGATGTGATGAACGACGCCATGAGCGCCGGTACACACCGCTTGTGGAAAGATCGCTTCGTACGCCGGGTCAAGCCGCGCGCCGGCGAGAATATTCTCGATATGGCCGGCGGCACCGGTGATATCGCCTTTCGCATGGTCGACAGCGGGGCCAATATCACCGTCGCCGATATCAATGCGGAAATGCTGGCCGAAGGCGTGGAACGGGCGCTCGCAAAAGACGAGACGCGTCTGGTCTGGAGCCAGCAAAATGCAGAAGAACTGAACTTTCCGGATGCCCATTTCGATGCCTATACGATTGTCTTTGGGATCCGCAATGTGACCCATATCGACAAGGCGCTGTCCGAAGCGTACCGCACGCTGAAATATGGCGGACGATTCTATTGCATGGAATTCTCACAAACCAAGTGGCCCGGTTTTGACAAAATCTATGAAACCTATTCTCACAAGATCCTGCCAAAGGTTGGCAAGGCAGTGGCAAATGATGAGGCTAGTTATCGCTACCTTGCCGAATCGATCGCGAAATTCCCGCCGATGGAAGATTTTCGGAGGATGATCGAAGCTGCCGGGTTCCGCCAGACCAAGGTCGAACCGTTGATGGGTGGCCTCGTCGCAATCCACAGCGGCTGGAAAGTCTGAGCGTTTAAACCGGATGACCAGCGCCCGCACCCATATCTTTCGCCTGCTGAAATGGGGGCGCACACTCGCCAAACACGGCGCGCTGCGCGATCTCGAAAGGCATAAGGCGACACCCCCACAAGTCCGGCGCCTGTTCCGCCTTGCCCGGATCGGAACGTTCCAGCCGAAGGAACCCAATTATTCGGCCGCTTTGCGAGCGATCGGTCCGGCGGCGATAAAGCTTGGTCAGACGCTGGCGACCCGGCCCGATGTGATTGGCGAAGCGGCCCGCGATCTGCTGCAGTTGCAGGACAGCCTGCCACCGGTGCCCTTCGATCAGATTCGGGATGAGATCGAGCTTAGCCTCGGCAAGTCACTTGACGAATTATACAGCCATATCGACCCCGATCCAGTCGGTGCGGCGTCGATCGCACAAGTGCATCGCGCAACCACGCTGGATGGCAAGGATGTGGCGGTTAAGGTCCTGCGCCCCGGCATCATCAAGAAATTCAATCAGGATATCGAAACCTACGAATGGGCCGCCGCCCATCTTGAAGCGTTGGGCGGCGAGGCCAAGCGACTGCGGCCACAACTGGTCATCGCCAATTTCCGCCGCTGGACGATGCGCGAACTGGATCTTCGCAGAGAAGCCGCCAGCGCTTCGGAACTCGCAGAACATATGGCACAAGTCGATCAATATGAGATTCCCGCGATCGACTGGGACCGGACATCCGGCCGCGTTCTGACGCTGGACTGGGTCGACGGTATCAAGATATCGAACCGCGAGGCACTGGTCGCCGCGGGCCATGATCTTGATGCGATTGCCAACCGGCTGGTGCACACTTTCCTCAAACAGGCGATAGAAGCCGGCTATTTCCACGCCGACATGCATCAGGGCAATCTGTTCGTGAAAGCCGACGGCACAATTGTAGCGATTGATTTTGGCATCATGGGCCGGATCAACAAGAAAGCGCGCGTCTGGCTGGCGGAGATTCTCTACGGGCTGACCACGGGCAATTACCGGCGGGTCGCTGAAATCCATTTTGAAGCGCAATATGTCCCGGACCATCACAGCATGGAGGATTTCGCCACGGCCCTGCGCGCGGTTGGCGAGCCGATGCGCGGCAAGCCGGTCAGCGAACTGTCAGTCGGCGACATGCTCGACGGGCTGTTCGCGATCACCCGCGATTTCGACATGGAGACGCAACCACATCTTCTGCTGCTGCAGAAGACGATGGTCATGGTCGAGGGCATAGCCACCGACCTCAACCCGCAGATCAATATGTGGGATACCAGCGGTCCCTATGTCAGGGACTGGATTCGCGGCGAACTGGGTCCCGAAGCGGCGATTGCCGACCGGATCAATGATGATCTCGATACGCTACTGCTGCTCCCCGATATCGTCCGGCGTCTCGATGCCCAGCTCCCTCGCCAAGGCGGGGCACCGCCTCCACCGCCAGTTGCTGATGTCGAGCTGATTTGGGAGAAACGGAAGAAGGGCGAAGGCGGAGGTTTGTGGCGCTATGCTCTGACGACAGTGGTCGCAGCTGCCGCTGGTGCCGGTGCGGTTTGGTGGTTGGGTTAAGAACGGGTTGGCGCCCGCCAGTCTTTCCGGAACGCCCAATATGCAACACCCAGGGCTCCCAAAAGTCCGAACAATGCGATCAATTCCTCTATGGCTTCCTTTGGTGCGACAAACACTCTGGCAAGATCTTGGAAAAACAATTCGCCGCGTTGAATAAAACCGGGTGACACAGTGATCGTTCTGCGCTCCAGCGGGAAATATCTGCTCTTGTTGCCTCGAGCGTCGGTCAACTGGATTCCCATTCGCACAGTTATGTTGTGCTTACCCAGTTTATTCGCTGACACATTCCATTCCCAACTGGGTGTCGGATCTTCCTCGACATCAACGACTTTGGGCGAATTGCTGGTGATCTTGAAGGAATTTGACCGGTCGACAAGCTCGGCAAACATGTAACGGGAAATTGCAATTTCACCGGTATAGACCTGCCCGATGGCAGAATCAGCATCGGTCGGTTCGAGAACCGACTCATTGACCTGTTTGGCCATGATCAAGCTCACTTTGGTAGTAGATTTCCATTGCATGACCTCGGGTACAGTGAGCGAATAGCCGCCCTTCTGAAGCCTTGAAATCTGCTTTCTATAACTATCGCAGAGAGTGCGGGAGACTTCGATACGAATTGGCTCCCGAAGCTGGGCATTACGAATTTCGCAAAGCTCGATAGCCGCCGCGTTGGCGGCTACCGCTACATTATCCACTGATTCCATCGGTCTGATGCCACCGGGATAGCCGCTATTAACATTATCTGGTCGCCAAGGCCGCCCGCCATTGTTCGCGGTTTCACCGGTTTGACAATCCCCTCTTTCCTCGCACGTCGTTGCTGGAGGCGGCGGACAGTCACCCCGCTCTTCACAGGTAAGTGGCGGCGGAGGAGGAGGGGATTGTCAAACCGGTGAAACCGCGAACAATGGCGGGCGGCCTTGGCGACCAGATAATGTTAATAGCGGCTATCCCGG
>NVXM01000035.1 GCA_002733865.1 Sphingopyxis sp.
AATACCGCAAGATCGCCGCCTAAAATCAACCAACCAGATGAAACCAAATACTCGCCTATTTTAAAACGCCATATGTCTCAAATTATCTGACGACGGACATTCACGTGCTTCACGAACCAAGTCATGGGCAAGACTTCGGCGGCGCTCGTCCGGTCGAACTTCTGGCATCAGACTGCCTTGCAGCCTTTCATCATCGCCAGCTTCAAGGGCGACCTGTCCTTCAACTACTAGAACAGAAGTGTCCCCACTAGCGATTTTACTCGGATCGCCGAAGCTGCCTTCATACACTAGTTTCATAACCTCTGCGCGATCAAACCGGCGTCTAGCTTCATCAGCGCGAGCGACGGCTCGTTCAATTCTGAGAGCTTCTTTGGCTTTAGCAGTTCTTTCCGTTTGGGTATCTTCTGGCATAGAATCCAGCCGTCGGTCGCCGTCAGCACGGATTTCGGATGCCCCTTCGCGTGGGCGACGAACATTGGTTCCCAACACTCCCATAAGTTCGTCAGATTTCGCCATGCAAAGCAATGCATTGAGAGGGCGGCTTGATTGCCCAACAGTCTCAAACAGTTCTTTTGACCGATGAACTTCTGTTAGATCAGTGTCCGTCAAGCCTTCGATAGTCTCCATATCCCTTACTACGTTGGCAAGGGGTGCCAAATGTTGATTGGCTAAAAGCGCGCCGCGCTCTTCAAGCCAATCCATCGTAGGTCGAACCCATGCTCCAAGCACACTGTTGCCACATCTCAAATGATGGTCGAGAAATGATAGCGGTGCGCCAACCGTAAAACTGTGCAACCATAGGGCGACTTTCGCCAATTCTACAGCCATCGGATTTAAATCAACACCATGCACACAGCGCTTCAGGACCATCCGTCTCACAATGTGTCGATCGTCCAACTGATCTTCGACGATTGGCCAACCATGTTCGCGAGCGTTAACGACTATCCCCTCGCGAAGTTTCGCAATTTGTTCAATTAATGGAGAAGCATAATCTGGGCCAGCGATAGCTTCGGCATCACCGATAGAAGTAAGTACCTTGTCAGATAGCCAGTCGACGAGGCTAACAAGGAAATGCCCGCTACCCATAGCGGGATCAACAATCCGAAGCGATAACAACGCTATCGCAGGATCCAATGCGATCAACTCTTCGCCCGTTGCTTCGTTGCCTACAGCCTCTTCAAATAAACTGCGGCGCTCATCAACCAGAGGCCCCACGGTTTTGTCTATAATTAATGAGACGAGTGGTTCGGGGGTATAGTACGAACCGGAGCGATGCCGAGCTTCATTGTCTTCGCGCGGACGCACATTGCCATGGCCGTCAACCTCAACGCCGTATTCTAATATGGATTCATAGATTGAACCCAATTGTTGTACAGAAAGGTCCCGATAATTAATGTACCTTTGCCGACCATCTTCTTCGCGATGAGAAAGCGACAGGATTGCTTGAGCCAAAACTTCGTCGGACAACCGTATGCGGGAGAGAAGCGGTATCTCCAATGGGTCGAACAATCCGCCGTTATAGGGAGGTATTCCAAGTTCATCATCACCTTCTGAGATCGCAGAAAAAATGGTCTCTAGTCTTGACCAATACGCAGTACTACGAGAAAGCTCTGCCTGTCCTTTCGTCCGACGGTCTGCGATATCCTGCCGTAAGCGGGTGAGACAATAGTTCGAATAAGGGCCACGTTCATCAGGCAATAGGTTACGATCTTCCGCATAAAGAACGAACAGAAGTCGATAAAGAAGGAACAATGCTGCTTGCCGTACCGTCTCGGCATATTCACTATCGATTTCAGCTGGACGCTCCGTGTCTGCCTCTGGAATAGAACTGATAAGCAGCGGAAAGACTTCCTCAAAGACAGTTTCAGCAAGGTCTTTCCTGACCTTTTCTTCCCAACGTTTCGCTTCCGCCAACGCGATAAGATGAAAGCTACGTCCTTGCTCTACCGGCAAGAAAGCACTCTTCCCAAAAATCAATAAGAAGAGGCGGAACCCATGATCTTGTGATAAATCTTGATCAGATGTTTCCTCTGATGAGCCTGCGAATTCGAATATCTTGCCAAGGTCAATTTCGAAGAATTCTTCTGCGACGGAAAGAGCATTCTGATAGTACAATCGCCATTGCCGTCCGTTGGTCAGTATACCCCACGGCATGTTACCTTCGGAAACGACTTCTGCTCGTCGTAAATAGTGCATTATCTGTGTAGAGGGTATGCCCGGTTCTCCTTGTCCCTCGCGGTCAAGTTGGCGGCCCCATCGTTTTGCTTCTACCAATGCCGCTCCGTGGCGGAATCGTTGCCATGGCTCTAGGTCTTTAGCGCGTTCGTCGGCTGCCGCCTCTGCAAAAAGTAGAGCATCTGGAACATCCTTACGCCCGCGCGCAGTCATATTTTGTTGTACTGATATGAACTCCCAACCAAGCATTTCGATTAACGGATAAACTAATTTTTCTTCTGTTTCGGCTTCGTTTGGATTTCGCCTCTGTGCAAGATCATTGAGCAAGGCGGAAGCCTTTTCTGCGGCCAATTTTACAGTCACATCATCAAGGTTTTTCCACTCAGGTGTTTCAGTAATGCCCTCGACCAACCAATCCTTTGTAAACAACGCACCTTGGAACACTAATTTTCTCCCTGATCTGGAAGAAATAAACGCTTTTGACAAAGAAGCCACAGGTTCTTTTCATTATTCACCGCTGCAATTCCATTTCAAAGAATCATCCCCTTTCATGACGTAAACTAGCCCCTGTCCGGATGGTGCCTGGACAGCAACCCGCGCATCTTCAGGGCCGTGTTGCACCGCTTTGCGCTGCTTCCCGTACCACCCCTTCGAGCGGCGTTGCCCTCATTATCATTCGGTGCAGTCCAGACCCCAGCCGGACTTTTCGGGGCTTAGTCAAAGGGATGGTCCCTTGGACGAACAAAATAGCTTCGAAAGGCAAAATGATGAAAAACACAGTCACTCTCGTCGGCTTCGTAGGCAATAATCCAGAGGTTCGCGAAACCAAGTCAGATGCGACAATTGCAAACTTATCTGGTTGCTGCGGTTAATGCGTCCGCGCAAGATAGCGTTGATCATGCGAGACACCTAGTTCAAACGACCTATAACATTTTCTGATAACCTCTTCGTAAAACGTGATGGCATTCAATTTATCATAGAATGCTTGTGGCCCCTGCGCTAGCAGATTGTAGCGGATAAGGGAGTCGCGCTTGGGAAACCAATCGCGACGCACCATTAAGAGGGGAAATATCATGAAGGCGCAAAATCAACAATTGATCAGAACGTCGTATCTGGCGCTCGCGATGGGCTTAGCCGGTCTGTCTTTGGCCACACCGGCCATGGCACAGGACGAAGCGACTGGAAGGCAGTCGACTTCTGCTGACACAACGAACGGCGGAGGCATAATCATTGTCACCGGTACCCGCCGCAACGACCTCACGGCAGCAGATTCTCCCACGCCCATCGACATTATTTCATCAGAGCAACTGCTCAGCCAGAGCTCGTCCGATGTCAACGACATCCTGCGCACGCAGGTACCCTCTCTCAACATCCAGCGCCTGGTTAGCAACGATGGTGCGGTGTTTACAAGGCCCTTCTCGCTGCGCGGACTGCCGCCTGACCAGACGCTGGTTCTGGTCAACGGCAAGCGTCGGCATCGCGGCGCGACGGTGCAGTTCACCAACGTTCCCTATATTCGCGGTTCGCAGGGTCCCGATCTGTCGGCAATCCCGTCGATCGCCATCGGTCAACTCGAAGTGCTGCGCGACGGTGCCTCGGCTCTTTACGGTTCGGATGCGATAGCTGGTGTACTCAATTTTCGGCTGCGGGATGACCGCGAAGGAGGAAACCTAACCGCGCGCTACGGCCAGTATTACGCTGGCGACGGCGAAGACATGCTCGTCCAGGGCAATATTGGCCTGCCGTTTACAGCCGATGGCTTTATCAATATCAGTGGCGAATACGTCAACACCAATACCACTTCGCGCGGGCTGCAGCGTCCTGACGCACAGGCGCTGATCGACGCCGGCGTTTCAGGTGTGCCAGTGCCGGCGCAGCGCTGGGGCAATCCCGAAACCGAGGCGGCACGGCTGTTCGTCAACGCCGGACTTGACCTCAATGATTCGATGGAGGCTTACGTCTTCGGCAATTACAGCTGGAGCAGCGGCGTGACCGGTTTTTTCTACCGCAATCCGAACACGAGCTTTCTCAACACCAGCGTTCCGCTAACGACGATGCCGGGCGGCCCACGTTTTTCTTTCCGTGATATTTTCCCCGGCGGTTATACACCCAATTTTGGTGCCACGATCCGCGATCTGTCGTTGGTTGGCGGTACGCGCGGTGAACTGAGTAGCGGCCTTACCTATGATCTGAGCGCCAGCTATGGCCAGAATTCAGCCCGATACAATATCACCAATACCGTTAATCCATCACTCGGCTCGAATTCACCGACTGAGTTCAACATTGGTAAGCTCGAACAGAGCGAACTCAACTTCAACGCCGATATGACCTATCCGATTGATATCGGACTCGCCGAACCGCTCAACCTTGCCGGCGGACTTGAATATCGTCGTGAAACATATGAAATTACGGCCGGTGATGTGGCATCTTATCAGGTGGGGCCGTTCGCGTTACTCACAGATCCCGATACCGGTCTGAACGTTGGACTTCCGGTCGGTTCGAACGGCTTTCCGGGGTTTAGCCCAAGTCAGGCGGGTGTTTTTTCGCGCAACAATTGGGCGGCCTATACTGCGCTCGAAGGCGATCTAACCCCATGGCTGTCAGGCGGCGTTGCGCTGCGCTACGAGGATTTCTCCGATTTTGGCTCGACGTTCAACTGGAAAGTGAACGCCCGCGCGGAATTTTCAGACGCGATCGCAATCCGTGGATCAGTTAACACCGGCTTTCGCGCGCCGACGCCCGGCCAGGCGAACGCTTCCAACGTCAGTACCAACATCGATTCGGCAACTGGTGCACCGCTGACATCGGGCATTGTCGGTCCCAATAATCCAGTCGCCCAGTTCCTGGGTGCCGCGCCGCTCAAACCAGAGGATTCGTTCAATATCGCCGCTGGTATCGTGCTCACACCGCTTTCCCAGTTGACCTTCACGCTCGATTATTTCAACATCAAGGTCGATGATCGCATCGCACTTTCTGGCAATTTCGCGCTCTCTCAAGCACAGCGTGACCAACTCGCTGCGCTCGGCATCCCCGGCGGCGGCAGTTTCCAGCAACTGGCGTTCTTTACCAATGCATTCGACAGTCGAACGCAGGGCGTCGATGCGGTTCTGACCTATCGCTTCGATTTGGCTGATGGCAAGGCGACTTTGAGCACGAACGCCAACTATACCAAGACCAAAGTCACTCGCGCCAGCCCGGTCATCGCTGCAGACCGCGAACGGCTCCTCGAACTCGAGGACTTTGTACCCGAGTGGAAGGGCAATGTAGCGTTCAACTATCAAGGCGATCGACTCGGCTTTCTAGCGCGCGCCACCTATTACGGCAAGTGGACTGACTATGGGAGCACGCCGGCGAGTGATCAAACCGGCGGTGCGGAAATCCTCACCGATGTCGAAGTATCGTATCGTCTCAACGATATCGTTAGGCTGGCGGTTGGCGGCGAGAACATTTTCGACAATTTTCCTGACCGCGAAGCGCGCCAGTCGCAGATCAACAACGGTATCCAGTATATGCGCTTCGCACCCTCCGGCTTCAACGGCGGATTCTGGTACGTTCGCGCAACGACAACGTTCTAGAACATTGGCGATGGGGTCGATGCTTTCGTCGACCCCCGCTTCAGGATACGGTCCACTATATGATTAGTTCAAACCTCCGGCAGGCCTTGAGTCGGCACAAATACATTTGCTGCCAGCCCGGCGTGGCTCATGGACTTCATCAATTCGGCAGTTCGAATTGTCGCCTACAATACCAGTCTCAGTGCCGGAGTTACGAGTATAAATTCAAAATTATGCCGAATTCGTCTTCAATCTCTGGCTATAGCGGCTCGCTTCGTGTGTGCGGGACGGGTGGGAGTGTTGATGGCAGGCTCTCCAAAGGCTCCATCCGCGATCTTTTCGTCTCTGATCCGCATCATGATCTCAATAAAGCTAAGCGCTGCCTGCGACAGGGGGCGCAGCGAAGGTGTGTACAAGAGATATTCGAATTCGATACGCGGCAGAAATGGCAAGACGACAAGGCCTTGGGCAACAAAATCGATCGCAGTGGCAGGATTTATGATCGAACAACCGACGCCTTGAGCCACCAGATTGCAATGGGTAATAGCATATTGCGTTTCCACAACCAGGTCGCGTTCGACACCAGCGTCTTCGAAGATGCGATCAATGCGTCGACGCGTTTTGTCACCGTGCATCAGCGATATAAAGGGCTCACCCGCGAGATCGGTCGGCTCGATATGGGCTCGTCCTGCGAGCCGGTGTCCGGGAGACAGGATACAGGCCCCGACCGACCGCAGAAATCTGCTCGTAGATACACCAGGGATATCGTGGCCCCGTGTCGCGAGCCCAACGTCAAACTGCTGGTTCTCGATCAACTGACGGACAGTCGACGAACTATGCGTGTCAAGATGGATCGAAACACCAGGGTGATCTTTCTGGAACGCACGAATTACCTGAGGCAAGAAGCTGAAAGACAGCGCCGGCAGCGACGCAATGTGAAGATTGCCGGTCGAGAGGTTTCGGATGTCACTCGCCGTTTTTTTCAGAGCGTCGATGCCAATGAAGCTGCGCTCGACCTCATGGAAAAAATACCCAGCTTCAGGCGTAACGGTGAGCGCACTACCCTTCGAGCGAACGAAGAGCTTAAAGCCGATGGCATATTCGAGATCGGCGATGAGTTTGCTGACCGCCGGCTGAGACAAATGCATGGACTGAGCGGCTTGCGTAACCGATCCGGCTAGCATGACCGCCCGAAATGCTTCCAACTGTCGTAGGTTCATCCGTCACTCTCCAAAGTTATTACAAATCAATATAGACCAAAGTAAAAAGGAAGACGCAAGGAATGACTTTAGCAACATCCGACAGCGGTATTTCTCTAGGCCTCGTCGAAGCCTGGTTTACCTCTGCATTTTATTTCCTGCTTCCAACAACATTTCAGGAGGATAGAGAATGTCCTGACTTCAGAAGGTATTTAGTGTGAATGACGAGACTGCTAACCGCGGTAAAGACGGTAGCCGAACGTCTGCGATGACGAAGCTTGTTCGTTCGAGCTCACCCTCGGCGAAAGCGGCGGGTCTGCTCAACCCTCCGGTCCACCGCGCCTCAACGATCACTTTTGACAACGTCGAAGCCTATACGGGTCGGCATAGCCGTATCTATGACGATGTCATCTATGGTCTGTACGGGACCGAAACGACTTTCGCCCTCGAAGCGGCCATCGCGGCGCTCGAAGGGGGGCACCGGACGGTGGTTACCTCCTCCGGGACGGCAGCAATTTCGCTCAGTTTGTCGGCATTTTTGTCGGCGGGCGATCACCTACTGGTCATCGATACCGTGTATCGTTCGACGCGTAGATTCTGTGACGATGTCTTGACCGCAATGGGGGTCGAGGTCTCTTATTTCGACCCTGGCGTGGGAAGCGACATCGTCGCCCAGTTCCGGCCGAACACGCGCGCCATCTTCCTCGAGACTCCGGGCTCGCTAACCTTTGAGATGCCCGATATTGCCGCGATTACAGCCGTGGCGCGCGCGCGAGAGATTGTAACGATGATCGATAACACTTGGGCCACCCCGCTCTATTTCCGCCCGATCAAGCATGGCGTCGATGTGTCGATAGCCGCGGCGACCAAATATCTGTCGGGACATTCCGATGTAATGCTCGGCGCGATGACCGCAGCGAATTCCGATATCTTCCGAAAGTTGAAGGACGCCGCGCGCTACTGGGGAAACTGTGTAGGGCCGGACGATTGCTACCTCGTGCATCGCGGGTTGCGGACCCTCGACGTGCGTCTGGAGCGACACCAGCGCAACGCCTTGAAACTCATCGGTTGGTTCCAGCAGCAGCCCGAGGTCCGCCATGTGCTCTATCCCGGCATCGCTTCGGACCCGGGGCACGCAATCTGGCGGCGCGATTTTGATGGGGCAACGGGTCTGTTCGGCGTTTTGCTTGATGATATGACACCGCAAGAAACTTCGGTTTTCTTCAATCAATTCCAGTTGTTTCAGTTGGGTGCCAGTTGGGGTGGGTTCGAAAGTCTGATTGTTCCCGCCTGGCCCGCGCCAGAGCGCAGTTGCACACCGGTCGAAAAGGGGAGTTTGATACGTGTCCACGCGGGGCTTGAAGCATGCGACGATCTGATCGCCGACCTTTCGGCTGCCTTCGATCAGCTTCGGTCCTTCAGGAGCGGGACGGGATCGTGACACAATCAATGCCGCCTTTGCCGGAAAGCCGTGGCGATATCTTTGATGGACGTCGTCTTGCGTTGAACCCGATGCTGGCGGGGTTTTCCTGCATCCGGTGCCAGATGGAACTACCAGTCGGGGACTATTTTGAAGGATGCCCCGACTGTCTCGCACGCGGTAAACCTTCGACGTTGCGGTCGATATATCGCGACCTGCCGCCCGTGCTGAGCAACGGCCGCGCCCATGGGATGCGGCGATTTGCAGCGTGGATGCCTTATATATCTTGGGTTTCGCTCGGCGAAGGTGGGACGTCCTGCGCGCGCTTTTCTTCCTTGGCCAATGAGCTTGGGGTAGCTGATATCCATATCAAGAACGAGGGCCAGAACCCCAGCGGCTCACACAAGGACAGGATGAGTTGCATGGCGGTTGCCCGCGCACTTGACATAGGGGCTACAACAATAGTTGCAGCTTCGAGCGGCAATGGCGGGGCGTCACTGGCGCTCTATGCAGCGGCGGCGGGGTTGAAATGCTGCATCGTCACGACGCCCGCTTTGTCGCGGGTTTTTCAGCGAGCAATCACAATGACCGGAGCCCAAATTGTCACCGCTTCGGAAAGCCTTGAGCGTTGGGATCATATTGCCAAAATGGTGAAGGAGCAGGGCGCGTTTTCGGCGACAAACTATCTTGATCCGCCCGTAGGCAGCAATCATTTTGGATTGGATGGCCTCAAGACCATTGCCTATGAGATGCTCGAAGAGCTGGGACCAGACCTGGTCGATGTCGTGTTGGTTCCGACATCGCGAGGCGACCTGATCTGGGGTCTCGCGGAGGGTTTTGATCAGCTCAAGGCCGCCGGCTTGATCAAATCAGTTCCCCGGCTATATGCGGTCGAGCCGTTTGCGCGGATCAGCGCGGTGCTCGGTGGGGAGTCGATCACGGGCTCGTTTCCCGGAACGACTCGGCTGGCATCAATCGGCGGCTCGACGGTCACCTATCAGGCGATGGAGGCGATCCGTGCGTCGGGCGGTGGCGCGGTGATCGTGAAGGATGAAATGGTCTCTCGCGATCAGATCCGTCTCGCTCGCCATGGCTGCTATGCCGAACTGTCTTCGGCCGCGACGCTCACCGGACTCGAGCTTCTTTTAAAAAACGGGGTGATTTCACCTGACGCAACGGTTGCGCTGATTGCGACGTCGAATGGCTATAAGGAAGACGCAAACGGGGGGAGCGGCCAATGAAAAAGGCGGCGGCTTCTGACTCGCTCCTGCGGCGCGAAATTGGGAAAATCGGCGTCGCGACGATAGCGATGAATGGTGTAATAGGTTCTGGCATTTTTGCGTTACCGGCCATCGCGATAGCACAGACAGGCTATTTCAGTCCGTGGGTCTTTGTTCTGTGCGGGCTCCTGATCCTTTCGGTTGCACTCACACTGGCGCGAACCGCCGGCTTTTTCGATATCACAGGCGGGCCGGTCGCATACACCACCCATGCTTTCGGTCGATATGTCGGATGCCAGACGGGTTTGCTGATCTATGTGAGCCGCGTCGCCGCAATTGCAGCCAGCGCTAATCTCATAGTTAGCTATGCCGCCGCCCTGTGGGAACCGCTGGCATCTGGCTCTCCGAAAATCGCGGCGATCATAGGCTATATTTCGCTTGCCACGATGTTGAATGTGGTCGGCGTGCGAGCGGGAATGGCGATGGTTTACTTAATCAGCATCTTGAAGCTGCTGCCGTTGCTCCTTCTGATCTTTGTCGGGCTTCCGACAATTGAATGGGTCGGCGTGATCGGCACGGATATACCGGGTACTGAGACACTTGGACAATCGATGCTAGTTCTGATGTATGCGTTCATCGGCTTCGAGTTTAGCCTGATCGCGGCGGGTGAAACGCGTAATGCGAGAAAGGCCATACCGCGAACCCTTGTTGGAACGGTTGTCGCCATTTCCTTCTGCTATGCTCTTATCCAGCTCGTCGTCGTGTCGGTCGGATCCGATCTTGGGAAGAGCGACGCACCGCTTGTCGAAGTCGCTGGAAGACTCATGGGGCCGGCTGGCGCGCTTGCGCTTGGGCTTGGCGTGGTGTTTTCGGTTGGCGGGGGGAGCTTGACCTCTTTGCTTACGGCGCCGCGACTGACATTTGCTCTATCGCGCGATGGCAGCCTGCCGGCCTGGTTTGGCAAGGTGAGCGAAAAGAGCCATGTTCCCGTTAACTCAATCCTGTTCTGCGGTCTTTTCAGCATGACGCTCGCGGTCAGTGAGGGCTTTGTGTGGCTCGTTACTCTCAGCACTTTGGTTCGTCTACTGAGCTATGCTCTTTGCATCGCCTCACTGCCGAATATTGAAAAGACGATCCCAGCCGAAGAGGGGCAGTTCAGATTGCGCGGAGGACTCGCAATCCCGGGAATAGGGTTTTTGCTCACACTTTGGTTGATTAGCCACTCGACAATACAACATTTTCTAATAGCCGGGTTGATCGTTATACTTGGTTCAATCATTTTCTTCGCCTCCTCATTGAGCCGAAAGGGTAGCATGGACAATTGAGCTCGAAGCTCGCCATACGGCAATCTATTGATCGACCCCATTCTGCTTCGAACGTGAATTCGACAAGTTACCAGACTCAATGTCAAGGTTGGTTTGGCAACGAAACGCACCAATATTCTTAAAGGATAAAATTTTGAATTTTCACAACATTTTACAGATTGGCGCTTATGTCATTGCTATAGCGGTTACGTCCATTCCTTTAACCTCGCAAGCTCACACGCGGATAACAGCGTCGACACCGGCAGAAGGCGCGGCAGTCTCCAAGCCAAAAACTGTGACAATGTCCTTCAGCGAAGCTTTGCATCCGCCAAATGTCGCGGCCAGCATTGTCATGTCCGCAATGCCCGACATGAAAAATCATCAGCCAATGGTCATTCGCAATTTCACCTCCGCTTGGTCAAATGGCAACAAAACGCTCACATTAAATCTCCGCAAGCCGCTCCAAGCAGGAACATATGAAGTGCGGTGGCAAGCTGCTTTCACAGTCAGACTGACCTGATTGAATTTCCGGTCGAAAAACCAATTTTTTTTTTGAGGGCCACGTCTGCTGCAAGCGTAAAAGTCATATCGGACTGTATTTGAAAGATGGAAATGACTAAACTGAACCGAAGAAATTTTCTCACCGCTGGCGCTGGTGCGGCTGGTCTGGGCTACATGGCAGCCGCTATGCCTGCATGGGCACGTGGCCACAGCGTGCATGGCGGCGGTGACACTCTCATCCCGGCTGGATTTGACGAGGTTAGCGGCGAAATTATTGATCTTTCGATTGGGAGCGGTCACCGGATCGTCGAAGGGCGGCGCGGTCCCGGTATAGCGGTAAATGGCAGTGTACCTGGCCCTCTGATACGGTTGACAGAGGGGCAGAATGTAAGGCTCAATGTTACCAATAATCTAGGCGTGGACAGCTCGATTCATTGGCACGGTTTACTGTTACCATTTCAGTTTGATGGCGTTCCTGGAATAAGCTTTCCGGGCATAAAGCCAAAGGAAACATTTGTTTATGAGTTCCCGATCCGGCAGGCTGGCACCTATTGGTATCACAGCCATTCGGGCTTGCAGGAGCAAAGCGGCCATTATGGTCCCATGATTATCGAGCCGCGCGGCGGCGATCCTATCAAAGTCGATCGTGATTATATTCTCCTGCTCAGCGACTTCACAACGCTCGACCCGCATTTCGTTATGAACCGCCTGCGCACTGGCGAAGGGTATTTCAATCGCCAGCAAAATACTTGGACCGATGATTACGAGATGACGGGTGAGGAACGGCGGATGTGGGCCAAAATGCGGATGATGCCGACCGACATCGCCGACATTGGCGCGCCGACCTATACATTCCTCGCCAATGGGAGCGGAGCGAATGAGGGACTGGAATATCTGTTCAAAGCTGGCGAACGCGTCCGGATACGGGTGATCAATGGATCGGCGCAGAGTTTCTTCAATTTTCGTATTCCTGGCCTTGCAATGAGCGTGGTCGCAACTGACGGGCAAGCTGTGCGTCCGGTTGAAGTCGATGAGTTTCAGATCGGCACCGCCGAAACCTATGACGTGATTGTCGAGCCCGGTAATGCCGAAGCTTACAGCATTGTCGCAGAATCTATGGACCGTTCGGGCATGGCGCTGGCTACTCTGGTGAGTGCGCCTGGTGCGCGTGCCTCACTGCCCGCTTTGCGCGATCCACCGCTGCTGACCATGGCGGACATGGGCATGAACCATGGCGGCGGGGATATGGACAGCAGTAGCGTCGACCATGCCGCTTTGGGCCACGGTGCAATGCCCGTAGATAAAATGGCTTCTGGCGAAATGCCCGATATGGATATGGAAGGCATGAGCATGGACGGCATGAATATGCGCGATACTTCGCTCCTGCCGCCCGATGTAGCAATTGGTCCGGGTATCGACATGGTATCAATGGCACCCGTGGACAAAATGGATGATCCGGGCCTTGGGCTGCGCGATGTCAGTCACCGCGTTCTAAATTACCGGATGCTGGTTGCCCGCGATGCTAACGCGGACACCCGTGAGCCCTCACGCTTGCTTGAATTGCATCTGACCGGAAATATGGAACGCTACATGTGGTCCTTCGACGGCCGCATGTATAGCGCGGTAAGCGACGTGCCAATCGGCTTCGCGTGGAACGAACGGGTCCGTGTCAAGCTGATCAACAACACGATGATGGCGCATCCGATCCATTTGCACGGCATGTTCTTTGAAATGGTCAACGGGCAGTCACCCGCATTGCAACCGCGCAAAAACACTATGATCGTCCAGCCTGGAGCCAGCGCTCAGTTTGATTTGACAGCAAACGAGCCGGGCGATTGGGCTTTTCACTGCCATCTCCTTTACCATATGCATGGCGGAATGATGCAGACAGTGACGGTCGCCGGTCCTGGAGCAGCATCATGAGCCGAACTTCAGTCATCATTTTGCCCGCTTTGGCAGCGGCGATGCTACCTGTATCGGCGCAAGCCCAGGATCATGATGCGCATCAGGGCCACGCTACCCCAAAGACTTCACCCGAGACCGCCCCGTCATCTGCCCCGCAAGCAATTCCCGTCGACCCGCACGCTGGCCACGTCATGCCAGCTTCCGCTGAACCAAACCAACCTTCCGAAATGGAAGATATGGATCATGCGGCCGTGGATCACGCCTCGATGGACCATAGCAAGATGAATCATGAGACACTGGAGCAGGACAAGGCGGACCAGTCTGCAATGGATCATGGCGCTATGGGTCATGATATGATGGAAGGCGCGGCTTCGCCCGGTCCCGAAATAGAAACGCCGCCCCCTCCGGGAGCGCCCAGCAGCCCGCCGCGCGCTGCCGACGCAATCTGGGGCGCAGATGCCATGCGCGCATCGCGCCGCGACTTGCAACAAACTCACGGCGACTACCCGCTATTCTGGTTTCAGGCAGACCGTGCTGAAGTGCAGGTCCGGGAGAGCTCGGACGGATATCTATGGGACGTTCAAGGCTATTATGGCGGAACCACCAGCAAATTCTGGTTCAAGAGCGAAGGCGAAGGCAGTTTCGGAGAGAAGGTCGAAGATGCAGAATTTCAGGCGCTTTATTCGCGCGCCATCGCACCGTTCTTCGATCTCCAAGCCGGGGTACGACAGGATATTGGCGGGCCGGACACAACCCATTTGGCCCTCGGCATTCAAGGCCTTGCACCCTATGCGTTTGAATTGGACGGAGCCGTATTTGTCTCGCATCGCGGCGACATAACGGCCCGTTTCGAAGCCGAACTTGACCAGAAAATCACTCAAAGCCTGATCCTGCAGCCGCGCGGCGAAGTCAATCTTTCCGCTCAGGATATTCCGCAGCTTGGGATCGGAGCGGGCATAGACCAACTCGAACTGGGCCTGCGTTTGCGGTATGAAATCAAACGCGAATTCGCCCCTTATATCGGGATTGAACAAAGCTGGCGTCTCGGCGGCAGCGCCGACTTTGCAAGGGCTCAAGGTGAGGACCCCAGCGTTACCAATTATGTCGTCGGCATTCGTTTCTGGTTTTAGAATTTTTGGGGAGATTATGATGAACAACTATAAACTGGCATTGGGAAGCGCACTTGGTTTCGCGGCAATATCATCGCCCGCATTCGCTCAGACCATGGACCATTCAGGTCACTCGATGGATCATGGGGACCACCAGGCTTTAGACAAAGACGCAAACACAGATGCGAGCGGTGCCGTGGCTTCACTGGCTGCCTATCGCAACGCCCTGGTTAGCGGTGACGCGGATGCTATGACCGCCTTGTTTGCCGAAGAATCTTACATCTACGAAAACGGCAAAGATGAAGGCAGCTTTGCACATTATATGGAACATCATCTCGGCCCTGAGCTAGGTTCCATCAAAAGCTTCACCTTCACCGATCCGACAATTGCCGTAACCCGCATGGGCCACATGGCCTTTGCGCGCGAAACCTATGATTATCGCATCGAACTGGCTGACGGACGCGTGATCGAGCGCGAAGGCGCAGCAACCTCAGTCCTCAGCCATGATGCGGCAGGCTGGAAGATTGTTCAGTATCACTCGTCTTCACGCGCTCCGCGAAAACCATGATGGAATATATATCAGCCATGATTGCCGGTTCACCGGAAATATCCGGCTTGGCCGTTTTCGTGAGACGAACTTTTTACTTTTCTGGAAAGATAAACTTATGACTTTTAGTAATGTTTTGAAAGCAGGCGCATATGCGCTTGCTGTTGCAACGGCCTCAGTACCAGCAATTTCGATGGCGCACACAAAAGTTGTTGCATCGAACCCCGCACAAGGCGCGTCAGTCTCCAAACCAAAAAACGTGACTATGACCTTCAGCGAAGCTTTGCTCCCGCCAACTGTCGCGGCCAGCATTGTCATGACCGCAATGCCCGGTATGAAAAATCATCAGCCAATGGTCATTCGCAATTTCACCGCCGCCTGGTCAAATGGTAACAAAACGCTCACGTTAAACCTGCGCAAGCCGCTCCAAGCAGGAACATATGAAGTGCGGTGGCAAGCAGCTGGTGCTGACGGCCATCGCATGAAAGGCACTGTGAACTTCACGGTACGCTAAGCCAGCGAGATGGACGACTGGCCCTACCTTCTGCTGCGGTTTCTGCACTATGCCGTGTTGCTCGGCCTGTTCGGACTGACCGCTTACCGGCTAATCGGGCTAAGTTGGCTGTCTAGCGACGTCCAATCTCTAAGGTTTGATAGATATCTGATTGGCCTTGCAACGCTTGCGCCGCTTCTTTCCGCTGCGTTGATGGTCCAAAGCATCGCCGCGATGATGGGGCAGCCCTTATGGTTGACTGAGTGGGCTACGATAGAAGCCATGATTGCTTCAACGAGCATGGGCTGGGCATTTGCCGCGCGCATGGCGCTGCTCTCAGGAGCTTTGATTGCATTATTACTCAGGCACCGCTTAGCTGCCGGTTTGCCTATTACAGTCGCCCTATACGGCTTGGCTGTAGCCAGCCTGGCATGGAACGGTCATGCTGCGGCTCTTGAAGGCGGTATTGGCCTATTTCACAGAGTTAACGATGCAGTTCACTTACTCGCTGCGGGGCTGTGGCTCGGAGCGATTGGTTGGTTTCTGCATCTCACCATCGGGGCACACCGCTCTCCGGACAAGACAATTGCCGGACCTTTGTTAAACGCAATGCATAAGTTTGCTCCGCTTGGAATGGCGCTTGTCGCCATGGTTGCAATCACCGGGCTCGTTAACGCGCAAATGATATTCGGTCTGCATAATAGCGGCACGGTGCTTACGACGGGTTATGGGCAGTTGCTCGCCACAAAGATGGCGATTGTGGCACTCATGCTGCTGTGCGGGGGGCGCAACGCGCTTATCGGCAAGCGCCGTGCAGGTGCAGTAAGTGCCGGCTTGGACACAGACCCAACCGCCAGTTTGGCGGCCCTACGCATCAGTTTATCAATTGAAATAGCTCTGGCAATCGCGGTCATTGGACTTGTAGCGATCGTGGGCCTGATGTCGCCGATGAGTTGAAGTCGCCGGAATATATGCGAAACGCACCATATGGGAAGAATTAAGAATGAGACAGAGACTTATAGAGCCATCAAAAATAAGGACAAGATCAGGGAAACTGATACTATTGGCCGGTGCGGCGCTCGTTCTAACCGCGGCAGCCCATCCCGCTGGCCTGCCCCATTAGGGTAGTCCAGCGGCTATGTTAGAGTTCCGGCGGTTTGACGGTCCCCCGGTTTCGTGTCCGGGTTCAATGTTAGCCTCTGGCCTTCATCGCTCGGGGTTAACCCCGAGCGATGAAGAAAATTCGGCTGGTGTCATCCAGCCCAGAGAGGTGTGAGGACGGCACTCGTTATAGTCCCGTCTCCACGCTTCTATTTTGCCCCTGGCGTCGGCCAAAGACAAGAACCAATGTGTGTTGAGACATTCGTCGCGCAGACGACCATTGAACGATTCAACAAAGGCGTTGTCCGTCGGTTTGCCAGGTGGCTAGAAGTCTAACGTTACCTTATTTTCGTAGGCCCATCGATCCAAAGCGTTCGAGATGAACTCGGGGCCGTTGTCCACACGAATGGCGCGTGGCGTGCCGCGAACTGCGCTGATCCTGGTCATGGCCTCGACGACCTGTTCGCCCTTTATTCCTTGATCCACGTCAATAGCCAATGCTTCGCGAGTGTCCGCAAGACCGATAAGGGGTTCCATTTCGAGGCCATTGGCTGACGTGGCGATGATCACCTACGCTCAAGCACGGTCGGCATTCCTAGGCGCCGCACGACTGGCAGATGCAACGCTGAACGAATATCCAAATCCCGAGCGAGGGCCGGAGGGCGAAGCGCTCGCTATCGACGTTGCGTGTCTTGGCGATCCTAATACTGCACAAAAACTTGTCCTGATATCGGGCGTGCACGGCGTCGAGGGTTACGCTGGATCGATGATCCCGACCGATCTCATCGGTCGACTGCTGCCGTCTGAGGGTCTTGAGATTGTCTTGATCCATGCGGTCAATCCACATGGAATGGCTTGGTTTCGTCGCGTGACGGAGGAAGGCGTCGATCTCAACCGAAACTTTGTCGATTTCGATCAACCACTGCCGGCCAATCCTGCATTCGACGAACAGCTTGCCAAATGGCTTACACCCAGCGCCGCACAAAAGAGTACAGCAGATGCCGCACTCATGCGATGGATGAAGTCAGATATGCCGACTATGCGCGCGGCAGTCGCAGGTGGCCAATATCGCTTCCCGGCAGCACCTTTTTTCGGCGGTTTTGCGCCGACATGGGCGCGGGCCAATTTTGAAACCATCCTTGCCAAGCATGTCGGTGCGGCAAGGACGGTTTGCATCATCGCCTTTCATACCGGGCTGGGCGATGGTGGCATCGGCCAATTCATCGGATCGCATACCGCACGAGCGAAGGAGCGAGAGATCGAACGCTTCATATGGGGAGAGGAATATGTCGAAAGCGGTGAGGCCGGAACAATTTCCTATATTATCTCGGGCGACCTACCAGACGGAGTAAGGCGACAGTTGAGCGGAGCATCGGTCATTGCGGTTGCCCATGAATTCGGCACTTTGCCCGAGATGTCCGTACTTGAGGCGTTGCGGATCGACCACGCAGCTGCAGTCGCGAAGGCACGTGACTTTGCGTGCATGAAAAGCATCTACGACGCCTTTTTCGTTTGCGACGAGCGCTGGAAAACAACGGTGATCAAGCAAGCACGCGAGGGCGTGGAACGCGCACTTACATGGTTCGAAAGGCAACCGTAGCTTTAGGTACGACCGCTCTTCTTCTCTGCCAGCCAAAACCGGACAGGCAGCAATCCACCCAATAATTGCCATTCGACTGGACAATTTTTGATTTCCGCTGAGACAATTCGATTATACTCTCAGCATCGATTTCAGAATTCCGAATGGCCATCCAAAAACACCACAATTGCAATTTGTATCGGGAAACCAATCGATAGCTGGCAATAGTCCAAAAACACATCCCCTCTCATGACATAAACCGCCCCTGTCCGGATGGTGCCTGGACAGCAACCCGCGCATCTTCAGGGCCGTGTTGCATCGCTATGCGCTGCTGCCCGCTCCACCCCTTCGAGCGGAGTTTCCCTCATTGTCATTCGGTGCAGTCCAGACCCCAGCCGGACCTTTCGGGCTTAGTCAAAGGGATGGTCCCTTGGACGAACAAAATAGCTTCGAAAGGTAATCAATCATGAAAAACACAGTCACACTCGTCGGCTTCGTAGGGAACGATCCAGAGGTTCGCGAAACCAAGTCAGATGCAACAATTACAAACATCTCTTTGGCGACAACACGCAGCTTCAAAGACAGCGAAGGCGAACGTCAGAAAGATACCGAGTGGCACCGGATTACCTGCTTCAATGGCATCGGCAAATGCGTTGCCGACCATGTCACCAAAGGAGCCATGATCATGGTCACGGGACGTATCCATTATACCAAGTGGACAGACGATAAAAACAACACTCGTTATGGCTGTGAAATCATCGCCGAGCAGGTTGATTTTCTTTCCAAAGCGAAAGCCAAATCTACCGACTAAACGCAACCGACATTACAATATTCCGAGGCTCGGTAGTATCCGCTACCGGGCCTTTCTTTTTGCTACAATTCTAACTTCTAATTGACGATAGGGCGTATGTCAGTTTGCTCTTCCAATGCATTTACAACCGCACCAACGAATGCTTCAATCCAGCAGAAAATTGACAAAAACCGGTCGGCAGTTTTTGGCTTTTGCATGCTATTTGGTTGCCAAACGGCCCTTTCGGACCTTTTCTCTCTTAATCCCATAATGGCCCATATTATCCTCTTGAAGGAAAGTTGTTTCAAATTAGTTATTTAAGGGTCAAGAAACGAGCTGGAGCAGGTCTGCCGAGCTGGGAACTTGACTGCACACCGTACGCAGCTCGCTGCCTTGGGTATATTGTTTTATATCAATTGTTTAAGTTCCAAAATGGCCCGATGTAACAGACAAATCCTCTAAGACTTGGTGGGTTTTGGGCAAGTCTTACCCCAATCACGTCAGCATAACATATTGATAAAAAGCGATATATAACCGATTGACTTAGACTTGTTCACGATTTATTCTTATTGGGCTTTTCGAAGGGTGAACCAGGTTCTTGAACGTCAAGGAACCTGAGTATGACCAACCATATTTGCTTACAAACCTATCTTTCTTATCCGCTGGCGCAGTGGGTCAGGTCGGAGGCTGACGATCACGGGGAATGTGTCAGCGTCTTCATTCGTGATCTTGTGATGGCGGCGTATATTGCGCAGGATGAAGGTAATAGCGACGCTTTAAAAGGCCTCGACAAAGCCCGCGAGATTGTATTTTCGTCCGTAGCGCTTGATGCCATTTTGACTGCCCATCCAGATAGTTCGCTTCGGCAAAAAACCCATGATGCCTATGCCCGCCGCCTGCAGCGATTGGGGCTTGCTCCTGCCTCTTCGAATGGAGGTCGTGATGAAGCGTAATCTGGTCAATTTCACGCGCGGTAGCCAGCTTCTCGGGCACTTTGGATTCATGTTCGCAAGTGGGCTCAAAGCCCCTCTCATTATCGCTGCTATTCTCCTGTTAGGGATGTGCTATTGGCAGGTAACATCTGGCCTCACCGACCATCAGCGCTACCTTGCCGGCATGAACCTTTATGCATCGCTCTACGGGTTCATGGAGTTTGATCCTACCAAGCCGGTTAATCTTGATCTTGCCGGTGGCGCGAGCACTGAAATGGCGATTTCAACGGTTCAGAACTTCCCTCCTGTCGTGCGCGCAATGGAAGCATTATGGACTGCGCTCCGGACGGCTTTGGCCATCTCCGTATTGCTGTTTCTGCCTGCCTTTATACTATTTTATTGGGTGGCTGAATATTTTGGTGGACGGTCGAAAGAAAGTAAACATGAACGCGGAGCGCAGCTTGCAACATTGCCCCAGCTGCAAGCGGAAATAACCCGCCATAATGCTAGCGAGCAGGTAAGGGAAATGCGCGCCGAATTAGGCCGGCGTTGGCGACTGGCAGGGCAGCATGGGCTCGATGCGGCGGGCTATTATACTCCCTCTGCAATTACAGGTGTTCGTTATCCCTGGCGGCTTGAACAGAGCCATGCGATGCTGATCGGAACCACCGGAACCGGTTAAACCGTTGCCCTGCTGGAGATGATAGACGAGGCCCGCAGAAAGGGACAGCGCGCCGTCATATTCGATCTGACCGGCGCTTTTATCGAACATTTCTATGACCCTTCGCGTGATGTCATATTGAACCCGCTTGATGCCCGCTGTCCGCAATGGAGTGTGTTCAATGATTGCAGCACCATTGCCGAATTTCACAGCGCTGCTGAAGCAATAGTACCCCAGGATGGGGGCGGCGATGACCAGTTCTGGGTTATTGGTGCCCGCTCGGTATTTGTGCAATCCTGCATGCAACTGATGAAGGCGGGAACGCCAACCAACGAGGCGCTCGCAAACAAGCTGATTACGGCCGATCTCACAGATGTTCATAAGCTCCTAAAGGGTACTGTCGCGGAGCAACTGACCGCGCCCAAAGCGGCCCGGATGGCAACCTCAATCCGGGCTGTGCTTAATGCAAATGCCGAGGCTTTGATGTTGCTGCCCAAACATGGTCCGCACTTTTCAATCCGCGACTGGGTGCAGGGTGAATGCGAACGCGGCGGGATCATATTTATATCCGCGCGCTATGTGGACATGAGTATCTGTTCCAAGCTGCTAACATTGTGGATGGACACTGCGATGAATACCCTCATGTCGATGAGCCGGACATCCGATTTGCGGGTGTGGTTCATGATTGATGAGCTGGGCGCATTGCACCGGTTGCCAGCGCTGGAAAAAGGTTTGCAAACGGCCCGCAATTTTGGCGGCGCTATCGTGACTGGTATTCATGCATTTGCCAAACTCAAGGAGGTGTATGGTGAAAATATGGCGATGACATTGTCTTCGCTTGCGCGCACCAAATTAATACTGGCTACAGCCGACCGGGAAACGGCAACATGGTGCTCAGACTTTATCGGTCACCGGCAGATACGCGACATGGAAGAAGGCTATAGTTACGGCTATAATAATGCCCGTGATGCCGTCAGTCTAACCCCCAGAAGGCAGATCGAACCGCTGCTGCTGCCCGATCAATTTATGAACTTGCCGCGGCTCAACGGCTACATCAAGTTCCCCGATGGCTTCCCCGCTGCGCCGGTTAAACTGGTCCCGCAATCCTGGCCCAGTCTGGCAGAAGGATTTATTGCGCGGGCATTTGATGAGCCCGATGAACTGTATAAACCTCGCGCACCCAGCAAAGAACCACTGCCGTCTTCCAAGTCTGAAGGGACGGCTAAAAATAGCCACAGCGGGGAGGAGGAGCCAGCAGCGGACTCCGATGACAATGACGAAGGCGTCAAACAATCTGCGGCCGATCAGAAGGAGTTTGCCTTTCGGGAGCCCGAAGAAATCACCGACGTCCAGTTGTCCGATGAGCCTCAAGATAAAATACTGAAGGGCAACACAGCGGATCCCGCTACCGATGGTCCGATTAAATCGCTCGGCAAGGATGAGCAGGCGCCATCACCGTCTCCCGAAGATGACAAACAGCAGCGCTCTGATCTGCCTGATCCATCCGATCCAGCGAACAAGGCCCGGTCGCTGAGCGGTCTGCCGCGTGATGCTGGCCGGGATCTCCGTGAGGGCGCTGTGCGTGATGAGCCGGACCGCGATATCGGCGAATATGACATGTGAAACCTGCGCGGTGGAGGGCGCGTTCAATGATAGGAATGGACTATGCTCTCCGCTTCCAATGTTCGCTCTGCGGGCGGCGCTGCAACTTATTTTGCGGCGGATAACTATTATACCAAAGCCGATGCCGACCGGTCCGGTCAGTGGATCGGAGAAGGAGCGGAGCGGTTAGGTTTAAAGGGCCAGGTGGACGCGAGCGGCTTTGAAGCTTTGCTGCGCGGTGAATTGCCAAATGGCGAGCGTGTTGGCAGCGATAAACAATATCACCGCGCCGGAACCGATCTTACTTTCTCGCTGCCCAAAAGCTGGTCGTTAATCGCTCTGGTGGGCGGCGATAAACGGATCATCGAAGCTTACCGGACGGCGGTGATCGAGACGCTGCAATGGGCCGAGAAAAATATCGCCGAAACACGGGTTTTTTCTCGCGGCAAGATCAAGGCCATTGGTTCCGGCAATCTCACCATTGGACTGTTCCAGCATGATACCAATCGCAATTCTGAACCCAATGTTCATTTTCACGCGGTTGTCGCCAATATCACCCAAGGCCCGGACGCCAAATGGCGGGCGCTGCATAATGACAAGCTCTGGTCGAACAACACGCTTCTGAACAGCATGACGATGGCGCGCTTTCGTCTTGAAATCGAAAAGCTTGGCTATCAGCCTGCCCATCAAGGCAAGCACGGTAATTTTGAAGCCGCAGGTATATCGCGCGAAGCGGTCATGGCCTTTTCGACCCGCCGACAGGAGGTGCTTGATGCGCGCCGGGGACCAGGACTGGAAGCTGGCAAGATTGCCGCTCTGGCCACCCGTGCGCCCAAAGAAGCCATAAAGGACAGGGATGCCTTGTCTACAACATGGCAGGAAGCAGCACGGGCGATGGATCTCGATCTTGGCGGATTGATCGACAAAGCGAACATTCGCGCAGCTGGTTTGGAGGTTGATAAAAATCCCAATCTGTCGCTGGCGCAAAAAGGGATGATTTTCCTGCGCGCGTTTGCAGAAAAAATTCAGGGATTTGGTCCAAAGCCTTCCGCCGATCCTTTGGTGCCAGTGCATATCCTGAACAAACCCCGCGAAGAGATAGCTGCAGCGCAGGCGACCGCTTCAGCCATTCGCCATCTGGCGCAGCGCGAAGCAGCCTTTGGGGTTCATGATGTTTACAAGACAGCTTTGGATTTTGGCCTACCGACATCCATTGCCCATGTCGAACGCCGTGTACGGGCGCTGGTCAGGGAAGGTGAGCTCGTCCGGGGCAAAGGACGCGACCGTGATTTTGTCACCACGCGTGATGCTTTGCAGACCGAGCAGCGGATAATTGGACAGGTTGAAGCGGGCAGGGGCAAGTCAGAGCCTTTTTTGTCATCGGGCATGGCAGGCGATCAGCTGCAAGCGGTCGCGGGTCTTAACTTTGGGATGACACTTAACGAAGGACAAGAGTCCGCAGGCCGGATGATATTATCATCGTCCAACCGCATTATCGCGGTGCAGGGCATTGCCGGGGCAGGCAAGAGCAGCCTTCTTAAACCCGTCTCGCAGCTTTTTGGCGAGAATGGTAAAACGGTTCTGGGTCTCGCCGTCCAGAATACGCTCGTCCAGATGCTCGAACGCGATACCGGGATTGCGTCGATGACCCTGGCGCGCTTCATCGGAAGTCACAAAAACCTCCTACAGGAGGGAGCGGATAAAAATGCTCTCACAGAAGCCAAAGCCGCCATGAAAGACCATGTGCTGGTGCTCGACGAGGCCTCGATGGTATCCAATGTCGAAAAAGAAAAGCTGGTCCGGCTCGCAAACCTGCTCGAGGTAGACCGTCTGGTGATGATCGGGGACAAGAAGCAGCTTGGCGCTGTCGATGCCGGCAAGCCCTTCGCGCTTGTGCAGGCCTCGGGCATTGATACCGCAAAAATGATCACCAATTTGCGCGCGCGTGATAAAATATTACGCCGCGCACAATATTCAGCCCAGGCCGGAAATATCGGCGAGGCCATGTCCTATTTGAAGGACCATATTATCGAAACCAAAGAGGGCAGCGCCCTGATCGCTGCCGAACGCTGGCTCGCGCTCTCTCCGCACGAACGGCAATCCACGGCCATTTATGCTTCGGGTCGGGCGCTGCGCACCGCCGTCAATGAAGCGGTCCAGACCGGGCTTAAACAAAACGGTGAGCTCGGCAAACGCGGACTCAAATTGGAAACTTTCTCCCGGGTCAACAGCACCCGCGAAGAACTGCGCTATATTCACAGCTACAAACCGGGCATGATGATTGAACTTAAAGCTCCGGACAGAAGTCAGCGCCTTAGCAAAGGGCAATATGATGTCGTCTCGGTCGATGAACGCCCAAAGAAGCTTGTATTGAAAGATCACAGGGGCAGGGAGCGGAGCTTTCAGGTCAGCAAACTTCGCGCCAATGCATCTGAAGACCAGATTGCTCTCTATGAAAAGAAGCATCTTGATATTTATGCCGGTGATAAAATCCGCTGGACCGATAGCGATCACAAACGCGGATTGTTCAATGCGGATCAGGCAAGCATCACAGACATTGATGCCAAGCATGTTAGCTTGCGAACATCTTCCGGCATCGAACACCGGCTCCGCCATGATGATCCGATGCTCAAACGCATTGATCTGGCTTACGCGCTCAATGCCCATATGGCTCAAGGGCTAACCTCAGATCGCGGGATCGCCGTCATGGATAGCCGTGAACGCAATCTTTCCAACAAGCAGACGTTTCTGGTTACGATTACCAGATTGCGGGATGGTTTGACGCTAATTGTTGATAACCGCGAGAAACTGGAAACGGCGGTTGAAAAGAATGACGGCGCAAAAACATCGGCGCTCGAAGTGACCAAGCGTCTTGGTAAAGCCGCTGCCACGGGGCTTGCCAAAGGAAATGAACTTGCGCCCAAAGAACCGCAACAGGACCAGCGAGAACTTGAGAAAGAGCACAGCAAGCCATTGGATATGGGGATTTAGAATAGCTCAGAGCGATATTCCTCTCAAAGCGCGCGACCAAACCAAAGCACGCGACCTGCGATATGGACGGTGCTGCGATCAACATCCTCCCAGGTCGGATAGGTCGGGTTATCACTGGCAATGGTAATGAAGGGACTATCAGGACGCAGCGCAATTCGCTTGATCACCAGCGTGTCATCAACCCGCATCACATAGATCCCATCGCGGAGCCGCGAACCATGATCAGAAGCGTCCACGAGCACATCATCACCGTCCGACAGGGTCGGTTCCATGGAATCGCCCATGACGCGGACTACCGATAGGCTGACGCCTCTCGCCGGTGTCAGTTTGCGCAGCCAGCGTTCATCGAATGAGAAACGCGTTTTCCTATCCTCACTTGTCGCAAGCGCGCCATGTCCTGCAGAAACATTGACATCAAGCACAGGGACTTCGACCATACCGTCGCTGCCGGTTGGCGGTGGCCCGCCCAAGAGTTGTTCGTCAATGCCGTAAAAGCTCGCCAGCCTAAGCCTGTCCTCCGGATCCAGTTTGCGCGGTGTGCCGCGCTTTATGAACTGCTGGATATAGGCTGCATTACGGCCAAGCATTTTTGAGAGGCCGGAATAATCATCCCCGTTTTCGCGGATCAGCCGGTCCAGAGTTTTTCGTACATCATCCATCTTTTGTGCCTTTCGACCCCTCAATAGGATTTATCCTAGACAATATGCAATCTTCCTACTAGGAACATAACAAGAACGCAAGGAATTTATGATTCGAGGAGACCTCAATTGAAACTGTTGGATCGTATCGAAATGCACCTTAAGCAGACACATATGTCGCCGACGCGGTTTGGCAGGCGCGCGGTGGGTGATCCGAGGTTTGTTTTGGATTTAAGGGGAGGGCGCAGGCCGCGTGCCAGGACGTTGAAGAAAGTGGAGGAATATTTGCGGAAACAAGAAGCTTTTAGCTCGGGATCACAACCACTTGGGCTCAACAATAGTTGATGCGGTTTATTCGATTCAGATCGAACGTGAGGCCTATAGGCAATTAGTGTACGGACACCTTCAGAATTTACTCAGATTATCGTGCCAAATATAGTTTCGCATTAATCTTCCAATACGGAGCCATTTGATTTAGCATGAAATTTGAAAATACCAAAACTGTACTACTGCTGAACACACGGCTCTGGTCTTAAGGGTTAGTATTGTTCTCCTGCATTTCTAACATCAAAGGTTTTTGGGGCATATTGAAAACTTAGACATTGGCGAAAATTGGGGGCACGCATGAAAAGACTGGTATTTTGTTTTGACGGGACTTGGAATAAGCTTGCCGCCGACTCACCGACTAATGTTGTGCTGTTGGCAGAGATGACCAAGCCGATCGCATCCGATGGTACGCCTCAGTTAATCTACTATGACGAAGGTATCGGTACCGCTAAGGATGAACGGTTTCGCGGTGGCGCATTTGGCAAGGGGATGATGGACAACATCCGGGATGCCTATCGCTTTTTGCTGTTCAATTACGAACCCGGCGATCATATTTTTGCTTTCGGTTTCTCCCGGGGGGCCTTCACGGCCCGCTCGTTTGTCGGTTTTATCCGACATGCCGGAATATTGAATGTCGATAGCGCTAAAGAAATCGAAGAAGCGATCGGTCTTTATAAGGCAGTTTTCAAGGGTGACGGCGATGACTCGCTTGATGCGCTCAAATTCCGTTCCCAATATTCTTCACAAATCTGTGTGAGCGAGTGGGATAAGGACTGGCGGCAGGAGAATTGTAGCGAAATGGACTGGCGCGATATTCCTATCCTGCAAATCAAATATATTGGTGTTTGGGACACGGTGGCTGCGCTGGGCTGTCCCAAATTTATTCCTGGAGCCACTTGGATAAACCGAAAATTTAAGTTTCACGATGCCAAATTAACCAGCAAGCTGCAGGCGGCGCGCCATGCTGTGGCAATCGATGAGCGCCGTGTCCTGTTTGAGCCTGTCCTGTGGAACAACGTGGCGGATCTGAACACCGACCAAGACTGGTCGATGTATGATCCCCACGCCCCATATCAGCAAAAATGGTTTCCTGGCGTTCATGGTTCGGTCGGCGGCGGCGGTCCGGAACGGGGGCTTTCAGATGCAACGCTAGCCTGGGTTTTGAAGGGTGCCAGAGCGCAAGGACTAGAAGTTCGCAACGGCCCGGAATCACGAGCCTATGAAATTTCCCCCAACCATTTGGCTCCCTTGCAGAACGATCCCGAGGTTGCGCGCAGCGCCAACTCGCTCATCGGCAAGTTGAAGAGCGCCATGCTTTCTTCGGACCGTGTCGGACCAAATGATATTGTCCAGGTCAGCGCAAGCGCTCGCCGCCGCTGGAACGCTGAACCTAGTGCAGGACGAGGTGCTGCTGCGTATCGGCCAAAGACTCTGGACGCCGTTGCTTCTAGGATGACGGTATTGGGCGTGGATGCTGAGGGATCAGATGACGAAATTGCACTGGTCCATCCAGTAGTGCGTGGCGACACGCTGGGGAAACTGGCGGCAAAATATTTGGGTAACAAGAACAGATATGACGAGATTTTCAATCTCAATCGGGATCAACTCGATGATCCTGATGATATATTCGTTGGGATGGCCTTGAAGATTCCACCGGATCATTTGATGGGCAATGGAGCAGGAGGAGGAGATCATGTTACTGACTATACCCCGTCTACCTCAGGATCCGAAAATCTGCGGGATTGATGACGCGAAAGTTGTCGGTGACCTGATCGCGGAAGACGTGCCATTGTTTCGGCACGTTTTGAGTTAGGAACCCCAGGATCGCTGCCCTAAATTCGCGCGCCGTTGCGTAGCCTTGGTTATGGGTGATGTTTTTGTGCATCACTCCCCAGAGTCGCTCGATCGGATTGAGGTGGGGGCTGTAGGTCGGCACGAAGTGGAGCCTGATCCGCTGGCCTTTTCGGGCCAGCCATTCCTGCACCAGCCGGGCATGATGGTAGCGGGCGTTGTCGAGGAAGACGTGGATCAACCGCCGCGACGGATGGGCGGCAAGGATCGCCATGAGCAGCAGGATCGTGCTTTGCGCATCGACGGTGAGGACATCGAGCATCTGGGTCTTGCCGGTCTCGAGGTCGATGGCGCCATGAATATTCACCCGGTCACGGCCGCTGCTGGGGGAAATCGCTACCGCCTCACCCGTGGGTGCCCAGCAGCCCACCGCACGGACCTGATGGGTCGGATGAACGGCGTCGACGAACACCACTGCCTCGTCGTTCTCAAGGCCGCACATCAGCCGGTCATAGTCTGCGATGAACGCCTGCTGCTTGGCCGCGTCCAGCTTGCCCGACACCATCGCAGGCTTGCGGTACGAAAGCTTCAGCCGATGCAGCAGCGCGATCAGCCCCGCGTGGCTGTACTCAATGCCAAAGCGACCGGCGATCCACGCGCCGATCGTGCGCGCGTTGCGTGGCAGGCTGGCGCTGACCCACGTAAACAGCGCGTCTTCCTGTTCCGCAGAAAGCCGGCTGTGACTGCCCCCAACATCGAAGACCACAAGGCCGGTCAGGCCATGCTCGTCATAAAGTCTGTGCCAGGAGCGAGCCGTGTCATCGTCGATCAACAAAGCCTCCGCCACCTCCTGGCAGCTCCATCCCTTGTCCAGCAGAATGATCGCATTGGCACGGCGCGCCGCGCGCGCTTCACTCAGCCCATCCCGCGCCAGAGCGCGTAGCTCAAGCCGTTCTGCTTTGCTCAGGAAACCACTGCGGATCATGCCCCAATACAGAATCGCTTCCCGACTATAACGCAACCGCTATTTTTTCGGATCCTCAAGGAGTCGGGGTATATCTACCTATTTTTTGTGCATGTAGCTGGCTGCGGGCCAAAATTCATTGATACAAGTATCCAGGCCAATGTATGATGAAAGATTGTATTTTTACATTTGGCATCTTAGTATTGAATTGGGTGAGATGTTAGCGAAGCAATTCCTGCACGACAGAAGGTTTGCGCGCGATCAATGCTAGGAGCACCTGAGCGGGACCGCTTGGATCTCTTCGGCCATGCTCCCAATTGAGTAATGTACCTTTTGCAACTCCAATGCTGCGGGCGAAGTCTGTTTGCGACAGGCCGGTTTTTTGCCGAATGTCAACGACATCGACGCTCGGTACTTCAATTTTGTGAACACGAGCGCCTTTAGTCTGGCCTTCGGCGAAAGCTAAGGCTTCATTCAACCCTTTTTCAATAGTATCGTAAGCGCTCATTTCTTTTCTCCATATGCCGCAATGATTTTTTTGCTCAATGCAACAGCTGCTGCCTGTTCCGATTTAGTCAAATTACCTTTTTCATTTTTCCCAAAGACCGTGATTAAAAAAATCGGCATATGCCTATCACCGAACACATATATCGTTCGAAAGCCGCCACTCTTTCCGCCTCCCTCTCTTGGGATACGCACTTTTCTCAATCCCCCGCCAAGCGGAGCGCCAGATTCAGGGTTCGCCGCAATGTAATCAATTGCTTCATGCCGCTCTGAATCGGACATTATCGCCTTTGCACGTTTCTGGAACTCAGGAAGCTCTACAACGGTTTGAAGGCTATTCATTGCAAGCCTTCTATACGTCATTGGCGTATATGTCAATGGCGTAGTAAACATACAAAGGCGATGTCGACCAATGTTGCTCTTTGTCGGCTAAACCGAAGACTGATCCAGCTTTGTTTATCGCCATTTTTGACCCTTTATCGATCCTCGGAGTTATGAATTTAAGTTCAGTGATTGCCGCAATGAGGCGCGTGCGACATCTTGAGGGCGAATGGACCCTATCTAGCTCACAATTTCCACCAGTGATCGGAACGATAAATTGTAGCTCCATTCTGCGGCGTCCATGAGCGTTTTTCCCACATGTTGTCTTTGTTGCCATCCAGCTTCACAGATTCGTGCATCACATCATATACGGCTGCGGAAATCCAAGTCGCGTGTGTATTGGGAAGATCACTAAGCTTCGCCGCCCAATTCGCGGAACGTCCAACCCATACGAGATCGTTATCGCCCCGTACACCGGTTCTGGCGACAAAGAGGTTCGACGTGTCCACCCCGCAAGTATGTTTCAGTTCGAACGTACTATTGGGATATTGCTTCTTTAGCGCGGGCTGAATGATATGTTGCCGAGCTGAGTGAATTTTCAAAGCAGTTTTTACGGCGCTGGTATTTTTGCTTTTGCCCAAATAGACCGCCATGATGCGGTCTCCATCATAAGCGGTTATCGTGCCGCCGAAATGTTTGATGATTTTCGCTGAACAATGAAGAAAGGTTTTGTACACTTCAGCTGCGAACCAATCCTTTTTCGATTTGACCATCGCGGTAGATTCCGAAAGATCGGCATACAGTACGGTGCCCTTCAGCTTGACTGCGTCGTTGCCGAGTTTGACGTCTGCCGGGGATGGTACAACTTGGCCGTCTCGCGTGGTCCATTTTGTTTCGAAGGTTTCGGCGACCTCCGCCTCGAGATCGTCCTTCAGGGACACGAACTCTCTCCAGTACGTTGTGCAACGTTCGCGCTATGCAAGCGCGCTTGGCATTCGGCCACTATTGCGCCTCCGGTCGCGGGAGTTATGCCACTCTCGATTCCTTGTTGCATTGCCCTCGAAATAGGGTTCTCGGCACCATTTGATTGTCGCATTTCAACCCTCCATTCTTTTGTGCTCGAAAACTGCAAAGATTCCAATCAGCACTACCGACACGATTGCGATGGGTGTCAGAATGGTCCAGTCGAGGTCCAGTCCGCTTGACACCAAAGACACCTCTGTTTCCTCTGATCCGTTTTTCATCTTGGCGGCGATAGTCCAATCCATCACGAACAACCCGGCCCATCCCAACAGCACATACGAAATCAACCTGCGCCATAAAAACGCCGGGTTTAGCAGCATCGTGAATATGAAAAATAGAAGTGCCGTTCCTCCAGTGGTTACGGCCCGCTCTATCTCCCCAAAGGGTAAAAAAGCGGTTGTTGTCCAGGCAATCGCCGCACATAGAACCGCTACCAGTAAGGATATGACGGTCCATAAAGCGAAGCTTTTCAAACCGTCTCGAGCGGGCTTCCAAGCCAATTGCTCTCGATGGCGAGACGATAACTCCCGCCTAATACGAAGGGCAGCCTTGCCATCGGCTACGAAGAGTTCGTTAAAGTTTTGCGCCGGAACTTTCCACGCATAGACCGCGTCAGTTTTTGCTCGCACAGTGGCCGACCGGGGCATACCTGCATCCAAGGCAGCCATTTCGCCGACTTGGTTGGGAGCAACACGTTTTGCGCGCCATTTCTTGTCGATTAAGATATCAACTTCACCGAACAAGAGGAAGTAAACGTCGTCGTCGTTCGCTCCCTGCAAGATCAAATCTTCACCCTTGCTAAAACCTTGGAAAGCCCCTCGATCGTACAACGTCGCCGCGACTTCGCCTTGGCCATCCACAACTGGATTTTCGCGAAGAATAGCGATTACTCGCTCCCGCCCCGTTTCTCCGTCGTAAAGCGCGGAATCTTGAGATGATTTTCTAGGTTGGAAAAGGTGTCTTAATTTCTCCGGCCAAGCCATTTTTCGACCTCCTCCATATTAGCGACTTTGAGGTGAAAACTGCTCACATTGCGCATGGCTCCGCCTTCCAGATCATGGGGATTGAAGCCATAGAATCTCAGATAATAGAACAACATTGCCTGTCTGATCTTGACCCTGAGAGCGCCTTTCCGCATCCGATATTCAGATTCCAATCTCTCGCGCCTAGGTTCCGGCATCGCTGGGTCCGCCGTGAGGACCAGCTGTATTGTAGATGTCCAATCAACATCGCGAGGAAGATCACCGCTGGGTGTATCAGCAAAGCCTTTGGCCTCCAGTCTGGAAAGCACAAAATCGGAATAACGTTGGTTGTCAAAATCAAACGCTCGCATATGCCAACGGTGACCGTCGCTTGCCAAGGCATGAGGAAGGATCGCTCGGAACCCTTCACTACCGGAACTGAGGGAAACGTATCTAGCCTTGAGACATTGCCGCTGTCGGATTGCCGCAAGGACGAGTTTAAACGTCTCCGGCGCAATCGGCCGTGAGTGAACAGCCACGGTATCAAATTCCGGGATGTTGACCGGCCAAATTTCGCTTTCTTCGCGATAGCCTTTGCTAAGCATTTCCAGTTGGGCAAGATATTCTGAAACATCGCCATCAGTCAGCTGGGGCGCAAAGGCCGTCCCGCGCACATAAGCTCTTTGCCGCGGATCATACGCAATGTTTGATGGGTAAGCATCGCTATATTCCCCGAGATCGACCGTAGACTGCTGCGGCGATATCTCGAACTGATCTTGGAGTTGCTTTCGCTGCAACTTTCCCTCCCATGCGAGCTGAAACTCGATGAACTGTTGCCGCTTCCGAACGTTCGCCTTTTGCTCTCCCAACGCTATGGTTCCTTTCTCAATCTTGACATACGCCTTTCTAGCATATTGACATTTTAAGGGATAGACCTATTTTATAGGATATCTCGATTCGTCGTGCGACGCGACACTTCTGCCTCGCACCAAAAACAGGATTTTGAATATGGCTTGGCAGTATGGGCAGGCGCAGCAGCGCATAAGAAAATTGATAGATGAAGCGCCGGAAATTGATGTGCGCCGTTTCGCGGACGAATATATGCCTCTTTACGAGGCGCGTAAGGCGGTATTGAAAGCGGCCAATGAGTCTGTCGCCCCGCCGCTGTTTGATCTTCAAAAAGGCAGAGCCGTTGTCGTCGATACAGTACAGATTTACATCGCGATCACGAACTATGATGATTACCGGATTGAAGAGGGCCGCGAGACCGAAGCCTCTCACGCCAAGGCCCTTCGCTTTTTGCACCTTTACTACAGCACATGTGACCGCGTGATCGAACAGACCGATGCTCAAAGAGTGGATTTTCACGGAAGCCGCATGCACGCAGTAGTGCTAAATCCGGATGGGGATGAAGGCCGTCACGACAGCCTACTGAAGGCCTTGAGTTTTATCCGCGATTTCCGCGTCGTCGCCGATCAGGCTAACCGGGAACTGGCTGAGAGCGATCTGGATGCGGTGTTTCGCATAGGCGTTGATATCGGTCCGTGCGTCGCGATTAATAATGGCAACGGGCTGGAGCAAGAACCAATGTTCCTCGGGAGTTCGGCCAATCATGCCGCGAAGCTCGCTTATGGCGATGAGCCCGGCATTTTCCTGTCGGACCGTGCTCGAGCTGTTTTGGATCAACCTGCGGTGGGCCCGCTCGAGACGCTGGTCAAGCTCGACGAGGACGTTTTCAGGGGTATTATCGACCTTCGTGACGAAGTTACAGCTTCGAGCGGTGTGCTGCGTGATCCCCAAGTGATCCTTAAAGAATGGCGCGACGAAATCACGGCCAAATCCGTTCCTGACCCGACGATACCCGACTTCGTGTTCCACTATAAGGAGCCGCCACTCAACGACATCAAGTTCGCTGATCTTATGCCCAGTTCCTCGATCAGAATGGGACTCGCTTCCCTCTTTGCGGACCTCACGGGCTATACCGCTTATATCGATAACGCGATTGCCGCCGGCAGCATCGCCGATGCAGTCAAAGCCTTGTATGTGGTTCGGCAGGAACTGCAAAATGTGGTGGAAGACGATTTTGGTGGGCGAAAGATCCGCTTCATCGGCGATTGTATTCACGGGGTGGTTGCTGAAGGATCTCGGACCGAAACGGAGCCGAACGAAACAGTAGCCATCAGCCTCGTGTGCGCTGGCGGCCTTAGATCATCTTTTGCTATCTGCAAAGCCGAGCTACACGGTATTGGCGATCTTGGTCTTACAATTGGCATCGAGTTCGGTCCTACCCCGATCACGAGAATCGGGATTCGCGGCGAGCGTTCCGTGCGCTTGGCTTCGAGCATTGCCACAGCAACCTCTGAAAAGGTGCAGCGCGGTTGCGACGATGATCAGATCCAGCTTGGTCCGGAAGCCCAAAAGCTGATCCCGGTCGCGCTCGAAGATTTGATCGATGCGAATGGCACTGCCTGCGACCTCACTCACGATGATGTGATTACTGGTCTTTCGCTTGATACAACGGTTCCAGCGGCACCGGCGTATCACCGCGCACATTCGCCTGCCGATACGGGTGTGCCGAGGGCACACTTCACACCCAGATGAAACCGATTGCACTGTTGGTAGATACCTTGCCCAGTTGGGCAGAAATCAATGAGCAGAAGTCGGCAAAACTGGTGTTTACAGTAAGCCCCCCGAGCCGAAGTGGAGTTCCTGGAACGTGCGCCTACGATCTGGTGGTAACTGCAAACAAAGATGGAATCAGAGTCTCGGAACTTGTTCCCGGCACATGGCTTCCAGCGTTCTGCATCGAGCGGCACATTAACCCAGGTTCGACATTTTGCCTGTACCTCAATTCTGAACAGGATATTCAATCGCTCGGGCAAGCCCAGCATTGGTGGAACGGGCTTCAAGCTTATCTGCAACATCAGCAATATGCGGAGAAGTTTTGCCGCTGGCCGATTGAAGCGCAGATGAGCCATGGTCCTGCCGCCGAAATCCAGCTCAAAATGGAGGAAGTGGCAGCGGAATTCGGATGGAAGCAGGAAATTCTTGCTGCAATTTTTCGCAAAAAGGGCTGGCTTGGAGGGAAATTACCGCGCCTGACCAAAGACGGCGAACGACTGGCCAACGCTCGTTCGCCCTGTCCGCGTCAATGCACACGAAAACATCACCCCTACCGAAAGTCTGCCTGTCAGCGTAGCGCGTGTATGCCATCATGCTGCAAGCAACACCCGCCAATATTGCGCGTTGATTGTCCCAGTCGCTCCGGCGTAGAAAATCTGGTGAGGTTTGAGCATGTGCGCAGGAAGGTTGACGCTTTGGTCATCAAAGAATTGAAGGAGGAAGGCTGGAGTTGTTGCGGGAGGATGGAGGATTGTCCTTTGGCCAACATAAATTGAATTTTTTTACGGATCACCGCTCAGTATCTGGATGGTGGATAGATAACATATGTTCAACGCGAATTCAGCAATATTAGAGAATGCCTGCAGAGCTGGGCTATTAGCGCGCTGAAAATCTGGTGTTTGTTCCTAACAAATGCTCTCACAAGGAACACCGTCGCCATCGCCATCCAAGCGTCCCAGACCGCATTCATTCAAATAGTGATACGCCTCGCTACAGCTATTCATTTGGCCGCATTTCCATTTCGCCCCGCATGATCCACCTGATTGCGTCGGCGCTTCAAATAGCCGCGATGGCGATGAATATCTGGGGCGCTGCGCGATTGGTGCGGGTTCAGGTTTATTCTCGCTAAGGAATCTTGAAGCAATCCAACAGTCTGCGGTCTCGGTTTTTGACCAACCTGACCGCGTTTCAATGACTGTTACTGTTTCCGCGTACGAGAAAGAACTAAGCTTTCCGTAATTTGTTCCCGGACCGGAGCGGCAATTAACCGATCCGGCGGTCACGTACATCGCTAAGTTCTCGGCAGAGTTTCCTGAATTCTGATCATATAGCGTCGATTCAGTGTCAGAGTATTGATCACCTGATCCGTCCTTCGAACATTGTCCAAGCACAATCAGTCCCAGAACCACGGCGATCGCCCATCCACATCCGTTGTTTTGATCTGGTTTTGCCATGCCGCGTCAAATATCCCCCTAGAACGGCATCTACATTATTCTACCGACAGCAACTAATCGTCGAAAATTAATGAGCCACTTCAAATTCCATTCCCGCATTCCACAACATTTCGAATATAGCCATGCAAGGCGTATCGATCATTGCATCCAAGATGAAATTAAACTCCAAAGTGGCCAACCGACAATCATCCAAGCAACAAAGCAAACTTCCGCGCCAAAAAAGAAATTTGCCAATCTTGTTTTAAAATGAGATTGATTATCCACCACAGCGGTGCGTCTTCCAATATTTATTCCACTTGAGCGCCCAACCGCCTTGTACCATCGCGCAAGATATATCTCCGGACTTTGGTGATACGCACCATGCCGCAGTGCGCTTGCCGCCGGCGCCGCCATCGGACCGGCAGATTAAAGTAGGTCCAGACACCAGAACATGTCCCTCCCTTGAGCGACCGGAAGGCTTTCCAACCAAACTCACTAGGGCATCGCGTGCTTCTTCGGCGCTTGCCTTGGGGCAGGGATGACCAGTTGAACAAGTCCCATCCATTTCCCTTGCTGCAATGCCTGAAAGTCTCACTCTTGGACCTTCTGCGCACCAGATCGGACCGTCGCCATCCCAGACACGGGTAGGTGTGCATTCGAACGATTGTCCCGCGCTAACGATGCTCGAACCCAATAGTAGTAATTCAATCAAACCCATGTTTCATCCGTAGATATCTTATCTTCATGAATGGAGATAATGACGGCATTGGCTGCAAACTCAAGTTGGAACATTAGATTGGCCGATTTTGACCAGTTATTTTCAAAATGACGACACGTGACGTTTCAGCTATGGTTGAAGAGAAGAGGGGGCTTGGTTCCGGGTGTATCATGATCTTGGAGACTGAAAAATGACCGAGGATAAAAACACACAATCTGACGATCAACAAAACTGGCCCGGCTTGTCGGAGATTGACAAGGCGCTCGCGGAAAACCGCCTGACAGCCTATACATGGAAAAAAACATGGGCGGATCCTTGGGGACGATTTGGTTTAATTACCTTCTTCATCGCCTTTCTGGCATTTCTGATTTATGTGGCAATCGATGACGGCCTAATCGTAATTTAGGGCGTCACCATTCCTTAATATCGTCTGCAGCCTCAGCACTCGCTCCTCTCGCTTTTCCGGTCTTTTTGTCCATCGCTCCCTTTACCGTGCCCACACGCTTTCGACCGCGAGCCTGAGCATCGGCGACTTCATCTCTTATTCTTCCGACATCAGGTACATCGCCTACAGAGGCTGATCCACCGCGTCCGAGCGAGACACCACCACGAACACCGGCGGCGCTACTAACGCCAGGTTTTTGCACGGGAGCGAACTCGGGTAATGTCAGTTTATCTTCAATGTCATCGTGAAGTCGGTCAGCATAGCCGGACACAAATCGCGTTTGTAGTTCTTGACCTTCGGCGCTCAGTTGGAAGTTCACATCGTCAAAGCGAGCATTACCATAATAATCTCGATTGGTCTCCATCTCCGCCATGCCCCATTCACGGTAGGCCTGGCTTAGATTGAGCGATCCAGCCGCACTGTTGCTTTCATACCATGTGGCCTGATCTTCCAAGCGGCTTGCCAGTTCCTCAGACCTTCTGGCTTCAACGGTGTAGCTTTGCGCTTCGGTCAAAGATGAAGTCATACCCGATGCGCTGCTTGAGACGGCAGAACTACTACTGGAACTCACGCTTCGCACAAATCCATCACGGGTATTGGACCAGTTCCGGCTATCGGAAATCTGGTTCATGCTGCCCATAATCCGGTTGCGATCTTCCGAGGCGATCCCAATATCACTATCAGTCCAGCTCTTATTTCTCCCGCCCTTAAGACCGAGGTTCGCGCCCAATGCACCTTTCTCACCCTTCACTCCAAGCCCCGCATCGCCGTTCAAAAACCACGATACGCTAATGTCATCAGATGCTCTGCGTGACAGTCCATATTGCCGCTGCAAGTTCCTCGAAGCAGAATCCACTTCGTTGAAAGCTTTGTTGACGCTGTTGCTCTCGTTTGTACCGACCGCGGTTTCCGAAGAATTCCCCTGACTGTAGGTATTTCTGAGTTCGTTGAACCGTGTCACTGCCGAGCTAGTCGATTGCTGGGCAAGATTGGAGAATGTCTCACTTTGCGAGCGGCTACTGGATGCCAGCGTAGACAGCCTTGACGTAAAATCCTGACCTAAAGTCGGAGTGAACGGATAGGAAGAACTCGGAACGGTATCGAAGCTATTTTCAGGAAAGCTTGTAGTTTGCGTGCCGCTTGCACTGAATCCGCGTGTTTGGGTTGCCCCGTAAGAAATGTTCGGCGCGATCGATCCTTGCGCAAATTGCTTCGAGAAAACGCTCGAATTTTCAATATTGCTGTTGCCAAGCGACACATTGCCAGTGCTGGCTTCGCGTGCTGCCTCTTCTGCCGCATTTTGTGATGGATTGAGGTAAGATGTTGCTTGCCCAGATATTGCGAGCGCGCCTCTGGCGATGCCGCCAGCGAGAAACGGAATGGAGGCAACCAGATAACCGGCAAGAATGCCGATATCATTATTCACATCAACCATTCCCGAGAAGTTTGCGAGACTAAGACCTGTCCCGCCGGCTGCGCCGCCAACATCAGATGCGCCTTTAAACATCAGGATCATGTGCAAAATGACAAACAATGGCCCCCAAGCAGCAAGATAGAAGAAGCCTGTAATATAGCCCCGCAATGCCGTTGGTCCGGTTTTTGGCATCAGGAAAAGCGGGAACAGCACAGGAAACAGCGCATAGAATACCACCGTCAGTACGATGTTGAGAATGGGCACCCACTTCATCGCATTTTGGGCGATGGATGAGTATGTACGCTCGGTCTGGATGTCAGCACGGGTCTGGGCAAAAACATCAACGCTTGAAGTGCCGCTGGAGCCGGCCATTCCGTGCATCGCCTGTTTCATCGCGTTGATGGTCAGCACTTGCCGGAATATCTCGCTGGCGTTTTTGGAAACCCCGCTCAAATAACTATATGCAATAGGCAAATCAGCAAACAGCTTTGCTTTGGCAAGCGCTGCGGTTTGTTTAGGATAGAGTTGGCGGCCAAAGATGGTCCCCATCTCATCAATCATTGCGACCCACTGAGAATTCAGATCATTGTAAGCCGCGCGGCAAGTTATGATATTGGCGCTTACACTGTCATCGGGATTGCGTGTCAGGAACTTTTGCGCGCGCGCTGCGCTACCCGGTGCAATCACTGCCCAGATATCATCGCTTGCTGACAGTTCCTTCATTGAATAGCGACCGAGCAGTAGATCATAGAATACGCACTGACGAAAATGCTCGTCGAGATTGGCGGCAAATTCAGGATCAGAAATACGCAAACTGCGCGTCGCATCGAATAGCCGCGAGCCATAGATCATTCCATTTTTCGAATAATCCAGATCGGTCGGTAACCCGAATACTGTTTCCGAGGAGCGAACCAGATAATCGCCAACCTGACTGGTGAAGCTTGCCATCAGTGCAAGGCCTAATGGTACATTGGCAACTTCGGCTGGTGCCAGTGATGGATTGATGCGGTCAGTGACATGGACATCGAGGCGCGGCACCATCAAGCACATGTAGATCAGCGTTGCGCCTAAAAACCAGTGGAGCCATGCGCGCCAGTCCTGATTGAAGGCGACCACTATCACCGAAAATGCTAGCCCCATGACCATGGCGACCTGGATCAGGCTTTTGTATCCGCCCGCGCCGGTCCATGCCGCAACGGCGTTGAGGACATTGACGATATATTCGCCGCCGCCAATTGTGAATATCTCGACCATCTAAGCTGATACTCCGCTCAAGGTGTCAGCGAGCGGTTTTGAACCGCGCGCGACCAGTCGAGGGCTGCTGCCATGGAGGGTGACATGGAAGCGGAGAGCATATTTTCGATCATCGCAGTCTTTTCGATAATCTGCATGATCGCGCTGACCTTGGCCTGACTGTTAGATTGTCTATCCGCCAAGGCGTGGCGCACTTCGTTTATTTGACCCTGCCACATCGCGAGCTTGGCCTCGTCCGCGCCGATGAAGGTGGACATCGAACGTCCCGCTTCGCCAACAATCCGTTCGAGCACTGCAAAGAGCAGATCAACCGAGGCGATTTCAGCAAGCGTCTCGCGGTCATCGGTAGGCATGCCGCGACCATAAGCGGCCTGAACGGTCAGAATTTTATAGAGCGGCACCGATGCGACCTGCAGCAATTCCTTTTCGGCATTGCCGATCGCCGTGTCGGCGCGAATAGCTTCGACCATGCTGGTGATCAGCGCGGCCACGCGCGGGCGAATGGCTTTAGAGCTAGCAAGGCTCATATTGCGAAACGTTGGATCGAGGCATTGATCGGCTTCATCGCAATCAAACACCTTGATGGTCTGTCCCGATGTGCCGTCCAGCAATGCAGTTACTAATGTCGAGGAGGCATCGCCGGCGAACGGCACAAATTTTCCAGGAGATGCGTCTTTGGGCGGTACATATATAATAGTCCCGATGAGCGTCATCGCATATTCTGCGAGTTCGCGGTCAAAGCTGCCGCCAGGATTGAAGAAGGCGGATTTCTTGAGGGTATGCCATGTGTAGTTGCGCGCGACGCCAGGATTTACATCGGCGTAATCACTGCCAGCACCGGCGTTTGTGGAATCGCGCTGGCCTTTGGTACCGCAACCATGTTTGGCGGCTGCATAATCTGTGAATATGCCCTCTGAGTTGCCAATCGCCTCGCAGATTGCCTTGTCAGCTAAATCGCCCTTTGGCCAAATACCGCCCACCAACCCTTGCGCCATTTCGCAGCTGTTAATGTTGAGATTGTTCATGAGCTGCGCTTTTTGCGAAAACTCCTGCATGATCTTTGAGCATTCCGGGCACACCGTGTCGATGGCGAGGCTGAAAGCAAAACCGACAGCGTTGTTCGCCACGGCTTTGAGCATCGCGACAATTTCGCTGGCGTTGATGAAAGAAAACGAACCTGCAAAAATATCAATGCCGCCGCAGCCTGCTTTGGCAGAGGGTAACTGTAAGTTTGCAATATTGGTCGTCTTCTGGGGAAAGCGCGTCCAGACATTGCCGAGACTATAATAGCCCGCTGACTGGCCCTCGAATGCGGTTGGTCCAGTGACATTGGCCGCGCCGCCCATATCATCCATGAACCGGTCCATGCTGTCTCCAACATTGGCAGACACGGGAGCCGAAATAGATGTAGTGATTAGACTTGCAGCTGCGATCGCAGCTATTGCTTTTTTAATAATCATGTCCGGCTTCCTTTGATGTGAGCAAATAAATACGGTCCTGCAGCTCGTCGGCTGATATGATGCCGTAACCAATCGGGATGGCCCGGCTTTGCGCGCTATCCCACAGCACTAGAGCAGGGGTAATTTGGGGCTTCAATCCCATGCGCGCGCGTTGACCGGCCTCGACGGTGTAATTTTGGAAATGCCGTGATGGCCCGCCATCGGTTGAGATGGCGCGGACCGTCAGTTTCCATCGGTTAGAAACTGATTTTACGATTGGCGACATGACCTCACAGGCGCCGCAGCTCTGCGCGAAAAAATAGAACAGCCCGTATCGCTTTCCGAGGTTTGCCATGACGGTATCGCGCGAAGCGCTACGCGCGTCTTGCCACTGCCTTTTGGCGAGCGTCGAAACCGGGCGCTCGAGCGTATAATCCAGATCCGGCTGCTGCCAGATCGCGCGCTGCCAAACATCGGAGAAAAGTGACGCACGGTCGAGTTGTTCACGTTGGAAGCGTATATAAGCGATGACATTCTCGCGTGTTGGTTCGAGAATTGCTTTGGCTTTAAGCTCGCGCAATTCCTTCGTGACCGCATCGAGTTGCTCGCTTGCGCTTGACTGCGGTTCTGGCGGCAGCGCTTCCGTTTCAGGCGGTTTTGGTTTGGTGCAATAGAACCAGTAGCCTAGCTTGCGCTTCTCGCAGTAGAGTTCATCCGCGCTTGTCCGCAAAGCATTGGTTGCTGGGTCAATAGCTTTGGATGCAGCGACTTGCGCGAATGCTGGACTGAGAACGGCATCAACAAGAAACATGATTGCAAGGACAAGCACGGCCAAGCCGCCGAGCGCTACGGGCAGGGGAAGCGTAGAGCCAAAAATATATTTCATGGTCCTGATCTCTCGTAGAAGTTCTGAATTTTCTGCTGGATGTCATTGGCCGCTTCGAGCTCGTCGGGCAGGCGGGCCGCATCGGTAAATTCCGAATAGATTTCGGAAAAATTCATTCTTGAAAGATCAAGCTGCGCGAATTCCTCGATTGTGAAACCCAGGCATTGTTCGTCTTTCGCCCGAGACCAGGGTTTGGGAAGCTGCGCGCGGCCTTGCTCCTGCAAAATACGCGACAATTTGGATGTGAAGCAGCAATAAGCCTTTTTCTTGGTGATGCAGATGCCGAGGATTTTCTTTGAGCAATAGCTGCCGACATAGGCACACAGTCCATTTGCATCGCGTTGGTGAAGAAGGATCTCTTGCGTGTCGCAGCCCAGCGCAACTAGCAGGCTAATGCCGGGAATGAGCGGAAAGCCTTTGCCCTTGCAGCAATTAAGCACCCCGAAGACTTTTGAGCCGCACGTCTCGCGCTCGCCTTTGAAAAGCGTTAATGTGTCGGGATCAAATTGTCCGCGCGCATCGTCCATCGCGTGAAGCGCAACAGCGGCATCCTTGAACTCGTCATTCGCTTCGCGCTCAATCGTCTCACATGATCCGTCGATGCAATAGACATCGCCGTCACAAATATATTGGCTACCCGAGCCTTGCGTATCTGGAAGCGGGCAATCATAAACCCATTCGGTGGTCGAGCAGGGATTATCTTCGCTTAGACAATCCTCGCGGAGCAATTGGCAAGCCGGATTATTATCCAATTCCTCGCAATCATTGGCAGCGCGCCGGGCATTGCATTGATAGGCCCGCTCCCATGCCCAACAGGGTTTTGTGACCGGCACACCGTTTATGATGCGGGTTACAGGGTCGCTGTCGCTGCAAGTCTCGGCTGTTTGTTCGCAATCGGCATCTTCGGCAAAAGTCCGACAAGCGGCATCATTTTGGTTTTCCTGAATAATATTTTCAGATGATGTCGCGTAAGGCGTTTCTCCCGCGACAGGCGCGCTGCAGCTCATTTCAACATAGGGTTCGCCGGGTTCAACGCAGTATCGATCCTGTTCACGGTTTCCGCCCCATTGCAAACACGGTCCTGGACGTATTCCGGCCCTCCGGCATCCATTTGCGTTAAATATCTCGCAAGAAGGGACGCCGCCAAATTGGTAAGGACTGATATCGCTGCACAGATAATGATATTGGGTCCGCTGCTCGACCCTTACATTTAGATAGATGCTGCAACTCTCGTTTGTTTCTTCCAGCGCCACCCCGCTATTGCAGGTAGCCGTATAACGGCCCGGCGATCCTGGAGAGGGCGGTAGCGGAACGCAGCGCCCTTCCGCCCCGCCAATTTCCATACCGCTGGTATAGGCAAGTGGGTCTTCGTTGATCGAATTAGACCGCGCAGTGACCGCTTTGATTTCATCTATCTCAAACTTCGCGCGCCGGGCATTGGAGTCCTTTATCGCTTTCATACCCTCGTGGCTGCGCGCTGCGGCCCTTGCATCGCCTTCAATGCGTTCCGGATTATCGGCATAATCCGCCTCAGCAGGATTTGATGTGTATCCAGGAACACGCGCCGCATCGGGCTGCGTGCTTGCATTTGCGCGGGCGCGTCCCTGTTGTTGATTGGCAAAAGCTTTGCCTTCTTTCCTGGCCGCCTCGCGGTCCTGTGCCGCCAGTGGTGATCCGGCGGAGAAACTGATGACCGTGACAACGAGGGCAAGGCATTTAAGAAACTTCATCACTCAGCGCTCCTTCTTCAGGCGGGCAAGGTGCAGCGCGGCGAGACGCGATCCGGGACCAGCGCCGCCCGCAAATGTTTCGAGCGCATATTCTACGCTGACATTGCCCGTCATCCGGTCATGGGGCGGGACAGCGCCTGTGCAATTGAAACCATCGCAGAGCGTAAAATCGGATGAGGCCATTACGAAACTGGGCGCAGCCTTGATATCAAACGCCCGGAATAGTCTGGGATCAATACCGAGCGCGGATAATTGCTCGCCGTCCGAGGCCATAGCGGTCAGCATTTTTGTCAGCTGTTTGGCGCTGCCACCGGGGAAACCACGCAGCACCGTGACCCCGCCTGCCGCCGATGTGTCGCGAACGAGTTTTTTCAAAGACTGCGACGGCATCGACAAGCTTGCAAAGGCAATGAAACGCGGTGCGTCACCGAGTTTGGCCTGAGCCATTTTTGCATGATCCGAAATCATCCGGTCGAAATCGAAGACTTCATCCATGTTGTTTTCTTTGTTGTTTGCATGTTTCCGCTCGACAGTTTGCGTATATCGTTCGTGATTAGCCCGCGCCTGGTCTTGTGTCTGACGGGCGTCGCTACGCAAATCTTCGCTGCGCAAACGGACATTTTCCGCCAGTGCTTCTGCCTCGGCGGAATAGGTTTTGGCGGACGCCCGTATGGCTTCAATATCGAGTATGTCCGAGTTCACGCTTTGCGCAGCGGCAAAACCGGTGGACGCGGAGATCGTGAACAAAACCGAAAAGAGAACGAAGTTCTTCATAATGCGCAGCAATTCCGTTTGCGCCAGACTAGATAGCCCATGTCCTCGCCAATGGCGGGAATGACCTGTCCGGCAGATTGAAAGGTGGTGGAGGCTCCGATGGGCGGGCAGGCATAGCGGCCCTTTGTCGCCGGATTGGGATTGGTAGCCTGCAGGCGATATTGCTGCTTGCGCATGATCGGCATGAGATATTTGCCGCACAGGCCTTTGTTGCCCATGGTTCCCCAGGACACCAGCTGGCGGTGTAATTTATACGCAAAGCGCGACAAGACGAGCCGGGAGGCCTGGACATGGCCAATGCTCGCCGAGACATTGCCGTTCATCGGATACATTGAACCCTGACAGCCAGCACACCAGAAGAGTTCATCGCGCGGCAGATTGACCGTGGCAGAAACACAGTCGGCCGCGCACGCAGCGAGCGCCAGCGGATTGGCGAACAGAACTGCTTCTGGATTGATGATCGCGGTAAGTTCACTGTCTTGCCACAGCGGATCAATCTCGGAAATATAGAGAATGTCGACAGAACCTGCTTCGAGACAGAGAAAATCGGCGACAATCTCCATCCAGTAGATCAGCGGATAGGCATACCAATGGACATGCCAGCTAGAATAATATTGGCTGGCCCCGCCAATGGCCGATGGTCCCGAGATGGAACGATAGCCAATATCAAATCCGGGATCGATCTTGAGCCCGCCCAGATTGACAAAGCACCAGGGCTTCATGCTGACATCGGCAAGCCGCACCGGCTCCCAGAACCCCATGGCAATGCCGGGGCGCAAACCGCAAAGGCATACGGGCAGAGTGGGGTTTTTAGGATCAGGTCTGCTCGATGGCCAGATATCCAAAGCGCCAATTGACAGAGGAAACAGACAGGACCAGCAGATATCGGTGATCGGATTGACAAATTTGCCGGTGCAGCGGCCAGGGCCCGCATCGGCGCGCGCTGGCGCTGAGACAAGCAGGCTGAATGCCAGCACGAGCAAGAGCCATACGGGTTTTAATCTGAAGATTTTTCGAAACAATGTTTTCATTGGCTTCGCTCCTGCTCCCCGGAAAGCGCAAATTGGCGGATGCGCAGCATCCGGCCCTGTTGATCGACCATTGCGGGTAGCGCCTTGATGTCGAAATGCGCGGTCAGTTTTCCGCTCTGATCAAAATAGAAACGTCGTTGCCGCGCTTTCATAAGTTGAAGCGGTGCACCCTTTGTCAGAATGAGTTTTGCCGTCTTTGATTTTTGCGCAAATGCCCATTCGAGCTGCGCGGGGTCATCGCCGTCTAAAAAAATCAACGCCGCGCGCAATGGAACGGTATCGAGAGGATTGACCCTGGTTCCTTTGGCCCAGATCCTGCGCCCATCATGATCCAATATGTCGGCCTGCAATGTGATGGTTGGATCGAACAAGCGCGTGGTGGCTTTTGTCGCTCTCACCAATCCTGCAACTGGCTTGGGGCGGTTTACTCGCGCTATGGTGCGCGCTTTGAGTTTCTGGTTGAGCCGGTCAATGTCACCGTTCTTGTCCATGGTCTGAAGGCGCGACTGAATCTGTTCGAGTAAATCCGGTTCGATAATCGGGAAATGCGTACCCTGCTGGCCATAGTCGCGCGCCAATGCCGGTGACGACAGCAGGGCCGTAATGAGGAAAGGCAAAGATAGTCTGTTCACAATATTGCCCTCCCGGTGCCAATAATCCGGGGCGCGCAAATGAAACCAATCTCGCCATAGCGGCTATCAAAGCCATGTTTGTGGGACGTTCCGACATAATAGCAGCCGCCCGGAATGATGCCTACTGGACCTTTGGTAAGCGCTGCCCCTTTACGGGTTCTGGGTTTGGTTCGCGCCACAAGCCTATTGTTGATAAAGACATTTTTGCCGTCATGGCGAACCCGATCGCCCGGCATGCCCAATATCCGCTTTCCGAAGATCTGCGGTTTCGCGCCAAAGTGATTGATGAGTAGTTCTGAACGCGGTGGCTCGAAGAATATCAACGCGCCCCGAGAAGGGGTAAAATTCTTATCCAGCCAGAATGCCCAGTTGGGCAGGCTGGGACTGGCATTGATCAAGAGCGCATGGTTGTCGCTGAATTTGGCTATCGGCGCGTAGAGCAACGGGATCGCTGCCAGCATTGCCAGAACAAGCGGGCGTTTCAGGCGGGATATGAGAGCGCTCATTGCGGTTTCTCCCGGCTGTCGTTTTCCAGTTTTTGGGCGATTTTGACTTTAAGCTGCAACGTGGCATCGGGTGTATTTTTGGAGAGCACCGCTTCGGCAACCAAAATCACATGTCCGCTACGGCCCAAATCATCCACGGCCGCTTCTGTTGCGCTGAGATACCGGGCAATGGCCTCGCGCGTCACTTCGGGATCAGCATTGCCCTTTGCTTCTGCGTCAACGAAATCCCGCATGATCTCGGACATGCGGACCTGCACTATTTGTTGCTTGTTAGGTTCGATCAGACGCAAGCTGACCCAGATAATCCACAATATCGCAGCCGGGACCAGAAGAACCACGATGACTGATCGCGCGCTTGGCAGATGCTCTGGTGAAATTGCAAATTTGCTCATATCTTGCTCCTTTCGGGAAAGGCACCCGCTATCCGCCTGGTAAATCCTGGCATCCGAAGCGCCGCGATCAGAGCAGTAGACCCAAAGAATATGATTTTGAGGTCGCTGGAAAACGCCAATCTGCGCATTCCGTCCGCTTCGAGATAGCGGCAGCTCAAATTGTCCAGATGCGTGAACAGCCCGAGCAAATCCCAGCCCGATAACAGCAGGAAAAAGCACAGCGGCAGGCCGAGCGCCATCAATACCGAGCTGATCGCGAATAGCGATGTTTCCACCATGATGTGGCAAGAGGTTTGAAAAAACTGCTTTAGTGGGAACGGAGCGCGATTGCAGCGCCGGTCCTTGCTTGTCCCAAGGGAAAGATAAGAATCAAACAGCGTATCGGTTTTGTCAGGCATTGTGCTTGCCCTTCCGATTGTCGGCGCCAACACCGGACACGCGGGCGATCGCCTGTGCCAGAGAAGCACCCGCTTCCTGCTCAGCCTCGATCGCAGCATAAACATCGGGCGAAGAAGAATAGATGCAGGCGGAATAGGGATCGAGAACTAGCCGACCAACTGCTTCGCTATCCGGGCCTTTGATAAAGACCTCGCTATATTCTTCGCCCGAACGTTTTAAACTGCGGATCAGCGTTTCGGTGCGATCATCCATGTCGAGGCGGTCGTTCTTGCGGAAATCTGCAATGGTTTCCGGTTTTTGCTGTAGCACCAGCATCCAGTCGCTATTTTCGAGCGCTGCGGTTGCGCCATCGGATTTGTAATAATCATTGAGTGACTGCGTGGCGGTGGCCAGCGCGCCGCCATATTTGCGCGCCGTTCGCGCGTAGGTCTCAACAAACTCGCCCATCGAACCGCCTTTGAGCAAAGACCATGCTTCATCGATCAGAAGCAGTTTTTTGGTGCTGCGCGGGCTTTGGGTCATCGCCTGGCTGGTCATGAACATGATTGCGCACAAAATGACCGATCTTAGCTCTTCGCGCGTTGCCAGATCAGACATTTCAAATACGGTAAAATCATCATCGAGTGCGATACTGGCTTGGCCTTCGAAAAAGCCGCCATAGCTACCGCCGCTCATATAGGGACCGATGGCAACTCCCAGATCATCCGCGACAGGATTGGAAATGGCTGCGAACGCCGCTGCTACGTCATTGATGGTTCCGCCGCTGCCAAGCGCTTCCCAAACTGTAGTGACTGCCTGATCGATCAGACCGCGTTCGGTATCGGTAAGCCGGTCGCTGTGCCGCGCCATTTGGCCGACAATCGCTTTGATCATCGCGATGCAGTCGAGTTTATAATCATCGTCTTCGGCAGCGCGCACATCGTCAATCATCGAGAATGGATTGAGCGAGAAACCGGATTTGAGCGTAAACTCTACAAAACGACCGCCCTGTAATTTAACCGAATGTTCGAACGAGCGCCCGTCGTCAATCACAACAACTTTCGCGCCCGCACCGCGCAGGCTCGCGCACATTTCCTGGAGCAGCACCGATTTTCCGGAACCGGATTTTCCGCAGATCGCGACATTATGATTGCCGGCGTCATTTTCAAATGGCGACCAGTAAAATGGCTGCCCGCGCCTGCCGACCAGCAGCAGATGTGGCAATGGCCCGCCCAGAAACTCGCCCTGCAATGGCGCAATATGGGCCGCGCTGGTCGACAGCATGGTTTTGAGGCGCTTTAAACGTTTGAGATCATGGGCAAGACCATCCGCCAGCGTCATGGGCATGGCCGCGATCAGCCCGTGGAGCTGGAGAAAGCGCTCATCGGCCAAATCCCAACCAGCAGCCTTGTAGATAGCCTTGATCGAGCGTTCATGTGCATCGCCGAGGCCGAGTGGCGAATAGCTGGTTACGCCGTAAAACAATTGTACCAGTCTTTTGCCAGCCTGCAATTCTGCCTGGACATGGCTCCATTCGGCAGATTGCTGGGCGAGCTTGGGCAGAAACCGCGCGCTTTTGGATTGGCTGAGGCTGGTTGTGCGCATAAACTTGAAACCGGCTTTTGCCGAAGCGCCCTCGCGGTCGGGATAAACCAGACAAAGCATGGTCGCAGCCGGGCAGGGGAAGCGCAATTTGTCGGTGAACATGTCGCCGATTAGCCGCGCGCATTCCCACGGCGCCCATCGTTCGGGCATTTGCCGAACACCAAAATGCCGGATGTCAAAGGCATCGGGATAAATAGCGCCGATCTCCGGCGTGCCATCAGCGCTGCGCCCGATTTCCCGGAACCGTTCGGTGCGCAGGATCATCCGGTCATCTTCAACTTCGAGTTCAATATCACGGCGGATAGCTTGGCTGGCAATGTCGTCGAGCGGATTATATTCGGTGCGGTCTTCTTGCGGTGCCGTCGTAGGAGAGGTCAGATCATCAACGAGCGCGATAAGTTCCTGCGGTTCCATTTCATTTGCATCAATGCCAAGCGAGGTCAGCACGCCGATCAGTCCCTCGCGGCACTGCGCGAGTTCATTGTCGTCAACATTTGCGGTGTCTGGAACGCCCAGAGAGATAACCAGATTATGGCAGCGGGCATGAAACGGCGCATGGGCAGACCCGCTTTCCCAGACCAGATCATAAAGCCTTTTTGATCTATGGCGCGCCATTGCCTCATATACGCCGCCCTGCGCATAACGTTTGGCAAACCAGGGGGCGACGACCCGGCCAATGCGCGGGCTGGCAAAATGTAATATCTGCAGACACGCGCCTTCGGGCATGCCTTCGGAAAAAAACTGTCCTAGAATTTCGCCGGTACGTTCATCCGCGCCGATCAGCGGCGCGGCGGACAATATAAATCCTTTGGAGCGCGCGTTGCGATACAGCCGCGGTCCGGTATCAAAAACCCGGTATGGCAGCCAGTCTGACAGCATATCGAGCGCGATGCTTGGCTTTGCATGATCAGCGGTTTGGTGATCACCAAAGAGACCCGAAAGCAGCTTGGCGCGCGCAGATTGTATGGAGAAGTTCATCGTCCCTTCTCCTCGCTGGACAATCTGTTGCTCCCGCCTATCTTGGCAGCTTCGATGGCTTCGATGCTTGGCAGACCAACCTTGGGGAATGCCTCCAAAGCAGGGTGAGGGGTTCGACTTGCTGGGGGAGGGAGCCCATCGAACCCCTCGATTGCCGGCATGTTTGCACCGGCAATTGCCTCTCGCACGGTCAAGGGGTACGAACCACGCGAGGGCAAATTATATGAACTTTTGAGAAATGGGTCAGCGGCTTCAATCGATTCTGACGGCGTTTCGCTGGCGTTATCGTTTGCGCTAAGAGCGTCGCCGGAATTGTCTTTGGATGCTTGCTTGGCTTGATCTGCTATATCGCGCGCCATTTGCCGAGCGATATTTGTGTCTTGCCCGGTCAATGTGGCAGCCCAGTCAGGAGACCGCGCAACTACATGCACGCTGCGGGCTTCATGCAAATTGCCCGACGCATCGACAAATCCGGGAAAGACAATCTTGAGCACACGCTCGCCGGTCCGCACGGTTTGCGCCGCCGATATCAGACCTCGCCTGCCACTTGATGGAGATTGCTCAAGAATTGCCGCATTCGCCGCTGCATCAATTTGCGATGTTGGTGCGCAGCTACCGCCCGGTGCCTTGCAATCAAAACTGCCGCTAATATTGCTGCCCAGACTAGCGCAGGATGACAGTGAGACGCATGAAAGCGCTAAGAAGCCCAATGGAATGCGCGCGCCCGTCATTTTGCACCTTTTGCATTTGAGCCAAGGAACGCGCGGATTTCAGCAGCGCCGCGATACCCTTCGAGCACCGCGCCGTCGCTTGCACGCACCATGACCGGTGTCCCAGAAAAACCGTGGCTGCGTGCAAAGGCCTCATTGGCATCAAGACCCGAGGTGTCGCAGGGTTTTTGTGGCTTTAGAGTCTCTCCAGAATAGGCTTGATGCAGCGCCTTTGCAGGATCACGCGAACAAATCACCGCTTCAGCTAGTTTCCGGCTCGTTTCGCCTAGAATCGAAATTGGCCGCTCTTCGACGCGCACGCGTGCTTTTTTAAGTTCGGCCGTCAGCCGCTTGCAATAGCTGCAATGAAAATCGGAAAAGACTATGAGCTTGGGGCCGGATTTAGCACCCCAATGGATCGCCCCCGATGGCACCAGATCCGCAATGGGAATTTTGGAAGCGCGTTCTTTGGCGGGCTGTTTTGCAGCAGTTGGCGCGCTGCTATTTGCGCCTGCTGTTCCAGCGACCAGCAGTTCCGGATTAAGCTCCAGCAGTTTGGCTGCCGTCAGGTCCGCCCGGCTTTCCATATCGTATAGACGCCCGACAAATAGATAGCGCGCGCGTTCATCAATGTAGAATAATGTCTTTTCCGATACGACCTCGCACAAACCGCCAAAGCCCTTGCAGGTGAGGCTGGTAATGGGTGTTCTGGGGAGGCGTAGCTCAATTGCGGTTCGCACATCCTGAAGTACCGCTGCGGCATTAGCTGGAACCGAGATGAAGCTGGCAGCAACAAGGCCTGTGACGACCCCGCCGCTTGCGACTGCAAGCGCAATGGCGGCCGCCCGTGACTTGAAGGTCCGACCCTCGGTTTTGAAATTGGAAAAATTCACTTTTGTTCACTCCTTACATGGACGCCGTCGAGAAAGACGATCTCGACATCGATGCCTGTCGGCATCTCGACGACAGGTTGATATTGTTCGGCTCGTTCGATGAGATATTTGGAGACAGTATCGGCGGCATCGCCAGCGCCCTGGCCAAGACCGCCGGTCAATATGTCCGCGCCCGATAGGCTATCGCGTTTCCCGTTCGCGCCAATCTGACCGGAAAATATACCGTTGGCATTGGCCGAAAAGCCGCGCCCAAACCCGCCAACAATTCCGGCAAGCAAAGCCTGACTGACAAGACTGCCTTCGCGGCTGACAACGCGTCCGCGCACGCCGGATTTACCGGCAAAGCTGATAAAGCCTTTAACCTCGCTGACCGCGACACGCCCGCCGGGCTGATCGCAGGTCATACGCGCCAGCTTTACGTAGACTTTTTCGCTTGAGAGATCGCCGCGCGCCGCGCCGTTCACAATGCATCCAGTGATATTGGTGGTGAGCAACTTGCCATTTTTGACCACCGAACGGGCAGGGCCGGTAATACGCAATACTACCGGAAGCGGATCGCTCTGACTGGCAACGCCCACCGAGGCATCAACGCCGACGATGACTTTTGCCGGTGCGTAGCTGTTGGGCGGCAGATATTCCGGGCTGTCTTCCACCAGCAGCGGTGAAATTTCAGACGTGCGTTTTTTGGGAGATTTTGATCCTGGTGTTGCGCTGCCGAAGTTGAGAATTTTTACTGCGCCGGATGGAGAACCATCGGGTGAAATTTCTGTGCCATTTGGTGAGCCAAGCGACGCAGATTGACGGTTAAAATCTCCGCCTTGCGGACCATAGGTCGGCGGTGCCACGGGAGGCGGTGTCGCGGCTTTTTCTTCCAGCTGTGTTTTTAGACCCGCGTTTTCTGCTGAAATCGCATCGATGGCTGCTTGCCCGTTGGCGCGCATTTCGCTGTTTTCAAGTCGAAGAGCTTCTATTTGTTCTTCAATTTTTTCGGTTGGGAGCTGCGCTTCCTTGAGCGCCTTTTGATCCTGCGTGAGTTTATTGAGCCTGTTTTCATAAGCCGCGACAAACTCGCGCTGGGAGAGATTGCGGTTAACCAGACTGCCAGCGTCAATTGTAACTATGCCGTTATCGTCTTGAGCTGCATCATCGCCGTCACCGGCAAATAGAAACCAGGCACCTGCGATCAAAGCGAGACTGCCGATACCGGCAAGCAGCATATTTTGCCGCCGCGCGATCTGCTTGTTGAGACCCGTGCGTGCCTTACCCTGCTTTTCATCGGTATTTTGAACAGGGGCTTTTGTTTTGTTTTCGTTCATTGGACGGCCCCCCGCGTCGCGGTGACCACATATGCCGATGTGCTGGTTCCGCCTTTAAGTGTGTTTTGGGTTATGGAAATGGCGCGCGCGGATTTGGGGGCGAGTTCGGCTTCATTGAGCTTGATTTCTGTTTTTCCGCGATTGGTAAGAATAAACTGCTGAGCGTTAAAGCCAGCGCCGCGATATTCCGTAATAAGCTGTACTTCGATATCGCCCGTTCGAACCGGGCGCATCATGCGCTGATACACGCTGTAACCGGGGGGCGTAGCGCTCTCCGCCATGGCCTTTATCAAAGCGATGATGGTCTGGTCTTCGCTTCTCTCGTTTTCCCATGTCTCGGCCTCGGGTTTGGCTAGCGCGGGATTGGTAACAAAAAGCTGATGCGCTTCGACAGGAGCGGTGTGACATACGAATTTATAAACAAAACCCTGTTTGCTGGTGGCGAAGAAGCTTAGAGAGTTTGCGGCAAAGCTCGGCGGCACGGAAATATAAATATCGCCGCGCACCGGTTCGTGCGTTACGCCAAAATCATTATAAGGGTAGCCAGAAGCAATTTTGGAGACGCTGGAAAATTCATCGCCAACTAGCGCTATGCGGGTGAGTTCATCACGCGATAATGTGCAGTCTATCTTCGCATTGTCCGCCGCTTCGACAAACTGGTCAGCCAGTGCAGGGGTAGCGGCGAGAGAGGTGGCGGCGACAAGAAGCGCTGCTCCGAGCGTTTTGAGCCCGGTGTCCGGGTGTCTGGTCGCTCCCCAGCTAATGCTCGCCATGCCGCTGCCGAACAGACAGGCGGGCGCGAATGAAAACATACTGATCATGAGGCATCCTTTTGATTGGGCTGTTGATTGATCTTTTTGTCGGCATCGGTTGGGACCTGCGCAAAACCGGTCAGCGCAAGCCGAAGGCCGGAATATGTCCAGCTAAAGACAAATTTACGCTCCTCGCTAGCGATCACCTGCGCGCCGACAAACGTCTTGAGCGTTCCGGTCACTTCAGACTTGAGTTCTTTTGGGTCGATGACAAGCGAACGGATGACAAATGCCTGGGCAATATCGGAGCCGCGCTGCTCGGAAACGATTTTGACCAATTCTGATTTGAGGCGCCCATGGGCGCTGGGATCGGCTAGTTTGAGAATCTGCTCCATCCAGTAATCAAGCCCTTCGGGGCTGCGGTTGAGCAGCATGAGAGCGGTATCGCGGGTGACGAGCTCCAAATATTCACGGGACACGCCTGCGCTCGATAAAGTCAGCGATTGTCCGGTTACAGGTACCAGCACGATTTCACGCGGCTGCATTGATCCAGCTGCAATGGCGACCAGACTTGTCACTGCTAGTCCCGCAGCTAAGAGGGCTAGCCAGTTGCGCTGCCGGAGCAGGCGCTGCGCTGATTGATGTGCTATTTGAGCTTCCATCTACTCCTCCTTCAACCGGCCAGAAGTCGGCAGTGGGAGGGCGGCGTGGCTTTCAATCCCAGAAACGATCCGGGTAGATACCAGTAGACAGCATGGAGGAGCTGCGCGCTCGCACCGCCGGATTTTGCTTTTCGAAGGGCAAACCAGGCGACAAATGCTAAAGCAATTCCTACAAAAATATGCTGCGCTAATATGCCCCAGGCGAACGGGATGATCAGGCCAAGAAACTCGTCGATCGTCCAAAATCCGATGAGTTCGGGATCATCAAGCCGCCGGGGTAAAAGATATCTGTCAGCCATTTGTGCCGCCCTCCTTGCCCGTCGCAGTCGTTAAATGACTGCCGTGACAACAGAGGTGACGATGGGAACGCCTGTCCCGACGCCGATGCCGACGCCTACCGGCACAGCAATTTGCCCGAGGGAAAAACGCCCAGACGCTAATCCAATGAGACCGGCTGCCAGGCTAAGAACGGTAATGATCTTACCGCCAGAACCTTCTAGAAAGTCAGTAAATTTTGCCAGCGCTGGATCAAAGGTATTGTCCGCGCCTGCATAGGCAGCCGTTGCACAGAGAAGCGCTATAGCTGCTGGAATGAGGTAATCGGATGCGCGGCGGTTTGTTTGGGTAGTATTGATCATGGAAAATCACTTTCGCTTGAGAAACATGAAACAGCATATGTTCGCTGTATGTTCTATGTGCGTCAGTGACCCGCCTGTAGGAAAACAGGAAATGCCAAATTGGATGTATCCCAAGCTAAAAGCGACAATTTGGAAGGAAAATGGGCATAGCCGAACAGCGATTGCGCTAATCTGCCCGGAACTGTTCAGGCCAGCACAGCAGTTGTTCTCATTTAAACAGAAGCTGTTTTTAACAGAACAGGAAACCCGGATCAGTTGATTCGTAATTTCCTATTTGTTCTATTTATGTTCTTTTTGTTTTCCTACAGGTGCGCCTTCAAGATATAAGGTGATTCGTTCTCTTAAAGACAGGATGAATAACATGACCGAAACCAATGGAATTTCCGAAGCGCATATTAAGGCCGGTGTATCTAAGCTGCTCAATCAGGCAGCATCGACATCAGGCCGTTCTCAAGTGCGCATTGCTAGCGAGGCTCAAATAGACCGGGGCACGATGCGCCGTATTCTGGCAGGCAAGCGCGAAGCTACCGTAAGTGAAGCCTTGCGTATATTATATGGTAGCGGCGCATCGCCGCATGCCCATTTGCTTCTTTATCTGGCTTCAGATCAGGACAAGGCATCACGCTGGATGCAAACGGACCTAGCCTTGTTTTTTGAAGAACTGGTTCGCCATTTGCCAGATGTCCTAGAAACCCAGCTTGGTGATCACCTCCACGGTGTCAAACCGCATTGGGCGAAGGGGACTGCTCAACGCGTCGCGCGACTGCTCGCTGAGCACATGGACGACCTCGCCCGGAAGGATACGCTTCTGGGCGATGGCTTCGATCGCGCACATGGAGGCGGATATGCTTGATATTGAGCCAAATAAACTGCCAGATCCGCCTGCGGCACGTTTGCTCCGTCTGAAAGAAGTCCAGCACCGTGTCGGACTAGGACGATCAACCATCTATCGCTGGATGGACGATGGGAAATTTCCTAGGCCTCATTCAATAGGCGGTTACAGCGTCAGGTGGCTAGAAAGCGATATTAACGGATGGATCACCTCAAAGACATCGCTCGACGCTACAAGCTAGAGCTTTCGGAATTCCACAAATTTTTTTCCGTCGGATACTAAACGCGTTGTGTCGCTCACAAATAAACGGGATGGAGCAAACAGCGTGAACGATACAGTTGCTATAACATGTTTTGAGCACGCTGCCATTCACAGCAGTGACGCGTGCTGTCAAACTGATGGAACAGGCCTTCAATCGCTCCCGCTTTGACCAGCGCCTTGCGGTACAGCCATAGCGTCTTGGCATTGGGCACCGCGTCCTCAAGGCCAAGGCCAACAAACCGTATGAAGGAGAGCCGGTCCCGCAGCTGATATTCCATCGCATCGTCCGACAAATTGTAGAGCGCCTGCAACACCAAGGCCTTGAAGATCAGCACTTCATCCCAAGGCTTGCGGCCCGCCGCATTCTTGCGATCATCCGCCGTTTTGGGTAGACCGCTTTTCACCAGCGCCGCCTTCAGCTTCACGCGGAACAGCTCAAACGGCACCGCTGCCAATATCGCCACCAAAGGATCAGACTTTGCGTCCAGACCTTAATGCCGCTGCTGCAAATCAAAAAATCCCAGCTGGCCCATGATCCAAGTTCCCTCGCTGCCTCAGCATCCTTGAACCGGATTTTAATCCCCAAGGGAAGGGCCTGGTTTTCGAGGTGGCCCTCAAATGTCGAACCACCGTCTGCACGCACGGCTAAAACTGGTCCGGTCGGTATAGCCCAATGCTTCCGATATGGCCTCTTTCGACATTTTATCTTGCCCCAACATTTTTGTTGCTCGTTCTTTCAGATCATCATCCAACATCGTTCGAAATGAAGTTTGATTTGCCGTGAGCTTCGTTCCTTCGTCACTACGATGAAACCAAAACACTCCTTAAATCACAACATCAATTTGGTGACATAAGTGCTGACGGGGAACAACTCACAGACTATTCGGTGTCAGTACGAGCTCGGGATACGATAAGCGAGGCGAACTCGTTCTGCCGCATTGGGAGATTGATTGTTTCGGTCGCGACGAGTTGGCCGTTCTCGAAATGATGATATTCGCCGGCATCCTCGCTCTCCCCATGTTGCTCCTCGATCACTTCCGAATCGGAGCGAATGCCGAGACCCTGAAGCTTCATGCCAGCAAGGTCGGACCAAAAACGCGGCACGGCCGGAGCGGGAGCGGGTTTATCACACAGGCTGGCGGCCGCCAATTTCGCCTGATGCATAGCGTTATGGATCGTCTCGATCCGGACTTTGCCTCGCGCGAATTCATTCGGCCCCCGCGCGCAATCACCAATTGCATAAATGTGCTCATCCGACGTGCGCATTTCCTCATCCACCAGTATACCGTCATCGCACGTAAGTCCAGCCTTGAGTGCAAGGCTTTCCTGTGGCACCGCTCCAATTCCAATGATAACCAGCTGGGCGGGCAATCGAGTTCCATCGGCTAGCTCCAAAGCTTTTACCGAACCGGACTCGCCTTCGATCCGGGCGACCGCCTTTTCAAACAGGAAGTGTATGCCCGCCTTTTCCAGTCGTTGCGTCACTTGCGCCGCGACCGAAACCGATGCGACCCGAGCAAGGACGCGTGCACCCGCCTCGACCACCGTCACGGGTCTATTAAGGGTGGTAAATGCCGAGGCGACTTCAAGGCCAATCACCCCAGCGCCTACAACGACCGCTTCGGCCGACAAATTATCGCGCATCGCGCGCCGCAGCGCCGCAGCATCATCCAGGCTGCGCAAATAGAAAACACCTTTCAGATCCGCCCCCGGCACGTCGAGCCGACGCGGCGCGGCACCCGTGGCGAATACTAACCTATCATAAGGAATTTCCTCGCCAGTTTCGGTCACAATCACAGCACGTTTGCGGTCGATCAGGGCAACCTCCTGGCCCAGCCTGAGCACGATTTCATTTTCCTCAAGAGCGCTCGCTGGACGCAACGGAATGGGGCTGGGATCGTTATCGGATAGCAACCAGTTCTTCGAAAGCGGCGGACGTTGATAGGGATCGTGATGCTCGGTACCAAATACCGTGACATTCCCTGCGAAACCGTTCTGGCGCAGATTTAGCGCTAGATTGATCCCAGCAGTCCCGCTCCCAATGATTACAATTCTCTTAATTGATTGCATGAAGTATTTTCCTTGTACCTATAGTAAGTTTTTTGCCTGCGCGGTGGCGACCAACTGACTCCGCTTAGAGACACCGAAGCGTTCGAACAGCCGCTTGACATGCCATTTCGCGCCGCTTTCGCTGATCGAGAGTTGTGCTGCGATTTCCTTGTTCGTCATGCCCCGGGCAATATATTGGAGGACAAGATATTGCTTGCGGGTAAGCCGCCCTGCCAGAACCGGCACGAGGCCCTTATCTGAGGAGCCGACGCTCGGCTCCATCGAATGAAGCGCTTCGCCCTTACGCCCGATTGTATCGAAGAACTGTATCGTTTCTGGCACGATGCGAAGGAGCAGTGCCATCATCCACTCACGTGTCGTGCGGCAGCCATTCAGTGCTACGAGTTCTTCCGCTTCGCGAAAAGCACGTTCCGCGTCCCTAGTCGAACCCAGCAGGACAAGCGCCGTAGCGAGACAATATTGGGCGGCGGCCGCCGCACGCAAGTCGCCCATTGTGCCCGCCTCGCGCAACGCGAGACGGGCGTGCTGTTCAGCAAGCCCGAAACGCGACTTGCCGATCTCGATGAGCGCTCGCACACGGGCGAGGCGCGCATCCAACGCCTGGAGCTGGTTGGCCGAAAGGATCGCAGCGTTGGGCTTGGGCAGATTAACGTCTGCGTCCGCTCCGTCCTCCAGCAAGTGAAATTCGGCGAGATTGATTTCCGCCAGATAACGTAAGCGGGGCAATTGGCGGCGGTGAGCCGTGGCGCGGACCTTTTCCATCAGGGCAAATGCCTCAGTTGTTAGTCCCTTCAACGCCATCCGCCTTGCCGCAGCCTGGGTCACTCCGGCGAGCACATCCACCACCCCATATTCCATTGCGAAATTAATGGCGTCGTGTTCGAGCCCCTCTGGCATGACACCTTCTTTGATCTCCTCGCAAAGTTGATATTCGAACGCCTGCAGGAGATTTGACGCGAAAGGCGAACGTTCAACAGCGATATCAGAGCTCTCGCGCGATTGTTTTACGAGTGTACGAGCCCGTAGCATCTCGCCGCTCCGCATCGCCGCGAGCACGTTGGTGGCCGAAAGCCAACCCGAAGCGTAACGCTGACGCGCGTATCGATTGATTGAGAAAGCCTTCCGAGAAAGCTTCGACAGATCTTCGAATTGCCGCTCGCTCGCAGCGATAAATGCTAAGCAGGTATAAGCCGCGCCTGCGCCAACCTCGTTATCCTCTCCAAAACTATCGATCCATTGGTGGCATAGTCTGGTGCTTTCATCCAATTCATCATGTGTCGCCTTGCCAATAGCGAATACGAGTTCGGGCCAACCCCTGGGTTGGCCGTAGAGGTTCTGGCCGGCGTATTCAGTTGCGGCCATGCCTTCGAGCACTTCGTCTGCCACCTGCGCCTGCTGGCTGAAATACATCGTCCAGGCATAGCCGAATGCCAAGGCTGGCAGGCGATTCAACTGGTCACGAGGAACCGAAGCGAACCATTCTCGTAGACCCGCAATTTCTCCCTGTCGTAATGCAATATCGATAAGCACGCCTGCGCTTACCCGGTGCGCCCAGCGATGGTCGTGGGCATCCAAAGCAGCAGTTATCGTCTCGCGGTATTCGCCTTGTCGCCAATGCCAGTAGGCGATGCGCTTCAACAAATAGGAAATTCGGTCTGGCATGAGTACGCGCAACTCCTCGCGCAGAAAATCGCGGAGCACCGGGAGCATTACTAACTTCTCCCCATCATTCGCCAGCCCTGCAACCAGCACACCATGGACAGCGCTCAGGCGCTTGAGCCAATGTTCTAGGTCCGAATTCGCTTTAAAAACATAGCGATAGCTTTCCGGTGTAACCGTTTGCAAGATTGAGGCGTTACGCAGAACTTCCCGTTCTTCGACGGTCAATTTGGCAAACACGTCGTTATGCAAGAAGTTCTGCACTTCTGGCCACTGTATGGGCGAAGATAATGGCTCGGCTCGGTCGACAGCGAAACGCAGCAATGCGGGCCAGCCGCCAGTCAGTTCCAAAGCGCGTTCAGTGGACCATGGCGCCCCCGATAGAAGGGCAAGTTCATCTATCTCGGCTTCGTTGAATGCTAAGCTTTCCGACCGCATTCTTACGACCCCGGGCAAAAGAGCGAGCCGTGACAAAAACTCCACGCCAATGGGGGCGAAGGCAAGTTTGACGCTGGAAGGCGTCTCGCAGATAATCCGCTCCGCCAAGTCAGCAAAAGCCGGTATAAATTCGTCGAAACACAACAAGATTGGCTGCTCGGTTTTCCAAAGCCGGGCGAACAGTACAGCCTCTCCCTCGTGCACGCCCTTTGTTTGCGGCGCATCCGGTCCCGACAACTGATCGAGGATGGCCTGCATCACACGTTCTACACACGAACCATCGCTGCCCTCCGCAGTTTCGAACTCAGCGAGGCTAAGGTAAGCTGCGTTCCCGGAACCTGCATCTTCTGCCATGATCGCCAACTGCGTCGATTTCCCAAAGCCGCTGGGTGCGCAGTAGACGAGCGCCTTCGCACCTTGATGGGCCTCATGCGAGAGGCGCTCGCGCCGGATGGCAGACTGAGCAAAAACGTGCCTGCGCTGGGCCATGCGTCTGTTGTATAACTGCAAGGTGGGGTCGAGCCCTTCTTGCCCGAGCGGCGTTTTCCCGTCGACCCCACCCGCTGTCATCATAATGATTCCTCTTAACTTCGGCGGCACCGACCGCTGCTTATCTGTCCCGGCAATTGAATTTGCCGTACCGGGAATGCGGATCAGGAGTGTCGTCAGAAGCGATAGGCAAGGCCAATATTGACGACAATTGGGTCCACGCCGACCTTGGCCTTGACTCGCGCGGGGCCAAGATTACCGCTGATATTTCCATTGAAAGGAATATAGCGGGTATCGAGGTTGAGCAATAGGCTCGAATTCAGAGCTACACGCGTTCCGACCTGCAGCGCGGGAGCCCAAGTGTCGCGCACATCGAATTCGGCAATTGCGCCGTCTTTCTCGTTTAGGAATAGCAGGCGCGCTACGCCTCCCCCTGCATAAAGAGAGACGTTACTCCCGATCGGCTGATGATATTGAAGCGACAACACCGCAGGTCCATAATCAGTCGAGCCGAGCGCAAGACCTCCGATAGAGCCGGTTCCTTGCAGCCTCGCGCTAGCAGGGATACCGCCGAACAGATTCACCGCAATCCGGTCAGACAGAAAATAGGATAGGTCGAAAGTGACCGTTTCGTCATTATTGATGGTGACGCCTGCTCCCGGCAGGTCACCCCCGCCAACCGAAACCTCGTCCAACTGCTCACTGGTCAAAACCTCTGACGCGGAAACAGCGACTACGAAATCCCCGCGTTTATACATGCCGCCATCTTGGGCTGAAGCCGCACTCCCCCACATGAGAGCCAGACCCAGAACACAACAGGATGTCGGGAATTTTACATTGAATGGATTCATTTCTTCTCTCCCAGATACAGTTATCTTGTCCGGGCCAGGCCCAGCTTCACTAATTTCTCCGGGCACCGCCGGAGTTTTCTTGAGACCGAGCGGCCTCAGGCAGCATTTGCGTCCAACGTACCGACCTTGCCCAAAATCATGTCGGCGGCGTTCTCTGCAATCATCATGGTCGGCGCATTGGTATTACCGGCCACGAGGCTGGGCATGATCGAGGCGTCCACGACCCGGAGGCCTGAGATACCCCGGACACGAAGCGAGGCGTCGACTACGGACTCCGCATCCGCACCCATTCGGCAGGTGCCCGTGGGATGGTAAATTGTTTCGGCAGTGTCGCGGATAAACGCGGCAATTTCATCGTCTGTCTGGACCGACGGCCCGGGATGCACCTCAGCAGCACTATGAGCGGCCATCGCCGGCGCATCCAGAATGCGCCGACCGATCTTGAATGCCGCGATTATTGTCTTGAGATCATCAGGATCGGCTAGGTATCCAGGCTGGATCAGCGGGTCGGCCATTGGATCAGATGATTTCAAGGAAATGTAACCGCGGCTTTTCGGCAGCAGATCGCAGATATGAAGCGTGTAACCATATCCGAAGGCAACTTTTCGCCCGTGATCTTTGAGATAAGTAGGCAGAAAGTGGAACTGAACATTAGGCCGATCTCGGTCAGGCGAAGACTGGACAAAACCACCTGCTTCCGCAACGTTGCTGGTAAGAAAGCCCCGCCGTGAAAAAATATACGACCACAGCCCCCCGAGGGCTCTTGGTATGAAGCTGGCTGCCACCCCGATCGGCTTGCGCGAATTTGCTGCGTTCATGATGGTGACGTCGAGGTGATCAGCCATGTTCTGACCGACCTCGGGTAAATCGTGTACGATCGGAATGCCATTATGGCGCAACACAGCACTATCCCCGATCCCCGACAGCATCAGCAATTGTGGAGAATTCACGGTGCCACCAGACAGTAGGACTTCACCACCCGGTTTGAGCTTCAACTTTTTCGACTCGCGCGCCTGGCGGTAAGCGACGCCAACGGTCGATTTGCCATTCATCAACACGCGCTCGGCGCGCGCATCGGTAATAATGTCCAAGTTCGCCCGCTCCTCGACCTGGCGCAAAAAGGCCTGCGCTGAACTCCATCGCCGACCGTTGCGCTGTGTCACTTGGTAATATCCGAGGCCTTCTTGGCTGTCCGCGTTGAAATCCGGATTGACCGGGAACTGGAGTTCCCGCCCCGCTTCGACGAAATCATCGCTGAGCGGGTTTACCGTGCGCAAATCGCCGACGCTCAATTCACCGCCCTGTCCGTGAAAACCTCCAGCCGGGTGACGTTCGTTGTCCTCCATGCGCCGGAAAAGTTCGCTCGCACGGTCCCACCCCCACAAAGCCGATCCTGCCGCTTCCTGCCAATATTGATAATCGTCTGGATGACCGCGAATATAGATCATCGCATTGATCGAGGACGAGCCACCAAGTGTCTTTCCTCTGGGCCAGAACAAGCGCCGCTTATTAAGATGATCCTGCGGCTCGGTTTCGAAAGCCCAGTTGAGTTTTTTGTTGTTGGCGAGAAGCGCGATTCCAATCGGCATGTGGATCAGCGGGCTTTTGTCCCTTGGGCCAGCCTCTAGCAGAGCCACCCGTTTCTTGCCATCGGCGGACAATCGGTTGGCGAGGACGCAACCGGCCGAACCGGCCCCGATTATTATGTAGTCATACATGGTTCGCTTGTTCCTTGCAGAATGTACGCATCAGCCCAGCACCCGGACTACGAGGTCGATCAAACGGCGTACGCGCGGCGTGTAGGGAGGATAGAGCCAAGAAAGGATTGAAAACCGATCTTCCAGGATGGCCCGCTCATGTGAGAATGAACGAAAGCCATACTCGCCGTGCGCGGCCCCTATCCCGGAATTGTTCACTCCGCCGAAAGGGAGGTTTGGATGGAGAAATTGGGCGACCGTGACATTGATTCCAATCCCGCCAGTCGAGGTGTTCGCGATCACGCGGTCGATTAATCCCCGGTCCTTCTCGAAGATATAGAGTGCCAGAGGTTTCGGCTGCGAATTGATCCTTGCAATGACGTCATCCAGATTATCGAACGGAATGAGCGGGAGCAGGGGTCCAAACAATTCCTTTTCGGCGATGTCCATGTCAGGGTTCATGCCTCTCAACACGGTCGGTGAAATGTAGTTTTCACTCGAGTCGAATTCGCCGCCGAAAGCGATCTCCCCGCCCTTCGTGCGTGCATCCTTTACGAGGGCGTGCAGCCGCTTGAAATGGCGGGCGTTGACGATCCGGCAATAGTCGGGGTTAGCCTTCAGATTACGATTGTCGTTCCCGTAGACCCTGCAGATTTCTGTGATGACAGCGTGCTCGAATTCTTGGGCAATACTGCTATGAACATAAACATGGTCGGGCGCGATGCAGGTCTGCCCGTTGTTTGCGAATTTACCCCAAACGATACTCTGTACCGCCTTGCGCATATTCGCCCCGGGGCCGACAATGGTCGGCGACTTCCCACCCAATTCAAGCGTTACCGAAGAAAGATTGCGCGCTGCTGCTGCCATCACAACCTTGCCAACTGCCGGACTACCGGTGAAGAAGATATGATCGAACGGCTGCTCTAAAAGGCTCTGGGAGGTTTCAATTCCGCCCTGGACGACAGCTACATGCAATGGTGAAAAGACCTCGCGCACGATGTCGGCGATTACGCCCGACGTGTGCGGTGTCAGTTCTGAGGGCTTGATCACGACGCTGTTTCCGGCCGCGATCGCTGAAACCAAAGGGGCTAGCGAAAGATTGACCGGGTAATTCCAGGGCGCGATAATGAGGCACACACCCTTGGCTTCCGGGCGAACCCGCGCCCGCGTGCCGACCATGCTCAATGTCAACGACGCGCGACGGGGTTTCATCCACTGCCTGAGATGTCGTTTCGCGTGCCGTATTTCTTGCAGGACCGGGAATATTTCGGTCAGCTTGACTTCCGATGCAGGCTTGCGGAAATCACGTTCGCAGGCCTCAGTGATCTGCGTTTCGTGCGCAAGCATAGCCTTACGCAACCTTTCAAGATCATCAAGCCGCGCATTTCGATTATACTGTGTCCGATGCGCCAGCTGGGTAGCCTTCATTTGTGCTAAAAGGTTGTCATATTCTCTAATCGCATTGCCCGGAGATCCAGCTGGTTTCAGAATTTCGGCAATTCCCATTAAATTAAGCTTTCATCTGAATTGTCGTCATTTAATCGCGCACAAGGACATAATCGCCCTTGGATGCTCCGCAATCGGGACAGCACCAGTCGTCTGGTATTTCTTCGAACCGAGTTCCCACCGCAAATCCCTCGTGCTGATCGCCTGTTGCCTCGTCATAGATATGCCCGCAGGTGATGCAGACCCACTTTCGAAATGGGGCCCCTGGAGCGGCGCTGGTCGTCGTGGAACCATCTGGGGTGATGGGCGTGCTTGCGCCAACTTCGGCGGCCTGCGATCCTCCATCAATCGGAGTAAAATCGATCTTGTCGCGCACAGCGCAGTCGGGACATGACCAGCTTTCCGGCACCTCGCTCCACGGCGTTCCAGGTCCGAAACCTTCATGAGGGTCGCCATCGGCCTCGTCATAAATATAACCGCAATCAGGGCACTGATATTTCGCCATCGATAAACCTCGTAATTTGTTCTGGAGAGCCATGGTGCGGATTGCACCGCTCGGTGGGACACCGCAGTGACCTTGGGCACAAAGCTTTCACAGCGTTCGACCCTACAAACCTGCACCGCCACTCGGTTGGGAAGAACGGCGCAGGGTGGGTGTGGGAAGAGACTCTACCCTGCGCCGAAAAGTTTTACGCAGCGTCCGCGAACTTTCTTTCGTAATATGCCCGTTTGCCCTTGCGTATCTGGATTTTACTCAGATCGCCGCCGGCCCAAGCGACGGTACGCTTGTCCATCACGGCCCGGTATGCAGCTGGGAATAGTGCGAGAAAAAACATCCCTGGATAGCCGAGCGGAAGCGCCGGCAAATCCTCAAAATTACGCAGCGACTGATAGGACCGCGTCGGATGCGCATGGTGATCCGAATGGCGCTGCAAATGAAACAGGATCAGGTTTGACATGATATGGTTCGCGTTCCACGAGTGCCGCGGCTGCTGGTGCTCATACCGGCCATTCGGCAACTTCTCGCGCAGCAGGCCGTAATGCTCGATATAATTCGCGCTCGTCAGCTGCCACCAGCCATACGCCATTTGAATCGGTAGGAAGACTAGCATGATCGTGCCAAATGCGGCGATCAGCGCACCATAAAGCAGGACGGTGACGACCATCGGCTGGAGAATCTCGTTTTTGAGAGTCCAGGGGCTACTGCCACAACGGGCGAGGCGTTCCTTTTCCAGATGCCAAGCGCGTTTGAATGCACCCGGAATTTCGCGCAGCGAGAAAATGTAAATATTCTCGCCCATTTGCGAAGTTGCGGGATCTAGCGGCGTCGCTACGTCGCGGTGATGCCCTTTGTTATGTTCGATGAAGAAGTGTCCGTAGCCGACAACGGCAAGCACAAGCTTTGCCATCCAGCGACTGAACGAGGATTTCTTATGTCCAAGTTCGTGGCCGGTGTTGAGTGCCAATCCGTTGACGACACCCAACGAGAGGGCCAGCGCAATAAATTCAAGCGCGCTGAGATCCTGGGTGGCAACCCACCATGCGCAGCCGATCAGCGCGGCGAAGTGTATTGGCACCGTAAGGTAGAGAAGCACGCGATAATATGTACTTTTTTCAAGTTTTTCTACCGCGCTTTCGGGCGGATTGGAGTAATCCTGACCAAATACAAAATCAAGCGCTGGAATAATTAAATACCACAGGATCAGAACCAGTCCATACCAGATGCTCCAGCCCGTTTCCGAAACGAGATAAAGGCCTACCAGAGGCGTTGCTGGCCAAAGAACGGAGAGTATCCATAGTGCTTTTTTCTTGTCGACATAGTTCAGTGCCGCATCGCCATCTAGATGCGACTTATTCAATGCGTGGCTCACCATCCGTTCTACCTTTCAAATGCATCCCTAGTCCATAAATGGATCGGACTTTTTCGAATTTCGTGTCCGATTCCTATCTGCAACAAGTAGACAGGCATATGAGGGGTATTCAACTACCTGATCGGGTAGTTTTAGGCGTTTTTCGATTGGATAGGCCGTTAAGGAGCGCCTCTGAGGAGCCGCGGGATAGGATTGTACCGGCTTAGGAGGCGCAAATAAGAATGAGGCGAGCGCGACGAAGCCGAGACAAGAGTCTTTGGTTTTGCCAAACGCCCTATGAAGCGCTTCGGGAAAGGCTATAATCGCAGGTAGAGAGTGTCTCCCCAGACACCCGATGTACACACCGCGCGCATATGGCATCGACGCAACGGTGAATATCTAATGCGCGACGCGCGCAACGCTGCCTACGCCTCTCAACGTTGCCCTGCTAGTTTAACATGACCAAATGACAAAGGGGATGTTGGCCAGAATTGTAAAAGCAATCATCGGACCTCATTCCCCAAGATCATGATGACCTTGCACCGTTCGGGTTTTGCGGGCATCAATTTTCGCGTCTCCGGCGAACGGAGTCGTTTGTTTGCAATTTACGCCTAACTAAGGAATTTTGAGTATGCCTTATTGGAAGTTAAATGGATGACTGCGCAATCAAGCCAGATGGACAGACGGGTGAGAAAATGCGGGTTCGACTTGTAACCCCCTATCAATTGACGCTCGGCATGGAGTTGCTGGAATGCAGCAGCGGGCGTTCGATCAGTCGAATGAAAGCCAATAGGCGGATTGCCAAAGCACCGGGAAATCCAAACCTTGATCCGCTGGCACTCATGGGCTTTATCGATCAAGGATTGTCCCAATCGTTGAAAGGACTGATTGCGGCTGAAATCGGAATTTCAACTTTTGATTTGCGGATCGGACTTTTATCAGGATCTTCGATGGGGGATGAATTGACGTTGACCGCCGAAGCGGTGATGGTTGGGAAAACATCTGCCACTGTAACAGGCAGTGTAACCAACTCGTCCAAAGATATCGTCGGAACAGCAACAGGCCTGTTTCGTTTGGGGAGCTTCCCGGGGGGCGCTCCGGCCGACTATAATTTGATCGGTGATTTCAGTCCTCAAGCAATGCCCGGACCAATGAGCACCAGTTTGGGTTTATCGGGCGCACCAGACTCTCCACAAATTGCAGCAGGAAATCGGGCCGTTTTGGGATGGGAAAGCGGAAATATTGTCCATGGCGGCGCCGTTGCTGCGGCGCTGATGTCTGCATGCCAGGGCCGTGTGGCAGGCGGTGAAAGTTCGATCGGCCAGCAGCTAGAGTCAATTGACATTCGTTATTTGCGTCCAGCCGTAGGTTCGCGCGATCTATTCACGAACAGTTGTTTTGAACGTGAAGGCAAAGCCGCGAGCTTTGTCCGCGCCAGCTGTTTCCATGAACCAGAGAAACCGCTAGCCACAGCGATAGCAACTTTTGTGCGCTAGCGGCATTTGAGCGCGCGCCTGAGCTTGTCCCCCGCATAGCCGCCATCGGCGAACACATGGCGCAGCCATAGGAAGCGATAGCGGATAGCTTTGAGGACATCGACGGCCCCGTCGCGGTCCTGAATATCGGCGGCATGGACCAGGATGAAGATCAGATAGCCACAAGTGTCAGTAACGATATGCCGTTTGCGGCCTTTGACCTTCTTGCCCGCGTCATAGCCGCAAACTCCTCCACTTTCCGTGGTTTTGACGCTCTGGCTGTCGATGACACCGCCACTGGGCGAGGCTTCGCGACCCTCGATTTCGCGCAGGTTCATAACCAGCACCATGTTGATCGCATCAAACAAACCCGTATCACGCCAGGCGTAGAAATAGCGCCGCACCGTCGACACCGGCGCAAAGCATTTTGGCAACAGTCGCCACGAACAACCGCTCGCCGCAATATAGAGCAACGCATTCACAACTTCGCGCATATCGGTCGTGCGAGGGCGGCCCCCGCTCTTGGCGGACGGGATAAACGGTGCTGTCAGTAGCCATTCCCGGTCCGTCATATCGCTTGGATATCGTAACCCTTCCCGGCTATGCTCACGCCGGGCAATACCAGTCCATGTCATCGTTCACTCCATCTCTTCGTAAAGACGGACTGAATCACAACATCCTGGTATTGCTCAACTACTTTCGGATCGGGCTCTAAACCCGCTGGTGGCAATCCGTTTACCGTCTCGGGAGTCGCAGGAATTCCCAGTCCCAATTTACGAGAGAGCTTGAACCAGAGCGTACCGATATTGGTGCGTCGATTAACCGGTTTCAGCATCTGGCAGCTAATGAACGGCGCAGATTCAGAAAGGGAATGGAATATCCATTTCACCCGGGGCTCGACGTTCCCTTGAGAGCCCGGCTGATCTTCACCTGCGTCGTGGCTGTAACCGCGATATGTCGAAGTTCGCTGATTTCCTGCGACACGATGCGCGTATCCGTTTGAAGTCTGAGTTCCGCAAGTTCGGCCAGCATAATCAATGACGGATTAATAGAAGGTTCCTTGACCCAATCCTCGCCGCCGTCGTATACTTAGGTGGATTGTCAAAGCAGCCTTGATGCTGCAGATACGGCTATCAGCACATGTAATTGTCCGTCGTCAGATAATTTGAGACATATGGCGTTTTAAAATAGGCGAGTATTTGGTTTCATCTGGTTGGTTGATTTTAGGCGGCGATCTTGCGGTA
>NVXM01000036.1 GCA_002733865.1 Sphingopyxis sp.
GCATCCGACAAGTCTCCGCGACCCATGACTGCTCCTCAAAAAGCAGTCTTGAATCAGAAGTCGGAGTGATTGGGAATCCCTTTTGTCAACACGGCCTAGTTGATCGCCCGAATAGCCAACTCAAGAACCTAGTCATTGCCCACCTCGCAGCCAAATTCAGCCCAACGCCGGTAAGCTGAAAATCCTATCTTGCAAATGATTGTAGAGAAATGGGAAAAGCGTGCGGCGGCTTGGTCAATTTAATGTAGTGTCGTCAGTCCCGTCAGTGAGCGCCAACATTGACGTGATAAAAAATGCCTGGCTGTTGACATGACCCCCTGATTTTCCTCCAAGTTCGATTAGAGTCTGGCCCTGATAGAAGGACGGACGAGATGAAGAGAACGAGGTTTACCGAGGAACAGATCATCGGGATGCTGAAGGAGGCTGAGGCGGGCGCCAAGACCGCTGACCTGGCCCGGAGATACGGGGTTTCCGAAACGACGATCTACAACTGGAAGTCGAAGTACGGCGGGCTGGAAGTGTCCGAGGCCCGGCGACTGAAGGATTTTGAGAGCGAGAACGCAAAGCTCAAGCGGCTGCTGGCCGACACGATGCTGGACAACGTTGCGCTGAAGGACCTGCTGGCAAAAAAGTTCTGACGCCCGCCGCGCAGCGGGAAGCTGTGGCTCATCTCCAGGCCTGTCACGGGATGAGCGAACGGCGGGCGTGCCGTGTCATCGGTGCCGATCGGGGGAGCGTGCGTTACCGTTCCACGCGGGACGATGATGCCGAACTGCGTGAGAAGCTGCGCGATCTGGCGAACCAGCGTCGCCGGTTCGGCTATCGCCGTCTGCATATCCTGCTGCGCCGGGAGGGCGTGATGATCAACCGGAAGAAGACCCAGCGTATTTATCGTGAGGAAGGGCTGGCGGTCAGGCGGCGGCGCAGCCGCAAGCGTGCTGTCGGGACCAGGGCACCGGCTCGGGTCCTGGCTCTGCCGAACCAGCGCTGGAGCTTGGACTTTGTGCACGATCAGATGGCGTCTGGGAGACGGTTCCGGGTGCTCAACATCGTCGACGATGTGACCAGGGAGTGCCTGGCAGCGGTGCCGGATACATCGATCTCCGGTCGCAGGGTCGTGCGCGAGCTAGCCGAGCTGATCGCCGAGCGCGGCAAGCCCGGCATGATCGTCAGCGATAATGGCACCGAGCTGACCAGCAATGCGGTGCTGGCATGGTGCGGGGAGATGGGCGTGGAATGGCACTACATCGCGCCGGGTAAGCCGATGCAGAACGGCTTCTGCGAGAGCTTTAACGGCCGGATGCGCGACGAGCTGCTTAACGAGACATTGTTCCTCAGCCTGGCGCATGCCCGGGTCGAGATCGCCGCCTGGGTTGAAGATTACAACCGGGAGAGACCGCACTCCGCCCTTGGCTACGCAACCCCGGCGGCGTTCGCCGCCGAACTGAATAAGCAATGGCCTGCTTCGCTACGCCCTACGGGCTCCGCTACGCAGCCCATTGCTTCAACCGCGCTCATGCGCAAAAAGACGGCTCGGCTCTAATCCCAGCTGGAGGAAAGCTGGGGGTCACGTCACTGTCGTAACCAGTCCTTCGTTCGCACTGTAAATTTTGGCGCCTCCTGGGCCGGAATCGGTCGGTCCGCTCTGGGCGCAGAAAAGAGGAAAAAGCTCTTCTTCACTGATGATTAGAAGCCGCCTAGGCTTATCCGCGCCCTTTAAGAAAATAATTGCGGGGCGCTTGCAACGTTCACTCTTTGATCCCACCTACGATTTTCGGCAGCGTTCAGGGGGCCAGATGAGTATTTCGGATACATTCAAAAAGTTCATTGGCAATTTGGCGCTCGACAACGCAGAGAACATCTCGCAGCGCTATGGCGAAATTACTTGTGCTCTGAACAAGAAATTCCGGGATGCTGAGTCGAAGACCGCTAACTCCCTGCAGGTCGGTTCCTACGGACGACACACAGCGATCAAAGGCATATCTGACCTCGACATGCTCTACATCATGCCGAAGGATGAATGGGACAACTACAAAGACGGCGGCCAGTCGAAGCTTCTAACAGACGCCGCTGCCGCTATCCGCGCGCGCTATCCCACGACAACCGTCAAGGTGGATCGTCTTGTTGTTCAGGTTGTGTACTCGAACTACACCGTCGAAGCGCAGCCGGTATTCGAGCAAGATGACGGAAGCTTTAAGTATCCTGACACTTATAACGGTGGTTCGTGGAAGATTACAAAACCGAAGGAAGAAATTCAGGCAATGTCTGAGTTTGATGCTCAGAAAAACAAGAATCTCCGACGCCTTTGCAAGATGGCTCGCGCGTGGAAGAATAAGCACGGCGTAGGAATCGGAGGACTCTTGATCGACACCCTGGCGCATAAATTCCTCCAGTCGACGGCCGATTATGATGAGAAGAGCTACCTCTACTACGATTACATGAGCCGCGATTTCTTTTCCTATCTCAAGGAACTGCCAAAAAAGGACTACTTCGCGGCGTTGGGAAGCGGTCAGCGCGTGAAGGTGAAGAAGCAATTCCAGCGAAAGGCGAGGAAGGCCTACGATCTGTGCCTCAAGGCCATCAATGCGGAAGGCAAGGACAGCCAAAACGACAAATGGCGGGCCGTCTACGGTCGACAATTCCCTGCTGCGCAAAAGGTTGCAAAGGCGGCGATCGCGGAGAGTGCAGGCCGCACATTCCGCAATACGGAAGAATTTGCGGAGGACGTGTTCCTCGGCATCGACATCAGACGCAATATCTCCATCGACTGTAAGGTAGAGCAGGCGGGATATCGCCCAGCATCACTTCGAGACATCCTGAGTACCGGCAAATTCCTCAATCCGCGCAAGAAGCTCACGTTCTCAGTCGTTTCATCGGACATCGATGGCCCATATGGTCTTTTCTGGAAAGTACTTAACCGAGGACCAGAGGCTGAAAGCCGCGATTGCATCCGTGGTCAAATTGTTGGTGATGAGGGTTACAAAAAAAACGTTGAGCATACCAATTTCAAGGGCGACCACGTGGTCGAGTGTTATGCAGTTCTGAACAGTGTCGTCATTGCCACCGACCGAATTCATGTTCCGATAAGCGCAAACCAAGAGGACTGCGATGACTAAGGATGGGCTCCTGAAGAGTATTGCCGAGACTGGCTATAACGTGGGGTATGGCGCAAAAAAGAATTTTGCCACACACGATATCGTGCAGAAAGCTCCCGGCGGGCTTGGACTCGTATCCCTTCTCGTTGGCCTTTATGCGCTTGTCTGGGAGCCATTGAACGCAAAATGGATCGCAGCGACAATGGTGGGCTTTGGCATCATTACGCTTATTATTACCCACTATGACCACAACAAGGATGCATATGCGAGCGAAGGCGAACGATTAACCGCCTTATTCTATCGACTGCGTGACCTTTATCGCGACGTTCAGGCGACAGCAGAGGGCGATGATCTGTCAGCTTACCGTATTAGCCTCGACGCCATCCAAAATGAATTTTGGAGGTCAAACCAGTCGAAGCAGATTCTTTTCAGCGACTGGTACGCCCACTACAAGTTCTTCTGGCAGCAGCAGATCGGTTGGCTCGATGAGCAGCTCAATTTCTCGTTTTGGCGCGACAGAATGCCTTTGAGCTTAACTCTCGTGTTGGCGCTAAGTGCGATTGGAGCAATCGCTGTGGGTGCATATCATTTGGCGTAGTGCGCCCCATTTCAGGCGAAATAGGTCACAGTTGAAGCTCGGTATCTAAACAATGCTCGGCGCGGCATCGATTGGACCTATGACTGGACGCGTGTGGACAGTACCTCGAAAAGTGAGATCTAATGACAACTTTCGGCGGCGGATGATGATTGTATGGATGTCGGTCATTGGGGTGCAAAGCTGACCAAGAGTTGAGAGGAGAGTGGGCTCTTTCTGGGTGCTCTGGGACAATTTCGTCCCGGCATTCAGGAGATCTTCCATGCCGAAATTCAAGCGCTCAGCCTCGTCGCAGTCTCCCGCACAGCGGATAACAGCCACAATTATCGAGAAGCTCGAACAGGGCACCAAGCCCTGGGTCAAGCCATGGCGAGGACAACCCGTCTCCCGCCCTCTTCGTGCGTGCGGAACGCCCTATCAGGGCATGAACACCTTCTGGCTTTGGATGATCGCTGATGCATCTGGCTATTCCTCACCCTATTGGATGACATACCGCCAATGCCACAAGCTTGGCGGGCAGGTTCGCAAAGGCGAGAAGTCGACCATAGCGATCTTCTACAAGACCTACGAAAAGGAGATCGAGGGTCCCAGCGGCCAAGATGACACTGAGACGCGCCGCGTTCTTAAGGCTTACGCCGTCTTTAATACAGACCAGTGCGATGGCCTGCCGCAAATGTATTATCCGCAACCGCTGCTCGCACCCGTAGAGCCGGAAGGACGGCAGGAACGGCTCGATTACTTCTTTGGGTCTGTCGGCGCTAATCTTCGCCACCACGGCTGCGAAGCCTATTACGAACCGGTTCGTGACCGGGTCACAATGCCGCCGAGTGATCTTTTCGACGCATACGAGCACTATTACGCAACGCTCGCGCATGAGCTTTCGCATTGGACCGGACATTCATCGCGGCTCGATCGCGATCTGAAGAACCGCTTTGGCAGCGAGGCCTATGCAGCCGAAGAACTCGTAGCCGAACTGTCTTCGGCAATTCTCGGCGCAGAACTTGGTCTTCCCGTGACTCACCTCGACCATCACGCGAGCTACATTGCGTCTTGGCTGAAGTTGTTGAGGTCCGACGACAGGGCAATCCTGACAGCCGCAGCAAAGGCCGAGGAAGCGGCAAGCTTGCTGATGCGCCTTGGCGGTCTGGATGAGCGCCAGTCGTCTGAAGACGACAACGATCTCGAACAGGCAGCTTGAAGGAGACCACCATGGGACGCTCTGTGAGCTATCCGACGGGTGCCATCGTCGCATTTCGTCTGGTCGACGAAGCTGAAGACGACTGGGACTGGGCCTACGAATGCCTCGTTGAGGACATCGTTGAAACGGCTAGTTCCTGTCTTCCGTCACTCGAGCCATTTGATGGCTGGCGTGGGCGTGAAGATCGCATCCTCCTTCGCAACGCTTTTGTGGATTGCGGGGTTTCAACCTATTGCGGTCTCGCCGCTATCTGGATCGTTGAACGCGACGACAGCCGTTATTGGGAGGCCGACTACCGAAAGGCGAGATCGGGCCGTGCCCAGCAATGGCTCTCCCAGGTGTCTGAGAGATTCATCAATGCTTTTGCAGAACTCCGTCTCGTTGGGCGATTTTCTAATGGCGAGGCGATCTTCGAGCGCGCGAATGCTGCGCCGTGAGACCGGCTCGGCAGTTTCGCATTTGCTGCAATAGTCCCACTCCTGCTCGTCTCGGAAAGGGGTCATTGAATTGCCTCGGCCCATTCCGCCGGGAGAGGCCCTGGGCCGGTCGGGTAAAGGCGCAACCTGCGGCCCGTCGGCCCGTGTTGCCCGCGCCAGCCTAGGGCCGCAGATTTCCCGCTCACGCGGTGCGCCTTCACCCTTGTCCCGACCCTGATCGGGCTCCGGCGGATCGGGAGCGAGTCAATCAAGTCGCGTCTTCCGATCCCTCGAATAGATCAGGAGATTTGACCATGTATGACACCTTCATTGACCACCTCGCAGGCCTTGACCTGTCAGGCTTCAGCATCAAGCCCGCGCCATTTACCCAGACCGATTTTCCCTGTGACGAAGCAATCAATCAGACGCTTGCCGGAGCCTGGTCAGACCTCTTTGCGATGTTTGCAGACACCGCCCTTGAGGCCGATGCCGAGGATATCGCCTGGGGTTTCGTCAATCTTTTCCATCGCGCAGCCAGCCGCAAATCGTCCCGGCTCGACCGCGCGAGTGACGAGATCCGCGCCTTGCTTGCCTCCGCCGATGGATCGGAAATCCACTCGAGCAATCTCGACGAGCAGGTTGCACGTGCGCAGGCGGCAGAAGCCAGCATGATCGCTTTTGAACAGATGCGGGAAACTGCGGCTGCTTTGTACCTCGACGAGATTGGATCCTCATGGAAGCCCATGTCCGGCTCCCGGCCAAACCACTCCGCCAAGTTCACATCAGCCGTTGTTGATGCCCGCGATTTTCTACGCACCCGCGCCGAACGGCGCCGAGCCGCTCACTCACCCGAAGGCACGCCAATCGTTTTTGCAGGCGGTCGATCATCCTTTGCAACCACCGACGAGGCCAAGGCTTTCGCTGAAACCGTCTGGGCAACCCTCGACAAGGTCCGCGATCAAGTTCCTGACATGCTCCTTGTCCATGGCGGCGACAGTAAGGGTGTTGATCGGCTCGCAGCGAGCTGGGCCGAGCGACGCGATATCCAGCAACTGGTGTTTTCCCTCGACAGGCGTCTCGGTGCCCGCGCTGGCTTCAAGCGCAATGAGCAGATGCTGAGCTTGAAGCCCCGCTACGTAATTGCGTTTCCGGGCAATGGTGTACTCGAGCGTCTGGTCATCGAGGCCAAGGCTCAGCGGATTACAGTGGTCGATCGCCGGTGCCCCACTGGCGGTTGATAGCCGACCTGAAGGCGAGCGGCTCCGGCCGCTCGTTTTCCCGCTTCTTACTCTGGGGTTGGCCCTCTTGCGGTGCATGGCTGAATGGCGGATTGGTGTGTGGCTGTGTGCTGCTCTCTTGGGATCGTACTTCCCCATAGGCCCTGTGTCGCTTTTGAGCGACCGCCCGCCAATTCTCCTCTAAATGTCTGGCTCATTTATCGTCCCTTGGGGCGTTCTCAGGACGCTAACGCCTGCCACCAACACGAAGCCTCATCGGACACAATGATGCAACTCGATGACCTGCTAAGCCGCTATTTCTATGACACCGACGTGTCCTCCGTTACCCCTGACACCCTCGCTACGGGCATTGAACGCTGCCTGGTCGATCTTGGCCTTGAGCAGGATCGCGGAAAGCGTTTCGCCTTATGGGCCTTGCTCCACATGCTTGGGTCAGCCCCTGACCTCGAAGTGGCGTTCGAAGATGATGATGACCGTGAGGCGGCCCGCAATTTCATGGACCTTCTCGCGCGCGGCGAAGGCAATGCGAAAGAGTGAAGACACATTGGATCTCCGGGTCACCTTTATGCCCAATCGGACTCCACTCCGGCTTTCCTTGCGAACCTGTCTGAACCAGGTCAGCTGAGGCGCTGCAACCTGTTCCTTTCCGGCCGTGTTGCCCGCTGCGCGGGCTGCCCGCACCACCCGTCATGAACAGGTTTCCCTTGGCCCACAGGCTTGCCTGCGGGCCTGCGGTGCAGTCCTCCCATGCCCTGTTTCTCTTCGACGTTCGCAAGCCGGAAGTGGTTTCCGGTTTGAGAGCTAAAGGAGAACTTATCATGACCAATCTCGTTATCCTCACCGGCCGCATCGCCCGCGATCCCGAGACCCGCGAAACCAAGGGCGGGACCAGCGTTACCGGCATCACCGTGGTTACCGACCGCCCAGCGCGGGACAAGGACGGCAAAACTTACAAAGATGAGAACGGCTACACCGCCAAGGACAGCGAATTCCACCGGGTAACCTGCTTCAATGGCCTCGCCAAAACCGTCGGCGAATACTGCTCGAAGGGCCAGCTGGTATCGGTTCAGGGCCGCCTCCACTACACCCAGTGGGAAGATGAAGACGGCATCAAGCGGTATGGCTGCGAAATCCTTGCCGATAAGGTTGACTTCCTCTCGCGCGCGACTGGCAGCGACAACCAGGACGCTCCCCCGATCGACTGAGATCGCAGTTAATCGGACCCTTGGGAAGAGGCTCCGCCGCAAGCGGCAGGGCCTCTTCTCTTGTGGTTACTCGGTGCCCGGTGAGGCAGTCGAAGTGCGTGCTGCACTGCGCTCCGCCAGCTTCGCAATTGCTGCTGTCTCGCCGAGCTTTCCAAGCGCCTCGGCGACCTGCTTCAATCCCTTCTTTGAGAACGTCTCAAGGCCGGTTCCAAGGATGATTTGCCCGAGTTCTTTTGCAGCTTGCGCCTCAAGCTCTCGCTGTTTGGCGTCAAGCGCCTCGCGATCCGCTTCGAGCTTCTGCAGGGCTGCAATCGCGCTCCTGTTTCGGGGCATGTTTTTTGTCCTTTCATACCCCTCAGATCTGCTCCCGGTGAATTCCATGCACGCGTCATCAAGGTGTAGGAAAGGCAATTCGTGCCTAGCGGGCGTTTGATATTGGGGCGGAGGTGGTGGGTCCTGGCTCACGGTTCTCCCAGCATGATGGCCTTGCATATCCCGCCTCAAGGACGTGCGGGGCCCCACCATTTTGGCCGCCACCGGATTGCATCCGGCATCGGACAAAATCGTTGCCCCCACCGCCGCTCCCGCGGTCGCCCGTTCGGGCGATCCTGTGACCCGGAATACGCAAGACCATCGCGCGATCTCCTGTCGTCTGACGACAGATATCAGGAGGATTACCATGGCTTGTTCTACACATTGCACTCTACCATCGCGCAGCTACTTCGAGGCCCTTGAAACCGCCGAGAAAAGGGCGCTGCACAGCTTCTTCGACCAGCACGTTATCGAGGATGATGAGCTTGGATATGTTGCTCTCGACGAGGGTGACTACAATGCATTACCAGCGCATCTCACAGCTCGGGTGGTCCACACGGTCCACGGGGGAATGCTCGACGAGTTCTGAGGCTATCGGCAGGGCGGGAACCGGGAACGGTTCCTGCCCTTTTTTCATGTTCGCTGGGGTCGGTGATAGCGGGTCGTCAACAGGTATAGTGCCGCGCTGACGGGCACCGCGCGCTTTGCAGCGGCGCCCGAAAACGGAGCAGGGCTATGGACGCACTCTGTCCCGCGCATCAAGCGATGCGCTCCTGAGGGTGCGGCGTTTTAAGTATCCGGGCCCTGCATGCACTTGCGAACCGGCAACGGGTCGGGCGGCGGGAAGCCAGCCATGCGACATGCCCCGCTTGCCTTGCTTCCCACGCGCCCTTTGCCGCTGCCTCTTTCGCAGGTGCAGGTGTCTTCTCATAGGCTCCTGAATGCCAACGAACTGAGCCGGAAGACCTGCCCAGCCTCGCTTGCTCGCGCTCCAACATGGAGGTTGGAAAAAGGCGTCCGAGATCAAGACCCGTGATTGTCTGGTCCTCCCTCGCGCATATGGGAACAAGGGAGCACACCCTACCCCGCGAATTCGGGACTTATCATTATGATATGATTGAGAAATTCGGTTTTGGGCGGAATCAACCCGTCTGCGAGTAGAGCGGCTTTGCGCTGATCCGTGTACAACTCACATCGCTATAGTGCATTGTAATCACTACTTAAACTTTCGATTGACTGCGAGTTGTTCACGATTTATTCTCATCATCACCTTCCGCAAGGTGAGCCAGGTTCCGTCGGCCCGACAAGGAACCTGTTTCATGACCCGACAAGATCGGCTTCAGACATTCGTATCGCTCCCCGTAGGCAACTGGGTTCGCCAGTCTGCTGAGGACCAGGGCGAAAGCGTAAGCGTCTTCATTCGCGACCTCATTGTTGCGGCCTGGCATCGCGACAACGCAGCAAAGGACAGGCCGGTTGCGCTCGATCCGGCGCGGCAAAATGTCTTCATTTCCGTCGCGCTCGATGCCCTGCTGGCGGGCCATCCGGACGCGAGCCTACGGGATCGGACCCACGAGGCTTATCGCCGCCGACTTGAACGGCTCGGCCTGGCGGTGAGCACGCAGATGGGAGGCAACTCTCATGAAGCATAACCTCCTTAACTTCACCCGTGGAAGCCAGTTGCTCGGCCACTTTGCCTTCATGTTTGCAGCGGGCTTGAAGGGTCCTGTGATCGTCACCGCACTTGTGGTTCTAGGTACCTGTTACTGGGAGGTGCGAACGACCCTGACCGATCACCAGTTCTACCTGGTCTGGATGCATGTCTATGCCAGCCTTTACGCTTTCATGGAGTTCGATCCAGCCAAGCTCGTCAACCTCACGCTGGCCGACGGAGATAAGGTCGGTCTGCCCTTCGCGGTGGTACGCGATTTCCCGCCGATGCGCGATGCGATTGATGCTTTCCGTACAGCGGCAAAGCAAGGCTTGCTCACGTCGGCTGTCCTTCTCAGTCCGGCTTTTGTGTTCTTCTGGTGGTTCGCTGAACGCTTCGGAGGACGCTCCAAAGAGCGCAAGCACGAGCGCGGTGCCATGCTTGTTTCGCTCGATGAGCTTGAGGACGAAATCGAGCGCTATAACGGCAAGTATCGCGCTGAAGAGCTCAGCCGAAAGTTCGGCTGGAAGTGGCGGCTGGCAAGCTCGTCAGCCCTTACTGAGGCCGGCCATTACGAACCCGCGCATCTCGCCGGAGTGAGCTGGCCATGGAGGCTCGAGCAGAGCCACACCATGCTCATCGGCACCACCGGAACCGGCAAGACCGTAGCGCTTACCGAGCTCGTGACTGAGGCCCGCGAACGCGGCCAACGCGCGGTAATCTTCGATCTGACCGGGGCCTTCATCGAGGCCTATTACGATCCGGCACGCGACATCATTCTCAATCCAATCGACGCCCGTTGCCCCCTATGGAGCGTGTTCAACGACTGCTCGAGCGAAGCCGAGTTCCATGCCGCAGCCGAAGCGCTCGTTCCTCATGATGGCGGCGGATCGGAACAGTTCTGGGTGCTTGCAGCGCGCATGTTGTTTGTCGAGATGTGCCTCCATCTCTCGCGCAAAGGAACAGCGACCAATGAGGCATTGGCACGCAAATTGATGACGGCAGATCTGTCCGAGGTGCACAATCTGATGCGCGGGACAATGGCCGATCCGCTGACCGCCCCGGAAGCTGCCCGCATGGCGGAATCGATCCGCGCGGTGTTCAATGCCAATGCCAAAGTGCTCAAGCTTTTGCCTTCGGAGGGGCCGCACTTTTCGGTCCGCGATTGGGTTAAGGGCGATTGCGAGACAGGCTCGATCCTGTTCCTCTCGGCGCGCTATGTCGACATGAGCATTTCCTCGCAACTGCTCACCCTGTGGCTCGATACGGCGATGAACACGCTGATGACGCTCGAGCGGACGCAGGACCTCAGGATGTGGTTCCTGATCGACGAGCTCGGTGCTCTCCACCGCTTGCCGGCACTCGAAAAAGGCCTGCAGACCGCGCGCAATTTTGGCGGGGCGATCGTCACCGGCGTGCATGCTTATGCCAAGCTCAAGGAAGTTTACGGCGAGAACATGGCCATGACGTTGTCCTCCCTCGCGCGGACCAAGCTCATCCTGGCAACAGCCGATCGTGAGACAGCGACATGGTGCTCCGATTTCATCGGTCACCGGCAGGTGCGGGATATGGAAGAAGGCTACAGCTACGGGTATAACAATGCCCGCGACGCTGTCAGCCTGACGCCCAGACGGCAGGTTGAACCATTGCTTCTCCCAGACCAGTTCATGAACCTTCCTAGGCTCTCGGCATACATCAAGTTTCCCGATGGTTTCCCTGCCGCGCCGGTATCGCTCATACCCCGCTCACGCGACCGGATCGCTGAGGGTTTCATCCCTCGCGAGATATCGCCCGCTAAGAGTGGAAGGGCCCCAGCCAACGCTTCAGCGACAAATCGAAAGCCCAGCCCTAAAACGGACGGTGAGCATCCTGCGTCCAACGATGACGGCGCTGGCAAGCCTGTCGATCCAAAGCAACTCAAGCTGAAGCTGCCGAGACCAGATAGGCCCGTTGGTGAGGCGCGGGATCGTCCGGAAATCGACTCTCGTGAGCAGTTGGAGGCGTGGAGACAGTCCGGTGAGGCCAAACCTGAAGCCAGCGCCGATGCTGTCGTTGGCACGTCACCGACCCTGCCGCCCTCTGCCGTGCAAACGGGCGAGGATGCCGCGGTCTCGACTATCGCGCAGGACAAGCGCGAAGCCAGCATTGATGGCGGGGATTACCAAAACAAGGCCGATCCCTCGTCCCAGAACGGATCACAAGAAAACGGATTCAAGCTTATCAAGCCTGCTGAAAAGGACCTGCGTGAAGGCGCAGTAAGTGATCCTCCTGCGAAGGATTTGGGAGAGTTTGAACCTGATATGTGACTCGCAGAAAGGGGAGGGATTGCCGGTTTAGGGGAGCCGTGATGAGGACCAGACACGATGCTTTCCGTAGCCAATGTGCGCTCCCCTTCGGCTGCAGCAGCCTACTTTGCCGCCGACAATTACTACACCGGTGCAGATGCCGATCGTTCGGGAAGCTGGGTTGGAAAAGGAGCGGAGCGACTGGGTCTTCAAGGCCGGGTGGATGCTAAACAGTTTGACGCCCTGCTGCGCGGGGAACTGCCCGGCGGCATCGAGGTCGGCAACGCCGGGCAGTCTCACAGGCCCGGTACCGATCTGACGTTTTCGCTTCCCAAGAGCTGGTCGCTCCTCGCGCTTGTTGGCGGCGATAGGCGGATAATTGAGGCCTATCGCGAGGCAGTAACCCAGACGTTGCAGTGGGCGGAAAACAACGCAGCACAGACCCGCATGGGTGGCAAGGGAGGCTATGGGAAGATCCAGACCGACAACCTGACCGTCGGCCTCTTCCAGCACGATACCAATCGCAACCAGGAGCCCAACCTGCATTTCCACGCGGTTGTCGCCAACGTCACGCAAGGCCCCGATGGAAAGTGGCGGGCACTCCGCAACGACAAGCTCTGGTCCCTTAACACGCTGCTTAATTCGATGACCATGGCCCGCTTTCGCATGGCGGTCGAGACAATGGGATATGCCGCTGGTCCCGTGGGCAAGCACGGAAATTTTGAAGCCGCAGGTATCACACGCGAGCAGGTCATGGCGTTCTCTTCGCGGCGTGAGGAGGTCCTTGATGCGGTCCGGCAACTTGGCGAGAATTCTCCGAAAGCGCGTGACATTGCCGTGCTTGATACAAGGAAAAGCAAGGCACCCGCGATGGACCGCGAAGGCCTTCTTGAAGGATGGCAGCAAAGCGCAGGGGAGGTCGGGCTCGATCTGCAAGCCATGATCGAAGCATCCCACATGCGTGCCGCCGCAGCCGCCAACACAAGCTCAAAAGAAGGCAGCTTCATTCAGCGTGGGACCACAAAGCTGCGAGAGTTTGCGCAGCGTATCAAAGGCGATCCGGCTGACCCTCTGATCCCCACCCACGTGCTCAAGAAAGATGCGCCTACCATCGCGGCTGCCCAAGCTGTTGCTTCCGCGGTGCGCCACCTATCGCAGCGCGAGGCAGCTTTTCCCCGTGAAGGATTGCTCAAAGCGGCACTGGATTTCGGGCTGCCAACGACAGTGGATCGGGTCGAAAGGCAGGTTAATGCACTGGTGCGAACGGGCGCGCTTGTGCGGGGTACCGGTGCGCATGCCGGCTGGCTTGCAAGCAAGGAGGCTTTGCAGCTTGAAGGCACAATCCTCGACGCTGTCGACCAGGGACGCAGCGCAGTAGCCCCAATCCTCGAACGCGAAGACGCGGCTTCTCGCGTTCAGGCAGTGTCAGCGATCAATCATGGGATCACGCTCAATTCGGGCCAAGAAGAGGCAGCCAACCTTGTGCTCTCATCGCGCGACAGGATCGTTGCGATCCAGGGCGTTGCAGGCGCCGGGAAGAGCAGCGTGATGAAGCCGGTTGCACAGCTTCTGCGCGAGGAAGGCAAGCAAGTGCTGGGCCTCGCCGTGCAGAACACGCTTGTCCAGATGCTCGAACGCGACACTGGCATCCGTTCGATGACCATAGCCCGCTTCCTGTCGCAATGGGGCCGCCTGTTGAAAGAGCCTGGCAACACAGCCTTGGTCCGCGAGGCGAAGAGCGCACTCGGTGACCATGTCCTTGTCCTCGATGAAGCCTCGATGGTCTCTAATGACGACAAGGCAAAGCTGGTCCGCCTCGCAAACCTCGCCGAAGTCCAAAGGCTGGTGCTCGTGGGGGACCGGCAGCAACTTGGCGCGGTCGACGCCGGCAAGCCTTTTGCACTGGTGCAGCAGGCGGGCATCGAGCGGGCAAATATGGAGGTCAACCTGCGCGGCCGCGACCCGGTCTTGCGGCGTGCCCAGGCAGCGGCTCAGGAAGGCCGTATCGACGACGCGCTGAAGGCGCTCGAACCAACGACAGTTGAGGTCAAAGGCGACAGCGCCATCGTTGCCGCCGAACAATGGCTTTCTCTCAGTCCTGCGGAGCGCGCAAGGACTTCGATCTATGCATCCGGACGCGTGTTGCGCGCAGCGGTCAATGAGGCGGTGCAGCAGGGACTGAAGGCGAACGGTGAGCTTGGATCGCGTGCCGCGAAACTGACCGTTCACTCCCGGGTCAATGCGACGCGGGAGGAGCTTCGGTATATCGGCACATATCGGGCAGGCATGGTTCTGAATGTCCGTTCACGCGACAGCAGCCAGAAGCTTTCCAAAGGCGATTACACTGTGAAATCCATCGACCACGGAAAAAAGCGCTTGGTGCTTGAAGACAGGAAGGGACGGCAGCATAGATTCAGTCCTTCGCGTCTCAGACCAGGCGCGAGCGATGACCGATTTTCGCTCTTCGAGCTTAAATCGCTGGACGTCTTTGAGGGCGACAAGATCCGCTGGACCGACAATGATCACAAGCGTGCTCTCTTCAATGCCGACCAGGCCAGGATCTTCTCGGTGGATACCAAGGGCGTTACAGTCGAAACCTCGGCAGGCAATGAACTTCGCTTGTCGCGCCGCGACCCCATGTTGAAGCGCCTCGACCTGGCATACGCGCTGAACGCACACATGGCGCAAGGACTGACCTCGGATCGCGGCATCGCAGTGATGGACAGCCGCGAGCGCAATCTGGCCAACCGGCAAACCTTCCTCGTGACTGTTACAAGGCTTCGCGACGGCCTTACGTTGGTCGCTGACAGTGCAGAGAAGCTCGGCCGCGCTATCAAGGCCAACAGCGGCGAAAAGTCTTCGGCTCTCGAGGTGACGGAGCGCCTCAAGATCGCGGCTGCCAAAGGACTTGCACAAGGCAAAGCCAATGAGAGCGCTTCGCCTGCCAAGGATACACCAGAGCTCGTCAAGGAGAGAGTAAAGCCCTTTGAAATCGGCATTTGACGGCCGATGGCCTGGACGGATTTACTGTTACCAGGCACGATGCTTTCAGATGAGAAATGCGGAGTATTGTCGGTGAAGGGTGTGTTCGAGATCAGCGGCAATTCGCGCTACGACGACCTCATCACCGAGCGGTACCATTTCCCGTCGCAATATCTGTCCGAAGCCAGGCGCCTTGAGAACGATTGGATACTCTACCGCGAGACCCGCGTCTCCGGCGGCCGGATGGCCTATATTGCGACAGCCTTCGTTGAACGGATCGATGCCGACGAAGCCGATCCGACCCACTATTATGCGCGCGTCAGAGACTATCTGCCATTCGATAATGCGGTTACCTATCGTGACAAAGACGGACGCTTTGCCGAGCGTTTTCTGCGCGAAATGGCCCGTCCGGGTGATGCCGGAAGGACGCTGCGCGGCAAATCGGTGAGGACGCTTGATGGCGACGATTTTGTCGCCATCGTCAATCGGGGACTGAGCGACACGCTGAACCCGGACAATCGGATCAGGCTCGAGCTCGATGAGCGGCACATCGACGATGTCACCGCCGGACTGCTCGCCGAGGAGTTCGGCGAGCGCCGGATCGAGCAGGTTCTGGTAAACAAGAAGATCCGATCCGCCGCTTTCAGAAATCATGTGCTCGACGCCTATGACAGCACTTGCGCCGTTACAGGTTTGCAGAACATCAACGGCGGCGGGAAAGCTGAAGCACAGGCGGCCCATATCTGGTCTGTCGCCAATGGCGGGCCCGATGTGGTGCCCAACGGCGTGGCGCTCTCGGCAACAGCCCATTGGCTGTTTGATCGTCATCTTATCAGTTTCGACGATAACCTCTGCCTGCTCGTATCGCACAACAAGGTGCCGTCCGAACTGCTGACGCTGTTTCCCCCTTCAGGGCAGCAGATCAGACTGCCGGCCGATCCAAGGGATCATCCCCGCCCCGATTTTGTGGCGAAGCATCGCGCGCGCTTTGCCGGTTTCTGACCGGCCAGGGATTAGACCGCGCGTCCAAACCAGATGACCCGTCCCACGATCTGAATCTCGGACCTGTCGACATCATCCCAGCTCGGGTAGGCCGAATTGTCGCTACTTATGGTGATCTTGCGTCCGCCGGGCTTCAGCGTCACGCGTTTAACCACTAGCGCATCATCAGCGCGCAAGACGTAGATGCCGTCACGCAGCCGTGAGCCCTCGTCCGACGCATCGACCAGCACTTCGTCGTCATCGCTGAGCGTCGGCTCCATGGAATCGCCCCGAACATGGATGATCGAGAGACTGGCGCTTTTCGCCCGGGTCAATCCAGCGAGCCAGCGCTCGTCGAAGCCGAAACGGGTATGCGCCGTCTCGCTCTCGGCAATCGCTCCAAAGCCTGCCGACGCATCGACATTCAGCACCGGAATTTCGATCAACCCGTCGCGCATCGGCGCGGGAGGGCCGCCCAGGACCTGCTCGTCGACACCAAAGAAGCACGCTAAAGTGCGCCTGTCATCGTCGTCGAGTTTGCGCGGGGAGCCGCGTTTGATGAATTGCTGGATGTAGGACGAGTTGCGTCCGATCAACCGCGAAATCGATGAATATCCGAGCCGTCGCTGCTGAATCAGCCGATCGAGCTCCTCTCTGACATGTTCCATCGTCTGGTTCCTTCTGACGGTCTGAGGAGCGAAGGAAATCTCCTAGACTCGATGGAACCTTCCTACTAAGAACAAAACAGGAACGCAAGTGTTGAGTGAGTCGAGGAAGGCTATGAAATTATTGGATAGGATAGAGCATCACCTCAAAGAATCGCACATGTCGGCGACGCGGTTCGGTCGGCGCGCGGTTGGTGACCCTCGCTTTGTACTCGACTTAAGAGCCGGCCGTAGGCCGCGGCGAAGGACAATCGAGAAGGTGGAAAATTACCTCAATACAAAAAACCCATCAGAATAGTTCTTCGAAGTTACGAATTTCTCTTGGTATTGTCGCAACCTATCTTGGCGCGGAGCTGGTGCTTCGATAACGTGGCCTACGAATGGAGTCCCTCCATCCGCTCGCCGCGGCAAAGCCAATTGTGGTTTAGCAGTGGTCTGCAGGGGCCTGCCATCAGAAAGGGTTTCAGGGGGTCCACGTGGAAATTACCGAATGGCTTGGCCATGGGCTAATCTACTTCTTCACCGAAATCCCGCTCATCGGCGATGCGATGGCGGCGTTTCTCGCGATTGTGCTGATCGGAACAGCGTTTGCGATCGCGTATCGCTACAAGCGGGAATACCACGCTCCACTTGCGGTCGCGATCGAAGCCCGTGTTCGGCTACTAGATGAAATAACTGGTGGCAGCACTGCGGATGTCGATGAAGCACGGCTCGAATTCGCGCGCCGCTTCAATGACATCGATGCGCAAATGATGGAGGCGGAAAATTCCGAGGCGCTGCCCCTTCGCAGAACTTGGGAAGAATACCGCGAGACTATCGTCGATCCATCGGCCGAGGTTCTTCAGAACTCTGCCCGACCCGAACACTTCTTCGTCAACCTCGGCGACCGTCATCGCGGGCTGAACTGGTTTGCGAACATCTTCATCGCCATTGGACTGCTGATCACCTTCCTTGGCATTATCGCTGCGCTCTCCACCCTCGATTTCAGCGGCGATACTGCCGCAATGCAGGACAAGCTTAACAGCCTCATGAAAGTCGCCGGAGCCAAATTCTGGGCTTCCGTTGGCGGCATCGTGGCCTCCATCGTGTTACGGTCTTACGATTATCGGTTCGGCAAGCGGATCAATGATGGCCTCTCGATGCTATGCGACAAGCTCGAGCATGGGATGGCCTATCTTCCGCCTCAGCGGATTGCGAGCGACCAGCTCGCGCAGCTCAAGGAGCAGACCCCGGCGCTCCGTACTTTCTCCGAGCAGCTAGCTGCAGCGCTCGATGGTGCACTTGAAAAGCAGATGGCGCCAATGATCACGCATCTGGGATCGATTCAGCAGGGAATCGACAAGATAAGCGGTGGCGGCGGCGAGGCAGTTCGCGATGCAATTGCTTCCGGGGCTGGCGCAGAGATGGCGGGTCTAGCGGAAGCTATTGGCGCGATGACCGTCTCGATGGCCACGATGTCGGATCGCATTCAGCAGCAGACCGGCGAAGCCGACCGCCAGATCGAAGAGGCGGTCAAACGCTTTGGTCAGGCATCTGAAGAGATGCGCTCCGCCTTCGGAGAGCTCAATCGCAATTTTGGTGTCGTGGCCGATCGCATGCGTGAAGAAAACGAACAGGCAAGTGAACTGGCGCGGCAGCGGATGGATGAATTGCTTAGCAATCTCGGCAACACGCTTGATGACATGAAGTCGGGCCTTGCGTCGGCGGCAAGCCAGATGGGCGAAGCTTCGGCGCGGGCGGCGAATGATGCGGCCCGTATCGGTCAAGAAGCGATGGAGAAGTCGTTCTCGGAATTTGTCGAGAGATTCAATCAGACTGGAGCCCCGCTGGTCGGCAGCATGAAAGATGCTGGCAACGCTATATCTACATCCGCAGATCACCTTTCGAGCGCGCAGAGCGCAATTGGCGATCATGCGCGGGCAATCGAGCAAGTAGCAGCTCGCTCGAACGATCTTGCTACAGCCTTCGGAACTGTCGCTAATGATGTCGAAGCTGCAACTGCGCCTGTTCGCCAGTCGGCGGTTTCGATCGCCGAAGCGGTCAAATCAGTGGAATCGATCGTCTCGAGAAATGCAGATTCGTCGGAGAGCGCCCGCGATGAAATGCGTCAGCTCGCGGCAGCTCTGAATGACACTGCTTCGGCCGCTTCGTCGGCGTGGTCGGAATATCGTGCCCGTTTCGAGGACGTGGACCGTGCGCTCGGAGACGCCATCGACAAAATCTCCGATGCTGCCGGAAACCACGCTTCGAACCTCAACGAACGGGTCGGCCAAATCGACCAGGCTCTGGGCGATGGTGTGGCACAGCTCGCAGGTGCTCTCGAACCGCTGACCACTCTGCGTGACACCGTCGAGGAACTGGCAGGCATCCTTGCCAGCCAGAACCAGGAAGCCGCTGAATAATGGAAGGCGCCGTCCGCCGAAGACCGCCTGAGGAAGGGGAAAGCTATTTCATGTCCATGACCGACATGATGGTTGGTCTGCTGCTTATCTTCATTATTCTGCTAGCCTATTTTGCCCTCAATCTTCAGACGAAAACCGAAGAGCTGACCGGCGCGAACAGAACCCGCGCGGAAATCCTGAACGACCTGCAGCAATCGCTCAAAGACAGAGGACTCCAGGTCGAAATTGACACAAAAAGCGGGGTTCTAAGGCTCCCTGACGATGTCCTGTTCGACAAGGGTCAATGGGAACTGACCGGGAGAGGGCAAGAGGCTATCAGCAAGGTAGCTAATGCTATGGTTGCCGTTCTGCCTTGTTACACGACTTCTGATCTGTGTGAGGGCGAGCGATCACCGCATCTGATCGATGCCGTCTTTGTCGAGGGACACACGGATTCCGACGTCATGTCCGGCGGTATGAACAATTACGGGCTTTCGGTGCGCCGAGCCGAAACGACCTTCACCATGCTGCAACGCAATCAACCGACTTTGCGGGGCTTTCTCAACAGGCCGGCCGGAGAAGACGGTTCGGCACCGATCCTGAGTCTGAGTGGTTATGGGCCCGACCGTCCTGTGGATCGGGGTGACTCTGAGGAAGCGAAGAAACGTAATCGCCGTATCGACTTACGCTTTCTTATGGCCACGCCGACTTCTGGTCTTGATCCTGACATCCTGAGGCAGGAGCAGTGACTTATCTTCGATCTGCAATGGCCCGAATGGAAGCCCTGGGTTCATCCGGACTTGCCAAACCTCCGACAACGCAACCTGAATTGCAGCGGCAACTGGCAAAGCTTGATGCCAGCGTCGGCGAATCCGAACCCGTTGTTGAGCTGAAGCCGTTTCTGCGGGGAGCAGCCAATAGAGGCACAGGCGGGTTGCCGCGTTTTCAGCTCAACCGGGTCTTGCGCGGCGCCTGGTGTGACTCTGAATTCGATGACTTGGGTGTAGCAGCACTTGAGCGCGCCGATAGCGAACATCGACGCAGTTCTGACCAAGCTATGATCGATGGATATCTCACGTACTTTCCGACCGAGCGCCCAATCATGCCAAAGCTTGCTGAGGCTGCTTCCCGGGCCGCCGGTCGGCACGAATGGGCCTGGCGTGAGCGAGGTTCCCGATGGGATCTGTTTTTGCCTCAAGCCGGTCCAGCCAGGGTGGCACGCGATTTTGTCTCTCGTAATCCGGACCAGATATTCCTTTTAATGCGCGAAACCGGTCTGGGGGCAAATCTTGCTGCAAGCGGCTTTGGCCAGGCAGTCTTTTCCGAGACCTGTATAGCGACCGCTGAGCTTCAACCTGACGAGGCAGTCAGTGCGCAGCGCAACATAATGCGATTGTTCGATACCGAGGCTCAGGCGGGCCAATTGGAGCTTGTTGTCCGCGCTTTGCTCGAACCATGGATCAGGACCAAACCGGAAGCCGAACATCGCAAGGCAATCTCGGAGCTATTGCTCGATCAGGTTGGTGATCCGCGCCTCCAGCGCACACGCTGGGACAGGATCGTACGTTCGCTCGCGGAATCGATCGGCGAGGAACGAGCGCGCGAAGTCACCCAGGTTTTCAAGCGTTGGCTTACCGAAGTCGCCATGCGCGAGTTTTTCAGCGCTATCGCAAAAACAACCGATCGACCGGATCAATGGGCCCAGCGCGAGAAATTCTGGATGGCCTATCTCGACGAAGGCTTGGTCACGGACGCATGGCCCGCCCTTGGGATCCGAGCACGCAACAGGATTGAGGATCTCATCCGACAGAGCGGCGAACGACCAGAATATGGCATAATCCGGGGAGGGCCTTCCGCGTCCTCTTCTATCATCATGCAGATAGGTGATCTGCGGATTTCTGAGTGGAGCGACAACGGGTCATGCCGATTCTGGAGCGACAGCGATCCAGGAGCCCCGAAACTTTACGCCAAGACTTACGAGGGCGGAAAGCTGCGTACCACCGTCGGCCGTGCGGACTTCGAATATGAATCGCACGTTCCCGCGAGCCCGGGATGGGAAGGCAAATTCGCCGGTATCATTCATCGCCGCACATCAATCGCCCATCCCCGTTTCGGGAGAGGCCGAGGGCGCAATTGGAATGATCAATGGTGATGACAAAGTTCATTGCCGCGCCGCATGAGGGCGGCGGAGAGACCATTGCACTGCTGCGCGAACAGTCGGGCGGTCTATTCCGCCGGGCGTCCAGTGAAATGGTGCCAGTCTCGGAGTGGCCCAGGGTTGCGCCCGAAGCTGGTCAGGCCGCTCTTGCACTCGCCCGGGCTCTCGACGATGAGAGCCGGATTAGCGAGGAAGCAAAAGGCATCGTCCTTCCGCCAGAGATCGTAGCGCGGCTCGATGAGGCCGATGCATTCGCTATCGGGCTCCCGCCAACTACGCCGTTGACGCTGCAGCTTAACTCGGGCGGATCGCTCGCCGATGGAACAATCAAGGTCGATACAAAATGGGTCCGCCGCGGCGGGCTCCCGGTTCGAGCGGACATCGCTGGCGCGCGCGTGCGCGAGGGTGGAAGGGTCGGAAGAATCCCAGAACCGATCTTTTCGGCCTTCCAGGCTGCTCTCGCAGTCAACGCGGCTGGAGACCCCGATGAGCGCCGGGCGGCCTTCGCCGAGCTTCGCTCGACCCTCGGCGATGATATTGGAGCAGGGATCGAGGCTGACGGCTTTCTCAAGCGTGTTCGGATCGCCTATGCGGCAAATTTCTCGCTGAACGCCAAGACCGATCACGGGCGCTTTGATTTTGATCCGGTTCTCTTCTCGAGAAACGCGAGCGAGAGCGCTGAGGGGGACCTGGTGGATGAAGAAGAAGCGTCGCTTCTGACGCCGCAGGACAACCAGCATTTCCAGCGCCGGTTCAAGGGGCAGGAGGGCGGGCGGCGAAGCTATCTGCTCTCCGACGGGACACTCTTGTTCCTTGATCCGCTTCTGGGCAAAGCTCTCGACATCGTGCGCGCCAAACAGACTGGCACGTCACAGGAGAAGCGTGAGTTTCTGCGTTCGCCGCAGCGTGTTCTGCGCGAAGAGCTGAAGCTTGACGCAGGCGGTGACGACGAGGCGGCCGATCGTCTGTTCATCGAGACCCAGCAGTTCTCCGAGCGGGTCAGCGGGATCGAGGTCTGGCAGAAGCCCGTCCTTCCCTGGATAAAGCCCAAGCCAAACAGCTGGCTTCCAGAAGGGTTCGGATTGCGGATTGGCGATCCGCCTGATGCGCGTCATGTCGAGCTGGCTCCGGGCGAAGCCGAAACGCTTGCAGGCGAAGTCGAGACGGCTATCGCGACGGGCAAGGAATCCATCGCCTGGCATGACGAGAGCATCCCCGCCACTCCCGCGACACTGCAGGCTGCACGCGCAATTGCAGACCTCGAACATCAGATTGCTGCCGACACCGACGAGCAATCTTCTGAAACGAGCGAACGCGAGGCCGTCGACACTTTTTTCCTTCAGGTCGGAGAGAATTTTGAGCAACTCGATTACGCTCGCCTTCCTCGTCCCTATACCAGCGCCGAGCCTTTTCATGCTCCGGAACTTCCCGAAGGCCTGAAGTCTGAGCCGAAGCCCCACCAGATAGAGGCGTTCGCCTGGCTCACCGAAGCATGGCAGCGGCGGTTGCCCGGCGTTCTGCTCGCCGACGACATGGGCCTCGGTAAGACGTTTCAGGCCCTGATGTTTCTGCTCTGGCTACGCCGGAGTTCTCCGCATCCGAAGCCTGTTCTGATCGTCGCCCCCACTGGTTTGCTGCGTAACTGGCAAGCCGAGCTGGCCCAACACATCGAAGCTGATCTCATGGGGCCGGTGGTAGAGGCGTTTGGCACTAACCTGCGTGACTTTCGCCTCGAAGCCGGGAGCGACATTCGCGGAGGAACCTCGCGAATGGACGTGTCCCAATGGGAAGAGGCCGGTATCGTTCTGACGACCTACGAGACGATGCGCGATTATCACATGAGCTTTGCGCGCATTCCATTCGCGGCCATCGTTTACGACGAAATCCAGAAGCTCAAGAACCCGGCCAGCCAGATGACGCGAGCGGCCAAAGCGCTCAATGGGGGTCTCCAGATCGCCATGACGGGCACTCCGGTCGAGAACAGATTGCAGGATCTCTGGTCAATTGCGGATACGGTCTATCCAGGATTTCTCGGCTCGAGCCGAGAATTTGAGAACAGCTTTCCTGCTCATGACCTTGAGCGCCTGGGCGATCTTCAGCAACGCCTGATCGAGCGCGAGGCGGACCTGCCGCCTTTTATGCTGCGCCGCATGAAGGATGAGATCCTTACCGGCCTGCCGGAGAAGACGGCGCGCAAATACCCTGTCGAGATGCCGCCTACACAGGCACAGGCCTACGACCTTGTGCTCGCCAGAGCACGGGCGCTCAGAGAAAGCGGCGAACAGGGCGCGATGCTCAAAGTGCTGCATATGCTCCGCGGCACGTCGCTCCATCCGTTACCGCCGCGCGGCATAACTGATATCAATGGCTACATTGAACAGTCTGCACGCTTAAAGAAGACCTTCGAGATTCTCGAGGAGATCGAACAGCGCGGCGAAAAGGCCCTGCTGTTTTGCGAAGATCTCGAAATGCAGGCATTCCTTGCAATGGCCATTCAGGATCGTTTCTCCCTTGAACGCCGGCCCATGTGTATCAGCGGAAAAGTTGCTGGCCACAAGCGACAGGACATGGTCACTGCTTTCCAGACCTCGCCTACACCTTTCGATGTTCTCATACTTTCACCCAAGGCTGGCGGTGTCGGGCTTACGATCACCGCCGCCAACAACGTCATCCATCTTTCCCGCTGGTGGAATCCCGCTGTCGAAGATCAGGCAACGGACCGGGCCTACCGGATCGGTCAGACAAGGCCGGTGACGATCCATATCCCGATGGCTGTTCATCCGGATGAGGCGATTGGACCTTCAAGCTTCGACCAACGGCTCGATGCACTGATGGAGCGTAAGCGCTCGCTGAGCAGGGGGCTGCTAATGCCGCCCGAAAGTGCGCGCGACGTTGATGACTTGCTTTCGGACGTTCTGGATGGACGAAAAACTCTCAGCGAAGAAGACGCTGAAAGCGCTCCCTCTTCTATTCTGTTGTCGTCGGACGCCCAGGCGAGTGATGTCGAAAATGTGGCCCAAGAAGAATCTGACGCACAGTCGCAGGTCGGCCCTGAGAACACGGCAGACGCTGCGTCTTCTTCACCTGCCCCTGTCCCTCTTCCCACCCCTCTTTCTGTTGAACCCGAGCCCGAACCACCGGTCAACGCTCCACAGAGACCTGTCTTGTCGGTCCGCACGCCGGTCGAGGCGGCCGAAGCTCGCACACCCAGTGTTCAGCGTGTGGTTTACGAACAATATGGGCCGCGTGACTGGACGATCTTCGAGCAATTTGTCCGCGAAGCCAGAATCAACCGCCTCGAAATCCAGGACCCCTATTGTTGTGCGGACGAACAGGCACGCGGAAGGCTACTTAACTTCGTCGATCGGTTCTGTGAGCTCGCGGCGAAGCTTGATGAAGTTCAGATTGTGGCCTTCGATGCAGACTCGGTCGATAAACGGATGCCGGAGACCAACGCCGATCAACGTGCCGATCTCGAAAACCGCTGGAGAAACACGATTGGATCGACTGCGCTGCACCTTGCGCAGCGTTCACGCCGCTCACGAGGCGATTTGCACGATCGCTTTGTAAGAGCTCAGCTGGAGAATGGCGACGCCGTCATCTGGGATTTGGGGCGGGGAATCGACGGAGTTATGAGTGCCAAATGGTCATGTGTCGTCAATGCTTTTCACGACAAGAGCTCGGCTGGCATCGGATTACGGGGACATCGTTTACAGTAAACAGCCGTTTCCCGGCTTGTTTATAAGGTAACGATAAGAGATAGTTATTGAATTGGTGTGCAATTCTGCATTCTGATCAAATCAGGGGCCAGGGGTAGCGCGCGAACATGGATGACCGCGACTTTAAGTCAGAAATTGACGCGGCGCGCAGCGATCCGACGACGCTGCGCAAAATTGCGCAGGAGATTCAGGATGCCGGAGCGTCCCGCCTGCTCATGATCAAGGCCATTCAGCTCGCGCGGGCTGCAGACAGTGGGCCACATCCTTTGGGAAAGATCTGCGGCGAACTCGGTTTACCAAGGCCTGAAGGGGTGCCCCTCTATCGCTACAAGCTCGCGCCGGGCGTGTTCGACAGGATCGAGAAAAAACTTGTCATCAATCTGGAGTCGGACCTGATCCGGCCCGCTCTCGCCGCTGCATTTGTCGTCTGGGCCGCCGACTGGTTCCGGCGATCATATCAGGGCGGCATGCAGCGCTGGAGCGATATCGAAGCATCACTTGGCCTGACTTTGCCACAATCGGAATGGCGTGATCTCGCTGATCGCGGATTCAGGGCGTGGAAAATTGACCCGTTGATTACTGCGCATGGCAACCAGCGCCTTGCCAATCTTGCGCGGCATGGCGGATTTCCTGCTGCCGCAATTTCCAGCGGGGCAAGCTGGCCCCGCCGCTTCCTTGAGCGAGCAGTCGGCGAGCTTCTCGGGTCGGACATCCAGGATGTCACCACCGCCGTGGAGATCTGTGAACGCAACGACTATTTGCTTCCATCGATATGGCGTAGCCAGGAAATGTACGCAATTTGCGGAGAGCTCGCATCCAAAATCGTGGAGTTGCGAGCATTCGTTGACAAGGCGATGCCGGCTGATGGACGCCCTTATTCAGCCCGGCTAGACGACGCTTACGAAGACTGGCGAGATGAACTGCCGATGACGCTCGATGGAGCGGCGGCCGGTCTTATCGATACGCTCCTCGAGGCGAGAACACTCAAAGGTACTGGTACCATTCGGGTTGGACGTGTGATGCGTCTTACAGGCGGCGATTGGCGTGAGTGCCTCGACTTCCATCTCAACGGTCGCTGGGAAGACAAGGACCATAGTCTTGCGATCGATGATAGTGTCCGGGTCTTTCTCCAGCCTTCAAGTGAGCTCGCAGACCGCATTTCCGGTCGTCTCGCTTACCTCGAGTTCGAATCCGGCAATTGCTGGATTGCTCGTGCCATGCGAAGCGAGACAGCAATCGAGTATCCGCTCGACCTTGCCGTAGCAGCTGAGTTTCATTCACGCGGCGAACGGCTGACCCGAGAATTTATCCTCCCAGGAGGAAAACCGGTCTCGAATGGATTACGGGTCTTTGAACGCCGCAGCGGAGAAAACGACGACAGCGTATTCGCACTCATCGGGCAAGGATCCGGTGGCTATCGCACAGAAGCGGTCTTCATTGATGTGCCGCGTGACTGGGCCCTTCGCGGCAAAGACAGCAATTCCGAAATTGAACCTGAGGACTTCGCATTCGCTGCCGATCGCTTACTTTACCGCTGTGCTGGCCAGATTATCGCCGAAAAGCCGAATGGCGATACATACCTGGTCCGGACAGGTCAGAGCGCGGACAGGAAGGATCGCCTGGCAATCGTTGCGGATGCTCCTTCCGGCGTACAGGCGCCGAGTGGTGAGCGGCTGCTGAAGCATCCCTTCCACGCACAAGTGGAAGATGGCGTTTCGCGGCGCACAGGAACCCGCGGGGAAGTTTGCTGGCGTTTCGTTGGAGAGAAATCCTGGCGTGAAGATCTGGCAAGCGCAGGTCCAGGCGCTTGCGAGTTCGCCTGGCTCGACGGTTCGACGAGACACGTGCGTGACCGTGTTACCGCCGTTGTGCTTCCGTGCGAATTCGCGCTGACCCAAAGGATAAATGCATCTCATGCCGTGATCACTCTGGAGGGATGGACCGGGAAGGCCACACTCGGGGATGACGCCCGTGATGTTGAGCATCAGTGGACAGTCCGGATCGATCCGCCTCGCCGCGCGCTGCTTACACTGCATCTCGTTATGCCACAGAGTTCGGCTCTCGAGCTCAGCGTTCCGCTGCGGTCAAAAGAATGGCTTACGACTTGGGATGGAGAGCTGGTGCGGCGGGACGCCATACTTGGTCTGGCCGATTTGCGCGATACGGTCGCCCGAGCGCCAGCGAGTGCTGTCCTAATGGGCGAAGTTGCTCATCACACCGGATCATCGCTTGAAGCCAGCTGGAAATTTGACGGTGAACTGGGCCTGTCGGCTTTGCGGAACGACATCGCGGCACTGATGCGACCGCTCGGCATCGACGCCAAGGTCAAGCTCAACTTCCTCAATGGTAGCGAAGACTACTGGTATGTGACCGAATTTGGTAACGAGCTTGTAATGGAACCCGGTGGTGGACTTAGCCCCAAAAGCGCTATTGTCGGTGAGGCAACCCGTATCTGTGGTCGTTATCTGGGTGCGCCGGAGAAGGAAGTCGATTTTGGCTTTTTTGAAGGGACCGGAAGTCTTATTGGCGCACGGTCCTTCACGCTCCCGCGTCTGCGAGGCCCATGGCTAGTTTACCTCCGCGATGGCACTCGGATCCTTACCCGGCCGAAGTACATTGGCGGAGATGAGCCGGCTGATCCTCCTCAGCATGCGTTGGGACGCGCGATGGCGCAGCCTTACGAAATAGCCCAGCTTGACCTAGACGCGCTTCTGCAGAATATTCAGCAGAACCCGCAAAGCAAAGAAGCATCGAAGGCATTAAGCGCTTTGATGGAGTTGGCAGTCTCACTGGATGGGTTGCGGCCGCAGACCTTCAATGTTTTCGAAAAATTCGAAAGTGCAGGATTGGTCGGCCCATTGCTTCTCTATCGTTGTGAAGAGCGCCATCTGACCGCTCTCTTGGAGCTTTTTGACGGTCTAGCGTCGAGCTGGACCTTACTACCAAAAAACGCTTGGGATGCGGCCTTTCAGGCACAGGGCACTTTTCTGGTTAGCAAGTTTGACGATCTTCGATGGGCAATGGACAATATCTCCGAGCGTGAGCACGAGATTGCCGCCCGGGCACCTCAACTGGCGCCGCTTATCTGTCGCGACTATTCGCCGCTGCCCTATGATGATGTCCGCCAACATTTCGCGAGCCATACCAGCGACATTATCAATATGACTGCAGGCGGCTTCAACCCCTTCCGAAATGAATTCAGTGACCTGCTTCCCCGCGAAAGTTTCGCCGAAGAGTTGATGCGGGTTTTTGATGCGCCTTTTGCCGCCGCACTCTCGGCCGCTGGGGCTGTTCTTCTCGACAAAGAACAAATCCTGACCGTGAAGGACGTCGAACGACGCCACCCTAATTATTATGCAAAAGCCTATGGCTATGCCCTCTCGGAGCTTAAAAATGGCCGCTAGTGACGCCTCCCAGTTCTCACGCTTGTCTCCCATGGATGTTCACCAGCGGTTGCGAACCGGTCTCGCCGAAGCGGTCGTTTCCCGTGCGGGCATCCGGCATGAAGGCCTCAACGCTTTTCTCAGACGGAATCTCGCCGGAACAGACCCGCATCAGGGTGGACTTCTGTCCGAGCAACTTTTTCAGGCAGCCCCAGGCTACGTGTCGTCTGGCAAACGCCCTGACCAATTGCAGACGCTCCTGCACCCGCGCACAATTGATGCCATCAGCCAAACGTCGGTCGCCGACCTACGCTTCGATTATGAGGCCTATGCACACCAGCTGAGCACTTGGGAGCTTTTAAGCGCTAAAGACCCGCAATCCGTCTTGGTTTCCAGCGGCACGGGCTCGGGAAAGACTGAATGCTTTCTTGTTCCGATGCTGGATGATCTGGTTCGTGAAGCGGCAACAGAAGGTCCATTGACCGGTGTCCGAGCTTTGATGCTGTATCCGCTCAATGCGCTGATCGCGAGTCAGGAAAAGCGTCTTACGGCCTGGACAAAGCCGCTTCACGGCGATGTCCGGTTTGCTCTCTACAACGGCTTGATGGGAACGGCGCGAAAGTCAAACCGCGACAAGGCCGAACACGAGATCCCGCACCAGGTCCTCTACCGTGAAACCCTTCGCGCCAACCCGCCTCCGATCCTCGTCACCAACCAGACGATGCTCGAATATATGACGATCCGGCGTGAAGATCGCCAAATCCTCGATAAGTCTCAAGGCAAGCTTCGCTGGATCGTCATCGACGAAGCGCACAGCTATATCGGCTCGGCAGCGGCAGAGCTGTCGCTCCTGCTCCGGCGCGTGATGAATGCCTTCGAGGTTAATCCAGATCAGGTGCGATTTGTCGCAACGTCAGCCACGATCGGATCGGCCGATGATGAGAGGGCGCGAGAAGATCTCCAGAGATTTCTTGCTGACATTGCCGGAGTTCCGCTCGACCGCGCGCATGTTGTGGTGGGTAAACCTCAACCGGTCGACCTATCAAAGGTCCTGACTGCGTCCGATGATCCCGCCGCTCAGTCTATTGCCGAGAAGCTCGAGCGAGAACCGCAAACTCTTGCTTCACTCAGAACCCTCGCCCCGAACGCAGGGCAGGTCCTCCTCGACTTGTCCGCGCACAATGCAGCAGAGGCAAAGCCTGTCCTGCCGATGCGCGCGCACAGTTTTACGCGGGCAATTCCCGGTCTCTGGACATGCATCAATCCCGATTGCTCTGGTGAAGCGCGGCCAAAGGGCTGGCCGTTTGGCACTGTCCTGTTCGAGCAGCGGGCTCAATGTCCGCATTGCCAGTCATTGGTGTTTGAGATCCAGAATTGCCTCGATTGCGGCGAACCCTATCTGCCGGCCAATGACATGGGTGACCGAATTCTTCCTCGTGGAAGCGATCACGATGCCGACGAATTTCGTGAGGACAGCTACCGGGAGCAGGATCATGATGATGCTGATGACGATGATGAGCCAAGGCACGAAGGAGTTGGTCATCCGCGGTTGATAGCCATCAATCCGAAATCCGATGCGAAAGCCACGGGCTTCGACGTTAGAAGCGGCGAATACACCGAGCAGGCTGGCCAATTCCATCTAACGCAATTGGATGAAGGGCGCTGCCCCTCCTGTCTAGGAAACAAACGTCGCGGGCGGCCTGCGGTTTTCCCCTTCCGCTTTGGCACCCCTTTTCTCACTCAGAACGCCGCCCCGATCCTCCTAGAAGGTGTTTCACCGCATCAGGCAGAACATGCGCTGCCATTCGATGGCCGTCAGCTGATTAGCTTTTCCGACAGCAGGCAGGGAACCGCGCGTTTTGCTGCAAATATCGAAACCAATGGCGAGCGAGGTTTTGTCCGCGGCTTTATCTACCATGCCGTTCAGAAGGCTGCTCATGGCGGTGATCTGACCGAAGAGCGAAGAGCCGAGCTGCTCAAGAAGAGGGCGGCTTTGGCGGTCCTTGTGACCGATATGCCGGCCTTTAAGGACGATATTGCGAAGATTGACGCCGAGCTCGGTGGCACAGGTGCCGCAGGAGTACGTTGGCAAGACCTCGTCCCTGCGCTCGCCGCGGAGCCGGCCATTGGCATGATGGCGAGAGTCTGGGATCTGGATCGCAGCGAACGCTTCCATAATGACCGCGAGGCGCTCGCCCGCTTCATGCTTTTGCGCGAACTTGCCCGCCGTCCCCGCAATGCCAATGCAATGGAAACGCTTGGGCTTGCGCGGCTGCGCTTCCCGGACATCGAGAGAATTGGTCAGGACAAGCTACCGGCGCTCGTGAGCGAGAAGGGCTACTCGATCGAGCACTGGCGCGATTTCCTGTATTACATGGTTGATTATCTGCGCGGCCAATTCGCCCTAGACGTTGATCACGGCGACGCACGCTGGATGCCAGGACGGGCTCGACCGCGTAACGTGATCGGACCCGATCAACCACCAGGTGAAAAGCGCGACGCTTCCTGGCCGACAGTCAATTCTAAGGGTCGGCAGCCCGATGGCATTCTCATTGTTGCCGCCGCTCTGGGCCTTGACCTCTCTTCGGATCGCGGCCGTCATGAGATTAATCAGCTTATGCGGGCGGCTTGGGATCAGTTGGCGCCCCTTCTGTCCGGAGTTGGCGGGACTTACAGCCTGCGCCTGGAAAAGACGGCCGAGATCGAGGCTGTCAGCAAGGCCTGGCAATGCCCGCTCACCCGCCGGATTTTACCGCGACTGGTCTTTGGTAAATCGCCCAATCTCGTCAGCGCGGGGAAGATCTTCGCGAGCCAGCCCGCTATCGAAGTGCGGCTCCCGCGCCTTCCGCAAACAAGACCACTTTCGACTGAACAGCGAGAGGAAATAACGGCCTGGCTTGGTGCCAACGAACAAGTAGCGACCCTTCGCGAGCGCGGCATCTGGATGAACTGGCACGATCAGGCAGCGCTAGCGACGCCATATCTGCGAGCCGAAGAGCACAGCGCACAGCAGCCTCCTCAACGGCTGCGCGAATTCGAGGAGCAGTTTAAAGTTGGCGACATCAATCTTCTGGCCTGCTCGACCACAATGGAAATGGGCGTCGATATCGGCTCGATTGAAGCTGTGCTCATGACCAACGTCCCTCCCTCGATCGCCAACTATAACCAGCGGGCCGGCCGTGCGGGCCGCCGCGGACAGGGCTTCTCTACCAGCCTCACGATCGCCCGGAATACACCGCTCGATCTCGAAACCTTTGCTGATCCGGCAGGCTACCTGCGGCGCAAGTTAGCCTCTCCGCGCGTATCGCTTGATTCTGACCGGATCGCACAGCGTCACGCCAACGCTTACCTGCTCGCGGAGTGGTTTCGCGAAGTCGACGGTGAATTCGCCAAGACAAAAAATGGCGATTTTTTTGGCTGCCGCTCGGACCTCCGTCCATTTGAAGGCCGCGCTCCGGTTGACGCCTTCTGCGAGTGGCTTGAGCTTCCGGCGACAACTCCGGCCACGAAAAGTGGGCTCAAGCGGCTCCTCAAGGGAACTGGCCTAGAGTACGACACTGAGATCAGAAAACACACGGCGGATATGTTCGCCGATGAAACTGGGAACTTCCGGCGCACGTGGCAGCGCCTCAAGGAGGATGGGGACGCGCTCGAAGGTCCGGCGAAGAAGGCGATAGAATTCCAGGCCCGGCGCCTCTGCAAAGAGTTCCTTTTAAAGGAACTCGCCAATCGTTCGCTTATTCCAGGCAGCGGCTTCCCGACTGCAGTCGTCCCTTTCGACACCCTTTGTGCAGAAACCCAAAAGGCGCAGGAGCGCAATCGATCAGACGATGAAGGCGCCCGCGACCGGCGCTATGAATGCCCCACACGAAATGCCGACATAGCTATTCGCGAGTATGCCCCAGGTGCCGAGGTTGTCGTCGACGGCTTGGTCTGGAAATCAGCCGGGGTCACTCTTAACTGGCTGAGCCCGATCGATAGCGGTCATCGCGAGCCCCAGAACCTTCGCTGTGCCTGGTGGTGTGATCATTGTGGCGGCGCAGGAAGTGATCACCAGATGCCGGATCACTGTGATCATTGCGGTGAACAGGCAATCAACATCGAGCAGTTTCTCGATCCTTCCGGATTCCGCGTGGACTGGAATGCGCAGCCTCACGCCGATACTGATCAGGCGGTTTATATCGAACCAAAGTCTCCCAAGGTCAGCGTGGGCGATGCTCTCTGGCAGCCTTTGTTGCAGCCCGAAAGTGGCCGGATCCGCGCTTCACACGAAGGGTATATCTATCACCATTCGCGCGGGCCTAAAGACAAGGGCTACGAGATTTGCCTCGAATGCGGACGGGCCGGGGATGCGGGGACTGATGCTCTTAAAGACCACAGGCCGCTTACCCCGAGAAACAAGAAAGCGATGGATCGCTGCCCCGGCAACGACGAGGGCTATGCGATAACGGGGGCCCTCGCTTTGGGTCACGAAGTCCTCACCGACGTTATCGAGGTCCAGTTGCCAGGGCTGGAAAGCGATGGCGCGGCCTGGGCGTTTGGCGCAGCGCTGCGCGAGGGTCTTGTGCGCTGGCTAGGGATCGAGCCTCGGGAACTGGGAATCGCGGTGGCAGCCAGAGATGGTAAGCTTGGCCGCAGAGTCCCATCGGTTTACCTGTTCGATGAAGCGTCCGGCGGTGCAGGATATGCTCCGAGGCTTCTTGACGATATCTATCACGTCTTCGAGCGAGCGGCTCAAGTCCTCGATTGCCCGAATGAGTGTGAGATGGGCTGTTCTGCCTGCGTGCTTTCTGCCGATCTCTACAAGCAACAGGGTAAACTCGACAGGCGTGCTGCACTCGTTGCAGTCCAGGCCTTCCTTGAGACGAATGCCGAACTGCCAGAGGAAGATCGGGCTGTTGCAGATGCAAGGCCCATCAATGATGCGGCAAACACGCTTCTGCTGAAAGCAGGCGGCGGAGACATCATCTCGATCTTCTTGCCGTCGTCGTTCGATCTGGCTGAGCTGACATCAACCAAGATGCGGTCTTTCTTCTCGGCAGCCTCGGCACGGGGATTGCCTGTCACGCTGGTGCTCGATGCGAAGTCGTTTGAAAACCTGGAAGAAGTTGAGCGGCGATTCCTGCGCGATGCTTCGGTGCGCTTCGAGTTCGCTCTTGGTCTTGCAAAAGCAGAAGGCGGACCCTTCGATAGCGTTCGCCTCGCTGAACTGAAATCGGGCGACCGCGTGACAGGGTTCTTCTCGCGCGATGCGAACGCTGCTCAGCCCGGTGAACTCTGGGGCGTAGGCGAAACGCACGCAGTGGTTGCCGGTAGTCAGGATAGCCATACTATTTTTGAGCCAATCAACCCAGAGGATCTGGAGCGTCAGGTTGCAGCGGGAGATCAGGTGGAGCTGATGCAAGGGTTTGGCCAGTGTCCTGTGGGTCAGTTTGGCAAACGGTTTGGATCGAAGCTGAAACAGCAAATGGAGGCGGCTGGTGTCTGGAAGCCTGGCAATCTTATGCGGATCACCTACACCGACCGCTATCTCAACGCGCCTCTTCCCATGCTTCTCTTCCTGCGGACGTGTGAAACTTTGTCTATAGACCTGAAGGCCGAAGGACCGGTCGAAGTCGATATTGTGGTCCAGCCACTGAAGAAAGATCGGCCACCTCATCGGATCTTTCATGACTGGGAGCATGAAGACGACCGGGCGGACGTTGCCGAGCTGCTGGGCGAAAAGTTTGGCCTCGATGTCGACCTTCAGGTCGCGGCAAACTCGGATCATGGCCGCAAGCTCGAACTTGAATACGCCGATGGCGAGAAGGTTCTCGTGCTGCTCGACCAGGGATTTGGATACTGGCGCATAGCGGGCAGCCCGCCTCGCCATGATTTCAGAGCGGCACCGGCCGTTCAGGCCAGCGCGCTGTTACGCTCAACTTCTGCGGTTTCCGGCGTGGGAGAGAGCTATTATGCAGTGAAGAGAGGCACGAAGTGAACCTTGCTCGTCTCAGCGCATCTTTCGCATCTATCAAATCTTTGGCGATGGCACACGGAGCTTTCGGCCTGATTGACTGCTTCAGGCACCAGACCTTCATTTTGGGAGCCAAGCAGGGCAGAGGGTTAGATCGTGCAGAAAAACATGAAATTGAGTTAGAGATGTTCGGTCAATCCGCGAGCGTTTACGTTTAGAACCCAATCAGAAAGAAACCTGAGCATTGAACACACAGACTTCGGCAACAGCAAAGGCCAACAACACTCACACGTCTCTCGCCGATTTCATTTGGAAAAATGCGGATGATCTTTGGGGCAATTTCAAACACGTCGATTTTGGCAAGATCATTCTGCCCTTCACTCTTCTGCGCCGTCTGGAATGCGTTCTCGAGCCTACTCGAGAAGAGGCCGCCAAGATGCATAAAATGGCTGTAGAAAACGGGCTCGATGTCGATGTCATCCTTCGGCAGGCGACCGGCTACCCCTTCTATAACGTCTCAAGCTACAGCCTGGAAACGCTAGGTTCCGGCCGCACCCGGCAAAACCTTGAAGATTACATCGCGAAGTTTTCTGGCAACGCCCGCGTAATCTTCGAGCAATTCGATTTCATCAACACGGTCAGTCAGATGGACAAGAAGGGCGTTCTCTACAAGATCTGCCAGAACTTCGCCGCCATCGACCTGCATCCCGACGCTGTTCCCGAACGGACCATGTCGAACGTCTATGAACACCTGATCCGCCGGTTTGGGGCCGAGGTGAACGAAGCGGCCGAGGATTTCATGACGCCCCGTGACGTTGTTCACTTGGGCATCGAGCTCTTGCTCGAGCCTGATGACCAGATGTTCATCGACAACCCTGGCATCATTCGCACGCTCTATGACCCCACGATCGGCACCGGCGGCTTTATCTCGGACGGCATGGAGCACGTGCAGTCATTACAAGATCGCTATGGCACGGCCCCTACGCTTGTTCCCTACGGCCAGGAATTGGAATCCGAAACTCACGCGGTCTGTCTGGCGAGCATGCTTTTGAAGACGCTCAAGTCCGACCCTGGGCGGGATCTGTCGCAGAACATCAAGCTTGGCAGCACGCTGTCCGCCGACAAATTTCGTCACGACAAATTCCACTACTGTGTTTCCAACCCGCCGTTCGGCAAGAAGTGGGAATTGGATCAAGCCGAGGTCGTGCGCGAACATCGTGACCAGAAATTCGAAGGGCGCTTTGGCCCCAAGCTGCCGCGTGTAAGTGATGGCTCGATGCTGTTCCTCCTGCACCTTCTCAGCAAGCTTGAAGACCCTGAGAAGGGCGGCGGGCGCGCGGCGATCGTGCTGTCGGGTTCTCCTCTCTTCAACGGAAAAGCCGGTCAGGGTGAATCCGAAATCCGCCGCCACCTGCTTGAGCAGGACGTGGTCGAGGCCATCATCGCCATGCCGACCGAAATCTTCTTCCGGACCGGCATCGGCACCTACATTTGGGTCCTGTCCAACCGCAAACCCGAAGCGCGGCGCGGCAAGGTTCAACTGATCGATGCGACCCAGATGTTTGAACCGCTCCGCAAGAGCGAGGGCAACAAGCGGCGGAAGATCGGGGACGATCAAATCCGCGAAATCGTGCAGCTCTATGCCGACTTCGAGCCAACAAAAAAGGGTTTGATCCTCGACGCGCAGGACTTTGGCTACCGCCGCATCCAGGTACTCCGGCCCTTGCGCCACAAGATCGTCGTGTCAGACGAGGGGTTTGAGACGCTGGTCGAACACAAGGCTTGGGAGAAGCGCACCAATGATCAGCGGCAACGCTGGCGCGACCTGTTGTCGAAGCACATGGGCACCGACCAAGACTGGCACTGGATCGAAAGCTTCGCCAAAGCCGCCGCGAAAAAGGACGCTGGGCTCGGGAAAGCCGACGTTGCGCTGATCAAGGCGTTTCAAAAGGCCTTTGGCGTGCGGGATGAAGAACTGGACCCGGTCAAGGACAAGACGGGCAACCTGATCCCCGACGATGATCTGACAGATTACGAAAACGTGCCGATGGGCACCGATATCTATGACTACCTCGAAACCGAGGTAACACCCCACGCCCATGACGCCTATATCGACGAGACCTACGTAGACGAGACTGATGGGGACGTCGGCATCGTCGGCTATGAGATTAACTTCAATCGCTATTTCTACGAATATCTGCCGTCCCGCGATCTGGACGAGATTGATGCAGAGCTGAAGGCGATTGAGGCTTCCATCGCCGAAGTCTTGGCTGAGGTGACGGAATGATGCGTCTAAAGTTCGCGATCACTTTCTCACCTTCGACAAATACGAAGCGTTTGGCACCTGATACGCCAGTAACATTCGCGCCCATGGAAGCGATACAGGACGGTATGGGAGGTCTTGATACTTCGAGAACTGCTCCGCTCGCTGATCTAAAAGCAGGAAGCTACAACGTGTTTTCCGACGGGGACGTACTTTTGGCCAAGGTCACACCGTGCTTTGAGAATGGAAAGAAGTGCCTCGCACACGACCTCACTAGCGGCATTGGCTTCGCAACCTCAGAAGTACACGTCATGAGACCGAGGCAAGAGAAGATTTCATCCCAATTCTTGATGTATTTGCTCTCGTCCGATCAATTCAAAACAGAGGGCGTCATCAGCATGACGGGGTCGGGTGGCCTAAAGCGGGTGAGCGCCGAAGCTGTCCTCAATCATCGTATTGTTGTCGAGGACGTTTCCGAGCAATCCGCCATCGCCGATTATCTCGATGGTGTGACCGGGCAGATTGATGGGTTGATCAATAAGAAGACGCGATTCATCGCGCTGCTCAAGGAAAAGCGCGCGGCCGTCATCGATCATGCCGCAACCAAGGGCATAGATCGAAACGTCGAAACGAAACCCTCGGGCGTGGAATGGCTCAGCGATATTCCAGCCCATTGGGACGCACCGCGCGTTGCGACGCTTTTCCGTGAGGCTTTCCGAACCCCAGACCCCGACCTACCCGTGCTTTCGGTATCGATCCATAACGGCGTATCAGATGGTGAGTTGTCTGACGAGGAACGTGACCGCAAGGTCGCGCTGAGCGAAGACCGTATGAAATATCAAGGCGTTGAACCCGGCGACCTTGTCTATAACATGATGCGTGCATGGCAGGGCGCATTTGGTGCCGTGGCTGTGTCAGGGTTGGTCAGCCCAGCCTATGTTGTCGCGAAACCTATTGCCGAATTTAGAACGAAGTTTTTGGAACACCTACTACATACAAAAAGCGCAGCCGAAGAAATCCGCAGATACTCACGCGGCATCGCCGATTTCCGCATGCGGCTCTACTGGGAATACTTCCGCGATATCCGCGTTTGCCTGCCCCCCCTGCCGGAGCAGGATGCAATCCTCAGCCACATCGAACGTGAAACAGCACGCATCGAAGGCCTGATTGACAAAACAGGGCGCTCCATCGCGCTTCTGAAAGAAAAGCGTGCCGCACTCATTACGGCGGCGGTGACCGGCAAGATAGATGTGAGAGCCGCAGCATGAGCGATTTGCATCACGAAAAACACCTTGAGACCTACGTCGTGAAAAAACTGACGGAACAGGGCTGGCTTCTTGGCGACACCAAAGGCTTTAATCAGGACACGGCCGTCTACACCGAAGATCTGGAGGCCTGGATCAAAGAGACCCAAGGGCAGAAGTGGGACAAGCTCGTCGCGCAGAACGGCGAACGCGCCCGCGGAACGCTGCTCTCACGTCTTGATGCGGCCTTGGCGAAGCACGGCACCATACAGGTTCTGCGCCGTGGCTTTTCCATCGCGGGCTGCGGCCAGATCGACATGTCCGAGGCCGCGCCCGAAGATCAACGCAACGAGACGATCCTGGAACGCTATGACGCCAACCGGCTGCGCGTGGTGCCTCAGCTGAAGTACCACCCTGGCCGCGAGTTGGCGATTGATCTGGGTCTCTTCATCAACGGGCTGCCTGTTGCGACGGTCGAGCTCAAGACCGACTTCACCCAATCAGCTGAAAGCGCGCGCGAGCAGTACAAGCGCGACCGCCAGCCCGAGGATCCCGCGACCGGGCGCAAACACCCGCTGTTGACCTTCAAACGCGGTGCCATCGTTCATTTCGCGATGTCCGATAGCGAGATTTGGATGGCCACAAAACTGGCGGGCGAGAACACCTACTTCCTGCCCTTCAACCGCGGCCATGACGGCAAAGGCGGCAACCCGCCACGCGATGATGGAGAATACCCCGTCGCCTATTTCTGGGAGGAGATTTGCCAGCCAGACGCATTCTTGCGGATCTTCAACAGCTTCGTCTATGTCGAAAAGAAGGATGTGGTAGATCTGAAGGGCAATTGGTCGGTCAAGGAAACGCTGATCTTCCCGCGTTTCCACCAGCACGACGCGGTCTCCAAGATGATCGCGGATGCCAAAGAGAAAGGCCCAGGGCATGCCTATCTGTGCGAACACAGTGCCGGTTCGGGCAAGACATCGACGATTGCCTGGACGGCCCACGACCTGACCAAGCTGCGCTATGACGACGGTAAGGCCATCTTTGATACCGTGATCATCGTGACAGACCGGACCGTGTTGGATGGTCAGCTGCAAGATGCCGTTCAGCAGATCGACCACCGCAAGGGCATGATCGCTGCGATTGATCGCGAGACGAGTTCCAAGACGAAAACGGCGCAGTTGGCGGAGGCTATCCTAAAAGGTGTTCCGATCATCGTGGTGACGCTTCAGACATTCCCGCATGCAATGGAAGCGATCCTGACCGAAACCTCGTTGAAGGACCGTAGCTTTGCCGTGATCATCGATGAGGCGCACACCTCCCAAACAGGCAGTACCGCTTCGAAACTTCAGGCAACCCTCGCGCTTTCGTCGGCCAAAGACACCGCAAACATGACGGTCGAAGAGCTTCTGACCGAGATCCAAAAGAGCCGCGCCCGACCAAAGAACCTGTCGCACTTCGCGTTCACTGCGACACCGAAACACTCGACCTTGATGTTGTTTGGAAGGCCGGAAGACCCGTCCTGTCCAGCAGGCCCGGACAACCTGCCGCGTGCCTTCCATAAATACGAGATGCGTCAGGCAATCGACGAGGGTTTCATCCTCGACGTGCTCAAGGGCTATATTTCGTACAAGACGGCCTTCAACCTGGGCAAAGAACTGGAAGACAAAAAGCGCGTGGACGGCAAGGCAGCCAAACGGGCGCTTGCCAAATGGATGAGCCTGCACCCTACGAACGTGACCCAAAAGGTGCAGTTCATCATGAAGCACTTTCGGCACAACGTGTCGTCTCTCCTCGACGGAAAGGCGAAGGCAATGGTTGTGACGAGTTCTCGTGCGGCGGCTGTTCGCTACAAGAAAGCCTTCGATGCGTTTGTTGCGGCTAATCCTCAGTACAAAGACGTTCGTGCGTTGGTCGCATTTTCAGGAAAGCTAAGTGGTAAGGATGTCATGCACTCCGCTGACGCGCAGATTTCAGGCGATCTGTTCGTTTGTGACGACGACGCGGAATTTACCGAGAGCAACATGAATACCGGCGTTGCAGTCAAAGACCTTCGGATCGCATTTGACCGGCCGGAATTCAGAGTGATGCTCGTTGCCAACAAGTTCCAGACGGGGTTCGACCAGCCGAAGCTCGTCGCCATGTATGTCGACAAAAAGATCGCGAATGAAGTCGAAATCGTTCAAACGCTGTCGCGCCTAAATCGTACCTTCCCTGGCAAGGAAGAGACCTTTATTGTCGATTTTGTCAACGACCCGGAAGCGATCCGCGCCGCCTTCAAGAAATACGATTCTGGCGCGCAGATCACGGAGGTTCAAGACCCGAACGTTGTCTACGACATGAAGGATGGCCTTGACCAACAAGGCATCTACTCGGACGAAGACATCGAGGCGTTCAAGGTCGCGCGTTTCGAAACCGCCAAGACTTTCGACATTGTCAAAGGCGGCCACCACAAGGCGATGTTCGCAGCCACCCAAAAACCGACAGACCTGTTTAACGCTCGCCTAAAGGCCCTCCGCGACGAAGCCGCGCGGTGTGAAATTGAATACCTGAAGGCAATTGAGACAGGAGACGATGCCACTGCAAAAAAGGCCGAGCATGAAAGGATGCAGGTAGAAGAAAGCATCGGTCGGATGCTGGAATTTAAGTCTGGGCTGTCCAGGTTCTCCAGGACTTACACCTACATTGCGCAATTGCTGGATCTGGGAGACCCCAGCATGGAGAACTTTGCCGCTTTCACCAAACTTCTGGCAAACCGCCTTAATGGCATACCTCCCGAGCACGTCGACCTTAGAGGCATTGCCCTGACGGGGTACGATATCAAAAGGAACGATGACCAGGGCAACGACGGCGATGACCCAGATCCAAATTTGAATCCCACAGGATCCGGCGGCTCAAATGCGCCAGGGAAGCTTCCTGTGTATCTGCAGGAGCTTATAGAACGATTGAACGGTATCTTTGGTGAAGCTGCTCCGATCCAGGATCAAGCAACTTTCGTAAACCAAATCGTTTCGATAACCCGTGAAAACAGCATCGTGAGAGCGCAGGTACAGGAAAACTCCAAGGACCAGGCCTTGAAGGGAAGCCTTCCGGGAGCGGTCCAGGGAGCGGTAGTGCGTGCGATGGGTTCAAACAACGCGCTGGCCACCCATCTCCTCAAAGAAGACAGGCAAAGCCTTAGTATACTGACTAACCTTATTTACGACCTGATTAAACAGGGGAAAGACATTGATCTTGGTGACCTCGATGCAGCATGAATCGCATGAAAACACAGCCAAAATTATCGGCGGCATTATAGCGGTTGAAGTAAGCGGGATATGCAGCGTAATTTGGAAAATTAGGAGCACCAGATGAAGATTTCAGTTGCCCTCGATAAGATCGATGAAAGGCAGCTTTTTGTACCTGCATTTCAGCGGGAATACGTCTGGAAGCGCGATGACGCAAAGCAGCTGATCGACTCCCTGATCAAAGAATACCCAACTGGCACAATGCTCACATGGGAGACGAATACCCCGCCTGAGCTCAAGGGGCCGCACAAATATGATGAGAAGCAAGGCGCGGTTCGCATCTTGCTCGATGGTCAACAACGCCTGACCACGCTTTACATGCTGATCAGGGGTGAATTGCCACCCTATTACACGGCTCCGGAAATTTTGAACGATACGCGCGGTCTTTACGTCAACCTCGAGAACCTTGAGCTGGAATATTACAAGAAGCTCAAGATGGAGAATGATCCTCGCTGGCAGAATTTGACGGCCATTTTCAAGGATGAAGTGTGGGATCAGGACGTATTCAAGAAACTCGAAGATCGCGGGGAGGAGGTCGACAAAGATTCCGCTCGGCATATTTCCGGCAATATCAGGAAAGTTGAGCGGATCCTTGATAGGGAATTTCCCGAACAAACGATCCCGATCAAAGCGTCCATCCGCGAAGCGATCGACATTTTCTACAAGGTCAATGCTAGCGGCGTTTCGCTGACCGAAGCTGAACTCGCGCTCGCCCAGATTTCGGGTTACTGGCCGCAGGCACGAGACACATTTAAGGCCAAGCTGGCCGAATTGGAAAAGCGCGGGTTTGTCTTCAAGCTCGATTTCGTAATCTACGCTCTGCTGGCTTGCCTATACGCATCGGGCTCGAACATGCGGCTGCTGCATGATCAAGGCAATGATACGCCAATCAGAGAGGCCTGGGAAAAGCTGGAAAGCCAGACTTTAGATTATGTGGCCAATCTTATGCAATCGCATGCGTATGTGGACCACGCAGACGAGATCAACTCGATCTATGCTTTGATCCCGATCATTGCGTATTGCTATCAGCAGGATGAGCACCTTAGCGATCTACAAATCAAGAAGGTCGTGAAGTGGTTTTATTACTCTCAAATTCGGACGCGTTATGTCAGCCAGCTTCCCCAGAAGTTGGATCGCGACCTTCGCATCGTGAGGGACGCTGACCATCCGTTCGATGAACTGCTGCAAGTCATCAAAGATGAAAGGTCTCTGGAAATTATTCCGGACGAATTTGTGGGGAGGACGATAACGCACCCGCTGTTCCCTATGATGCGATGGTACTTCAAGAGCAAGGAAGCGACCTGCTTCACAACCGGGGTCAAGCTTCGCCAATCAATGGGAAAGAAGTACGCTCTTGAAAAGGATCATATTTTCCCGTTTTCGAAGCTTAAGGCAGCCGGTTATGGGATGGGTAATCGGATCAAGTATTCCTTGGCTCAGGAGATCACCAACAGGGCAATTCTAACTGCAATTGCCAACAGATCGAAGAGCGCGACAAATGCCGAGGATTACCTCAGCGAAGTCAATGCTAAAAACCCTGATGCGCTGGCGAAACAGTGCATTCCGGACGATCCCGAACTCTGGAAACTCGAAAACTATGAGCTGTTCCTAGACGCTCGGCGCAAGCAGCTCGCGGATGGGCTGAACGCGTTCCTCACTTCGATAACCGAAACAGAAAAGAGCGAGGCGCCGATCACCCTCGCCGAGATGATCGCGGAAGGCGAAAGCGAAGAACTTGAATTCAAGCAAACCCTTCGTTGGGATGTAAAAGAGTCGAAGGTCAATAAAGGTTTGGAAGCGGTGGTTACCAAAACGGTAGCGGCTTTTGCCAACAGCTATGAAGGCGGCACCCTTTTGATTGGGGTTTCCGATGACGGAGAGGCGCTCGGATTAGAACGAGACTATGTGGCCCTGGGGGATGCGGATAAGGACAGGTTTGAGCTGCATTTGAGAAACTTGTTTTCGGAAGCGCTTGGGCAGAATGTCACAGCATCGAAATTGAAAATCAGCTTCCCCGAAATCGAAGGCGTTGAAATCTGCAAAATCGATGTACGGCCAGCCGATGCTGCTGTTGTCCTCACGGTCGCTGATAAGAACGGGCTCAAGTCCGAGAAACTCTATGTTAGAAGTGGCAACTCATCTCCGGAAATGCCCATGAGCGAGGTCCAGGCGTTTTTGAACAAACGATTTGCGGCCAAGACTGTTGGTTAACTGAACAATCGAAGCTCAGTGCCTGGCCGTGCCTTCAAGCTCAATTCACTTGTAATTCCTTGAATATATTTGCCGATACGACAAGCCTAAAGGGACCTGAATCCGTTACGAGCCTGCTCTGCCATACTCTTGGAAACGCCGGCTTCACGGGTCACGATAGTCCAGCCAAGAATGGCAGATTGAATGTCCGAAATGATGGCTTTGGTTTCGGCAGGTTTGAGATCTGCGAACCTACCGAAGGCGATCAGGTCGTCTAAATCGAATTGATCGGTCTTGCCTGCCAGCGACATCTGGTGTTCGTTTGTCCAGTCTCCGTTGGGATTGTAGGCATAGACGACATCGAAGGCGGGCGAGAGGCTCCATCGGCCCGAGCTGTCCATGAGGAAAGCAATGTTCTTGGTGTGATCGTCCTGATTGCGGATGAAAACATTGAACAGAGCGCGTCGTACCTGCTCTTTAATGGCTTCACGCCCAAGCCCGAGCATACGGATCGTCTCAATCGCCTGTTCGTAGCTATAGGCCCTCGCTTGATTGAAATCGAAGTGCCGCATCGCGCAAAGCGACTGCATATGGAGTTTCTTGCCGTCGACCGTGCGGTCAAACCGCTGCGTCATGAAATGCGCTCGCCCACCTTCTTCATGCAGCCGAGAGCGTGCCATGGTGACCCCGGCTTCTTTGGCCAGCAGATAGCATGCGTATTCGAGGCGACCAAAGCCCATGGGATCGGCAAGTTCCTTGTCGGCATTACCTGACACACCGTCGAATTTGACCAACCACTGAGTGTAGCCGGGGCCTGCTGTGAGTTGCCCGGAATGGAATTGCCCGGTCTCTTCATTCCAGGCGAGAACAGCCTTGGCGCGCGCCCCACCGGCGGATGTCCCGACGCGCAGGATTTCCTGAAGCGCGTGATGATCATCGTCGCCCTTCAGGACGCCGGTGAGTTCTTCTCGTGCCGCAAGCATACGGTTGGCCAGTTCGACAAGCGGCGCGATGTCAACGGGCCCGCCCTGTTCGCGGCGTTCGCCTGTCGATGGCTCAAACTCGAGCGCGCCCATGCCTCTGCGACCAGTGTAGCAGAGGCGTTCAACCGGATCGAAGCTGTCGGTCGTTCGGCCCTGTTCTGCGAGCCAGCGGTTGATAAGGGCGTTGCCGAACTTGTCGGGCAGGCTGTCGGCAAGCATTCCTGGCAGACCCTTGAAAGTGTCATAGTTGAGTGCAGGGAAATCGTAGACGCCGCTGCGTAGCGGCATGGTGAGCGGGGCGACTTCGATGCCGCTGCGGCTGAATTCCGGTGTGTATTCGAAGACCCCGACATCGCGGTCTTCATCCCACAGAACGGCGCCGATCTGCCGGCCCCAGAGATTGACGACAGCGCGGCTCATGGGGCTTCGTCACCCCAACTCCATTCCTCACTGGGCGCGCTTTCGGAAGACTTCCGCACTCGTTGCCGTGCCTTGCCCGTGTCTGATCGCGGGTCGAGCGGGCTCAGCTTGGCGTCAGGCACGATATCCAGCAGACGATCTTCGATATCGAGCGCGCGCATGATCCTGGCAAGACTGTCTATCGTCCCGCCATTGCCCGCTTCCAGCCTAGAGAGCGTCGAACGGGAAATACCCGCTATCTCCGCAAGCTCGGCCTGTTTGAAATTGCGTGATATACGGTAGGCTTCGATCTGCTGGCCGAGGTCGGACAGCAGCACCGAGAGCGGACGTAAGTCTGGCGAGTCATAATGCGTCATAATCGAGACATTATCTCCAATACAGAGGTTTGTGTAGCAATTTTGCGTCTTTACATTTCCGTCTATAATGTGTCAATATCGAAGCATAATAGATGTTATGGCAGTTAATGCATCATAATCGATACGTTATGGATAAGGCAAGGAGTGGCAGATATGAATGACCACAAAGATCAGAAGGAAAAGGACTGGGAGGGCCTAAGAGAGATCGATCGCGCCATCTCAGAAAATCGTCTCACGAGCTATTCGTGGAAGAAGGCTTGGGCCGATCCTTGGGGCAAGATAAAGCTCATTGCTATTCTGCTCGCGTTGGCGGGCTTCATTGTGTTTGTGATCATCAACGACCTCATCCTCTAAGGCTGTCGCCATTCCTTGATTGCATCTGCCGCTTCCTCGCTTGCGCCCGTCGCGCCTTGGGTTTGGCGATCCACATATCCTCTGACAGTTCCGATACGTTCCTGCCCTTGGCGGCGAGCCCCCTCAACTTCATCGGCGATTCCTGACCGATCCGGCGCGTCGGGCATGGCGGGGCCGCCCGCAGACCCCACGGCTCCCCTTGCGCGCACTTTCCCCGCGCTCCCAATACCAGGGCGGTTAACAGGCGAAAATGCCGGCAGCGAGAGATCGCCCTCGATGTCTTCTTGCAGCTGATCGGCGTAGCTTTCGACAAACCGCGACTGCAGCTGCTGGCCGCGTGAGCTCATCTGGAACTCGATGTCATCAAAACGCACTGGTCCATAATAGTCGCGGTTGGATTCAATCTCGGCCATGCCCCAATCGCGATAGGCCTGGCTCAGGTTGAGCGTGCCTGCAGAGCTGTTGGCCTCATGCCAGACCGCCTGGGTTTCGAGACGGCTGGCCATCTCTTCGGCGCGGCGCGCTTCGCGCGTGTAGCTCTCGGCCTCGGTCAATGATCGGCTAAGACCGGACGAACTGGTCGAGACCTGAGATACCGAGCTTGTGCTCGTCTCACGCAGGAAGCCCTCGCGTGTGTTCGACCAGTTGCGACTGTCGGAAAGCTGGCGCAGCGAACCTGTAATGCGGCTGCGATCCTCCGAGGCGATCCCGATATCGCTGTCTGCCCATGACTGATTGCGACCACCCCTTACGCCAGCTTGGGCAGATCCAGGTCCCCTTTCCCCTTTAAGACCGAGACCGGCATCGCCGTTGAGGAACCAAGAAACCGAGATGTCGTCGGATGCCCGCCGGGACAGGCCAAACTGTTGCTGGAGCGCTCTCGAAGCGTTGTCGACTTCGTTGAAGGCCGTTCCAACGCTGTCGTTCGTACCTACCCCGCTGATCGTCTCGGAACTGCGGCCCTGGCTGTAGGCGTTGCGGATCTCGCTGAACCGGGTGACCGCCGAGCTCGTCGATTGCTGGGCGAGATTGGCAAAGGTCTCGCTTTGCGTGCGGCTCTGGCTCGCCATCGTTCCAAGACGCCCCGTGAAATCCTGCCCGAGCGTCGGGGTAAACGGGTAACTGGAGTTCGGGACCGCAGCGAACTCGCCATCGGGGAAGCTGGTAGTCTGGGTGCCGCTGTCACTGAAACCGCGCGTTTGCGCTGCGCCGTAGGCGATATTGGGCGCAAGATTGCCTTGGGCGAACTGCCGCGAGAACACCGTCGAATTGTCGATGTTCGAATTGCCGAGCGAGACATTGCCCGTGCTGGCTTCGCGTGCAGCCTCCTCGGCAGCGTTCTGGCTCGGATTGAGGTAGCTGGTCGCCTGTCCCGAAATAGCCAGCGCGCCGCGCGCCACTCCGCCCGCGAGGAAGGGAATCGAGGCGACGAGATAGCCGGCAAGGATACCGATATCACTGTTGACGTCGCTCATACCGGCAAAGGTCGCAAGACTAAGGCCCGAACTGCCACCGGCAGCAGCGACATCGCCCGCCCCCTTGAACATCAGGATCATGTGCAGGATCACGAACAGCGGACCCCACGCAGCAAGGTAGAAAAAGCCGGTGACGTAGCCCCTGAGCGCAATCGGGCCGGTCTTTGGCATCAGGAACAGCGGAAACAGAACCGGGAACAGGGCGTAGAACACCACGGTCAGCACGACATTGAGGATAGGGACCCATTTCATCGCGTTGTGCGCAATCGAGGAATAAGTCCGCTCGGTCTGGATATCGGCGCGGGTCTGCGCGAAGACATCGACACTGCTCGTACCGCTTGCCCCTGCAAAGCCGTGCATCGCCTGGTTCATAGCGTTGATGGTCAGCACCTGGCGGAAGATGTCGCTGGCGCTGCGCGAGATACCGGTGAGATATTGATAGGCGACCGGCAGGTCGGCCATCAGCTTGGCCTTTGCGAGCGCTTCGGTCTGGCGCGGATACAGCTGACGACCTGCCACCAGCGTCATCTCGTCAATCATGCTCGCCCATTGGCCCGAAAGCGCGGTGTAGGCTTCGCGGCAGGTAATGATCGAAGCGGTGACGCTGTCATCGGCCTGCCGGGTCAGAAATTGCTGCGCTCGTGCCGCGCTGCCCGGCGCGATGCTCGCCCAGATGTCGTCGCTCTCGGAAAGCTCCTTCATCGAGTAGCGACCAAGCAACAGATCATAGAACACGCATTGCTGTACGTGTTCGTCGAAATTGGTGGCGAATTCGGGATCGGCAATGCGCAGCGATTTCGTGGCATCAAGCAGACGCGCGCCGTAGATCATACCGTTCTTCGAATAGTTGAGGTCGTCGGGCAGGCCGAAAACGAGCTCGGCGGAGCGGGTCAGGTAGTCACCCGCCTGGCTGGTGAAACTCGCCATCAGGGCAAGCCCGAGCGGAACATTGTCGACCGTCGCCGGTGCGAGGCTGGGATTGACCCGGTCAGTCACCTGGACGTCCATCCTCGGCACCATCAGGCACATGTAGATCAGCGTGGCGCCGAGGAACCAGTTGAGCCACGCGCGCCAGTCCTGGTTGAAAGCCACCACGATGACCGCCAGCGCCATGCCCATCACCAGCGCAACCTGGATCAGGCTCTTGTAGCCGCCGGCCCCGGTCCATGCGGCAACCGCATTGAGCACATTGACGATGTATTCGCCGCCGCCGACCGTGAAGATCTCAACCATTCTCGCTGATCCTTATGGAATGATGGAGCGGGACTGCATCCCGCGCGACCAGTCGAGTGCGGCGGCCATCGACGGGGACATCGAGGCTGCAAGCATATTCTCGATCAACGCCGTCTTCTCGATGATCTGCATGATCGCCGAGACCCGCGCTTGCCCGGTCGCCTGCCGCTGGGCGAGACTGGACCGGACTTCGGCGACCTGCGCGCGCCAAATTGCGAGTTTGGCTTCATCAGCTGCGATAAAACTCGCCATCGACCGTCCTGCCTCGGCGGTAATGCGTTCGAGAATGGCATAGAGGAGGTCGATGCTGGCTATCTCTGCGAGCGTGTCGCGATCGTCAGTCGGCATGCCGCGCCCGTAGGCCGCCTGAACGGTCAGGATCTTGTAGAGCGGCACCGATGCCACCTGGAGCAGTTCCTTTTCCTCGTCTCCGATCGCGGTGTCGCTGCGAATGGCTTCGACCATGCTACCGATCATCCGGGCAACGCGTGGACGAATGGCCTGCGCGTCGGACAAGTTCATCTGCTGGAAGGCGGGGTTAAGGCACTGGTCCGGTTCGTCGCACTGGAACACCCGCACCGACTGGCCCCGCGTTCCGTCGAGCAAGGCCGTCACCAGCGTAGATGAGGCATCACCCGCAAAGGGTACGAACTTGCCCGGCTCGTCGTCTCGCGGCGGCACGTAGATCACCGTGCCGATGAGCGTCATCGCGTATTCGGCGAGGTCACGGTCGAAGGTGCCGCCGGGGTTGAAGAAGGCGCTCTGCTTGAGAACATGCCAGGTGTAATTGCGTGGGATCCCCGGATTAACGTCGGCGTAGTCGGCTCCCGCGCCTTCGTTAGTAGAGCTGCGCTGTCCGCGCGTGCCGCAGCCATGCTTGGCGGCGGCGTAGTCGGTGAAGATGCCTTCGGAATTGCCGATTGCTTCGCAGATTGCCTTGTCGGCCAAATCTCCCTTGGGCCAGACGCCGCCGACCAGCCCCTGCGCCATCTCGCAGGAGTTGATCGAGAGATTGTTCATCAGCTGCGCTTTCTGGCTGAACTCCTGCATGATCTTATTACACTCGGGGCAGACGGTATCGATCGCCAGGCTGAAGGCGAACCCGACCGCGTTGTTGGCGACCGCTTTCAGCAGCGCGACCATCTCGCTTGCATTGATGAACGAAAAGGACCCAGCGAAGATGTCGATCCCGCCGCAGCCCGCCCTTGCTCTCGGAAGTTGCAGATTGGCGATGTTGGTCGTCTTCTGCGGGAAGCGCGTCCAGACATTGCCGAGACTGTAATAGCCCGCCGACTGGCCTTCAAACGCGGTCGGGCCGGTGACATTCGCCGCTGCACCCATGTCGTCCATGAAGCGGTCCATGCTGTCGCCAACATTGGCTGAGGCTGGAGCGGTGAGCGGACTTGCGACCATGCTTGCTGAGGCAAGGGCCAACGCCGTGTTTCGAATTCTAGTAATCATCGCCAGCTTCCTTTGCCGTGAGGAGGTAGATGCGGTCCTGGAGTTCGTCGGCCGAGAGCACGCCGTAACCGATTGGGATCGGACGCTTCGCGACGCTGTCCCACAGCACCAGCGCCGGGGTGATCCCGGGCTCGAGACCCATGCGGGGGCGCTGGCCGCTTTCGACCTTGTAATCGGGGAAATGCCGCGACGGTCCGCCGTCGGTGGAGATCGCCCGCACCGTGAGGTGCCAGCGGTCTGCCACCGATCTGACGATCGGGCTCATGACCTCGCAGGCGCCGCAGGTCTGGGCGAAGAAATAGAACAGGCCGTAGCGCTCGGAGAGCCTTGCCATCACCGTGTCGCGGTCGGCAGCACGTGCGTCCTGCCATTGCTTCTTGGCAAGCGCGCCGACCGGGCGTTCGAGCGTGTAGTCGAGTTCGGGATCCTGCCAGATCGCGCGCTGCCAGACATCGGAGAACAGGGAGGCCCGGTCGAGCTGAGCCCGTTGGAAACGGATATAAGCGGTGACGTTTTCCGGTGTCGGATAGAGAATGGCGCGGGCCTTGAGCTCTCGCAATTCCCCGGTGATCGCGTCGAGCTGCTGCGTTGCCGCAACCTCTTCTGCCGGCTCAGCCGCTTCCGGCTCGGCTGCCGGCACCGGCTTTACGCAATAGAACCAATAGCCGAGTCGGCGCTGCTCGCAGTAGAGACTGTCAGCCGAAGCAGCCTCATCTGCCGTTTGGGTTTGCTGTGCGACTGCCGGGCTGGGAGCCAGGGCGGCGAGCCATGATGTCAGGACGGAGATGAATTGGCGGCAAGTCATTGGCCACTCCTTGCATAGTAGTCTTCAATCTTTTGCTGGATGAGAATGCTGGTCTCGAGCTCGTCGGGGAGCCGCGCAGCTTCGGTGAATTCGGCATAGACTTCGCTGAAATCCATCTGGCTCAGATCAAGCTGCGCGAACTCGTCGAGAGTGAAGCCCTCGCATTGCTCTTCCTTGGGCTTGTCCCACGGCTTGGGCAGCTGGCGGCGGCCCTGCTCCTGGAGAATGCGCGCCAGCTTGGATTCAAAGCAGCAGTAGGCTTTGCGCTTGGTCAGACAGACGCCGAGAAATTTATCCGAGCAGTAAGTCCCAACATAGGCGCACAGGCCTTGCGCATCGCGCTCGTGGAGCAGCACTTCCTCACGGTCGCAGCCGAGCGCGACCAGCAGGCTGATCCCGGGGATCAGCGGAAAGCCCTTACCCTTGCAGCAATTGAGCACGCCAAAGACCTTGGAGGAGCAGGTGTTGCGTGTGCCCCGGAACAGCGTCAGCGTCTCAGGGTCGAACGCTCCTCGCGCTTCGTCCATTGCATGAAGCGCGGTGATCGCATCCTTGAACTCGTCATTCGCGGTGCGCTCAATCGTCTCGCAGGAGCCGTCAATGCAGTAGACATCGCCGTCGCAGACATATTGGGTTGCTTCGGTATCGCCTGCCGGAAGCGGGCATTCGTAAATACGCTCCCAGGTCTCACATGGCGTGCTGTCAGTAAGGCATTCCTCGCGCAGGAAGCGGCAAGCTCCCTGGTCTTCGATCTCAGCGCAATCGCTCGCAGGTGTTCGCGCGGTGCAGCTATAGCTTCGCTGCCAAGCCCAGCAGGGCCGCGTTACCGATACGCCGTCGATAATCCGTGTTTGCGGAGGGCTGTCAGTGCAGATCTCGGTATCGAGCGTGCAGTCACCGTTGTCCGACAGGCCGAGGCATTGGCTTTCGTCCGGCACCGTATCGACGGTGCGGTCTGTGGTTACCGCATATGCCGTATACCGGGGATCGGGCGCATTGCAGGATATCTCGGCGATCGGATCGCCAGGCTCAGAGCAGAAGCGATTGGGTCCGCTACCATACCACTGGAGACACGGGCCTGGTCGGTACCCGGTAATCCGGCATGACGCGCTGTCGAAGGCAGAACACCATGGGAAGCCGAAACTCGCTCCAGTGTCGTTGCACAGATAGTGCCATTGCTGGTTCTGGGTCACGCTTGCAATGAGCGGAACCGTGCACTGCGCTGCCGACTGCTCAATGCGGGTGCCGGTGTTGCAGGTGGCGGTGTAGGTTCCCGCGCTTGCCGATCCGGGCGGCAGCGGAACGCAGGCGCCTTGGCTGCCGGTGACCGTCATGCCGCTGGTGTAATCGAGCGGGGTCTCGTTGATTGCGAGGCTGCGCGCGATAACGTCCTCGATGTCCTGTCTGTCGAACTGGGCACGGTTGGAAAGGCTGTCGCGCATTGCGCGGAATCCCTGATGGCTTGTTGCAGCCGTTGCGGCATTGCTTTCGATCCGGTCGGGATCATCGTTGAGTGCCTCGAGGCTGCGCACCGCGTTACGGTCATAATTGGGAATGTCCGCCGCGTCGGGCTGGGTTTGCGCGGCTCGCTGCGCATCATCGCGCAGGCTTTCCCCGAACGTCTTGCCGTCCGCCCTCGCGTCTTGCTGCTGCGCTGCCACGGGCGCGGCGAGGAGGCAGGCGGCGAATGCCGCTGCCCTAAGCAATGGGAAGCGCTTCATCGCCGGTCTCCTTGCAGGCGGTTCATGTGAAGGCGGGCGAGCTCCGCGCCTGGCCCTTGGCCCGAAGCGAAAGTCTCGAGGACCTCTCCAACGCTGATATTGCCCGCGACGCGGTCGTGCGGCGGCACGTTGCTGGTGCAGTCGAACCCGTCGCACGGCGCGAAGTCGGTGCTGAGCATGACGAAGCTCGGCGCGGCTTCGATCTGGAAGGCGCGAAACAGTCGGGGATCGATGCCGAGCGATCCAGCCTCATTACTGTCGCTCCAGATCGCAGCGAGTCGCTTCTTGAAGGCTTCGCTTTTCCCTTGCGGAAAGCCGCGCAGCACGGTGACGCCGCCGGCCCGCGTCATGTCATGGACCAGCGCCTTCAAGGCTGCGGGCGGCATCGACAGGCTGGCAAAGGCAATGAAGCGTGGGGATTCTCCCAGCGATGCTTTCTCGGCTTGTGCTTGCCCTGCGATCATCGCGTCGAAGTCGAGGACGGCGTCCGTCTCGGTGACTTCGATGCTGTCCGCATAGGACGCGCGGTTGGCCTGCGCCTGGACCTGGACGCCTTGCGCATCCTCGGTCAGTGCTTCGGCACGTTCGCGGACATTGGTCGCGAGCGCCTGCGCCTCTTCGGAATGTTCGGCTGCACGCTCGCGGATCTTGTCGAGGTCGATGCCGTCGGGAACGCTTTGGGCCAGCGCCAGGCCGCCCAGCGAAAGGGTGAGCCCAATCGGGATAAGGATCAGATGCTTGTTCATAGTGCGCAGCAATTCCGTTTGCGCCAGACGAGGTATCCCATGTCCTCGCCGATGGCGGGAATGACCTGTCCGGGTTCCTGAAGCGTGGTGGATGTACCGATCGGCGGGCAGGCGTAGCGTCCGCTCGTCGCCGGATTAGGGTTGGTGGCCTGGAAGCGGTATTGCTGCTTGCGCATCACCGGCATCAGATATTTACCGCACAGGCCCTTGGAGCCCATCGTTCCCCAGGAGACGAGCTCGCGGTGTAGCTTGTAGGCGAAACGCGAAAGCACGAGCCGCGAGGCCTGAACATGTCCGATCGACGCCGAGACATTGCCATTCATCGGGTACATCGAGCCCTGGCAGCCCGCGCACCAGAACATCTCGTCGATCGGCAGATTCGCGGTCGAGGCTGCGCAATCGGCGGCACAGGCGGCGAGCGCCAATGGGTTGGCGAACAGCACCGCCTCGGGGTTGATAATCGCGGTGAGTTCGCTGTCCTGCCACAGCGGATCGATCTCGGAGACGTAGAGAATGTCGATCGAACCTGCTTCGAGGCACAGGAAATCGGCGACGATCTCCATCCAGTAAATCAGCGGATAGGCGTACCAGTGGACGTGCCAGCTCGAATAATACTGGCTTGCGCCGCCGACCGCCGAAGGTCCCGAGATCGAACGGAAGCCGATATCGAAGCCGGGATCGAGTTTCGTGCCGCCAAGGTTGACGAAGCACCAAGGCTTCATGCTGACATCGGCAAGCCGGACCGGCTCCCAGAAGCCCATCGCGATCCCGGGCCTGATACCGCACAGGCAGACAGGCAGGTCCGGATTGTCGGGATCAGGGCGATTGCTCGGCCAGATATCTAGCCCTCCGATCGAGATCGGGAACAGACACGACCAGCAGATGTCGGTAATCGGGTTGACGAAGCTGCCGGTGCATTTGCCGGGGCCTGCATCGGCCATGGCGGGCGTCGCGGTCGCAAGGCCGAGTACGGCAACCAGCATATGAGCGAGTTTGCGAAAGAGTTTCATAGCGCTGGCCTCCTTTTGGGTGGCAGCGCCACTTCGCTGATTTCGAGCAGGCGACCTTGCTGACGCACGCGCGCGGGCACTGCCCTGATCCCGAACTTTGCCGTAAGCTTGCCGCCTTGGTCGAAATAGAAGCGGCGCTGGCGCGCCTTCATCAGCTCGAGCGGAGCACCTCTCACCAGGATCAGCTTGGCATTGGCATCCTGCTTCAGCGCCCAGGCAAGCTGGTCGGGATCGTCGCCGTCGAGAAACAGGAGATCGCCGCGCAATTGGACGCTGTCGAGCGGATTGACCCTTGTGCCTGCAGCATGGATCAACTCGCCCCTCGCACCCCTGATATCGGCGGCGAGCGTAATCGTCGGATCGAGCTTCCAGCGCCGGGCTTCGCTGGCCCGGACAATTCCGGTGACCGGATCGGGCCTATTCACCCGGGCGACCGTGCGGCGTTTCAACTCGTCATTGAGCCGCGCTGTCTCGCCTGAGCGTTCCATCTGGGTGAGCCGCGAATGAATCTGTTCGAGCAGGTCGCGTTCGATCACGGGAAACACCGTGCCGCGCTGGCCATAGTCGCGGGCCAGCGCCTGTACGGGGCAAAGCAGGACTGCGAGCAGGATCGATGGGGTCAGGAGCTTTCTCACAGGATTGCCCTCCCGCTGCCGAGGATCTGTCCCCGGCAGATGAACCCGATCTCGGCGTAGCGGCTGTCGAGCCCGCGCGGGTGGCTGGTCCCGGTGTAGAAACAGCTTTCGGGGATTGGACCTTCGGGGCCTTTGTGGAGTTTGATGCCAAGGCGGGTTTCATCGAGGCGCGCGGCGATCTTTCGGCCGTTGATGAAGACATCGTGACCGCGGTGGCTCACGACATCGCCCGGCACACCAAGCACCCGCTTGCCGAAGAGCTGCGCGCCCTTTCCGAAATGGGCTTCGACGAGTTCGCTCGCCGGAGGCTCAAAGAAGATCAGACTGCCGCGCGTGATAGGTGCAGCACGATCGAGCCAGAAGGCCCAGTTGGGCAGGCTCGGGCTGGCATTGATCAGGAAGGCGTGATCTTTAGCAAAGGCATGGACGGCGCTCCACCCTAAGGGAAGCAGCACCAACGCAGTGAGGACGATCGGGCGTTTGAGTGTCTGGATGATGCGCTTGGAAAAGCTTTTCATGGCGCTTCTCCTTGTTCAAGCTGGCTGGCGATCCGCGTGCGGAGTTCATCGGTCGCGTCGGGCGCGCTGCCTGCAAGCACCGCTTCGCCGACCAGCACCACGCGGCCATCCGTTCCCATGTCTGTCACTGCGCGTTCGGAGGCCTTGAGAAAGGCGAGCACGCGCGCCTGGCTGGTCTCGGGATCACGGGTTTCGCGCGCTTCGGCATCGACGAAAGCGGCGATGGTCTCGGCAAGCCGGACCGTGACGATTTCCTGGCGGGGCTCGGTCAGCTCGCGGCTGACCCAGGTAACCCAGAGCAGCGCGGCAGCGATGGCCAGTACGGCGGCAATCTTCAGCAGCAGCGGCTGATTAAGAGATTGTAATCGGTTGGTGTCAGCCACGGCTCGGCTCCTTGTTGGGATCGGTATCGAGATCGGCCGCGAGCCGCTGGAGGAAGCGCGGCATGCGAAACAGCGTCACCGCGCCAGCTGTGATCAGAAAGCAGACCTTGAGGTCCTGGCTGAACAGGCTGCGGCGCAGTCCTTCGGCCTCGAGATAGCGGTCCGACAAATTGCCGAGCTGGCTGAAAAGCGCGTGCAAATCCCAGCCTGCGACAAACAGGAACAGCGCGAGCGGCAGGCCAAGCGCGATGAGAAGCGAAGTCGCGGCGAAGCGCGTCGTCTCGATCAGGATGAAACACGTTCCCTGCAAGAAGGGCAGGAATGCTTTGAGATTTGCCGGTTCGATCCTGTCGGCAAGATGCGAGCTCATCATTGCGCGTCTCCCGCAACGATCCGGATCGCATCGGCGAGGCTGTGCCCGCGCCGCTCGCATTCCTGGATCGCGGCATAGGTGTCGGGATCGGAGGAATAGATCGTCGCCGAAAACGGATCGAGCACGAGGCGTCCGACAGCTTCGGTCTCGGGTCCCTTGATAAAGATCTCGCTGTACTCGGTGCCCGAGCGCTTGAGGCTGCGGATCAGCGTCTCGGTCCGATCGTCCATGTCGAGCCGTGCTTGGCTGCGGAAATCGGCGATGGTCTCGGCCTTCTGCTGTAGCACCAGCATCCAGTCGCTGTTCTCGAGCGCTGCGCGCGCGCCATCGGACTTGTAGTAATCGTTAAGCGACTGGGTGGCAGTCGCGAGAGCGCCGCCATATTTGCGCGCGGTGCGGGCGTAGGTCTCAACGAACTCGCCCATCGAGCCGCCCTTGAGCATCGCCCAGGCCTCGTCGATCAGCAGCAGCTTTTTGGTGGCACGCGAACTGCGCGTCATGGCCTGGCCGGTCATGAACATGATTGCCGAGAGGACCACGCTTCGTAGCTCCTCACGGCTTGCAAGGTCGCTCATCTCGAAGACGGTGAAATCATCATCGAGCGCGAAGCTGGCCTTGCCGGAGAAGAACCCGCCGTAGCTGCCGCCGCGGCAGAACGGCGCGATCGCGGTCGCAAGATCGCGCCCCGCTTCACTTTCCGAGCCTTGCAGCGCATGCGCGACATCATCGACCGATGCGCCGCTGCCAAGCGCTTCCCAGGTTGCGGTCACCGCCTGGTCGATAAGGCCGCGCTCGGTATCGCTTGGCGCGGAGCTGGGCCGGGCCATCTGGCCGACCATGGCCTTGATCATCGCGAAGCAGTCGAGCCGGTAATCCTCGTCCTCGTGAGCGCGGACATCGTCGACCATCGAGAAGGGATTGAGCGAAAAGCCCGAAGCAAGCGTGAACTCGACGAAGCGGCCGCCCTGGAGCTTCACCGAATGCTCGAAGCTGCGCCCATCATCGATCACAACGACTTTGGCGCCCGCGCCGCGAAGGGCAGCGCAAAGCTCCTGCAGCAGCACGGATTTACCCGAGCCTGATTTGCCGCAGATCGCGATATTGTGGTTGCCCGCGTCGTTCTCGAACGGCGACCACCAGAAGGGCTGGCCCCGCCGACCCACGAGCAGCAAGTGCGGGATACCGCCGCCAAGATACTCGCCCTGCATCGGAGCGATATGCGCCGCCGTGGTCGAGAGCATGGTCTTGAGGCGTTTGAGGCGCGCCATGTCGTCGGCCAGCCCGTCGGCAAGGCTCAAGGGAAATGCTGCGACGAGGCCCTGGAGCTGGAGAAAACGCTCGTCGGCGAGATCCCAGCCTGCCGCCTTGTAAATCGCCTTGATCACGCGCTCATGCGCATCGCCTTGGCCGAGCGGCGAAATGCTGGTGAGGCCATAGAACAGTTTGACGAGTTTTTTGCCCGCCTGCAGCTCGGCCTGGACATGGCGCCACTCGGCCGACTGCTCGGCAAGCTTGGGCAGGAAGCTCGCGCTTTTGGTCTGGCTGAGGCTGGTCGTGCGCATGAATTTGAAGCCCGCCCGCGCCGAGGCGGCTTCCTGGTCGGGATAGACGAGGCACAGCATGGTCGCGGTGGGACAGGGAAAACGCAGCTTGTCGGCAAACATGTCGCCGATGAGCCGCGCGCATTCCCAGGGCGCCCAGCGTTCAGGGGTCGAGCGCACGGCATAATGGCGCATGTCGAAATGGTCGGGATAGCATTCGCCAACTTCGGGATGACCGTGCGCGTCGCGCCCGGTCTCGCGGAACCGTTCGGTTCGCAGGATCATGCGATCATCCTCGATTTCGAGCTCGATATCACGCCGGATCGCCTGGTCCTGGAGTGTATCGTGCGGGTTCCACGCATGGACATCCGGCTCATGCGCGGTGGTCGGCGAGGTCAGCTCATCAATCAGCGCCAGCAGCCCGTTCGGGCGCAGTTCCTGTGCCTGCAGCCCGAGCGAATGGAGCATGCCCATCAGGCCTTCGCGGCATTCGGTGAGCTCGGCATCGGTCACGCTGCCGGGAACCGGCACGCCGAGCGAGACGATCACCCGGACATTGCGGGCATGGAAGGGCGCATGCGCCGAGCCCGAATTCCAGACGAGATCATACAGGCGCTTTGTCCGGGCCCTGGCGATAGCCTCGTAGATCCCGCCCTGCTCGTAGCGCGGGGCGAACCAGGGGGCGACGACATTGCCGATCCGCGGGGAAGCAAAGTTCAGAACCTGAAGGCAGGCACCCTGCGGCAGCCCTTCGGAGAAGAACTGCCCGAGTATCTCGCCGGTCTGTTCGTCAGCCCCGATCAGCGGAGAGACTTCGAGGACGAAGCCTTTCGAGCGCGCATTGCGGTAGAGCTTCGCGCCCTCGTCATAGACCCGGTAAGGGAGCCAGTCCGAGAGCATATCGAGCCCGAAATGCGCGCGATCTCTTTCGGGTCGCGCCGTATCGGCAAAAAGCCTGCGCGATAGCGCGTCGCGCGCTGCGGCTAAGGATAGCGTCACTGGCTTTCTCCTTTGTCCATATCAGGGTGGGGGACCGGCTCGCGGGGAGGGGAAAACGAGCCAGGTCCCCCGGGTTCCGGCGCGTCTGCGCCGGGCATCGCCGGAACGGGCTGCGAGGGGATAAACAGCTGTTCCGGCAATATTTGGTTCGTGTGGTGCTCTGTCGGGCGTGAATCAGGTGCGGGGTTGCCCTCGCGGGTTGCGGCGATGCTTGCGCCCAACGAGCGGACAATGTCCCGGCGCCCTTGCGGTGCGCGCCAGCCTGTTCCCGCAGGTTCGGGCAAAGTCAGGTGCACGACCCGCGCTTCGTGCTCGCGGCCCGCTTCGTCGCGGTAGCCGGCCAGCACGACCTGCAGACGGCGCACTGCTTCGCCAGCCGTCGGCAGTGGTCGATGTGCGTGCCCGACTTCGGCCCGGTTTATGCCGGTTGCCCCGGCATCAATGGCGGAGGTTGGCGCGCAGGTTCCATCGGGAGCGCGGCAGGCAAAACTGCCTTTCACATTGCTCCCGAGGCTGGTGCATCCGCCCGCGATCACGAGCGGCGCAGCCAGCAGGAGGGCGCGCAGGATCGGGAGCCGGCTCATTGCTCGCTTACCTTGACGCCGGAAATGAAGCGGCGGATTGTCGCGGCATCGCGGTAGCCATGGAGCACTGCCCCGTCGCGGGCGCGCACAATCACCGGCGTCCCGGTAAAACTGTTGGCCTTGGCAAAGGCCTCGTTGGCATCGAGCGCCTTGGCTTGCTTACAGGTCTTGGCACTCGCCGGAGCCCGCCCGGCATAGGCAGCATGGAGAGCCTTTGCCGGATCCTTCGCGCACAGCACGGCTTCGGAGACCTTGCGGCTCGCTGCGCCAAAGATCGAAATCGGTCTCTCTTCGACCCGGACTTTTGCCTTGGCGAGTTCGCCTGCGAGGCGCTGGCAATAGCCGCATTGAAAGTCCGAGAAGACCACGAGCTTTTCGCCCTTGGGATTGCCCCAGTGGATCGCACCGGCTGCCGGAAGGGTGGAGAGATCGACGTTCGCTGCGTCCGCCTGGGCCGGAGGTTTGTCGCCGCCCGGTTGCGCCTCGCCCCCGGCGTGCGGCGCACCGGCGGCAAGCAGGTCGGGATTAAGTTCGAGCAGGCGTGCAGCGGTCACGTCGCGCCGCTCTTCCATGTCGTAGAGCCGGCCGACGAACAGGTAGCGCGCGGTCTCATCGATGTAGAACAGCGTGTCGCCCGAAACGACTTCGCACCATGGTCCGAGCTTATCGCAGCTGATCGCATCGATCGGGGTCTTGGGCAACCGCAGCTTCAGCGCCTGCGCGACATCGCTTGCCAGTGCGGAAGCTGATGCGGGCATGGCGGTGACAGCCGAGACCCCGAGGGTAAGCACGGCAGCGGCACCTGAGCAGGCAAGGGCGAAGTGGGCGGCACGGGTCTTCAGGCCCGGGCGGTGGTCATTGTAGTTCATTTGGAGGAGCTCCTGACATGGACGCCGTCGAGAAAGACGATCTCGACCTCGATGCCGGTCGGCATCTCGACGACTGGTTGATATTGTTCTGCGCGTTCAATGAGGTAGCGGCTGACCGTGTCGGCAGCTTCGCCAGCACCCTGGCCGAAGCCGCCGGCAAGAATGTCGGTTGGCGAGAGCGCTTCGCGCTGGCCGTCGCTGCCCACTTGTCCGGTGAAGATGCCGTTGGCGTTGGCGGAAAATCCGCGTCCGAAGCCGCCGACAATCCCGGCGAGCAGAGCCTGGCTGACAAGGCTTCCTTCACGGCTGACAACGCGGCCGCGCACCCCGGACTTGCCGGCAAAAGAGATGAACCCCTTGACCTCGCTGACCGCGAACCGCCCGCCAGGCTGCGCGCAGGTCATGCGCACCAGCTTGACGTAGACTTTCTCGGCCGAGAGATCGCCGCGCGCTGCGCCGTTGACGAGGCAGCCGGTGATGTCGGTGGTGAGCAGCTTGTTGCCGCGCATGACCGAGCGGGCCGGGCCGGTGATCCTGAGGACCACGGGCAGCGGATCACTCTGGCTGGCAACGCCGGTCGAGGCATCGACCCCGACAATGACCGTTGCCGGCGCATAGCTGTTGGGCGGCAAATACTCGCGGCTCGCTTCGAGCAGCAATGCAGGCGTTGTGTCGGCCGGTCGCGACTTGCTGTCGTTGCCGGTATCGGCACCGAAACTCATCAGGCTGAGCTGTCCGCCCGCTCCGTCTGATCCGGACTGCGGGGCCTGGATTGCTGGACCCGAGCCAACACCGGGCCCATAGGCAGGTGGCGGAGCTACAGGCATGGGCTCTGACGAAGCTCTTGCCGCCCCGTCGAGCTGCGAGCGCAGCGCGGCGTTTTCGGAAGAAATCGCGTCGATCGCTGCCTGGCCATCGGAGCGCATCTGCGCATTCTCGCTGCGCAGCGCTTCGAGCTCCTGTTCAACTTGCGCGGTCGGCAGCTGGGCTTGTTCCAGGTCCTTGATCGCGCGGCCTTGCGCGTCCAGGCGGTTGCCGTAGCTTGCGACGAACTCGCGTTGCGACAGGTTGCGATTGACGAGGCCGCCGGTGTCGATCGTTGCCGCGCCGTTTGCATCCACTCCGGCGTCGTCGCCATCGCCGCTGAAGATGAACATGCTGCCGCCGGTGAGCGCGATGGCTCCGATCCCGGCGAGCAGCAGCTTCTGGCGCTGCGCGATCTGGGAATTGAGGTTACGCCGCCCGCTCTCGCGGGCTTGTGGAGACCCCGGCATGGGCTTTGTTTCGGTCTTCTGCGGTTGTGTTGGTGCCTCGGCCATCAGTCGAGCCCTCCCTTTGCAAAGACAAGGAAGGCGTTGGTCGCTTCGCCGGGCGCGAGCGCGTCGCGGCCATAGGCAAAGGCGAGCGCGCCTGCGGGCGCTTCGCGCTCGGCAGCCAGCGCAAGGTTTTCCTGGCCGAGGTTGCGGATGAGGAAACGCTGCCCGGTAAGCGCGTCGCCTTGGTATTCAGCGACAAGCTGGACTTCGATCCCGCCGGTACGGCGCGGAGGAGACAGCTCGGCGCGCGCGGTAAAGCCGGGCAGGACGGCATCGGTTGCCATCGCCTCGATCAAGTGGATCGCGGTGTCTTCCGGGCCGGTTTCGGTCTCCCATTCTGCCGCCTCGCTCTTTGCCAGTGCGGGGTTGGTGATGAAAAGCTGGGTCGCTTCCTCGCCGCCCAGGCGGCAGGCGAACCGGTAAACGTAGCCCGCTTTACTGGTAGCAAAGAAGCTGACGCGCGCCGCCGCGAATTGCGGAGGCACGGAGATATAGATGTCCCCGCGCACCGGCTCGTGCGTCACCTGGAAGTCGTTGTAGGGAAAGCCGCTCGCAATCTTCGAGACATTGGCGAAGCCGTCATCGATAAGCGCGATCCGGGTGAGTTCGCCGCGCGCCAGCTCGCAATCGATCGTCGCGTTATCGGCAGCCTCGACGAACTGGTCGGCAAGCGCGGGGACCGGCGCAAACGCAAAGGCAAGCACGGCAAGCCCGGTGAGCTTGAGGCCAGGATCGGGGCGTCTTGTGGCGCCGATCGCGAAACAGGCAAGGCCCGTTCCTGCAAGCGCGGCAGCAAGTGGTGATGAGAAAAGGCTCATTGGCCGATGTCCTCTTTGTCAGTGGGAAGTTGCTCGAAGCCGGCCAGCGCGAGGCTGAGGCCCCGTTTCGACCAGCGGAAACGGAAAGCGCGGCGCTGGCTCGCGATCACCTGCGCGCCGACGAAGGTCTTGAGCGTGCCGGTGACGGTCGAGGTCAGGGCCTTAGGATCGACGTGTATTTCGGCGATCACGAACGCCTGGGAGATGTCCGAGCCGCGCTGTTCCTCGACGATCTGCACCAGCTCTGCCTTGAGCGCGCCGTGCGCTGCGGGATCAGCAAGCTTCAGGATGTTGGCCATCCAGTAGTCGAGGCTTTCTGGTGCCCGGTTGAGGAGCATCAGCGCCGTGTCGCGGGTGACAAACTCGAGATAGGGCGCGTCGACCCCGCCGCTCGATACGGTGATCCGCTCGGCAGTAATCGGCACCAGCACGACCTGTTCGTCGCGGGTCGTGGCAGCGCCGAAGCTGATTAGCGTGGTCAGGCCCAGAACGCCTGCCAGCACGGCGAAGCGGTTGCGTTGCCGCAGGAAACCCTGCGCCTGTTCGTGTGCGAATTGTGCTTGCATGATTGCTCCTCCCTCAGCCCGCCAACAGGCGGCAGTGGGAGGGCGGCGTGGCTTTCAGCCCCAGGAAACTCCCGGGCAGGTACCAGTACGCAGCGTGCACCAGTGCCGAACCGGCACCGCGAGCCTTTGCCTTCCGCAAGGCAAACCAGGTTCCGGCGGCCAGGCCGATACCGATGAAAATGTGCTGCGCGAGAATGCCCCAGGCGAAGGGAATGAGAATCCCTGCAAACTCGTCGATGGTCCAGAAGCCGATAAGCTCCGGATCGTCGAGCCGCCGTGGAACAAGGTACCTGTCGGCCATGATGCCGCCCTCCTGTCGTGACCGGGTCCGGGGTCAGATTACCGCGGTCACGACCGAGGTGACGATCGGCACGCCGGTGCCGACGCCGATTCCGACGCCCACCGGCACGGCGATCTGGCCGAGCGAAAAACGCCCCGAAGCAAGCCCGATCAGGCCGGCAGCCAGGCTCAGCACGGTGATGATTTTGCCGCCCGAGCCTTCGAGAAAGTCGGTGAACTGGTTAAGGGCGGGATCGAAGGTGGTGTCTGCGCCGGCAAAGGCAGCGCCGGCACATGCCAGCGCAACGCAGGTCGGGAGGATATAATCGCGGCCCGGTATGCGGCTTTGCATGCGGCGCTGGGCCGGAAGAGCAGTCTTGGTGGTCATGGGTGGAAACTCCGAAAGGATTGAACATCAGCCAGCGATGCGTTCGCTGTATGTTCTTTCCTCTTTCCGGAGCTGCCCTGTAGGAAATCGAGAAATGCGTTTCGGTCCGATCAACCAAGCAAAAACCGACATTGGGAAAGCTTTGGGCCGGTGTGTGCGCAGACGGACTGCCTGGTAGCGCCGACTGTGCCGTGATCTGCGCCAAGCCTGCCGGAATACGCGCCGAAGCGATCACTATCTGCGCGAATCACCGAAGGAAGCTGATTCGCTCCTTCCTTTATGTTCCCTAATTGTTCTTTTTGTTTTCCTACAGCTTTCCTTTCGGGATAGCCGGTGAGTCATCACCACTACGCGAAAGGAATCGTCGATGACTGACATGGCGCTTTTTGCCGAACAACAGGTTCGCGCCGATCTTGCCCGGCTGCTATTCGCCGCTGTCGAAGCCAGCGGACGCGCACGCTGCGAAATTGCGCGCGATGCGCAAATCCATAAAGATGCCCTGCGGCGGGTCCTTCTTGGCGAGCGTTCAGCAAGTATGGGCGAAGCCCTACGAATTCTGGCTGCGAGCGGCGTCGCACCGCATGCTCACTTGCTGCTGTTCCTAGTCAGCGGCGGCGATCACGCGATAGCTTGGCTCCAATCCGACCTCGCCCTTTTCTTTGAGGACTTCACTGGTGAGCTGCCTTCCGCGCTCGAGCGTGTTCTCGGCAACCAGGTGCACGATGTGAAGCCACGCTGGGCCAAGGGCACCGCACACCGTGTCGCTCGACTTCTATCCGATCACATCGATGAACTCGAACGCAAGGACGCCTTGCTCGGTGATGTCTTCGCCGATGCCGAAGGAGGCCATCGTGGGTGAGGAGGTCGAAAAAGGAGCGACCGCGCCTCGCCGGGTCACGCGGCTTATCCGCTTGCCAGAGGTTCAGCACCGGGTCGGGCTAGGCCGTTCGACGATCTATCGCTGGATGGCCGAAGGGAAGTTTCCGAAGCCGATACAACTTGGGGGCTACTCCGTAGCCTGGGCTGAGAACGACATCGATGAATGGATTGCAGGCATAATCGAATGACTGAAAATGGGCCGATTGCTGAACGGCGGATTTCGGGTAACGAAATTGAGATAGCCGCGATGCGCGATCTTAGCAGATCAATGTCGGCTATCGACCAAATGGGGCCCTTCCGGGTACGGCCAGTGAAAGGAAGCTATCGCCAAAACCGGCAGCTCACTTCCCTTTGAGCGCCCAAACCGTAACGCACGCCTCCTCTAAGATCAGCACATGCTCAACTCTTACCAGGATCGGTCGTTTACACCCGATCGAGTATCATCTCGCCTTGATAGCGAACCGTCCGATTTGGCTCCGCCAGTCAGTTGAGATCTGCTATATACTTGGCGCGCCGGTCAATGTCGCAGAACGCGGTGCCCTCGTTTATGGCCAACGTGTCCAGTTGCTTGATGATCTTATCCTTGTGACCGTCGGCAATTTTGATCCGCCGGATCGCAATATCGGCGTCTCCATTTTCCGGGAGAATAGCACCCCGGCCGAATAGCAAGAAGGCGCCCGACTGCGCCGCGACGCGCTCGTGACTGTGGCGGCCTAGGACGCAGAGCACCCGATCGATATCGGCTGGGTCGATGACGTCACGAAAATAGGGCTTATCCTCCTTGATGAAGTGGAGGAGTTTGATGACTGGTATCGTCTTGTTGAAGGCGTCGCGATCAAGACCCGTATTAATCTGCTGCCGGACCTCGTCATCAAGGAGCGCGAGGTTAGCGAGGCAAGCGACGGTGTCGCTATCGTAATATTTCACTTTGTCGCGCGCGATGGTGAGACGGATCACCTCTCCAACTTTTTCGGCGCCTGAGCGGCAGGCGAACCAGAGTGCAATCAGCGGGTTGGTGGACGTGTCCAGCATGCGCGTAGGCAAGCCATAGTGCTGCATCCGGCTGAGGCGCTCAAAGGTGGACTTGTCCTCACGGAAGTCGTGTGGACTGGCGATCATGAGGTCCCGGAACTTGCGCGGCTCCGCCACCCGCGCAACATCGGTCCGGAGTGCGAAAGGCTGCAGTTTGTATTTATCGGCGTTCGAATGACCTCGGAAGAAGGCAGCCTCGCCGGGCGTTGGCGGGGTCTCGAACACCCACCGAACGAACTCGTCGACGCTCTTGATCCCATCGGTCACTGGCAGCCTCTCGTTGAGCCGTCGATTACGGCCTGCGTCCTCGCATTAAGCGCAAAGGCCGGCGGCTTGACCAACGATTGATTGAGCAAGTCGGAGAAGTGCACCATTCCATAATCCCTGATTTTGATCACGCCGTTCCGCTTGCCGAAAGCGCTCGGTTTCGTGTCGTTGCACCAAGCCGGAACATCACGGATCAAGCGATAGTCCGCCTTCTCGATATCATCGAGCCGTTCCATGATTAGATACTTGCCCGTTGCGCTAAGGCAGTGGCAGCGGCCTAATACATTTTCCAACTGTGGGTGGGGTTCTGACCCAAGCCAGATCGTCCACTCTAGGAAGTTGCTGTAGTTACGCGACTGGATTGACTTTTTCACGATGGCATTCGGATCGCTTTTTATCCGATACGCATGCCGCGTTGTGCCTGTTGCGAACGGCTCTGCCTCGATCAGCATCTCGATGTCCGCTTCGGACATGACCCTTTCATATTCCAATTTTTTGCCCCGTCGTGCAGTCGAAAGCGAAACGCATACGGCAATGAGAACGCAATTTCGAGCCCGGCAGGGGGCTCTCGTTCTGCGTCTCAGGCTGGCCGATCGTCTGGTTTCGATCAGGTCACGGACCCCCGGCACATAGATTATGAAATTTTCGCAGAGCCGGTGCGCCGGGTCTTGCTGATCGGGGTATCCCATGCTTCACCACATCGGCATAGCTGGCCTCAACCCACCGGGTCCATGTTCACACTTGCAAGAACCTCGTCGAGAACCTCCACGCACTTTTCGCGATGGTCTTCCAGTTCCCTCGCGAATCGCATGTCGGTGAAGTCCAAAAAACCATTTACGTGCCGGATCCTGCCGTCCTTCTGGCCCGTTACGATCTGGGTGCGCAGATGCCTGAGCAGCTGGTTGACTAAGCGCAGGCCTTCACGAACGTTGCGGTCATCGATATCGTGCCATCCTCCGACGGCCTTGCGGATGACCTGGCGGCTCTCCCGATCAAGCAACTCACCGGTGCGAACTGCGCGCTGGGTGTCAGACAGAGCCTGTAAAAATTCGTCCGGACTTTCGCAGTGGAGCGGCACTTCGAACGCGGGCCTTGAGAACGCCATTCTGATCGTGGCGAGGATAAATTCGTCAAGATCTTGGGCGTTGCGCACCTTAATGACGTCTTCGTAGTACCATCGCTGGAGCTCGGGGAAAGCGTTGAGATATCCGACGATGTCATCCCACGACCAGACCATGGCACGGCAGTTTCGATCGTCGGCCTCCCACTCCTCATTTATCTCGTTCACCCAATTCTGCACGGCTGTGTCGCGGCGGGCGGTCGTAGCAAGGATCCAGAGTGACAGCTTGGCCTTGAACCCGAGGGACTTGGCGGCCTCATGGCGTAGTAGCTTCCGAGTGACCGGTCCGCCGGGGAATGGACTGCCATTCTCGTCGAGATCTGAGAGGCGCTTGCACTGGAGTCCGATCATTCCGTAGCGCTTCGACCGACCGAAGACATCGATACCGTCCTGCGCTTGGCCGGGTCGTCCGAACTGCTGCGCGTCGGGGCTGCTGTAGACCTCGCCCAGTAACCCGTGTGCAAGATCCTCGAACTGTTGCCAATAAAGCGGCGGCTGGAAAAACTGACTTACTGTCGGCACATAGATCCCCTTATGCAGTTGTGATTCGAGCTACGGCGCGTTCGCTTCGGAATCTCCGTAGAGGACCGGGCCGGATGAGGACAGGATCTGTGGTAGCGCGTCGTCGAAGCTGCCTGACAGCGAAGTTCTCCAATGTAAGCCGTTCGATTTTCCGGGGCCCGGACCGTTGTCTCCTTCCCGTCTTGCATAACAAGCTTGTGGCAAAGCGGTTGGCGCAGCGGGCTGCCATTTCGGTACGGCTCTGGTATTATGACTGATGATCCGTCTGACGCAGTGGAGCTGAGAATGATCGACGACAGAGACTTTAGAGAGGGGTTCAAGCAGGGCTTCCGAGCGGTGCGCGGCAGCGCCGCCGCGATGCCCGCAATTCCTGCGCAGCCCGCGACTAGGGCAGGCCGAACCGCGTTTCAAATGGGCCTGCTGCGCGGCATAGAACGTGGTAAGGGTGTCCGTCGTCAAAACATTTGGCACAACTCGCGGCGTAGGATTGCGGAGTGCGGGCCTCGTCTGGGTTTGATGTTTAGGCGGCGAGCTTGCGGTGTTGC
>NVXM01000037.1 GCA_002733865.1 Sphingopyxis sp.
GCTTTCATCTTCGTTCCTTACAGTCACTGCGATGAAACCAAAACACTCACTTATTTTATGCAGCCAGTCTGTCTATTGAATGCTGACGGGGGACAATGCACTATTCACAGCCCCTGCCAAAACGCCGCGCACGTTCGAAAGTTCAGGCAGTTTGACCTTGGCCCTCGGGCTTAATGGGTCAAGCGTGACGAAATCTGCGCGAAAAATAGGAAGACAAAGAAGCTGTTGGCTGACACGATGCTCAATCAGCTAAACAGAGTCTGCCGTGTTCAAAAAATGGTGACGCCCGCTCAGAATCGAGAAGCCGTGCTGCATCTTTAGGTTTTACTGGATATTAGAAAGCGCCGGAGTTTCGGACCGTAGATACGGAAGCTTTTTCGGAGCCGAATCGTCTTCCGGTTCATCGGTGCCACCACCGATGGCCATGCAAATCAGCCCTCACCTCGATGGGATGAAGCGCATGGCGAGATAGCCCTCTACAATATGTCCCAAAAATCATGGGGATAAATCAGTGGAAAAACCCAAAATCGCAGTTGCCGACTTGATTCGAAACGGCGCGCGAGTCATGGTGCAAAATCAGAGCCACGAGAGGGTGCCACGGCAGGGTGCCACGGGGTTTTGACTCGCAGAGAAACCAAAGGTTTTTCAGGCGCTTAGCTGTTAAACAAAAGTTGGTTGGGGTGGCAGGATTCGAACCTGCGCATGGCGGCATCAAAAGCCGCTGCCTTACCACTTGGCGACACCCCAATAGCTGCGGGCCTGATTCTGGCATCCCGCGTCGGTGAACGGGCCTATTATCCAGTTTGCCCGCAAGGGGCAAGAGGCAGTTCGATCTATGTTTAGAACAGCCTTTTGACCCATCCATGATCGTCGGGTGCGATCCCGCGCTGGATATCGACCAGGCGCCGCCGCAGCTTCTCGGTCAATTGCCCCGGTCCGCCTCCGCCAATCGTAAATTCGCCATCGGTAGACCGCACGGTGCCGACAGAAGTGACAACCGCCGCCGTACCGCAGGCAAAGGTCTCAACAAGCTTGCCACTGGCAGCATCCGCTTCCCATTGATCGATGGCATAGCGCTCTTCCACCACCGTCAGGCCCTCTTCGCGAGCCAGAGTCATGATCGAATCGCGGGTAATGCCGGGCAAAATCGTTCCGCTGAGCGGCGGGGTTATCAGCCTGCCGTCATCCATCACGAAAAACAGGTTCATGCCACCCAGTTCTTCGACCCATTTATGCTCGGCAGCATCAAGGAAAACCACCTGGTCACAATTTTTCTCGATCGCTTCAGCTTGTGCGATCAAACTGCCGGCGTAATTGCCGCCGCATTTTGCGGCACCGGTGCCGCCCGGTGCGGCGCGACTGAACTGTTCCGAAACCCAGATTGTTATCGCCGAAGCACCGCTCTTGAAATAGCCTCCAGCAGGGGAAGCAATCACCAGATACAGATATTCCTTCGCCGGACGAACGCCCAGGAACACTTCGCTCGCGAACATGAAGGGGCGCAAATATAACGAGCCGCCTTCGACCGAGGGAAACCATTCGCGGTCGATTTCGACCAGCGCTTCGACTGAATCGAGAAACGCCTTTTGCGGCAGTTCGGGCATGGCCATCCGCCGAGCGGACTCCTGAAAGCGTTTTGCATTTTCTTCGGGCCGAAACAACGCGGTTGCGCCATCGCTCAGCCGATAGGCCTTCATACCTTCGAAAATCTCTTGCGCATAATGCAGCACCGACGAGGCAGGGTCCATCAAGATGGGTTCACGCTTCGTCACCTTGGCGTCGTGCCAGCCTTCGGCTTCGGAATAGCGGATCATCGCCATATGGTCGGTAAACAGGGAACCGAAACCGGGGTTCTCCAACAGCCGGGCGCGCTCGCTGGCGAGCACCGGTGTCGCGCTTGGCTCCAGAGTGAATTTCAGGTTTTCCATATCTGCCATATTCTGCCGCTTTCGGTTTGATTCATGCCATCCAGTGGAAGAAATGGAAGCATAATCCAATTGTCTTGCAATCCCCTAATCAGCCTGTCAAGATACGTCAACATGACTGACGTATCTCGCCCTGCCATATCTCCCGGAGCATCGCCGCTTTTTTTGCGGGAAGACGAAATACGCCGCGGGATCGAGCTGCTCTATTTCGGCTATACCAGACTGACGAACGCGGTTGATCAGGAGCTCGCGAAACACGGTCTCGGCCGGGCTCACCATCGCGCTTTATACTTCATTGCCAGACAGCCCGACCTGACCGTCGGCGAATTGTTGAAATTGCTGGCGATCACCAAGCAGTCGCTCGGACGGGTGCTAAAGGAGTTGCAGCAACAGGATTTCATTCTAAGCTCACCGGGAGTCGTTGACCGACGTCAAAAGCTGCTGCGCCTGACCGACAAAGGGGCGCGACTGGAAACGGAATTGTTCAGGCAACTGCGCCAGAGGCTCTCGTCCGCTTACGTCTCGGCCGGGCAGGAATCGGTCACTGGTTTCTGGCATGTTCTGGAAGGTCTGGTCCCGGAAAGCGATAAAAAGATGGTGTTTGACCTGCGCGGCGACACCGGCTGAAACGGTCCGGCGGGGGACGAGGTCGAAACCTGCTATCAGGCCTCTCCGACCGTATCAACCATGGCATGTTCGATCGCATCCTGCGGGCTCTTGTCGCTCCACAACACAAACTGGAAAACGGGATAAAAACGTTCCCACTCTTCGATCGCGAGGTCGACAATGGTCTGGGCCTGATCGAGACCCAGCATGCCGTTGCCACCGAGCAGCGTCGCATGACGAAACAGGAGAATATTGTTGTTGGACCACAGGTCGAAATGCCCCAGCCAAAGCTGTTCGTTGATCAATCCCAGCGTCTCGTAAATAACCGTCACCTTATCCTCGGGAACCCGGATCTCGGGCAACAAAAGGATTTGCAGAACATGGTCTTCATCCCGCCAGATCGCGCGCATCTGATAGCTGGTCCAGTTGCCCTTTATCTCGACCGAAAGCTCGTCATCGCCAACATGATTGACCGACCAGCCGCGGGCTTCGAAAAAAGCGGCCAGCATATCTACGGGCGGCGCTTCATCCTGATCGAGCTCTTGCCATTGATCGTCAAGCATTACGGTTCCAGATCCTTTGCAGATGATGACCTAGTGGCCCACCCGCCGAAGCAGAGCAAGGCGACCGAGCATCAGCCGCTAGATTGTTTGTGGGAACGCTGTGGATAATGACCGGCGATCAGTCGCCGACCGGGCGCGCGATCAGCTGTCTTTTTTGGAAGACGGGCTTTTCCGTGGGGCCGGTTTTTGCGCAGCCGGTTTGCGAGCGGGAGCAGCTTTTGCTGCGGTCCGCTTCGGCGCGGAACCATTACCTTTTTCCAGTGCATCGACGCGTTTCTTCAGTGCATCCGCTTCGGCCCGGGCATTGGCGGCCATTTCCTTTACCGCTTCGAATTCATCCCGCGATACAAAGTCCATGCCGCCGAACCATTCCTTGGCGCGCTCCCGCGCACCCGCTTCCGCTTCGCGGCCAACGCCGGCCACCGTGCCGGCGACACCGTTCAATATTTTGGAAAGATCATCGAAGAAGCGGTTTTGGCTTTGCATGTCATTAACTCCGTCACGGCTCGCTGGAGCCTGAATAAATATCTAGTCTATATCTGGGTTCTCGCCGCCGGAACCACAAGGGTTTCCGCTCCCGGATTCAACCATTCGATCTGTTTATTCAGAATCCCCGCGAAACACAGCCACGCGAGATAGGGGACCATGAGCCAGGCAGCGGCCTTTCGGATCCGGCCGAAGACCAGAGTGGTGGCGAGCGCCAAAATAAAGACAATCGCGAGCAACCAAAAAGCGGCAGCGACCTGATGCATGCCGAAGAACAGGACAGGCCAAAACAGGTTGAGGGCATATTGAACAAGGTACAAGACGATCGCGAGTCCGCGCAAAGGTGCACCGCGGGCATGGAGCACCATCGCAAAAGCGGTCCCCATCAATATGTAAAGCAACGCCCAGGCCGCTCCGAAGGCAGCCCCGGGTGGCTGTGCCTCGGGCTTCGTCAAGGCCTGGAACCAGCGATTTTCATCGCCGGTATTGGCAAATTGGCTGAACGTGAAGCCGAGCAACACCGTGATCGGAACTACGAACAATATCCAGCGCAGCAAAGACATTCGCAGCTGGCCTTTTGAAGCAATCTGATTCACAGGGCAGCATCCTCGATCGAAAATTATACGAATCGTCCCGAAACCTTCGCCCGGGACCGAAATAGGTTTAACAATTTATAGGCGTTTGACCAGCGCTAAGGGAATTCTGTCACAACGCGGTTCATTCGTCGGCCATAACGACTCCCTTGGTATTTTACGAATCGTCGCCATGTTGAGCAGACCGGCCGTCGGACAGAAATCTTGGAAACCATTGATTGTGACGAATAGGACCGGCTGCTAGGCGATTTTTATGACCGACAAAACAAATTCGACCGAAGCCGAGACTCCTCGAGCACCGCTCAAAAAGATCGGCAATCTGCGGATGGTGTTTGAACGCGCCGTCCGATATCCAAGGGAAATTGCCTTGGCCTTGCTTGCCTTGTTCGTCTCGGCGATGGCAACGCTGGCGATCCCGGCGGGTTTCAAAACCATTATCGACAAGGGTTTTATGGCCGGAAACGGCGACGTAGCCCCCTATTTTCAGGGCCTTCTCGGCATCGTTGCGGTACTCGCTGTGGCGACCGCTTTCCGTTTCTATTTTGTCAGCTGGCTGGGAGAACGCGTCGTCGCCGACCTGCGCCTCGCGGTACAAGCCAATCTGCTGCGCCTGGCTCCAGGGTTCTTTGAGGAGAACAGACCGTCTGAAATTGCCTCAAGGATGACATCTGACACGGCGATTATCGAGCAGGTCGTCGGCACCACCGTATCGGTTGCCCTGCGCAATATCGTCATTGGCGTTGGCGGCATCATCTATCTTTTCACTCTGGCACCGGCGCTGACAGCAGGCTTGCTGATTGCGATCCCAGTGATTATTTTGCCGATCGTTTTCATCGGCCTGAAATTGACCAATGTATCCCGATTTAGCCAGGACCGGGTGGCAGATGTCGGGGCGATGATCGCGGAAACCCTGGGCGCGATGAAAATCGTGCAGGCTTTCGGCCAGCAGGGCCGTGAGCATGAACGATTCCGCGGCGCAGTGGAAAGTACCTTCGATACCGCCAAGCGACGGATCCGCTTGCGCGCGGCGATGACCGCCATTGTCATAGGCCTGATCTTCACTGGTATCACCATGCTGATGTGGCGCGGTGCCATTGGCGTCGCCGAGGGGACCATCTCCGGCGGGACGATCGCCGCCTTTGTGCTGACCGGTGGTCTGGTCGCCGGTGCCTTCGGCGCGCTGACCGAGGTCTATGGTGACTTGCTCCGCGGCGCAGGCGCCGCCGGGCGACTGGCGGAGCTATTGTCGGAAAAGCCCGGCATCGCCGCCCCGGAAAATCCGATCGCGCTGCCGGAACCCTCGCGCGGCAAGATCGCCTTCGACAATGTTACCTTCGCCTATCCGACCCGGCCCGACACGCTCGCTCTGTCGAATTTCTCTCTGACTGTCTCGCCCGGCGAAACCGTCGCCGTGGTCGGACCTTCCGGTGCCGGCAAATCGACCCTTTTCCAGCTCGCCCAGCGTTTCTACGATCCGCAGGGTGGCTCGGTCCGCATAGACGGCGTTGCCTTGCCGTCCGCGGATCCTGCCGAAATTCGCCAGAGAATGGCGTTGGTGCCTCAGGAAACCGTGCTGTTTGCCGCTTCCGCCCGCGACAATCTCCGCTATGGCAAATGGGACGCAAGCGACGAAGAGATATGGGAAGCAGCGCGCGTTGCCAACGCCGAGAAATTCCTGCGCGCCCTGCCCGATGGCCTCGACAGCTTCATGGGCGAAGCCGGTACCCGGCTGTCCGGTGGCCAGCGCCAGCGCATATCGATCGCCCGGGCTCTTCTGCGCAACACGCCGATCCTGCTGCTTGACGAGGCAACGTCAGCGCTAGATGCGGAAAGCGAAAAGCTGGTGCAGGACGCTCTTGACCATTTGATGCAGGATCGCACCACGATTGTCATTGCCCACAGGCTGGCGACCGTTCGGTCCGCGGATCGCATCATCGTGATGGAAGAGGGCCGGATTGTCGAACAGGGCGACCACGACAGTCTCATTGCCCAAAACGGCCTCTACGCGCGACTGGCCGAATTGCAGTTCAGCAGCGCCGAAACAAGCCGGCCAAAGATCGGTGCTTAGGTAAAGTCGCCGTCGCAACGCCCACAAAAAAGGGGCCGCGAAACAATCGCAGCCCCTTTTTTTATTAGCCTGAAAACCTAGTTTGGCGGCCGGCTGGCTTTGTTAAAGCTGCCATATTGTTCGTTTCCTACGAAACCGAACTTGGTAACGCCGCTGTCTTTGATCACTGCGAGAGTACGGTCAGTCGTCAGATAAGCACTCAAGGGATCGGGCTGGAACTGAAGCTCTGGCTCTGGGACCATCGACTTCGTCTGCGCCAGATATTGTTTGACCTGATTCAAACTCACTGGAGTGTCGTTCCAGACGACCTGGTTGGTTGCCGTGATACCCAAGCGGTTCTTGACCGGATCTATCAGAGGGGGTTCAGTTTCCGTATCATCTGAAACCGGCAAGTCAATTTTCACCGCGTGCGTCTGCACGGGGATCGTGATGATGAACATGATGAGAAGAACCAACAAGACGTCGATAAGCGGCGTCGTGTTCATTTCCATCATTGGCTCGCCATCATCGCTTCCGCCACTCATAGCCATTTGTGCGTCTCCTTAACTTTAATATCTTCGGTTGTCGGCCGGTACTATTCGACGACAATCGGAGTGGAAATGAAGCCCACTTTTGCAAAACCAGCGCGCTGCATGGTGTAAATCGCGCCGCCGATGCACTTATAGGGCGTGTTGATGTCACCGCGGATATGAACTTCAGGCATATCTTCCGGCGTCATGTTTTCGACGCCACCAAAGGAATCGATCTGATCTTCGAGTTGCTTCACCGCTTTTGTAACCAGCTCATTCGAATTTACAGGGACGGTATTCCAGTACACGCGACAATTGCCGCCTGGAGTAGCTCCTGAATATTCGGGATCACCTGGGTCACGTCCTGCGGCATCCGTCGTCGTAATCGACAGCAGCACATTTTCGCGCTTTGTCGTGGTTACTTCAAACGGAAGCACCGGAAGTTCGAGCTTCACAGTCTGGATAACCACTGGAACCGCGATCAGAAAAATGATCAGCAGGACCAGCATAACGTCCACGAGTGGGGTGGTATTAATGTCGGATAGAGGAGTTTCCTCTCCGCCACCGCCCCCAACATTCATTGCCATAGGATCTTATCCTCTCAAAACTAAACCATCTGAAGGAAGCGACAGCTCCCTCGTCGTGCGTTGATCGGGTTGCCAGTCAAAATATTTGGCTAACAACCCGACCCCCGTCTTATTTCTTCGCGGCAGGCGCAGCAGGCTTTGGAGCAGTTTTAACACCGCCAGCAGTTGTTGCGACTGGGGCAGTTTTAACGCCACCGGCAGCTGGTGTGATTGGCTTAACGCCACCGTCCGAAGCCATGTAGCCAAGGACGTCGTTCGAGAAAGCGCCGAGCTGCTCAGCGATCCGCTTGTTGCGGCCCTGCAGCCAGTTGTAAGCCAAAACGGCTGGAACAGCCACACCAAGACCAAGAGCGGTCATGATCAGAGCCTCACCAACTGGACCAGCAACGGCGTCGATCGATGCCTGACCAGCAATACCGATTTTGATCAGCGCGCGATAGATACCGATAACCGTACCGAACAGACCAATGAACGGCGACGTTGCACCAACCGTTGCCAACCAGGGCAGGCCGGTTGCCAAACGCGACTTGATCAGATCTTGCGAACGTTCGATCGAGCCGTGCAGCCAGTCATGCGCTTCAACCGGGTCGGTCAATTTGGCGTGATCGGAATCAGCCTTGATCGCATCGTCGACGATTTGACGGTAAGCGGAGTTCTTGTCGAGCTTCGCAGCGCCTTCCTTGAGCGTGCTGGCACGCCAGAAGGTCGACCGCATTGCTGCGCCCTGCTTCATAATCTTGTTCTGTTCGAACAGTTTAGAAAACAGGATGTAGAAAGACGATACCGACATAATCGTCAGAATGGCCAGAACAGACCATGCGATAACGCCGCCCTGCTCCATGGCCTCAACGAAACCGAACGAGTTTTGTGGTGGAGTGGCACCAGCGGCCAAAATTTCAATCAACATTTTAACATTCCCCTCAGGATAAACTAATTGCAAAAAAACTGTTGCGGGAAGGACGATTGGGAACGCCCTCCCCCATTTACATTATTTGGGTATCTGCCAACGAACGGCATTGGAATAAGATCCATTTGTCGGATTGCCGTTGGCGTCAAGAGCAGGTCTGAACCGCGCACGCCGTGTCAGATTTTTACAGGCAGCTTCATCCAGATCAGCATGGCCGCTAGAGCCGGTAATCTGACAATTGGATACCCGGCCGTCAGCGTTAACAGTCAACCGGAAACGCGTCGTGCCTTCCCTTTCTTCGCGCAGAGCCCGCGACGGATAATCGTTCGCATTGGCCCAGCTTCCAGGATTGCCGCGAGGCTCAGGAGTAGCCCGTTGCGGGGGTGGCGGTGGCGGTGGTGGCGGTGGTGCCGGTGTCGCTACGACCGGCGCAGGCCGCGGCGGTGCGGTTGGAACCGACTGAATCACCGGCCGCGGTGCAACCACAGGTGCCACGATCGGAGGCGGTGACACTACCGGTGGCGGCTCAATCGGCTTGTCCGGTGGCGGTGGTGGTGGTTCTTCCGGCTCCGGTGGCTCTTCTTCTTCTTTAATGTCAATCATATCGAGCTGCGACGCAACCTTCTTGACAGCATTATACGCCAGGCCGGTGACCAGCGCATAGCCAAGTAAAATATGGATGATCACAACAAGAGCAATCGATATGATCTTGTTCGAACTCATCTCTTGGTCAGCATAAGCCATTCAGAAATGTAACTCCTTTTTCCCCATCACAGAGCGATGTGCTTCATCGCTGAAGCTTCAGATAAAGACCGACAGGTTTGGAAAACCAATGCGACCCTTATTATCCCCATGACAACTTTTCGTTCGCTTGAAAGCCATCTTAAATTTGTTTTAACGTGCTACTTCCAAGCAGGCAATCGCTTTGTTGGTTCAGCGTCGATTAAGCTGTCAATGCCCCAAAATAGGGGCTAAAACCAGCCATCTTCAAATTTTAGTTTCAGAGAAAACCATGCGCTCCTTGTTGATGATAACCTTCACCCTGTTTTTCAGCCAAATTGGTGCGTTTCCAGCTTTCTCGCAAGAGTTGGAAGAAAGTGATCCGTTGCAATATGCGGACATCGTCGACCTGAGCTCAGACGCTCCCATCATTGTTAACGTGGTCATTAAAGATGCGATAAAAATCGATCCGGAACGAGCGCCCAATGCCCCTCAGGGCACGCAACGCTTCTATATTGTGGCCTCCACCAGCGCCCTGATTCGTGGCCAGGGAGGGATCGGCGAAACGATTCGCTACGTCATTGACTTGCCGCTCGATGGCCGCGGTCGCGCGCCAAAAATCGAGAAACAGCCCTTCATTATATTCGCTCGTCGGCCGTCTGGCGGCAGCATAGATGATGTCCAGCTAGTAGCCAAAGACGCACAAATCCCATGGACGCCCAGCCGCGAGCAGCGCGTCCGTTCGGTGGTTCGCGAGCTGGTCGCCCGCGATGCGCCACCCGCAATTTCCAAGATCGCCAGCGCTTTTCACGTTCCCGGCACCATCCTGGGAGAAGGCGAAACACAAATTTTCCTGGAAACAGATACCGGTACGCCCATTTCAATCACGGTGCTGACGCGAGATGGCCAGCGGAAATTCTGGGCTGTCTCGCTCGGCGAAATTGTAGACGAAGCGGCGCGGGCTCCGGTAAGAAACAGCCTGCTTTGGTACCGGCTTGCCTGTTTTCTGCCGCGTCAATTGCCGGCGCCTGCGCTGGCCGACGATACATTGGCAAACGCGCAGCGCGCGCGCAGCGACTATCAAACGGTGCTCGACGATCTGGGCAGCTGTCCGAGATCGCGTCAGCCCTGACTCCCTCCCGACAATCCAGAACTAGTTCTGGCAATCGATCAAGGCGGCGCTAATAAGGCGCCATCACACTCATCCCAACGCAAAGAGGCTATTAATAATGACAGCTCCGCTACGCATCGCGCTCGCTGGACTGGGGACCGTCGGAACCGGCGTCATCCGCTTGATCGAAGAAAATGGGGCCATGATCGCCCAGCGGGCCGGCCGCCCGATTGTCGTCACCGCGGTTTCTGCCCGCGACCGCAATCGTGACCGCGGCATTGATATGAGCGCCTATCTCTGGTGTGACCAGCCCGAAGCGCTCGCTGAGCAGGAGAATATTGATTGCGTCGTCGAAATGATCGGCGGCTCGGATGGCACCGCGCTGGATCTGGCGCGCAAGAGCCTGGCGGCGGGCAAGTCATTCGTCACGGCAAACAAGGCGATGATCGCCCATCACGGCATGGACCTTGCCAAGGCAGCTGAAACCCGTAATCTTTCGCTGCGATATGAAGCAGCAGTGGCTGGCGGTATCCCCGTTATCAAGGGGCTGCGAGACGGCGCTTCGGCCAACCGCATCGAGCGGGTTTACGGTATTCTCAATGGCACATGTAACTATATACTCACCGAGATGGAGAAGCACGGACACGCCTTTGATGATGTGCTGAAAGAAGCGCAGTACATCGGCTATGCCGAAGCCGATCCCGGATTTGATATTGATGGTGTGGACGCAGCGCACAAGCTTGCGATCTTGGCTGCTCTGTCCTTTGGCAAGGCGCTCGATTTCGAAGGCGTCGAAATCGATGGAATTCGCAACATCATGGCGGCGGATATCGGTCAGGCCAAGGCTCTGGGATATCGCATCCGGCTGCTCGGCATGGCCCGGATAGATAACGGCAAATTGTTCCAGCGGGTCAACCCATATCTGGTGCCCGAAGGCCATCCACTAGCGCATATCGAAGGGTCAACCAACGCCGTCGTTGCTGAAGGCAATTTTTCCGGCCGGTTGATGTTTCAGGGCGCTGGCGCCGGCGAAGGCCCGACGGCCTCTGCGGTTGTCGCCGACCTGATAGATATAGCCCGCGGCGACGCCGGCACCGTGTTCGCTGCACCGGCCAGCGAAATGAAACCATGCGAACGCGCTGAAAGCGGCCACCGCGTTGGCAAAAGCTACGTCCGATTCATCGTCACCGACAAACCGGGCGTTCTGGCGGAAATTACCGCTGCGATGCGGGATGCGAACGTGTCGATCGAAAGCCTCATTCAGACGGAGAAAACCCGGGAGGGATCGGTGCTGATCTCCATGGTGACCCATGACAGCCGGGAAAGTGATGTATCAAGGAGCCTTGCGGCGCTGTCGAGTTCAACCAGTTTGCAGGCAGTGCCGGTCGTCATGCATCTGCTGAGCGATGAGGACTGACTATTCGCCCGTCGCCGGGGCCAGAGGTCTGATCATGGCCTGCTTCACATAATCCTCGTCCGGCACGTCGGGAGTGACAGCCTGCCAGATACGGCCAGCGGCTCCGCCGACACCGCCGCCGCTGCCGCCGACACTCAGGACCGACAGGCCCTTGAAGCAGTTTCGTTCATTCATCGTCACATAACAGCGGCCCTGCTGGACGACTTGTGGATTGCCCCTTGGCAAAGGCTCGCGAATTCTGGCGCCCGGTTCAGCCGCCAATTCGGGATAGGGCAGCCTCTGCTGGCGATCGATTTCCGGGATGCCGCACACCACAATCTCGTCATTGGTGCGCATAAGAAGACAGCCATCAGCATCAACCGCCGCCAATTGTCTGGCATTCTCCATGAGTTGATGAGTCCGTTCAGTCGGCTGTGCGATCTGGCCGAAGGCGGCCGATGGCATCAGCAGAAAGATCAGAAAAACCTGTCTCGACATTGCAATATTGCTCCCCTATCGAGAAATCCAAATTACCCTATAGAAGGAATAATCAAAAATATGCCCCAAGCAAGCGACATATTAGACCGCGTACTCGTCATGGAAATGGTCCGGGTTACAGAAGCAGCCGCAATATCGGCAGCCAACCTGATCGGCCGTGGCGATGAAAAAGCTGCCGATGCCGCTGCCGTGGAGGCCATGCGGGCGGCGCTGAACGAACTGGATATTTGCGGGACGGTAGTGATCGGCGAAGGCGAACGCGATGAGGCGCCCATGCTTTATATTGGCGAGAAGGTCGGATGCGGCTGTGAAGGCGAAGCGCCCGCGATTGACATCGCGCTGGATCCGCTGGAAGGCACGACCATTACTGCCAAAGCCGGCGCCAACGCGCTGGCCGTGTTGGCGATCGCCGAAAAGGGCAATCTGCTGAACGCGCCCGACGTCTATATGGAAAAGATCGCGGTCGGCCCCGGCTATTCTGCCAATATCATCGATCTCGACAAGTCTGTTACCGAAAATGTTGAGGCTGTTGCCAAGGAAAAGGGCGTCGCACCTGCAGACATTATCGTCTGTGTGCTCGACCGTCCGCGCCACGACAAGATTATCGCGGAGCTGCGCGCCATTGGTTGCGGAATCATGCTGATCCCCGACGGTGATGTTGCCGGCGTAATCGCCACGTCCGACGAAGACACGACCGTTGATATGTATATGGGCAGTGGCGGCGCTCCGGAAGGCGTGCTCGCCGCAGCGGCCCTTCGTTGCGTTGGTGGTCAATTCAAAGGCCGACTGTTGTTCCGCAATGATGATGAACGCCAGCGCGCCTTTAAATGGGGTATTGAGGATCTCGATAAAATCTACGATCTGAAGGAACTGGCGAAGGGCGATGTGATTTTTGCTGCGACCGGAGTCACGCATGGATCGCTTCTGGAAGGCGTCAAGAAACTGCGCGGCGGCAAAATGACGACCGAAAGCGTCGTGATGCGCGCCTCCTCGGGCACCGTTCGCTGGGTGAAGAGCGAGCATCGCAGCAACTGATCATGCCAATGACCGGCCCATTGATGTCTAGGCATTTCGCGTCGAAAGCAAAATGGGCCGTTCTAGCATTGCCGTGGCTGATGGCGGGTTGTGTGACGCCAGTCGAATATGGCGATATCCCGCATTCGGCATATGTGGCACCGGAACGCTGCAACCCGACGGCCGCGACCAGGGTGCAGCAAGACGACAGGCCTTTCTTCTTTGTCACCAGCCGCCTGCCCAACTGCCTGACGGAAAATATCAGTCTGCTCCATCATCGCGGGGACAAGGTGCGCTACGGCCGTTTTGCCGGACCGCAAAAAGCCACAGAAGAGACCGACGAGGACGACCGTTCCATTTCGCTGTCCTTCTCTGAATCGCAGCGATGGTGGACCGAACTCGCTGGCCAGATGCAGGCCGCAGATGGCAGGGTTCTGGTCTACGTCCATGGCTTTCGGGAGACCTTCTATACAAGCTCGCGCGACACAGCGCAGATTGCGCGGCTGGCGAACTTCACCGGACCCGTCATCCAGTATAGCTGGCCCTCACAGGGCGCACTGCTGAAATATCCCGTCGATGAAACCAATATGTATTGGGACGAACGCAACTTTCGCAAATTCCTGATGCAACTGGCCCAACTGCAATCGACCAAAGAAATTATACTGGTATCGCATTCGCTCGGCGCGCGGCTGGTCCTGCCCTCGGTTGAATATGTTGACCGCAATGCATCCAACGGAGACTCGAGCGTGATTTCGAATATCATTCTCGTTTCGCCGGATGTCGATACGCAGGATTTTGAACGCGATGCGGCGGAAGAAATCCTGTCGGCCAGGCGGGTCCGCAATGATCGCCGAATCACGGTCTATGCATCGCTCAATGACCGGGCCCTGTCGCTGTCCGATGATATTCACGGCTATCCGCGACTAGGCCGGCCAAGATGCTTTGATCCGTTTGAAGCGGCGGATCTCAAGGCGCGGAACCTCCCGGAAAGATGCTATGCGGCGCAGCCCAAATATGCCGAGGCAATCGACAAGCTGGCGCTGACGATAGTCGACACGACCGCGATTAGCCGCGGTCGGACCGGCCATAGCAACTATCTGCTGAGCGCGCCTGCCTGCCGGGATTTCGCCGCCGTGGTCAATGGCGAACGGAAACCACCAGGGCGTCAAGCCACGCATCTTCCTCATGTCTTTGTCTTGCCTGCCATTCCCAAGGACGAGAAACCCGACCATTTGGCGATTTGCCGCCGAAACCAATGAAACCAGACTATAGTGATGCCCTGACGGCGCTGCTCCAACAGGCCCGAACATGCACTCTCTGCAATGGCCTGCCGCTTGGCCCGAGGCCGTTGCTGCAAGCCTCTGGAAACGCCAGAATCCTGATCGCCAGTCAGGCACCCGGCAGCAAAACCCATGCGAAGGGCCGGACTTTTGATGATGCCAGCGGAAACCGGCTGAGGCGCTGGCTCGGTGTGAGCACAGAGCAATTTTACGATCCCGAGATGTTCGCGATTCTGCCTATGGGCTTTTGCTATCCCGGGACCGGGACGGGCGGCGATCTGCCACCCCGGCCCGAATGCGCGGCCAACTGGCGGAAACCACTGCTGCGGGCAATGCCGCATATCGAGCTCACGCTGGTGATCGGCCAATATGCGCTCGATTGGCATCTTGGCGAGCGGAAATCCCGCACGCTGACGGAGACTGTGAAACGATGGCAGGAATTCTGGCCCGAGCTATTGCCCCTGCCCCATCCCAGTCCGCGCAATATCCGCTGGTTCAAAGCCAATCCATGGTTTGAGGCCGATATCATTCCGGCATTGCAGCAGCGCGTGAGGTCTTTGCTCTAGAAAACTCCCATCGCCAGCCCGGCGGCCAATGTGGCTCCAGTCTCCGCGCAACGCGCGCGATCATCTTCTTCAATGATCTTGGCGGCCAATATTGCCGCCTCAGTCTGCGCGTGGGTGCAAATGATAATCGTGTCGATAACCTTCCGAAGCCGCCAGCCTGTTGCGATCCGCTCCAATTGCCGCTGCGCATTCTCGCCGTCCGATCCGGCGCAGATCATCGCCGCATAGGGCCGTCCCTCGATCTCGCCGAGCAGCGGATAATAGCAGCGGTCGAAAAACGCCTTCATCACCCCGGCAATCGCCGCCAGATTTTCCGGCGTCGCAAAGATATAGCCGTCGGCTGCAAGCATATCCTCGGCCTGGCAATCCTCGGCCCGCATCAGCCGCACCTCGGTGCCATCCTCGTCTCGCGCAGCCGTGGCAGCGGCCTCCGCCATCTGCTCGGTGCCACCAGTATAGCTGTAATAGACGATCAGTAACTTTTTCATCGCGCGCATTCTAGCAAGTTACTCACCGATTGTCAGCGCGGGAGGATTGCCGCATAGCGCAGGCCATGAACGCAGTATTAAATGTCGAAAACTCCCTCTCCGGTCAGAGCTGGCGGTGGCGCAGCACCAGTGCGGACGCGCGCGACCCGGGATTTCAACCGGATGATCTGGTCACCCAGCTGTTGCTGGCCCGCGGAGCCAGCCGCGAAACGCTGGCGATCAACCGCGAACCGACGATCCGGGGCTTCATGCCCGATCCGTCGGTCTTTCAGGATATGGATAGAGCGGCAGACCGCCTGAGCCTTGCAATCAAAAATCAGGAAAAGGTCACGATATTTGGCGATTATGATGTCGATGGCGCAACCAGCGCCGCCTTGCTGATTCGCCTGCTCCGGGACCTCGGACTGGACGCCGGCTATTATATCCCCAACCGTTTGATGGAGGGCTATGGCCCGTCGGGCGAGGCGTTGGTCAGGCTCGGCGCGCAGGGCAGCAATCTTGTGGTTACCGTCGATTGCGGTGCGATGGCCTTTGAGGCGCTGGAAATGGCCGACAAGGCCGGGGTCGAGGTCATTGTCGTAGACCATCACAAATGCGCGGTCGAGCTGCCTAAGGCGATCGCCCTCGTCAACCCCAACCGGCTGGACGAGAGCGATGCCGGCGCGGAACATGGCCACCTCGCTGCCGTCGGCATGGCGTTTTTGTTGGGCGCCGCACTGGTGCGGACGCTCCGCAACCAGGGGTTTTTCAAAGATCGCCCAGAGCCAAAATTGCTGGAGTTGCTGGATATTGTCGCGCTCGGCACGGTCGCTGATGTCGCGCAGCTGCGCGGCCTCAATCGCGCCTTTGTCGCTCAAGGCATCAAGGTCCTGGCGGGACGTCAAAATATCGGCCTGTCGGCCCTGATCGATGCCAGCCGGCTCAAGCGGGCACCAATCTGTTCGGATCTTGGCTTTGCGCTCGGCCCGCGAATCAACGCTGGTGGCCGTGTGGGCAAATCCGATCTCGGCGTACGCCTGCTGATCACGCAGGACCCGGAGGAAGCGCGATCCATCGCCGCCGAACTCGACCATCTCAATCAGGAACGCCGCGCAATCGAGGCACATGTGCTGGAAGAGACGGAGGCAATGTGCGCGTCACAGCAAAACCAGGCGGTCGCGGTGCTCGCCTCCAAGGGCTGGCATCCGGGAGTCATCGGGATCGTGGCCGGCCGGATCAAGGAAAAGCTGAACCGCCCGGCAATCATCATCGCGCTCGATGAAGAAGGCATTGGCAAAGGCTCGGGCCGTTCCATTTCCGGCATTGATCTTGGTGCCGCCATCATCGCCGCCAAGGATAGCGGCCTGCTGATCGCCGGTGGCGGCCATGCGATGGCGGCCGGGATCACGATCGACGCCGACAAGGTCGATGCTTTTTCCGAATTTCTCAACGACCGGCTGGCTGACAGCGTCAGCAAGGCGCAAGATGGCCGAGCGCTGCTGCTCGATGCGGTGCTGTCGCCAAAGGGAGTCAATCCGCTGATGGTCGAAGCGATGGATGGGGCTGGCCCCTATGGCATGGGCTGGCCGGCACCGCGCATCGCTACCGGGCCGGTGCGAATCATCAAATGCGATATTGTCGGCACCGACCATGTCCGGATGATTGTCGGCGGCGATGATGGCGCATCAATCAAGACGATCGCCTTTCGCGCCGCGGAAAGCGATCTCGGCCAAGCGCTACTCAGCGCGCCGCGAGGGCGAAAATTATGGATTGCAGGCCGAGCCAAGATTGATGACTGGGGCAGCCGTCCAGCGGCGGAAATCCACCTGGAAGACGCCGCATGGGCGGATTAACCGAACTAGAGCGCGCACTCACAGCGCGTTCCGCTAATGAAGAACGCAATATTACCGACATTGTCCGCGACCCGGTAGGCAGCACACTGCAGCCGCTCTCGTGCCGCACAGAAAAATCGGCCTGAAATTCCGGCGAAAAGAGGGTTGACCAATGCCGAGCACACCCCTAATGGCCGTGGCTCGCCGACCGGCAAATGGTATGGCCCCTTCGTCTAGCGGTTAGGACGCGGCCCTTTCACGGCTGAAACACGGGTTCGATTCCCGTAGGGGTCACCATAATTATCCTCATTTCATGCTAATGAACTCGTCCCATATTCGGGCGGATTAGGCCCGGTATTTTCGGGTGCTTGCATAAAATAATCAAGTCCCTCGGCCTTTCTCGCCTGGGACGGCGATTGGCCAAGCGCGAGCATATCGCGGCGGTCAAACTGTCATCGAGGTTCCTCTGTAAATGCGCGCCCGATAGCGGGAATCTTCGGCATCCGGCAGAGGAGCACCGACCAGCAAAACGGCCCGCGCAAACCGCTTCAGTTCCTCTTCATGTTCCTCTTCATTGGTGGGTTCTTCCGACCGGACACGACGCGTGAGATTTATCTGGTTGATTGGCACATCATGTACCAGCCTTTCATTTTCCACCGCCAGCGTCGCGGTGAAAGCGTGCAAGGTGGTCTTGATGAAATTGGCCAGCGCAAAGGCTGGACCGTCCGTGCCCAGCGGCACGTCGGGAGAAACCAGGACGAGTTGACAATCATCATAAAGCGACGCTTTTCGCGCGACGCGAAAATGTTGGGTCAGGTTCTGTTCGACTATGTCGCGGAATTCGTTCGGCGACAGCATGGCTCCCTCGTCGAACAATCGGTTGGGCAATTCGGTTTGCGGCGTTGACACGACAATCGTCGGTCGCCCCCATTTGGCCAGCGCCTGGTCCATCCCATCTTCGATCTCATCGGCAGCATAAAGTATCTCGACCGCCTTGCGCGCTTCTTCCGGCAAGCGGTCGACCAGCATTTTCCCACCGGTTTTCGAGCCGACCAGCAGAACCACGCGCTCAACCTTGTGATCCACCACCATCTGCTTGATCGCCTCGGCTTTATAGTCCGCGAGATGTTCGCCGACAAACCAGACGGTCTTGCCGCGCATCCGGTCGAGGCGGTCCTGTTTAGGGCTGCCGAACAACTCCCGTTCGGTGGCCGAGCGCTGCACGCTGAGCCCGCCGGAGGGCATGAATGTTTCGCCGCTGACCGCGCGGTCGGCAAGGAAGAAGACTGTGGCTTGCGCCACTTCGGTCTCGGTGGGCATCCGGCCAAGATGCAATTGTGATAACACGCCTTTGCCGACACCGGCGGCCATCTTGTTGACCTTCTCTTCGGGAAGAAAGGTCGCATCATCTGAAGGCGCAAAGGACAGCCACTCGCCGTCATTGGCAGCGCATTGTTCGGTCAGCTTGTCGTTGCCGAGCAAATAGCCGCCCCGGCCCAGCCTGGCGAGCAGGCTGGCGGCAATCGCCTTGGTCAGCAGAAACCGGTCCCAGGTGCAGATGCCATCGCCTTCCTTGGCGCATTCAAGGGCCAGTTCGCGGAGATGTTTCGGTGACTCCTCATCGTGTGACATATAGGCGGCATCGTTGCGGGCGAGCCGGCCAAGCACATGTTCAACGGAGACACCATCCCGGATCGACTTGACCACCGCCGCGTAAACCGCGTTCAACCGCTTGTTCTCCAGAATCAGCTTGGCGCGCCGCTGGAACAGCCCCGGCTTGCCGCCGACGCCGGAGAGCCGGTCGCCATCGACCGGACCGGGTGCAATGGCATTGAGCTGCACTTCAGGACCGAGATATTCGGAAAAAGATTCGACCATCGCCCGCTGACCGGCTTTCGACACGGCATAGTCGGAACGATTCGGGTAGGCGACCGCCAGAAATTTCTCGCCGCCGAAATAGGAGGAAACGTTGAGCACATAGCCGCTGCCCCGTTTCTTCATATGCGGGACCAGCTCGTGCATCAGCAGGAAGTTGGAGACGAGATTGGCATCGAGCGTCCAGCGCCATGCGTCGATATCCATGTCTACCACCATGTCCTCGGCGCCAGCGACACCGGCATTGTTGATCAGATAATCGACCTGGCCGAATTTCGCCATCGTCACCTCGACCGCTTTCTTCAGCGACTCAAAATCGCTGACGTCGATATCGGGCAGGATCTCGACGCGCCGTTCGACACCGGAGAAACCGACATCCTGCAGCTCGCCGATGATCCGGTCGCGCGCAGCGTTGAGTTCGCTTTCGCGGCGAGCGACCATCATCACCTTGCAACCGGCCAGCGCCAGCAGCCGCGCTACCTGGCCGCCTATGCCAGCCGAGCCACCGGTGATCAGGGCGACCTTGCCGAGATGCAGACCAGTGATATTCTCGGCAAAGCCGACCATCGCCTTGCGCGCACCGGTCGCCTCGCCAATCGAGGTCGGCAAATAGAGGGTATTCTCCTGGATCTTGTGTTTCTTGCAGACAATCCGGGTCGCCTGACCAGCGGTGAAGTTGATATTTTCCTCTTCCTCGTTGGAATAGCGAATGATCTGGTTGCCCCACGCCGGCTGGTTCAGCTTGCCCTGCTCCTGGTCGACCCGGGATTCGTCGCGCCAGATGGTGACCAGCTGGGTCGCCGCAGCCGACAGGACCTTATGGAACCGGTCACCCTGGCCATCGCTGCCGTTGGAGATGAACACGAAGCGAGGTTCCTGAACCAGATCGTCATGCTTCTTCCAGTAGCGGCTCAGCGTCCGGCCGAGCGCGATGGTGCCGGTCAGTTCGGTGTCGATGAAATCATTCAGATGCTTGTCCGAGACGTCGATCAGCCTGCCCTGAAAATGGTTGGCCGCCTTGACCGGCAGGAAAATCGCGCTGGTGATCGACGGATGCTGCTGGCTGAATTCCTCCAGCGCCGCTTCCATGCCCTCCGGATCGCTCCGGTTGAAGCGGACGATGGTCAGCCCCTGCTCCCTATCCAGCGCCTTTACCCGCGCCCTGGCTTGCGCGACGTCGGCCTGACGTTCGAGACCGAGCATCACTTCCGCGCCGCAAGTGGTTTGCACCTTGGCAAATTCCAGCGCATCTTCCCACTGTTCCCCGGCCGCGATCAGTACCGACAGTCCGGTGCCGTCCAGCGATCGCATCGATGGGCGCGCGAGATAGGTCGACTGGGAATTTTTATTGACCGCCATGCCGTGGGTAACGTCAAATTCCTGCCCGTTGAAGGCTGCAGATTCATCGCTGCCGAGGAACACACAGGTCTGGGCGATGTCGGGCGGCGTCGGCAGGGATTTACCTTTTTTGGCACCGTCCATGCTGCGCACCAGCGACATCCGGCCCATGAAATGATCCGCCGTCGTGCCTTCCTTGTTGCCCTGTATATCGTCCATTGCCGCGAAGACGGTCCGGATCCGGTCGCTTTCGATCGGACCGGGGAAGATCGTGTTGACTCTGATGCCGCTTGGCCCGAGCTCCTTTGCCAGTTGTTCGGACAGAGAGTTGAGCGCCGCCTTTGGCACCACATAGGCAGTGCGGCCATAATAGCGGGTGTGCGAGAAAATCGTCGACACATTGATGATCGTGCCACCCGCTTGCATATGGGGCGCTGCTTCGCGCGCCAGATTCCAGGTGACGGCCAAAATGTTGCGCATCGCATCGCCGACCGTTTCGGTGTCCGTCGCACCCGCCTCGCGGTTCGCTTCCAGATCGGCAGCGCTAAGCGGGACATTTTCCAGCGTTTGTTTGGGGCCAGCGGAACCGGCATTGTTGACCAATATATCCAGCCGGCCAAAAGCCTTGAGCGCTTTGGCCATTCCCGAGCGCACCGATTTGGGATCGGCACCGTCCAGCGTCACAGTGGCCAGCTGATCTTCGGCGACGCCCATATCGTTGATCACCGCCCCGCGCGCCGCCTCAATCCGGTCCCTGGTCCGGCCGGTCATGATGACTTTCGCCCCTTCCCGTACATAATGGCGGACGATATGGCTGCCGAGATTGCCTGCAGCTCCGGTTACGAGGGCCACCTTGCCTTCAAGGCGCCCTTTGCGTTCTGCAGATTTCGGAGCCGCATCGCTGGTGGCGGCCGCTTTGGTCTTGGTCGTCATCTTCTCTCTCCTAGTCTCTTGCTTCCTGGTTCAGCTGTGCCGCCCAATGTTCGAGCAGTTCGTCTTTCGTCCGCAAACCCTTTGCGGGCAGAGCGTGGTTCACCACGTAGGTTGAGCCGCTGTGGCGGTTCTCCCACATTGCCTGATGGGCTTCTGGCAGGCCTTTCCACGGCACCATTGTCGGGTCCGTGACATCGAGCAGACCGGCAGCGATCATGCTGTTCATCACCGTCACTTCATGCGCGTTGCAAACGTGCGTGCCGAGGATCGAGGCCGTCGGCATGATGATCTTGCGCTGCCGGGTCCAAACTTGCGGTGCGTAAAAGGTGAAGCGCCGGCCCGACATATCTTCTGAGTAAATGACCCGACCGGTAAACGGCTTGACCAGCGAAGTGGACACGCCAAGGCTGTCCTGCCCCGCACGTTCGATAATCACATCAGGCACACCACGCGGATTATCGGGCGACCGCAGAATTTTGCCGATCGCGGTTCCGAAAGGCTTCATCGTGCGCGTCTGGTAATCGCGCACACCGGCCTTGAAGGCATCAATATCGGTTTTCGCATCGGCCAGTTGCGGCATTGTTTCCGGCCAATGAAAATTTCTGCCATGCTGCCGTTTCAATGTCTCCAGACTGAAAATGCCCTCGAGCGCGTCCTCGAGACCAAGCGATTGCAAAAATTCTTTTTGCCCGTCCGTGTTGGATACAATCATGCAGCGCGCCTTAAACCGGCGGGCGGCCTCGATCATTTCCAGACCGGTTTCGTCCAGCAACGCTCGTGATCCGGGGCCATAATAGAGCATGACGGACTCGCCGCCCCGCAACTGCGCGCGGCGCAACATTTCTTCCGGGCGAGCGCTGCCTGACTTGCCCATGAAGCCAAAATGATAGCCGGACGATGCTCCGTAAAACGCCAGTTTTCCGTTTTCTGCCAGCAGTTGAAAGCTGCGCGGGAAGGACAGTTCACCGGCATGACTCACGACATAATCGGCGAGTTTTCCCTCATTGAGACGCTTATATTCTGCAACCATCGCTTCACCATCGGCTTCCCATTGGCGGGCTGCGTCAGGATCATCGGGTATCTTGCCATAATGTTCGGCGAAGCGCGGGTCCTTGCGGTTCAGCGCGCCAACGGCGCCTTGTGATTGCACAAATTCGGCGCGCTCGTCGCTGGACACCAGACCGGTGACTTGCAGACCGGTCCGGATACTGCTTTTGAGCGCATCAAGACCAGTCCCCGTGGCAGAGCCTTCGACAAACAGGGTTTTCCCCGGTTCGATTTCCAGCGTCGTGAACAGGCAACGCACGACGGTGCCGAGATTGAGCACATAGCTGCCTGCCTGCTCGAGCGTCAGATCGCCGGGAACCTTGTGCAATTGCGGTCCCTGTACATTCAGGAACTGCGCGTGACTTCCCGTCTTGGTCTCATATCCCTGGATGGCAAATCCGGCATACATGGGATCATCGCCGGCCTGTGGCGACAGCAAATCGCTGGTCCCGGAGTATACCGCGACCATATCGCCTACGCCCAGACGCTTCTCAGCGCGCACTTCGCTACCAAGCGCTGCCACCAGCGCTAGGCCGCCCGAGCCGGTAATCTGGACATCTTCTTCATGGGAATCAAACGGCGAAACCGGAATGCCGGTCAGCGCCCAGATGTCGTTAAAATTCACTTCCGATGACAGCATATATACCAGAGCTTCATTCGGTCCGGGCTCGCGCACCGGGACGATTAACTCCCTTTCATGCTGCGCCGGCTCGCCAAAGCGCGGCGCTCCGGTATCCGGATCGCGGGCAACTCCAAAGGCCAGTTGATGAGGCGGAATCGGCGATACGCCGGGGAAGAAGGGATCACCCACAGCGAGCAGTTTGCCGCGCTTGATCAGAGCGGCCTTTCGCGGTTCATGGTCGGCATCGATCCAGACCCCGTGGCGGCGCACTGGCAAGGGCGGACTTTGCTTGTCCATGAATTGCTGAATGCCGGTCTTGCCGCCCTCGGGATCGATGATGGCTTCGCCAAACCGGGCCGCTTCGGTGGCATAGCCAGCGGCGCTGCCTTCGGTCCAGCCTGAGCGTATCGCCTCGAGCGCCCGCTCTCCAGCCTTGCCGCGTCCGGCCCAGTCGAGTTGCTTCACCACCCGTTGCAGAAATTCGTCCGCAAGCACCTCATCAAGATCGATGTCCGATGGCTTTGCCCAGTCACGAATCATGGCTTGGCGCTTTTTAAACGCCTGACCGAGCAGACTGTCTTCCGGACCAGCGACATATTCGCGGACCAGAGCATGCGCACGGGAGAGCACATCGTCTGACCCTGAAATAACCTTCTCGATCGCACCGATCGCAAGCGCCTGATCTGCATCAATCGAGCGACCGCCGAGAATCAGATCCAGTGCATCACGCAATCCGGTGGCCCCGTGCTTGCTTGCAAGCAGTCGAGGCAACCGCTGCGTACCGCCATAGCCCGGCATCAGGCGCAGGTTGATTTCGGGCTGACCAAATCGTGCGGTCGGCTCCGCTACCCGGTAGTGACAGGCCAGCGCAAATTCCATACCCCCGCCCAGCGCTACGCCCTGGATTGCGGCAATGCAGGGCTTGTCCATCTGCTCGATTTTGCGAAAGGCCAGCTGCGCATTGTTAGGCAGGATGCTGGCCTGTTCGGCTGTTTGCACTTCTTCCAGCATCTGCCGGATATCGGCTCCGGCAACAAAGGAGCTATTGCCCGCGCCGGTGAAAATGACAGCAACCACATCATCCTTGCGCTCAAGATGGTCAACGACCATCACCAGTTCATCAATGGCACGTTCGTTGAGCGCGTTAACCGGCGGGTTGGAGACTGTGACCGTCGCTACGCGCTTGCCCTCGGCGACGTTGTTATATTGTACAAGGAAATAGCGGTAACGTTCAAACAGAGCCTGATCATCGGATAGTGACTGTTTCAGCCGCCAGACATCAACGACGCGCCGCAATTCATCCAGACTCTCCGGATTGCGTAAAGTCGTGACGTCGCCAAGCTCATCGCCCTCGACCAATGCGCGCACCATGCGCCTCATATATTTGCCGCTGCGGGTCTCGGGAAATTGTTCCACTTCAAGGAAATCGGAAGGAACCGCAACCGCGCCTTTTTCGGTGCGGACCAGGTCGGTGAGGCGCCGGCGGTCTTCCTGTGTCAGCTTGCGCCCCGCTACCGGTGTCACAAAAGCGACGGGAGTAAGGCCCTTTTCCCGATGCGGCGCACCAACCACCAGCACGTTGCCGACCGGCGAATTGGGGTCGAGCGATTTGTCGCGCAGGATCGCGCCTTCTATTTCCTCTGTGCCGATCCGGTGACCGGAAACATTGATCACGTCATCGGAGCGACCGTGCAGCGAGAAACTGCCATCCGGGTGACGCATGGCGAAATCGCCCTGGGTATAGGCCCAGGTGCCTTTCCAGCGCTGCCAATAGGTCGATGACCAGCGGTCGCCATCGCCAACCCATTCCGGATTGATCTGCCCGGCACCGGTGGTAAATTTGTCCGCGTCGCCCCAGACGGTTCTGGCCAGATAGGGATAGGGCAGCGAAATGACGATCTCGCCCTTTTCCTTGTCGTCCGCTCGCCGCCAGGCAACACCGCCTTCGCCGTCCCGCGCTATCAGGGGCGTTTGATCCTGCCGCTTTTCGCGATCTTCTAGCCAGACATCGCCGAATATCCAGGGCAACGGATAGGTGTGCGCATTGGCCGCGAGCGGGAAATCTTTGTTGCCGTAAAAATGCGTCCAGGCAATGCCACCATGCTCGGTCGCCCAGTAGCTGTTGATATACCAAGGCGTAACTTCCCGCATGGCGAAGGCCTGGACCGTAGGCGAAGTCGGTTCAGCGCAAAATGTTGCAACCTTGAGCGACGACATATCGTATTTTTTAATGTCTTTGAGATTCTCAGGATCAGACATGATGGATTTCAGAAAGGTTGCGCCCGCCTTGAATATCTGAACCTTGTGGCGTTCTATTATCGAGGCGAACCTGCCGGCATGGGGGAAAACCGGAGATCCTTCCGTGATCACCGTGGTTACGCGTGTCGTAAGCGAAGCTGAAATCAGGTAACTTTGTCCGGTGATCCAGCCGGGATCGGCGACGACATAAATCGTGTCTCCGGGCGCCGCATCGAAGGAGATAGCCATGGTGGAAGCAATGCCGGAGATATAGCCGCCATGGACATGGACCACACCTTTGGGCTTCCCGGTTGAACCGGAGGTGTAGATAACGAACAACGGATATTCGGCATCCACCGGCAGCGGCGGACAGCTGGCCCAAATCGCGCGTACGAATTCCTGGTCGGAAAGCGCCAGCAATTCTTCTTCGCTGGAAACTGCAATACCGGCTTCGCGCGCAGCCTTGAGCAATGTCTCGCTAGCCGCATCCGTCAGGTCATGGCTCCAGCGATCCCGCTCGTGCCAGATCAGGTCGGGCTGATCGGTATGCCGCACCACCACCACTGCGTTTACGCGGGGCGGGGATTCCACCAGACGGGTCGCGATGGCGATGCGGACCTGGGAAGCCTGCTGGACGGTCAAAGCGCCGGACTGCCCCAGTTCCGCCAGCGCCCGGCCAACGCCGCGCATGACATCGGACCGTTCGACGGTCACTTCTCCGGTCAGCAACTCGGAAACCGTCGTCTTGATCGTCGCAATCGGCTCCTCGCCGACGCCGAGATCCGGATCAGCCAGTGTTTGGTCGATCAAACCCATGGCAACATCGACCCCGACAAAATTATCCAGTGCCGGGTCGGTATAGGCGGTCTTGAACGGTACCATCTGCGCATTGCGGTAACAGCCGTCGGCCGTGATCACGATCTTCGCACCCGCGTCGGAAATCCGGTCGGACAGGGTCTTGTCACTGAAACCGCCGAACACCGGGGTATAGACAATGCCAAGCCGCTTGGCCGCTTCGGTCCAGTAAATCTGGGCTGGAATGCTTGGCATATTGAGCGCGATGCGGTCGCCGGCTTCCAGACCCAGCGCCTTTAGCGCCAGCGCGCATTTAGCGCTCTCGAGCAGCAGCTGCTTGCGCGAAACCGGATAGCAATCCACGGGCCCGCCGCGCCCGTCGTTGCGCGCCATGTCCCAACGATCGCCCTCGAAAATCAGGGCCACTTCGTCGCCATGACCGTTCAGGACATGACGGTCGACTTCGTTAAACGCGGCATTGGTTAGTCCGCCTTCAAACCATCTGAAATGCGGAGGATTGCTGTCGTTGAACGCGCGGTCCCAGGGCGCAAAACTTTCCGGCTCCGCCATCTGGACCGAACCGCCGGTTTCGCGGTCCCAGCCGGTCCATTGCTTTGCTTCATCATCCCAGCACGTCCAGGCTTCTGATGAGGACCCGGGGATATTTACAAACCAGTGGATATTACGCTTGGCCAGGCCGCCGTGAAAGACACCTGGGTCTTCTTGACAGGCCGCTCGCATGCCATCCCAGTCTTCGCGAGTGCGAATCGGATTGCGGCTGGCCACTGGAATTTTTCCAGCTTCGGGTGCGCTCTCAGCCGGTGACACAACTGGCATTTCCACCTCTCCTAGAAATTGCCTTTTAGGCATATTATTTCTTATATTTATATTTCTATGACATAAAATAACGTATAGATCAATATATATGATTTATAGTGTCTAATAAGGTCGCTATGGCTACTGTTTGAGAGTCGACAGAGAGCTCAGATCCGGATGTGCAGACATCATCAGATCAATGACCGTATTGTTCGCGATGCAGGTGCCGTGATGTCCGCAACCGAAGCGGACTCAAACCGAATAAAAGATACAAAACAGATAGATACGAATGTAACGACTTTCGGTCGGCGCGTGACCCGTTGGCCAATATTCCCGGCTGGCTTGCCCTAATTTTGCCCTGCACCCAGTTTGATCGATGGCAATAATCTGTCTGCTTGCCACCAGCCGGCGAAGATCTCCGATCCCATCGAAATATCAGTCTGCCGGCCTTTTGAAGACTGGGCCGGTAGGGAGTGCAACAGTCACGAATTCGCTCGCTGGTTTGTCACGATTCTTTTCTGACTGGCCTGTGAAAGGGGCATTTCCAGTTCTGGGGTACCTTCCGGCCGCTATACTGCTTCGCTTCCGAGCTTTCGCCGTGGATTGCCAGCATGGGATTCGGGCTGCCTTGCAGCTTTGTATCGCGGGCCAGAATCGTTCGCCGCAACTTTGTGTAACGGCCATTTGCACGCATTTTCTCAAATTGATGATGGAGGTTCAATATGATTGCAGGATGAGAAAATCGCCTGGAAAGACGGGAAGCCCCGGGATGCAGCCCCACGGCAAAAAAGGCCTGGCCGCCGAAACTCAGCGAAAAATCTGCCGCCTCGGGGTCAGTGGAAACCGATACATCAGCGTCGATATTCTTCCACACGTCCTTGTCGGTCCATGATTGCAGGCGCTGCCACATGGCTCTTTCAAACTCGAGTTCGGTGAGGTGATCCGGACCCTGGAAAAGCACGGCCAGGGACAGAAATTCGTCGCTCTCGGGGTCATAACCGGCAGCGAATCCTGCGATCTCCCTGTGCAATTCCAGATCATTCCATGTGGAAGTGATAGACCGCGCCTTTAACGCGCACAATTTTCGTTTTTTCAGGGACGCTTTCGCACCGACACAAGGAAATTCGGTATTTTCAACAAAGGCGCGAAACTCGCGAACGAGCGGATCATGGCTCAGATTGACCGATAGCGGTCGCATTGTGTCTTACACATCCTCTGAAGGGGTGATTTTTGCGATCAGGGTTTCGATCGTCATGGCCAGAAGCAAGACAATCGCAACGATCAGCGCGCACAAAAAAACCATCATGCCGTACAGGATATTATAGAGCGTAGCGAACCATGAGGCCGGGAGGTTATCAAACTCCCCCACAGGCATCGCCAAAAGCATTAGAAGCACAACGGCTCCAATCAAATTTATCGCGCTGAGGCGACTCACCAGCGCTACCCGCTGGTACAAATCGGTATCAAATTCCTTGTCCAGGCGTTTCACCAGCCCTACCAGAGTCAGCATGAGCGCGAGCGTTGTCGCAGAGCTGGTGGCGATGGCGGATCCAAGATAGAGGGCAGAACTGCTCAAAGCATCAAGAAGCTGTTTTGCCTCGACCGATGAATAGACATAACCGTTTGCCCAGCGCGATGCCAAGCCGGTACCAATCATCGCAAAGAACCCGGCCAGAGGCAGCTTCGCCCTGAGAATCATCTGAATATTATGAGCCATGTTTCACCTGCATTGGGTGCATCTACGCGGTAATCTGGTAAAGAAAATTAACCCATTATAAGTTCTGGACAAGCCCTGAAAATTAAGACGGAGCCGGAAACCATGACGTATCAATTTTTTCGAAACGATTGGTATATTCAGCGGTCTCGCAAAGGCGCTGCTCGTCCTCCAGTTTGATGGTCCGCCCGATGCGACTGATCAACCCCCTGTTCTCCAGAATTCTCAGCGTCCGGTTGACGTGAACCGGAGTAACTCCGACAGCATCGGCTATATCGACCTGTGTCAACGGCATCTCAAACTCGGTTATTGGCTCTGCGCTCATGACCCGCATTCTTGATACAATGGACAATATAAGATTCGCTACTCTTGCTTCGGCGTTGGTTCTGCCCAAAGCCTTCAGTCGGTCGCAAAGAACGACATTCTCCATCATTCCAATGGCATATAGAAGAGCGGCCAACCGATCATGGTCTTCAAATAATTTGTCCAGATTTTTGCGGGGGAACCGGCACAAGGTCACTGGTGTCAACGTTTTGGCCGAGGCAAACGCCTGTTCAAAGGCAATGCCAGCAGTTCCCATGACATCGCCAGCATAGTGGAGCTGGAGAACTTGCCGATCGCCATCCAGCACCATCGTTGAACAGGCGAGCCAGCCTTTATTGACAATGAATAGATCGGTTAGCCTGTCACCTTCGTGAAAGATCGTTTCGCCAGCGCCATAGTCAGCCGGATCTTTCTCCAGCTCGGCCAGAACGTCTTCTTCCTTTTTGGTAAGATCGAGAAAGTGGTTAAAGTGAGCCGCGAGACAACTGTCTGTCATAGATCATGCTTTCCGGTAATCCGCTGCTTGCTATCATCTGACAGCAACTTGCGCACCAACAGGGGTGCCACAGATATATCGCATGTTCCATAAGTTTGCTGTATTTTATGGGACAATAGCCGAGGAACCACCCGCCGCGCCAAATGCGGCCCTCGATTTCGGCGGATCAGATGACACCTATGCTCGAGCGACGGACGCTGGCTCGCCACCACAGGAACCAGGTCCGAGGGCGGTCATAGCCCGGACAATATATTCGCAAAGCGGCCGGGCTTTGCTATTGGCCCCGAATGTGTATCATTTCACTCGCTTGGCAAGCCCACCCCCACTGGAAATTGGTCGCGATCGGCAATCGCGATGAGATGCATAGCCGGCCGGCCCTGCCGCTGGCCCGGTGGCCCGAATGTCCCCATATTCTGGCCGGAAAAGATATTCAGGCCGGCGGCACCTGGCTGGGCGTGTCCGAACAGGGGCGGTTCGCGGCAGTAACCAATCTCAGCGGCTATGGACCTGCGGATAGCAGCCGTGCTTCCCGCGGTGATCTGTTGAAAGAGTTTCTCGCGCAGGAGGGGGCCAGTGGCGATCTTGAGCCTGGGTCCTTCCCGACGTTCAACCCGTTCAATCTGGTGACGGTTGAGAAAAATGAAGCGCATGTGCACTCCAATCGTCCGGATTCGGTCAGTCGACTGCTGGCACCTGGTATCCATGGCCTGACCAACGGTCCGCTCGACCATCCCTGGCCGAAAGCCGCGCATCTGAATGCCGCGCTGGAGGACTGGCTGCAAAGTGGTTCAACGGACCTCGGCCCGTTGCTGGACGCACTTGCCAGCCGGACGACGTATCCGCGGGCAGCTTCTCCCGGACCGCCAGCGGCGCTGGAACCCGCGAGTTCCGGGATTTTCATCGACAGCCCTGTCTATGGCACGCGGTGCAGTACGATTGTAACGATTGACCGGAACGGCAACGGGAAGATGGTGGAGCGCCGCTATGATGCCACAACGGCCCCGGTCGGAGAAACTTGCCTCCCCTTCAACTGGCCGCACTGACCTTCACTTATAAGGGCGATGCATATCTGCCTTCCCGACGACATCAGATGGCGAATTATCGGTTCGGCAACCGCCATATCGTCAGAATAGTTCGATATTTCAGAACGTCATCCTTCCCGCACTAACGGTCCACACGTTTACCATAGCGGTCACCGCCTATAACACCTTTTAACAGTTCGGGCTCAATGCGTCGGTCCTCGCCGTCGGTATGAAGAACGCATACATCGCCGGTTGTCTCTGCAATCACCGCCAGAATCTGCGAAAACCGAAAGACATTTGCTTCTCGCAACTTCCCCCAGAGATCGTTCTCGGTCATTTTCGCCTTCTTCAGCTGGTCATGCTGAATTTCGCTGCCGATCATGATCAATCTGGGCTTGTTATCAGCCAAGGACTGCAGGACGGGAAAACGGCTTCTCAGGATAGCCATGCCGATCTGAAGCCCGAACAGGCAGACCAGCGCGGCCACGCCACTGGCGATGGGCGGCGTTTTTGACGTGATCACGGAGGCGAGAACGGATCCGATCGCAACCGTTACGGCAAAGTCAAAACCGCTCATTTTGGAAAAACTGCGCACACCGGCCAGCCGGGTCAACAGGATCACGGACAGGTACATCGCCGTGGCCGACAGCGCGATCAACGCCACCTGTGGCCAGCCGGTCATCGTCCATTCACTGAACATCAAAAATACTCCGTCCGACGCTCAAAATGTTAAGCAACTTCTTGCTTCTCTACTGGCTTGCGTTCGTTGAAAATTTGCGTCAGCTCGTCCGCCCGCTCGTCGCTCAGATCTTTCCTGGCAGCAGCGAAAATTTCATTCTCTTCTTCATCCATATGATGCTCAAGCCGCTCCTTCAGTGTCTTGAAGCGAGTCAGCCAGCCGGTGCTGCTGAATTCCATGTCGACGAGCTCTTCAAAATAATCTTCCGCTTCTTTATGTTCGGCAACGGAATGGCGGCCTTTGTCTTGCAGATCAGGCCGGGCCAGCATTTCTGCGTAAAGGGATTGTTCTTCCGCATTGGCATGGGCGGAGACGTCAACCCGCAGCTTTTCGAAGGCGTCGCGCCGTTCTTGGCTGTCGCCGCTGGTGTCAGCCACGCGTTCAAGCATGTCGCGATGAAGGTCATGGTCCTGTTTCAGGCGCGTGAAAATGTCAGTCATAATATCTCCGTTCATAATATCGTGCCACTAAGACGCGTGAACGGCTCGTTGGTTGCATGTCTGCGGGCGCCACCGGGTGCCGCCATACCGGAAATCATCAGATCTGTGATATCGAAGAGCGGGAACCAGGGCCATTTATCATGATGATAAGGCAGGCCCGGATAAAAAATGGACTTCGCGGGAACCAATATGTCCACGGCAGGTTATCAAGGTTGAATGGATGTCGCCTATGACCCGGCGCTGTTTTCATTCTTCAAAAACCGGCTGGGAAATTGACCCTATCGTATACCCCCCATTTACACTTGTGTGAATTTCCCAGCCACCCCCAAATGTGCCGCAATATTGCCGCTGCTGACCGCCGAAAATTGGCGGGAAGGGTCGAATTGCCAAGCCTGATCAAGGCAAAAAAATGGCCAGGACATGATGCCTGGCCATTGTTGTCTATACATGTCTCAGCGGAATTATTCTTCCGAAGGCATGGTCACGTCGACGTCAGGAACGTCTACCGTTACTTCTTCCGATCCGACTTCTACGTCGGCGGTATCAACGTCGACCTCTGGCATTTCACCAGCATCACCGGAAACGTCAACATCCATCGAAGGCATTTCGCCTTCATCGGTAACCTTGGCTTCGCAGGCGGAGAGCGCCAAGCCAGCGGTCAATGCAGCTGCAATTGCAATTTTTTTCATTTTGAACTCCCTTGATTGGTTCGGTGTAAGCAACGCAAGCGCTACCATAGGGTTCCCCGACACTCAAACTTATTCACGTCCGAGCCGCATGCGGAATGCGTCGAGATGGAAATAGCTGGGATCGAACTGGCTGATTTCCGCAAGTCGTGCCTGGTCCTTGAAAGCGATCCAGCCATTCGTACGCTCCAGCAAACCGTCTCGCTCGAGTTGCCGCAGCACCCGATTGGTATGGATCGGGCTCAAGCCCAGCGCATCTGCGATTACGGTTTGTGTCAACGGTACACTAAAACCATCGTCCGTTGCGGCGCCTGTCATCAGTACGCGCCGATAGAGTTCCAGCAGAAAATGAACGATTCTTTCCCGCGCCGTCTGCTTGCCATTGCGAACGATCTGCTCTCGCAGAAACGCCTCTTCCTGGACCTGCATCCACCAGAAAGCGAGTGTCAATTTTCCGGACTCGGTAAGCAATCGGCGGAATTCGGCAGGCCTGATTGACAAACAGGCCAACTCGGTCATCGTTCTTACCGAATGATCGGCTTCTGCTGCCACCAGAACCTGCAGATCAAATGTATCTCCGGGCAACAGCACGTTCAGAACCTGGCGGCGGCCATCCTCCAAGGTCTTGTAACGGACCGCCCAGCCTTGCTGGACGATAAGCACGCTTTCCAGCTCCTGGCCAGCGTCGATAATCTCGGTGTTTTTCTCGAAGGTTTGCTCTCTGCCATCAATCTCCATGACGACTTTCTGGTCGCCATCATCCAGGTCGGCATAATAGGATATGCGTCGGAGCAAGGCTTGTCGCGCCACTAACTGGTTTCCTCTTGATCGGGGGCGGGAAATGTAATCGTGCAGTTCAAGCCTTCCTCCTCCCAATCCCGCGTGATCTCGCCGCGCAAATTGCGGGTGATGCTATGATCAATCAGCGAGGATCCGAAACCGGATGTGACGGGAGCGGGCACCGATTGGGGGCCACCACTTTCCAGCCATTGCAATTTGACGATATCCAGTCCTTCTCCATCTTCTTCAATAGTCCAGCTGATTTTTACTCGACCGCTATCGGTTGTCAACGCGCCATATTTGGCGGCATTGGTGGCAAGTTCATTGAGAACGAGCGAAATTGACACCATCGCATTTTCCGCCAGAATGATATCGGGACCGGACCAGCTCACTCGTGGATAGGTAGAGCACAAGTCTCTGACCAGGGCCGCAAAGGACCCGGTAACAAAATTGGTGTCGAGCAGGATTTGCTGGGCACGGTTGAGCGCCCGCAAGCGATTGTTGATCCTTTCTATATAGTCATCGATCGAGGTTGCCGAATTTTTCGTCAGTGTCATAATCGACTGCAACGTCGCAAACAGATTGCGAAGCCGGTGGTGAAGTTCGCGGGTGTGCAGTTTGAGCTGCTCCTGCTGGTCCACCGAATCTGTGATATCCTTGTTGACCCCGGTCAGCGTTGGTCGCCCGTTTGCTTCCAGATAATCGCCATAGCCTTCCACCCAGCGGATTTCTCCTGATGGCAACACGATCCGGAAGCGCGCTTCATATTTTTCATTCTGTTCGATGGCCACACTCATCGCCTCCTGGACCGATTCCCGGTCTTCGGGATGAACGCGCGCCATGGCGGTTTCCACTTCCGACACCATCTCTCCGGCGTCTTTCCCCCATATTTTCATATAGGCACCGCCCCATTCGATCAGACCGGTTTCCAAATCGATCCGAAAGCTTGCGATATCGCTAAGCGCCAGCGTGAGGTCGAGGTTGGAGCGGGCAATCGCCGCATTTTTTTGCGCCTGTTTGCGCAGGCCGATCTCCCGGCTGAGCTCCATCTCGCTCATGACAATATCTGCCATACTGGTCAGCTGATTCAGCTGATTCTTCGTTATTCGGAACCGGGGCACCGTGTCCGCGATCCAAAGCGCGCCCAGAACTACGCCATTGGGAGCGATCAACGGTGCACCAGCATAGAAACGCACGGAGGAATCGCCGCTCAACAGAGGGTTTCCGGCGAAGCGCGGGTCAATGGAAGCATCTTCCATCACCACAGGCTTCCTGTCTTCAATGGCCTGAGCGCACATTGAAACCTGCCGGTCCGCACTCGTCTCTGTCAATCCGACAGGGGATTTAAACCATTCCCTCTGGGCATCTATCAGGGAAACGGCTGCCATCGGCGCCGAAAAAATGTCGGCGACCAGTGTTGTGATCCGGTAGAAGGCACCCTCCGGCACTTTGTCGAGCGCTCGATAACCATCCAATGTCGCCAGTCGCTCGGTTTCTCTGCTTAGCTTCGATTCATTGGCCATTTGGTTGCCCGCATCCATTCCTGATCGCTTTTGCCACAGTTAGTATTCGTCGGAACGCCAACGACTGACTGGCCATCTCGTTGCATTTGAGCGGAACCAAAAATACGGGCCGCGCGTAGCTTAGGTAGAATCCCGAGACGAATTGACAGCGAAGGAGCCTCTTGCATGAATAACGACGATCGTGAAGAATTATATGAATTGATTGAAGATATTGGCACCGCGATGCTGGTTACCGAAAATAATGATGACTTGCGCAGTCGCCCGATGAGCGGCAAATTATACCGCGACAGCGGCGAAATCTGGTTCCTGACCGAGAGCATGTCTGGCAAAGTTCACGAGATTGCCGAAGACCGGACGAGCAACCTGACCTATGCCTGCCCGGAAAAAGAGACCTATATTTCCATCACCGGGACGTCGGCGCTAAGCCGGGATGCGGACAAGATTGATGATTTATGGGGTCCATGGGCCAAAGCCTGGCTGCAATGCGAGAAAGACGACCCGAAGGTCGCAGCCATTCGTTTTAAACCGCAACTGGCCGAATATTGGTCATCACCGTCATCGTCGCTGGTACAGGCCTGGGAATTGGCCAAGGCAAATATAAGCGACGACCAACCCGATATGGGGGAAAATAAAACGCTACCCATGTCCTAGGACGAAATTAACGTGAGTCTACAGCAAGCAAAAAAGGGGCGGGAGTATATTCCCAGCCCCTTTATTTAATGCAGGCGGTTGAAACCCCTAGCTGCGCGCCATCAAAGCACCGATGATGAGGCCCACTCCAGCGGTCGCCGCGATGCTCACGATAGGATTCGCCTGAATCGTGGTCTGCGCCTTTCTGCGGCCCTTGGTTCCCGCTTCAACCGCGTTGGCACGCGCCGAATCAAACTTTGTTTTAGCGTTGGCGCGCAATTCCAATGCATTAGCTTGAGCATCTTCCTTGACGGCCTTCGTCAATGTTGCCAAATCTTCTTTCAACGTTTGCAGATCTGATTTCACTGCGCCCATTTCTTCCGTATAATTACCGGTCATTTCTTTTTCTCCATCTTATGTTTAATAGTTATCCTACTACTGACCACCAAATTGGTTCCAGCACCAGCCTCGATCTCTCATCTAAAAACGACCTTCATCCTGCAAATTTTTGTGGAACCCTTTTTTCCATTATGCGTAGGGTGCCCATCACGGAGATATAAGACATGTCATTAGCCCAAAGTTTAAAACCTCATCTTCCGTATCTCCGCCGCTATGCACGTGCCTTGACCGGCAGTCAGAAGAGCGGTGATGCGTTTGTAAAATCCACGCTAGAGGCGATTATCGCTGAACCCGGGTTGATCACGGAAGACGATAATATTCGCGTTCAACTATATCGCGCGTTTGCCGGCATTTGGGAAAGCGCCTATGTCAGTGTATCCGACGATCCGGATAATAACACCGCACAAGGACATCTGAACGCCATCCCGCCGATCAGCCGACAGGTGTTATTGCTGACTGCGCTTGAAGGCTTTTCGGTTAGCGAAGTCGCGAAGATTGCGGATGTCGGCGAGAATTCGATCAACGGGCTCCTGGAAGATGCCATTGCCGAAATCGACAAGGAGATCCGTTCCGATGTTCTGATCATCGAGGACGAAGCGCTGATTTCGATGGAATTGCAGCAGATCGTGTCCGGGCTGGGCCACCGCGTCTGCGGAACCGCCACCACGCACAAGGCCGCTCTGGAAGCGGTCGCGAAAGCGCAGCCAACCCTGGTTCTTGCGGACATTCAGCTGGCGGACGGAAGTTCCGGGATCGATGCCGTCAAGGATATCCTGGAGAAAATATCGGTGCCGGTGATCTTCATTACCGCCTTTCCCGAGCGTTTGCTTACCGGAGAACGGCCGGAGCCCACTTTTCTGATCACCAAGCCGTTTCAGCCAAATGCGATCCGCGCGGCGATCAGCCAGGCGCTGTTTTTCTCCACCGAACCCCAGGAGGGGCAACAAAAGTCGTCGAGTTGATTGACGGTCGCTAACTACGGAGCAGCGATACCCGCGGTGCCGATAAAATCAGACTGCAGATAGCGCACGGATCCGGCAGGAACCGTGCGCTATTTTCATTGTGCCGAAGGAAATCGCAAGATGCTAGTGAGCGATTTTTTCAACAGCACCGATAATATCTTCGAGAGCGGTGGCGGTGAGATTGGCGTGCCCCTTTGAAGCAGCGGTAAATCGCCCTTCCTCCAGAATCTCTTCCAGTGCCTTGCGTGCCCGGGAGACGCGGCTTTTCATTGTGCCAATAGCGCAATTGGCGATGTCAGCGGCTTCCTCGTAGGAATATCCGCCGGCGCCCACCAATATGATCGCTTCCCTCTGGTCATCCGACAATTCCATCAGTCCTCGCTGCAAATCAGCAAGATGTATAGGCTCTTGCTGCGGTGCCGGTGCCGACAATATCCGTTCGGCGACCAGCTCGTCATAATTCGCGCTGAATTTCTTGCGACGCATGCTGGAAAAGAACGTGTTACGCAGAATGACAAACGTCCAGGCTCGCATCGAGGTGCCAGCGATAAAGCGATCCCGTGCAGCCCAAGCTTTCAGCAGCGTATCCTGCACCAGGTCGTCTGCAACATCACGGTCACCCGACAGGCTTCGCCCAAATGCGCGTAGATGCGGAATTGCTTCCGTCAATTGCTCTTTGAACTGCGCGGGCGTCAGAGACTCAGGCTTACTCATTTATGTCAGGCCGACTGGAGTCAGAATCATCATCGTCGTCCAGCTGATCCAAAAGCGCCAGCATGTCGTCCGGTAGCGGTTCGTCGAGAACACTCAAATACATGTTCTTCAGTCCAAGGCCTAATCGTTGCTGCATGTCTTCCTTGCTTTTCACCGGCATGTCCCTTGACTGCTCACCGTCGTCATCAAGTTTTGATGGCTCAGGTTGATTTTCATCCTGGTTTGTCAAACAATGCCTCATTTCGTTCGTTCGACATAACAACCGCCCATTTCACGAAAGGTTGCATATATTTTTCTATCGTAGTCCCAACCACCGGAACAAACACGACCAAAACGCGTTAAGCATATAACCACAGTAATTTATACCCGGAGATTAGGTAATGACTGACACAAAGAAAACAGAAAACGAATCCAACCTGAAAATGGAAGGCGAAGGAAGCCGGGAAGGTTCGCGCCGCTTTCAGGAAGCGCAGCACGAATTTGCAGCGTCCGGCGATGTGGAAGGCAAGGCCAAAGAGGCCGCTGAGGCGGTTGATGGCGACGAGGCAGCTGAACTGGAAAAAGCCAGGAAAGCATCGGCGAAAGGCAAGACGACCGACTGAAGGGGGACGGACGTCGTTCCGGCCCTCAGATCATCGACGAGGAAAAGCGGTGGAAGAATCGAGCCGCTTTTCCGTTTCCGCAATCAAAGGCTCGATTGTTTATCGCCAAGCGAAAGAAAGCTCTGAAAAATAGTTCTCGTGGTATCATTTACCGCTTTGTCGGACAAAATTTTGTCTAGGCCTGCGCGCGCCAGCCCTTTCTTCGAGGGCAGATAGCGTCCAGCCATATTAAATTGAGTGAATTGCCGCTTTGTCGTGTCCGACGTGCTCAGGATCGCCATCCCGCTGTGTCGCTCATCCAGACCAATAATATGAAGACGGTCGTTAACGGCTGGCCGATTGCCCTCTAGATACTGGATAAAATTAAATCCGTTGAAGACGATAAGCCCGGTAATGCCAAAACGATTATTATTCCGTTCGGCCACATCGACGATCGACAGGAATTCATTTTCGTCTAAACCGGGTCTGGCCGTGCTCACATAGATAAGCGAGGTGATCGATTGGTGGGGCACAAACTACTTTCTGCTAACGGCGGCTTCTAACCCAACCTGATTATAAAGCGTCCGATAGTGGAATGCTCCAGGGCTTGCTCTAACATAGATTAACGGAACCAGCGATCATTCCACTGGCTGCTGATCGTCGAGCAAATCGGCGGAGCCGGTGCCTGACCGCTCGGAATCGACCAATTTTTCCACATGATCTTCCGGCGACACGTCGACGGATTCTATTACCGCCGCACTTTTCGGTTTCTCGCTGGCCGGAGCGGACGATTCAACGAGATCGGCAACTACGGATAGCGACGGGGGGCCGCTATCAAACCTGAGGCGATAGATCGGTTCCGGCAAAGCGAAGCCGCATTCCTCCAGAGCATTTTTGGTGACCCGGATCGCAGCCCCTCTCGCCTTTTTGAAATCGCTGTTACGCTGATCGATCCAGCCGTGAAATGCGATTACAATGTTGGAATCGCCCACTTCCCTGATTTCCGCAGTCGCTTCCGGATCATTCAGCACGAAATCCTGCCCGTTTATAGCCAACAGCCCGGTTTCAATGGCAGCCGCAGGATCATCATCGGCATCGACCCCGAGCTCAAAGCTGAACCGCCGCTCTGGATTGCGGGTGTAGTTTAAAATTTCTGCCTTAAAGACGGTGGCATTCGGGATCCGCAGGTGGTTGCCGTCCAGCGTCATCAGGATTGTAGCGCGGGACGTCAATCGCACGACGCGCCCTTCCCGATCGCCGATCAGAACATGATCATTGGCGCGAAACGGCTGGCGGATGCTGAGCATGATGCTGGACATATAATTATCTACGGTATCACGGAGAGCAAAGCCGACCGCCAGCCCGATTACGCCAGCGCCGCCCAGCACCGCTCCCAGCAAAGCCGTGGCATTCAGAATGTCCAGGCCAATGAAGATCCCGATCATGATGAATAAGACGCGGATGGAACCCGCGATCAGCTCGGCCAGAAAAATATTGGGCGTGACGCGTCGCCAGAAGCCCATCAGCGAGGCAATGAAATGGCCCAGCAATCCGACCACAATCGCGGCAAGAAACGCAATCCCGATCAGGGGAAGTGCGGAGAGAAAGCTTTGCAGTGTTGCGCCGAATTTGTCGACAACCGGCTCCACATTGCTACCAACAGACAGATCGCGTTCAAATTGGCTTTCGACCGTCACCACGCCCGACACCCGTTGGGCAATGGCCGCAGCCCGGTCGGCGGATTCGCTATCGGCGATCGGCCCGGAGAGGCGCACCACGCCAGCATCAACCGTGATTACGATGGACTCCAGCCCTTTTATTTCCCGAAAGATGCCGCGCAACCGGTTGGCGATGGCGATATCATCGACCTCGGTCGCAGCCGGATCGATGGCCGGTTCCGGAACATTGGCAGTTTCCTCGACCGCAACCTGCGCACTGGCCTCGTCCACCAGAACCAAATTGGCCAATACGGGACCGAGGCCGATTGCCAACAGCAACAGGCTAAACAAACGGCATTTCAGGGGCATAAATCTCCAATCGTCAGCGCAGTCATACGCCATACCATAACAATAGTTCCGGCGGCCAAGTAAAATATAGTCGGGAACCGAACAGATCGTCCGATGTTTATTCAGCATAGCAATTATGAAATGAGGACGACATGACAAACTCAGCATCTATCGATTCATTGAACGATATCCTCGAAACGCTCACCGATTCAAAACAGGGTTATGAAAAAGCGGCAGAGATCGCGGATCGCGATACGTTCAAGGATTTCTTCTCCCGTCGCGCGGCCTCTCGCAGTGCGATGTCTGCTGCCGTGCGCAGTGAAATCATCGAACTCGGCGGCACGCCGGAAAACGAAGGCACGATATTGGCGTCTGCCCATCGCGTGTTCATGGGCCTGAGCGCCGCATTGCAAGACAATGACGAAGCAGCGATCGAAGCGGTAGAAACTGGCGAGGAGCATCTTCGCAAAAAGTTCGAAAAAGCGCTGGAAAATGACGATTTGACGCCATCGGCAAAAACGCTGCTCAAAAACTATCAAGGCGAATTGAGAGCGGACGGTCGCCTCATCGACTATCTCGAAGAAGCCACTTCTTAAACCCGCAACTTCGACAATTGTAAAACAAGGGAAATTATCATGGAATATGGAATTATTGGTCTACTGATTTTAGCATTGGACATCTGGGCACTGCTCAGCGTTTGGGGCAGCGGTTCGTCAGTGGGCGCGAAGATTATTTGGTCATTGATCATTCTTATCCTGCCAGTCATCGGCCTGATACTCTGGTTCTTCTTCGGGCCAAGAGGGTCTGCACGGGCAATCTAGTTCACAAGACACAGATCTGGTAACAAGTACCAGAATATAAATCCGATATTCGTCCATTTCAGGCCGCCTATCGGAGCTTTTTTGTAGGGATCATCCTTCAGACCAAATACGGCTCAGAGGAAAGAAAAATGGGTAAAGAATCGTCCAGCAATGCGTTGGCAAATGAACGGACGGATTTGGCCGAGGACCGAACCGAATGGGCCGAAGACCGGACGATCATGGCCAACGAGCGGACCTTTGCCGGCTGGATGAGGACGGGGCTCGCTGCGGTCGGGATCGGCCTCGGTTTCAATGCTCTGTTTGGCAAGCTCGAACCGCTTTGGGTGCCGAAAGGCATAGCAACCCTATTCATGATCATCGGCATTTTCATTTTCTGGGTGGCGCAGCGCAACGGCTGCGCTGTGCAATCCCGACTGAGTTCCCATCAAGCCACACCAGTCAAACCCACGAATATCCGCATCATCTCCGGCTTGATGGCCTCTGGCTCCCTGTCACTTATCGTCGCCATCTGGATCATGGAATTTGAGACTCAATGACGCCGGATTGCAACCAATTCAGCTTTCGGCGGTAGGTATAGGGAAGGCTATTCAACGAATGAAGGAACAACACGTGCGTTTTATTATCAGAACCATCGCGGCCGGGGCAATTTCGATTGCCGCAAAAATCATCATCAAGAAATTGCAGGAAAAAGACGAGCCTGAAACGGCGGCCTATCCGGCTGAGTAAGATATTGAATCGGTGATCTAGGACCGCCGCGATGCGATCCCGGCGAACCCATCATCGGCGCGCTCCGGATCGAGAATATCATTCTCGGCCAGCCATTCATCGACAGCATTTACATCCGGTATCTGATAGGCACGCAGGGTCCGGCCATCATGGCTCAGGCGTTTGATCGTCTCGATCAATGACCCCGTTTCTTCTATAGATTTTCGGATATCACTTTCGTTCACGTCCAAATGCTCTGCCAGCAGGTCATTGCGAGTATGGGCGATCTGACCCGAAACCTTACCATCACCGTCACCATCTCCAGGCGCTTCCAAGGCAACGTCACATTCACTGTCAAAGCCTAGGGAACGGTTATTGAAATTTGACGATCCAACCCGAAGATATCGATCGTCCACGGTCAATATCTTGGCATGCACATAGATTGGGGTGCCCTCCGCGTTGAATGGATGGAACATCTGAAAACGATCATATTTATCCCGCGCCTTTACCGCTTTGAAAAGCCGCGCACGGGTTGAGTCCATGATTTCGGATTCGAGCCATCCTTCGGCGCTTTGGGGATTGACGATAACCACCTCCGGCCCGTCCGGCTCTGACAGTCGCGTAGCGATTGCATTAGCCACTCGCGCAGACGCAAAATACTGGCTTTCTGCATAGATAAAATTCTCGGCGGCGGCGATCAGGTCGAGACAGAGGCTTTCGATCTCGTAGACGCCCTCCTGATCATCCATCTCCGGCAAGGTGCGCGCCAGTGCGACTTGGCAATCGGTGAACTCGGCATCCAGGTCTTTCGGCCAGCAATCGGCCTTTGCAGTGACCGGCTTTGGCTTTTTTCCGCCGGCATCGTTCCAGTGTTGGACGGCATATTCGGCGAGTCCGCCGGCGAGATCTCCCTGCACTACCATGGCTGCATCATGCCACGGCCCTGCATCATTGCCATCCGGCTGCAGGCGATATTCCTGGTCCTCTTTGTGGCTGCGTGTATCCCAGCGGTTATTGGCGACGTCGATCCCGCTGCAGAATGCGGTATCCTCATCGATCACGATGACCTTTTGGTGATGCGCCGCTCCCACGGGATGATGCGCATCGAGCTTGAAATGGACCCGCGGGTGAAACAGCCAGCGGGCAAGGGTCCAAAGGCTGGAAGCACGAAACAGGGATTTCAGCGCACCAGTATCCCAGCGCAACACGTAAATATCCAGATCGCGATTGTTCTTCAGCAACCAGTCGAAATATGCACCAATCCGCAACGGCCCGTCTGGCTCCTCGATCGTATCATGCATTTCAACCCGTTCATCGAAATCCCAGCCCAGCAGCATCACTCGCTGTTTGGCCTGCGCAAGAGACTTCCGAACGGCGCGAAAATAATTTTCGCCGTCGATTAAAACGGTGGCCTTCTGGGCATGCTCTACGCGCCAGCAGTTTTCCCCGGGCTTAAACAGTTTCGACATGGATAATAAACCTTTCCCGTCGGTTGCAGTTCCCGGTACCACAATATGACGTGCAACCAATCGGTTATTTCGGAGTTTCTGGACCCATGGATGAAAAAGTAGACCAATCGCTGAACACACTTGAAATCTTAATCGGGCAACTACAATCGATGTGGCAAGGCATTGTCAGCCTGCTCCCCAGCCTGGTCATTGCCCTGCTATTTCTTATCGTCACGTGGATCATTGCCAGATTTGCCACAAATATCGCCGATCGGCTGACCTCGAAGATGGCCATGCGTCCGTCGCTCCGGGAACTGGTCGAAACGCTCGTTCGCATTGCCATCTGGACCGTCGGGCTGCTCGTGGCCTTGACCATTCTCTTGCCCGACTTGACACCAGGCAGCCTGATTGCAGGCCTCGGCGTCGGTACGGTCGCTATCGGCTTTGCCTTTCAGGATATTTTCGAAAATTTCCTCGCTGGCATCCTGATCATGATCCGCGAGAAGATGCGAATAGGCGATTATATCCGCTGCGATGGCATTGAGGGCAGAGTCGAACAAATCATGCTTCGCGAAACCCATATCCGGAAAATGTCCAACGAACTGACGATCGTTCCCAATTCGATCCTGTTCAAAAATCCGGTCGAAATTTTGACCGACATGCAACAGAGGCGGCACGAAGTCGTGGTCGGCGTCTCCTACGACACGGATCTGGAAGAAGCGCGCGATGTTATCAGAACAGCACTGGAATCGTCCGACGCCACCGATGGCGAGAAGAAAATCGATATCTTCGCCTGTGAATTCAACTCCAGCTCCGTCGACTTCCGACTGCGCTGGTGGTCGGGTTCCGCGCAGCGCGACATGCACGAAAGCCGCGATGCGGTCATTCGTGCGGTCAAGCGCGGGCTGGATGAAGCGGGCATTGAAATCCCCTTCCCGTATGTCACGCATACGTTCAAGGAACCGGTTCCGATGGCGTCCCAAGGCGATTGATGTTATCCGTTGTCGTGCGCTGCGGCTGAGATAGAGAGCTATCCTGCCGAACGCTCCAGGCAGCGCGGTGGGGAGAAATCGGGTGACGAAGCCATGGTCGTTCCAGAATCGCGTCCAGTCCGTGAATACGAAGCTGGAGAACGGCACGAACATCTGCCTGCGACGCGTTCGCCACTCGGATCAGGAATTGATCGAGAAAGGCATCAGCGAGATGTCGGACCAAAGCCGCTATTTGCGCTTCTTCTCCGGATCGAAAACAATGCCACCATCGGTGGTCGAGCGGTTGGCCAATGCCGATGGCACTTTTCATCTGGCCTGGGGCGTCGTCAATATGGACGAAGACGGTCATCCCGCGATTGCCGCGGCACATGTTTTTCGCGAGGCGGAAACCTCCGACCAGGGCGAGTTTGCTATCGCTGTTCTGGATCAATATCACGGACAGGGCATCGCACGGATATTGATGACGGCGTTATTTCTCGACTGCTATTGTGAGGGGCTGCGGCAGTTACAGATCGAAATGCTCCGCGACAATAAAAAGGCCTATCGACTGATCCGGTCTATCGGCGGTACGCCCGGTGTCCTCGAAGGACCGGTCGCACAATATGATGTTGTGATTGAGGATGCTGTCTCTGCACTGCGAAACATGGACAAGCCGGTCGCCATTGCGGATGTCATCGCCGCTTTCACCGCGGTCTGAAAGGCCGCACTCGCTCGATCAAAAAAAATTCGCGGCGGGGGAACCAATAAATTCCCTTGGCGTTATCCCCGTAGAATCTATGGGCGATGTTCCAAGTTCACCTTCGACCCAGAGGTTTGCGCCAGAAAACGCGGTCCCGACGAGTAGTGTATATCGAGGACCGCGTTTTCTGGCCCATCAGGTCGGTTCAGCCTCCGCAAAACGGACTTTTTTCATCCTATTCCTGCTATTCTTCGCAGCTATCGACAACCTTTTGCGACCGTGCTTTGAGGTCCGCGATATCAGGCTCGTGAACGAGAACCTCCTCTGCTCTCGCAAGCGCGTTGCGCGATGCTTCGGATGCGGTTGCAGAGAATAGCTCTGGCCAGGACTTGGCCAGCGCAAGCAGGCAGAGCTGAATACGCTGCTGCACCTCGACCATCGCCGCTCCGTCCCGGGCAATTTTTGTAAAAAAATCGGTAAACAGATCGCTGAGTTCTATCTCGGGACCGTGCACTCGCTCAAATTTCGGGTCTTCAGGCTCGGCGCTCGCTTGCGCAAGCGCCTCAAAACAACGCAGCCCGCTGTCCAGCACGGAAATTGCGGTCCCGGGGTCATTTACGGCAGGCGACAAAGCGCGGGACGCTATTTCGGACAGCACCACAAGGCCAAATCTGGGATCCTGATCGAAGCTGCGGTCATGCTCGATCAAAATGGCATCCCGAAACGGCTGCGGATCCACTTCTATTGCTTTCTGCCCCTTAATATAGAGCAAGGGACGCGCGGGATATACGAGCTTGCCGGGATGTATTGCGAGATACACGGTAACGCCATGTTCTTCGGCCGTTTCTTCCAGCGCCTCCAGATCAATCGATGTGACAACACCGCTCGAAATATCGCACTGCAGAGAGATTGCATCCTCCGGTATGTCGACCGGTGGCTGCGCGTTTAAAAAAGGATGCTGGCCGTGCCAACGCAGCGCTTTCGAGGTCGCTTTCTCGACTCGCTCGATCAGGTCATTCATCCGGCCGAACGTGGACAGCTGCTGAATCCAGTTGATCAAGGTCCCGGTGATCAAAACAATGACGGCAATGGTTGCGAAGAACAGGATGATCCGGCCACGGTTGTCATAGAAGCCGGCCGACAAGCCTATAATGCCGACAATGCTGAACAGAAACGTGCCCAGAAAGGTCGACAGCGCATTTTGCGACCGGTCATCGGCAAGCATGAGAGCGATCGTCCGGGGCGTAGCGGTACTGGTAGCCGACCCATAGGCCGAGACCATGATGGAAACGGAAAAGGCAATGACCGCGAGCATGCTCGATGCCAGAATTTTCAATATGCCGCCAACCGAACCGCTCGCCAACTCAAGGTCCGATTTATAGGGAACCAGCGGACCAATCCATTCGGCAGCAGTCGCGGCGAAGATCGCAGCCAGACTGAACAACATCGCCCGAAACCAGATTTTTTCCGGCAATCGCGAAATATATTTCCGCACTTCCAGTATCAAGCGCGTCCCTTCACCAGCCTTGCGAATACGCGTCATTCCATCACCCGATCGATCCAGTGCTTTGTCTGAAGCTTGTTTTTGGTCCTCAACATATGGTGCTGATAGCGCCTTTTAATTGCGCCGACCAGCGCGGTTTTCTGCCTTCGACGGATAGAAAGCAGATCAGCAATGGCGCGCTAGCAAAACCAGCAATTGGTCTGTTGTTCGATCGTCATGATCGCGCCTTCCAGCAGCCGGCGAGATGCTCGTCGGTCATGCCGATGGCCTGCATATAGGCGTATATGATGGTGCTGCCGACAAAACTCATGCCGCGTTTCTTGAGGCTTCTGGAAATCGCATCGCTCACCGAAGAGCTAGTCGCCATATCGGCGAACCGCTGCGGCCGATTGACCGGCGGATCGCCGTCTAGATGACCCCACAACCACGCGTCGAAGCTGCCAGACTCCCTTTGTATCTCCAGAAATACGCGGGCATTTTTGCGCACGGAGTAAATTTTGAGGCGGTTGCGAATGATCGCCGGCTCGCTACGCAAATCTTCGAGTTCTGCATCCTCCATCTGCGCGCAGCGCGCTATGTCGAACCCGTGAAAGGCGCTTCGATAGCCCTCCCGCTTGCGCAAGACGGTTTCCCAACTCAAACCGGCCTGAGCACCTTCAAGAATCAGATTTTCGAACAGCAACCGGTCATCATGCACCGGCACGCCCCATTCCCGGTCGTGATATTCCCCGTAAAATTCTTTGCCTGTCTGTCCGCCGAAGCAGCGATGCTTTCCGTCGGTTCCAACCACTGTCATATGGATCAGTTAGCCGGTCTGTTCGGTTCCGACAATTTTATTCAGCCGGCTGAACATCCGGTTCGCGGTCTCGCTCAGCGGGCCACCAGCCGATCCGGCGCTTGGCCCAGTTGAGCGCCCTGGGAATTGGCGCATTGCGATCCATCCATTCCGCATATTCCTTGTAGGCGGGATCGTTCAGCAAATGCTTCTCCTCGGTCTTCGCACGCCAGTAATAGACGCCGCTGACCACGGCCATAAGCGCCGTATTGCGAACGCTGTCGGCAAAGCTGTCAGACGTGACCAGAAACGGCATGCTGACCAGCCACCAATAGATATTTTTTGCAACATAAGCCGGGTGTTTGGTCCAGCTGTAGGGACCGTGAGTCAATATGCCGCGATGGGTCAAGTTGGAAAAGCGCAGGCCAAAGGCAACGGTTGCCCAGGCATAGACGCCGGTGAGGAAAACCAAAATTGCACCCCACACCGCAAGGATTGTTTCCCGGCCCTGCAGCCAATAAGTCCAGTCGGCCGTATTCACATGATAGTTCAGCGGACCGTTATCACCCATGAGGATGAAAGGCGGATAGCACATCAGCGCAGCAACCCATCCCGCGAGATAGGGATTGGCGGTGCGGATATGTGAATCGAGCGGTTTCATGGTCAGCAGATATCCGACCGTTGCAAACTGGACATCGACCACGAACATCGCAACAATCAGCCAGCGCGCGAGCGCCACTGGATCACCGATTATTTCATCAAGATCCACCCGGATCAAGTCGCCGAAACCGCCGGGTACGATCGAGATCATGAACGCCAGGAAGAAGCCCTTCACCGCCCATGCGCGCAAATGGTGGTACACCTGCTCGCGGTCGGATTCGCTCTTGCCGCCGGTCAACAGTTGGCCAAAATGCCAGGCTCCGTCTCGCGGTTCGATGGCAAAACGGTCCATGAACAGCACATAAGGAATGGACAGCAGAAACAGCCAGGGCGCAGCGGTTTCCATCATTTGCATCGCGAATTGATACTGCCCCGTCCAATACCAGCGAGCGATACAATAGATCGTTCCGATCAGCCCCCAGGTTGCCCAGAGACCAGCCAGTTTCGCCAGACTGATATCGAACGTGTCTTTAAGCTTGTTCGGGTTGCTCCAGTCGATACCCGTCGAAGGGCGCAAATGGACCTTGTCCTTCAAAAGCGACCACAACACCATCGGTAGCCCGCAGGCGAAACAGGCCGCAAGCGCCGAATAGGGGCCATCCATGCCATATTGGCGGGCTATCAGAACCCAGCAGGTCAGTCCAATCAGACCAGCAACCCCCACACCATGGGAAACCGCCGAAGTGGGCCGCGGGTCATGCGTGCTCAATTTTCGTTCAAACATGCGGCTGCTTTAACCACTAATGGTAAGCAAGCGGTGAACGGAGCGAATCTATATAAAAATCCTCGGATTCGCCTAGGAAATTCGGCCGCGCTACTCTATATCAGGAGACATAGGTGGCGGGGATCAATTTGATGATAAAACACGGGAATCTTATGAGAAATATCGGACTTTCGCTCTCAATTGCGATCTTCGTGGTCGCTTGCTCCAATGGCGACGATGCGCGGGCGACGGGCAGCACGTCAGAAGTGACGCAAGCGACGAACGACATTTCCCCGGTCGATCGCAAACCTTTTGAATCCACCGAAATAGCCAGTTTTGATGAACCGTGGGCCATGACCTTCCTGCCCGATGGGCGCATGCTGGTCAGCGAACAAGCGGGCCAGCTGCAGCTGGTTAACGCCAAGGGCCAGAAAACCGAAGTCAGCGGCGTGCCGGAAGTGGATTATGGCGGTCAGGGCGGCTTCGGCGATGTCGTGCTCGCACCCGATTTTGCGACCAGCAATATGGTCTATCTGAGCTGGGTGGAAGCTGGCGATAAAGACACGCGCGGGGCCGTGGTTGGACGCGCCAGGCTTGATCTTGATGGCGAAAAACCGGCCCTGAAGAATCTCGAAACCATCTGGACGCAAAAGCCGAAAGTCACCGGCAGAGGGCATTTCTCTCACCGGATCGCCTTTTCACCCGATGGTGAATATCTTTTCATTGGCTCGGGCGAGCGGCAGAAATTTGACCCGGCCCAGGATATGTCTGCCAATCTTGGCAAAATCGTAAGGCTCTATCCGGACGGCACCGTTCCCAAGGACAATCCGTTTGTCGACAAGGACGGCGCGCTTCCCGAGATTTGGTCGCTGGGCCACCGCAATATATTGGGCATCGCGTTCGACAGCGAAGGCCGTTTGTGGAATCAGGAAATGGGTCCAAAAGCCGGCGACGAGCTGAACCTGGTCCAGCGCGGCGCCAATTATGGCTACCCCTTCGTCTCGGAAGGCGATCATTATGATGGCAAGAAAATACCCAATCATGATACCCGGCCGGAGTTTGAAGCACCGAAAGTGGCATGGGTTCCAACCATCGCGCCCAGCGGCCTGATCTTCTATTCCGGCGATCTCTTCCCGGCATGGAAAGGTAGTGCCTTCATCGGTGGCCTTGCCAGCCAGGCGCTCATCCGGGTCAGCTTCGATGGCGATACCGCCAAAGAAGCGGAACGCTTCCTGATGGGTCAACGGATCCGTGAAGTGGAACAGGGTCCGGACGGCGCAATCTACGTTCTGGAAGACGGCGAAGGCGGCCGGTTGCTCAAGCTGACGCCGGCCAAATAGACCGGCATCAGCCAACAGTCATTGCGAAGCAGTGGTCGTCGTTCCCGACAGGTCACTGAGGAAACGGCGCACGCGCTTTGCGTTGGCACCAAGATCATGCACGCCGACTCGGCTCACCGAGCGCATGTCGATTATGCTGGCCGCACCATTTTCAGCCGAACGCGCACGGATGACAACATCGTCCTTGAAGCGGAACAGCGAGATTGTAGCGGTTGCTTCCAGCTTGCCCGCTGCCTTGTCGACGCTGACAATTTTCCAGCCACGGTCCTCTGCCAGCCTTTTGGCTTTTTCGATCACCACCGCCACCGGTTGGTCGATACGGACAGACCTGATATCCGGATAGGCATCCTGATGAACCGTGGCCCAGCGCTGGCGAGGATTCATGCCGCGCATGCTGTCGTCATCGGCCCCCGGAATATTGTCCCAATTGTCGTCGCGCAGCGAGAGAGCTGTAAACTGGGGCGGGTCGGCGAGATCGGTCGTGATGTCATGAATGGCCGGAAGGGTCACGATGGCGACGCCATAGGGAACCATGAAAGCGAAAAAGCCAAGCGTCCCCAAAAGACCCAGCCCCATCAAAGGCCATCGTGTCTTGCGCCCTTTGCGCCGGTTCAGGGCGATAAATATAATCGCCAGCACCAGCGTGATCAAAGCCGTCAGCAGGATCCAGGGCATCGCCGCCAGACCGGCTTGCCAGCCCCACAGGCCCAGACCGCTACCGGCAGCCGCGATGAAGAACGCCAGCGGCGCGCCGACGCCGAGCACTGCAATCAGCCAACCCTTGGGATCTCGCCGCAGTGATGCCGCGCGGCCCCGCTTTGCGGGATCGGCTGTGGATGTTTTGCCGCCCGTCGATGGTTCGGTCGCCCGATTCTGTTCCGTCACACGCAAAACTCCCTTAAAAGATCAATCTTTTAGCTGGTGCTTGGCAATCATGCAATTGCAACCTATGCGTCTCGACTTTTGCACTAAAGCGGAGTAGCGCGCGCTTTTCCAGCCATGTGAGACCAATGACTTGACCACCATCATACCCCTCGCCGAAATCGATCCGCAACTTGTCGACGCCCTGCTTGACTCGGCCTTTGGCGAAGACCGTCACGATCGCACGGCCTACAAGGTGCGCGAGGGCATGGATATGCTCGAAGGCCTGTCGTTGGCCGCGGTGGATCAGGACAAGCAAGAATTGCTTGGATCGATCCAGTGCTGGCCCATCGCCCTGACCGATGAACAGGGCAAGATGCACCCGATGATCATGGTCGGTCCGGTCGCGGTCTACCCCGATTTTCAGCGCGAGGGCATCGGCCGTGCGATGATGGCCGCCCTGCTCAAGGAAATTCAACCGGACGCCCCGCTGCCTTTGGTGCTGATCGGCGATCCCGAATATTATGAGAGATTCTTCGATTTCACCGCAGAGGGCACCAGCGGCTGGACCTTGCCGGGCCCCTGGGACCCATCCCGGCTGCTGGTCCGGTCCGGCAAGAATATTCCTTTGCCCAAAACCGGCACGCTCGGCCCCTGGAAGCGATAGCGAGTCTAAAGCTTTACAGAAATGGCGCCGGGCAATAGTCCGTTGGGATGCCCTATACACCACCTCCCGAACTGGCCTCTCTTTCGATCGCGGAAATCGCCGAACTGGCCGAGGCACAGAAATTGCCTCCGGTCGATCAATGGGATCCGCAGGACACGGGCGACAGCGAAATGCGAATCGCTGCGGATGGCACCTGGTACCATCAGGGCGATCCGATCCAGCGGCCGGCAATGGTTCGCGCGTTTTCGAGCATCCTGCGGCGGGAGCAGGACGGTAGCTACGCATTGGTGACGCCCTATCAAAAGCTCAGCATCCTTATCGACGACGCCCCCTTTGTGGCGGTGGAACTGGAAAGTGAGGGTAAAGGCGCAGAGCGGACGCTGGCATTCCGGCTTAACACCGATCATCTGGTGGTCGCCGATGCCGATCATCCGCTCAGATTTGGAGCAGACAAGCCACAGCCCTATCTGACAGTCCGCCGCGGTCTCGAAGCGGTGCTGGCGCGTCCGGTCTATTATCAGCTAGCGGAACTGGCGCTGGAAGAAGATGCCGATCCGATCGGCATCTGGTCGGCAGGCACGATTTTCCCGATGGTGGTCGATTCATGACATTGCGCGACCGGCTCGAAAAAGCGCTGGTAAAAGGCCATGAAAATGACCTCGACCATCTGCTCTACAACGAGCGAGATCATATTGATGATCTCAAGATATTGCGCGATGCTGCGGTGCTGATCGCGGTCACTGATCGTCCCGATCCGGGCGTAATCTTTGTCCAGCGACCACGGCACATGCGCAATCATCCGGGGCAGGTCGCCTTTCCCGGTGGCAAGATCGATCCAGAAGACGATGACGCGATCGATGCGGCACTGCGTGAGGCCCATGAAGAAGTCGCACTCGAGCGCCGTCATGTCGATGTCATCGGCCTTACCGACAGTTTCCAGTCGGGCAGCGGCTACAATATACAGCCGGTATTGAGCGTGATCCCTCCCGATCTGCCCTTTGTCGCAGAGCCGAGCGAAGTCGAAAGCTGGTTTGAAGCACCGCTCGATTTCCTGCTCGACCCAAAAAACCGCGCCGTCCACGAAGGCACCTGGAACGGGCGCAAGCGGCATTATTACGAGATTTTCTGGCAGGACTATCGTATCTGGGGGATTACCGCCGGCATTTTGAACAATCTCGGCAAGAGGCTCGGCTGGGAACCATGAAACTGCCCCCATCAGACTGGACAGAAAGACGCGGCCTTGCAGCCCTGATTGCAGCGCTCGATGGACAAGCGCGTTTTGTCGGCGGAGCGGTTCGGGACAGCTTGCTCGGCGTTGCTGTAAAAGACGTGGATATCGCGACGCCCTTGCTGCCCGACGATGTTATCAAGCGGCTCGAGGCAGCTGCAATCAAGGTCATCCCGACCGGCATCGACCATGGGACGGTCACCGCGATCCTGCCCGACGGGCCCGTCGAAATTACCACACTCCGCCGCGATGTATCGACCGACGGCCGCCGGGCCACGGTCGCATTCAGCGACGATTGGCGGGAAGATGCCGCGCGGCGCGACTTCACGATCAACGCGCTTTTCGCCGATCCGGAAACAATGGAGATTTTCGACTATTTCGGCGGCCTTGATGACCTGAAGCAGCGGCGGATACGTTTTATCGGTTCAGCTGCCGAGCGGATCGCAGAAGATCACCTCCGGATCATGCGCTACTTCCGCTTTCTGGCCCGCTTCGGGCAGGACGAGCTTGAAACCGAAGCCTTTCAGGCCTGCGTGGCAGCAGCGCCAAAGCTCAGGCAATTATCGCGGGAACGGATCGCCGATGAGCTGCTGAAATTGCTTGCTACCGACGATCCCCGGCTTGCCATCGGCAAAATGCTGGACGGGAAGATTCTTGACCATATCGTGGCCGAGACGGACGATAAGGCAGCGCCCGTTCTGGACCGGCTGGTCAGCCGCGAACAGGCCCATAACATTGCGCCCAGCGCAATCCGGCGTTTGGTCGCCTTGCTGCCGAAAGACAGCGACACAAAAAGCACAATCGCCAAAAGCCTGAAGCTGTCAAAAAAAATGCAGCGAGCGATTGTCGAGCGCTGTCCCGAGCATGGCGCTATCAACATCCGCGCGCTTGCCTATCGCACCAGCGTCGAGACCGCCCGCGATATAGCTCTGCTCTTCGCCGACGATGATGCTTTGCCAGAAATGCTGGGCCACCTACGCAACTGGCAGCCGCCCGTTTTCCCGCTGACCGGAGGCGACTTGATCCAGCGCGGCCTGAAACCCGGTCCGGTTGTAACCAGGACGCTCGCCACGATCGAACAGGCCTGGATCGACCATGATTTTCCAGACGAAAATTGGGTGACCGAATTTGCCGACGGCCTTGATTTCAGCGGCCGGACATGAGCAAAGTCACGCAGAGAATCGAACGATAATGACGGGGCGATCACGACCCTGTTGAACGAACAGACAAGAGAGGCAGCAAATGACAGAGGCTCCGGACAAAAATAAACTGGTGGAAATGATCGCATCGCCCCGCCGCGATGACGACACCCATTGCACCGCTGCAGACTATGACCGGCTGTACCGCGAAAGCATCGACGACCCCGACACATTCTGGTCCCGGCAGGCCGAACGACTGGACTGGCAAAAAACGCCCACCACAATAGCCAACTGGTCCTACGATCCGGTCTCTATCAAATGGTACGAAGACGGCGTGCTCAACATCTGCCACAACGCCGTCGATCGCCATGTCGCGGCCGGCAAGGGCGACGACACGGCGCTGATTTTCGAACCCGACGATCCGAAATCGCCCGGTCGGACGATCAGCTATGCGGAGCTGCAGTCTGAAGTCATCACCATGGCCAATTGTCTCAAAAAGCTCGGCGTCAAAAAAGGCGACCGGGTCACCATCTACATGCCGATGATCCCGGAAGGCGCCTTTGCCATGCTCGCCTGCGCCCGCATTGGCGCGATTCACAGCGTGGTTTTTGGCGGCTTTTCGCCGGACGCCCTCGCTGGCCGGATCGAGGATTGCGACAGCAAGTTCGTGATCTGCGCCGATGCCGGCCGCCGCGGTGGCAAGCCGGTCCCGCTCAAGACCAATATTGACGCTGCGCTGGAAAAAGTCGCCGTCGATGCCGTGCTGGTGATCAACCATACGGACAGCGATGTCATCATGACCGAAGGACGCGACCACTGGTATCATGAGCTCAAGACCGATGTCCCGGATGACTGCCCTTGCGAGCCGATGAACGCAGAGGATCCGCTGTTCATTCTCTATACGTCGGGCTCGACCGGCAAGCCGAAGGGCGTGCTTCACACCACCGGCGGCTATGCCGTCTGGGTAGCGACCACCTTTCACTATGTCTTCGATTACCAGCCCGGCGAGGTCTTCTGGTGCTCGGCCGATATCGGCTGGGTCACGGGCCACAGCTATATCGTCTACGGTCCGCTGATCAATGGTGCGACCCAGGTCATGTTCGAGGGCGTCCCCAACTATCCGGATTTCGGTCGTTTCTGGGAAGTGGTCGCAAAGCACAAGGTCAATATTTTCTATACGGCCCCTACCGCAATCCGCGCGCTAATGCGCGAAGGCGATGGTCCGGTGAAGGCGCACGACCGTTCCTCGCTCCGCCTGCTCGGCACGGTCGGTGAACCGATCAATCCGGAAGCCTGGCGCTGGTATTATGACGTGGTTGGCGATGGCAAATCGCCGATCATCGACACATGGTGGCAGACTGAAACCGGCGGCATCATGATCACCACCCTGCCCGGTGCGCATGGCATGAAACCGGGCAGCGCCGGCAAGCCCTTTTTCGGTATCCAGCCGCAGCTGGTCGATGGCGACGGCAAGATTCTGGAAGGCGCCACCGACGGCAATCTGTGCATCACCGCCAGCTGGCCGGGACAGGCGCGCAGCGTCTATGGCGACCATGAACGTTTCATCCAGACGTATTTCACCACCTACAAGGGCAAATATTTCACCGGCGACGGCTGCAAGCGCGACGCCGATGACTATTACTGGATCACCGGCCGGGTCGATGATGTCATCAATGTCTCGGGCCACCGCATGGGCACGGCAGAAGTCGAATCCGCTCTGGTCTCCCACCCCAAGGTCGCCGAGGCGGCAGTGGTTGGCTATCCCCACGATATCAAGGGACAGGGCATCTACTGCTATGTCACTCTGAACGCGGGCGAGGAGCATAGCGACGAAATGGTCGACGAACTGCGCGGCCATGTCCGCAAGGAAATCGGGCCGATCGCCACGCCCGACCATTTGCATCTGACGCCTGCCCTACCGAAAACCCGTTCCGGCAAGATAATGCGCCGCATCCTGCGCAAGATCGCCGAAAATGACCATGGCACGCTGGGCGACACATCGACGCTCGCCGATCCCGATGTCGTCGATTCGCTGGTCGAAGGGCGGCTGAACAAGTAGCGGTGTAACTGTGCTCCGCACTCGATGCGGAGCTCTGGAGGCAAGAGCGGCTCCCCGCAGCACAGAGCTCCGCATCAAGTGCGGAGCACATCAAGTGTGCCTGCGAAGGCAGGCATCCATCTCCCGCCGGTTCCGCCTGGCGCATTCGGGAGATGGGCCCCTGCCTGCGCAGGGGCACGCGAGCCTTATCTACCCCTCAAACCCCACAAACACCGCTGCCTCATCCACCGACTTGCGCGTCGACACCACCGCATTGGCCGGGAAATCGTCATCCGGCCAGCCCAGCGCGATGCTCTTCATGATAACCTGATCATCGGCGATCCCGGCATGTTCGCGGACCACGGGTGACTGCATGATGCCCTGGCTGTTGATCACCGTGCCAAGCCCGCGCGACCAGGCCGCGTTGACCAGCGCCGTCGCCACCGCGCCGCAGTCGAAGGGTGTGTCATCGCTGCCGTCGACCGCGCGGTCATAGGTGATGATCACGCAGACCGGAGCATCGAACTGGCGAAAGCCGCGCATCACCCAGTCCTGCCGCGCCGCCTTGTCATCGCGCTCGATCCCCATCGCCGAAAACAGCTGCTTCGCCACCCCGATCTGCCGCTCGCGATGCGCGCCAGCAAAAGCCTCCCCGGTGCGAAACTCTCGGGACTGCGGCACACCCGCCAGCATCCGCTCGGTATTGCCTGCCCGGATTTTCTCCAGCGGCTCACCGGTGATCACATAGAAATTATAGGGCTGCGTATTCATCGACGAAGGCGCGCGCATTGCCAGTTTCAGGATTTCCTCGATCAGCTGCCTCGGCACCGGGTCCGGCTTATATCCGCGAATGCTGCGGCGGCCGAAGACAACTTCATCAAACTGCATGTGAGGCTCCATTTATGAATGTCCGTCGGAGCTAGCGGACAAAAGGCTCTCTGCAAAGCCCGCTATTGCCAGCGGTCGAACGTGCCGGATTCTAATTGGGTGCACGCCCCCGATAATCTGCTAGGCCGGAATATATGAAAGACCATTTCGAACGCCACAAGCAGCCCTGGACCAGCGAAGAGATCCAGAAGCTGCACGCTTTTGCCAAAAAGGGCATGACCCTCAAGGCCATTTCCAAGGCGCTCACCCGCAGCGAGGAATCGATCCGCACAAGGACCAAGCTGGACAAGATCAAGATCGCCAAGAAACGCTGAACTCGCCTGCGGCTGGCGGGATAGCCTCAACCTAATCTGAACTTCGAGGCACCCGGATCTTGTCGACCAGCCAGGCAATCTCTCTCGGCGGCGCGCTGGTAAACCGTGCGACCGCAATCGCCACTGCAAAATTCAGCAGCATCCCGATCACACCAATCCCCTCGGGTGAAATGCCAAACAGCCAGTTCGCCGCAACATTGCTCTCCGGCGACCAGAGCTTGAACCAGCCGATATAGAGGAAGGTGAAGCTTAGACCGATCACCATCCCGGCAATCGCGCCCTCGCGGTTCATCCGCTTGGAGAAAATGCCCATGAAGATCGCCGGGAACAGCGAAGCTGCGGCCAGACCGAAAGCAAAGGCAACGACCTGCGCGACCCAGCCGGGCGGGTAGATGCCGAGATAGCCGGCCACGACAATTGCGGCGGTCGCCGCCAGCCGCGCGGCCAGCAATTCTCCCTTCTCGGTAATCTGCGGCCGGAAGGTGCTCTTCAGCAGGTCATGACTGATCGACGAGCTGATCACCAGCAGCAGTCCTGCCGCCGTCGACAGCGCCGCCGCCAGCCCGCCTGCAGCGACCAGCGCAATCACCCAACCGGGCAGATTGGCAATCTCCGGATTGGCCAGAACCATGATATCGCGGTCGACATAGACTTCGTTGCCATTGTCATCCGCCGCTTCGTTTGAGACCAGCCGCTCGCCGCTGGGGCCGGTGCTGTCCGCAAACACCGGCGCACCCTGAAACGGATCGCCCTTGCCCAGCTGCATCTGGCCGTCGCCATTCTTGTCGCGCCAGGCGATCAGGTCGTTGCTTTCCCAATTCTTGAACCATTCCGGTGCCTGAGAATATTCGACATTGTTGACGCTATCGATGAAATTGAGCCGGGCAAAGGCCCCGACGGCGGGCGCGGTCGTGTAGAGCAAGGCGATAAACACCAGCGCCCAGCCTGCCGACTTGCGGGCGTCTGACGCTTTCGGAACGGTGAAGAAGCGCACGATGACATGCGGCAGGCCCGCCGTCCCGACCATCAGTGCCAGCGTGATGCAAAAGACATCAATCGTCGATTTTTCGCCGCTGGTATAGGCGGCAAAGCCCATGTCCTGCAGCACCAGATCCAGCTTCTGCAGCACATAGAGACCCGAGCCGTCATTGACCGTCGAGCCCAGCCCCAGTTGCGGCACCGGATTGCCTGTGATCAGAAAACTGATGAAAAAAGCCGGCACCATATAGGCGAAGATCAGCACACAATATTGTGCGACCTGCGTGTAGGTCACGCCCTTCATCCCGCCGAGCACCGCATAGACAAAGACGATCGCCATGCCGATGATCACGCCGAGATTGATCGGCACATCGAGAAAGCGGGAAAAGACGATGCCGACACCGCGCATTTGCCCGGCAATATAGGTGAAACTGATAAAGATCAGGCAGATCACCGCGACCACCCGGGCGGCTTTCGAATAATAACGCGTGCCGATAAAATCCGGCACGGTGAACTGGCCGAACTTGCGCAGATAGGGCGCCAGCAGAAGCGCCAGCAGCACATATCCCCCGGTCCAGCCCATCAGATAGACCGAGCCGTCATAGCCGGAGAAAGCGATGATCCCGGCCATCGAGATAAAACTCGCCGCCGACATCCAGTCGGCTGCGGTCGCCATGCCGTTGACCACCGGATTGACGCCGCCGCCGGCCACATAAAATTCGCTGGTCGAGCCCGCGCGCGAGGCAATGGCGATACCGATATAGAGCGCGAACGAAAGACCGACGAACAGATAGATAAGCGTCTGGGTCGCCATCAGCCGCGCTCAGTCATCGAGATCATATTGCCGCTCGATCCGCTTCATCCGGACGCTGTAGAAGACGATCAGCAGGATGAAGACATAGATCGACCCCTGCTGCGCAAACCAGAAGCCCAGCGGATAACCGGCAATAGAAAATTGATCGAGAAAATCGCGAAACAGGATGCCCGCGCCGAAGGAAACGACAAACCAGATACTCATCAGCGTGCACAGCAAGCGGATATTCTGCGACCAATAGGCCGTTTCATTGACGCTGGTCGCGCCGTCCTTCTCGAACCCTTCCGGCTTATTGTCGGACATCGGCCTCCCCCTTTTTCTGCTCTTGCCGGTCAAGCTAGGGGGTAAGGCCGGATTGCGCAAACATGTTTTGTGGTTGGACACCCTCTCCCGTGAGGGAGAGGGATGTGGAGACTTGGCAACTTGTTGCCTAGTCGGAGCTGGGTGAGGGTGTACGAAACTAAAGAGGGCAGAACACCCTCATCCAAGTCCGCCTAATCCGCTTCGCAAATAAGGCTTCCTATCCTTCTCCCTCACGGGAGAAGGAACGCATTTCAATCAAACTTGCCGCTCTTCGGAAACCCCGTCGGCGGCAATCGCCCAGCCGCTCCCCGCGCAACCCGCCACATCGTCAGATCATTCTCGGTCCGGGTGCGTCCGGTCTCGCCGCCCATGGTCCAGCTCAGGCCCTTTTCGAGATTGAAGGTTATCGCATCGGACAGGCCGCCGTCCTTGTAGCGTTGCAGCATCACGCCCTGCCCCTTCGCCATTTCCGGCATTTCCTTCAGCGCGAAGATGACCAGCTTGCGATTTTCGCCGATCGCCGCGACATGATCATCGGCCGGCTGGTCCGCGTCGCCGGCATTCACGGGATGAACGACCAGCAGCTTGGCGTCGCCCTTCAGATTGGCAACCTGGCGCCCCTTCTTGGTCTCGGCGACAACATCGGCGATATTCGCAACAAAACCGCGACCCCAGGTCGAGGCGAGCAGCAGCTTGCCCTTCATGTCGGCGACCATCAGCGCGATCGGCTCCGCGCCCGCCTCAAGATCGACCATCGACCCGACCGGCTCGCCAAAGCCCCGCGCGCCGGGCAGCTTGTCAGCGCCGATGGTATAGAAGCGCCCATTGTCGCAGGCCATCAGCAGCTTGTCGGTGGTCTGCGCGTGGAAGGCATATTTCGGGCCGTCGCCTTCCTTGAACTTGAAAGCGTCGGGCTGCGACAGATCGGCGTGGCCTTTCATCGCCTTGATCCAGCCGCGCTGCGACATGATCACGGTGACCGGTTCCTTCTCGATAAAGGCTTCCAGCGAAATTTCCTTCGCGGGGGCCGCCTCGATCAGCATCGTCCGTCGCTTGCCCAGATCGTTATCCTCGGCATAGAGTTTGCGCAGTTCGGCAAGGTCCTTCTTCAGCCGCGTCTTCTGCCGCGCCGGGCTCTCGATCAGCTTTTCCAGCCCCTCGCGTTCCTCGAGCAGCTTGTCGCGCTCGTTGCGCAATTCCATCTCTTCCAGCTTGCGCAGGGAACGCAGCCGCATGTTGAGGATCGCTTCCGCCTGCCGGTCGGTCAGCTGGAACTCGTCCATCAACATCGGCTTGGGTTCGTCATGGTTACGAATAATCTCGATCACCCGGTCGAGATTGAGATAGGCAATGATATAGCCCTCGAGCAGCTCCAGCCGGGCGGCAATCTTGTCGAGCCGGTGTTGCGACCGGCGGACCAGAACTTCAATCTGGTGGGTGATCCAGTGTTGCAGCACCTCCTTGATGCCCATCACCTTGGGTACGCGGTCCTTGTCGAGCACATTCATGTTGAGCGAGAAGCGGTTTTCCAGATCGGACATCCGGAACAGCGCGTTCATCAGGTCCTCGGGATCGACAGCGCGGCTTTTCGGTTCGAGCACGATGCGGACCTGCTCGTCGGATTCGTCGCGGATATCGGCGAGGATCGGCAGTTTCTTGTCGGCGATGATCTGGGCAATCTGCTCGATCAGCTTGCCCTTCTGCACCTGATAGGGAATCTCGGTGACGACAATCTGCCAGGCACCGCGCCCCTCGGCGTCTTCCTTCTCCCACTTGCAGCGCACCCGCATCGCGCCGCGGCCGCTTTCATAAGCAGCGTCGATCACTGATTTCGGATCGACCAGCGTGCCGCCAGTGGCCAAGTCCGGCCCCTTGATGATCGCCATAATCTCGGCATGTTCCGCCTTGGGCGATTCGATCAGCAGCGTTGCCGCGTCGATAATCTCGTGGACATTGTGCGACGGGATGCTGGTCGCCATGCCGACCGCGATGCCGCTGGCACCATTGGCAAGCAGATTGGGAAACAGGCCAGGCATGACTTCCGGCTCTTCATCCTCGCCATTATAGGTCGGCTTGAAATCGACCGTGCCCTCGTCGAGCCCGTGCATCAGCTCGATCGCCGTACGGGTCAGCCGGGCCTCGGTATAACGATAGGCAGCAGCATTATCGCCGTCGATATTGCCGAAATTCCCCTGCCCGTCGACCAGCGGATAGCGCAGCGAGAAAGTCTGCGCGAGCCGCACCATCGCGTCATAGACCGACTGGTCGCCATGCGGGTGATATTTACCGATGACATCACCGACGACGCGGGCGCATTTCTTGTACCCCTGCGAAGGATCGAGCTTGAGCAGCCGCATCGCCCACAGCAGCCGGCGGTGCACCGGCTTCAAACCATCGCGCAGATCCGGCAGCGACCGCGCGGTGATCGTCGACATCGCATAGATCAGATAGCGTTCGGACAGCGCCGAATCGAACGGCGCTTCCACGATTGCATCAAATTCATCTTCGGGAGCCGCTTCCGGCGCATCGGTAACATCACTCATAGCAGAGGCGATAGCAGGGTGGATTCCCTGTTGGTAGGGGGAAAGTGGTCTGGCAATGAAGAGATACCGTTGCCCGGCGCAGGCCGGGGCACCGCTATACTCAACCCACTTCCCGCTCGCTGCGATAGTAGAGAAAGGCAAACCACAGCGCGACCGCGCCAAGCAGATGCCAGACCGCATGCCCCTGCAGCAGGCTGTCCGGCGCGCAAAGCTGTCCGCGTTGGTCGAGATTCCAGATGGTAAACGCCACAATATTGGCGATAAGCCCGGCAATATAATAACCGGTGCGGACCTGAGGCCGCCGCGGCCGGGCAAACACCAGCTCCAGAATGATCGCGGCGATCAGCACCACGGCAAAAAGCCAACGTCGGACTTCCGGCAGCGCATAGAGAATTGTAACAAGCACAGCGCAAAGCACCGCATAATAGACCAACGCTCGCCGGTCCGGGATTTTCCGCCATCTCGCCACCGCACAGACCAGAAAGAATCCACTGATCAGATACATGCCGAGCACATCGAAAAACTGCCCCCACAATGTCAGCGTCGCATGGAGCAATACCGACCCGATCCCGACGATGATCGCGCTCGTCCCAAGAACGCCTGCGGCCAGCGGCGGAAAGGCCGAACGTCCGTCGCGCAATCGCGCCAGCAAGATCATCAGCAATCCGGCAAAGACATAGCCGAAGGAGGAAATACTGTTCGCCGGCTGCAACAGCAGGGCACCGGTCTGCGGCATTTCACAGAAACAGCGGGTTTCGGTGCAGTTGGCGGGAGCAAAGCGCGACCAGTCAGGACCAACGAGATTCAACAAGGCCAGAGTAATGACCGCCATCAGAACCGTTAGCGCCGCAGCCGCCAGGACCCGGCCGCCGCCAGCGCTCATCGGGCCAACCAAGCTTCCGGCAAATCCAGCCCTTCCCGCTCATTGTCCCAGATGATCGACATGATCCACCAGCGACCATCGGGCTTGCCATCATCCCCGATGCCGTCATTCCACAAATGCACCATATTGACGCCGCGAAACTGTATGTCTGGATGGTCCCGCGTTTCCCGGGCTTCATAGCTACTGAAGACATGAGCGACCTGGCCGAAAATATCGGTATGGCGACCGATCTCGATCTCGTAAAAGCTGCGTCCTGCAAGAAGGGGAATGGTCGCTTCGACAAATTCGCCATAGCTGAAGGTAAAGGCAACCGGCGCTCCGTCGATAATTCGCGTCCGGGTGATCAGCGCGCGCGGATGATAAATCTCGCGATTGCGCTCCCAGTCCTGCCCGCCCGGCGGTCCGGAAATGCAGTCATAGAGCGTATCCATGATCTCATTGATCGTGCCATATTTGGTCATCGCAATCCCATCCCTCCGGTACCTAGCGGGATCGATCATGAAACGGGATTGTTTGCGCCGCAAGCCGCTTTCGCATATAGGAAGGCTCGGTTGCCCCGATCCGTTCAATCCGCTGCGATTCGAACCGTCGGGGTTTGATTTTTTGTCGCTCTCTTTGCGAAGTGGAACCAAGCAATGTCCCGTCGTCGCCAAATCTATGAAGGCAAGGCCAAGATTCTCTACGAAGGTCCGGAGCCCGGCACGATCATCCAGTATTTCAAGGATGATGCGACCGCTTTCAACGCCGAGAAAAAGGGCACGATCAACGGCAAGGGCGTGATCAATAATCGCATCAGCGAGCATATCTTCACGCTGCTCAATCACATCGGTATCCCCAGCCACTTCATCCGCCGGCTCAATATGCGCGAGCAGCTGGTCAAGCAGGTCGAGATTGTCCCGATCGAGGTGATCGTCCGCAACGTCGCCGCCGGTTCGCTGTCCAAGCGCCTCGGCATCGAGGAAGGCACACAGCTGCCGCACACGCTGCTGGAATATTGCTACAAGGATGATGCACTCGGCGATCCCTTGGTCGCGGAAGAACATATCGCCTGCTTTGGCTGGGCCAGCCAGGAGGAGATGCAGGATATTTCCGCGATGGCAATCCGGATCAACGACTTCATGGCTGGCATGTTCGCTGGAATCGGGATCAAGCTGGTCGATTTCAAGCTGGAATTTGGCCGCGTCTTCGAAGGTGATTTCTCGCGTATCATATTGGCCGATGAGATCAGCCCTGACGGCTGCCGTCTGTGGGATATGGAAACCAACGAAAAACTCGACAAGGACCGCTTCCGCCGCGACCTGGGCGGAGAAGCCGAAGCCTATCAGGAAGTGGCAAGACGGCTCGGCCTGTTCCCGGAAGGCGTGAGCGAAGTGCTCGATCTGAACAGCGAACGGAAGAAGCGCGGCAAATAATCGGCGGACTACCGCTATCGGATAGACCAGCCACTACGAAGATTTGAGGATGCGGGCGCCGCAGGAAATTGGAAATAGACTTTGACACTGCCTGGTGGCTCCTGGCGCAGGCCGATTTTCGTTCTTCCTCTTGCCCCAACTAATCTTGACGCTATAGCAAGGCGATATTGGCGGCAGCAAAGCGCGAGGGCGAAGCATGAAAGTCAGAATATATGTAACGCTTAAGAACGGCGTTTTAGACCCGCAAGGGAAGGCTATCCACCATGCGCTGGAAAGTCTCGATTTTGCCGGGGTCAATGATGTACGCGTAGGCAAGTTGATCGAACTCGAAGTCGAATCATCGGTCAGCCGGGAGGAGATCGACAAGATGTGCGACAAACTTCTCGCCAACACCGTCATTGAAACATATGAAATCGAATTGCCCGATACCGCGATGGAAGCGAACGGCTGATGCAGTCGGCAGTGATCGTTTTTCCGGGGTCCAACTGCGACCGCGATATGGCCGTCGCTTTGGAAACGGTGTCCGGCAACAAGCCGCACATGGTTTGGCACGGTGACACGGAGCTACCAGCCGGGCTGGATGTGATCGCGATTCCGGGCGGCTTCTCTTATGGTGATTATCTGAGATCCGGCGCGATGGCGTCCCGGTCCAACATCATCAAGTCGATCATCGAGGCGGCGGACCGTGGCATAAAAATTCTGGGTGTGTGCAACGGTTTCCAAATATTGACCGAGACCGGCCTGCTGCCCGGCGCGCTGATGCGCAACAGCAATATGCATTTTATCTGCAGGGATGCCGAGCTCGAGGTCACCAATACCGACAATATCTTCACGTCCCGCTACGCCGACAAAAGATCAGTTTCGATTCCTGTCGCCCACCATGACGGCAATTATTTTGGTTCCGATGATACCCTGGATATGTTGGAGGACGAGAATCGGGTGGTATTTCGCTATCAAACGAACATCAATGGCTCGTCACGCAATATCGCCGGTATCAGCAACGCAGCGGGCAATGTCCTGGGCATGATGCCCCACCCCGAGCGTGCCATAGACAAAAAGCATGGCGGAACGGACGGGCTGGCGTTGTTCGAAAGCCTGCTAAACTAGGCCACTTCACCCGGTACGCACCTTTACAATCTGAAATCGACCAAGGCGATTACGCGGGCTGGATCGCGCTCATATCAGGCGTTCGTGCGTAAACCTGATAAACCGCGAGGGGCACTCTCACGCGCACCTTAAGATGGTACCGAATGTGGTGCGTAAGTCGAAAAACCAGCGCCGGGAGGCAGGGGCAGTGGAAGTTCAGGCGTGCAATTTCCCGCTGAAATCATGCCTCCTGATCCAGCCAACGTTGAACGCCGTCGTGCGGTTCAGCATCTTGAGGCAAGGCGCTTTAGTTGAGCCTGAACCCCAAATGGAATAAAAAAAGGGCCGGTCCGAAGACCAGCCCTTTTCAAATTTGTTAGCAATGTTGCTATCAGTTACCGGAACCAGGTCCGTACATGATTTCAACACGACGGTTCTGAGGCTCGCGAACGCCGTCTGCGGTTTCAACGCGTGGACGCGATTCACCGAAGGCTTCGCTCGAGATAACGCCGCCGCTGATGCCGCGCGATTCGAGATAGGCGCGAACAGCTTCGTTGCGACGCTGGGACAGGCCAACGTTGTAGCTGGCAGAACCAGATCTGTCAGCGTGACCAGCCAGCATGACCTGAGCCGAACCACAATCGCCATATGCCGTAACCGCATTGTCGAGAACCGCAGCCGCTTCTGGTGTGATGTCCGACTGATCCCAGTCAAAGAACACAATGTAAGGGCCAGGCGCACATACAGCCGGTGGTGGCGGTGGTGGCGGTGGTGGTGGAGGCGGTGGTGGTGG
>NVXM01000038.1 GCA_002733865.1 Sphingopyxis sp.
GGCGATCACGCGGCCGCCGGCCTGCCGCGCCGCGTTCAGGCGGTCGGCGGTGGCGGCGTCGATGCGGCCCCATTCGCTGTGCATCCGGTGGTCGTCGGTCTCCTCGACCTTGACCGGCAGGAAGGTGCCGGCGCCGACGTGCAGGGTCAGCGTCTCGCTGCCGATGCCGGCGGCGGCCAGGCTGGCGAGCAGGCCCTCGGTGAAGTGCAGCGCCGCGGTCGGGGCGGCGACGGCGCCCTTTTCCTTGGCGAACATGGTCTGATAGTCGTCGGCGTCGCGGGCGTCGATTGCCCGCTTGCTGGCGATATAGGGCGGCAGCGGCATGGTGCCGGCGCGCTCGAGTAGCAGCTCGACCGGCTCTTCGCCGAGGAAGCGCAGGATGAAACTGCCGTCGTCCAGCCTGGCTTCGGCTTCGGCAGAGACGTCGCTGCCGAAATCGACGGTCTCGCCGATGCGCAGGCGCTTGGCGTTGCGGATGAAGGCCTGCCAGCGGCGGAGGTCGACGCGCTTGTGCAGCGTCGCGCCGATGCGGGCGTCGCCGCGGGTGCCGGTCAGCTGAGCCGGGATAACTTTCGTATCGTTAAAGACCAATATATCATCGGGGCCGAGCAGATCCGGCAGGTCGCTGACCAGATGGTCGGACAGCCGGTTTCCGGAGACTTGCAGCAGCTTCGCGCTGTCGCGCGGCACCGCCGGTCGCAGCGCTATGCTCTCCGGCGGGAGGTCAAAGTCGAAAAGATCAACGCGCACCGGCCGGGCTAGGGATTGATCGGGGCGTTCAGATCATCGACGGTGATCGGTTTTTCGGACAGGCCTGTCCCGGGACCCGGCAGAACCGGCGGCTTGTTGTCGGCTGCGATCGAGGCCTGCAATATCCGGCTGGGATTGAGCGGCGGTTCGCCGCGGGCGATCTTGTCGACATATTCCATGCCGGAAGTGACGCGGCCAAAGGCGGAATATTTGCCGTCGAGCGAAAAGCGCGGATAGAAGACGATGAAAAACTGGCTGTTGGCGCTGTCCTCACCCTGGGCGCGAGCCATCGAGACCACACCGCGCACATGCGGAAACTTGCCGAATTCCGCTTTCAGATCGGGCAGATCGGAGCCGCCCATGCCGGTGCCGGTCGGGTCGCCGGTCTGCGCCATGAAGCCGTCGATCACGCGGTGAAATATCTGGCCGTCATAAAATCCCTGACGGGTCAGGGTCTTGATGCGCTCGACATGATTGGGTGCGAGCGTCGAAAACAGCTGTATCGCAACGCGCCCGCCGGTCGAAAGATCGAGATAGAGAATATTCTCTTCAGCGGGCACCGATGCGGGTGCCGGTGCCTTTTCCTCCACTTCTTGCGCATGGCCGGTTCCGGAAACCAGAAACAGGGCGGAGAAGGTCAAAAATAATTTACGCAGCATGGCATACTCGTTTGGCATCAGGGTTTGGAAACGCAACTGGTCTTTGAACGATTCTACCTTTCACTGCAATGAATTGCTGTTTCGGCTATTGGTCGCCCTTGAGACCGATTTTCTCCACGCGGCTGGTGATTTCATTGGCCACCAGCGGCGTCACGAATTTGTGGATCTCGCCGCCGAACATCGCAATTTCCTTCACCAGGCGCGATGCAATCGGCTGCAGCGAGACATCGGCCATCAGGAAGACGGTTTCGATATCGTCGTTCAGCTGCTGGTTCATGCCGGCCATCTGATATTCATATTCAAAGTCGGCCACAGCCCGCAGCCCGCGCACGATGACGCTGGCGCCCTGTTTTTCGGCAAATTTCATCAGCAGCATGTTGAAGCCGACGACTTCCACGCCCTCGCCCAGCTCGGCGGTTTCGCGGCGCACCATCTCGAGCCGCTCCTCGTCCGAAAACATCGGCGATTTCGACGGGTTGGTGGTGACGCCGATCACCAGCTTGTCGACCAGGCGCATGCCGCGCTTGATAATATCCATATGTCCCAGGGTGATCGGGTCAAAAGTCCCCGGATAAACGCCGATTCTCATATTTTGCTCCCCGACTAGCGATCTCTTGCGATGGTATATTCGGCGATGGCGCGCAGCAGGTCCGCTTCGCTGCCATAGCCGCTCAGATGCGATTTGGCCTGATTGGCCAGCATCTGGGCCTGCTCCCTGGCCCGGTCCAGACCCATCAGGCTCAAAAAAGTCTCCTTGCCCGCCACGGCATCTTTCTGCAGCGCCTTGCCGGCCTTTTGCTCGTCACCCTCGACGTCCAATATGTCGTCTGCAATCTGGAAGGCGAGGCCCAGATCATGGGCATAGCCGCGAAGGCTGACCCGGCCTTCATCCGGCACACGGCCCAGAATGGCACCAATTTCCACGCAGGCAGCGATCAATGCGCCGGTTTTCAGCTGCTGCAGCCGCGTAACCGTCTGCAAGTCAAAAGTAGAATTTGCGGCCACCAGATCCATCATCTGGCCGCCGGCCATGCCAGCAGGGCCGGCGGCCTGGGCGAGGCAGGCGGTCATCTCGGCGCGGACAAAAGGGTCGTGATGAGTGCGGTCGTCGGACAGCAGGCCAAAGGCGAGCGCATGCAGCGCATCGCCAGCGAGCACCGCCGTCGCTTCGCCGAAGGCAATATGGGTGGTCGGCTTGCCCCGGCGCAGGTCGTCATCATCCATACAGGGCAGGTCATCGTGAATCAGCGAATAGACATGCAAGGCCTCGACGGCCGTTGCCGCCCGGACGGCGCAGGACTCATCGACGTTAAACAGTCCGGCCGTCGCCATCACCAGCAATGGCCGCAGCCGTTTGCCCCCGCCGATCGCGGCGTGCCGCATGGCCTCGTACAATTCACGGCGAGCGTCATTGGGAACCTGCAACAATGTATCGAACTGCCGGTCCACCAGAGTGGCGACTCGCCCCATCTCCCGAAAGAGGTCCGAATTATTGTTGGCCGCCAACGGTTCAGTCCGCGTCAAAAGGAACAGTGGCTTGCGGCTTGCCATCCCGATCGAGAGTGATTTTCTCGATCTTCGCCTGCGCTGATTCCAGGCGCTGCTGGCACAGACCGCGCAGTTTTTCACCCTCGCTGTAAAGCTCTATCGACTGGTCGAGCGGCACGTCACCGCTTTCCAGCTTGCGGACGATGTCTTCGAGACGCTTCAGCGCGTCCTCAAAATTCAGCGTGGCAAGATCTTCTTTGGTTTCGCTCATGGCGAGATTCAATGACGACGCTTTGGGTCGCGGTCAAGGGCTTGGGCTTCACTATCGTTAACTTCCGGTGTAGCTTTGCAAAAAAACGGTGGGAGAAAATATGTTCATCGGTCATTTTGCACCAGCAATGGTGGCTGCATCCCATCCCAGGGCACCCGGACTCGGGACCCTTTTCGTTGCCGGCCAGTTGCTGGACTTCGGTTTCTTCGGACTCGCCCTCATCGGCATCGAAAATTTTCGCATCACACCCGGAATTACCAAAATGGTACCGCTCGACCTTTACGACATGCCTTATACCCACAGTCTGCTCGGCAGCACCCTGCTGGCAGCGGGCTTCGCGCTGCTGTTCTGGATATTCACGCGCAACCGCACGGGCGCGCTGATTGGTGGAGCCGTGGTTCTGTCGCACTGGTTTCTCGATCTGCTGGTCCATGCACCGGACCTGACGCTCGCTGGTTCACCGCCGAAGTTCGGTTTCGGCCTGTGGAACTATCCGATGATCGAGATGCCGCTGGAGCTTGGCATCACGTTCGGTGCTCTGGCTTTTTACGTCATGCGGACCAGGGCCATTTCCGGCCAGTCGAAATATGCGCTTGGCCTTTTGGCCGTATTGCTGCTCGCGTTCCAATCGATCAACTGGTTCGGCCCCGAACCGCAGTCTGCGGATGCGGCGATGAAGCTGACCGGGCTGTTTGCTTTCTCGGTCGCAGCCTTGGCAGCATGGTGGGTGGGGCGGACGCGAATATTGAAACAGACATCAACACAGGACCGAACATGACCCAATATATTGCCGCTTATGCCATTGCCGCCGTCATTTTCGGTATTCTCGACGCGATCTGGCTAAGCAACGCCGCGCCTTCGCTCTACCGTCCGATCATCGGCGACATCATGGCGGACAAGTTCCGCCTCGCACCGGCGCTGACCTTCTACGCGCTCTATCTCGGCGGGATGATGTGGTTTGCGGTGCGGCCGGCGCTGCTCGACGGCCAGTGGACGACAGCACTACTTAATGGCGCGCTGCTCGGGTTTTTCTGCTATGCAACCTTCGACCTGACCAGCCAGGCGGTGCTCAAGACTTGGTCCACCAAATTAACCATCATCGACATGATCTGGGGCACATTTGCGACTGGCACGACCGCAGCACTGACTGCGTTTCTGGTCCTGAAATTCGTAAAGGCTTAAAGCGCGGTCACCTTTTCAGGGCACCGGCAAGCGCTTCCATCCTTGCCGGTAGCTGCGATAATATCTCTTGCTGACGCTCGTCCGTCGCCGTTCCCCATTCGCCAATTTCCGCCAGACTGCGCCCGCAGCCCAGGCACAGGCCGCTCGACCGGTCGATGGTACAAATATCGTTGCAGGGCGATTTCATGCCGCGGACAATTGCTCGTCAATCTGTCCCAGCCGCTCCTTGCCAAAATAGATCTCGCCATCGACGAACATGGTGGGAATGCCAAAGGCCCCGCGTGCGACCGCCTGTTCGGTATTGTCGATCAGCGCCTGTTTGATCGCCGGATCCTGCGTCTTTTCGAACAGCGCCTCAGCATCAAAACCGCCATCATCCAGAATCCTGCCGAGCGCCCCGCTATCGGTCACGTCGAGCCCTTGCTCCCAGATCGCCGGCAACAGGGCTTCGACAAATCCGGCGCGTTCGTTCGGTTCCAAGGCGACCAACATCCGCAACAATGTAATGGTGTTGAACGGAAATTTCGGATTCATCTTGAATTTTGTCAGGCCATGTTTGGCAATGAACCGGTTTATCTCCAGCATCGCATAGTCATTCTTTCCCTTCACGTCCGCGTCGCGCACAAAAGGCGGTGCGTTGCCGGTCAGCTTGTGCATTCCGCCAAGAAAGGCCGGGGTGACTTCGATGGTTGCGCCATGCTTCTCGGCCAGCGCCCTCAGCGGCGACCAGATCAGATAGGCGTTGGGGCTTACGAAATCGAAAATCAGTTCGATGGTCTTGGTCATGCGAATGTGCTCCTGCGGAGGCAGGAGCCCATCTCCCGCCATTTCGTCCAGACGCCAACTCTGGAGATGGACCCCCGCCTTCGCGGGGGTACGGACTCCACTCCATAAAGCAGCGCTACGAAACATCAATTCCCTCTAGGCGAAATTGTCCCGCCTCGTTAAAGGGTCTGCATGACCACAGACACGCTGATCGCAGAGCCCCAGATCTCCACCGAAACCGTGCGCGAGCACGGGCTCAATGCAGAGGAATATCAGCGCATATTGAACGCGTTGGGCCGCGAGCCGAATATCACCGAGCTCGGAATATTTTCGGTCATGTGGTCGGAACATTGTTCCTACAAGTCGTCGCGCCTGCATCTGAAGAAGCTGCCCACCACCGGCCCGCAGGTGATCTGCGGCCCTGGCGAAAATGCCGGGGTGATCGATATCGGCGATGGCCAAGCGGCGATCTTCAAAATGGAGAGCCACAACCACCCGTCCTATATCGAACCCTATCAGGGCGCAGCTACCGGCGTCGGCGGCATCCTGCGCGACGTCTTCACGATGGGCGCGCGGCCTGTTGCGAACCTGAACGCGCTGCGTTTCGGGCGCCCCGACCATCCGAAGATGAAGCATCTGGTCAAGGGCGTGGTTGCCGGGATCGGCGGCTACGGCAATTGCGTCGGTGTACCGACGGTCGGCGGCGAGACCAATTTCGATCCGGCCTATGACGGCAATATCATCGTCAACGCGATGACCGTAGGCGTGGCCGATGCGGACAAGATTTTCTACTCGGCTGCCAGCGGCGTTGGCAATCCGATCGTCTATGTCGGTTCCAAAACCGGGCGCGACGGGATTCACGGCGCGACCATGGCGAGCGCGGAATTTGACGATGACAGCGACGAGAAGCGCCCCACCGTGCAGGTTGGCGATCCATTCACCGAAAAGCTGCTGATCGAGGCCTGCCTCGAGCTGATGGCCAGCGATGCGATTGTCGCGATTCAGGATATGGGCGCAGCCGGCCTGACCAGTTCCAGCGTCGAAATGGCAACCAATGGCGAAGTCGGCATCATCCTCGACATGGACAAGGTGCCGTGCCGCGAAACCGGCATGACCGCTTACGAAATGATGCTCAGCGAATCGCAGGAACGCATGCTGATGGTGCTCAAGCCCGGCCGCGAGGAAATGGCCGAAGCGATCTTCACCAAATGGGAACTGGATTTCGCGGTAATCGGCGAGGTCACCGACACCCGCCGGATGGTGCTGACTCACAAGGGCGAAACCGTCTGCGACATCCCGCTCGGCCCACTCGCCGATGATGCGCCGCTCTATGACCGCCCGCATCTGACCCGCGGGGAATATGCCGCGCATATCAATACCCAGCCGCTCGGCGATATACCCGAAAGCACCGATATCGGCGCGGATTTGCTCAAGATGATGGCCAGCCCCGCGCTCGCTTCGCGCCGCTGGATTTGGGAACAATATGATTCACAGGTCGGCGCCGACACCGCCCAGCGGTCCGGCGGCGATGCGGCGGTGGTCCGCGTGCACGGCACCAACAAGGGCCTCGCCATCACCACCGACTGCACCCCGCGCTATTGCAAGGCCGATCCCTATGAAGGCGGCAAGCAGGCGATCGCCGAAGCCTATCGCAATCTCTGCGCGGTCGGCGCTAAGCCGCTCGCAACCACCGACTGCATGAATTTCGGTAACCCCGAAAAGCCGCATATCATGGGCCAGTTCGTCGGCTGTATCGAGGGCATGGCCGAAGCTTGCAAGGCGCTCGACATGCCGATCGTCTCGGGCAATGTCAGCCTCTATAACGAGACCACCGGCGGCGACGGCGTCAGCCACGCGATTCTGCCGACGCCGGCGATTGGTGCGGTCGGCCTGATCGACGATCTCGACATGATGATGACCATCGGCTTCAAGAACGAGGGCGACCATATCGCCACTGTCGGCTTTCACTATGAAGAGCTCGGCCAGTCGACCTGGCTGCGCGAAATCCACGGCCTGCAAGACGGCCCGCCGCCCAAGGTCGATCTCAAGGACGAACTGTGGGCCGGCCAGGTCATTCGCGAGCTGATCGCCGAAGGCAAGGTCACCGCCGTGCATGATATCAGCGATGGCGGCCTTGCCGTGGCGCTGGCCGAAATGGCTTTGGCCGGCAATCTGGGCGCGGAAATCGACCAGATGACCGCCGCCTTTGCTTTCAGCGAGGCGCAAGGTCGCTATGTCATCACCTATCGTGCTGACGCCGAACTGGATCGCGAGAAAGTGCCGTTTGAAAAGATCGGCGAGGTCAAAGGCGACCAGCTGGTGCTGAACGGCAAGCCCCTCCCCGTCAGTGACCTGCGCAATGCCCATGACAGTTTTTTCCGCGACTGGATGGAAGACTAGCCCCTCCACCCCGCTTCGCTCGGTCCCCCTCCCCATGCCTGCGGCACAGGGAGGATGATCTTCAAGCTATGATATGTCTTTCCTCCCTGTTGCGCAGCAATGGGGAGGAAAAAGATACCATAGCAGTTGCGATTTGGGGATATGCGGGACGAAACTGTCAACCGACGATTATCCTCCCCGTGCCGCAGGCATGGGGAGGTGGCAGTCCGAGGGACTGACGGAGGGGCCACGGCAATCAGAAACACCGACCCGACCGGCAATTCGCCAACGGGATATGGAACCGCTGCGGCATCTTGCCGTTGAACATGCTAGTATCACCACAGAAAAGGATGCCCATCATGACCTCAGGCTGTTCCGGAACCCCGCTGGCGAAAAAACTCTCGCTCAAGGACGGCATGCGCGTCTGGTTTGCCGATATGCCGGACAGCGTGCACGCGGAAATAGAGGACTACGGCCTCACATTGTCCGAGGAGGAAGTGCCCGGCCCCGGTTTGCACGCCGCTCATATTTTCGTGAAGGATCGGGCAGAAATGGAAAAACAGTTGGGTCTTTTGCGCGAGATGATCGACCCCGCCGGTCAGGTCTGGGTCAGCTGGCCGAAAAAGGCATCAAAAGTCGAAACCGATATCACCGAAGACGTCATCCGCGAAGTGGCCCTGCCGATGGGCTTTGTCGATATCAAGGTCTGCGCAGTGGATACGGTCTGGTCAGGGCTGAAACTGGTGATCCGCACGGAATTGCGCTGACCACCTCATCCAGTAGCACTAGACTTGTTTCGGTAAACTGGTCGGTTTGAGGCGTCATTCGACCAGCGCGCGACTAACGGTGATTTACGCCGCCTGCGCCAGCATATCATAGGGATCGATATCCCGGGCCCGGAACCGCGCATGCGCTTCGTGATAGAAATGCGGCGTCTTGATATGTAGCCGTTGCCGCAGGGCATCAACAGGCCGGGCGAGCAGATCGGTGATCGATTCCTCGCTGATCCGCGGGCAGGCCTTGCCCATCTTCTGGGCTTCGCGAATCGCGCGGAATATCGGCGCATCGCTCTTGATCTGCTTCTTCATGTTCAGACCCGCCGCATAGGCAATGAAGATATTGCCGAGCGAGGGATTCTGGCCATAGGTGAAGGCCAGTACACAGGCTTCGCCGAGCGCATCCCGGCCATAGCCGGTGAGCACGTGAAGCAGATCGTGCGTGTCCCGCTGGCGAAAGCCGTACCATTCGATCAGATCCTGATATTTGCGCGGGCTGAAACGGTCATATTCGGCAATCAGTCCCGCCGCGCTCAGCCCTTCCTTTTCCATGAAATCGCAATAGGCATGGGCCAGACTGCCCTCGGGCATCTGGCGCAGGCGGTCATGATCGTCGAGCAGGGGCGCAAGCTCGGGTTCGCTGGCCAGCAATGCCTGCCCCTTGTCACTCTCAACAAAGGCCCTGGCATCCCTGCGAAAACCGGGGCGCGGCAGCGATTCAAATATATGGAAAACCTGCTCGGTGTCTTCCTTGTCCTTGATCAGTTCGCGAAAGTGATGGATCGCCTTCAGCGGACGAAAGCGGGCCGCCGGGCGGTCCGGATGGACAAATGGTCGGCCCGAATCGGTAGGCGAAGAGAAATTGTGACTGATTTTCATAGTGCCGATATGTCCATTACTAACATCAATGTCAATATAGAATATTGGCTTTCCCAGAGCAGATCCCTCCGCTATCCGGAATGGCGTCCAAACAGGACCTCTTAAACGGGTTTATTTGTCCGAATGTCGACAGACGAACCCGGACGCGGGAGACGGAAATTTGAAGCCTCACGAAACCCTGCCCTACACCGAACTGCCGGACTATTCCGATGCCGACCGGATCGAGCGGTCGCGTGCTTTTTATGAGGCGATGAAAACCCGCAGGACCTGTCGTTACTTTGCCGACGATCCGGTTCCCCGTGCGGTCATCGAAAATGCAATCCTGGCTGCGGGAACAGCCCCCAATGGCGCCAACCATCAACCCTGGCATTTCGCCGTGATCGCAACGCCGGAGAAGAAAAAGGCCCTGCGCGCTGCTGCCGAAGAGGAAGAACGGGCCTTTTACGAAAGCAAGGCGGGCGCGGAATGGCTGGAAGCGCTGGCGCCGCTCGGCACCGATGCCGACAAGCCCTTTCTCGAGACTGCGCCCTATCTGATCGTCATTTTTGGCCAGCGCAAGGGCGGCATGAACCCCGGCGACACGAAACAGAATTATTATGTCAGCGAAAGCGTCGGCATCGCCACCGGCATGCTGATCACCGCATTGCATGACGCCGGACTGGCGACACTCACCCACACGCCAAATCCGATGAAATTTCTCAATGAAGTCTGCGATCGCCCGGCCAATGAAAAACCGGTGATGATATTGGTGGTGGGCAAACCCGCTGCGAACGCCACCGTACCAGCCCATGCGACGATCAAGAAACCGCTGGACCAGATCGCCAGCTGGTTGTGAATATCGTGAATTTACCGAAATCCGTTCGTGCTGAGCCTGTCGAAGCACCCTCAGCCGCACCGGCTGCTTGTCGCCAATGTCCTTCGACGAGCTCAGGACGAACGGGGTGGGTATGACGACCACATCAAAGCCGCCCCGCTATCTGGAGCTCGACGCCCTGCGCGGTTTTGCGGTCATGGGTATATTGATGATGAATATTGTCGGCTTCTCGATGCCGGAAATGGCCTATATCAGCCCGGCCGTCTATGGCGGCACCGATACGCCCGACATCATCGTCTGGGCCCTGTCCTACATTTTCGTCGACGGCAAGATGCGCGGCCTGTTCACGATCCTATTCGGGGCGAGCATGATGCTGGTCATTGACGGCGCCAACCGGGCCGGCCAAAACCCTGCCAGGGTCCACTTTTCCCGGATGATCTGGCTTGCAATATTCGGCCTCGCCCATTTTTTCTTTCTCTGGGTTGGCGACATTCTTTTTCTTTACGCGGCCGTCGGCTGCATTGCGTATTTCCTCAGCGGGCTCACGGCCGAAGACCTGTTCCGCCGAGCCCTGTTCATCTTCACGCTCGGCTTTGTCGGCTTTTCGGTCATGTTCGGCAGCCTGCTCTATATGCAATATCAGGCCAGCCTCCCCGGTGCCAGCGCGGACGCAATTGATGCCATCACCCAGATCATCGCAGACTTCGACACCGGGCCGACCACGATCGCAGCGGATATCGACCTGCATCAATCCGGTTTCGCCGCGATTTTTCTGGACAAGCTTCAAAATGACCCTTTTGGCCCGGTCATCTTGCTGGCCTATAATCTCGCCGAAACCTTGCCGCTGATGATGATCGGCATGGCGCTGTACAAAAATGGCTTCATGACCGGAGAATGGAGTGCAGCGGACTATCGCCGGCTAGGCATACGCATGACCGCTATCGGTGCGCTGATCCTGATCGCGATCACGGCAGGCCTGATCTACGGCGATTATGATATATTGGTGATGGCAAACGCCAGCTACGCCTGGAACTGGCCCTCCCAATTGCTGATGACCGTGGGATATGCAGCGCTGCTGATTGGACTGGTTCAGAAATTCTCAGCCTCATCCTGGATAAGCCGCGTCGCCGCTGTCGGGCGCAGCGCCTTCACCAATTATCTCGGCACCAGCCTGTTGATGACCTTCATCTTCTATGGATGGGGCCTAGGACTATATGGATCGGTCGGCCGTGCCGAGCTGTACCTGTTTGTCGCCGGAACCTGGGCCCTCATGCTGCTCTGGTCGAGGCCGTGGCTCAATCATTTCCGTTACGGACCGCTGGAATGGCTGTGGCGGAGTCTGGCGCGACAACAAATCCAGCCGATGCAAATTTCTCCACCGTCAAATTAACGCATTTTTGCTATTGCGATCTATTCTCAATAGCGATATACGATTCGCTGAGAGGAACGGAAATGGTTGTTTGCGTCTGCAATGCGATTAAGGAAAAAGACCTGCGAGCCGCGGTTCGCAACGGTGCAGACCGGCCATCAAAGGTTTATGCCCAACTCGGCCGCAAGCCAAAATGCGGCCAATGTCTCGCGTTTGCCCGGACGATTATCGAATCCCAAGTTGCAACCGCTTAGCATTCTCGTTATCAAATCATTGAAATAACAGCATTTTCTTTCAATCTCGCCCTTTCGCTCGAGCGGCGGATACTGTATAGGCGATCCCCGTAGATTTACTTATCGTCGGGAAGGACGCCGCCATGAAGGGTGATACGAAAGTCATCGAGTTTCTCAACGAAGCTCTCAAGAACGAACTCACTGCAATCAACCAATATTGGTTACACTATCGCATGCTCGACAATTGGGGCGTCACCAAACTGGCCGAATTCGAACGGCACGAATCGATCGATGAAATGAAGCATGCGGACAAGCTTGCGGAGCGGATTTTCTTCCTCGACGGCCTGCCCAATTTTCAGTTGCTGGGCCGATTGAAAATCGGCGAAACCGTTGAAGAAGTTCTCAAGGCCGATCTGGAACTGGAATATGAGGCGCTGCCGATGCTCAAGGACGCCATCGAATATTGCGAAAGCATCCGCGACTATGTCAGTCGTGACCTGTTTGCCGAAATCCTCGAAAGCGAGGAAGACCATGTCGATTCGCTCGAGCAGCAGTTCGACATGATCGAGCGGATGGGTATCGAGAATTACATCCAGCTGCAGTCGAAATCGATCGAAGGATCCTGATTCAGCCCAGCCGTCGGCCAGATACCGGCGGCTGGCGTTGCTGCACCACCGAACTCATATCTTTTTCCAATAGCGCCAGCGTTTCGTCGAACATTGGCCGCGACGCAGTTTCGATCTCGCCGACCAACGCTGGCTTTTGGCCATGATTTAGAGAAATCAGTCTTTGTCGTGATAGGGGTTTTTCGGCGCGCGGATGATGAGGCGCACAGGGACGCCGCCAAACCCAAGTTCGCGCCGGATGCCGTTGACCAGATAGCGCCGATAGCTTTCCGGCAGCTCGTCGATCCGGGTCCCGAAGATCACGAACGACGGCGGCCGGGTCTTGGCCTGCGTGATATAGCGCAACTTGATCCGCTTGCCCCCCGGCGCTGGCGGCGGGTTTTCCGTAATCGCATCCTCGAACCAGCGGTTCAGCTTGCCCGTCGACACCCGCTGCGACCAGATGCGCCGGGCCTGAAACGCCGCTTTCATCAGCTGGTCGATACCCTTGCCGGTAAAGGCGGACACCGCGACCAGCGGCACATCACGAACCTGCGCCAGCCCGTCATTGAGAGCGGCCCGAATGCCGTTGAACAATTTGCTCGGCCCCTCGGCCACATCCCATTTGTTGATGCCGATAATCAGGCAGCGGCCTTCCTGGATAGCATGATCGGCGATGCGCAGATCCTGCGCCTCCAGACCCTTGGTGGCGTCGAGCAGAAGCACCACGACTTCGGCAAAATCGACTGCGTGACGGGCATCGGCAACGGCCAGCTTTTCCAGCTTGTCATTGACCTTGGCACGTTTGCGCATGCCGGCGGTGTCGATCAGACGGACCTTGCGGTCGGGTTCGATCCCGTCGAGCTTCTCTTCCTCGGTCAGATCATCATCATGCCAGACCCAGTCAACGGTGATGCTGTCGCGCGTGATGCCGGCTTCCGGCCCGGTAATCATCCGGTCTTCATCCAGCATCTTGTTGATCAGCGTCGATTTTCCGGCATTTGGCCGCCCGACGATCGCGAGCTTCAGCGGGGCGGATTCATCAGTCGGTTCATCCTCTGCCGCGGCCTTGAAATTCTCGACATAGGGCTGGATCGCCTGAAACAGGTCGGCGATGCCGTCACCATGTTCTGCGCTGAAGGGAATCGGATCGCCAAAACCGAGCGCATAGCTTTCCATGATACCGGAATCGGCCGCCTTGCCTTCGGCCTTGTTGACCAGCAGAACGACCGGCGTCTTTGCGCTTCTGAGCCAGCGCGCGATTTCTTCGTCGAGCGGCGTCAGCCCGGCCCGGCCATCAATCACGAATATCGCCAGCTCGGCGCCGGCGACGGCCAGCTCCGTCTGTTTGCGCATCCGTCCGGGCAGGCTTTTGGCATCCTCATCCTCGTAGCCAGCCGTATCGACGACGTTGAACGCGAGCCCCAGCAGATTGGCCGCGCCTTCGCGACGGTCACGGGTAACCCCGGGCGTGTCGTCGACGAGCGCCAGCTTCTTGCCAACCAGTCGATTGAACAAGGTCGATTTGCCGACATTCGGTCGACCTATGATTGCTATATTGGGCAGCATAAAGCCGGTCCCTGTCCTTTGCTTCTGATTTTCAGCGGAACGCGGAAATCCGGCCGCTGTCGTCGAGAATATATAACATACCACCTGCCACGACGGGGGGCAGAGAAACGCCATCATCCAGTTCGAAAAGTACCTGGCTCGATCCCTCACCGGGCGAGATCGACACGACGTCGCCTTCGGTGCTGGCGACGATCAGACGATTGCCTGCCAAAATCGGCCCGGTCCAGTTGATCGGGTTTTTCTTCTTCTCATCATTCTTGTAGGCGGCCAGCTGGCTGATCCACCGGACCTTGCCATTGGGCCGGGCGATGCACAGCAGTTTCGCATCGTCGGTCAGCACAAATACCCATTCGCCCGCTACGACCGGCGTCGCGATGCCAGCGATATTCAATTCCCAGATCCGCTGCCCGGTAACCAGTTCATAGGCTGCCATGCGGCCGCCCTGGCCCAGCGCAAAGACGCGGCCGCGGTCAATCACCGGATCGGCGTCAATGTCCGAAAGAGTCGCAACGGAGGTCGAGATACTCGTCCGGGCCAGCGCATCGTTCCACAAATTGCGCCCGTTTTCATAACGATAGGCTGTCAATTCACCGGACGAATAGCCGGCCACGACCGTGCCCTGGCCCGCAGCCGGGGCGGCAACCCCGAAAATCCCTGCCAGACCGACGGTGCCCGCTTCGTTCCACTGTACCGATCCATCCAGCATGTTCAGCGCGTAGATCTGGTTATCCTGCGTCATCACATAGACATTGCCATTCGAAATGGTCGGCGAACCGCGCAGCGGTCCGGCCGGACGCACTTTCCATATCTGGCTGCCATCGGCGGCATTGAGCGCAACCACATCACCCACACCATTGGTGGCGTAAACAACATCTTCAAAGACGCTGGCACCGCCGCCAAAGCGCGATGATTCGCCGTCGCCTTTCACATCAATCTGGGTCGACCAGATTTTCGCGCCAGTGGCCGCATCGAAAGCATGGACCGTGGCTTGCGTATCGCTGGCAAACAAACGGCCACCGGCGATCACCGGCGCAGACGCCAGGCGTTCCCGCTTGTTGGTGCCGCTGATATTGGCGGTCCAAACCCGGGCCAAATCGCCGGGGAGCGCCACATGGCCCATGGACTTGCTGGCATTGCCGCCGGATTGTGCCCATTCGCTATTCGCTACCGGCGCGGGCAATATCACCGAAATAGCCGACAGCGCAGGATCAACTTCAGCGCCGCTTTCTCCGCTCAATATCGGAGTTCGTTTGCCGAGCGTTGGCGTGCTTTTCTTGTCTTCGCCGTCGCCGCCGCCCAATATCCCGCAGCCAGACAGCAGCGAAAGAGCCAGCATGCCGGCCATCAGTTTCTTACCGGAAATCATTCCTTCGATTCTCCCTCAGCCGCTACCGGGGTCAGTGGTGCCGCTTTTTTATCTTCGCCGTCCATTTCGACCGCGTCAATGCCTTCGACGCCAGCCATCTGTAACGCACGCGACCGGATCGTCGCCGGAACGCTGTCATCTTTGGCAAGCTGGGCGAACAGTGGCCCGGCAAGGTCGGACTTGTTCATATTGAGATAGGAAATCGCGACCATCTCACCGGCGCTGCCGAACCAGGGATTGCCTGGCACCGCCAGCGGCTTCAGCCGGTCGATCACCTGCTGGGGCTTGAGCGTGTCAAATTCGGCGGTGGTCTTGCGGATCAGGGCAAGATCGCGAAACGGTTGCGGCAGACTGTCATCGGCAACAACCTTGCCATAGCCTTCGATCGCCTTCTTCAGGTCATCTTTTTCGAGCGCGATATTGGCCTGCAGTATCTGCGCGGCGGCCCGATAGCCGGGTTGCTCAGCCTCTGTCAGCGGCTCGAGCGCGGTCGCTGCACCGTCGAGATTATCCTGACGAACGCTATCGATGGCGGCGACATATTCTTCGCTGCGCAGCCCGGAATATTCACTCTGGTTGTTCTGATAGAAAATAAAACCGGCCAGCGATCCGAGACCAATGACCACAGCGGCGAAAATCCATATGCCATAGCGGGTAGCGAAATGCTTCAGCTGGTCTTCGCGCACCGCTTCGTCGACCTCGCGCAGGAAGACTTGTTCGGACCGGTCCGTTTGCTCTTCCGGTGATTTATTTTTGTCTTTGGCCAATGTGGCTTCCTCAATATTGTTTTGCGCGCCCCTATTCGCCGGTCTGACGAAGGTGATTTACAATCGGCTGTCCTTTAGCGTCCGTTATGGGAAAAGTAAAAGTCTATTGACCATTTCCACAGGCTGAACGGCGGATCGCTTGATGCGGGTAATTTTCGCTATTTTTTCGGCTGATAGAGCTGGTCTGGCCCCGGAAAGCTGCGCTCCCTGACCTCGCCGGCATATTGCTCGGCGGCCTGGTCAATTTGTTCGGCAATATTGTGGTAGCGCTTCACGAACCGCGCCGTGCGATCGAACATGCCGAGCATATCTTCCGTGACCAGCACCTGGCCATCACATTGCGCAGAGGCCCCGATGCCGATGGTAATGGCATCGACGGCCTTGGTTGCTTCGATCGCAATCGGCTCCAGCACACCTTCCATAACGATGGCAAAGGCACCGGCCTTGTCCAGGGCAACCGCGTCACCGATAATCTTCTTGGCCTCTGCATCGCTCCGCCCCCGCGCCGCATAGCCGCCCAGCACATTGATCGCTTGCGGCGTCAGACCGACATGGCCAACCACCGGTATTCCGCGCTGTACGAGGAATGCGACCGTCTCGGCCATAACCTCGCCGCCTTCCAGCTTCACGGCAGCAGCTCCGGTCTGTTTCAGGATATGGGCCGCGTTTTCATAAGCCTGTTCCGGCGATCGTTCATAGGATCCGAATGGCATATCGACGACGACAACGCTATGGTAGCTGCCCCGGACCACGGCCGCGCCATGATTGCACATCATTTCGAGCGTGACCGGAATGGTTGAATCGAGACCGTAAATCACCTGCGCCAGCGAATCGCCGACCAGCAGCATATCGCAATGCGCGTCCAGCAATTGCGCCGTTCGCGCGGTATAGGCGGTCAGCATGACCACCGGTTCCTCGGTAACACCATCAACCTTGCGGCCCTGAATTTTTGGGACGGACAGCCTCCGCATCGGCTGCGGACGCGGATTGGCGCGACTGGTGGATGTATCGAGTTTGAAGGTCGTGGACATGGCAAACCTCAGCAATGATAGTGATGGACCGGCCCTGATAAGCGACGCTGGCCGATATGGCCAGCCTAGCGGTTATCGCTCTATGGCGCTCGCGGCAATTCCGGGATTGTCGCTGAACAGCCCGTCCACACCGGCAGCCATATAGGCGCGGATTTCCCCCTGCAGATCGCCCGGCTCGCGCGGATCGATGCCGCTTTTGAAATCGGTCGGCAGGAAGTAGTTTTCCCGGCGGAAGGTCCAGGGATGGACAACAAGGCCGGCCTTGTGCGCTGCCTCGACCAAGCCGCTCGGTGCCTGCAACTGGCCAAGAAGATTGCGATCGATCACCATATCCTTCGAAGGTCCGAGACCATCCGCGTAGGTTGATATTTTTTCTAGACCAGCTGCTGTTACCATCGCGGCATAGGTCTGCCCGTCAATATCAGGCGGACCGGCTTCGCTGGCGACCAGCTGCACCAGCCGGATGTCGGTTTTGCTGTGAAGGGCGATCAGATTGCCAACCTCGAACGACTGGATAAAGACCGGATCGGCTTTGCCAGCATAGCCATATTGCTCCAGCAATTTGAGCATGGGCTCGTCGTGGCTCAGCCCCAGAGCCTTGAAATAGCTCGGGTGCTTGGTTTCCGGATAGACGCCGATCCGCTTGCCCCTTTGTTTCTCCTGCCGTTGCAGCAATTGCAATATCTCTTCGAAGGTCGGTATTTCAAACTGGCCATCATATTTCGCATTGGCCGCCCGCAATTGCGGCAGCCGTTCCCTGGCCCGCAGCGTTTTCAGCTCAGCCAGCGTAAAATCTTCGGTGAACCAGCCTTCATGGGGTTGGCCATCGATCGTCTTGACCGTCTTGCGATCGGCAAATTCGGGTTTGTCCGCAACATCGGTGGTTTCGCTGATCTCATTCTCGTGCCGCGCCACCAATATGCCGTCCTTGGTCAGCACCAGATCCGGTTCGATAAAATCCGCGCCTTGCTCGATCGCCAGTGCATAGGACGCAAGCGTATGTTCCGGACGCTCGCCGCTGGCACCGCGATGAGCGATAATGATCGGTGGGTCCCCGCTGAGTGTCGCCATCGGCCTCTCCGACTTTGCGCCCGGTTCTGCCTGGACGCCGCAAGCCGCCAGCATGAGCGCAGATACGAAAAGAAAGGCGTCGCAAAATTTCATCCTCAGCTGACCTCGACGCCTTTCCAGAAGGCGATCCGGCCCTCGATTTCCGCTGCAGCCGATTTTGGCGAAGGGTAATACCAGGCCGCATCCTCGTTGATTTCTCCGTCAACGATCAGTGAATGATAGGAGGCATCACCCTTCCACGGGCAATGGCTGGTGGTGTCACTTTGCATCAGATATTTCGACCAGACAGAATCCCGGGGGAAATAGTGATTGCCCTCGACGACCACCGTGTCGTCGCTTTCCGCGATGACCACGTCATTCCATCTTGCCTGAACCATGCGCTTGTCCTTTTTCTGATACCAATATCGGCGGCGGCAGTCCCGTTATCGGCATCCAGATCCGGATAGCCTCGAAACATAACAGTTTTATGCCAGCAGCCCTGATAAGTTCAGAAATACGGATCGGCGATACGGCATTCAGGGTAAATCGGCCAGAATGCCGGACAGCACTAGCTGTTGCGCGCAGCCAGCCCGGCGGCTTCGTAATCCGCTGCCTTGAATCCGACGACCAGTTCGTCGCCATGTTCCAGCACCGGCCGTTTGATCATGCTGGGGTTTTCCGCCATCACCATCACTGCGGTATCATCGCTGATATTTTCCTTCACCATGTCGGGCAGCTTGCGGAAGGTCGTGCCGCGCTTGTTGATCAGCGTTTCCCAGCCGACCTGCATCACCCACATTTCCAGCTTTTCCTTGGTAATCCCCGACTTTTTATAGTCATGGAATACATAGTTGATGCCGTTCTTCTCCATCCAGTTGCGCGCCTTCTTGATGGTGTCGCAATTGGAGATGCCATACATCTTGGTTTCGTTACTCATCACTTTGTTCCTGTTTCTGCTGCGCTTTGAGCCAGAGACAGATGTCCGCCACCGGACATCGGTCACATTTGGGGCTCCGGGAAGTGCAGATTCGCTTCCCGAACTGAATTAGCCAGAAATGGCCCTCGTGCAAGGCCCAATCGGGACTGCGCTCTTCCAGTTGCTGCGCGGTCTTGTCCGCGGTCTTCGCATTGGTCAGGCCGATCCGGTTGCAGACCCGGTGGACATGGGTGTCGACGGCGATCACATCCGCACCAAAGGTGAAGCTCATCACGATATCGGCGCATTTCCGGCCAATCCCCGGCATCGACAACAGGCCCTCTCGGGTATGCGGTACAATTCCGCCATGTGCAGCGAGCAAATGCTGGCAGAATTTGCGGATGCTCCGGGTTTTGACATTATATAGTCCGCACGGTTTGATCGCCGCGGCAATATCGCGATCATCCAGCTCCAGCATGGCTTGCGGCGTATCCGCCAAGGCAAACAGGGCAGCCGCAGCCTTGGCAGTGTTCGGGTCCAGCGACTGCGCCGACAACATGCAGGAAATACAGGAGCGAAAGGCATCCGGCTGCCCTTTCGGCCCCTTGGCATCACTAGTGCGGCCCGGCATGGCTTCGGCGAGGCGGCGGTAGACCGTCTCTATCTGCTCCGGCGCTATTCGGGCTTGCTCAGGCATGGCCGGAAAATTCGCAATCACTGCGCACCGGGCAGGCTGCACAATCCGGCCGTTTCGGACGGCAGATCGTTTGCGCCAGCCGCTTGCCGAGCAGATGATGCTCATCCACATCTTCCGCCGTCCATTCGGGTGGCAAGACCGGCATCAGCGCGTCATAGGACCGCGCCGTATCAGCCTTTGGTGGCACGAGCCCCATGCGCTGCACCACCCGGCGATGCCCGGAATCGAGCACCAGCGCCTTGCGATTGAAATGACTGGTGTTCATCACGCCGGCGCTGATCTTGCGAGCAACCCCCGGCAGGCTTTCCAGCCACGCCATGGCATCGGCGGTCTCCAGATTGTCCAGATGATCGAGAGTGGCACTGCCGTACTGCCGAACAATCTCCTGCAGGCAGGCTTTCAGCCGCTCCGCTGCCATCGCCGGAAAGGTCGCGGTCTTAAGGGTGCGTGTGAGAGCACCAAGGTCCGCTTCGGCAACTTTCTCCCAAGTCCCATATTCGGCCAGCAACCGGTCGCAATTGTCGTTGGACACCGCCGTCTTTGCGCGTGCACCGATCACGCCCTGCACCAGCGTCCACACGGGGTCGCGGCGCTTGTCGTCCGGACGGATCACGCGGCCGAATTCACTGATCAGCCGACCGTGCATCCGCCGCAATATTTCGGTACGATGATCGGATCCCAAGTCTAGCTGCATCACCGGCATATGGGTGAGCTGCATGTCGGTGGCAAGACTCCGTTGATCGCGATCCAACGGCGGCTGGCTGAGCCCGCCGCGCCTTGGTCCGTTAGTTGAGCCTGCGGCCAATAGTCACAACCGGTTGTACTTCATATCCCAGCGCCGTGTAAAAACCGATCGCCGCCTCATTGTCTTCGCGCACCATCAGCTGGATTTTGGGCGCGTCGCGGTCGCGAAGCCAGGCTTCGGCAGCGTCCATCAATATTCGGCCCAGCCCGCTGCCACGCTGGTCGGGTGCCACGCCCAGATAATAGACCCAGCCGCGATGGCCATCATCGCCGACCATCACCGTTGCCGCCAGCCGGCCATCCAGTTCCAACAACAGAATATCGGAGCCCGGTCCCTGAACCGCCCGGACAAAATCGGCGGTAGCATCATTCCACGGCCGGGTGAGCCCGCAGGCTTCCCACAGCGCGACCACTGCTGCCAGGTCCTCGTCTCCCGCCCGCCGCATCATTGCCTAGATATCGACGATGATCTTGCCGAAATGCTTGCCCGATTCCTGATGACGGAACGCATCCGCGAGATCGGAGAGCGGGAAATGCTGGTCGAGCACCGGCTTGATGCCATTGGCCTCGATCGCCGCGATCATGTCTATCTGGTGCGAACGGCTGCCGACGGTCAGGCCCTGCACCCGCAAATTCTTGCCCATCAGCAGGCCCGTCTGCACCGGTCCGGCAAAGCCGGTCAAGACGCCGATCAGGGCGATATGGCCACCGATCCGGGCTGCGGTCATCGACTGGTCGAGCGTACCCGGTCCGCCGATTTCGACAACGCAATCGACGCCCTTGCCGCCGGTCAGCTCAAGCACTTTCTTCCCCCAGGCTTCGACCTCCTTGTAATTGATCAGGTGGTCCGCCCCCATGTCCCTGAGCCGCTCCAGCTTGTCGTTCGAAGATGACGTCGCGATCACCGTCGCCCCCGCCGCCTTGGCAAATTGCAGCGCGAAGATCGAAACGCCGCCAGTGCCCTGCACCAGCACCGTATCGCCCGGCTTGACGCAGCCATCGACAAACAGCGCGCGCCACGCGGTCAGACCCGCGCAGGTCAGGGTCGCAGCTTCGGCGGCGCTATAATCCTTCGGTGCTTTGGTCCAAGCCGTTTCAGGCCCGACCGCCTGCTCGACCGCATAGCCGTCGATGCCGTCACCCGGCACGCGCTTGAACCCGCCTTCGGGCGGCTCACCGTCAATCCAGTCGGGGAAGAAGGTCGAGACCACCAGATCTCCCACCGCAAAATCGCTGACGCCCTCGCCCACCGCAGTGACCTCGCCCGCGCCGTCGGACATGGGAATGCGATTTTCTTCGGTCGGGATCATCCCCTTGACCACCGCATAGTCATGATAGTTTAAGCTGGACGCCCGCACCCGCACCGCAATTTCGCCGGGCCCGGGAGCCGCCGGTTCGGGCAGATCGACCAGCTTGAGATTGTCGAGCGAGGCCGGGGCGTGGAGGTGAATGGCTTTCATGGGGCTTCTCCTGGGTTTAATTGTCTGATTAAAAACAGGTCTAGTATGGCGGCCACGAGCGGTCAACAACTGCCGGATTACACAGCTGGCCACTGTGCTGCCCATCTTGAAAATTGGTTACCTTAACGCCATTTTGACACCATGAAAAAGACGGTCACGACAGAAAATAAACTCCTGGAATCCATCGACCGTCTGTTGGACGCCGCCCGAACCGGCACGGCTGAACAACGCAATTTCTTTTCAGTGCGCAAGACTGAGGGTCTCGGCGTAGGGCTGCGCAATGGCAAGATTATGCGGCAAAAACGTCTTACCAATTGTTTGCCATAGTTTTCGGTAGGTCAACCTTCTCCGAGGCAGAGAGGCCGAAAACGACCGGTAATTCGACTTTCTACGCAGATGCCTTGTTCCGTGCGAGGAGGGCACCAAAAAGGGCTATAACCACACGCCTGAAGCCAAAGCCCGCGACCGGTTCGCGCGCAATGAACTTCTGATTCGCAGGGCGCCCTGTTCGCAGACCGGGCGATGATCTTTGATTCGTCAGCTCTGATCGAACGGCCGGAGGTGCTGCTGGAACTGGCGCACGGTCAAGTTGCCCGCCGCACAGATCCGGCACGGGACTGGTTCGAAAAACTGTACGGCGACTTGGTCTGAACAACAGCCCACCCGTCAGTCCGAAACGCCCCATTAACCGAGACGCCCGTGCTTCTCATGCGCGCGCCACTAGCGGCTCAGCTGCCCTCGGATCGCTCCGCCGGGATATTCCGCCGTGTGCACATTGACATAAAAGGCCGAGGGATCGCCTTGGATCCGGTCTGCGTCCATTCCGAACCATCGGCACAGCCCTTGTATCCGCCTTCATTGGCAGGGTGCAGGGTGAAGACCGGCGGACCGTTGGTGCCGCGAACGCCACGGTGAATATGTGCTGCAGTGATCGGGCCGATCCCGCTGACCCCGTTGATGTCCCAGCAAATCTGCCCGAATGCTTCGGAAATGCTGATCTCGGCGCGGCCATAGCCATCGACATCACCGCCGCCGACTTCCTCGCTGCCGAGCATGGTCGTGCGATAGACATCACCAGTCCGCTCGACCACCTTCTCTTCCACCGTGGCGCATCCCGCCAGCGCGGCGGCACCAAGGCCCGCGAGCAGCAGATTTTGCAATTTCAACATTATCTCTTTCCTGTTTTCGCTCGCGTCTTGCGCGCTAGAGTAACAGAAGGATAACGGGCGAGCGGCGATCGGGTTCCGGCGACCCTTTGCATGGCGTGCACCCGCCCTTTTTTCGCCCGCGACCAGCCCTTTATCTGCCGTTCAACGGCATTGGCTTCGTCGCGCGTTCCGAACATTTCACTCCAGACCAGCGCGACCGGACGACGGCTATACGTATAGCCACGATGCCCCCGACTTATGAGCGGCAACGCAGGATTGTAGGTCGTCATTGTGGCCAACATAGAGAAGAAGATATCTCTTTTGCGCTGGCGCTGCGCCTCTTTCGATATTATAAATTCCACGTCTAGGAATTCTTATCTTCATACTTTGCTTGCTAGGAAGACGACTATCGGCATTAAGCCTTACGTTGCCGCGCGACGCAACTAAGCGTGGAAGTGACACTATGTCTGCGCTTAAATCTTCACCAACCTCAAAACCAATGTCTCTATCAAGCCAGATACGCAGACTGCTCATAATCCAAAGCCGCGTGCGATATCTCTAGTGCTTCTTCGCTAAGCGAAGTTTGGAGCTGACGATTTTGCACTTTTTCAACGTGCTTTGATCTTTCAGAAATTCCTTTTGGCTGATCTAGCCGTTTCCTTTTTTCATCTGTGAGGTCGGTGCGGCGTGAGTTTTTCATCCGATCGCCGTCGCGGCACTTATGAATCAGGCGAAAAATAACTTTCGTAGATATTTTCTTCAACAAAAAGAAAGCCTTTTTCCGATAGCAGACTTCGAGCTTTTTTAAGGAGGGCTAGTTGTCTTTCAATTGTGCTTTTATTTGTTTCGTCGATGATGTGATGACACACGAGATTGATGGTAATGAAATCATAACTTCTCTTCTGCGGCATAAGCTCAAATGTAGTTTTCAGAAGATTTGTTTTTGGATGATTGACGAAATTTTCATGTGCATCGACACTTGGATCAATAATGTCAATAAACTCGATATTTTTATTGAGGTCACAGATTGCGTTAGCGAATGTTCCAATACCTCCGCCAATATCTAAACCAGTTAACAGACCATTCTTCTCTGTGAATTCAGCGATGGCTTGCGTGTCCCAAGATTCAATGCTCCGCCATTTCGACCATTCGACGAACTTTGAGTCAGATGCTTCCTGTCTCATTTTTTTGTCCGTCCTTCAGCACGCGAGCCTTTTAGCATGCCAGCAGCAAAACCAAACTCTATACCAAGACGCTTTAATTCTTTCAGTGCATTCGCACGTTCCATCTTCATAGCCTCAAGCATCTTCTGCTGAACAGCTTCCATTTCAGTTTTCAATTCCTGGTAAGACTTCATCTCACACCTCTATTGCTATTTCGCCTTCAGCAAAGTGCTGTTTCTTCAGTTCCAATTCTTAGCCTTTGAGTTACTAAGAGTTTCAGTCGTCACGCCTTTGCACAATATTGTGTGTAACCGTATGGACAAAGACTAAGCAAATCAATGACGGATTTGAGTGTACGAACGCAATGTCCGATTCAATAATATCATTAAATCAATGACTTCCGCTACAAAAACTATTCCCACTCAATGGTCCCCGGCGGCTTGCTGGTATAGTCATAAACCACCCGGTTGATCCCCTTTACTTCATTGACGATCCGCGTCGAGACGCGGGTCAGGAAGCTGGCGTCGAAGGGGTAGACATCGGCGGTCATGCCGTCGGTGCTGGTGACGGCGCGCAGGCCGCAGACATTGTCATAGGTGCGGCTGTCGCCCATCACGCCAACCGTCTTGACCGGCAGCAGCACCGCAAAGGCCTGCCAGATCGCATCATAGAGCCCGGCATTGCGGATTTCCTCGAGATAGATCGCATCCGCCTTGCGCAATATGTCGCAGCGTTCCTTGGTCACTTCGCCGGGAATCCGGATAGCCAGACCCGGTCCGGGAAACGGATGGCGCCCGACAAACTGATCGTTCAGACCCAGCTCGCGGCCAAGATCGCGGACCTCGTCCTTGAACAGCTCGCGCAGCGGCTCGACCAGCTTCATGTTCATCCGCTCGGGCAGGCCGCCGACATTGTGATGCGACTTGATCGTCACGCTCGGCCCGCCGGTGAAAGAGACGCTCTCGATCACGTCCGGATAAAGCGTGCCCTGGGCGAGAAAATCGGCGCCACCGACGCGGGCGGCTTCCTCGTCGAACACCTCGATGAATTCGCCGCCGATGAACTTGCGCTTCTTCTCCGGGTCGGTCTCGCCGGCCAGCCCCTTCATGAAGCGCGCCTCGGCGTCAACCACCACCAGCGGAATATTATAATGGTCGCGGAACAATTTCTCGACCTGCTCGCGTTCGTTCATCCGCAGCAAGCCATGGTCGACAAAGACGCAGGTCAGCTGGTCGCCGATCGCCTCGTGGATCAGGATCGCCGCGACCGAGCTATCGACGCCGCCGGACAGGCCGCAGATCACTTTCTTGTCGCCGACCTGCTTGCGGATTTCGGCGATCTTGGCGTCCTTGTACTCCGCCATCGTCCAGTCGCCGGCACAGCCGCAGACATGGCGGACGAAATTGCCGATCAACTTGCCGCCATCGGGCGTGTGCACGACCTCGGGGTGGAACTGGGTGCCATAATAGCGCCGCTCGTCATCGGCGATCAGCGCGAACGGCGCGCCCTCGGTGGTCGCGACAATCCGGAAGCCCGGGGCAAATTCGGTAACCTTGTCGCCATGGCTCATCCACACCTGATGCCGCTCGCCGACTTCCCACAGGCCGTCGAACAATACGCATTCTTCGGAGACTTCGATAAAGGCCCGACCGAATTCGCCGCCTTCACCGGTCTCGTGCCCCGGCCGCACTTCGCCGCCAAGCTGGTGCGTCATCACCTGCTGGCCATAGCAGATGCCGAGGATCGGCAGGCCGCTGTCGAACAGGATCTGCGGCGCGCGCGGGCTGCCGTCCTCTGGCACGCTGGCCGGTGATCCTGAAAGGATGATCCCCTTCGGTTTCAGCCGGTGAAAGGCCTCCTCTGCGCTGTTGAACGGCGCGATCTCCGAATAGACCCGCGATTCGCGCACCCGGCGGGCGATAAGCTGCGTGACCTGAGAGCCGAAATCGACGATCAGGATGGTTTCTTCATGGGCTATGGACATGGCTTAGCCGCTTAGTGGGCCGCCCGTTTTGAGTCCAGTGCCTTTGTCCTGCATTCCTCGAAAAACCCGTCCGTTCTAGCCGCCGCTTAGGTCGCCGAGAAATACAGCCAGCACGACGCCAATCGCGGTTGCGATTCCGGCCATATGATGATCCTCCTTGTAGGCCTGCGGAAATACTTCCGTCGCCAGCGAGGCAACCACGGCACCAGCCGCAAAACAGCGCGTTCCCGCGAGCACATGCGGCGACACACCTTCGAGCGCAATATTGCCGATGATGGCCGCGGCGGACAATATCGCGGCGGTCAGCGCCCACAGTCCCAGCGTCTTGCCTCTGGACAGCCCGCCCTTCACCATCTGCTTGGCGCCGCCCGCTGCTTCCGGCAGATTGGACAGCAGGATTGATCCGGCCAGCGCCGCGACTTCAATTGGCGCCGCCCCGATCAGCGCCACCCCGAGCGCCAGATTTTCCGGTATGCCGTCGAGCGTGATCGCGGCCAGCAACCCGCCGCCGCCGTCCGCGTCCCATTTTTCATCGATCCAGTAATCGATCACGGTAAAGACCACCGCCCCGGCAGCCACCGCTCCCAGCCCGACCCACATATTGCTCTGCTCGAGCGAAGGCTGGATTAACTCGCTAACCAGCGAGACGATCAGCGCGCCGCCAGCGAGGGCGATGACAAAGCCCTGCGTCTTTGTCGAAAGTTTCCCGTAAATGCCCCACAACGCCCCGGCGATCAGGGCGGCCGACACAACGGCCACAACGAGAATGGTCATCATCAACCTGTTACCCGCGACAGCAAATCAGGTTCCCCCGCACCCCTGCGCAGGCAGGGGCCCATCTCGGACCCTCGCCACTTGTCGCTATGGCAGCAGATTACGTGCAGATGAACGCTTGGAGTATCCCAACTCAATGGCAAACAGAATAGAGACCGGGAGATGGACCCCCGCCTGCGCGGGGGCACTTATCCCTCAACCATATCCCGAAGTTCGGTCTTCAATATCTTGCCGATATGGCTGCGCGGCAGCTCGTCGATCAGGCGCAGTTCGGAGAGCCGCTGGGTCTTGCCCAGATTGGCATTGGTCGCCACCATTAGCGCCTGCGGAACGAGTTCAACCCCGGCCTCGGCCACGACAAAGCCGACCGGCGTCTCGCCCCATTGCCGCGAGGCCACGCCGATCACCGCCGCATCGGCGACGCCGGGCTGCGCCATCAGCGCTTCCTCGAGATCGCGCGGATAGATATTGAAACCGCCGGAGATGATCATGTCCTTGGTCCGGCCCATCAGCGTGATAAAACCGTCCGCGTCGACCCGGCCGATATCGCCCATCCGCTGCCAGCGTTCGCCCTTCTCGTCATACCAGCTGGCTTCCTCGGTCTTTTCCGGCTGGTTCTTGTAGCCCGACATCATCGTCTGCGAGCGGCCGACCAGCTCGCCCATTGCGCCGGCTGGCAGCCGGTTGAGCTGCTCGTCGACGGTGATCACCTCGCTGCCGCCCCAGGCGATGCCGACCGTCTGCAGCTTGTCCGGATGTTCGTGGCACAGCAATATGCAGACCACCCCGCCCTCGGTCATCGAGTAGATCTCGATCAGCCCGCCCGGCATCCGCTTTAGCACTTCCGCCTTCAGTTCCGCCGAGAAGGGCGCGCTGGTGCAATATTTGTGGGTCAGGCTGCCCAGATCATAATCGTCGAAGCCCTCGAAATCCATCAACCGCTGATATTGCACCGGCACCAGCATCGTGTGGCTGGCGCGATGGCCCTGCGCCAGCTCCAGCCAGCGCTGACAATCGAACTTGCCCATCAACACCACCGTGCCGCCATAGGCAATGGTCGGGGTGAACAGCGCCAGCGTGGTGTTGGAATAGAGAGGCGTCGACAGCAAGGTCACCTGCCCCGGCTTGCCATAACCGGTGCCCTCGCCGACTGCCGCGTGATACCAGCGCATCTGGCGGCTGTGGACAATGCCCTTGGGCGTTCCGGTGGTGCCGCTGGAATAGATGATATTATAGGGGTCTTTCGGACCGGCGCCCAGATCGACAGGGGTCGCGCCTTCTTCCGCCATCCAGTCATCCATCAGCGGCGCGTCGTCTGCGGCCGCGTCCATCATGATATGGTTCAGCGGCGGCAAATCTTCGCCGCTCTCCAGCAGCTCCGCCCGCTTGGCGCTGTCGATAAACAGATGCATCGCGCCGCTGTCGCGCATCATATTGGCCAGCTGCTTCGACGTCGCCGAGGTAGTCAGCGGCGCCGCGCAACCGCCAGCGACAATCGCTCCGAGATAGGCGAGCGCATAACGCACCGTCGTCGTCCCGAGAATAGCCACCGCCTGCCCCTTCTGCAGGCCATCCTCCTGCAGTTGCGCCGCAATCCGGTTGACCAGCGCCGCGGTCTCGGTCCAGCTGAGCTTCTCCTCGCTGTCATCGAGCGCGATCCGGTCGGGCTGGTTGACCGCATGTGCGTTGATCAGATCAGCGAGCTGGCCAAACGGCTGCTCGAGATAGCGGGCGGGGTCTATTTTTATCATGGCACAACTGTTTCAGCATCTGGCGTGCGATTGCAACGCTTTGCTCGCCCCCCTCGCGCTTTCGCCAGCACCGGGGAAGTTGGGCGCGCGAAGTCGCGAAGGCAGGAAGCGATGATGCGCATTTAGTAAACTGTCACCGTGACCCCACCGTAATCCAGTTACAAACCGTCCGGGCGTGTGATGAGGTAGTTTTCCAGACGATATAGGAACCTAATGCAGAGTCCCGTCGTATCCGCCATCTAGAATTCGGGGATTGTTGCACCCGTGACGGTAATTCACCCGTCATTTTAGCTCAATCTTTTAACAACAAACGCGCAATGTTAAGCTGATGGATCTGACTTGTTCCCTCGTAAATGCGTAGCGCGCGCAGATCGCGAAAGAAACGTTCAATCCCACCTTCTTTAACATACCCTTGTCCACCGAATATCTGCACTACACGATCGACCACGCGGCCCGCCATCTCGGTCGCATAATATTTGCAGATAGAGACATCCATAGTTACATCTTGCCCAGCGTCACGCTTCCGAGCCGTCTGGAGGATCATAGCGCGCGCTACCTCTATCTCTACCTTACTATCTGCAAGCATGGCCTGGATGAGCTGGTTTTCCCCGATTGTTCGGCCGCCTTGGCGGCGGGATTTGGCGTAACGAACTCCTTCCTCAAGCAAACGAATTGCAGGACCGGTTGCAAGCGCCGCGAGGTTGATCCGTTGCTTATTAAGGGTCTTCATCATCGTGCGGAAGCCTCCGCCTTGTCGTCCGATTATCTGAGACGAGTTTACGACGACGTCCTTAAGAAAGACTTCACCAATCGGAGCGCCTTCCTGTCCCATTTTCGGAGTGGACCCTGAGGTAGAAAGACCTTCCGTGTCTCGATCAATCAGGAAGGCGGTAATGGCGTCGACCGAACGCTCTGTGCCAGTCTCAGTACGAGCGAAGACGGTGAAAACATCGGCGATCGGTGCCAGAGTGATATACCGCTTTTGGCCATTGAGCTTGAAGCAGCCATTCCCGATCGGCTCGCCCGTGGTTTCGATAGCCGAGGCATCCGATCCCGCGTTAGGTTCGGTAAGTGCAAGGCAGCCTGTTATCCGGCCTGAGGCTAGGCCAGGCAAATATTTACGTTTGAGCTCCTCCGATCCATCCTGAACGAGCGACTCTGAGCCTATGCCAGTGTTGATTCCAACGCGTGCGCGGAAAGCGACTGAGCAACGTGAAATCTCTATGTTTGCGAGCGCTAGCTCTTCTGTCGTAAGACCCGAGCCACCGAATTCTTCCGGAATTGACCAGCCGAAATATCCACGCACCCGCATCTCTTCAACAATCTCTTCCGGGATTTGATCTTCCCGTTCGACCCGGTCTTCGTTCGGAATTGCCACGGTGCGTACAAAGTCCCGCACGTCTTCGAGCAGTATCTCCAATTTATTCGCGTCTCGGATCATGTCTTGGTTCTCTGAGGGATATTTTCCGCACTACCGTGGGCTGCCACGTCCCGAGTTTAGTTACATTTGAATCACCGCAACACCTGCCATTTTAGGCAGTAAGCGCGGTAGCAGGGGACCTGAAGAAAATTAGGGGATGCCATCACGGAGACAGTTTACTAAACTCTAGAACAAATTGGTGCGCTGACACCCTAATACCATCAACCGTCCAAACCTACCCCGCGACCAGCACCACATAGATGCTCTCGACCCAGCCGCTTTTGCACGGGCCGTCATAATTGCGCTTGGCGCGGACCGGGGAGGAGACGCCGCAGTCGCCGGGGCCAGCCGATGCGCCTTCTTCGGCGGCCGGGGCCTTGTCATAGACGATGCCGAACCATTGCTGGTCGATGCTGCGGGTGCAGATATAGACGCGCTGGCCGGGGGCGAGACTGTCGGTTTTTTCCGCTGCATCAAACGGGGCACTCAGTACCGGCAGCGCGCCACTGTCGTGGCGACCGACTTCGCCGACCGACTGACAGGCATCGAAGCGCGGGCCGCCCTCGCCGATCCGCACCGGCTTGGCGGTCGCGCCGGCTTCGACCCGGTCGGTCCGGCCGGTCGGATTTTCAAGATTGGCGCTGCTTGCGCCCAGGTCATCGCTGACCTTGGTCGATTCGGAGCAGGCGGTGCTGGCCAGGCACAACAGGGAAGCGGCGAGCAGGATTCTGTTCATGGCGGGCGGTTTAGCGCAAAAGCAGGGCGCTTGGGAAGCTGCGAATATATTGCGGCGGTGGGCGAGCTGTGCGGGGCTGCCGAGGCCCATCGCTGGCAAGTTCGCCTGCGAGCTTTACCATATCGTTCGTGCTGAGCCTGTTGAAGCACCTTTGCGCTCTCCCTCGTCCTTCGACAGGCTCAGGACGAACGGTGGGGCGCTTTGACGACCGGCGGTCCCGTGATCGGTCACAGCACAATCTGGGTCTGGGTCACCACCGACACCAGCGTGCCGTCCTCGAGCGTGATCTTCGTCTGCCAGACCGACTGCCGCCGACCGGCCTTGAACGGGGTCGCCTCACCGTAGACCGTGCTGCCCTCGGGTGCCGCATTGAGGAAATTGGTCTTGCTTTCCGAGGTGGTGGTGCCGTTCGATCCCTCGGGCAGATTGGCAAAGCCGCCGAACGCGCCGAGCACATCGGCAAAGGTCATCAGCGCGCCGCCGTGGATGCTGGGGCTGCCGCGACCGTTGCCCGCGGTGCAAATCTCCGGCCGCACCAGCATCTCGCCGCGCACCTTGTCCTTGTCCATTGCGGTAATGACTATCCCCATGGTTTTCGCAAAGGGCACCATATCGGCGGGATTGGTCATGTGGAGGGTCCTTTTTCGGGTTGATGCACGCGAAGGCGCGAAGCAGCGAAGTCGGTGTGGTTATTGACGATACGCCTGCATCCCAACTTGAAGGTCGGCGCACCGAAGTTCATCAACAGGCCGAGCGGTAAATCCATCAAACGAAGATAGGAAAGCACCTGTTTTGCATGCACCGGCATATGCCGTTCCGTCGATTTCAATTCAATCAGCAATTTATCTTCGACCAGCAAATCCGCGCGGAACCCTTCTTCCAGCACAATATCCAGATATCTGATCTTGATCGGCTTCTGCCGATCAACTTTCAGGCTTCGATCGGAAAGCGACTTGGCAAGCAGCGCCTCATACACGCTCTCGAGCAGCCCGGGTCCGAGATTGGCGTGCAGCCTGTAACCGCATTCCACAGCGATCGCCGATAACTGTTCAACAGAATTTTCCACCCTATATTCTTCGCATTCTTCGCGGCTTCGCGCGAGAAAATATCCGCGCTTGTCCCAATATGTTAAGCCGTTGATATATTGATATAATATTATCCGCAAATCCGACATTTTTCTTGGGTTTGCGGGCACCAGCGGCTATGGTCGCGGCATGACCAACATCAGTGAAAACAAACCAGCGGAAGATGCTTCCAATTCTTCCAATCAGAACGAATATGGCGCCGATTCGATCAAGGTTCTCAAGGGGCTGGACGCGGTCCGTAAACGGCCCGGCATGTATATCGGCGACACCGATGACGGCAGCGGCCTGCATCATATGGTGTTCGAGGTATCGGACAATGCAATCGACGAAGCGCTCGCCGGTCATTGCGACCTGATCCTGATCACCCTCAACCCGGACGGAAGCGTCTCGGTCGAGGACAATGGCCGCGGCATCCCGACCGGCATGCACACCGAGGAAGGCGTCTCCGCAGCCGAGGTCATCATGACCCAGCTGCACGCCGGCGGCAAGTTCGAGAACACTTCCAACGACAATGCCTACAAGGTCTCCGGCGGCCTGCACGGCGTCGGCGTCTCGGTGGTTAATGCCCTGTCGGAATGGCTGGAACTCAACATCTGGCGCGACGGCAAAGAGCATAATATGCGCTTCGAGTTCGGCAATGCCGTGCGCCCTCTGGAAGTGATTGGCGACGCACCGCCGGCGAACAACAAGACCGGCCTCAAGAAGGGCACCAAGGTCACCTTCTTCCCCTCGCCCGCGACTTTCAAGATCACCGAGTTCGATTTCGAGAAGCTCGAGCACCGCTACCGCGAGCTCGCCTTCCTCAACAGCGGCGTGCACATCATCCTGCGCGATGCGCGGCACGAAGAAGTCAAGGAAATCGACCTGTTCTACGAAGGCGGGATCGCCGCTTTCGTCCAGTATCTCGACCGCAACAAGACAGCCCTGGTGCCGGAGCCGATCGCCATTCACGGCGACCGCGACGATGTGATTATCGACGTCGCGCTGGAGTGGAATGACAGCTATTATGAAAATGTCCTCTGCTTCACCAACAATATCCCGCAGCGCGACGGCGGCACCCATCTGGCGGCCTTCCGCTCGGCGCTGACCCGAACGCTGAACAATTATGCCGAAAGCTCCGGCGCGCTGAAGAAAGAGAAGGTCAAGCTGACCGGCGATGACATGCGCGAAGGCCTGTCCGCCATCGTATCGGTCAAACTGCCCGATCCGAAATTCGGCTCACAGACCAAGGACAAGCTGGTCTCTTCCGAGGTGCGTCAGCCGCTGGAAAGCCTGATGGCCGACAAGCTGGCCGAATGGCTGGAAGAAAATCCGCAAAATGCCGCCATGGTGATCCAGAAGGTCATTGATGCGGCTGCGGCTCGCGAGGCGGCCAAGAAGGCGCGCGAGCTGACCCGGCGCAAGGGCGCGATGGATATTGCTTCGCTGCCCGGCAAGCTCGCTGATTGTCGCGAAAAAGACGCAAGCAAGTGCGAACTCTTCCTGGTGGAAGGCGACTCCGCTGGCGGCTCCGCCAAGCAGGGCCGTGACAGCATGTATCAGGCGATCCTGCCGCTCAAGGGCAAGATCCTGAACGTCGAACGCGCCCGCTTTGACCGGATGCTGTCTTCCAAGGAAGTGGGCACGCTGATCCAGGCGATGGGCACCGGCATCGGCCGCGAGGATTTCAATCTCGAAAAGCTGCGCTATCACAAGATCGTCATCATGACCGACGCTGATGTCGACGGCGCACATATCCGTACCTTGCTGCTGACCTTCTTCTATCGCCAGATGCCAGAGATCATCCTCAATGGTCATCTCTATATCGCTCAGCCCCCGCTGTACAAAGTCGGTAAGGGCAAGAGCGAGGTCTATCTCAAGGACGATAACGCGCTCGACCAATATCTGGTTCAGGCAGGCCTCTCCGGCATGATCCTGCAAACCGATGAAGGCGCGCGCAGCGGCGAGGATCTGCGCGGCCTGATCGAACATGCACGCCGGATGCGCAGCCTGATGGCCTATGTCCCGCGTCGCTATGACAGCACGATTGTCGAGGGCATGGCGCTGACCGGTGCGCTCAATCCAGACCATGGCCGGGCAGAACGGCAAGCCGCTGTTGATGCCACCGCCCAATGGATGGACCAGGTGGACGAAGAGGGTCGCTGGTCTGGTCAGGTGTCGGAAGAAGGCGGCTATCTGTTCCAGCGCTTCTGGCGCGGCGTTACCGATCACCATATCATCGAGGCCAAGTTTCTGGAAAGCGCGGAAGCCCGGAAGCTTCACCGCCTCGCTTCCGAAGAAACCGCGACCTATGGCAGCGGCAGCCGCCTGGTCAAATCGGCCTCTGGCGATGCCGAGGAAGGCGAGGATGCGAACGTTGGTACCGAAGGCACGCTGATCACTCGTCCGTCCGAACTGCTGGACACCGTGCTGGCGGCGGGCCGCAAGGGCCTCGCGATCTCGCGCTATAAGGGCCTGGGGGAAATGAACGCCGAACAGCTTTGGGAAACCACGCTAGATCCGGAAGTGCGCTCGCTGTTGCAGGTCACCGTCGAACAGGCAGATGTCACTGACGATATCTTCACCAAGCTGATGGGCGAAGTCGTTGAACCCCGGCGCGAATTCATTGTCGACAATGCGCTGAACGTTGCCAATCTGGACGTTTGATCAAGCTCCTCCCCGGCGCTGAAGATTAGGCCTTTCGGCCATATCGATCAACAGCTGACGCGGCGCTAGAACCGTGCTGCAATGAAAGCAGAACGGCTATGACCGATACTCCGGGAAAAGAACAATGAGCGACGTCACCGTCTGGTACGATGGTGCCTGCCCGCTGTGCATCCGGGAGATCGCCCTGATGCGCAAGCTGGACCGGCGCGGCGCAATAGCCTTCGTAGACATAGCATCGCCGGCGCAATCCTGCCCGATCGACCGGCAACTGATGCTCGACCGGTTTCATGCATCGGAAGATGGCCGCCTGCTATCAGGCGCAGCGGCCTTTGCCGCGATGTGGCGCGCGATCCCGGTCTTGCGACCAATCGGCCTGCTTGCGCGCCTTCCCGGTGCGTTGGCGGTTCTTGAGGCCCTGTACCTGCAGTTCCTGAAGGTCCGCCCCCGCATCCAGAAGCGACTAAAAGGATAGGCTGGAGTCAGGACCCCGCGGCGATAGCACCCATCATAAGTTCCTGATCCTTGCGGGTCGGATTGCCGCGCAGGCATAGGCCGCCATTCACCTGCAGATTCTCGCCGGTCATGAAACATTCATCGCTGGCAAGGAAGACAGCGGCGGCGGCAATATCCTCGCTCGTGCCGATCCGGCCAAGCGGGTAGCGTGCTTCAAAAGACTCGACCAGCCCCGGCACCTGATCCACGCCTGCGGTCATGGGCGTACGCGTCAAACCCGGAGAAATGCTGTTGGCACGGATTCCCCTGTCGCCAAATTCATGGGCAACGCAGCGAATGATATGATCGGTCGCGGCCTTGGTGCCCATATAGGCGGCGTGGTCATTGAGCATGATCGTTGCGGTCGCCGAACTGATCTGGATGATCGATCCGCCATTATCCATCGCCTTGATCATTTCCTGATAGAATTGAAACGGGCCGACCAGTTGCAGCGCCGACATCATTTCCAGTTCTTCTTTGGTATTTTCCAGAAACGGTTTCAGAAAACCGATGCCGGTGCCGTTGATCGCTATATCGACTCCGCCCATTTTGCTTTTTGCGGCTTCGGCAAGCGCCTTGATATCTGCTTCCTTGGTAAGGTCGCACAGCGCATAATGACCATCGATCTCTTCGGCGAAGCGCTTCAGCTCGTCTTCGTGCCGTCCGGCCACGAGAACATCCGCCCCTTCATCGTGCAATCTCTGGGCAATCACCTGTCCCATATTGCCTTTACCAGCGGCTCCAAGAATGACCGCTTTTTTTCCTTCCAGACGTCCCATCAAGTTTCTCCTCAAGCTAGTTGTTGTTCGTTGCCCATATTAACCCACCGCTGGCAGCACACTACTCTCACTATGGGTATCCCGTGTGAGACAGAGATCAAAAAAAGGCCGGACATAGCATGCGCTAGTCCGGCCCAGTTCGATCCACGGGAGGATAATTAGAATTTGAAGGCGGCTTCCACAAATACCTGGCGGCCGCGGTTCTGGGTGACGACGAGATCATCGCCGACACCTGGCTGCAGGAATGGACGACCACTGCTGGTGTTGTTCCAGATCTTGTCGGTAAGGTTAACACCGATCAGCGACAATTTCCATTTGCCGTCGGGATCACCGACCGAGACCGAACCATCGAAGGACACATAGCTGTCCTGGCGAAGGTCGTTCAGCGAGTCTTCGTTGGTGAAATAGGATCCGCTATATTGCACGTTTCCGTTCAGGCCCAACTCCAGCGCATCGCCCATCGGGATCGTCCAGTCGAAAGCAGCGTTGCCCGAAAATTTCGGAGCGCGCGCGGCTTGACGACCATTCAAATCCTGGCCGGACGTTGTGACGAAGGGTGCCGTGAATTCGGCGTCGGTGTAGGCCAGCGAACCGGACAGGTTCAGACCCTCTACCGGAGTACGCCATCCCCATTCGACATCGACACCCTGGCTGGTCAGCTGGCTGGCGTTGAAGGTCAGGAACTGAACCGCAGCAGCATCGAACGTCTGCACCTGAAGATCATCGAAGACATAGTAGAAAAGCGATGTGTTCAGGGTAAAGCTGCGGTCCGCGAACTGCGCCTTGACGCCCACTTCGCCGCCGAGACCGGTTTCCGATTTGAACTTCAGCGAGTCAGCAACTGCTGCCCGCACCGCCGGATCCGGATCATTGAATCCGAGCAAGCTGTTCGATGGCAGAGCACTGTTGTCGATGCCGCCCGATTTGAATCCGGTCTTGAAGGCGGCATAAAGGTTAACGTCGGGCGTGGCCTGATATTTGATCGAGACCTCCGGCGAGAAGTTTGAGTCCTTGAAGGTAATGGGACCCGAGAAGAAGCCGCTGTTGATGAATGCCGGGGTCGAAGACAGGAAGGTGTGAACATAAGGAACACTGATTCTCGACACCTTCTTTTCATCGGTCCAGCGCACACCACCGGAAAGCTCCAGCTGATCCGTAAAGGCAAGCGTTGCACTGGCAAAGAACGACAGGGCCTCGGTCTTGGTGTTCTGCTTCTTATACCAGTCGTAAGTGAAACCGGTTACCGGATCAGCGCCAAGGAACGAGATATTTACGCCCTGCTGCGAGGTGTTGAAATCGATATCCCGGGTTTCGTAAAACGCCCCGACCATGAAGTTGAACATACCGTCCAGATCGCTCGTAACGCGCAGTTCCTGAGTGAACTGTTCCGTCTTGTTTACCGGATCGCTGCAACCTGCATTGCCCGGAGCACCGTTCGCGAACTGTCCGACATAGGCATAGCAGTCGGTATCGATCGCATCGAGGCTGAGATAGCCGGAAACCGAAGAGAGAGTCAGGTAATCGGAAAGATCCAGATCCCATTTCAACCGGCCAAAGAAAATCTCGGTATCGCCATAGGGTACGCCATTTTCAAAACGCGGATCACCGCCCGATCCGGTCGGAACATTGGCAGCCAAGGCTGCAGCCGGATCCGACGTGTGATAAAGACCATCCTTGGAGTTACAATCCGCGTTGGACGGGATGACCACTGCGCCGCTCAGCAGATATACCGGATCTGCAACGCCATTCGCGCCGCAGTTGATATCGGTATGGCCGACCGCGCCATCGTTCTTGTTCTTGATATAGTTGAGCTTCAGATTGGCATTGAAATTGTCAGCAGGATCCCACTGCAACGTCACGCGGCTCACAAAACTGCTGATGCCCCGCGAGTCCCGGATTGTGCCATCGGGATTGAAAGCCGGGGTGCCCGGAGCAAGCTTCACATAATCTTCGATGTCCTGATATTGCGCAGCGACCCGGATACCGAGCGTGTCGCTGATCGGACCGGAAATATGTCCGCCAACCGTGTATCCTTTTTCTTCAAATTCATAGGACGCTTTGCCAGCCATTTCCCAATCCCGGGTAGGGTTGGCAGACCGAATGGCAAACACGCCAGCAGACGCACTTTTTCCGAAGAAAAGAGATTGCGGGCCTTTCAGAACATCAATCTGTTCAACGTCAAAAAAGCCGGCCTGTACGATCCGCATGGTGCTAACCTGGACACCGTCGAAGTCAAAAGCGACAGCGGAATCGAAGGACGCCGAAATGTTGGACGAGCCGACACCGCGCAAACTGATCTGACCGCCGGATCCGGAACCGCCAACCTGCACATTCAGCGCAGGTACGCGGCTTACCACATCGGCAATTTCATTGACCTGAAATTTCTCGAGCGTGTCGCCACCGATTGCCGTAACGGTCACCGGCACTTCCTGCAGCGTTTCCGTCTGCTTACGAGCGACAACGGTAATGACATTGGATTCATCGATTTCATCAACCGCGTCCTGCGCATGGGCAGTGGTCGCGATTCCGGCAAAAGCCAAACTCGCTGCCGTTCCCAGCAGCAGTCCCTGGACGGATTTGCGAGGGCGAATATTATCGAGACGTGTCGATTGTGCAGTCATCATTTTCTCCAAAAAAAATACCTCAGCGTTAAATCCGAGGTACATCCAAAATCATGCGGTCTTGCGCCGCCGTCATGGTGCGGCGATTAGCAGGTCAGTTAGTGCCTGCCACTGTCACTTTCGCTATTTTCGCCACCGATCGGGCAAATAAAAGAAAGGCCGGGTCTAGCTCGCGCTAACCCGGCCCATTTTTGATCAACGGGAGATTGATCAGAACTTGAAGGCGGCTTCCACAAAGACCTGACGACCGCGGTTCTGGGTCACGATAAGGTCATCGCCTACACCGGGCTCCAGAAATGGACGTCCGCCGCTGGTGTTGACCCAGAGCTTGTCCGTCAGGTTGACACCGATGAGCGACAATTTCCACTTCCCGTCGGGATCACCAACCGAGATCGCTCCGTCAACGGACACATAACTGTCTTGCTTGAGATCGGTCAGCGAGTCTTCATTGGTGAAATAGGAACTGCTATATTGCAAGTTGCCATTCAGCCCCAGCTCGATGGAATCGCCCATCGGAACGGACCAGTCAAACGCAGCATTGGCTGCAAATTTTGGAGCCCGCGCAGCTGCTCGACCGTCAAGATCTTCGCCCGAGGTTGTCACGAACGGAGCGGTAAATTTAGCATCCGTATAAGCGAATGAACCGGAGAAGTTCAAACCGTCGAGCGGCGTCCGCCATCCCCATTCCACATCAACGCCCTTACTGGTTAGCTGACTGGCATTGAAGGTTTGGAACTGGACAGTAGCAGCATCGAAATTTTGCACCTGGAGGTCATCGAAGACATAATAGAAGAGCGAAGTGTTGAGCGTCACGGTCCGGTCAGCAAACTGCGCTTTGACGCCTACTTCACCACCAAGGCCTGTTTCCGATTCGAACTTGAGAGAATCGGCAACCGCTTGGCGAACAGCCGGATCGGGATCGTTGAAACCCAGCAAGCTGTTGGATGGCAGCGCGCTGTTGTCGATACCGCCCGACTTAAAGCCGGTTTTAAACGCACCGTAGATATTGATATCCGGCGTGGCCTGATATTTTATCGAGACTTCCGGCGAGAAATTGGAGTCCTTGAATGTAATCGGACCCGAGAAGAAACCGCTACTGATAAACGCTGGGGTCGAAGACAGGAAGGTATGAACATAAGGCACCGAGATACGCGAAACCTTTTTCTCATCCGTCCAACGCACGCCGCCTGAGAGTTCCAACTGCTCAGTCAGGTCCAGGGTTGCGCTGGCAAAAAACGACAAGGCTTCGGTTTTCGTATTCTGCTTTTTATACCAGTCGTAGGTGTTACCCGTTACCGGGTCCGGGCCCACGAACGAGATATTGACACCCTGCTGGGAGGTATTGAAATCAATATCGCGATCTTCATAAAATGCGCCGATCATGAAATTGAACATGCCGTCAAAATCGCTTGCGATGCGAAGCTCTTGAGTAAATTGTTCGGTCTTGTTCGCCGGATCGCTACACCCGGAATTCGCTGGCAAGGTCGGAGAAAATTGACCGACATAGGCGTAGCAATCGGTGTCGACCGCGTCGAGGCTGAGGTAGCCGGAGACCGAGGACAAGGTCAGGGTATCAGACAGGTCCAGATCCCATCTCAAGCGGCCGAAGAAAATGTCGGTTTCGCCGAAGGGGATCCCATTTTGGAATCGTGGCTTTCCTGCCGATCCATCAGGAACCTGGCTTGTCAGAGCAGGTGCACCGTCTGACGTGTGATACAGGCCATCGCGATCGTTACAATCTGCGTTTGAAGGAATAACCAGACCGCCGCTGAGCAGATAGACGGGGTCTGCAACACCATTTGGGCCGCAGTTGATGTCGGAATGCCCGATGGCGCCATCATTCTTGTTCTTGACGTAGTTCAGCTTCAAATTGGCGCTGAAATTATCAGCGGGATCCCACTGCAAAGTCACGCGGCCAATGAAATTTTTCAGGCCCCTGCTGTTCCTGATTGTGCCATCCGGATTAAAAGCGGCGGTGCCCGGCGCCAGGTCCACATAATCTTCGATATCCTGATACTGGGCTGCTACGCGGACCCCGAGCGTATCGCTGATCGGGCCAGAAATATGGCCGCCGATCGTATATCCTTTTTCCTCGAACTCGTAGGAGGCCTTGCCAGCCATTTCCCATTCCTGGGTAGGATTGGCCGAACGGATCGAGATCACGCCGGCCGAGGCGCTCTTACCGAAGAACAGGGACTGCGGTCCTTTTAGAACATCGATTTGCTGGACATCGAAAAAGCCTGCCTGGACCATGCGCATCGTGCTCACCTGCACGCCGTCAAAGTCAAAAGCCACGGCAGAGTCGAAGGCTGCCGAAATGTTGGACGAACCGACACCGCGCAGGCTGATTTGGCCGCCCGATCCGGAACCGCCGACTTGCACATTCAGCGCAGGTACCCGGCTCACCACATCGGCAATTTCATTGACCTGGAATTTTTCCAGCGTATCGCCGCCAATTGCGGTCACCGTAACCGGAACTTCCTGCAACGTTTCCGTCTGTTTCCGTGCGATAACGGTAATGATCGCGGTTTCATTGATTTCATCGGCATCTTGCGCCAACGCGGGCGAGGCAAGACCGGAACAAGCCATTGCCGCTGCAGACCCCAATAACAGAGATCTGATCGCCGTGCTTTTCAAGTCGGTTTTGTAGCGTGAGGTATATCTGGTCATTACTCTCTCCCAAAATTGGCCCGACAGGTTTGGTCGTGACCTAATTCAAATCTGGCGGTTTTCTCCGCCTTGTTATGGATTTAATCTAAGCGTGAGTTCCCTCTCGCTCTGCTAGCCAATTTGATAGCAAATATTGAAAACTGTGCTCTTTCCGCAACATTTGGTCGGCTTCTGCCGTTAATCGTCAGGGCGGCTAACCATAATAGGAATTGCGTCGAACCGGATCGGCCAGCCTATAGCGATCTATTGGTCGAGCACAGGAGAGAGAAAATGAGTCGCCTTACAGGAAAAATCGCAATTGTGACGGGAGCAGGTTCGGGCCTCGGAAAAGCAATCAGCGAAGCCTTTGCAGAGGAAGGCGCACGGCTCGTGCTGACTGACCTCGATCTCGAAAGTGTCAAGAAAGTCGCGGAAGCCATTGGCCCCGACGCAATCGCCTTGCAGCAGGACGTAGCCGAAGAAAAATTGTGGGACGATATCATGCAGGCGACGACCGACGCATTTGGATCTCCGCATATTCTGGTCAACAACGCCGGGCTGGTCATTCCCGGTACGATCGAGGATTGCTCGCTTGAACTGTTTCGCAAACAGACTTCGGTGATGCTCGACGGCGTGTTTCTGGGATGCCGGGCGGCAGTCAAGGCGATGAAATCCAACGACCAGCCAAGCTCGATCATCAATCTCAGTTCCATGGCCGCCTTGCAGGGCTATTCTCCGTTTGTCGCCTATAGTGCAGCCAAAGGCGGCGTGCGTTCGATGACGAAATCCGTTGCCTTGCATTGCAAGGAGCAAAATTATCCGATCCGCTGCAACAGCCTTCATCCCGCGGGCATAGACACGCCGATGGTGCGACAGGAATCGGTCGGTGCCGGAGGCGCAGCCACGCCCGCAACGGGGATGATTCCGCTGGGTGATCTGGGACACCCCAATGACGTGGCAGCCTTATGCGTCTATCTGGCGAGCGATGAATCGCGTTTCATGACGGCCGGTGAATATCCGGTCGACAACGGCGCGCTTTACAAACCGGCCTGAGCTCAAGCGGCGCTGCCGCCCATTGCAGCGGCCATCTGGTTCTGGAATTCGGCGAGATCGAAATAGTCGCGCCATTTCGCGATCTTGCCGTCGCGCATTTCAAATGTGCCCATCACCCGGATGGCAATCCACTGGCCGTTGATCCGGAACTTGTCGGTGCGCTCGGTCAGCACGGTATCGCCCTCGGCGACAATATGATGGACGATCCATTCGGCGCCATCGGATCCCATGCCGGAGCCTTCGAAAAAAGCCCTGACCGCGTCGATACCGACGCAGGGTTCCATCGGAATATTGTGATAGAATATATCGTCGGTCATGGCCGCGTAAATCGCGTCATAATCCAGCCGGTTCCAGGCATCGATAAAGGCGAGAACCTGTTGTTTGCTGTCTGCCATGATCAATCTCTCCTTCTAATCTGCTGGCGAAACGTCCAGAATCATCTTGCCCTGATTGGCGCCGGAAAACAGCTTCATGAACGCAGCATAGCTGTTTTCAATGCCGCGATCGATATCCTCGTCATGCTTGAGCTTGCCCTCGGCGAGCCATTTGCCCATTTCGGCAATGCCCTCGCCAAAGCGCGGCGGATAGTCGCGGACCAGGAAGCCCTTGATCGTCGCCTGCCGCGAGATCAGATACCAGAGGTTGCGGATGCCGACCGGTTCCGGGCTGTTATATTCGCTGATCAGACCGCACAATACGACCCGGCCATGTTCGTTGATCGCGGTAATGCCGGCATCGAGAATCTCGCCGCCGACATTTTCCCAGATAATGTCGACACCATCCGGAGCGGCGTCTGCGATTTCCTTTTCGAGATCAGCCTGACTCTTGCCGCGATAATCAATCGCAGCATCAAAACCATAATCATCCACCAGCCGCGCGCATTTCTCAGCGCCGCCAGCAATGCCGACCACGCGGCAGCCCTTGATCTTGCCGATCTGGCCGACCAGCGAACCGACCGCCCCAGCAGCACCGGTCACCAACAGGGTTTCTCCCGCTTTCGGCTTGGCATCATCGATCATGCCAAAATAGGCGGTCATCCCGACCGCACCGAGGACCGACAGGAAATTGGTGGGCGACGGCACGAGCGAGGCGTCGACCGGGGAAGTAAAGCCGCCGGCTTGAACAACAGAATATTCCTCCATCGCCCCAAGACCCACAACCCATTGTCCGACCGGAAAATCGGGGTTCTTTGATTCGGCAACTCTGCCGACCGTGCTGGCGGTAACCGCAGCACCAAGTGCGATCGGCGGCATATAGCTTTCCGCATCGCTCATCCAGCCGCGCTGCGCCGGGTCCAGCGAGATATAGTGATTGCGGACCAGAAATGCGCCGTCGGACAGTTCCGGCACTTCCTCCTCGACCAGCGCAAAATCGCTTTCTTTTGGTTCGCCTACCGGGCGACTGACGAGCGTGAATTTGCGATTTGTGGTCATGGATTATCCTTCGTTCGCGATTTTCTGGGATTTCTTGATCTTCTTGGCCAGCGACCATTTATGTACTTCGGTCGGACCATCATAGACCCGGAACGCGCGCACTTCGCGGAATACCTGCTCGACCACAGTATCGCGGCTGAGGCCGGTGCCGCCCATCACCTGGACGCAATTGTCGGCAATGCGGAACAGGGCCTCGGAAACGGCGACCTTGGCCATCGAGCTTTCGGTCGTACCCAGCGCGCCGGTATCGAGCACCTTGGCGCACCAGTCGATCATCAGTTCCGCCTGCTTGAGATCGATCTGGTTCTGCGCCAGCATGAAGCCGACGCCTTCATGGTCGATCAGCGGTTTGCCGAAAGCCTGGCGTTTGCAGGCATAGTCGATGGCGATTTCCTGCGCGCGGTCACAGCTGCCGAGCCAGCGCATGCAGTGGGTCAGGCGCGCTGGCGACAGACGCACCTGCGCATATTTGAAGCCCTCGCCGCTTTCACCCAGCATCTGGTCCGCCGGAACGCGAAGATTATCGATATGGACCACCGAATGGCTTCCCGGCATCGAGCTGTCGATCGTGTCCAGCACCCGTTCGATCTTGATCGCAGGATCGGGAAGGTCGACGAGAAACATCGTCGCCCCTTCTTCCGACTTGGCCATGATGATACCGACTTTCGCGCCCTTGGCACCGGTGATGAAGGTCTTGCGACCATTGATCACCCAGTGATTGCCATCCGGCTTTGCGGTCGTCTGCATCATCATCGGATCCGAACCGGCACCATTTTCGCTGGCCGGTTCGGTCATGAAAAAAGCGGAACGCGCCACGCCGGAAACCAGCGGCTCCAGAAAACGCTCCTTCTGCTCCGGCGACGCGCATTTGCCGAGCAGATACATATTGCCCTCGTCCGGCGCGAACGTGTTCACCGCCAGCGGGCCGAGCGGCGACAGGCCGGACTTGCGCAACACCAGCGCGGTCTCAAGATGGGTGAGATGGCTGCCATCCTCGCGGATATGCGGCGTCAGGATGCCCGCTTCCTTTGCCAGAACGCGCATTTCCTGGGCCAGTTCATCGGTCGGACCATGGTCCTCGCAGCGCTCGTCCTTTTCATAGGCAAAAATCTTGTCGCGGACGAATGTCTCCACCCGCTCGGCTATGTCACGCGCCTCGGCGCTGATTTCCTTGGTCATTGGATCTCCTATCTTTGGAGAATCGTTACGGCAGAAACGCCCGGCGCGCCATAGACTTGGGTATAGGCGGTCTTCGGATCTCCCGGCACTTGCCGGGCGCCTGCGGTGCCGCGCAGCTGCACGACATTCTCGTAGACCTGCCGCAGGCCGGATGCGCCGATCGGCTCGCCGCAGGCAAGGCAACCGCCGTCGGTGTTGATCGGCAATTTGCCGCTGATATCGCTCCACCCTTCCAGCAGCCACTGCTCCTGCTCGCCCGGCTTGCAGAAACCATTCTCGGCCATATGCATGATCTCAGCGCCGGACTCCGTGTCCTGCAGCTGAGCGATATCGATATCTTCGGGACCCATGCCGGCCTGTTCGAACGCCGCCTTCGAGGCGATCTCGGTCGCCGTCCCGCCGCGCTCGTTGTCGATCGAAGCGGCAAATACCTCGAACGATCCGGGTGGCCGGGTGCGCATCACCGAGGACTTCAGCCGGATGATCGGAACACCCAGTTCCCGCGCTTTTTTCTCGCTTGCCAGGATCAGCGCCACTGCGCCTTCCGCAGGCGAGCAGAACATATATTTGGTCAAAGGATCGCAAATCATCGGCGCGTTCATGATGGTTTCCAGATCAACCTCGCTGCGCCGCCATGCGTGATCGGTTTTGACGCCGTTGCGGAACGCCTTTTCCGCGACCCGTCCGAGCGTTTCCCGGCTGATATCATGCTCGTGCAGATAGCGCATGATCTTCGCGCCGAAAAACTGCACGGTCAGCATGTAGCCAGCTTCGCCATACCAGTTGGGCAGACCGTAGGAGGACGGGTCAGCGTTGAAGGCACCACGCGGATGCTTGTCGAAGCCGACCGCCATCCCCATTTCATATTCGCCCGACTTGATCGCGCTCACCGCGGCGTTGAGCGCCGATCCGCCGGTGGCGCAGCCGTTCGAGACGTTGATGAACTGGATCCCGGTCAGGCCAAGCTGGGACACCATATTGTCGGCATTGCCGGACGCTGCCGAGCCACCAAAGGCAAATTCGACGTCCTTCCACTCGATGCCGCTGTCGGCCAGGGCCTGCTTCACCGCGAAAATGCCCTGATCCATGCCGTCGCGTCCTTCGGTGCGGCCGAACGGGTGAATCCCTGCTCCTACGATACAAACATCTGACATGATTATTCTCCTTGGACAGGCTTGAAGGCGTGAATGAGTTTTTGCTCCTCAGGCGGGGCATCCGGATCGAGCGGGATCGCGGTCAGTTCCACCTCCATGCCGATTTCGACATCGTCCACGTTAATGTCGGTGAGGCGCGATTCCACCATGGTCTGCCCCGGCAGGCTGACATAGGCGACCGCATAGGGCTTGAATTTTTCCGGATCGGTCGGTCCGGCATAGGGCTCCTTCGGGGGAAAGCGCTGGATCGTATAGGTCCAGACCGTGCCGCGAGACGCCAGCCGGATTGGCTCGATATTATCATCCGGCGTCAGTGGCAGTGGAAAGAAGATATGCCCGGTTTCCCGGTTCCGCGCACCGATCAGTGCGTTCATATCCTCGGTAAACAGATTGTCGGCAATCGGCTGTGCGCTCACAAAGATCTCTCCCTTTTCTGCAGTTTCTATAAGAGGGAAAGCGGCCCGCCAATAACTGCCAAAACGGCTAGGATCACTGGCCCTTATCTGCCGCTGCGATTCAATAGCCCGGATGCACGGCCAGCATGCCGCCATCGACCAGCAGATCGCTGCCGGTCACAAAACTGCTGTCATCGCTGCCGAGGAAAACGGCGGCAGCCGCAAGGTCACTGCCCTGCCCGATCCGTTTCAGCGGCGACATTGCTGCAGCCATTTCCACCATGCCGGGGACGGTCTTGGCTGCGGTGTCGATGATTCCGGTATGGGTGGCACCGGGAACCAGATTGTTGCAGCGGATATTGAGCTCGTTCTGAGCGCAATGGACGGCGACCGACTTGGACAACATGCGCACGGCGCTTTTGGACGCTGTGTAGGTTACGTCGCTGGGAAGCGCTGCGAAGGCGCTGGTCGAAGCGATATTGATGATCGAACCGGAAGAACCGCCGGGATTTTGCTTCATTAAAGCAATCGCTTTCTGGCAGCCAAGCATCACGCCAGTAAGGTTGATGCCGAGCAGATGATGCCAGCTTTCCAGATCGACATCTTCGATATTCCTGCCGATCACAATCCCGGCATTGTTGACCAATATGTCCAGTCGTCCGAATTCGGCTTTGACTTTGGCCATCACCCGATCCCAGGCTTCGGCATCCGAGACGTCCTGAACCATGAATAAAGCCCCCGCCTCGTCCGCCACGGACTGGCCCAGCGATTCCTGCACGTCGGTGGAAAGTAGCTTGGCCCCCTCCTCGACAAAGCGTTTGACGGTGGCTGCTCCGATGCCGGAGGCACCGCCCGTGACGATTGCCACTTTCCCGTCCAATTGACCCACCATCTTCATCTCCTATCTAATTCAGCAGAAGTCACTGCTACCCCGGCAATCTAGTTTCGCCCTATCTCGCACCTAAAGGATATGCCATGCTCACACCGGAACATATGCAGCAAACTGTTGACCGCTATCTGGCGGCGATCAACGCCGGCGACATGGCGGCCGTCATGGAGCTTTATGCCGATAATGCCGTGATAGAGGATCCGGTTGGCACCGAGCCCAAGAGCGGTGACGACATTCTGAAATTCTATACCAAGGCGTTTGCCGGTGGCGCAAAAGTCGAACTGACCGGACCTGTCCGGATTTCGGCCAAGGCCGCTGCCTTCCCATTCCGGGGCGAAATCACCAGGGTCGACGGCCCCACCATAATCGTCGAAGTCATCGATATTTTCGAGTTTGATGAAGCGGGAAAGGTTGCCAAGATGACCGCCCATCTTGGCCCGACCAACATAACCGTCAAGGACGGCTAGGTCGCCTCGCAACTTATCAAAAACCGGAATTTTTTGCCCAGCGATCGCTGTGGAACCCGGCATCGCCAAACATCTGTTGTGCGACATGGACGCGCTTGAAATACAGGCCCACATCATATTCATCGGTAACACCAATGCCGCCATGCATCTGGATCGCTTCCTTGGTCGCAAGCTGTGCGACCTGGCCGGTCTTGGCCTTGGCCAGCGAACAGGTCATGCTCGCATTTTCGAAATCTTCATCCAAATCCTTGAGCGACTTCAGTACCGCGGATTTCATCATCTCGATTTCAGTCGCCAAATGCGCGGCCCGGTGCTGCAGCCCCTGAAAAGAACCGATTTTCTGGCCGAATTGCTCGCGTTCCTTGAGATAGTCCGTCGTAACGTCAAAGACTTGCTGCGCGCAGCCGGACATTTCGGCACCAAGAACAGCGCGACCGGCCGACAATATGCCTTCCAGCGCGGCATATCCCTCGTCCAGCTCACCCAATATATCATCGCCGGTGACCTCAAGCCCATCGACCGAGATATTGGCGGCGTTGCGGCTGTCGACCATGGGCGTCAGCTCGCGGTCGATTTCCGGCGCATCTGCGTCCACCAGAAATAAGGTGATACCATGAATATCATTCTCATCGCCCGACGTTCGCGCGGCGATGATCAGCTTGTCGGCCACATGGCCATCGGCGACAAACGTCTTCGTACCGGAAAGGACAAAACCATTGCCCGATGACTGGGCCGAAAATGCAATGCGGCTAGGATTGTGCCGCGGGCCTTCATCCACGGCAAGAGCAAACAACCGGTCGCCGCCACTGATCGCGGCCAGATTTTCTTCCTGCTGTTTTTTCGTCCCATATTGCTGAATCGCCGTGGCACCCAGGACGGACGTCGAGAAGAAGGGTGAAGCCGTCAGGTTCCGGCCCATCTGCTCCGCCAACACACCCGCACCAACATAGCCGAAGCCGCTGCCGCCGTGATCTTCGTCGACGATAATCCCGGCCCAGCCCATTTCGGCCATCTCAGCCCAGAGCTTGCGGCAAAAACCGTCGGCCGGCTTGTTGTCGCGAACCATGCGAAAGGCAGCGACAGGGGCTTTTTCTGCTAGGAAACCTTGCGCTGCATCCTGCAGCATTTCCTGTTCTTCGTTAAGTATAAGCGGCATGTTCATTCGCCCTATTGGCTCGGCAATCCTAAGACGCGCTTGGAAATGATGTTCAACTGGACCTCGGTGGTCCCGCCGAGGATCGAATAGGCTCTGTTATAAAGCCAGTTATTGGCGAGACTGCCATATTCTATGCCTTCGGCTCCGATGGTAGCCCCAGCCGTTCCCTCGATATCCATCCGCAGTTCGGTACCACGTTTGGTAAGCTCCGACGCGACATATTTCAGCATCGAGGATTTGGCTCCGAGGCCATTTCCCGCATTGGCCTCATCGGTCATCCGCTCGACCGTCAGATTATAAGCCCAATTGTCGAGCTCGGCCTGCGCAATCCGTTGCCGGAGCGCCGAGTCCGCGACGCGGCCTTCCGCATCCAGCCCGATCTGGTCGGCAGCAAATTTACCAAGACTTTCTGGCCCCGAGGTCCCCCGAAGCGGTGACATCGTACCGAGCATGCCGCGCTCATGCACCAGCAGGTTTTTCGCGACATCCCACCCACGATTGACTTCCCCGACGACCGACGGATTGCCTTCGCCGTAGCTTTTCGGCACTTTAACATCGTCAAAGAACGTTTCACAAAAAGGAGAATGGCCGGAGATCAGCACGATCGGCTTCACGCTGATGCCCTCGCTTGCCATATCGATCAGAATGAACGTGATACCCTGATGCTTAGGCGCATCGAAATCGGTGCGCACCAGACAGAATATCCAGTCTGAAACATCCGCGTTGGATGTCCATATTTTCTGACCATTGATCAACCAGTGATCGCCCTTGTCCTCACATTTGGTCTTGAGAGAGGCAAGATCCGATCCGGCACCGGGCTCGGAATATCCCTGGCACCAACGGATTTCTCCGCGGGCTATCGCTGTCAGATGCTGAGCCTTCTGCTCATGCGTTCCATAGGCCAGCAATGCGGGGCCGAGCATCGATATGCCGAAATTACTCAGCGGCTTGCGCGCATTGATCGCCTGCCGCTCCTCATCCAGAATTTTTGCTTCTTCTGCGGAAAGCCCGGCACCGCCATATTCTTTCGGCCAACTTGGCACTGTATAGCCCTTGGCCAAGGCCCGCTCGAACCAGACTTTCTGCGCTTCCGACTGAAATTCCCATTGGCGACCGCCCCAGCACTGGGCTTCAGCGGTGATATCCCCGTCGCGCATTTCTTCCGGACAATTTTCTTCCAGCCATGCCCGCACTTCTGCGCGGAATTCTTCTAGATCGCTCATGACCTCACCCCTCGTAACAACCCTGTCATATGTCAGCCTTCACGTTGCGTGCACTGCGTATTTAGTTAGCGATATCACCATCCGAATTAATCCAGACGCAGCAATTGTTTTCCGAAATTCTGGCCGGCAAACAAGCGCTTCAAAGTGTCTGGAATATTGTCAAATCCCTCCTGGATGTCTTCCTTGAAAGTGATTTTGCCTTCCTTGATCCATTGCCGCATGCGCTTCTGCGCTTCAGGAAACTCGCTGGCATAATCGGATACAATGAAGCCGGACATGCTGGCGCGTTTGAAAATCAGGTTAAAGTAATTTTCGGGACCAGCGGGCATATCGCCTTGTTCATAGCGCGAAATCCCGCCGCAGATTGTAACGCGGGCGTGCATGGCAAGATGAGCCAGGGCATCGTTCAATATGCTGCCGCCGACATTGTCATAAAAGACATTGATCGACTGGGCACAATGCTCCTTGAGCTTCGCCCGAACATCGTCATTCTTATAGTCGATCGCAACATCATAACCGACATCGTCGGTCAGCCATTTGCATTTTTCCTCGCCACCCGCGATGCCGATAATCCGGCATCCCGCGATCTTGGCGATTTGCCCAACCATGGAACCGGTGGCACCAGCCGCACCGGAAACAACTACCGTATCACCCGGCTGTGGCCGACCATGTTTTAAAAGGCCGAAATAAGCCGTCATGCCAGTGGTACCCAAAGATCCCAGATTGGCCGCAAGGAGTTCATCATCCGGCACTTTGTTCAGATCACTTCCCGGCACATGCGCATAGTCTTGCCAGCGCAGCATGCCCATGACCTTGTCGCCAGCCGAAAAATCCGGATGGCGGGATTCAACAACGGTCCCGATGCCGGAGCCTCGCATGACTTCGCCAATTTCTGTTGGCGCAACATAGCCGCCGATATTCTCCATCCAGCCCTTTTGCGCCGGGTCGAAACCCAGAATCTCGTTTTTGACCAGCACATGGCCTTCGGCACATTCCGGCACCGGATTGACGACCTTCTTGAAATCGTCGTCCACTAGCCCGCGTCCTTTTGGCCGTCCGTTGATCAGCCATTGCCTATTTTCGGTCATAAATTTTCTCCATTGGAAGAGTTGGATGCGTGTTAGACGGATTCTTTCGATCAACCGAACTGCCAGCTTTGATAGCTAGCGGATAGAAACATCTTTTGGACCCGTCTCTTCGTGCAGCGTTGAGGACGAGAATTCGGGCTTCAAAGCCCGAGGAAAGCGGCACTGCTGTGAGGTGGGCAAGCCGTTGATCCGATTGCCCCAGCCTGTTACGCGCCTTGCGGCAGCGTCGGGCCGCTCGATCTCGCCACCTGACATTCTCGATTTACTCCCTATAACAATAGTGGCGGGACAGCCTGCTCACGCTATGAAGTTTTCAGCAAAAGCGACCCCCCCAGACGGTTGCAAAATGAAGGAGCAAAGCCTTGGCCTCTACAGACATGGCGGACAAAGACGTCCTCATCGATATTTTCACTCGCGCCGACCTGATCATGCAATCGGACATCAAGTTCCGTCAGATGATCGGTGCCGGTCAACTGCAAATCGTCTATTATCCCGTTCGCGGTCAGGAAGTTGTGGCTTCCGCAATGATGGCAGCGGTAAACAAAGAGGATTATCTGGTGACGATCTATCGCGGCCTGCATGATCAGCTGGCGAAGGGGATCCCCTCCAAGGACCTCTGGGCAGAATTTGCCGGCAAGATGGCCGGAACCTGCAAGGGTAAAGGCGGGCCGATGCATATCACGCATCCTGAAACCGGCGTCATGGTGACCACAGGGATTGTTGGCTCGGGAATTCCTATCGCCAATGGGCTGGCGCTCGCCAGCCAGCTGGACAAGGATGGAAAGGTCACGGTTTGCTGCTTCGGTGACGGCGCCACCAATATTGGCGCATTCCACGAAGGGCTGAACATGGCTCAGATCTGGAAACTGCCTGTCATTTTCCTCTGCCAGAATAATCTCTATTCCGAACACACGCCAATGGCTTTCGCCACCAGTTCGGATTCGATAAAACAGCGCGGCGAAGGTCTTGGCATGCGTTCGGTGCAGGTGAACGGCAATGATGCCAGCGCCATGTATAATGCGGCAAAAGAAGCCGTTGAATATGCACGTGCCGGTAACGGCCCGACGCTGATCGAGGCAATGACCTTCCGTTTCCACGGTCACTTGCTCGGCGACACCAGCCATTATATTCCGAAAGAAGAAATGGAGCAGGCCAAAAAGGATGATCCGATGCCGATCTTGCGGCAGCAGCTGCTTGACCTCCAGATCAGCGAAGCCGATGTTGCCGCTATCGAAGCAAAAAATGCCGCCATTATCGAAGAAGCGTCACAATTCGCACTGGACACCCCCTATCCTCCAGGTGATGAATATCGCATCGATGTCCTCGACGTGGAGATTGCAGCATGAGCGATAAAGCCGAAAAGCCAAAAGACATCATGTTCGCGCAAGCCTGTAATATGGCGATGGCCAAAGCGATGGCGGACGACCCCAAAGTTATCCTGATGGGTGAAGACATCGCCGATGAGCAAGGCGGCGGTGTGTTCAAAGTGACCCTCGGCCTGTCCGAAAAATTCGGCACCGACCGGGTTCGGTCGACACCGATCTCCGAGCAGGCGATTGTCGGCGCTGCAGTTGGCTCCGCAATGGTTGGCTACAAGCCCGTTGCGGAAATCATGCTGATGAACTTCATCACCGTTGCGATGGACCAGATTGTCAATCACGCGGCGAAACTGCGCTTCATGTCAGGCGGCCAGACCACCGTCCCGCTGACCATTCGCACGACCACTGGTGCAGGCACCGGTCTAGGCGGACAGCATAGTGACATGCTCGAAGCATGGCTGGCCCACGTTCCGGGACTCAAGGTTGTCGCCGCTTCCAATCCGGCCGATGCTTACGGTCTGCTGTATTCCTCGATCATGGATCCCAACCCGGTGATCTTCATCGAGAACACACCGGGCTATTTTGTAAAGGGTCCGGCACCGGCAGCCGATCATACTGTCCCGCTGGGCAAGGCATCTGTTCCCCGCGAAGGCACAGATATCACGCTCATCGGATATGGCAGCAGCATCAGTCGCTGTCATGCCGCCGCAGAAAAACTGGCGGAAGACGGTATCTCCTGCGAGATTGTTGATCTTCGGACCATCGCCCCATTTGATGAAGAAACCGTGCTGAAAAGCGTCGCCAAGACCAAGGCTGCGGTTGTGGTTCACGAAGCCGTCAGGAATTTCGGCGTCGGCGCGGAAATTTCGTCGCGCATCCACGAAGAGCTGTTTTCAGAACTCCGCGCTCCGGTTGGGCGCGTTGGTTCCGGCTATGCACCGGTTCCTTTTTCACCTGCAATCGAGAAAGCCTGGCTGTTCAGCCAGGACGATATCGAACGCGAAGTACACAAGATATTGGGATAGTAGAAACAACCATGGCAACAGACATACGCATACCGAAATTGGGCTTCAGCATGGAATCCGGCATTCTCGCCGAATGGCTGGTCGAAGATGGCTCAGAAGTGACGGCCGGTCAGGAAATTTACGCGCTGGAAAATGAAAAATCGACGCAGGAAGTCGAATCGCCGGCCACCGGAAAATTGAAAATCATCGTCCAGGCCGACGGTGAAGAATATCCGGTCGGCGAATTGATCGGCACAATCGAGTAGGCATTTAACAAACAGATATATTACCTATCACTATTGATAGGAATGTTGGGTTGACTACAAAACCAAACACCGCGACACACGGCGAATAATAATAATTGCGTCGTAAGGAGTGGAGCGGAATGGCCGAGAATTTTATCGCCGAGATTCCCGAGATCGGTCGGCAACGATTTCGGGAAAATGTAGACAGTGTCACGATAACGAATCCTGCGGAAATTCGGCCTGCTGCCGAAGCCATGAATGAAATAGCCCAGTCCTATGGGTTCCGGATCGCTGTATCCGCCGATATTTCCTCAAAGGCGCATCTCGTCGACGCTGACGGCATTTTGATTAACAAGGACGTTTTCGGCTGGGTGGCCGAAGGCGAGCGCTGGTGGGAAGATACCCGGCTGGCGCTCAGCTCACCCCTGCCGCGGGCCTGCCGCTACGAAAGCGAGCCAGTCTGGTGCAATGCTGACGGATTCCACGGCCACTGGCCGAATGAATATCTCGACAAGATCGATCTGCAGGATTTTTACGCCCAATCCCAGACATCCAAGTCCCACATCCTGATTCCCGTCCATCTGCCATTTGGCCAGATCGCGGCCGTCAGTTTCTCGACGCTTGAACATGGCATCACAGATCTGACCGAGGCCTACCGCCTCTACTCCGACTTTTTCGGAATCGTCACCAGCCGTTTCGTAACCGGTTACGTTCTCGCCATGCGCGAGAAACACCGGATGCCGGCCAATTGCATCCTGTCCAAGCGCGAAGCCGAATGTTTGCACTGGGCGGCGATCGGCAAGACGGACAAGGAAATCAGCATGATCCTGTCGCTTAGCCACGCGACAATCCGTTATCATGTCAATCGTGCCGGGCAGAAGTTGAACAGCGTCAATCGCGGCCAGACCATCTTCAAGGCCGGTCAGCTCGGATATCTGGGCGCGACCGACTAGTCCCGGAGCCTCACAAAAGAGCGGCTATTTCCGCAATATCGCGAACACTGCGCTCATGGTCATCAGCACCGTATCACCGCAGACAATCCGCCCGCTGCAATAAGCGGTGCGCTTGCTGATCCTGTCGATCACTGCGTGAGCCTCAACCCAGTCACCCAGCTTGGCACCAGCCAGATAATTGGTGTTGAGATTCATCGTCGCGACCGGCAGCGCCGGTTTCTCCGCACGGTGGACCTGATAGCTGAGCGCGACGTCGGCCAAAGTGCCCAGCACGCCGCCATGCGCAACCTTTATATGGTTGATATGCCCCTTGTTGATGCGGGTCGCGACGATGATGGATCCCTTGGCTTGGCGTTCATAATAGGGACCAGCCATATCCAGAAATGGACTGGAAAATTTCGCTCGCTCAAAGCCATCAGGGATATCGTCTGCCGCGCTTATCTCCAATCTCAGGCAGCCTTTCTCTTCGGACTTTTTGGTGCCTCTTCGGAGTCCAGCCACAGATTCAGAGTCTCATGGAAATGCCGCAGTTTCGATTCCTGATATTGGGCAAATAGAGACACGCCATTCGGCTGGCTCTTCACCCCTTTTTGCATCGCCTTGTGATTGAGATAATCCTGGTTGAAAATCTTGTTCAGATAGCTGCCAAACTCAGTTGCCTGGGTATAGTCATCGTCCAGATCGAGGAAGGTGCATTTCGCTGGCTCTGGCCGCTCGGCGCCTTCCGGCAGCGCGACCATGAACATCACTTCGTGCAGCGACTGCTCCGGATTATCGCCATCGGGGCGGAACCGGTAAAAGATCGGGTTGAAATCGGCCCAGGGACTGATGTTCGGGAACACGCTGTAGAAAATGGCATCGACCAGATCGGCATCGCTGATTTCGTCGACCATGTCTCCCCAAACGGGACGCATTTCTTCGCGGCGCGCCTGTGCGGCTTCGTCGCGCATCGCATGGGCGGAAACATCGGTATAGACCATCGGCATATCTTCATCAGCCTCGGCAATCTTGCCGCCGATCCAGTTGCACATATGCGGGTCAGCCGACTTCAAGTCGCCTTCGATGTAATTTGCATCCATATCAAAAATGCCGCTTTTGCCATTCGGCAGCGATACCTTCACCCGATTTTCTTCCAGCCGCTCAAACTTGTGTTTGCTGATCGGATGGATGAAGCTTTTGAAAGCCTTCGCGTCCGGGAAGGCCGTCGGATCTGGATTGACCAGATCGGTATGCGGACTCGGAGCACCGTGGGCGGACATCGCCCGGGAGAAATTATGCCAGACATCATATTTGCTGTTTGCATCAGCAAATGCAGGCATCAATTCAGGATGGGTGCCCACCACATGGTAGGATTCCATAAACGCTTCCTGGGCAATTTTCCAGTTGCAAGGCAGCCGTTTGATCATGTGCGCCGCCTTGAAACGCCGCTCGAACGGAATCTGGAAATGGCGGTCGATATCGCCCAGGAAATCTTCCAGCGGTTCGCAATCGGGATCCGGGTTGATGAAGACAAATCCGCCCCATTCGCCAACCTTGACTTCCTTCAGGCTGTGGGTTTCTTCACTCACGGAAGGAAAGTCCCACTGACAGGGCACTTCCTTCAACTTGCCGTCCAGCTCCCAGGACCAGCCATGGAACGGGCAGCGCAAAGCCTTCTGACCTTTTTTATGGCTGTCGCAAATCGCCCGGCCGCGGTGCATACAGCTGTTCGGGAAGGCCTTGATTTCGTCTTCCGAGACCCGGACGACCAGAAACGAAAGCTCGGCAATATCATAGACGAATGTATCGCCGACATTCTTGATGTCATCCTTGTGGCAAGCCATTTGCCAGACGCGCTTCCAGAGCCGCTCGACCTCGCGATCATGCTCTTCCTTGCTCCAGTAGCGACTGACCTCGACGGTGGTCACTCCGGGCTCCATGGGAGACTCTTCCATATAGACTGCAGGCGGCGCGACCTTGTCGCCTTCCAGCAGTTCGGTGTAGGAAATGCCGTTGGACCGATTATGTCCGGTTAACGTCTCGACCATTATCTTCTCCTGAAAACAGATATTCTTTGGGAGACAAGTTAGCGCATAGGCCAGTCGTTGCCACTAGTGATTATGGCAGCCTGCCTGTTGTTTTTGAGGATAGCCCGGGGCGTTTACCTGTGTATCTTCACCGCGAAGAAGCAGATAGGAGTCTGCCCTGATCTGCCATGTCCAAAGGAGAGCATTTTCGTGAAACTCTATTCGAGTCTGGGACCAAACCCTCGCCTGGTGCGCATGTTCCTGATGGAAAAAAACATCGAGGTGGAGCGGATCCATCTCGACATCATCACGGGCGAAAACCGGTCGGAAGAATATGCCCGGAAAAACGTCATGCAGACCACACCAACGCTCGAGCTGGACGACGGCAGCCTGCTGACCGAATCGACCGTGATTTGCGAATATCTGGAAGAAGTCCAGCCCGAACCGGTGCTGATCGGTTCGACGCCGCTGGAACGCGCCGAAACCCGGCGCTGGGCACGGCGGATTGACCAGGAGATTGCCATCCCCATGACCATGGGCTTTCGCGGCGGAGCCGGGCGCCCGATGTTCGAACCGCGGATCAATGTCGTCAGCCTCGAGGCTGCGGCGGAATTATCGGCCATGTCGGACAAGCATTGGGTCTGGCTGGATTGCCAGCTGGGGGACAAGGACTATTTCTGTCACGACAAGCTCAGCCTGGCTGATCTGGTGGCCTTCTGCTTCATCAAATTCGGCGGCACCGTCGGATGGAGCCTGCCGGATGGCACGGACAATCTCGCGCGTTTTGTAGCGATGATGGAAGAACGCCCCTCGGCCGAAATCTGGCGCGGTGAAGAATGACCGGTAGCCCAGCCACCCTCGCCAAGCTCGGCTCGATCATGCAGATCAGCTATGTGCCGGAAGATTATGACGCGGCGCTCGATTATTGGACGCAGAAAATGGGCGCGGGTCCGTTTTTCCACACCGAGAAGGTCGAGGTGGAAAATGTCAAATATCGCGGCGAGCCATCGGACATCCAGTTTTCGATGGCGATCGGCTATTGGGGCGATATTCAGGTCGAGCTGATCCGTCCCAACAATGACGCACCATCGATGTTCAAGGACTGGCGCGAAAAAGGGCTTCAGGGCGTGCAGCATCTCTGCCTGATCGTCGATGATCTGGACCACGCCAGGGCACTCACCAAAGAAGCGGGCGGCGAGATCATTCAGGAAGTCAGTCTGCCCGGCGGTGTCGGCGGCGCCTTTTACGCCGATTACGGCGGCGGTCCGGGGACGATCATCGAATATCTGCAAATCCCGCAGGCCGGTATCGATGGCTTCGCGGCGATGCGCCAAATGCATCTCGATTGGGATGGCAAAACAAACCCCGTGATAGGAAAAGAATAGATGAGCGAAGCGCCCGAACGCCGCCCCGACCAGAAACCGATCAAATGCGTGCTGGTCGCTGCCGGCAAATATCATGATATCGATTATGCCCGGCTCGAGGTGATGAAATTGCTCGCCGAGGATGATCGCATCCGCGTCCGGGTGTTCGAGGATTATGAGAATCTCGAGGCGATCAAGAATGCCGACTTTCTGGTCAGCTACACCTGCGACGTGCAGCCCAGCGAGGCAGCGCAGAAAACCATTCAGGATTTCGTTAATGGCGGTGGCCGCTATTTCGCCCTGCATGGCACCAATGCCGTGCTGAAATTTCTGGAAAACGGGCTGGTCGATGCGCCGGACGAGATGCCGGTCTTTGCCGACACGCTCGGCACCCGCTTTCTGTCCCATCCGCCAATCATTCCGTTCACCGTCGACAATGCCCAGCCGGATCACCCGCTGGTCAAGGGCATTCCCAGTTTCGAAACCACCGACGAACAATATCTGGTCGAGACCCGCGCCGAACTCGATGTGCTGCTCGACACCGAATATAATGGCACGGATGATATCAGCGGCTTTGTCCACAGCGACATCAAAAAGAGCCGGCATCCGGTCTTCTATATCCGGCGGATGGGCGAAGGTGCGGTGCTGTATCTGACGATGGGCCATTGCCGGGGCCATTATGATATGGAGCCGGTGCTCGACTGGTGGCCCGAAGTGGACCGGTCTGGCTGGCAGCAGCCGATCATCTACGACCTGCTGCGGCGCGGTATCGGCTGGAGCTGC
>NVXM01000039.1 GCA_002733865.1 Sphingopyxis sp.
GCCGGTGGTGACCGAGCAACCAATGAGCGCGGCGCGATCGAAGGGCATGTCCTTGCGGATGGCGACGCAGGCATGCTCGTGGATGAGCATCTGTTCGGCGAAGGACGACAGGTTGAGGAATTGCGGCAGGCCCTTGCCGTTCTGCAGCAGGCGCGGTTCGTCATCCTTGTCGCGCTTGGTGTCGGGAGACACGCACAGGCTCATATGGCCGGTGAGGCAGTGTTCGCAGTGGCCGCAATAGGCCGAGAGGCAGGTGATGACGTGGTCGCCCGGCTTCACCGTGCGGACCTCGGAACCCACCTGCTCGACGATGCCGGCGCTCTCGTGGCCCAGCACGGCCGGCAGCGGGTGAGGATAGGAGCCTTCGATGAAGTGCAGGTCGGAATGGCAGACGCCGGCCGCCATGGTGCGGATCAGCACCTCGTGCGGGCCGGGCTTGTTGATCTGGACGTCTTCGATCTGAAGCGGCTTGCCCACTTCGCGCAGAACGGCGGCCTTCATGTCGTGCTTCCCCATTGGAGGGCCCGCTGATCGGGCCGGTTATGAGGAGGCCGCAACATCCAGCCTCCCTTCAGGAAGACTTATCGCCGTTCATCTCGCAGGGGCCAAGTCCCTTTCCCCGTAACGGGCGCCGGCCCATGGGTCGGAACAACACCCTGGCGCCGCGCGCCAGGGGGTCGCCCACGGACGAGCGGCCGATCAGCGAACGTCGACCCAGATCTCATCCCGGCCGAGGGTGGTGACAGCCCCCTCCGCGCTGACATTGATCGAGCTGGCCGGCACCTCGACGGACTTGCCGTCCCAGCCCAGCTGGATCATCGCGGCCATGCTGTCGGAGCCAGGATCGATTTCCTGCACCGTACCGACGACGGCGCCTTGGGGATCACGAACTTCGGCGCCGATGCTGAGCCCCTCGACGGTGGCCGCCGCCATCATGCCGGCATTGGCCGCCGCGGTGGCCTCAATGTCGCCGGCGGGGGCCGGCGCAGTCATGATGCCGCCGGTGGAGGTGATTTCGCCGTTCACGGGCGGGCCGGGGCGGGCGACGCCCTGGGCGAGCGCCGGTCCGCCTAACGGCGGTTGCCGCATGGGCGATCACTCACGCAATATCATGCCCCGCCATACTGCTTGACTTTAAGCCGGCCTAGCTGATTCATATGCACTTCGTCCGGGCCATCGGCCATCCGCAAGAACCGGTTGACAAGAAATGCCTCTGCGATCGGCGTGTCATCGCAAAAGCCCATTGCTCCGTGCACTTGCATAGCCCGGTCAGCAACAGTCTGAGCCATTTACGGCGCGACGATTTTGATCGCCGCGATCAGGTCCAAAGCTTTCTTGTTACCGTATCTGTCCATGGCATCGGCAGCCTTCAACGTCAGCAGACGCGCCTGCTCAATCTCGATAAAGCTGCGCGCAATATCCTGCCTGACGCTACCTTGAGTAGATAGTTTTCTACCAAAAGCGACGCGATTTTCAGCGCGCATACACATTAGTTCGAGGGCACGCTGCGCTTGCCCTACTGAGCGCATACAGTGATGAATTCGGCCTGGTCCGAGGCGACCTTGCGCGATCTCAAAACCCTGCCCTTCACCCAAAATCATGTTGCCCACAGGAACCCGTACATTGTCCAACAGAACTTCGGATTCCCCCCCTGGTGAATGCCAGTTGTTAAAAGTACGTAGATTGCGAACAATGGACACACCCGGCGTATTCCGTGGCACGATAATGGTCGACTGTTGCACATGGCGCTCCGCCTCAGGATCACTCTTCCCCATTACCAGCAGCAGTTCGCATTCCGGCTCCATTATGCCGGATATCCACCATTTACGGCCATTAATGACATATTCGTCACCCTCGCGCACAATAGAGGTTTCGACATTGGTCGCATCCGACGAAGCCACTCCGGGTTCCGTCATTACAAAGGCGGAACGAATACGCCCGTCAAGCAGGGGATCCAGCCAATCGCTTTTTTGCTGCTCCGTTCCGAACTTCGCCAATACTTCCATATTACCAGTATCGGGAGCCGAGCAATTGAATATTTCCGGCGCCCATGGCACGCGCCCCATAACTTCAGCCAGAGGTGCATATTCAAGATTGGTCAGGCCAGGACTAATTTCTCCATATTCTAACGGTAAAAACAAGTTCCACAGGCCCAGCGCCCTCGCCTTTTCCTTCAATGCTGCAAGGCCAGGCCAAACCTTCCAGCGATTGGCCTCCTCCGAGGTCCACATCCGAAACTCTTGTTCGATCGGATAAACATGCTCATCCATAAAGGTTTCGAGTGTCGCAATAAGCGCTTGTACCTTTTCGCTATACTCAAAGTCCATGTGACGAAATTCCTTCTAGTTGCGGAGTGATGGGCACCCCTACTGATAACGTCGAAGCCAACTGATGCTGGCTCACTATTGCAGGCCTTGTGACAGAAAATTGGGCCATCCCAAAGCGCTTGACATTCCATTTCCACAAAAGGATAACGCTATGCAAGAATTTACTACAACACTGCTGAGTGCATTCACCCAGTGATGCTTCCAGCATCGAGAATCCAGATGACGGTAATCACAACTCTATCGGGGCAACCGAGAAAAACACGTTTGTCAGGTTCGGTAGTCCCAAAGCCGGGCTTCGCGATCTGTCAATGGCATTTCAAATGGACCTTTAGGCTTGTTTCTGACTGACTCAGGAATAGCCCAACAGCGTCCTACACTCTTTTTCTATAGGAATATCATTATGAGCAACTCCGCCTTAAACATCACCTCACCTTGGATGAGTGAAGATGTCGTCATGTTGCAAGACAGCGTCCGTAGGGTGTTGGAAAAGGAGTTTTATCCGCACAGAGAACAGTGGGAAGACGACGGAATTGTGAATCGAGAAGCATGGTTGAAGGCGGGTGAGTTCGGTCTACTTTGCCCCAGTATTCCAGAAGAATTTGGCGGCGGCGGTGGCAGTAAAGCCCATGATGCGGTGCTTGCACAAGAAGTTGAACGGGCTGGCTTGGGCGGCGGCTTCGGCGTTGGTATCGGCACACATTGCATGGTGGCCCACTATATTCTTGACTATGCATCCGACGAGCGCCGGAAAGAATGGCTTCCCAAAATGACAAGCGGAGAGCTGATCGGCGCAGTGGCAATGACCGAACCCGGAACTGGTTCAGATTTACAAGCAATTAGAACCAAAGCGGATAAAGTTCCGGGCGGCTACAGGGTCAACGGCCAGAAGATTTTCATCTCAAACGGCCAGAACGCCGATCTGATCGTTACTGTTTGCCGAACAGGTGACGCTGGTTCAAAGGGGATATCGCTTCTGGTGGTAGAAGCCGACGCAGAGGGCTTTAGACGGGGACGCAACCTAAAAAAAATCGGCCTTCCTGCCCAGGATACGTCGGAATTATTCTTCGATGATGTATTTGTACCTGACGAAAATCTTCTTGGCGGACAGGAGGGTGGCGGCTTCTACCAACTTATGAATCAGTTAATGTGGGAACGCATGCTGACTACACTAGGCGCTGTGGTCAGCATGGAACTTGCTGTTCAATATACGGTTGAATATGTTAAATCCCGTACGGTCTTCGGCAAAGCAGTAATGGACTATCAAAATACACAGTTCAAACTAGCGGAGTGTAAGACTCAGGCGCATATTGCACGTGTTTTTGTAGATCAACTGATGCAGAAATTGCTTGATGGTACACTCGATAACACATCCTCGGCTATGGGCAAATGGTGGGCAACCGACACACAGTTCAAGGTTCTTGACGAATGCCTTCAACTGCATGGCGGCTATGGTTATATGACCGAATATCCAATCGCGCGGCTGTGGCGCGATGCCCGCGTGCTTCGGATATGGGCAGGCACCAATGAGATCATGAAGGTGATTGTCGCCCGCGACCTTTAAATCTACGAACCATGTCGGCTAGGCTATTGCCCACTTAATATAGAAAATCATTGTGGGCTTCCCCAAAAATGCGAGTGCCCGGCGGCCAATATTTGAATGTCTGGCACAGCGTCGCATACAAAATTGCCTATCGTATCAATATTCTTGACACATGGTTCATTTTTGACAATGCTCCATAGCCAAGCCCGCATCAAGCCCCAGACATTATAGTCATGTCACAAACTTGGGCGGGATTTATCGATCACGGGCATAGTGGCGGCAACTTTGTAAAACTGGGAGCATCCAGATTGCTACATATACAAGTTCGACTGCCTTATAAACAATCGGCCACCGACTTTTACGTTTGGAATACCGATATAGATACAGAAGGAGAAATTCTATGAATGGAGTGTTATCAGGAATTAAAGTGATCGAGGTGGCGATCTATGCGTTTGTGCCTGCTGCTGGGGCCGTGCTTTCGGATATGGGAGCCGATGTATTGAAAATTGAACATCCTGAAAACCCCGATCCCATGCGAAACCTTTCTAGCTATGGTATTAACAAACCAGGAACCGGTGGCCCTAGCGTTTTGTGGCAGGTGATGAACCGAGGCAAGCGCAGTGTCGGAATTGATATCCGTAACCCGGAAGGGTTAGAGGTCCTCATGTCACTAGTCGACGAGGCCGATATATTCCTTACGAACTTTATGCAGCCCGCTCGAGCGAAGCTGGGTATTGATGCCAAAGATATTCTCGCGCGCAATCCCCGAATTATTTATGGTCGCGGAACCGGTCATGGCCCGGTTGGGCCTGATGCAAATAGGCCCGGTTTTGATGCACTATCCTATTGGGCAAGATCAGGCGCTGCTATTGCTGGCATGTCGAATGAGAACCGCTACCCGGCGCTTATGCCCGGGCCAGCCTTTGGCGATATTCAAGGCGGGATGAACCTTGCTGGTGGGATCATGGCCGGTCTTTACCAGCGCGAGCGCACGGGCAAAGGCTGCGTGGTCGACGTGTCCCTTCTGAGTTCGGGTATGTGGGCGATGGCGGCATCGACAGCCGGTGCCTATTCGCGCGGTACCGACAATATAGAGCAACTTGATCGCACCCGTGCTCCTAATCCGATCGCCAATATCTACCGCTCTTCTGATGATCGCTACTTCATTGTCGGCGCTCTGGAAGGGGACCGTTTTTGGCCGAGCATTTGCAAAATCGTCAACCGGCCCGATTTGATTGAGGATGCGCGTTTTGCCACCTCCGCTGACCGTACAACCAATAGCGAGGAATGCGTTGCGATACTCGAAAGCGCCTTCGAAACAATGACTCTAGCGCAAATCGCCGAGGCTCTTGAGGCAGCAAAATGTCCTTGGGCAGCGATTAATCCACCCATTCATCCTGTCGAAGATGAGCAAGCAAACGCCAATAATTATATTCAAATGGTAGAATGTGGCGACGAAGGGTCCCTACCAATCGTCAGCGCACCGATTCAGATTGACGAGCAAGCTGCCGTTCTGACGCCCGCCCCTGGGCATTGCGAGCATACCGATGAAATACTTATGAGCAGTGGACTTACAATGGACGAATTACTCGAACTAAAAGTCTCTGGCGCGATTTTCTAAACGGTTCCGGACTGTTTTAGATGTAAGCTAACTTGGTTCCCAAAAGATCAAACCGGCCATCTCTGTTATTTGAACCTGCTTATTGCAGGACAGCATTGATGGCCGGATTTTTGAAAAACTCCTCACAAACTTAAAGCACGAGAGCGCTATCAGTTCACCGCAGCTCTTTGCACCGAGGCATCTTTCCGCTTCGCCGTTCCGATGGCCTTTTGACTCACTTCATCACGAAACTCGTCAAATATCTTACGCTGCCCCAGAAAATCGGTTAGATACAAGTTGATCCTCTCATAACCTTCGCCATCGGTAAGGCCCGCTGCACTGCTCAATACCGCCAAAACTTTTTTCTCAAGAAATATCTCATCGGAAATTTCCATCCTGCTCCATTCCAGCGAGACGGTGAATTTCAGACGGATAATCTGTTCCACTAGATCTTCAGCGGTTACGCTATCGCGTAGATATCCCTGTTGTTGCAATCTTTTGGCCCAGGGAAGCAAGGTCAAGACTACATTATAGCCAACGGCATCCCGCAAATCTTCATCGACAGTCAACGAAAAGTAAATGCTAGTTACTGCTTTAACATATTCTTTCATACTCAACATTGTTGCATGGCCGATAATCACGCGTTCCAGTGCACCTTGTAAACTGCGGCGTGGATATTTTAGGGGATGATTCGTCGCAAAGGATTCGAACTGGTGACGGATCGCTAATGCGATCAGCCGTTCCCGACTTCCAAATGCCTTGTAAATTGTATGCGGCGCCACCTCCGCCCGCTTGCATAGCTCACGCATACGGAACTTTTCAAAGCCTTGGTCGACGATGAGCTTCTGAGTTTCTTCAAGGATACGCAATCGCCGTTCAAAAATGCGGCGGCTGCCATAAACAAGATTATCGGCAAGGCCAAATTCTGAAAAATCCATATTTTAACCCCGTGAGCGGAGCCAAATATCCTATGGCAGAAAGATTAAAAAGTCCAGTCCAGCTAGGTAATCGCGCTACGCAATCAGCAGTGGCGGACAGTCATCCCGCGCTTAAAATCATCCCAGCATTGACCGGATTGTTACCATTGACCACAAGGACATTCTTTGCGCTCTCAACCTGCCGTGTGCCCGCCGTGCCGCGCAGCTGACGAACAGCTTCAAGAACATGACCAAACCCTTGCACGCGGCCCTCGCCAATATTGCCGCCATGCGTACTCATGGGAATTCGTCCCAGAAAGGAAAGTTTGCCCGTTTCGGCATTCCAGCTATCTTCGAGAAAGCCACTCGCCTCGCCTCGCACATCAAATGCCGCCTCGATCCATTCTAGGGCCAGACTGGAAAAGCCATCATAAATATTCACAACATCCATATCTTCAATCGTCAAACCGCTTTTATTCCAAAGGCGCTCTATGAGCACGCGGTATGAAGCATAGCTATCAAAGGCCCGGAAAAAGAAATCGGTCCCCCCGGTTATTGCATTGGATGATGCTTCTACAACGGCAGGGCGGTTGGGCAAATCTGCCGCACGCTCTGCAGTCGTGATAACGACCGCCATCGCCCCATCAATCGGCATATCCATATCCAGCGCACTCAGCGGCGGCGCAATTTGCGGCGCGGCGAGATAATCTTCCATAGAAAGCGGCGCGTCGTGGAACACGGCATCTGCATTTTCCAATGCCCAGTTTCTGTTATTCACAACAATTTTGCCAAGATCCTCCCGCGTCGTACCATATTCATGGGCATGGCGCTGCATTGCCGCGAACATACCATTAGGCACACCAACAGGTTCGACCAGTGGCATAGTCATCGCTGGATCAAATGCCCCGCGCGGCGCGCGGCGCAACGGATCTTTTCGCGCCGCTCCGGAAACCATATCCCAGCGAAACTTAGCATGATAGCAAACTGCATAATCGCAAGCTCCAGCAGCAACCGCGAGTATCCCTTCTGTCACGGTATTAGCCGAGGGAGGTGACGAGCAATTAGACCAAACTATGTTTTTCAGCCCGAGACTTTCGACCACATAACCAGGCCAAACCGTAGGCAAGTCGGTACTGTATATACCGGAAACGCCATCAATTTTGTCGCGTGGCACTCCTGAATCGATAATTGCGTTCCGAACCGCGTCAAGCGCAAGCCCGCCAACTGAACGACCGCCATCGCGTGATAGCGTTGACGAACCGATGCCGACGATCGCAACCTTTTCTCCCCGCCCAGTCATTTTTCTTCTCCAGCGGAAAAAACGGGAAGGCTTATGCCTCCTTGTTCCCTAAAACCAAGCGTGAGCTTTGCCCCAATCTCCACATTATCGAACGACATTCCTTCGACAGGCGCAACCACGAAAAGTTCTTTCTGCTCTACCAGCTCAGCCCAGCCGACCACTTCAGGCGGCTGTTTCGGAGCGGTAGGCTGGATAAGATAGCTAAAAAGAGTTGCCTGCCCACTAGGACTTTCATGACCGATGTCATCAGACCAGCAGGCCGGACAGCACGCGCGGGGTGGATGTATCCAGGTTTCACATTCCCTACAACGACATAGGATGAGCTTAGCTTCACGTAACCCCTCCCAATATGCCACAGTATCATGATCCATGCGGGTCGGCCAAGTTACGGTCATCTGCTGCTCCATACCAATCTATTTACTCCGGCTATACTCTCCGGAAGGTTTTGCTGGTGCAACCACCATTCCTAAAAATAGCAACAGCCCGAGCCTGAATGGTCGGAGCTACCGCCCCAGCGGGATGTCCTATTCCCAAAATATATGGCGGGGACAGTAGAACCGCCCCCGCCAAGTTTAATCAAAAATTAAATCCGACCGATACGCCATAGCTGACTGGCTTCGAATAAGAAGTAAAGTCGCCAACATTAGCTTCACGGGGATAAACCAACCTACGTTCGTCAGTCAGGTTTTCACCCCAGACTGTAAATTTGAGGTTATCGTCAACGTTCCAAGTCAATGAAGCATTCACAACCACAAAGGAAGGCTGCTTCAAACGGTTATTCACGTGCCAGAAGAATGAGTCGCTATAAGATGCCGTAGCATTGGCAACAAGCGAGCCCTCAGGAAGCTCGTGAGTGAAGGTACCTGAAACAAAGCCCGTAAATTCTGGCGTCCGGATCAGCTCGTTTCCGGTCGCGCTTGGGTCAGGATCAATCATGTTGCCCCCAACAGGATTGCCCGCCGAATCCAGAATTGGTGTCCACTTGGTAGCCAATGGGAAATCCGTATATTCGCTGTGGGTCCAAGATGCACCGCTGCTGAAACTAAAGAAGTCGCTAACTTTCATGGAAAGCGACGCTTCCAGCCCATATATTTCGGCTTTAGCAGCGTTATATAAAATTTGCTGGTTCGCTACACCAAGCACGTTCGTGCCAAGTGCATTCACCTGAATATTTTTATAATCCGTATAATAGCCGGCCAGCGAGATAACAGTTCGACCAGCATTATATTTATAGCCTGCCTCATATGACGTTACCTTTTCAGGCTGAACGGGCGTGCCTTCAAACGGACAGGTCGGGCCGACCACCGGACAATCGCCGAGATTACCGCCGTCAAACAAGCCGCTCTTAAAACCTTCGCTATACGCGATGTAGACACTCGAAGAACCTGTCACGTCATAACGCAGCGATGCCTGCGGCGTAAAATCGCTGAAACGCTTCGACGCATCGACAACCTGAGGGCCGCCATTACCGAAAAAAGTCTGCACCTTTTTCTTTTCGGTACTATAGCGCCCTCCGGCGGTCAAATGCAAGCGATCAGTAAGGTTTACGGTACCCTCGATAAATGCTGCAAAGGCATCCGCTTGAGCAAAAACATCCGGTGGGAAGATGAGCGTTCCGAACGAGCTGATATTCGCCTCGGTATGTGATTTTTCATTCAGATAAAATAACCCGCCGGTGAAGGTCACTGGTCCAATATCTGGACTAGTATAGATTATCTCTTGCGACCAAGTCTTGGTTGTCTGCGGATCACCACTAAAAGTCTGCAAATTAACTTCTGTACCGTCAATATCTGTCAAGAAAGGAAAAGAAGTTTTGGCAAAGGCAGAAACCGACGAAAGATTACCCCAGCTTCCTTTCAAGTCTATGTTCAAACTGGCCGTTGTCAGGGTCAGCTTATTATACGGCTGATCGTCCAACGAGACCTTGCGCTTCTCTGTTAAGCCAAGAATCGCAGCCTGACTGTTAGGAAACACTGAATTACCATTGATCGGTACGTAAGAATAGGCAGTATTATCTTCCTGACTTACATGTCCAGCTGACAGGATGAAACGCAAACTATCGCTTGGTTCAAACAGCAGCCGCCCACGAATACCATGCGATTTTGTAACGGAGGTATCTTCGCCGGTAAAAACGTTAACAGCATAACCATCGTTTGAGCGGTTATATGCAGACAGGTTAAGTGCAACCGTATCACCCAGCACAATATTGGCGAACCCGTTGGCCCGCACTTCTTTAAATCGCCCGTAGCCAAACTCAACGCTTAAACTGTCTTCAGTTAGCGAAGGCACTTTCGTAGAGACCACGATTGCACCGCCCGTGGCATTACGACCATAGAGCGTCCCCTGCGGACCTTTCAAAACTTCAATCTGGGAAACGCTGTTGAAATCGAACAGCGCCGCACCCTGACTCGCCATGTAAACACCATCAACATAAACAGCGACATTCGGATCCGCACCTGTACCGGTCACGGAAGTGCCGACACCGCGGATGGTTGGCTGGACGAAAGTACCTTGCTGCGAGATGTTCAGCCCTGGTGTCAGAAGTTGCAGGTCGCGCGTGCCACTGATACCAGCGGCTTCAAGCTGCTCGCCGCTAACGACGGAGATCGAGGCAGGCACATCCACATAGCGCGATTCGCGGCGCTGGGCGGTGACTACGATTTCTCTGGTATTTGCGTTTTCCTCCACCGACGCATCGGCAGGTGCGTTGGAACTATCTTGCGCCAATGCTGGCGTTGCAAGCGCGGTTCCTGCTAGCAAACAGGGTGCCAGTTTACCAATTTTCATTCTCTTTCCTCCTCCTGGGCGGCCAGCTGACATGCTAGCTCTTCGACGAACACTAAAATTGCCTTTAGCTCACATTTTTACGATATTCTACGTAAAAATGCCTTGTGTAGCAGAATTATTCAAATGTGGTGATATTGCTACAATTATTGGATTTTGGAAACACGATAAATTTCTGATAGTTCGCCTGTAAGAGTCTGACTTCAAACTATCGCGAGTAATTTCATACTCGTCGAACAGACCATTGCATCGGCAACAGCATGGCTCTTCATCGCCTCCATCCAACTCATCGCCAGACACTTCGCAAAAACATGAAATCATGACGAACAATTTTGAATGAGACTCTGAGAGCCCGATTGAAAAGTAGTTGAGCGATATCATAGGTTTGTGATTCAACCGTCTTTGTCAAGAAGATGGAGGAACACATGGCCTGGAATGATACCGCTCGTGAAGAGTATAAGCGCACAGGTTCGGGATATTCAAGCGACATGACGGATCGGGAATGCGCAATTATCGAACCGGTATTACCGCCCGCCAAGCGCGGAGGCCGACCCCAAACGACGGATTTGCGCAAGGTAATGAACGCCATTCTGTACATCGCATCAAGCGGTTGCCAGTGGCGGATGCTGTCGAGGGATTTTCCGCCGGTATCGACAGTGCGCGTCTATTTTTATGCGTGGCGCAACATGGGCCTGTGGAGCACGATCAACCAACTTCTGGTGATGAGCGTGCGCGAGATTGAAGGGCGCGAGGCCAGCCCATCAACAGGTGTGATCGACAGCCAGAGCGTCAAAACCACAGAGAGCGGCGGGATATGTGGTTATGATGCGGGTAAAAAAGTGAAGGGTCGCAAGCGCCACATCATCACCGATACGCTTGGCCTAATGCTGTACGTCATGGTCCACACCGCAGATATTCAGGATCGTGATGGCGCGGTCGATGTTCTCAAAGCCATCCGTTTCCGCTTCCCGTAGCTACGCCATGTGTTTGCAGACGGCAGATATGCCGGAGATAAATTGCGTGGTGCGCTCAAAGGGCACGGAAACTGGACCATCGAAATCATCAAGCGGTCAGATAGTACCAAAGGCTTTGAAGTCTTGCCCAGAAGATGGGTCGTCGAGCGTGCCTTTGCCTGGATCGATAGATGTCGGCGTCTCGCAAGATATTACTACCATTGACAACATTTTGAATCAGGCTCTAAGACCCGCACCAAACTCACGTTGAGCTTCATCTCTTGCTCTCCCGGTCTGTTTGTTGCTCCTTACAATGCGAGGAAAAAGGCTCTGTCAAACCTTCCCAAAGGCAGGGATGTTCAGACCGCGAACCCGCGTGCACCGACAAATATTGCATCATCCGGTGTATCCAGATCGGCCATCAACCCTTCCCGTCGAAGCACGGGCATCTGCGGATATTGCTCGCAATGGAGAGCACGGCTGTCCACTCCAAAACAAAAAGTATAAGGCCGCCCATCTGCAATGGCCAGAGCGTTGGTACCCTGCCCCGTACGATCCGTCGCGATTGCCACGCCGTCACTGGCGGCGTCCACGATCGCCCGCACATCTTCTGCCGATAGCAATGGCAGATCAGCATGGATGATTAGAATTGCTACATTTTCCTGATCCTCGCGCCAGGCCGTCAATTCCTGATTCAGGCCGCGAGCTTCATCCTGCGACCACCCACCTTTCCAGCCATCTGGACGGCGGGGCGAAAGAATAGTGATTTGGGACGGATCAAAACATGTCCGCAAAACCCCCAGCACATGCGACGCCATTCGCTCGGCAAGATCGGACCGGGCATCACCGCCCATCATCGAACCCAGCCGGGATTTCCCGTCATTCCCCTGCTTGATGGGCACAAGTACCCGCCAATCGGTCACCTCCTGCACTCCGCCGCGAGTGCAAGAACAGTGCGGGCCACCCGCTCCCGGTCTTTAGGTGATTTCATCAGCGTATCGGTGCGCGCAATCGCCACGGATTGCGGTGCTTCATCCTTGTTGTGCACGACCAATCCGTCGAGCAAATTGCCGTAATGGGCTGCGATGCTATGGTTCGTCACTTCCAGTCCCAATTCGTCCATAAGTTTCGCGGTCGGGCCTTTTACAGCCTTGCCTTCAACCAAAGGAGACACAGCAATCACGGGTGCTTTGGTCGATTCCAGAGCTTTCCTGATCTGCGGTATGGCGAGCAAGGGATCAACGCTCAGCCAAGGATTGGACGGCGCGACGAGGACTGTATCGCAGTCCATAATCGCAGCGACAACCCCTGGCGCGGGAACAGCCTCTGCCGCGCCTTCAAAACGCACGGCCTGCACTTTTGGCGCGCATTGCCGTTCCACAAAATAGCGTTGAAAGGGCAGCAACCCTTCGTCCGTTTCGACCCATGTGGCAACCGCGTCGTCGGTCATCGGCAAAATGGAAAGCTGCAAATCCCATGCCTCGGCAAAGCGGGCAATGATTCCTGACAAAGGTTCGCCCGCCGAAAGCGCCATACCGCGCAATACGTGCAGAGCCAAATCGCCGTCACCCAGATTGAACCAGTCTTCACCGCCCAATGATTTCAGCGCAGCCATGAAATTCCACGTTTCGCCTTCGCGCCCCCATCCCAACGCCTGGTTGGATTTGCCCGAAAGCGTGTAGAGCAAAGTATCAATATCCGGAGAAATCGGCTGGCCGAAATGGCGAAAATCATCGCCTGTATTGACGATTGCGGTCAGGCTATTTTGTGGCAATATGCGGTAAAGCCCGTCGACCAGCTTTGCCCCGCCAACGCCACCTGTCAGCACGGTGAAGCGCGCGCTCATCGGAAAAGATCCTCGGCTTCGGGTCGGACGATGGCATGGCTAGTCTGCGCCTCGCCCGGCAAGGCCAGTCCGCGCACGATACAGGCCGCTATGCCTTCCGCGCCCTCGCCCATTGCCAGTCCGGCTGCCCCGGCCACGGCATCGGCAACCGCAACATCCGTTGCTTGCATGATCCGGCCGTCACGATCCGCATCGCCGCGCTGATCCAGCATGGCAGGCATGCCGGCGACCCCTATTGCAACATTGACGGTGCCCATCCGCCACGGACGGCCGAAACTGTCCGAAATCACCACTGCGGGAGGAAAACCCAAAGCTGCTTCGCACGCGTCGGCGATCCGCTGCGCACTGGCATCCGGGTCGACCGGTAAAAGCAGCAGCCTGTTGCCGTTTCCCGCGCCAATATTGGATGCGTCAATCCCGGCATTGGCCATCACATGGCCGAGACGGTGACGGGTAATCAGGACACCCGGCCCCTTACGCACAACCGCGCTTGATTCCTGCAACACAATCTCGACCAGTGCAGCATCCTTGCCCACTTCCCCGGCAAGGGCGATCGCTTCCGGGGACGCTGTAATGTTCGTGGGATCGACAAAGCGGTCCTCCGCCTTGGACACGATTTTTTGTGTGACCACCAGCACATCACCAGGCAAGAGCTTGGCGTCATTCTCCATGCACCGCGCCGCCAACATCTGCGGCAACGGGTCGCCTGGCTGAATTTCAGGCAGGCCTGCAATGGGAAGGATCTGGATCATGGCACGGTTAATCTGCGGGCCCAAATTCGCCCGTAATCCTTATGCCAGCGCCGTCCACCTGATAAAATTTGTTGATGAAGATGAGCAACGAAGTCATCGCTTCTGCCGCCGCCGAATTGACCAGCGCGCCGGCATGAACGCCGCGCAAACCAATGGCATCAGCGAGTGCAACCACTTCGGCACGGGCCGCTTTCTCGTCGCCAAATATCAATATGTCACAATCTACGTCGACATCCTGAGCCAGCTTGTGTGCGGCAACATTGTGGAAGCCGGAAACCAGACGTACATCTTCGCCCAATATCGCCGCTGCCTTTGCCGCAGCGGAACCTTCCGGAGGCATTTGCACGCGCATCACTTTTGGTGGAACCAGCGGAACACTCGTATCCACGACAATCTTGCCGGCAACATGCGGCTTGATATCCTCAAGCGTAGTCGTTTGCGCACCAAAGGGCACAGTGATGATCACCAGATCAGCCGCAGCAGCAGCATCCGCATTGGCCATGCCTGTCAGCCCGTGGCCAAGCTCAGCGGCTTTCTCCGCCGCGCTGCCTGCTGTGCGTGACCCGATTATCACATTGCGTCCCGCCCGTGCGAGCCGCCACGCTAACGCGCTACCCAGCTTTCCCGTTCCGCCAATGACGGCAATTTTGCTGCTCATATTTATTTCCTAATTTTACCCTGCAAGGGTCAATTGACCGGAGCGCTGGCCATAGACGGTGCTGCGTTCACGTAAAGGGCGGCCTAGTCCGTCCGCAAGCAACTGCATTTGCGGAACATCAAAAATCTGCCCATTCACTCCTCCGGCCGCGCGCGTAATCGATTCGTCCATGAGTGTACCGCCCAGATCATTCGCGCCGGATTGTAGCATGGCTGCCGCGCCATCTGGCCCCAGCTTTACCCAGCTTGTTTGTATATTGGATATCGCGCCGTCAAGCGCGATGCGGGCCACCGCGTGCATCAAGACGGTTTCGCGCCACGTCGGACCGGAACGGGTTTCCCCCCTGCGCCAGTTGGGGGCTTCCATATGCACGAATGGCAGCGGCACAAACTCCGTAAAACCGCCGGTTTCCTGCTGAAGCATCCGCAACTGCAACAGATGCTCGGCCCAATGATCATAGGTTTCGACGTGGCCGAACATGATCGTCGCGGTAGATGGAAGGCCGACTTTGTGCGCCGCACGCATGACCGATAGCCACTCCTGCGTGTTTACCTTGTCCGCACAGATGACAGAGCGGATATCGTCCGACAGGATTTCCGCAGCGGTGCCCGGCAATGTTGCCAGCCCTGCCTCTTTCAAATCAGTCAGATAGTCTTCGTAAGACAGGCCCAAAGTCGTCGCGCCATGATGCACTTCCAAAGGCGAAAAAGCGTGGACGTGCATTTGCGGAACGGCTGCCTTGACCGCTTCCACTATGCCGCGATAGGTGCGCCCGTCATAGCTTGGGTGAATGCCGCCCTGCAGACAGACCTCGCTTGCTCCCCGCTCCCATGCCTCCACAGTGCGGCGGGCGATTTCTTGATGGTCGATATTATAGGCAGGCCCCCGCTCGCTCCGTGTACTGCCTTTGGAGAAGGCACAAAAGCCGCAACGATAGAGGCAAGTATTGGTATAGTTTATGTTGCGGTTGACGACATGGGTGATTGTCTCTCCCACGCGGTCCTCGCGCAATTCATTGGCAAAGGCCCGAACATGGTCAAAATCTCGGCCTTCAGCGGTGAACAGCCTTGCAATCTGGGCCTTCCCCAGTTCTTCGCCCTGCGCAACCAATCCCAAAGAGATTGCAATCTGGGGATCCCGTCCGGTGACGATCGACGCCATTAATTCGGGCGCTTCATCACCTGCCCCGGGATGCCAGCTATTCTCACGCACCAACCCGCGCGAATCTATTGATCGGCGGATAGCGGTTTGTAACGCAGGGTCGGCCCAGCGCGTCACGTCGCCTGCAAAAGCGGGACCGATGGCGAGGCGCTGACGCAAGTGGCGTCCCGCCGCCTCGGTTTCCGTTTCCAGTTTCTCCAAATGCGGCCACGGCGCTTCCGGATTTACATGATCAGGTGTTACCGGGGATACCCCGCCCCAGTCGTTCACACCCGCGCGAACGAGTTGGGACAGCGAACCGTCGCGCAAATTGGGCGGGGCCTGTATTGTCATATCCGGCCCCAGGATCAGGCGCGCCGCGGCGATGGTCCATAGATGCTCGTCGAGTGGCAGATCGGGCGCATCGCGCATCAGGGTATCGGCCTTTGACCGAAAATTCTGGATAATCACTTCCTGGATATGGCCATAGCGCTCCGCCAAATCCCGGATGGCCAGCAACGCCTCGATCCTCTCCAGTCGCGTTTCGCCAATTCCGATGAGAAGTCCGGTGGTGAACGGAACTTCTGCCTCTCCGGCAAAGCGGATCGATTCCAGCCGGACAGATGGAAGTTTGTCCGGCGAGCCATAATGTGGCATCCCCTTTTCGCAAAGTCGGTCGGAACTGCTTTCCAGCATCAATCCCATCGAAGCCGATAACGGACGCAGGATGGCATAGTCCTGAGCGTTCATTATGCCGGGATTAAGATGCGGCAAAAGACCGGTTTCTTTCAGCACGAGCGCGGCCACATGCGCCAGATAGTCCAGCGTGCTGGCAAAGCCGCGATCCGTAAGCCAATTGCGCGCGACCGAATAGCGGTCCTCCGGCCTGTCACCCAGCGTAAACAGTGCTTCCCGGCAACCTTGCGCTTCGCCGGCGCGTGCAATTTCCAGAACTTCTTCTGGCTCAAGAAAAGGTGCGGGCAGTTCCGAAGGGCGATGCGCGAATGTGCAATAATGGCAAACATCCCGGCACAATTTGGTTAACGGAATGAAGACCTTGCGGGAGTAAGTTACGACCGTTCCATGCCCTGAAACCGTCATCGTTTCGGCGCGGGACAGAAGTTCCGGCATCGAAACCGCATCCAGATGTTCCAGCCAATCGCTGGCGTTGTCAGTGTTCCAGGCCTTTGTCATATCAGCTTACATGGCCTCTCTGGCTGCCGCGAGGACGCGGATCGTGACCAGCGGATCAGCATGACCGGGCAAGGCAGCTATTGGCTGACGTCCTCTTTTTTCCATAACGCATCCTTATGGCGCACGCGAATGCTCTTTTTATCAATCTTGCCAGTCGCCGTCATTGGTACATCTTCAAAAAAGATACGATCAGGCATCCACCATTTGGGAACATGCTGTTCAAGATAGGAACGAACTATTTCATCGCTTACCTCGCTACCCGCATGGCATTCGATCAGCATGATTGGCCGTTCTTCCCATTTCGGATGAAATATGCCCACAACCGCCGCAATGCGAACACCGGGGCAACCCGCCGCGATATTTTCAAGGTCAATAGAACTTATCCATTCACCGCCGGATTTTATCACATCCTTTTTACGATCCGTAATTCGCATGAAACCAAGCTCGTCAATCGTCGAGATGTCACCCGTGTCAAACCAGCCATCGGCATCCAATGCGCTTTCATCAGAGCGGTAATAGCGTTCCAAAACCCACGGCCCACGTACAAGCAGTGCGCCCGATGCCTCTCCATCGTGCGGAAGCGGATTGCCATCATCATCAACAATTTTCATTTCCATGCCGAACATCATCCGGCCTTGACGCGTCCAGATATGATCCAGCTCAGCTTCCCGGCCTCTTTCCGCCAGTGCGGGAGTTGAAGTCGCAACCACGCCTAGCGGAGATGTTTCGGTCATGCCCCATATTTGCTGCACAGATACACCGCGCCGATCAAAATCGACTGCCATCTCCCGCGGAACCGCGGAACCGCCTATAATCACGCGCTTCAAAGATCCCGGATTTTGGCCCGTCCGCTCAATGTAATCGAGATACATCGTCCAGATGGTTGGGACGCCGCCAGAGAAGGTTACTCCCTCTGCGGCAATCAATTCCTGCAAACTTGCGCCGTCGAACTTGTCACAAGGAAAAACGAATTTAACGCCAGCCATACAACCCGCAAACGGCAGGCCCCAAGCAGTAGCATGATAGAGCGACTGGCACGGCATCACCACGTCAAATGCCGAGAAGCCCAATGCACCGTCAAGTGCCGCCGCAAATCCGTGCAGCACGACGGACCGATGCGAGTATAATACGCCCTTGGGGTCACCAGTCGTACCCGAAGTATAACAGAGAAAAGCGCCTGCATTCTCGTCAAGCATCGGCCAGTCAAAAGCCTCAGGAAATGGCGCGATCAGCGCCTCATATCCGTCATACAAGCCTTCAGTTCGCGCCGTATCGGTTAAAGTTATAACTTTTTCGACGGTTTCCAATCGATCGGCAATTCTATTGTAAATCTCGATCATGTTTCGATCAAGAAGCAACACACGGCTTCCCGCGTGATTGATCGTATAAACTAGATGGTCGTCGGGAAGGCGTGGATTAGCCGTATGCAGAACAAGCCCGATCCCGGGAGCAGCAAAGAACAATTCAAAATGGCGATGGTTGTTCCATGCCAAAGTGCTGATCCTGTCGCCGGTTTTCAAACCGAGCGATTGGAGCATATGTGCGGCCTGAGCAGAGCGTTTAAATGACGCAGCATAATTGCTTCGCCACATCGGCTCATCAACATTTTTGGAAATGATTTCCTGCGTTGCGTGCGCGCTAGCTGCGAAACGAAGTATGTCGATGATCGACAAAGGCCGATCCTGCATCAATCCTGGTAACATCTATTTATCCTTCAGCTTTTGACAGCGTTCAGAAAGGGAATAACCAGTTCAACGAAGCGTTCTCGCTTTTCAATCTGCGTCCAATGGCCACAATTGCCAAAAACATGCAATTCACTGTTCGGAATTAATGCGTTGAACTTATAGGATTGTTCAACCGGCACGATCACATCTTCACGCCCATGGACGATTAAAGTGGGATGTTGCATCGCCTGCAACGCAGCCGGCTCGGTGCAGAGGCGGTCAAGTTTTTCCTGACGCGGCTTGGGGAAAAGGCGGGAGTAATTCTCCTGCGCATTTGGCCTTATGCTTGCCTCATATCTGGATCGTACGATTTCTTCTTTTACCAGAGCCGGGTCATGCGCAAAAGTATTCATCAAATCGCGCATTGCCTCAACTGAGGGTTCATAACCCCAGACCTGATCAAGCCCCCTTGTCAGTTCAAACGGCAGACCGGCAGCGCCCATCAACACAATAGCGGCGACGCGTTCAGGATGGCGCGTCGCCATCGCCAGCGTCAATGCACCGCCATAAGAATTGCCTATAAAATGAGCCCGCTCTATCCCCAACGCATCCATAAAACTGCGGATATGGTCTACCCACACATCGATGGTAAAATCGGCAATCTCGTCCGGACAATCCGTATATCCAAATCCGACCATGTCCGGCGCGTAACACGTAAAATGTTCCGCAAATTGGGGGATTACCCCTCGCCAGTTAGCATAAGCGGTAACACCTGGCCCGGAACCATGGATGAGAATTAGCGGACTTCCCTGCCCCTGACAGATATAGTTAGTACCAATACCGTTAGCGGATACTCTCTCACCTATTTCTGGGTTGTCGGTCATTACTTCATCTCTCCTAACAGCGATCGGCTGACTTTTCGGAACTTTTATATTTAATATGGAAGTGCTCTAAATTAGCATATCAAACGGAATAGACGTCAAGCGGACAAGGGATATTGTCATTCATTACAAGGATGCGTCGGCTTGCAATTTTTAAACCTTGATCGCCAAGTTTAAGAATATGCTCCTGAGTCCCAAAGAAATTATATGTCTGTTCAAGGCGATAGCTGAATGAACTCCAACTTGAATTGACGACAACGCTGCCATCATCTGCTTGATATATATTACCAATATTAACGGTATGGGCTGTACGGGGCAACGGCCGCGAGGCTAGTGACTGGTCAGTACGAATCCGATAGATGCGATCCTCTAGTCCGGCACGGCTTTCATAATAGATTAGTGATATCTGGCTCTGGGGATCGCTCGTTAGACTGCCATCCTCAAGATAGCAGGGTAGCCAGTATTCAGCATCCGGAAGATAAAGGTCGAGCCATGCATCCCATGCCCGTGTATCCAACAACCAACCCTCGCGCTCCACTAAACGCGTCGCTTCGACGAACAATGCATCAGTCAATGATCGTTTCCTTTTTATTATTTTCTTCCATTCCGGCGAGCAAAAGTTCTTGCCAGTAATGGTGCTGATTCAAATATATCGCTTCATCTTGAAGTTGCGTCCCGGTAAACTTAGGAGCTATCCCTAACTTAGTCGCACGTTCATCGCCGCCATCAACAATATTGAGCGAACCACGCGAGACATCGCTCCACTCCATGTTCGTCGCATGAAAACCACGTTGGCTGGAGTTAAATGCTGCGACATCATCAGGCGTCGCCATTCCGGTTGCGTTGAAAAAATCTTCATATTGCCGTATGCGGTTGGCCCGTTCGGAAGGGGTGTCGCTTTTCGGCGCAAAGCACATCGTTCTAATTTCGGTTTTCTCGACTGAAATAGGCCGCACAATTCGGATCTGGCTACTCATCTGATCCATCAAAAAGACATTTGGATAAAGACACAGGTTGCGCCAGCAGTTGATCATCCACCACGCAGTATCTTCGCCGTACTTCTCTGACAGTTCATCCTGATGCAACCAAGTAGCCCGAACTTCCGGATTAGGAGACTGGTTCCACAGTACCACATGGCCGTTCTCGAACGCATAAAAGCCACCGGGGTATTTTGAAAAATTCTCAACATCCATTGGCTTCACACGTGCATTGGCACCGTCGATGGAAACGCGGTTTTTAGTGGTCGCGACATAATTTCCGTGGATCGAGTTCACATGATAACCATCGACTCCATTTTCCGTCTGCAATTTCCAGTTACCGTCAAATGTATAGGATTGCGGCCCTGGAACAATCTCAAGTTCACCATTTGGATCCTGATTGACAATGAGGTCGATGAATTTCTTTGCTTCGCCGAGAAATTCACTGAGACTTTTTACATCTGAAGAAAGACTTCCCCAAATAAACCCACGATAGCTTTCCAAATGTGGGAGCTGAACGAGATCCAATTCTGCCTTTTGAAAACCAGGACCATATCCAGCGGTCGGAGAATTCCCGAAAGACAGCAATTTGCCTGAGGAATTATATGTCCAAGAGTGGAATGGACAAGTCATGCGCCGTGCGTTGCCGCATTTTTCTACCTGCAACTGGGCTCCACGATGAGAACAACTGTTCAGCACACCTGCCAGATTGCCTTCGCCATCACGCGAGATGATAACAGGCTGGCGCCCCATATAAGTTGTGAAAAAATCATGATTTTTCGGAATCTGGGCCTCATGACCAAGGAATATCCAGTTGCCCTCGAAAATATGCTTCATCTCGAGATCAAATATTTCTTCATCGATAAACGCAGATCTTTTGACGCGAAAAAGTCCGCTTTCGCTGTCTTCGTGAAGCATCCCTATGATGCTACCTCTTGTTATTGTCATTTCATTTCTCTCAAATCCAAACTGGAAGGAAACCGAACAGATCTTCATATCTAAATTCTGCACGCCGGGGGACTTCTCGAAATTCTCCTAATTCTTGCTATTTTGGCGAATAACGCGCTGCCGCCTCGTCGAAAGAAGGGCCGCGGCTAGCCCGCATCTTGGGAAGCCAGTAGGGAAGTTTGGTCATCATCCCGCCATCTACTGTTAACGCCTGCCCCGTAATCATCGCGGACATTTCCGATGCAAAAAATACGATGGCATTGGCCAAATCCTCCGGCTCCGCCAAACGAGGAAGGGGTGTTTCCGTTGCAAAAAGCTCAAACATCTCCTTGCCCATTGTTTTACGACCACGCTCGGTCAGAACCGCACCCGGAATGACAGCATTGCATCTGATATTGTCGCGACCATAGGTTGCAGCAATCTCTTTGGTTAGCTGGTTTACCCCCGCCTTTGCGGCACCATATGCGGCGAGATCCATAGTCGCTTCAAGCGATGCCAATGACGAGACATTGACAATACTTCCGCCACCGCCCGAAATCATGATGGGCAGAGAATATTTCGCCATCAACATTGTCGAAGTTAGATGTCCGGCAATCGTAGTGTTCCAGTGATTGACATCCATTTCGACGACTTCAAAATCTGGTGCAATCGTGCGCGGAATACCAGCACTATTGACCACAATATCTATTCTGCCAAATTGATCGGACACATGTTCCGAAAGCGCCGCGATATCAGCCTCTTTCAAAATGTCAGTCTGCACGAATAATATGCCTTTATAGGCACTCGATAACTCGGCGGCGAGTGAAGCACCCTTGCCTTCATCGACATCAGCAATTGTTACACGCGCACCCAGGTCGGCTAGTTTACGCACAGTCTGCTCACCAATACCGCTGGCACCGCCAGTTACGATTGCCGATTTACCAGAAAGATCAATCATTCCAAGCGCCTCAAAGTTCGACATCGAGGCCAACGCCTGTTGCCTCTGGCCCATGCCCAAATACGTCAAGATGATGATACGATTGCTGCGGCTCTGACTTACATCCGCCCCAACCTAATTCCATTAGCCAACCTGAAGGCGTCTGTGAATAAAAGGTCAGCGCCTTATCATTTGCGTGCTTACCCAGTTGCAGCGCCACCGGAATTTCGCGCTTGCGAACAACATCATGTGATGCGCCAAGATCATCAAGATGCGTGTATTCCAGCATCATGTGGTTCAGCATCTTACCATCGGAAGGAACACCGAAAGCAATGGAGTGCTGACGATCATTACAGTGCATAAAGATCGGCTTGATCACCCCATTAGGCGTACCGAGATGATATTCAATCGAACCAGAGAGGCCTAACATCCGGTAAAATTCGTAGCTCGCAGCCAGATCAGTTGACGCTATCAGACAATGGCCAAGCCCGGCATTATTGGTAACAAAGCGACCGTGCATGCGTCGACCCGGATGAAACGGCAGATGTAAATCAACCCTTGGGCCGTAAAAAATTTCAATTGGCGTTCCTGCCGGATCATTTAACTTCAAATGACCCAAAACGCGGCGCTCTTCATTTTCTTCTATAGTGCCGACGCTATATTCAACGCCATTTTCTCTAAGCAAAGCTTCCATCTCATGAAGCTCCGGTTCACCAGCAACTCGCCATCCCATATATGCCAGATCGTCAGAAGCGCCTGTATGCATAACAAAACGGTGATGCCAATTGTCCATTCTCAGATAGAAACGGTCCGGTTCATTTTCGTCATAGACTTCTAATCCTATGCATTCAGATGCATATTTTTTCCAGGCATCGGGATCCGAAACCGTTAACCCTACATATCCCAGCTCAGTCACAGCAACCATGGCAACACCTCCCATCCCCAAAAATAGCTCCTCAACACAGAGCCGTATCACAGTTACGCTCTAGCATGTCAGCATGTTAAAGGTCAAATGGTAATTTGCCGCTAATAGCCACGGCGGCTCGGCCCACGTCTGCCGCGTTTACGCGCGCGTTGACCGGGTCAAAACGTGGCTAAAATTCATATCTGAGGTTCAGATTAGGGTTAGGAATAAACTAGCTTGGGTTTCCCAATAACATGGCGGTGCATTAGGCGAGCAGCTGCCTGTTTATCGCCTGCGATAATCTTTGCAGCAATCTGCCGGCGTTCTTCATTCAATTTTTCTGCCGCTGAAAAAGCAAGCTCATCAATGCCTTGCCATAGGTAGAAGCTGGCCAAGTTTCGAAGGCCGCTGAACTGCCCCTCTAGCAAGGGTGATTTCGCCATCGACCATATCTGGTCATGGAATCTATCGATATAGCGAATGTACAATGTCCGTTCGCCAATATTGTGAAGCCCACCAGTCGGAGGGGGCTGTATCGCGGCCAATTGTGCCTCTTCTTCCTCGGTTTTACGTTCCACGGCGAGTTCGACGGCTACCGCCTCAATGGCGCTGTGCACGCGGAAAAAATCCAGCATCTCCTCTCGAGATGGCTCGACAACACGGCATCCGACTTGCGGCAACACTTCCACGTAACCGCAAGCGCGCAAATGCCCGAGGGCGGAGCTAACCGGTTGACGACTAACGTTAAACGTATCTGCAAGTTTTTTGAAGGAAAGACTTTCACCTGTTTTGTAATACCCAAGGATCATGCGCCGTTCGAGTTCGGCCGCAATCTCACCAGCCATTCCTGTAGGCGCGTTCATCGCTTTACGACTCATCATCCGTTTCTGTCTCTCGGAGTCCTGAATCAATAGCCGAAGTTCTTCATCCATGGAGGTTCATTTACCTTGCTAGATTGCCTGAATTAAAGAAACTTACTAGCGGGACAGAGCTCAAGTGCAAGGTTTTCCAGCACCATCTTCGATCGCGATCACCCATAGGACGTTAAACATCCATTCCATGCCTTTTTTAGACCATTCACCAACTATGCGCCCTTCCAAGCCGAAAACAAGCACAAATCATCAATATTATACGGGCCACCCATTCGCCACAGCGCAGTATTGCTAACGAATTCAGTTTCGGCCAGCCCGATCATGCCTTTAGTCAAATCGGTCGAAAACAGTTCAGAAACCAGAGCATTTTTAAGCACTCCGTCCGCCACCAGACTCTTCGCTCTAATTAAACCTTCGCCCTAACAAAAAACGCTGCACATTCGGATTATTGCGACGCTCACAATTCTAATTATCTAATGCTCGCCTCTCAGCTTCGCGTGTTCGAGATCGTAATCAGCATAGGAATCCTTAAAGCTAGCCACATTCAAAAGTACACTGGCCAAGACTTTTTCCTGCGTTGGCAAATAGATATCTGACCGAACCCAGCAACTCTCTGTCCGGCGACTACCCGAGAGCGCAACAAGCGTCCTTTCTATCTCATATTCAGTATCCACCATTAAGGGGCCTGCAAATATCCTAATTTCCTGATCGACGAACAGGTCAATCGTCTCTTTCCTTGGCAACCACGGATCTTCAAACGCGCGATGGTGCGCTAGAACGCTAATCATTTCAACGGGCAAAATAGGGCCGCCCCACGGGGTCTTCCTGCCTTCCTCATAATAAGCAGAAACTTCGGTGATATTTGCATTTTTATCGCGCAACGTAAAAGGATAGAGGTCACCCATAGGGCTATCAAAGTTGATCCGCGCTGCAAAGCGTGGGCGCACAGCCCCTGGCTCCACATGGCCAAAAATTACCCGATTCGGGTCCGTTGCGCATAGCCGATCCAGCTTGGTCTGGAGCACACTATCCGGCGCATTCGAACCGACCGACGCAGTGCCGCGCAATACCTCACTACCATCCCGCTTTGTCATCCAGATCGGCAGTTGTTGCTCGTCACCCGTAGGGATGCCGATAAAGGCCATGACCTCTTCACCATCAAGCACCGCACCTTTGTAACTTACCGAGAGACATCCTTCGGACAACCAGCGGTCGCCCCAAATTTCTGTACAGAGAGGTATAAACTGGCTGAAATGCGTTGGCCCTTCAATAGGCGCAGCATCGAAACCCATTTTTCGCGCAGTCTCATCGTCATGGACGGATGCATGGCCGCCATAAGTCTGGGCCTGCAGGAGGTTGCGCGGGCTGCGCCAAGGGCCGTGGAGGCCATCAGAAAGACGTTCGATTTTTGTGGTGAATGCTCGTGTCATACTATCATGCTTTCTTCTGCTTCCAATTTCTTCGCATCACTCCCAGTCTCAATTTTCGGCGGGGTGGAACTAGCGCGCCTCTGCCTCGAGCTTTTCAATCGACCTGTCTTTAACATAGCCATAACCTGCAATGCCCTCAGGCATGCGTGCGGTCGCAATGGCATTCGGGTAATTATTGCCATCGAGTTGTGAGCAAATTTCTGTGATTTTTTGTTCATATTCATATGCCATCGCGCGTTCCTTGCGCCTTTCGGCCTGATAGCCAAAGGGATCCAGCACACCCCCGCGCAATTTCCTGAATTTTGTCAGCGTCCGCAATGCCAACATCATCCATGGTCCGAAACTGCGTTTGCGCGGCAGTCCGTTTGACGGATCACGTCTGGCTAAAAGCGGCGGCGCCATATTGAATTCGATCTTGTAATCACCTTCAAAAACTTCCGCTATCCGCTTTTCAAAGCGCCCGTCGGTATAGAGGCGCGCAACCTCATATTCGTCTTTATAGGCAAGCAGCTTGTAGAAATTCCATGCGACAGCGTGGGTCAACGCTCCTGGCTTGGCAGCAATTTTTATTTCGGCTGCACGTACGTAGTCTATTAGATTTCGATAGCGATCAGCGTAGGTTCTGTCCTGATATGCAACCAATTCGTCCATCCGCTGTGAAATCAACGCATCGACATCCTCGACGTCTTCATCCCGGGACACTTTTTTTCCACCTAGCACATCTTCGATAGCGCTCATATCATGCGCGGCAAGCCGTCCCCATTCAAATGCTGCGAGACTATTTTTGACAGCTACGCCGTTTAATTCAATAGCGCGTTGAAGCGCATCGCGGCTTAGTGGAATGCGTCCGCGCTGCCAGGCAAATCCGAGCAAGAAAAGATTGCTGGAGATCGAATCGCCCATGAGCCGCGTAGCGATATGCGTTGCATGCAAAAATTCGCTATCTGGTCGGGTGCGCTTGGCGATAGAACTGCGGTCCGAGGATGCTGAAAGGTCGATGGTACCATCTGTCACAAATGCCGCAGTAGGTGTTACATCGTCGTTCACGACCCCTGTGGTGCGTTCCACCGACAAGCGCGAAATAATTCCGTCGCTACCGGCGACGACGAGATCGCACGCCAACAGCAAATCCGTTGCGCCAACACCGATGCGCCCTGAACCAAGCAGCCGCTTTTCATCTGCTAGGCGAATATGGCTGGTTACGCTGCCATTCTTTTGGGCAAGCCCTGTATTATCCAGAACTGTAACGAATTTGCCTTCGAGATGCGCAGCCATGCCGATCAATGCGCCAACGGTAACGACCCCGGTACCGCCAATTCCGGTAACAAGGATATTAAATGTTCCGTTAATCGGAGGTATGTCGGGTTGAGGTACGGTTAGCGATGGTGCGTCACCTGGCGACGTTGCTACGCTTCGCCGAACATTACCACCCTTCACCGTGATGAAACTTGGGCAAAACCCTTCAAGACAGCTATAGTCCTTGTTGCAATCCGACTGATCAATCTGTCGTTTTCGACCAAATTCCGTTTCCATTGGCTTAACCGCAATACAGTTCGATTTGACGGAACAATCGCCGCAACCTTCGCACACCAGATCATTGATAAATAGTCGCTTTGGTGGATCGGGATACTGCTTGCGCTTGCGCCTTCTCCGCTTTTCGGCGGCACAGGTCTGGTCATAAATAATGACCGATAGCCCTTTGACCTCTCGTAATTGGCGTTGTACTGCATCAAGCTCTAGCCGGTGATGAATTGTTGCCCCTTCAGGGAAGGTAACACTTGCTCCGAATTTTTCCGGCTCGTCCGATACAATAGCTATGCGCACGGCCCCTTCCGCCGCGACCTGCCTCGCAATCATCGGCACATTCATCGGTCCGTCGTGTGACTGACCGCCAGTCATTGCCACCGCATCGTTAAAGAGTATCTTGTATGTGATATTTGAGCCTGCAGCAGAAGCTGCACGAATTGCCATTAGGCCTGAATGGAAATAAGTTCCGTCACCCATATTCTGGAACACATGTTCCTCGGTCGTAAAGGGCGCCTGTCCTATCCACGATGCACCTTCTCCTCCCATCTGGGTGATAAATGCAGTGTTACGATCAGGCATTGAATAAGCCATCCCGTGACAACCGATTCCGGCCATTGCCCGACTTCCTTCCGGAACTTTGGTAGACGTATTGTGCGGGCAACCAGAACAAAAGTATGGAACTCGATCGAGTTTGCCGGAGGTTGTATCAACCACGGGCGTAAAGTTAATCTCGGTGAGCTTTTTCTGGAAAGGTGCAATGTCAGCACCAGCGGCATCGAGACAATGAACCAGCGCAGCAGCAATCTTGCTCGGGTCCAGTTCACCTGAACTCGGCAACAGCATCGAACCATCCAGACCTTTTTTGCCCATCAATTTATATCCATCGCGATTGACCAAAAGCGAGGCGATCTGCGTTTCTACGAAGGCATCTTTTTCCTCGATGACCATGATATGACGCGTATCACCCAAGAATTTCAGCAACCCGAGCGGCTCAAGCGGCCAGGACATACCGACCTTATAGATCGCAATGCCCATATCTTTCGCTACCAGCGTATCGATATCCAGATCGGCAAGCGCATCGATCAAATCGCCATGCGCCTTTCCTGTCGTTATCACCGCTAGCTTCGCCTGTGGGCTATCCAATATTGTTTTATCGATGGTGTTGCGTCGTGCATATGCCTGAACCGCTTCCATTCGCGCACTATGCAGACGTTTCTCCATATCATTGGGCGTATCGGGCCAACGAATTCCCAAACCGCCGACTGGAATCGAAAAATCAGTTGGGATGGACGTCTCTGAATATACTGCTCCCATATCGACAACTGCGCTGCTTTCAACGATTTCAGTCGTGGCCTTTAGCGCGACCCAGCAGCCCGAAAAGCGGGAGAGGGCAAAACCATGAAGACCAAATGACATTAGCTCTTCCACATTTGCCGGATTCAACAGCGGCATATGTGCAGCGGCAGCCATTTGGTCGCTTTGATGCGGGAGCGTCGATGATTTACAAGCGTGATCATCACCCATCACAGCCAAAACACCGCCATATTCCGAAGTACCCGCAGCATTGGCGTGTTTGAACACATCCATTGTCCGATCGACACCTGGGCCTTTTCCGTACCAGATACCAAAAACGCCCTCCTTAGTGGCCTTGGGCGAAAGCGCTACCTGCTGCGTTCCCCAAAGAGATGTCGCTGCAATATCTTCATTAACCCCCGGCAAGAAATGAATGTCTTGCGCCGACAAATGACTTGCGGCCTTTTCAAGAGCATCATCATAATTACCGAGTGGCGAACCACGATAGCCTGATATAAAACCGGCAGTGTCGAGTTGCGCTGTACGATCCCGCTCGCGCTGGAGCATCGGAAGGCGCACCAACGCCTGAATTCCCGACATATAGACTAAGCCATCGACATCAGTATATTTCGCATCGAGGGTAACTTCACGCAACATCTTAAATTCCCATGCTTTGCAGCATTGCACCAGCCATAAATCCAGTCGACAGTGCCACAAGCTGATTACAGTTGGATTTTCTTATAGTGATCACGCGCATAACCATTCAGGCCGAGTGTCAATGAATGTAAGGTCGACCTCTTCCAAGCGCTTGAGCTGGCTCGTCGCACGCGGTAACTCCCACAAGCGAAAGTAACGCGCCGCCGCCCGTTTTCCGTCATAGAAGTCTCCGGCTTTACCATCACATGCAATTATCTGTTCCAGCCAAATCCAGCTGATAACCATATGACCGAACACGTCGAGAAACGGCGTCGCGTTAGCAAGCATAGCTTGCCTATCATCATGCGCGCACAGCAGTTCGACAATACTAGCCACAGCGCCTAGCATCTCCTCCACAATTGCAGCATGTTGTGACGGCTCACCGCCAATTTCGGCCCCGCGGTCGCAGCTTTTTTTAATGCGGGCCGCCAATATTTTCAGTGCGCGGCCGTCTTGCATCGATACTTTGCGGCCCAGCAGATCGAGAGCCTGAATACCATTTGTACCCTCATGAATCGCGTTAAGTCGATTATCGCGGTAAAATTGCTCGACCGGAAAATCCCGTGTGTAACCATATCCAGCATAAACCTGTATCGCGAGACTGTTGGCATCAAGGCAATATTGCGACGGCCAGGCTTTTGCGACCGGCGTCAATATGTCTAGCAGGAGCGTTATTTCCTCGCGCACAATGCCGTCACTGCATCGCATTTCATCCACCAGCTTCGCACAGTAAAGATTAAACGCCAATGCGCCCTCAACATAGGATTTCTGAATTAGAAGCATTCTGCGAACATCCGCATGCTCGATGATTGCCACTGAATTTACCTCTCCCGCTTTACGCCCCTGAATACGGCTGCTGGAATAATCAACGGCATGTAGAAAGCCGGTATAGCCGATCGCCGCCGCACTCATCCCAACGCCAATTCGCGCTTCGTTCATCATGTGGAACATCAGTGAAAGACCAGCGCCTTCGCTTCCAATCATGTAACCGATTGCTCCGCTTTGGCCGTCAGGCATGTACATGCCTTCACCAAAGTTAAGCGCAGCATTCACAGTACCGCGTTGGCCCATTTTATGGTTCAATCCAGCCACGACAACATCATTGTGAACAACAGAGCCGTCATCCATCTCTACATCGCGCGGCACGATAAACAGTGACAGCCCCTTAACTCCGGCCGCCGCGACTTCAGTACGAGCAAGCACAAGATGGGTGATGGATCGTGACAATCCATGATCAGCCCCAGAAATCCACATTTTGTTTCCGAACAGACGAAACCGTTTACCATCAGCGACCGCGAGCATGCGGATGTCCCCTAACGAAGACCCGGCCTGGGGTTCTGACAGACACATTGTACCAAAATCTACACCAGCCAATAATGGCTTCGCATATTTTTGGATCTGATATTCCGATCCATGTTCGAACAATAAGTTCGCCGCAGCCGCGGACAATAATGCATACCCCGAAATTGCGGGACTGGCCGCCTGCAACCATGCAAAAGCCGCCCGATCCACGACGAAAGGCAATTGCATACCGCCACGCTCCGCGATTTGCGACGCAGACAGCAAGCCAGCATCAGCAAAAGCCGCGAGCGCAGTACCGATTTCGTCCGGTAGAGCAACCTCACTGCTAGACATCATCACCGGTTCGTTTTGGTCTGCCACACGATTAGCTGACTGAAAATAATCAGTTGCGATCAATTCTGCGAGGTCAATCGTCGCCTGAATTGTTTCTTTATCGTGTTCGCTGTACAACTGGTTGTCGAGCAAAGCATCAACCTGCAACCATTCAAAGAGAATGAAATCCATATCGCGGCGAGATAAAATCTTGGACATAAATGCCTAATTCTCTCTATTATTGGCGCCTCGAAACAGCGCTCGATTATCATTGTGATCTGAATATCTATCGAGCTTATATGCGCGGCCTAGCGAGGCACAGCGCAATAAAAACAACCTGCAGACCGTGAACTCATTGACTAGTAGATAACATGTTAGTATGCAAGTATGGTTTTAAAGGTGTGCCGCTAAACGACGTGGCTGTGCGATTTTCTAGTGCCGCAGCAGCAATATCAAACGGGAGAGATCAGTGGATTTGGGAATCAGGGGACGTCGCGCTATCGTATGTGGTGCCAGCAGGGGTCTCGGTCGCGCGGTAGCAGAATCATTGGCTGAAGCTGGTGCTAACTTGGTCCTTAACGCTCGCGGATTGGATGGTATCGAGCAAGCGGCCGACGAGATTCGCGAAAAGCATGGTGTCAGAGTCGATACTTTGGCTAGTGACCTGACCACCGAAGAAGGCTGTAATAGAATTGCGGTCGCTTTCCCTACAACTGATATTTTGATCAATAATGCCGGTGGCCCACCTGCAGGGGATTGGCGCAGTTTTGAACGCGAAGATTGGCGTACTGCGACTGACCACAACATGATCGGCCCTATATTTTTGATCCGAAACTATCTGGACGGCATGGTCGGACAAAATTTTGGGCGTATCGTCAACATTACCTCGATCGTCGTCAAGCAACCCAAAGCGATGCTCAGTCTTTCGGTTGCTGCGCGACTAGGTCTTACCGGCGCGGTAAAAGCCATCGCGCCATCAGTAGCAGGCAATAACGTGACGATTAACAACCTTTTGCCCGAACTCTTCGATACCGACCGGCTACGTCAAAACCTGACAACAATTGGTAAGCAAAACGGACGGACATTAGAAGAAGAGATAGCAGAGCATATGCATATCATACCGGCCAAGCGCTTGGGCAAACCCGCGGAACTAGGAGCGACATGCGCGTTCCTGTGCAGCGAACACGCCGGATTTATAACTGGGCAATCCATATTGCTCGACGGCGGATTTTATCCGGGCCTGTTTTAATAAGCGAGCCATCGGCAACGTGATTTTCAGTCACATCGCGAACAAACAGTTTATCAGGCTCTGGGCGATGTCCTTAGGGCCAAAGTTAGGAGTAAGTAATTTTACCGCGAATGCACTTTGAATCCGGGCATGAAGATTTCCGGAAAATGGTGAACCGATCTTTCCTCGACGAATGCCTGCCCCATCATGAGGGGTGGGAAACGCAGGGCTATGTCGAACATTCGATGTGGAAACGTGCCGGAGAGCTTGGCTTACTTTGCATGGCTTTACCGCAAGAATATGGCGGCCTTGGCGCAGATGCACGCTTCACACAAGTGCTGATGGAAGAACAGGGATACACGGGCTTCTACGGCATGAATTTTCAGGCAAATGATATCGTCGCAAGCTACATCTATCATTTTGGAACAGAGGCTCAACGTAAAATATGGTTGTCGAAAATCGCTACAGGCGCTGTGCTTGGTGCCTTGGGCATGACAGAACAGGGCGGCGGTTCTGATCTGCAAGCGATAAAAACCAAAGCCGTCAAAAATGGTGACGATTATATTGTGAACGGGTCCAAGATATTTATCTCCAATGGTTATATGTCTGACCTTATCGGTTTGGTCGTAAAAACTGGCAGAGGCGGCGCACGAGACATTTCAATTTTGCTTGTCGAAGCAGACCCACCGGGCCTCACAAAAGGCAAGCCGCTTAAGAAAATGGGTATGAAGGCACAGGATACCTCCGAATTATTTTTCGAGGATAGGTTCATGGCCTGGGGCTGAAACCAGCGTTGTTTGGCCTGGTGTGCTTGTCCAGATAATTGAGGATGACGTCGTCGGTGATATGGCCCGAGGTGGTCGAGAAATAGCCTCGTTGCCAGAAGCGCTGTCCCCAATAGCGTTTGCGGATATACTCGAACTCCTGCTGTATCTTGCGCGATGATCGCCCTTTTGCTCGGCGCACGTAGTCGCTGACCGCAATGTAAGACGGGATCTCTACAAACATATGGACATGATCACGCGACAGAGCGCCCTAAATGATCTTCACACCCAGTTCGCTGCAAACCTGCCGGATGATCTCTCGCACCCGCAGGCGAACCTCGCCATGCAGCACCTTGAAGCGGTATCTTAGTGTCCTGACTATGTGATAACGGTGATGAAAAGCGGTGTGGCTTCCGCGTGAATATGGCATAAGCACTATCTTCCAGAAAATAACTTCGCCTGCGAGCCGGTCATTTTCTGGAGGATAGTGCTGGGCAAACAAAAACGGCTGAAGCCTCTAACCACAGCTAAAAGCTGGTGAGTTTGCTCCTAAGGTGAGACACTAAACTTGCAATCGGCCAAACAATGCGCATTGACGCAAAGGGTAAATCTTCTCTCATGCTATCTGGCGGCCGATTCGACTAGAAAGCACTGCTCCGATAAGCGCCACGGGGATGGCAAGTATTATCAACAATCCATACATTCCAATCCCTTGTGTTACCATGAATCCGGCAGCGATTGGCGAGGCTATAGCTCCTAAACGCCCCACACCCAAAGCCCAGCCAATCCCTGTCGCCCTGAATTCCAGCGGATAGGCAATAGCTACCAACCCGTATAGCGCTGTCAAAGCGCCGTTCACGCAAAATCCGATGACAAACATGATGGTCATTATCAATGTTAGGTTCGTTGGCATCGCAAAAATATATGCTGCCATTACGATAACCGACCCAAAAAGCAGCAGTGAAATTGTCTTTGCCATAGGCCAACGTGGACTAAAGAAACCGACCAGCCAAGCAGCGATCAGGCCACCGAAAGTTACAAGCGACAGAGCTGTAATGCTGTGTTTAAGCGAATATCCAGCAAGAACGAATAGTTGGGGAGTCCAGTTTATAAGGAAATAGGAAGTCCAGAAAGATGTGAACAAAAGGGCCCAGAGCATCAACGTTTTCTTGCGTTGGGATCGACTCAACAAACTTCCAAGAGCAGGCTTCGACGTATCCTTTGTCGAAGAAACCGTAGGCAGATTAATCAGTGCGACAGCCCCCATTCGGGCACGTATATTATTGACCCTCGCCAGATTAGCCGTAGACTTTTGGCCTGAACGGGCAAGATATTCTGGAGACTCCGGCAGAAACAACAGGACGAGGAGAAAGGCCAGCCCGCCGAACCCGGCACCAACAAAAAAAATACCTCGCCAACCGCCCAATTCGATAATTGATGCCGCAATCGGGCCGACAACGACCGTACCGACGGTAAAACCAGTGGCACTGATTATTACCAATAGTGAGCGATGCTTTTCAGGTGCGAATTCGCTAACGAGTGACGACGCACTGCCCAGGACACCGCCCACGCCAACGCCGGTGAGAAAGCGCAGGCCGATTAGTGGCGCCAGTGAATTGGAAAAGCCGATTCCGACCATTGCAATCGCAATTAGACCAACCGAATATAACATAATTTTTTTGCGACCGAAACGGTCACTCAGAGGCGACAAAACCATAGCCCCAACAGCCATCCCTATTAGTGCAGCAGAAAACAGAAAACCTAGGACCGAAGCACCAAGCGTAAATTCTTTGGCGATCAACGGAGCCGCAGCGGCCATAGCGACTAAATCAAATCCGTCAGTAAAGTTTACAAAAAAGCATATCGCCGTAACGACAATGGTTACCAGCCGTATCTTCATTTCCGGAGGGATTGATGCCTTTGCCTCCGCAATCGAAGCTAGATTATTATCAGAAATTCGAACGGACTTTTGAATATCACTCATTTGCTAGCATTAGCGATAAAATTGACCCTTGAAGCTTCAGCAATTTCACTTTCAAGTACTAATGCATCCGTTAGCGGGATAGAGTATCCGGTATCGATCATATGCTTATAGCGAACTGCCATGCTGGCAGCCAGATTGGTAATCTGTAGCGCCAATTCTATCGCCCGCGGCATAAGCATATCAGGCTCAACTACCTCTGCTACAATCCCCCAGTCATGAGCTTTGGCAACGTCAATTTTGGCTGCCGTCAATGATTTCATGGCTTCTCTAACTCTTTGAAAAGGTAATCGTTTAATTAGGTTGGGCGAATTTCCAGACAATTCCAACATTGGTAGCGTTCAGCCAATACGCAAAACGCTACCAATTTGATCAATCAAATTTAAATGCGAAACTCACGCCATAAGTTGCCGGCATTCCAGTATAGCGTGCCGCGCTATCATAGGATTGATCGACATAAGTCCAATAATATTTGTCAAAAACATTCTTGCCCCAGATCGTCGCTTTCCAGCGACCATCTGCAGCCTCATACCCAAGACGCGCATCCACCGTTGCGTATCCATCAATGCAAAACACGCAATCAACACCCGGAGCAGTCGATGTCAGCGGCCTGTCGAAATAATTGAGTTTGTCAGCAGCAATTACAGCATCAGAACTTGACCGAGCATTGATGGAAACCCCGACGAACGGAGTGCCCCCATCGGTTTTCACACGATAATCAATATTCAAAGAACCGGACCATTTAGAAGTCAGCGGAAGTGGGGATCCGGAATGATCATAGTCGCGCTCGCCAAGTGTATTAATACCGACATAATCTGTAATTTTGGAATCAAGATAAGTAGCAGAACCGGAGATTGTAAGCCCATCGACCGGCCGCAAGGTCAGATCGATTTCCGCGCCCAGCACACGTGATTTTGGTACGTTTATCAGCGCATCAAGCTGGTTAAAAACAAGATCATCAAGCTTTCCGCGAACCTGCTTATTTCGATAATCATAGTAAAATGCAGCAGCATTAACACTAAGCAACCCTGAGAGCGTTCTTGCCTTGACGCCTGCTTCATAGGCTGTCAGCTTCTCTTGGGATACCGGGTTGAATGCAACGATATTGGAGGCTGTTAAAGATGGAAAACTGCCGGCTTTGTAGCCGCGTGAAAGGTTGGCGTAAATTAAGAGATCCGGGGTGACCTGAAAATCGGCTCCAACCCGCCAAGAAATATTATCCTCTTTCAAAGTAGCAAATACGGGGACACCTACCGGCACATTATTTTCATTCAAAGAATAACAATCATCTGGACCGACCGGTGTAAACGGCGTGCCACTGCCAACGGTATTTCCTAACTGATTAAAAAAAGTGTCATTATTGCCACCAGGAACTGTGGAATTACAAAGCTCAGCCTGAATGCGCGAATTTGTATATCGAGCCCCCCCCTTCAAAACGATACGGTCGGAAACATTAAATTCTGCATTTCCGAAAAGCGCATAGTTGCGAATCTTCTGCTTAGTATCAACAATCGACGTGTTGATGAACAATGTGCCGGCGCGATAGGCGGTATGCCCCAACCGCACACCAAAATTCTCATATGTCTTGCTGTCTTCGTAATTACCTCCAACTACCCACCTGAAAACATCCGATGTATCATCAGCTATCCGAATTTCTTGGTTGAACGACTTTATCGTTCCCTTCTGATCGGTGATATTACTCATCAAATATTCCGCTCCATCTGTATCCACAAATTGGAACTGGTCGTAGTCAGCATAAGAACTGAGCGATGTAACCGTTATCGTGTCCGAAACATCAATATCGGCACGTAATGATCCCTGAATCATCTTCCGGTCACTACGCGGCTCGAAATTAACCAGTGGCGCCGATCCCGGCACGATTGCCCCCGTCGGATTGGGAGTAGCAACAGGAGTGCCAAGCGAGGGACTTTCGGCCTGAGCAGTCCAATCCGCAGCCCGATTGCTGCGCGGTGAGAATGTAAAGCCATTGGGGTAATTGTCCGCAAAAGCCTGCAATATGGCCGGAGAACTACCTGAAGGGCGGAGCGCGATAAGTTGTTGCGCCTGCGGGTCGGATTTATCTTTGAACCCGTTGACGTTGAAAAGCAGGCGAACGCTGTCCGTTGGCTCAAAATCTAACAGAAAGCGGCCCGCAATATATGATTGAGAGCCATTCGTATCATCGCGGGTTACGCTATACTGCCAATCATCTGTATTTTTGCCAGTAAGGGCCAAGCGAACGCGCGCAGTATCCGAAATTGGTCCGCTAATATGTGCATTTCCATCAATTGAATTGAAGCGGCCATAACTAATATCACCGCCGGATTCCCAATATTCGGTTGGCTTTTTCGCTACGAAGTTGATTGCACCGCCCGTAGCATTCTGACCAAAAAGCGTACCTTGTGGCCCCTTGAGGACCTCAATGCGCTCGAGATCATAAGCGGCGTGCAATGTCATGACCGGAAATGAAAGAGGAGCTTGATCAAGATAGGAGCTTACCGACGGATAGACACCAAGGGATTCTTCGTTAAATCCGATACCGCGGAGCGTTAAAATAGGGGTTGCATTGGCACTCGGGGTATAGCTAAGTCCTGGAACCGCAGAAGCGATGTCAGACAAATCTGTGATGCGACGATCTTGAAGCATTTCACTTGAAAGTGCAGAAACCGTCTGACCAACCTTGCTGAGCGACTCCTCGCGCTTATTCGCGGTGACGATGATTTCATCATAGACAACAGATTGATCCGAACTTTCACTGTTATCTTGAGCCAGCGCGACGTTTGGCCAGCACGCTGTTGACATGAAACCAATCATCACACCATAAAAAGTTTGTGAACGCATCCGTGATCTCCCAATCCAATGTTATTGCTATCTCTATTATACTTTTATCATTGTTTGAATGATCAAACCCATAACACGATAGCAGTGCTAACATGTTAGAATTTATGCGTCGCGTCAAGTGATTGATTGCCTGACCACAAAATTTGAATTTTCTAATTCGATCGAAGCGCCTGAAATATCGCTTACTAATCCATGGTGTCCCCCGTCAGCATTCAATAGACAGACTGGCTGCATAAAATAAGTGAGTGTTTTGGTTTCATCGCAGTGACTGTAAGGAACGAAGATGAAAGCAAA
>NVXM01000040.1 GCA_002733865.1 Sphingopyxis sp.
CGCTACCCCCGCCTATCCGCCCCACAGCGCCCCCCGCCTCTACCTTGATCTCGAACTTTCCGAAGGAGCTGAAATCCGCCTGGAGGGCAGCCCCGCGCATTATCTTATCAAAGTCATGCGGATCAAACAGGACGATCCGGTCAAGCTGTTCGACAACCGCACCGGCGAATATCTCGCCCATGTAAGTACCCTCGGCAAACGCGATCTGATGCTGGCTATCGACGGCAAGACCCGCGAGCGGGAAGCTGTGCCCGACCTGTGGCTGTGCACCGCACCGATCAAGAAAGACCGCTTCAACTGGATCGCCGAAAAGGCAACGGAACTGGGTATCGCGAAAATCATCCCGGTTCAGACCGAACGCACGCAGGGTTCCGGCCTCAAACCCGACAAGCTGCGCGCCCATATGATTGAGGCGGCGGAACAATGCGAGCGGACCGCCCTGCCCGCGCTGGATCCGCTGATGAAACTCACCGACCTGCTCGAGCAATGGCCCGCAGATCGGCATCTCTTCTTTGCCGACGAGCGTATTCATGCCACCGGCGAAGGCAGTTTTCGCAAAGCGCTGGTCGCTCATGCGGGGCCAGCCGCGATACTGATCGGACCCGAGGGCGGCTTTTCCGACGCAGAAAATGAAATGATCCGGGCGCTGCCCCAGTCGGTCGCGGTGTCACTCGGCCCCAGAATATTGCGCGCCGATACGGCGGCGCTTGCGGCCATCAGCCTTTGGATGTCTGGCCGGGGTGACTGGAATCTGGACTGACCCTGGCACGCTAATCGATCGGCACGACGAGTCAGATTGCTAGCTCAGGCGTTTGAGGCGCACCAGACTTTCATCCAGAGATGACAGAAAACGGGACCGATCGGCTTTGCTGAACGGCGGCGGTCCCCCGATATTCTCGGTCCCCATGCCGGCGCGCAGATCAGCCATGATCGCGCGCGTTGCCACCGCCGCTCCGATGGAATCGGCGGTAAAGGGCTTGCCGTTCGAAGCGATCACCGCCGCACCCGCCTTCACGCATCGGTCAGCCAGCAATATGTCGGATGTGACGACAACGGTTCTGCCATTGGCACGCTCCGCGATATAGTGATCGGCAGCATCAAAGGCATCGCTGACCACTACCCGGCTGATCAGGGGATGATCCGGCACCCGAAACGGACTGTTGCTGACAATCACCACCGCTATCGCATGGCGCTCCGACACCCGGTAAATTTCATTCTTTACCGGGCAGGCGTCTGCATCAACAAATATCGTGATCTGGTCGGGCATCCTTGGAGTCAGCCGGCTTTGGGCCCACCCTGTTTGGCGCCGTCAAAAGGACGCTTGCCGCGATGCGGCTTTTTATTGCCGCCGGCAAAATCGCCTTTTCTGCCGGATTTGCGATCGCCCTTGAAGTCCGATTTCTTTTTGAAACCGTCGCCAGATTCGCGCTTTGGCGCTCCGCCATCCGAGCCGCCATCGCCCTCCGGCTTGCGCTTCTGATACGGCTTGCCGCCGCCTGACTTGTCGCCAAATTTCTTGTCGCCGAACTTGTTCTTGCCGAACTTCTTTCCGCCAAATTTCTTGCTGGCATTGCTGTAATCCCGTTTGCCGGCGGCATTGTCGCCGCGCCCGCTTTTGCGGTTGCGCTTGGCCTCGTCGCGGGGCTTGCCGTCAAACTGGGTGATCATGATATCGTCGGTGTCATCACCGCCGGACTCGCGCTTTTCGGCAATGGCAGCGGTGAATTTGTCGACTACGCGGCGCGGAATTTCGAACAGGGTATCATCCCCGTTGATCCGGATCGCACCAATTTCATTCTTGGTGATATGACCGCGTCGGCACAATACCGGGAGCAGCCAGCGGGCATCGGCACGCTGGTTATGGCCAACGTTCATCTTGAACCAGACCGTATCCTCAAAGCCGGGCCGCGGGCCACCAGGCGCAGGTTGCGATTGCGCGCCGCGATCGAGCATCTGCTCCGGTGCCGGCATTTTTGCGCGATGTGACTGCACCAGCATGGCTGCGATTTCCTCTGGCGATTTTTCCGCCATCAGACGTTTTGCCAATGCCATATCGTCTTCGTCGATCTCGACCGGCTGCAGCAGCGTTTCGATCAGCCGCTCGGCATCATTCTTGCGAATATCGGCGCGAGTCGGTGCGTCCTTCCACTCGGCATTGATTTTCGCGCCGCGCAGCATTGATTCAACCCGCTTGCGCCGCTGATAAGGCACGATGATAACCGCCGTACCCTTTTTGCCGGCACGCCCGGTCCGTCCGGACCGATGCTGCAAGGTCTCGGCATCGCGCGGCATATCGACATGCACAACAAGGCTCAGGGTCGGCAGATCGAGGCCACGAGCGGCAACGTCGGTTGCGACACAGACACGCGCGCGCTTGCTTCGCAAAGCCTGCATCGCCTGGTTGCGCTCGCTCTGGGTATGCTCGCCGGAGAGCGCCACCGCGCTGAACCCGCGATCGACCAGACTGGCGTGCAGACGGCGCACCGCTTCGCGCGTGGCACAGAACAGCATCGCTGATTCGGCTTCGTGAAAGCGCAGCAGATTGACCACCGCATTCTCGGTATCAGCAGGGGCGACGGTGATCGCCTGATAGGCAATGTCACCATGGCCACGGTCTTCGCCGACGGTTGAAATGCGCATCGCATCGTTCTGGTAGCGTTTGGCGAGATTGATAATCGGTTTCGGGATGGTCGCCGAGAACATCAAGGTCCGGCGCTGTTCTCCGGTTGCATCGAGAATTTCTTCGAGATCTTCGCGGAAGCCCATGTCGAGCATTTCGTCCGCTTCGTCGAGCACCGCTGCGCGAAGTTTTGACAGATCAAGCGCGCCGCGTTCCAGATGGTCGCGCAGCCGGCCCGGTGTGCCGACAATGACATGCGCGCCGCGCCGCAGCGTGCGCCGCTCTTTCGAAGCATCCATCCCGCCGACGCAGGTTGCGATCTGCGCGCCCGCAGGCTGATAGAGCCAGGTCAGTTCGCGACTGACCTGCAGAGCGAGTTCGCGAGTCGGCGCTATAACCAAAGCCAGCGGTTCGACCAGAAACGGAAAGCGCCCGTTATCGTCCAGCAGCTGCGGCGCCATGGCCAGACCAAAGGCGACCGTCTTGCCGGACCCGGTCTGGGCCGACACAATCAGATCACGGCCAGCCGCTTCCGGTTCCAGCACGGCGGCCTGAACCGGAGTCGGCTTGTCATATTCATGAGCCGCTAGCGCCTCGGCGAGAAGCGGGGATAATTTCGAGAAAGGCATAATATTTTAATTCCGTGGCAAAAATGAAAAGCCGCGCGGAAATGCCAGTCGCCTGCGGTTTATGAAGAATATGTTGTTATTAAACGGTCTGTGCGGGGGGTCATATTGCCTTGCCGGCAGCATGGCCACTTGCCCAAGCCCATTGAAAATTATAGCCACCGAGCCAGCCGGTGACATCAACGGCTTCGCCAATAGCATAAAAACCGGGCACTTGCCTAGCTTCCATATTTTTCGATGATAATTCGGCCGTGCTAATGCCGCCAGCGGTAACTTCGGCCTTGGCAAAGCCTTCCGTACCATTGGGCATGAATCGCCAATGGGAAAGCCGTCTCGCCGCCTCATCCAGCTTTTTATTGGTGAGATTTCCCAGCTCGCCGTCGAGCGCAATCCGTTCGATCAGGGTCTCCGTCAAGCGCGCTGGCAAATGCGCGTTGACCGCTTTTTTCAGCGAAAGCCTGGGCAGCTGCTGCTTTGCCTCCGTCAGCCATTCGGCTCGCAAATCCGGCAAAAAATCGATTTCGACCGGTTCACCATGCTGCCAGTACGAGGAAATCTGGAGGATCGCGGGGCCTGACAGACCCTTGTGGGTAAACAGCGCGGCTTCCCGAAATGCGGTCTTCCCGCATCGCGCGATCACCGGCGCTGATACGCCGGACAGGGAACGGAACAGGGTTTCTTCCCCGCCCAGGGTCAGCGGCACCAGGGCCGGCCTCGGCTCGACAATTTTCAACCCGAACTGGCGGGCCAGATCATAAGCAAATCCCGTCGCCCCCATTTTCGGAATAGACGGACCGCCGGTCGCAATGACCAGCGAAGCCGCGAAGGCGATTTCTCCGCCATATTCGACCCGGTACCGGCCATCGCTATGGCTCACGCTGGTGATCGCTTTGCCGAGCGACAGTTTGACCGTATCGGGCGGACACTCATCCATCAGCATGGCGACAATCTGTTTGGCAGAGCCGTCGCAAAACAGCTGGCCCAAGGTTTTTTCATGCCACTCGATACCGTAGCGATCGACCAGCGCGATAAAATCACTTGCGGTATATTGGCTCAGCGCAGATTTTGCGAAATGCCTGTTCTGCGACAAATAGCGATCCGGGGCCGTGCCAATATTGGTGAAATTGCAGCGGCCGCCGCCAGATATCAGGATTTTCTTTCCCGGTTCATCGGCATGATCGATCAGCAGAATCTTGCGCCCACGCTGTCCGGCCACGGCAGCACACATCAGGCCAGCCCCGCCCGCACCGAGAATGATCGCGTCATAATGAGAGGGTGGTTTGGGCATGAATATTAAAATCTCTCAAGCAGGGCCGATTGAAGCGATATCCCTTCCCGCCGAGACCCGTCTGTCCCTGCGAAGGTTGCGCGAACGCCCAAATGTTATGGCCACAAAGTCTGGCGAATGCCCGGATCAACAACCTCGTCGAATGCCAGACTGCAGGAGGAAGTTTTAGCAGCGGCGTTGAGCGTTTGCAACGCCAGCAGACGAGGCCCGGGTTCGGCATGACAAGCCGGGGACAGGCCTAATGTTTCACCGCGTGGTGATGCTTCTATTTTTGGGGAAAGCGAGATGGAATCGCGATTGCGCCAACCCCTCGATCACCGCTCTTGTTGCAACCTTTGAGCGGCATCGGCGTTCTCAAATCGAACAAAGTTGAAACCGCGATGGAGCCTGAAATGATCAGCAGCCTTGCTTATGCAATCATCCTGATGGGATGCTCGGACGACATGACCGTTTGCAGGGATATTGTCAGGGATGATGAGACCTTTGCAACTGCGCAGGAATGCGAAAAATCGCAGAACGAGGCGTTGCGGTCCGAAATTGCGCTGGAAATCGATTATCCAGTGGTAGCGACGAAATGCACCAGTGGCAGCTATCAATTCGCTCAGAAGAACGCATCTCAAGTTGGCCAGTAAAAACGACTTGGCGGCCGCCGACGCCGCAGCGCCTTCGCCAAAGATACGGCGCGGGCGTTCCAGAATAACCGACAAACGCTTATTCTCAACGGCGATATTCCTGATGGCGCTGGGCCTGTTCATGGCGTTGCCCTTCGTTCTGTCCGCGGGCGCTGTATTTTTTCGTCCCCTGTTTGCCTCAATAGTGATCATGTTGCTGCTGTTGCCATTGGCCAATATTTTGACGAAGCTTGGCATACCAAATGCGATTTCATCCTTTCTAGCGGTACTCGCCTTTCTCGTCCTTGTAGCCCTCGGATTCATGATCATCCTGCAGCCTGCTCTGGAACTGGCCCAAAGATTTCCGGATATTACCAATATCTTGCAGGAGCGAATGATCGATATCCGGCAGTTCACTGCCTCGGTATCGCAGATGGGCAAGGAATTCTCCTCCACCATCGGCGAATCCCAAGGCCAGCAGGTGGTCGTCGCCACGCCGACGGTGATGGAAGAGGCGGCCTATGCCACGCCGGCGGTTCTCGTCGAATTTCTGCTGATCATATTGATGTCCTATTTCATGCTGGAATCCCGCCTGCGCCTCAAAAGAATCATATTGCAGAAACGGTCAAACCTCGCGACCAGACTGAAGGCTGTGCGCACAGGACGCAGCATTACCGAGGATTTGTCGCGATATATCGGCGCCGTCACCGCAATCAATGTCGCTATCGGTGTTGTGGTCGCCTTTGGTGCCTGGGCAATGGATATCGAGTCGCCGATGATGTGGGGCGGTCTCGCCGCTATCCTGAATTTCATTCCCTATCTCGGGCCGATGTTGATGGCGGTGCTACTTTTTGGATTCGGCGCCGCATCGACAGGCGACCTGACCGGTGGACTGGCACCAACGGCTGCCTATATCGCGCTGCAGGTGGTTGAGGCGAACCTGATCACACCCACCATTCTGGGGCGGCGGTTTGCCATGAACCCGGTCGTTATCCTGCTCGCGATCAGTTATTTCACCTGGATCTGGGGATTGGCCGGGGCACTGATCGCCGTGCCGATGCTGATCGTCGGCAAAGCGCTTGTCGACCAACTGGGCAGTCCTAATATTCTCGGATTCATTCTCGGCGAGCCCCTGTTCGACTCGCCCGCTCAATCCGTGAAAGAGACCAGAAGTGGGTCGCCGCTCTAGCGCAGCGCGGTCCAGATCATCTGGCGTTGATCAGTTGTCTGATCAGAAGTGTTGGAGTTTGCCGGGAGAATAAGAAAATTGGTGGAGCCTAGCGGGATCGAACCGCTGACCTCTTCGCTGCCAGCGAAGCGCTCTCCCAGCTGAGCTAAGGCCCCATCAGAGGAGCGCCCCTTTAATCCAGAGGCGCTCCCGAATGCAAATCAAAAATCAAGTATCGTCAGGCTCGTCGTCGCCCTTGCCTTTGCTGACGCCCAGATCATCGTCGCCGCCCAGATCGACTTCGTTGTCCGGCGATGGATCATCATCATCAATGTTGATGTCCAAATCATCATCATCAACGCTGTCCTCTTCTTTCTTCGCGTCCTTTTTCGGAGCCGCTTCAAAAGGCGTAGGCTGTTTGGATTTCAGAACAGCTTCAGGGACAAAGGTTTCCCCGCATTCAACACAGGTCGCAGGGTCTTCTTTGCCCAGATCGTAAAAGCGCGTTCCACATTTCGGGCATGTGCGTTTTGTGCCCCATTCCGGTTTAACCATGGCTGGTGTCCAAATCCTGTCTAAAAATCAATTCGTTTATAGGTAAGTCTGCTATGCGGCGATTCAAGCTTTGGTTAAATCAGCCGCGAAATCCGGCGCGCCTTGCCATAGCTTTGCAGCGCTGTCAAAAGCCGTTTCATATTCCTGCACGAATCATTAGTGCGTTCCGCTAACAAAGCTCTGACATGACAAGCAACACTCCACAGCCCGCGACGTTCAAACCGTCCGGCCCGCTCGGCGGCAAGATATCCGTTCCCGGCGACAAGTCTATTTCCCACCGGGCGCTGATATTGTCGGCCCTCGCCGTTGGCAAAAGCCGTATCACTGGTCTGCTCGAAGGCGAGGATGTCCTCGCGACCGCCGACGCGCTGCGCTCAATGGGCGCGAAAATCGAGAAAAAGGACGACGTCTGGACCGTCCATGGCGTCGGCGTTGGCGGACTAATGCAGCCGGCTAATGCCATCGAATTGGGCAACAGCGGCACTTCGACACGCTTGCTCATGGGCCTGATAGCGTCGCACCCAATCAGCGCGACCTTCACGGGCGATGCCAGCCTGTCGAAACGACCGATGGGCCGCGTGATCGAGCCTCTCTCACAAATGGGGGCAGACATCGCCGCTCGTGAGACTGCCGATCAAAAGTCCTGCTTGCCGCTAACCGTCAGAGGGATCTGTCCGGCTATCCCTATCGAATATCGACTGCCAGTGGCGTCCGCCCAGGTCAAATCGGCGATTCTGCTGGCGGGCCTCAACACGCCCGGCATCACCCGGATCATCGAGCCGGTCATGACGCGCGATCACAGCGAGACCATGCTCAAGGGTTTTGGCGCCGATATTTCTGTGGAAACCGATGCCGACGGCAGCAGGATTATCTCGCTGACTGGCGAAGCCGAGCTCCAGCCACAAAAGATCAAGGTGCCGGGCGATCCGTCATCCGCTGCATTTCTGGTGGTCGCAGCGTTGATTGTTCCCGGATCGGACATCATCATCGAAAATGTCGGGATCAATCCTACCCGCGCCGGCCTGTTTGAAGTTTTGCAGAATATGGGCGGCGACATCAGCTTCAAGAAAAAGCGCGTTGTGGGCGGGGAGCCGGTCGCCGATCTCCATGTCAAGCACAGCCAGCTCTCAGGCATTGACGTTCCCGCGGATATTGCACCGAGCATGATTGATGAGTTTCCGATATTATTTGTCGCGGCGGCTGTGGCAAACGGCGAAACCACGACCCGCGGCCTACACGAATTGCGGGTGAAGGAATCCGACCGGCTCTCGCAAATGGCCAAAGGTCTTTCAGATCTTGGCGTCGAACTGACAGAAAAAGACGATGGCCTTGTCATTCAGGGCAGCGGCGGCAAATTGCTCTCCGGCGGTCGCGCAAAACCAGTAATCGAAACGGCTCTCGATCACCGGATTGCGATGAGTTTCGCCATCGCAGGACTGATGACAAAATCCGGCCTCTCGATCGACGATATTTGGCCGGTCGAAACCAGCTTCCCCGGATTCGATGACCTAGTGAAGAGCCTGACGGACTCATGATTGACGGGTTTTCCGCCAATGTGATCGGGCTCTGCGGCAGCGCACTGATCGTCTTTGCTTATGCCTATAATGTCTACGCCAGCGCGGTGAACCCGTTTGTCTATAACGGTACCAATCTGCTGGGCGCTCTGCTGCTTACCGTCTCTCTGATGGTGCATTTCAATCTCGCTTCCCTGTTGCTCGAATTCGTCTGGATCATCATTGCCGTAGGGGGGCTGATAAAGGCTTGGCGAGCGCGAGCGGAGTCCCGGCCATGATTATCGCCGTCGATGGGCCGACCGCCTCGGGCAAGGGCACAATTTCCAAGCGACTGGCAGAGCATTTTGCCCTGCCCTTTCTCGATACCGGTCTGCTCTACCGCGCAGTCGGCTGGACGCTCCGCCAACAGGGCGGGGATGCCGACAATGCTGCGGACGCCCTCGCCGCCTGCGCGTTTGACGATGCCTTGCTCGACAACCCGGAGCTGCGCAGCGAAGCCGTCGGCGGCCTTGCCAGCCGGGTCTCCATCCATCCGGAAGTACGGCGCGCGCTGGACAAACGCCAGAAAGACTTTGCCGGCCAACCCGGCGGCGCTGTGCTCGATGGCCGCGATATCGGCACGGTCATCGCACCGGATGCCGACGCTAAGCTGTTCGTCACAGCGTCCTCGGACGCCCGTGCTGTCAGGCGGTTCGAGGAAATGAAGCGGCGCGGCGAACAGGTCGATTTCGACGACATTCTGGCGGACATTTTGCGGCGTGACGAACGCGACCAAAATCGCGCTGCCGCCCCGCTCAAGCCCGCCGCAGATGCAGACTTGCTAGATACCACCAATTTGACTATAGACGCCGCCATTCAGCAGGCGATCGCTCTGGTGAATGCGAAGATAAGCGGCCGGCGCGACAAAGATCCGGCATAGCAGACAAGTGATACGCTAGACGGGCTGGAATGAAACCGGCGCGGCTTTGGCGTAGTTTTTCCTGTTTGTGCTTAGTCTTGCATCCACCAAAAAGCCCGGTTTTCTGATGGATGCGGCGGTCACATGGGGTGGCTGCGGCGTTTTTGGTCCAAGACCGGCGGAACCAACCGCCTGGCCAGAAAAATTGACTATCAAGGATTGAACCATATGGCCTCAACGGCATTTCCAACCCGCGACGATTTCGCGGCAATGTTAAACGAATCACTCGGTGGCGAAGACGAAGGCTTTGAAGGCCGCGTTGTCAAAGGCACCGTAACCGGCATCGAAAATGACATGGCTGTCATCGATGTAGGATTGAAATCAGAAGGCCGAGTAGCGCTGCGCGAATTCGCCGCTCCCGGTCAAAAAGCCGATATTTCCATCGGTGATGAAGTCGAAGTCTATGTCGACCGCATCGAAAATGTGAATGGCGAGGCCATGCTGTCCCGCGACCGCGCCCGCCGCGAAGCGAGCTGGGACAAGCTGGAAAAAGAATATGACGACGGCAATCGCGTCGAAGGTGTTATCTTCGGTCGCGTCAAGGGCGGCTTCACCGTTGATCTTGACGGTGCCGTAGCCTTCCTGCCCGGCAGCCAGGTCGATGTCCGCCCCGTGCGCGACGTGACTCCGCTGATGGACATTCCCCAGCCTTTCCAGATTCTCAAGATGGATCGCAAGCGCGGCAATATCGTTGTCTCGCGTCGCGCCATTCTTGAAGAGACCCGCGCCGAACAGCGTTCCGGCCTCATCGAGAGCCTGGCTGAAGGTCAGGTCACCGAAGGCGTGGTCAAGAACATCACCGACTATGGTGCGTTTGTCGACCTCGGCGGCATCGACGGTCTGCTGCATGTTACCGATCTCAGCTACAAGCGGGTCAACCACCCGAACGAGATGATCAACATCGGCGACACGCTGAAGGTCCAGATCATCAAGATCAACAAGGACACCCAGCGCATTTCGCTCGGCATGAAGCAGCTCGAAAGCGATCCATGGGACAGCGCGAGCGAAAAATATGCGGTTGGCACCAAGCTTACCGGTTCGGTCACCAACATCACCGAATATGGCGCATTTGTCGAACTGGAACCAGGCATCGAAGGCCTTGTCCATGTTTCGGAAATGAGCTGGACCAAGAAGAACGTCCACCCCGGCAAGATCGTTTCGACCTCGCAGGAAGTGGAAGTCATCGTTCTCGAAGTCGATACCGAGAAACGCCGTATTTCGCTTGGCCTCAAACAGGCCCAGTCCAACCCATGGACCGACTTTGCGGATACGCATCCGATCGGCAGCACGGTTGAAGGCGAAGTCAAGAATGCGACCGAATTCGGTCTCTTCATCGGCCTGGAAGGCGACGTCGACGGCATGGTTCACATGTCGGATATCGCTTGGGGCATTTCCGGCGAAGACGCGCTTAACCTCCACCATAAGGGTGAGCAGGTCAAAGCGATCGTTCTCGACATCGATGTCGAAAAGGAACGCATTTCGCTTGGCATGAAGCAGCTGGAAAAAGGTGCACCTGCCATGGGTGGTGCCGATAACGGCCTCAAGAAGGGTTCGGTTGCGACCGTTACCGTTCTGGAAGTGCGCGATGGCGGCCTCGAAGTCCAGATGGGCGACGATGGCGCGACCGGCTTCATCAAACGCAGCGATTTGGGCCGCGACCGCGACGAGCAACGTCCGGACCGCTTCCAGGTTGGTCAGAAGCTCGACGCGATGATCACCGGCTTCGACCGTTCGAAGAAACCGAATTTCTCGATCAAGGCGCATCAGCTGGCGGAAGAGAAGCAGGCTGTGGAACAGTTCGGTTCGACCGATTCCGGTGCAAGCCTCGGCGACATTCTCGGCGCTGCCCTGAAGAAGAAGGAAGAATAGTCCTTCAACCGCTACAACGAATTGCGAAAAAGCCCATCCCTTCACCGGGTGGGCTTTTTTTTGCCTGTCCCCGTTCACCCCGGTTTTACCTTTCTGCCATAATCATTGAAAATAGAGGCAAATTCTGTCATCTAGTGGGGCTGTTGAGTAACTGACCGGATGATTCTTGGAATCTCGGTCGGGAGAATCTGCTGGATCGCCAAAAAATCAGAAAGGCGCGCCGATGATACGTTCTGAACTATTGGAAAAACTTGCAGACGAGAATCCGGAATTGAAGCCGGATGAAATCGAGAAAATCGTCGATCTTTTTTTCAGCCAAATCAGCCAGAAGCTGGCCGAAGGCGGCCGGGTGGAATTGCGCGGATTTGGTGCCTTTTCCACTCGCCAACGGAAACCGCGCATCGGTCGCAATCCACGGACGGGGGAATCGGTTGAGGTTCCCGCCAAAAGGGTTCCTTATTTCAAACCCGGCAAAGAAATCCGTGAGCGTCTCAACGAGGATTGAATAGCAACCGTTTACCGATTTAATTTGCGTACGCACTTGACCGCAGGCTCGCAATAATGCTTGTCGCTAGGCTCCGACCAAAGGTTGGATCTACCGGTGCGGACGTGGCGAAATGGTAGACGCAGCAGACTTAAAATCTGCTATCCGAAATGGGTGTGCGGGTTCAAGTCCCGCCGTCCGCACCAGTTTTACGCATTCCTCGATAACGACGCGATTGATTCGACTGCGAAATACACTAGAATCGGCTCATCGCGATGGTCGACCATAGCGCCCACTCCATCAGCAAGGCATATCCATGCTCAACTCGCCTATCATCGCAGCCATAGCTTGGGCAGTCATCCTCGGCGGTGCCGGAGGCCTGCTTACAGACATTGGTTCGTGGTACAGGAATCTCCAGAAGCCCAGCTGGCAGCCGCCGGACTGGCTGTTCGGGCCCGCATGGACGATCATCCTCGGGCTTGCCGCCTGGGCTGCGGTTCTATCCTGGAACCAGGCCAATAGCGAAGCTGAACAGGCGATGGTCATCTGGGTTTACGCAGCCAATTTCCTGTTCCACCTGCTCTGGTCGCCCTTGTTCTTCAAATATAAGCGGCCGGACTGGGCGCTGGTGGAAGTGGTCTTCCTCTGGTTATCGGTCGTCGCCATGCTGTATATAACATGGAGTCTTGCGCCGCTCGCTGGCCTGATGATCCTGCCCTACATCCTGTGGGTGTCCTTCGCGGCTGTGCTCAATGCGAAGATCGTGCAGCTGAACCGTCCTTTCGGCTGATCGTCACAACATCGCCATATCGACCGGCTGATCCAGCAGGACGCGCCCCGCCAGTTCAAAAACCGCCGGCGCCGTGGCGATGTGCTGGGTCGCGACATGGGCATCGCGGAAACGGCGTTGCAACCCATTGTCCGAATAAACCGCAGCACCGCCGCCCAATGTAAAGGCCGTCTTGCAGACGTCCGCCGCCGTTTCGGTGCCATGAGCACAGGCCAGCCTCAGGTTGGCCCGGCTTTTGGCAGAGATTGCGTCATTCCCCTGTGCTTCCTCCCAGCATCCCTTAATGGCATTTTCAAGATAGCCGAACGCTGATTCCAGCTTCGCTGTGGCCCGCGCCAGTTCGGCCTGAACCGTCGCTCGCTGCGCCATGGAGCGGCCACCGCCGGGCGTCTTCTTGTGGATCGTGATGGTTCGGATCTCTTCCAGCGCCCCTCGGGCATTGCCGAGAGCAACCGACGACACACCGAGTGCAAGAAGCCCGAACAGCGGAAATTTGTACAGGGCTGCAGGGTTGCGCGGCTGGTCGCCGACGAAGGAAACGCTGCGGTCCTTCGGCACCTTCAATGCCTCAACCGAAAAATCACCAGACCCCGTCCCCTTGAGGCCCGCGACATGCCAGCTGTCGATGAAGGAGACCTCTTTAGCCGGGAAGAACAGCATCCGGTGATAGGGCGCGCCATTGTCGAATTTCTGCAATTCACCGTCTTTAAAAATCATCGCGCCGCCGCCGAGCCAGGAACAATTGGCCGAACCGGATCCCCATTGCCACTGGCCGCTGAGCAGATAATGGTCGCCTTTGTCCTCCGCCTTGCCCATCGGCGCAAAGACACCGCCGGTGATTACATCGTCCGGCCCCCAGATTTCGCGCGCTGCCGGTTCCGGCAGATAGGCTGCTCCCAATGTGGAGGTTACCGCGATCATTACGCACCACCCGGCACTGGCATCGGCTTCGGCAACCGTCGCGACAATTTTCATAAAGTCGAGCGGTGCCAGCTCAAGCCCGCCAAGCGCGGCCGGTTTCGACAGATTGAAAGCACCAGCAGCCGCGAGTTTTGCGGCGAGATCGGCCGGAAATCGCCGCGCCTTTTCGGTTTCTTCGGCTCTCGCCGCAATTTCCGGGAGCAGAGCGAGAATGGCGGGGCCGACCTCACCGATCGTGGAAATGTCATATTGCAAACCGGTCATGCCGCCATTCTCCTCATCCAGGTGGACAGCATAAGACTTCCGCTTTGTCGAGCCAGCAAAAACATCTAGACAGCTCGCATGCGTTATCTCGCTTTTCTCTCCATGATCATGATGCTGATGTCGTGCGGCACGGGGCCGTCGGTCGATACAGCGCCCGGTCCCGATCAGATCGTCCGCCTGTCCGACTCGGAAATCAAGGGGCTCGATCCGCAGAAAATCTCTGATCTTTCTTCGCTGCGGGTGGCCGCCGACCAGTTCGAGGGCCTGACTCGGCTAGATGCCGGGGGCCAGGCGGAGCCGGGATTGGCCAGGAGCTGGACGATCGCCCCGGACGGGCTGCGCGGGACCTTCCTGCTGCGCGACAAGCTTCAATTCTCCGACGGCACGGCCATTGATGCGACGCTTTTTCCCGCTCTGTTGCAACGGTTACGCGCACCGGAAACGGCAGCAGCGGCAACCGCCCTGTTCGGCAATATCAAGACGCTGGAAGCGGCCGGCAAAGACAGGGTGATAATCACCCTCACCGCCCCCGACCCATCCCTGCCCGCCTTGCTCGCCCATCCCGCATTGGCGGCTATTCCGCTGCACCGGATCCAGGCAGCAGGCGATAAATGGACGTCCGACCGCCCGATGATCACCAGTGGGCCCTATTCGTTGTCCGAATGGAAGCTCAATGATTACGCGCGGCTGGAGCGCAACCCGGTCTGGCACGATCGTCAGGCCCCAACGGCTGCAATCATCTGGAAGCCGATGGAGGATAGCCTGTCCGCGCTCCGGCTGTTCCTGTCCGGCGGCGCCGATGTCGCGTCAGATTATCCGGACAGTCGGCATCAATGGCTCAAGCAGAACCACTCTACCATAGCGCACAGCGTCCCCTATCTCGGCAGCTATTATTTTGTCTTCAACACACGGAAGCCACCGTTTGACGACCGCAGAGTCAGAACGGCGCTGTCGATGGCCGTGGAGCGCGAGTGGATCGCTGACAAGGTGATTGGCGTCGGCAATGTTCCGGCCTGGAGCCTGTTACCGCCCGGTCTCAGCGGATCGGCGCCCATGCGCCCTTCCTGGGCCGACTGGCCGCGCGCTAGACGTTTGCAAGCCGCCCGTGCCTTGCTGACAGAGGCGGGCTATGGTCCCGACCGGCCGCTGCGGTTCGAAATCCGGTTCAACAGTTCGGCTGAACATCGCCGGGTTTCGGTGGCGATGGCCGCGATGTGGCAACCGCTCGGAGTGGAAGCCACTTTGTTCAATAGCGAAGCGGCCCTGCATTTTACGGCGCTCCGCCGGCATGAATTTGCGCTCGCCCGGTCAGGCTGGATTGCCGACTTGCCAACGCCGGAAAATTTTCTGCTGGTGCATCAGCAGACTAATGGCGCAGGCAATTATTCCGGCTACAGCAATCCCGTCTATGACCGCATTCTGGCGCAGGCCATCGCCGAACCCGATCCCCTGCAACGTCAGAAATTGATGCGCAGGGCAGAGGCGGAACTGATCGCCGACATGCCCATCCTGCCGCTCTATTTCTATGTAACCCGCAGTCTGGTGGCAGAGCGGATTGCCGGATGGAAGATAATATTTCCAATGTGCATCCCAGCCGGACCTTGCGTATAAGGCAGTGATGATTTTCCGCACAAGATTCTCGCTCAATTTTATCACGGCTACACTGGCTGCGAGCCTGCTGGCAGGCTGCGGCTTTGCGGGGAATGAGGACCAGGTGCGAGTCACCGCGGTTGAAGATGGTGATGCGCAGATCAACCCGGTCGGCACCCGCCTCAATTTTGCCTCTTCCACGATGCGCGCGGCAATCGCCAAAGGCCTGGTCGGACTGGATGAGGAAGGCCGGGTCGTCCCTGCCCTTGCCGCCCGATGGATCGTAACCGATGACGGTCTGAGCTATATTTTCCGGCTCTTTGATACCAAATGGGATGACGGGCGGGAAATCACGGCCGAGCGGGTCGCGCGGTTGCTCCGCGAGCGCTTTTCCGAGCTGCGGCGCAGCCGGTTGCGCTACGATGTAACGGCGGTCGATGAGGTCGTGTCGATGACCGGCCGGGTGATCGAGATCAGACTGAAAGCACCGCACCCCAATTTTCTGCAGCTGTTGGCTCAGCCGGAAATGGGCCTTTTCAGGGCCGGTCACGGAGCCGGGCCGATGCGCCTGCTGAGCGAAGAGAATGGCATTAAACTGGGTGAGTTTGATGAACCCTCTCAGGACGAAGCGGAAGCGGCGGAGGAAGACGATCGCTGGGTTTCGCTGCGCGCCGAGCGCGCGGCCAGTGCCATTGCCCGCTATCGGTCAGGCGCTGTGCAGGTCGTCCTGAACGGCAGATATCATGACCTGCCGCTGGTCGATGCAGCAGACATCAGCAGCGGCGATTTGCGCCTGGATCCGGTGGCCGGGCTGTTCGGATTGCGGTTCATCCGGGCCAACGGGTTCTGGGCGGTGCCGGCGAACCGGGAAATCCTGGCAATGGCAATCAACCGCCCGGCCCTGCTTACCTCGTTTCCCAAGGTCAGCGCCTGGCAAAGCCGGCTCAAGATCATCCCGGAAGCGCTCGACGTCGAAGGCATCAACAGCTATCCCGACTGGGCGAGCATGACGATGCAGGACCGGATCGCCTTTGCCAAAAACCATGTCAGCAGGTGGAAAGCGGCAGAAGGGCCGGTGGCTCCGCTGACCATCGCCTTGTCCGATGCGCCCGGGGCCCGGATTCTGTTCAAGCGTATCCAGTCAGATCTGAGAAGGGTGGGACTGGATGCAAGAAGTGTCGGAAGCAGCGACGAGGCCGATGTACAGCTGATCGACGAGATTGCCCCCTATGACAGCGCCCCGTGGTTTTTGAAGCAGTTTACCTGCGCCAAGACCGATGTTTGCCTGAACGATGCGGACGCCAAAATCGCAGAGGCCGATGCCGCCACCAACCTGGAGATCAAAGCACGCCTCTACGCCGAAGTCGAAAAGATGCTGGTCGCTCACTATAATTTCATCCCGATCGCAGTGCCGATCCGCTGGTCGATTGCCCGGCCGGGCCAGCGCGGCTTTGCCGTCAATGCGCGCGGATGGCATCCATTGAACGCCTTGGTCGGCATACCCATATCCTGACTGTATAGATAATATTGGACAGGGAGGTCCCATGGCCATTTCCGAAGAACAGTTGAAACGTCTCGCCGAACAATTGCCCGACGACAGCCGCGATCCGCAAGCGGTTCGTGCCCGCGTCGAGGCTATGGAAAAAGTGCTCGAACGCGCCTTTGTCATTCCCGGCATCAACCGGCCGATCGGCCTCGATTCGATCGTCGGACTGGTCCCTGTGGTCGGCGATTTCGTCACGGCGCTGATGGGTGCCTATATTGTCTGGGAAGCCCGCAATCTCGGCATGTCTAAGCTGCAACTCACCCGCATGGCGGCCAATGTCGGCATCGACACTGCGCTCGGCGCGATCCCGTTCGCCGGCGACGTGTTCGACTTTTTCTGGCGCTCTAACAGCAAGAATCTGAAGATTATCCGCAAGCATCTCGACAAGCATCATCCCGGAACGCGGACGATCGACGGCTAGAGCTGCGTGCTCCGCACTTTGCGGAGCTCAGACCGCACGAGCGCAACTGACAGCAGGGCTCCGGGTCTTCGCCCGGAGCACAGCATTTTATCCCCCGCGCCAGATCTTTACCGGCTCGTCCTCTTGCACCGCCCGCATATAGACCGGACAGCGCAGCGGCCGGAAATTCTGCCCCAGACACAAGCGCACCTCCTGCAGCCAGCCGCGGGCATTGACCTTCAGCCGCACCATATCCGGCATCACCCCGTCATTGGCCGCGGCAAAGGCGTTGCGGAACTGGCCGGCGGTAAGCGGTTTGCGCGACAGCCGGTCCATATCCGGAAAGCGCACCGCATCGAACATGATCTTCGACACCCGAAAATAGGTTTCGGGCCGCCGCGTCATGCAGGTCCCGTGCTTCGCCCATTCATGCGCCATCATTTTCGTGCTCGGCATCATGCAGAAATTACGCTGCACCACAGCGGGTGACAGCGCCTTGGTCGGCGCGCACCACTGCGGATAGCCGGGCCCGCGCGTTTCCGGCCACAGGCCGTGGAGAATGAAGGCAAAACTGCCGTCGTCGCCGCTACACTGGGTCTTGTCGCGGGGACTGTCCTTGCGGGTGCGGCAGAATTCGGGGGACCAGCTGAGCGCCAAGGTGTAGCCGGTAACCGGTTTGGCGCGGCGGGGTTCGGAAGCGGGCTTGCGTTCAGCGGGGGCGCTGAGGCCGGATGGCGGGTGGCATTGATAGGATTGGGCTTGGACTGGGGTGATAGCTAGCGTTGAGCTTAGTCCCAATCCCAGTATCGAGATAATGGTGCTCCGCACTTGATGCGGCGCTCTGGATTGGAAGAGCTGCTCAGGCCTCGCAAGCTCCGCATCAAGTGCGGAGCACATAGCCCCTCCGGATTCAAACCTGCGCAAAATCCAAACCTATATCCGCTGCCGGAGCCGATTGCGTCAAACGCCCCACCGAAATATAATCCACCCCGGTCTCCGCTTTGTCGCCAATAGTCTCCAGCGTCACGCCGCCGCTCGCTTCGGTCTTGACCCGCCCGCCGATCAGCGTCACCGCCCCGCGCAGCGTCGCCGGCTCCATATTGTCGAGCAGCAGATGCGTCGCACCCGCCGCCAGCGCCGGTTCAATCTGGTCGACCCGGTCGACTTCGCAGATGATCTGTTCGACCCCCGCGTCCCGGGCGCGCCGGACCGCTTCGCCGACAGACCCGGCGACCGCAACATGATTGTCCTTGATCATCGCCGCGTCCCACAGGCCCATCCGGTGATTCTGCGCCCCGCCCATCCGCGTCGCATATTTCTCCAGCACCCGAAGGCCCGGGATGGTCTTGCGCGTGTCCAGCAGAGTGCAGCCGGTGCCGCTGATCCGGTCGACATAGGTCCGGGTCATGGTCGCAATACCGGTCAGATGCTGCACCGTGTTGAGCGCGCTGCGCTCGGCGGTCAGCATTGCCCTGCCCTTGCCTCTCAGGCGCATGATATCGGTGCCCGCCGCCACCGCCTCGCCTTCCGCCACCAGAATTTCGATCTCCACATCGGGATCGAGATAGCGGAAAAAGGCCTCGGCGATCGGCAGTCCGGCAATCACCGCATCATGGCGGCTGTCCATCACGCCGGAGAAGATCGCATCAGCGGGGATGACGGCTTCCGATGTGACATCGCGGCCGGTTGGACCGAGGTCCTCAGCGAGAGTGGCGGCGACGAAAGCGTCGAGATCGAAACGGTCCAGGGTGAAGCTCATACCGCCTTCTAGCCATTCCCGCGCCCGGCTCAAGACAAACTGTGAATGGCCGAAACTGTCATGACTTGTCGAGGCGGCTCACTTGTGATAACTATGTGTTTCACATATACAAAAGCATGGATTTTGAATTTGATCCAGCCAAGGACGCAATCAACCGGGCGAAGCATCATTTGCCGCTCGCATTCGGGCAGCGGATATTCGATGATCCTTTCCATACCGTGACCGAAACAATCCGGATTGACGATGAGGAGCAACGATTCAAACTGATCGGAAAGGTCGACGGAAAACTGTTCACGGCGATCCACGTGTGGCGCGGTGATATTGTCCGTTTTATTTCGGTGCGGAGGAGTAACAGCAGTGAACAAAGAGACTATAATAGCAATTCCCGCCGACCCGAATGATCCGGAAGACCGCGACGTCAGCGTCGCCGCGCTGGAACGCGCGCATATGGGCCGCTTTATCCGGGTGCTGCGATATGATCTCGGCCTGACGCAGGAGGAATTTGCCCGCACCTACGGCATCCCACTAGCCAATATCCGCCAATATGAAATCGGTCGGCATATGCCGCCGCCCGCAGTCCGCGCCTATCTCAAGGTGATTCGCGCCGAACCGGAAGTGGTGAAAAGGGTGATGGCGGGGTGATGTTTCCCTCTCCCGTGCGGGAAAGGGTTGCGCAGACTTGGCGGCTTGCTGCCTAGTCGGAGCTGGGTGAGGGCGTACTTCGCTTCAGAGTTCAGAACACCCTCATCCAACTGTGCCTAATCCTCCGGATAAGGCTTCGTATCCTTCTCCCTCACGGGAGAAGGGACATGGACTGTCCGAAAGTGATAATCCGTTCCCACGTTTTGTCATTCGCGCAATGGCGGGAAGCCGGTGATATAGAATCCACGAAATCAGCGCTTAACCTTGTTCCATCTATCAAATGCCTGTGGCGCTGCCTGTCGAAGCTCCTGCAGTTCTTCTATCAGAAGATCAATTTCCCGAACTAGTTCCTCTGCATTTTGAGTATCATCGGTCAAAATGCTTTCATTACCGCCAGGCTTGTCTGGGTATGAGTGATACCAATCAATTGCGATGTGACCACTAGGCCAGCCACTGCCCATCATAACGCGAACAAGTTTGAACCGCTTAGCCAACCTTACCCCTCATGCGCCAGATCAGTCGGCCCCAGATCCCCCTGCCCGACCGTCGCGCTCGCCATTTCCATCATCTTGTCGATCGACTTGCGTGCCTTTAGCCGCAGCTCTTCGTCCATCTCGATCCGCGGCTCCAGATCACGCAGCGCCACGTACAGCTTCTCCATCGTGTTCAGCGCCATATAGGGGCAGATATTGCAGTTGCAGTTGCCGTCCGCGCCGGGGGCGCCGATGAAATTCTTTTCCGGCACCGCTTTTTCCATCTGGTGGATGATATGCGGCTCGGTGGCGATAATGATTGTGTCGCCTTCATATTCCTTGGCAAATTTCAGGATCGCGCTGGTCGAGCCGACCATGTCGGCGTGATCGAGAATATAGGCCGGGCATTCCGGATGCGCCGCGACGGGTGCGCCGGGATGCTGGGTCTGGAGCTTGAGCAGCTCGGTCTCGCTGAACGCCTCGTGGACGATACAGACACCGGGCCAGAGCAGCATGTCGCGGCCGGTTTTCTTGGCGATATAGCCGCCGAGATGCTTGTCGGGGCCAAAGATGATCTTCTGGTCGAGCGGGATCTGCGAGAGAATATGTTCCGCCGACGAGCTGGTGACGATGATGTCGGACAGCGCCTTAACCTCGGCCGAGCAGTTGATATAGGTCAGCGCGATATGGTCGGGATGTTCGTCGCGAAACGCCTTGAACTTGTCCGGTGGACAGCTGTCCTCGAGAGAGCAGCCGGCATCCATGTCAGGCAGGATGACAATCTTCTCCGGCGACAGGATCTTGGCGGTCTCCGCCATGAACTTCACACCGCAGAAAGCGATCACATCGGCGTCGGTTTCCGCCGCCTTGCGCGACAGTTCCAGACTGTCGCCGACAAAATCGGCAATATCCTGAATTTCCGGCTTCTGATAATAATGGGCGAGGATGATCGCGTTGCGCTCCTTGCGCAACCTGTTGATCTGCTCGACAATATCGACCCCGGCCAGACTGCCGCCAATTCCACCACGTGCGTCCATTTTACTATTCCAATTCCTTTTTCCGTTCGTACTGAGCCTGTCGAAACATGCTCTAGCCGCCCTTTCACAAGCACAACGCAAACGGAGTTTCTGATTCCCGACAAGTTTAGAGCAAGTTACCGCCCAATGGAAATCAATTGCTGATCCGGAATTTCACGATCCGGTCGGTGACGTTCTGCTCGGCATCCATCCCGCCCAATATATAATAGTCCTGACCGACTTTGGCGAGACCGCGATGGTCCATGCTTGGTTCGGCCAGCCGCCCCAGTTCCTGCCAGCTGTCGCTTTTCAGGTCATAGGCGAAAAAGCCGCCCGACGGATTGGCCGGCACCCCGTCATAGCCGGTACCGTCGTAATTATAGGGATTGTCGCCGCCGCCCGCGAAAATGATCCGCTGGCCTGCGGCGTCGCCCACGGCCGCCATCCGGTATTTCGCGGAACCGGCATGGGCATCCACTCCGCGCCATGTGATCTGCGTTGGATTTTCCGGATCAATATCACCGCGCCAGGTCAGCTTCGCGGGTACAAATTTGCGCTTGCCGTCGGCAAAAACCGTGGCAACCCCGTCGCTGACAATGATGCTGTTGTCCGCTATCCCGCCGGCATGACCAAAAACCGGTGTGCCCGGGAAAGGGGTCGCCTCGGTCCAGGATCCGGTCTGTGTGTCGAACATCTGCACAATGCTGACATTGCCTTCGTCATGCCAGCCGGAAATCACATAGATAAACCGGTTCTGGTAAGGCACGACAAGCGCATCATCGACCGGAGTCGGCATATCCGCCTTTTCCTCATAACGCCCGGCGGCAGGATCAAAGGCGAAGACGTCCGGCGTCGAGACCTCATCACCGTTGGCCGCAACAGTATAGCCGCCGAATATATAGATTTTACCGCCGACATTGACCGCCGCGCTGGCCAGCCGGCCTTCCGGCACCGGAACAGAAGCAATAATCTTGCAGGTTTCGGTTGCAATGACGCAGGCATAGGCGGCGTTGCTGGTATCTTTCCAGCTCTTGCCGGCTTTCAGACCGTTGAAGCTGTAAACGGTCGGCCCGTCGGGGCCATCGGCGACCGCCACTGCATTATTGCTGACGGGTTCCGGCAGAGTGAAACCGGCGGTCTGTGACAGCGGCTCCGGCGTCGGGCTGCGCTCGCAGCCGGCTAACGCCAGCAGCGCTGCCGTCGTGGCGAAAACATGCACCCTCATTGCGCCTCTTCCCTCTTATGCTGCTGCTCGGCCAGCACTTCCCGGATCGGCCGCGAATAGTCCCACCGCTCCTTGTAACGGCTGCGCTCATAGGGGAAGAAAGCGTCGATTTTCGCCTCCACACCCGCTGCCTGCAATGGCACCGCAAAATTGTGCCGCACCGCCCGCCGCGCGGCCTCCCGCGCCAGCCGGATTTGCACCGGATTCTGCGCTTGCCGTGCCAGTTCCTCGACGCCTTTTTTGCGGTTCGCCTTATCAAGCACATTCTCTGCATCGGTCAGGGCCATCAGCAGACCGCCGTCATCATAGGTCTGGATCTGGTCGATATGCACCTCGGGCCGGGCTATCTCGATCGGCGGAATTTCGACATAGAGCGTGTCGTCGCGCGCGTCCCAGCGCACATTGTCCGCGTCGAGCTTGGCCATATCCAGCTCGTAGCGAACGCTTCCGGGCATGATCAAGGTCTTGCGCGCGGAGAGGCCAAGTTTGGTCAGCGTCGTGGTGACCGTGGCATTGTAGCTCGCGGAAAATACCGTGAGCCGGTTCTGCTCCTGCATGTTGCTCAGACTGGCATTGGCGATCGAGACCGGATCGGGGCTGACACTGCTCTCGACTCGCGCAAACAGCATCCATCCCAGCACGATGATCAGGATCAGAAACCCGCCGATGATGGCAAAGGGCAGCCAGACGCGCCAGGAACGCCAGCTGTTCACGCCGCCGTGCTCCAGATCTCCCCGGACCGTTCCACCAGACCGCGATCCAGCAAGTCGAGCAGATGCGCGCGCACCGATTGACCGGCAGCGCCCTTCAGCCGCGGATCCAGCCCCTTGTACATCTGTGGCACCATGTCGACGATGGCGGCAGGACCGCTTTGCAACAGCTTCATAATCTGGCGCTCGCGCTGTTTGCGGTGTCCCATCATCCCGCGCACCAGCTGGCGGGGGTTACGGACCTTTTTGCCATGGGCGGGATAATAGATTTTATCCTGCCGCTCATAAAGCTTCTGCAGGCTCGCCATATAATCGGCCATATTGCCATCGGGCGGCACGATCACACTGGTCGACCAGGCCATGACATGATCGCCGGTGAACAGGGCACCGGATTCCTGAACCGCCAGACATAGGTGATTGGACGTATGCCCCGGCGTTGCCACCGCTTCGATGGTCCAGCCATCGCCCGCGACCGTTTCGCCGTCAGCAAGAATTTGATCCGGCGTATACAGCCGATCAAAGCTCTCATCAGCCCGCGGGCCATCCGCTTCCAGGACCAGCGGCGCGCAGCCAATGATCGGAGCTCCGGTCTTGGCCGCCAGCGGGGCTGCAGCGGGGCTGTGGTCGCGATGGGTGTGCGTGCACATGATCGCGCGGATGTCCGCCTCGCCGACCGCCGACAGTATCGCCTCGATATGCGCTTCGTCGGCCGGTCCGGGGTCGATGACCGCACGATCCGACCGGTCGCCGACGATATAAGTCTGCGTGCCGGTATAGGTATAGGGGCTGGGATTGCCCGCAAGCACGCGTCCGACGAGCGGCTCCATCTGTTCGCACAGACCGGTGGGATATAGCGAAGGGTCAAAGTCCATGGGTCTGATGTGGCATATTCAGCCCATAAAACAACCATGAAAAAGGGCGATCCGTGAAACGAACCGCCCTTGGCCATTTTTGTGCGTGACCGGCTCAGCTCAGGTCATCGACAGCTGTGCTTTGACTTTTGCGATGCTGCGATCGAAATCCCGGATCTTCCGGGCGCGATCCGCTTTGCTATCCTTGCATTTTGCCGCTTCGGTGCGACCTTTTTCCAGGTCCGCCAATGCCGCCTTGAGAATGGCCGTCTTGTCCACCTTGACCGTAAAGCCCCCGCAACCGGCAACAACCGCCCACGCCTGGCCGGTGAGGCTGTCTGTGCCCGCCATGGCAATTTGCTTGTTCATCGCTGTGCAGTCAGGGCCGCTGATCTTGCCGCTGGTAGTGTATGAAATGGAGGTCATACGTGCGACGGAGTTACTACTTCTGCTGCTGCTACGCGCTTCTCTTGCCGCTTCCCGGGCCTCGCGCTGGGCTTCGCGAGCATCTCGCAGAGCCTCCCGGCGTGCCTGGCGAGCGCCTTCCGCCGCCTCCCGTTGCGCTTCACGAGCATCATTCCGGGCTTCCATCCTGGCTTCGCGCGCTTCCTGCTGAGATTCCACCACTTCCTGGCGGGCCTCCCTCAGTTCCTGCTGCATTTCCTGCTTTGCTTCCGCCAAATCCCGCTCGATTTCGCTCATGATCGATTGCTGCTGTTGCCGGTCGATTCCGCTTTCGCGCAACGCCTTGTCAGCCTCGAGCCGCGACCGTTCGGCTTCCGCGACCATTTTGCGAATTTCGCTTTCGCTCAACTGCTTGTCCGTGCGCAACACAATGGTCCTGCCATTATGTTTTATCCGATGGACATAATCGTCCGCAGGGTCATAATTTTTACGGCCGTTGAGCATCGTGATATTGGTGACGTCATCTGCGTCAGGAGCAACCGGCGCAAGAGGAGCCAAAGGAGCCGCCGGCGGCACGGGCGCGGTGGGTGCCGATGGTGCGTCAGGTGTCATTAAATCCACCGGCTCCACTGGATCCACCGCTTCCGCATAGGTAACCGTGGCAGTCAATGGCAACGCAGTGATCGTGCCAATGGCGACCAGTCCTGCCCCCAATCGGCTGCGGAACGTCGATTTTTCGGCCTGGCCCAGCATTTTGAGACGACCCTTGATCTTGTCTTTCTGATTAAGCGGACTGGCCAGGCCCAGCCGGTGACCGGACGCTGACTTGGCGATGGTCCGGCCATAGACTGCCCGCACGTCCCGCCCGCTTTGCGCCAGTACTCTGGCATCGCAGGCCGTTTCCTGGTCTTGCCGGAATGCGACCCAGGCAAACCATGCCACCGGGTTGAACCAGTGCAGGGACAATATCGTCAAGCCAACGAAATTGGCCGCCAGATCGCCTGAATCATGGTGCGCGATCTCATGTTCCAGCGCCAGTTCGCGCTCCCGCGGCGCATAGTCGCGGAAGAAATTGGTGGGAACGGCGATATATTTCTCGAACAGGCCAAAAGCGAGCGGCCCGCCAACAGCGGCGGTTTCCAGAATTTTGATATTATCATGTCGGCCAATCAGATGACCATCAGCGACAATATCTTCCCGGAATTGCAGGTAGGACGCCAGTTTGCTGATGAACAGCAAGCCGGCGCCACCAAGCCACAGAATGAGTGCAATCATCATCCAGTCGAGCGAAGCCAGAGCGGCGAATGTGCTGGACTGGGCGGGAACGGTCGCGGCCAGCTCGGCCCCAGCCGTCGTCGGCACAAAAGCAACCGCAGGCGCAACCTCGGCGGGTGCCTCTATCGTCAGTGTCGGCATGAACAGGCGCGCCAATGGTAAAATCCAGAGCAGATAGGCGATGCGGGCGCCGAAAAAATGGCTAACCGGTTTACGGATCGCAAGCACCAGCAGCATCAGCAGCGTCATCGACAGCATGGTGTCCCAAATCCAGTCGTTCAGTTCCCCAGTCATTTTTTCAACTCCCTCAATAGCTCCTCGATTTCCCGGATATCATCGGCGCTCAGCTCGTCGGCCTCGGCCAGATGAGCGACCAATGGCATGACTTTCCCCCCGAAAAGCCGATCTACAAAATTTCGTGACACACCGGTGAGATAAGTATCCCGCTCAACCAGCGGCGAATAGAGAAAGCGACGCCCGTCGCGCTCGGTACCGACGACCGCTTTGGCCGCCAGCCGGGACAGCAGCGTCTTGACGGTCTGCAGCGACCAGTCCTTCTCGTGAGCGACCTGATCCGCGACTTCGGTCGCGGTCATCGGAGCGCGTTTCCAGAGGACTTCCATGACGGCATGTTCGGCATCGCTAATGCGCTCGGTCATGATGCTTTTCCCCTGTTGATAATTGTGAGTGACTACGTCTGTAGTTCAATCGACCACGGATGTAAACAGTCGTTTCTCCCGATGACGTCGTTGGTGGATGTTCGGTGGTCGTTTGTCGAAAATATCTGCCTGTCGAAATATCTTACACCTGCAACAGCATCAAAAAATTATAAACCATTCAAGTGTTTGTATTATAAAGATTTATCAGAACTGGCACAGCCAATGCATAGAGAAGCGCATACATATTGACGTTCACTCCCAATCCTCCTTCCGGAGGAACATATGAGGGGGACAATCGACTGGTCTCTGTTGTCCCCTCTCATAAAAGTTTCGACGAAGCTTACCCCCAAACAGAAACGGCTCGGTCCTCCTAGACCGA
>NVXM01000041.1 GCA_002733865.1 Sphingopyxis sp.
TGGCACCGTCACCGTCGGTGGCGGTATCGATCTGGATGCGACGGGCGCTGTCGGCTTTGGCAGCCTTGAAGCGCAGGGCGGCTCGTTCACCGTCGATGCGGCCGGCAATATCAATTTCACCAGCGCGGCCAGCAGCGGTGACATGGCACTCAACGCCGGTGGCGGCATAGGTGGAGGCGCTGTGACGTCCGGCGGAGACCTTGCGATCACGGCACTGGGTGGCGCTTTCACCGGTGGGGTGATCGTTGCGACCGGTGACATCGACAGCAGCGCAGCCGGTGCATTGAGTTTCACCAGCATTTCTGGCGGGGACATCGTCAGTCTTGCCGCAGAGGGCAATCTGGCGGGTGGAGATATCAGTGCAGCATCGACCATCGCTGTTAAATCGACCGGCGGCGTTCGATTGGGCAATGTGACGGCAGGCAACAGTTTCGTTACCGGTACCAACAACGCGCTAACGATTGAAGCGGGTGGCCCCGTCACTTTCAATACGGCAAGCGGCCGGGACATCTCCCTGATCACCGCTGGCGGCATATCCGGTGGGTCGGCGACGGCCGCTTCGTCTCTCACGATGGATGCGGGCGGGCTGGTTGAACTCGATGCTGTGACCAGCGACGAAGCGCTGTTCATTAACGGCGCCGGTGGCATCCTCATCAATAATGTCACGGGCGGTTCCATATTGGTCGATTCCGGCTCGGCTGGAATGTTGCTCGATGTGGTCGCGGGCTCCGCGTCCATCGGGCTGACCGGCGGCAATATCAGTTTCGGCAGCGCCACCGGCGGTAATATCACGATTGATGCCACCACGATCGCCTTCGATACCGCGATTGGCAGCGATATTGATCTGACCAGCAATGGCCCGATCGACTTCACCTCGATTGATGCCTCGGGCACCGTCGATATCGACGCGACAACCGGCATTCCGACCGGGGATCTGACCGGTGGCGATATCAATGCCGGCGGTGCGGTAACGATAGCCACCAATCGCAACATTCTTCTCGATACTGTTACCGGCGGTGCTAATGTCCGGATCACGACAAATGGCGACAAGGACATCACGGTCGGATCGCTCGACAGCGGCACTAACGTCATTGTCCGGTCGCAAGGTGCCTTTGTCGCGGACGAAGTGAATGCGGCGAAGACGGGTCAGGGACAGGTCAATATCCGCGCGGCCAACGGGATCGGGGTGCGCGATCTGTCCGGCAATGATATTTTCCTGACCGCTTCGAATGGCCTGGTCAATGTGACCAATAATGTCGACGTCACCAACATCCTGATCGCTTCGGGCGAAGCGGTTTCCATTGTCACGCAGCAGGATATGGTTGTCCGCGCCGATGCGACCAACGGTGATATCGGCCTCTCGTCGGCAGCTAATCTTGATGTGCAGGGTGCACAGGCAACCGGCAATATCGTCATCGCAGCGGGTGGCTCGGCGACCGTCAACGACACATATCAGATACCAGGCTCCGCTCCGGTGAGCTTCAATAGCCCGCAAAATACGGTTGCGACCGGCGGCAATATTACCATCAGCGCCGTCGATAATTTATTGATTAACAGCCTGGTGGACGCGGCCAATGCCTTGCAGATCACCGCAGGCGGCGTGATCGACATCCAGGCGGAGGTTGTGGGCAGCAGCATCCGCACGGTCAGCTCCGACATGAACATCGGTACGATCGGCAGCCTCGGTCGAACCGATGTGACCAACGACATCCAGATATTCACCGATGGCACAACGCAGATGATATTGGGTGGCGGCACCGATCTGGGCGGCAATTTCACCCTCGACAACGCCGAATTCAGCCGGATTGAGTCGGGTGGGAATCTGACAATTACCGTCGTACCGACGGGCATCGGCGGGTTTGATATGCAGATACAGGACCTCGATGTTTATGTGGCTATCAACAGCAGCGGTCCGCAATCGGCCAATATCGGTATTGGCAACAGCCTCAATCTGGTAGCGGGACAGTCAATCTCGGTATCGGGGGTCGTCAATGTCATCGACGGCAATCCGGATTCCAGCCTGACTTTCACCGCTGGCCAGGACATGTTTGTCGACGCTGCCAGCGGCCTCATCCGGATGAACGACATCAATGAATCCATCCGGGGCAGTGGCAGGCTCGCGATCAACGCGGCAAATGTCTATGCGATGACCAGCCAGGCGCTGACTGACATTGTCGGCCTGAGCACGGCGGCTATCGACACACGGCTGGCCGACAATGACGGGATCAACCGGCCCGATGGCTTGATCCAGGCTGACAATGTCGAGTTCGTGGTGCTCGATAATCTGCTTGTGCAGAATATGGTCAGCGAAACCGATTTCGCGGATCGTCGCGGTCTGAATGTTGGCTCGCTGTTGATCGCCGGGCCATCAACGGGCAATGCCAACATTGTCCTGAACGGCGTTGTTGGCGGCGCAACCGGTCTGGACACTATCCCTGCCACCAATATAGCCATTGGGTTCGATCCGGCCTCAACCATCAATGGATGCGTGATCAACAATCCCGCGAGCTGTGCGCCAACACCTACGCCCACTCCAACTCCAACTCCAACTCCAACTCCGACACCCACTCCAACTCCAACTCCAACTCCGACACCCACTCCAACACCGACTCCCACCCCTACGCCTACGCCGACACCAACTCCGACGCCAACCCCGGAACCGACGCCAGAGCCGACGTTGCCGGAATACGATGATCCGGTTCAGGATGTTATCGAAGAAGAGGTGACACCGGAAAAATATGAGGCTGATCCGTTTGCTTCGAACATAATCGAGATCAAGGACAATGAGGACCGTGTAGAGGAGCCGCTGATCGATGAACCGGTTACCGGGGCAGGCAATGACGATCTCTGGACGACCGGCCAGGATTGCGCGCGCGATGACACCGGAAAATGCGAACTGGAAGAGGAGGAAAGAGAACGCGAGCCAGCATAATGACAGCGGCAATCAATTGATATGTTGACCTGTTGCGCGGAAAGCCATTAGGCGATGGCGGATGAATGATACTGCCGCGCAACCGCTAAAACTGTTCAACAGCCTCACTCGCCAGATGGAGGAGTTTGCTCCTGTCCATCCAGGCGAAGCGCGTGTCTATACCTGCGGACCGACCGTCTATAATTTCCAGCATATCGGCAATATGCGCGCCTATATTTTCGCCGATCTGCTCGGCCGGACGCTTAGCTGGAAGGGTTACAAACTTACCCATATCATCAACATCACCGATGTCGGCCATCTGACCTCAGACGCCGATGCCGGCGATGACAAGATGGAAAAGGCGGCAGCACAGGCCGGCAAATCGGCCTGGGATATCGCCAAATATTATACCGATGCCTATTGGCTGGATATTGACCGGCTCAATATCCGTCAGCCGGCGAAATGGGCGATCGCCACCGACCATGTCGAAGAGATGATTGCCTTTGCCAAAAGCATCGCCGACAAACATTGCTACGAACTGGAAAGCGGCCTCTATTTCGACGTCAGCACGGTGCCGGATTACGGCCGGCTCGCCGGAACGCAGAGCGATGATATCGAGGGCCGAATCGAAGCGGTCGAAGGCAAGCGCCATCCGCAGGATTTTGCCATCTGGCGCAAGACGCCCGCTGGCGAAACCCGGCAGATGGAATGGGACAGCCCTTGGGGCAAGGGCGCGCCGGGCTGGCATCTCGAATGCTCGCAGATGAGCATCAAATATCTCGGCGAGCGATTCGACATCCATACCGGCGGCATCGATCATCGCGAGATCCACCACCCCAACGAGATTGCCCAGAACCAGGCGCACAATTGCTCCGAACACAGCGGTGCCAATATCTGGATGCACAATAATTTCCTGATCGACCGGGCCGGCAAGATGTCGAAATCGAGCGGCGATTTCCTGCGCCTGCAGGTGCTGATCGACAAGGGCATCCACCCCCTCGCCTATCGCCTGATGTGCCTGCAGGCCCATTATCGCAGTGAACTGGAATTCACCTGGGACAATCTGGCGGCCGCGCTCACTCGCCTGAAGCGGATTGTGATGGGCGTTGAGCGGCTGAGCGCGAAAGCCGATGGCAAGACAGAGAGCATCAGCCACCCTGCGCTGCTGCAGTTGCGCGAAAAGTTCGATGCCGCCCTGTCCGACGACCTGAACAGCTCGAAAGGCCTGCCGCTGCTGGAAGAGTTGCTTGGCCTTAAGAAAGTGACCGCCGGACAACGGCTGACATTATTGTCCGAGATGGACGCTGTCCTGGGCCTGAATTTGATGGCGCTGCAACGCAGTGATCTGCGGGTCCGGCCGAATGACGCAAAGATGAACGACAGCGAAATCGAGGAAAAACTCGACCAGCGCCAGCAAGCCAAATCGGAAAAGGACTTTGCCACCGCGGATGCCATCCGCGACGAGCTTATCGCCCAGGGCGTGGAATTGATGGACGGTGATCCGCTTCGCTGGGACTGGAAGATAGACGTATAAATTGCTTTGTCCGAGCAACCCGGCGCAGTTCAGGGATCGACAAAGCAGTGCCTGAATCAGAACGGCACGGCCGTTTTGACGGGATCGAATTTTTTTAGGAGGCCGAACAACATGACTACGAAACCCAAAGCCGCCATGGCATCTCTCGTCCGTCCGATGATCGAGCCGCATTGTGAAGATCTCGATGTCACTTGGTTCACCTGCACCGAAGAAGCCATGGAAGTCGCTCCTCACGCCGAGATCGGCTGGTTCGACATGTATGACAAGGACAAGATGGCGCAGATCATCTCCGCTGCCACCAATCTCAAATGGCTCAACAGCATCTATGCGGGCGTCGAACATTTTCCGCTCGAGCAATTGAAGCAGCAAGGCACGATCCTGACCAACGGCGCCGGCCTGAACAGCGCGCCAATTGCCGAATTTGCCGTCATGATGATGCTGTCCGCCGCCAAGCGCAGCGATATCATCATGGACAACCAGCGCCAGCATAACTGGCTGGAAACGCCGCCGGGAACCGCAGAGATCGACGACAGCAAAGCGCTGATCATCGGCTATGGCGGGATCGGCCAGCAGATCGCGAAAAAGCTCTCCGGCTTTGACGTTGAAGTGACCGCGGTACGGCGCACGCCGACAGGCGAACCCAATGTCATCGGCCTCGACGACTGGCGCGACCGGCTCGGCGAGTTTGACTGGATCTTCGTGTCCGCCCCGGCCACCAGCGACACCAAACATCTGATCGGCGCGGACGAATTCGCCGCGATGAAGGACTCCGCCTGGCTGGTCAATGTCGCGCGCGGCTCTCTGGTCGATCAGGACGCGCTGCTCGCTGCGCTCAAGGACAAGGCGATCGGCGGCGCCGCACTCGACGTCACCGATCCCGAGCCCCTGCCCGCCGATCATCCGCTCTGGGATGCGCCTAATTGTATCATCACCATGCACCTGTCCGGTGTAGCGCAAACCCGCATGTTTCAGCGCGCCGCAGCCCGCTTTGTCGAAAATCTGAAACACTATCGAAACGGCGAGAAGATGATCGCCGTCGCCGACTTCGATCGCGGATATTGAGGGGGTGACACCTCGCCTGTTTTGACTTATCAACCAGGAACATAGGGGTAGAGTGAGTCTCGTTTCTGAGGGGGATTGAGGGTCATTGGGGTCGTTGCCATTTACTCGCGCAAACGCTGGTCACCAAGACCAGGGAAGGACCCATATGACCAAAGCATCCGATCTGTTCGTAGAATGTCTTGAAAACGAAGGCGTTGAATATCTGTTCGGCGTCCCCGGCGAAGAAAACCTCGACATGCTGGACAGCCTGTCTCGCTCCACAAAAATCAAACTCATACTGACCCGCCACGAACAGGGTGCCGGCTTCATGGCCGCCACTTATGGCCGCCATACCGGAAAGACCGGGGTGTGCATGGCGACACTGGGGCCCGGCGCGACCAATCTGGTGACGGCAGCGGCCTATGCCCAGTTGGGCGGCATGCCGATCCTGATGGTGACCGGCCAGAAGCCGATCAAGAAATCCAAACAGGGCCGCTTCCAGATCCTCGACGTCGTCGACATGATGGGCCCGATCACCAAATTCACTCACCAGTTGGCCTCGGCTGATAATATCCCGAGCCGCGTACGGGAAGCGATCCGCCTGGCGGAAGAAGAAAAGCCCGGCGCGACCCATATAGAATTCCCTGAAGATATTGCCGACGAGGAAACCGATTCGACCCCGATCGCGCCGAGCCTGACCCGGCGTCCGGTCGCCGAAGCAAAGGCGGTGCGGGCTGCGACCAAGAAAATCGAAAGCGCCAAGTCTCCCATCATAGTGATCGGCGGCGGTGCCAACCGGACCATCACCGGACGGATGCTCACCCAGTTTATCGAAAAGACCGGCATCCCCTTTGTCACGACCCAGCTCGGCAAGGGCGTGGTCGATGAGACGCACAAGGAATTCATGGGCTGCGCGGCGCTGTCTGCGAACGATTTTGTCCACCGCGCGATCGAATCCGCAGACCTGATCATCAACGTCGGGCACGACGTGATCGAAAAACCGCCCTTCTTCATGGCGACCGGCAGCACCGAAGTCATTCACGTCTCGATGAACAGCGCCGAGGTCGATCCCGTCTATTTCCCGCAGATCGAAGTGATCGGCGATATCGGCAATGCCATCTGGCAGATGAAAGAAGACATCGTTCCATCCGGCAGCTGGAATTTCGATGCGATGTACAGGGCCCGCAAGGCCGAGGAAGAGCATACCGCTTCGATGGACGACGATATGCGCTTCCCGATCTATCCGCCGCATCTGGTCAAAGAGGTGCGCGAAGCGATGCCGGCCGACGGCATCATCTGTCTCGACAATGGCGTCTATAAAATCTGGTTTGCCCGCAATTACAAGGCGCGCCAGCCAAACACGGTCCTGCTCGACAACGCGCTGGCGACAATGGGCGCTGGCCTGCCCTCTGCCATGGCGTCCGCGATGGTCTATCCCGATCGCAAAGTCATGGCGATCTGTGGCGATGGCGGGTTCATGATGAACAGCCAGGAAATGGAAACCGCCGTCCGGTTGAAGCTGAACATCACCGTGCTCGTGCTAAACGACAACAGCTATGGCATGATCCGCTGGAAACAGGCAAATATGGGCTTTAAAGACTGGGGTCTGACCTATGGCAATCCTGATTTTGTGAAATATGCCGAGGCCTATGGTGCGAACGGTCACCGCGTGACAAGCGCGCAGGATCTGAAAGAAACGATCGACAAATGCCTGAACAGCGAAGGCGTCCATTTGATCGATTGTCCTGTCGATTATTCCGATAATGATCGCATTTTGAACCACGAGATCAAGGAACTCAGCGCGAAGGTGTGAGTAAGGCCATTATGACCAAGCTAAAAGACGTTTATCCGCTGTATCTGAACAACGAGGCGGTGCAGCCGAACACCGACCTGGAAGTCACCGACAAATATACCAATGAAGTCGCCTTCCGGACCGCTCTGGCAACGCCCGATGTGATTGAAGAAGCGATCGCTGGCGCTGTCGCTGCGGCCGAACCGATGGCAGCGATGGCCAGCTACGAGCGGCAGAATGTGCTGCAACATTGTGTTGACCGGTTCAAGGAACGGTTCGACGAACTGGCTTATTCGCTGTGCGTCGAAGCGGGCAAGCCGATCAACGATGCAGAAGGCGAAACCACCCGGCTGATCGACACGTTCCGGATCGCTGCCGAAGAGTCGGTGCGCAATTATGGTGAGGTCCAGCCGCTCGATATTTCGGCGCGCGCCAAAGGCTATATGGGCATGTGGAAACGCGTTCCCATCGGTCCGTGCAGTTTCATTTCACCGTTCAACTTTCCGCTCAATCTGGCAGCGCACAAGATCGCACCGGCGATTGCGGTTGGCTGCCCGTTCGTGATGAAACCAGCCAGCAAAACGCCGCTCGGTGCCATCATAATGGGCGAGATATTGGCAGAGACCGATCTGCCGAAAGGCGCCTTCTCGATTCTACCCGCAAGTCGGGATGGCGCCGATTTGTTCACGGTCGACGAGCGCCTGAAATTGCTCTCATTCACTGGATCACCCGGGGTCGGCTGGGATTTGAAATCGAAAGCCGGCAAGAAAAAGGTCGTGCTTGAACTGGGCGGCAATGCCGCTGTCGTCGTCGATCATGACGCGGATCTTGATGATGCTCTGGAACGCATCGTTTTCGGTGCATTTTATCAGTCCGGCCAAAGCTGCATCGGCGTACAGCGGATCATCGTTCACGAAAGCATCTACGACCAATTCAAGGACATGCTGGTCGCAAAAACCAAAAGTCTGGTTTCCGGCGATCCAAAGGAACGCGATACGTTCATTGGCCCGATGATTTCCGAAGGCGAAGCCAAACGCTTGCACGGATGGATCGAAAGCGCTGTCGACGGTGGCGCGACGCTGCTATGCGGCGGCAATCGCGAAGGCAATATGCTCGAAGCCACGTTGCTGGAAAATGTCGACACGCAGGCGGACGCCTATCGCGAGGAAGCATTCGGCCCACTCGCCCTGCTCTCCAAATTCAGCGATTTCGGTGCGGCGATGGACGAAGTCAATGACAGCAAATTTGGTCTGCAGGCCGGTATCTTCACACGTGATCTGTTCAAGACGCTGGATGCCTGGGATGAACTGGATGTTGGCGGCGTGGTGATCAACGACGTACCATCCTACCGGGTCGACAATATGCCTTATGGCGGCGTCAAGGATAGCGGTCTGGGCCGGGAAGGCATCCGGTTTGCGATGGAAGACATGACCGAAATTCGCAATCTGGTCATTCGCCGGAAACCTGGCTAGACCTCTGGATGACCGGCCAAACAAGCCGTTATACGCAAAATGCCTGTTCCAGGCTCAGCTCCGTAAAGCTTCTGCCTTCTGGCTCGCAAAATGTGGCCCATTATGCTTTGCCTGCTGTGTAACCATGGCAACAAGGCCCTAAAAAATAAAAGAAATCGGGCGATTTTCTGTTGCAAAGAACGGCGGTTGGACGATAGGTAACCATATCGCTATAGTGATGGGCAACCTATGACATTATAGGATAGAGCAAGGGTCGCGTCGTGCTGAATGAGGGGACCGGTTTTCGAACCGGATTGGGCAACGATGCAAACGAAGAAAAAATTTTCGTGGGTACCAGGCTGGCCGACGCTGGCCGCTAGCCTATTCTGCTCGGCTCTCGTCGGCATGGCCCTGTTTATTTCAACCATGGCAAGCCCCGCGCCGGTAGAGGCTGCAACTGACATGGCCGGAGGCACCTATCTTGGCGTCGCGACATGTGGCGGCACCACTTGCCACGGGCGTCAGGAAGCCGACGGCGAAATTGTCCGGCAAGACGAAATCATGCGCTGGCAGGAAGAATCGACACCGGGCGGCGCTCATAGCCGTGCTTTCCGCGTCCTCCGCGAACCACGCAGCATCGCCATTGCCAAGCGCCTCGGCATCAAGGACGCCGCTTCATCCTCGGAATGCCTCGGCTGCCACAGCACCGCCGCCGCGAGCAAAGGCCCCAGGTTCCAGTTGAACGACGGCGTCGGCTGTGAATCATGCCACGGACCATCGTCTGGTTGGCTGTCCAGCCACTATGCCGTGGGCGCCAATCATGCTCGCAACGTTTCAAACGGATTGATTCCACTGGACAATCCCAAGGCCCGCGCCAGCGTATGTCTGGACTGTCACTTCGGCAGCGCCAAAAAGGGTCAGTTTGTCGATCACCGGATCATGGCCGCAGGCCATCCGCGCATATCGTTCGAGATGGACCTTTTCTCGACCCTGCAACAGCATCATGATGAAGATGTCGATTATATCCGCCGCAAGGGCCGCACCAACAGCGTCCAGTTCTGGGCCGTTGGTCAGGCGATGGCGCTGGAACGCTCGCTGAACCTGTTCACCAAGCCGGCGATCGCCACGGAGGGGATGTTCCCGGAATTTTATTTCTACGATTGTCACAGCTGCCACCGGCGGATCTATGATGACGCGTCTGCTCGCCCGACGTCCGTCGACAATCCCGGACGCCCGATTCCGGAAGGCATGCCGCCCTATAACGACGAGAATATGATCATGCTAAGCGCAGCGATCAAAGTTGCTGCACCGGATATCGCCAGTGAATTCGACAGCCGCTCGAAGGCATTCCATGCTGCCATGGCGCAGGGCCGTGGCCCGGCCGTCGAAGAAGCCAGCCGGTTACGGCAATATGCCACGCAATTGGCGGATCGCTTCTCGCGCGCCAGCTTCGGCCGGGACCAGACGTTCCAGATCATGGAAACCATTGCCGGCCAGGCGATATCACCACGCTTCACCGATTATGAGGGCAGCGTCCAGGCCGTCATGGCAATCGACACGCTGCTCAACGGATTGGTCAACAGCGGACAGGTCAGCGAGCAAGCCGCTGCCAGCCTGCGTGGGCAAATCAATGTCGCTTACGGCGCAGTCGCCGAACCGAACGCTTATGAACCGCTGAAATTTCGCCGGGCACTTGGTACGGCCGTGCGAACGATACGGTCGCTGAGATAGGGATACAGGTGATGCGCAAACCCTTTTTCACATCTGCGATTTCTGCGGCGGCGCTGTTGCTCACCTCTTGCGGTGGTGGCGGGGGCAGCAACGATTTTGGCGGCACCCCTTCACCGTCGCCGGCACCGACACCAGCGCCCACTCCGCCACCAACGGGAACGGGTGGCGCTTTCACCGCTCCGGCCCAGCGCTCTTTGACAGTGACCGACGTCCAGACCATCATTGCCCAGGCGGTTGGTGAAGCGCAGGCCCGCAACCTTCCCTCGGTGATTGCGGTCGTCGACCGGGTCGGCAATGTGCTGGCCGTGTTTGACATGAACGGCTCGAACAACGGATCGAGCGAGATCACGATCAGCAACCGTCAGATTGGTGGCCTCGCCGGACCGTCCGAAACGATCGGGCTGCAGGGCCAGAAAGTTCCTGCCGCAGCTGCGGCGATCGCCAAGGCTGTCACGGGTGCCTATCTGTCCAGCGGCGGCAATGCTTTTTCCAGCCGGACAGCCAGCCAGATCGCACAAGAACATTTCCCGCCAGCACCGACCACCGCTGGCCTCGAAAGCGGACCCCTATTTGGCGTGCAGTTCAGCCAGCTCCCTTGCTCAGACCTGTCCCAGCGATTCAACGCGTCGGGCGGTGCGGGATCATTGATCGGGCCGAAACGGTCGCCGCTCGGTCTCGCCGCCGATCCGGGCGGATTCCCGCTCTATAAAGACGGCGTCGTCGTCGGCGGCATCGGCGTCATGGGCGATGGCGACTATGCGTTTGATCCCAATATTCTCGACATAGAGGTCAATGACGAAGAAGCGGTCGCCCTGGCTGGAATTCAGGGATTTGCACCGCCCGCCTCGATTACCGCGAACCGCATATCGGTCGACGGCACATCGCTTCGATTCAGCGATATGCTGGTTTCGGACCTGTCGCCCCTGCAAAGTAATTTTGCCGCCATCAACAATAGTGTTGGCAAGCTTTTGGCTGTAACCGGCTATACCAGCGGTTCGATCATCGCCGGCACCGCCTATGGCACGGAAGCTTCCGGCATACGCGCTTCGTCGCCATCGGAATTTGCCAATCGCGACGCTTTCGTACTGACCGACGGCAGCGGTACCAATCGCTACCCGATCCGCGGAGGCACCGATGCTGCTGCGGTGACGACACCGCTGACCGCAACGGAAGTCCGCGCGATTCTGGAAGAGGCCTTTCTAATCTTCAGCAGGGCCAGAGCGCAGATTCGCCAGCCGCTGGATAGCCGGATGCAGGCAACGGTCAGCGTAGTTGATACCCATGGCCAGATTCTGGGCATCGTGCGCACGCCGGATGGTCCGATTTTTGGAACCGACGTGTCGCTGCAAAAGGCAAGAACAGCGGCATTTTTCTCTAACACCGTCGCCGGTCAGCAATTGCTCGCGACGCCGACTTTCCCGCCTTTTGCAAATGTCCCCGGCTATGTTCAGCGAGTCCGCAATTTTCTGGGGGATGCCAATGCCCTGACCGGAACCGTGGCCTTTGCGGATCGATCAGGCGGCAATCTGTCCCGCCCCTATTTTCCGGACGGCGAGATCGGGCGTCCGCCCGGCCCGCTATCGGTCGAGCAGTCGGCGAGATTCAGTCCCTTCGCGGTCGGCTTGCAGCTCGATCTCGTCTTTCCCAACATCGTGACTCATGTTGGCTTTGTGCGGTCTGGCGGAGCCACGCCCGATACCGGGCAGCGCTGCACCCAATTGCCTCCGATACCAGGAACCGGCGGTCAGGTCCGCCTCGCCAACGGTATCCAGATTTTCCCCGGCAGTGTACCGATTTTTCGTGGCGACAAGCTGATCGGCGGGATCGGCGTATCCGGCGATGGCATCGACCAGGATGACATGGCCAGCTTCCTCGGCCTGCACAACGCCGGCGAGCGGGTCGGCGGGATCGGCAACGCACCGAAATCCATCCGGGCCGACAATGTGGTCGTCAATCTCGGCAATGCCAATGTCCGGCTGCGCTATGTGAACTGCCCGTTCGCACCGTTCCTGGACACGAACAAGCAAAATGTCTGCGAGGGGCTGTAGAACACATGGCGGGACTGGCGACCTCTTTTGTTCCGATGCTGGCGGTGATGTCCGGACAGGCAGAGCAATTGGAAGCGCAGCAGCGATCGGTCGCTGACATGGAAGCCTCGCTGACAGCCCTGCTCGCCGGTCAAATACTCGACCAAAAACGGAAAAAAATTGCCGGTTTTGGTACAGAAATGGGCATGGGCGGACCGGATCCGGACCTCGAATCGGAAGAAATGAACGAACAAACAGCAGACAGTGCAGAAAACGCAAAAGATGCTTCCACTTCTTCCACTCCCGACCCCTCGCAAGGGCCCGATCCAACGCAATCAGAGGTGGAGGTACTAAGCGCCGATGACGCCCTGATCGATGGCCGCCGCCGTCCCGGCGTGCAACAAGAGCTGCCGGATCGCGTAACCCAGAACAACCCCGGCGCCATCAACGCACCGCCGCCGGAAGCCTTCCCGACCGATGAATTCCCGGTCCCCGATCGCTGGCGCATCATGCAAAGCCTGTGTCCTGCCAAGGGCGGAGATCAGGCGATTTACACGCTATTTGGTGCGTTGCGGAACAACTGCCATTCCACGCTCAACCCCTATAACCAGAACGTCCTCAAGGGCGACAAGCCGATCCCGGCGGACAAAAAACCCGGCTTTCTCAAGGGTGACGACTGGTTCTTCGTCGCTAACCTGATTTCGGACACGGTCGTCGAACCGCGCAGCTTTCCGATTCCCGTCGGCGTCCAGACCACCGAGCGCCCGAACAGCATCGACGTGTTCGGACGCTCCGGTTCGGAAGTCTACGCCCAGACTTTCATTACCGGCTTCGCCCTGATCAAGGGGTCAACCGCCTACAAGCCGCCAGACGTCGAATATCGGCTGACTTTGGCGACCCAGGTCAACCATGTGAACGTACCGGAACGGCGGGTATTATTCGTCGAACCGTCCAAACCCTCGCACCGCACCGACTGGTTCGTCGGCGTTCAGGAGGCGTTTTTCGATTACCATATCCGCAACACCTCGGCGCGATATGATTTCGACAGTTTCCGGATCGGTATCCAGCCGATGCAGGCGGATTTCCGCGGTTTTCTGTTTCAGGACAACCAGCTCGGCTTCCGCCTGTTCGGCACTCGCGACAATAACCGGATCCAGTATAATCTCGGCGCCTTCGTGCAGCTGGAAAAAGACACCAATTCCGGCCTCAATGACATCACCCAGACTCCGCGCGAAAGCTATATTTTCTTCGCCAATCTCTATCGGCAGGACCTGCCCTTTGTCGGCCTCACCAGCCAGTTCAGCCTGACCTATAATATGAACCGCGAGCGATCTGATATCGAGATTGATGACAACGGTTTTCCGGTCCGTCCCGCGCTGCTCGGAGACCTCAGGGGCCGTGCCTATGATGTCGTTTACCCGGGCTATGCCTTTGATGGCCGGATCGGACGGATCAATCTAACCGGCCAGCTCTACGGCGCCTTCGGCGAGGACCGGAACAGTTTCTTCACCAGCGAACCGGCAAAAATAGCCGCCTATTTCGGCGCTCTTGAAGCCAGCTATGACGTCGACTTCCTTCGCTTCCGCGCCTCGGGCCTGTTCGCTAGCGGAGACGGCAATCCCTATAACAATACCGAAGCGGGTTTTGATTCCATTTTCGAAAACCCGATCTTTGCTGGTGCCGATACCAGCTACTGGATCCGCCAGACCATCCCGTTCGCCGGCGGCGGCAGGGTGATTTCGATCAACGGTCGCAACGGTATCCTGAATTCCCTTCGGTCTTCCAAGGAACAGGGCCAAAGCAATTTCAACAATCCCGGCACGATATTGACCGGCGTCGGAGTGGATGCCGATCTGACGCCCGAGCTCAGGCTGTCCGCCAACGCCAACCATCTCTGGTTTCACAAGACCGAGAGTCTGGAAGCGCTGCGGGTTGAAGGTTCGATTCCGAAGGATATCGGGTGGGATCTTTCCGTAGCAGCGATCTATCGCCCGAAAGCGACGCAAAACATGGTGTTCCGCCTGTCGGGCGCGGCGTTATTGCCTGGCAAGGGGTTTAAAGACTTGTTCGATCAAACAGACAAACGGGATTTTCACTATTCGATCCTCCTCAACGCGATATTGGCTTTCTGATGGGTTGGCGCGACATCATAACCAATCACGGAAAATTTCTCCTCTCCGGCATGGCCGGTTTGGCGCTGACCATAACCCCGGCGTCCTTGCTGCTCGCTGCGGGGAAAGAGAAACCGCAAAAGATCGATTATAGCTTCACGCCCCCTGCCCCGCAGAATCAGACCTGGGACGAAGCACAAACCAATAGCAGTGGTTGCCAGACCTGCCACACGGGTACCGACCAAAAGACGATGCATGAGACACCAGCCGTGGTCTTGGGCTGTGTGGATTGTCACGGCGGCGACGCTTCGGTGGTCGGCGACAATGCCTGGGGAAAGAATAGCCTAGCCTATATGGATGCGCTCAAAAAAGCGCATGTGCTACCAAAATATCCGGAAAGCTGGCACTGGCCATCGTCGGCCAATCCCAAACGAAGCTATTCGCTACTAAACGCGGAATCGCCGGAATTCGTGCGTTTTGTAAATCCTTCCGATTATCGCGTTGTGCGCGAATCCTGCGGTGCCTGCCATATGGAAATTATCGAGGCTTCGGAGCGCTCCCTGATGGCAACAGGCGCGATGTTATGGGGTGGGGCTGCCTATAATAACGGCATCGTTCCGTTCAAAAATTACATATTTGGCGAGGCCTATACCCGCAAGGGCGAGCCTGCGACGATCAAATCACCCGGTAATCCGCATGGTACAGTGACCGACGCACAGAAAAACCGTGGCGCACTGCCGATCCTTTACCCCCTGCCAACCTGGCACACCGTGCCGCCCGGCGATATTTTCCGCGTGTTCGAGCGCGGTGGCCGCAATATCAACACCCAGTTCCCAGAAATCGGGCTGCCGAATATCGGCGGTATCATTCAGCGGCTGGAAGAGCCGGGCCGTCCCGACCTCAAGCAGTCGAACCGTGGCCCCGGAACCGGCCTGCGCGTCGCCATCCCGGTGCTCAATATCCACAAGACCCGGCTCAACGATCCGTTCATGTGGTTTATGGGCACCAACGACCAGCCCGGCGATTACCGGCAGTCCGGCTGCGCCGGCTGCCACGTGGTTTACGCCAATGACCGCGAGCCACGACACAGTTCGATCTGGGCGAAATACGGCCGCGATGGCCAGACCCAAACCGTCGACCCGACCATACGCAACCTGAAAGAGGGCGAGCATCGGTTCGGCAGCTTTGGAACATACGACGCCTCGCACGGTGCCAAGGGTGGACACAGCGAAACCGCGAAACCCGATGCGGCGGCACATGGCGATGACGAGGGCCATGGCGACGACCACGCGGGTGATATAGACCCCGCCAAGCGCGAAAAAGGGCATCCAATCCAGCATGCCTTCACCCGCGCAATTCCCACAGCGCAGTGCATGAACTGTCATATGCACCAGCCCAATATCTTCCTGAACAGCTATCTCGGCTACACCATGTGGGATTATGAATCCGATGCGCCCTACATGTGGCCGGGTCCGGACAATAAAACGCCAAAGCCGGAAGGCATGAGCGAAGAGGAATATCAGAAGAAATATAAGCAGCAAAAATATCCGGACGCTGAAGAAGTCCGCAAGGTGCTCGATCGCAATCCTGAAGGCGCCTCACCGAAGGGGCTGTGGGCCGATATCGACTTTCTGCGCAATGTCTACGATCTCAACGCCGAAACCAAGGACACGCAATTTGCCGATTATCATGGGCACGGCTGGAATTTCCGGGCGATCCTGAAGCGTGACCGCGATGGTAATCTGCTCGATGCAGAAGGCAATCAGGCGACATACAGCACCGACACCGACAATATCGTCTCCAACGACGATCCGGAAAAATTCCGCAAGGAAGGGGAAGGAAAGTTCGTCGAGCCGGGGATCAATCCGGGCAAATCCGTTCATATGATGAGCATCCATGCCGAAGTCGGCATGCAATGCGCCGACTGCCATTTCGCGCAGGACAGCCATGGCAATGGCCTGATTTACGGCGAAGTCGCCAACGCCGTCGAAATCAGTTGCAAGGACTGTCACGGTACGGCGGATACCTATCCGACATTGATGACCAGCAATCTTGCAGCGCGACCAAAGGGCAAAAACCTTGCATTGCTGCGCAACGCAAATGGCGAACGGCGATTCGAATGGTTCAAGGATCCCAATGGATCGCGTGTGCTAATTCAGCGCTCGATCGTTGATCCCGAGCTCAGCTGGCGAGTGAGCTTGGTCAAGAATAGCGTTGATCGATCCCATCCCGACTTCAACCTCAAGGCAGCACGAGCGAAGCTCATGTCCAAAAGTGGGGCAGAAACGGGCAAATATGCCTTCGGCAGCGGCGTTCCCAAGGAGAACCGGGCACATAAAGACGAAAATATGGTCTGCTTCACCTGCCATCTCAGCTGGACAACGAGCTGCGGCGGCTGCCATTTGCCAATCGAAGCGAACTGGCAAGCCGATAGCCACAAATATGAAGGCGGTACGACGCGCAATTATGCGACCTACAATCCGCAGGTAGCCCGCGATCAGATGTTCCAGCTGGGCCGGCACCAGACAAGTAAAGGCAATGTAATCGCGCCGGTAAGGTCAACCTCGGCCCTGGTCCTCTCCTCGACCAATATCAACCGCGAGCGCATCTACGTGCAGCAGCCGCCAATATCCGGGATCGGTTTTTCGTCTCAGGCCTTCGCTCCACATTTTCCACATACCGTACGGAAAACAGAAACCAAACAATGCTCTGACTGTCACGTTAGCGCCGCCAACGACAATAATGCGATCATGGCGCAAACGCTCTTGCAGGGCACAAATTTCGTCAACTTCATCGGGCTTCACGCCTGGGTTGGTCTCGAAAAGGGCTTTGAAGCGGTCCGCGTCACCGAATGGGACGAACCGCAGGCCGTGATTGGCTCTTATCTGCAAAAATATGCCTATCCGGACTATTGGCGTATGCATGTCGAGGATAATGACCGCGAACTGATCGACTGGGTGCGTGGCGAGCGGCTCGACAAAAACTTGTCAGGCGAGACCAAAGCGCTCGAGGAATTCAAGAATGTTGTTCAGGGAACCAGTGATGCCGTCCGCTGTCTGCAACTGCGCGGCGAATATATGTTCGTCGCAGAAGGCAAAGGCGGATTCCGGGCCTACGATGTGGCTTCCATTGGTAACAAGGGCTTCTCCGAACGGATCGTGAAGGCACCATTTTCATCATTCGGTCATGACACTCACGTCGATACTAAGAATGCGACCTGCATGGCACTGGCCACCAATCAGCCCATTGCGCCGCTGCGCAACACCAAAGAACTGCGGGAGATAAACCAAGAACAAGCATTCCACCCGATCTATAATTATGCGGTGATCACCGATAGCGAAGAAGGTCTTATCCTGGTTGACGTGAACACGCTGGCCGATGGAGAGTTCCGCAACAATTTCTTCAAGCGCAGCCTGACCTGGAACGAGGGTGGCGTGCTCAAGGGCGCGCGGCATATCACGCTCGCTGGTCATTATGCCTATATTACCACCGATGCAGGATTGACCCTGATCGATCTGGATCAACCGCTGAAACCGCGCCATGTGATCACCGTTCCGATGTCAGACGCACGGGCATCCGCACTGCAGTTCCGCTATCTGTGGGTCACCGATGCTGATGGTGTAAAGCTGTTCAATGTCACCGACATGGAAAATCCAGTTGCCGTTCCTTCAGGGACGATACCGCTACGAAACGCTCAACGTCTCTATCTAGCGCGGACTTATGCCTATATTGCTGCAAAAGACGAAGGTCTTGTGATCGCGAATATAACGCGACCGGAAGCGCCAACGATCTATCTGAAAGAAACGTTCGGCGGCAGGATGAACGACGCCGAAGATGTGATCGTTGGCTCGACCAACGCCACACTGTTTGCCTATGTCGCAGATGGTCGCAACGGGTTGAAAGTCGTCCAGCTAACCACGCCGGACAGCCAGAAAAATTATTATGGTTTCTCCCCTGCTCCCAAGCCGGAGCTCATCGCCTTTGCCCGCACGCCGAAGCCCGCTCTTGCTTTGTCTAAGGGGCTTGATCGGGACCGGGCGGTGGATGAAACCGGGGGACAGATGGCAGTGTTCGGCAGGCTAGGATCTCGTCCATTCACCCGGAGCGAGATGCAACGCTTCTACCTGAACAGCAAAGGGAACCCCTATTTTGTCAAGGATGAACCGGACTTGGCCGACTGGATCGGGCCGGTTCCCAAAATGCTCGCCAAACCTTAAAAACGAGCGGGGGCCGGGCTATCAGGTAGCACCGACCCCCTGTCCCCCCAATACGCCACTCGGGGGAATGACTGACCCTGCGCGGTTGAGCGCAGGGCTATACGTTAGATCGTTTAAAGGGCGATGGCCTTAGCAGTTGCCGTCGATTGCCCGACCGGCCAATGCGCCGACTGCGCCGCCAATGATTGTTCCTTCGGTCTTGTCGCCGCGACGTGCGACTTCGTTTCCGAGCAGGCCACCGGCGATAGCGCCGATAATCGTGCCGCCAGTGCCACGGTCACAGCCGCGGTAGCGGCGATCACTATAAGAGCGATCATTATAGTAGCGGCTGTTGCTGTAACGGCGCTGATCTCTGTAATGCCGACGATCCCGATAGCGATGACCGCGATAGGTATCGCCGCGTCGATATTCGCGATACCCATTTCCCCGGACTTGCTGATAGTAGCCGCTATCATAATAGCCGCCCCTTGCCTCCGCTGGTGCAGCAAAAGCCATCGTCGCAACTGCTGCGCTTGAAATTGCTAGACTTCCCAAAATTTTATTGATCATTTTTCTACTCCAAATGGCTACTTTGAAAGCCGAATCAATTGCTACCCAACGGGTATCTGTTTAGGGGCGCCGGCTTGACCAGATACTGAATAGGAATTTTATCTCAGGTTCATATTCAACTCGTTTTTTATGAATGCGGCTGCTCGCAATGTCGGGACTAGCGTTTTAACCCATTGCCGACCTACGGCCCGTCAGATAGCGACGAAGGAATATTGAAAAGAGGATCAGCGATGAAATTGACTGGCAAGACAGCGGCGATAACGGGCGGTACAGCGGGGATTGGGCGCGGGATTGCCGAGGCATTTTTGGCGGAGGGCGCGAATGTTGCGTTATTTGCGCGGAATGCGGAAAAAGGTGCCAAAGTTGTCGCAGACATGGATGTTGGGGATCGGGCGCTGTTTGTCGCGGGGGACGTGATGGAGCAGGATCAGGTTGAGGGATTTGTCGACCGGACGGTCGCACATTTTGGCTCTATTGACATTCTTGTTAATAATGCAGGCGGTGCGGGCGATCTGGCGCCGCTGGCCGACCTGACCGACGAAGCCTTTGATATGGCTATGAAATGGAACATCTATTCAACCTTCTGGGCGACTCGCCGGGCGCTGAAACCGATGATCGCGCAGCAATGGGGCCGGGTCATCAACATCAGCTCGACCGAAGGCAAGATGGGCAAACCGACCTTCGCACCCTACACGATCGCCAAGCACGGCATCATCGGCATGACCAAGGCAGTGGCGCACGAAGTTGGCACATCCGGTATCACCGTCAACTCAATCTGCCCCGGCCTGATCCTGACCGACCTGATCATGGATAGCGGCCCGGCGACAGCGGAAGGCATGGGCATGACCTTTGACGAGATGATTGACATGTTTTCACAGGAAAGCGCGCTGAAACGCCCCGGAAAAGTCGAGGAAGTTGCAGCGATGGCGGTGTTGCTCGCTTCGGAAGCGGGTGCCGGCATTACCGGAGCCGCCCTGAGCGTCGATGGCGGCACGGCCCAATATTAGCGGGTGCCGCCCGGTCGCGGTCGATCGCCGACCAGTGGCAACTTAATCAGGCAGTACTGGGTTTGCGCGGCAGATTCTGGCCGGACAGTAGCGGAAACAGATAACAGCAATCACCGAATAACCGGGATTTAGCCTCAGGGCAGCAGCTCCTGACGCTGCCTGGCAACATCCTTCATTCCGGCCCAGGGATCCGCTGGCTTGTTGTCCGCCTGGACTGGTGCGTCGTCGTCGATATGCGCCCAGGGATCGGGCGCCTTTTCATCCGCCGTCGCTGCGGCTGCATCCGGCGGCGGCGCGACTTGTGCGGGCGGGTCGGCGGCGACACAATAAGCGGTGACCAGCACCATCGCTGACCACCATAAGGCATGCAACCGGCTGGCAAAGACTTTGGTGATGCGTGGTCCGAACATGGGTAGCCTATAGCAGCCCGATCTTAACAACTCGTCGATCCGGCAAAATTCCCCAATGCCAAATATTGGGATTTTTCCCCATTATTCAGCTTCCATTCATGTTGAGCCGCAGCGTGAATTAACCTAAACTATTGATATATATTACTTTCCTTAAACTGGCACGCCCTGTGCAAAGCTATTGGCATCTTCGCAAAATGATTTGTGAGGCAACAGATTAAACCAAAAAGGAATTACATTATGATCAACAGCAACATCCAGAACCAAGTCGCCGCCGCTTTTGCCGCTGTTTTCGCAGCCGCTGTTCTTGTCAGCGCCAGCATCGGTCCCGCCGTCAATTCTGCCGCCTCGCTGGTTGCATAACCCACCGATAAAGGAACCAAGATCATGTTTTCTCCCAACTTCCAAAACCGCTTCGCCGCCGCCTTCGCCGCCTTCGTCTCCGCTGCCATTCTGCTGACCGCCTCGATTGGCCCTGCGGTTACCGACAGCGCATCTCTGGTGATCTGATCACCCGGGATGCCGCCGGCGGGGCGGCCAACCGAACCCCGCTTCGTCATTCCAGCAATTTAGTCGCCCCCAAAATTTAGTCGCCCTTAATATCATAGCACTATCAGGAGCCGGTGAACGATATCCGCTGGCCCACCTTCATCCTGATCACCGCCGCGATGTCCGCCGCGCTGTTTCTGGCAATCTTCCTGAGCGGCGGCCCTGCCGCCACGACCGCAGCGGTCGGTATCGATCCCTACCGCTCCAGTTTCGGCATCTGCCTTGGTCCCGATCGCTATAGCTGCGTCGTCGATGGCGACACGATCTGGTTCGAGGGGCGCAAGATCCGGATCGCCGATATCAATACGCCGGAAATCTCCAAACCCGGCTGCGCCTCCGAAGAGCGGATGGGCCAGCAAGCCAAAATGAGGCTGCAGGTGCTGCTCAACCAGGGTCCTTTCTCCCTGCAATCGATCGACCGCGATCAGGACAAATATGGCCGCGATCTCAGGATCATCACCCGCGATGGTAAAAGCCTGGGCGCCATATTGGTCGCCGAGGGCCTGGCCGAACGCTGGCAGGGCTATCGCCGCAACTGGTGCTAGGCCGCCTGCCCCGCCTTGCGCGACAGGAACCAGGCCAGCGCGAACAGCAGCATGAACAGCCCGTCGACCATCGCCCCGAAAAACACCGGCCCCATCGGCACCCGGCCCTGCGCATAGAGCAGGCTGACCGGCAGAAAGAACGCGAGCTTTTCCAATACCGCAATCGGGATCAGCGGGCGAAAGCGGCCGGGATCGATCGCGATCATGATGAAGATCAGCTGGAACACCAGCGCCAGGCCCAGGAAGCCGTAATAATATTCCGGCTGCGGTCCGGCCTCGGCGAACAGGCCGGGGACCACCGCGATGAGGCCCCAGAGGGCGGCGAGCGCGAAGATGATTCTAATGGTTTTCATGGCGGGCTCCCGATGGTCCTCGTCCTGTGCGAGGCGATGCATAAATTTCATGATGGCAGAAAATCACCATTTGGCAATGCGGTCAGCCGTGATATCGGATTCGCCATGCAAAAATATCGTGAATATGTCGGCTGGGGTGCGATCATCGTTTCGGCGCTCAGCTTTCTCAACCTCCCCTTCCTGCCCGCTCTGCCACCGATGCTGTCGGCAGGGATGCTGATGGCCGTGCCGGCGCTCGGCGCGGTGCTGATGATGCTGGTGCCGATGCTGCTGTTTGCCGCCGGCATCGGTCTGATCAAGGGATGGGACGGCGGCCGCCAGCTGTTTGTGATCTGGGCGTTGATTGGCACTTTGGCGGCTTTTTCCGGCCTGTCTTATATACCGGTTGCCGCTGCCCTGGATCTTGTGGTGATTGGCGTGTCGCTGGTGATTGTGCTGTGGGGTGACTGGCGGCGGTTGTTGCCCAAGGGTTAAGGGGTGTTGCTGCAGCGTGCGGAAGGAGGCGCATCCTGTGGGGAGACTCGTCATCCTGAACTTGTTTCAGGACCCCGTGAGACAGCGCGCGGACGTCAAGGCAGCCCAACCCTCGTCATCCTGAACTTGTTTCAGGATCCCTAAAGGTTCGCGCTCGTGGCCCGGGGTCCTGAAACAAGTTCAGGATGACGAAAAAATGGGGG
>NVXM01000042.1 GCA_002733865.1 Sphingopyxis sp.
AAGGCCGGTGCAGCCTCCAATGTTTGAGCAACATCGGCCTTGCCCGTTGCTCCCATGACATTACCCAGCCCGACTTTAATATGTTGATCGGCCATATCGCGGCCGACTTCGTTAACCGCCTCAGCAAGCCGGTCAACGCCTTCGCGCAATCCCTGCGCGTCCAACCCCATTGGGCACCAACCATCACCAAGCCGCGCCATGCGCATTGCGTTTTTGTCTGTCATTTTTAGACCCATGAGCATCGGTATACGAGCCTGATGCGGACGCGGCAGACAGTAGGCATCGGTCAATTTGAGGTTGGCCGATTCAAAATCAACCGGCTGCTCACCCCATATTGCGCGGCATGCCGTGACATTCTCGTCCAACCGGCGATAACGTTCCTCCCACGGAATATTTTGCGCTTCATATTCAGCCCGTTGCCAACCAACCCCAAGGGCCAGTTGCACTCTACCTTTCGTAAGCGCGTCGAGCGTCGCGATCGTCTTCGCGAGCAATAATGGCGGCCGCAGCGGCGCAAGAAGTATTCCAGTCGAAAGGATCAAATTCTTTGTCACGCCGCCCATCGCAGCCAATGTCGTCAATGGCTCTGGCCAAGCCGATTCAGACCGGTGAAGGAATTTTCCATAAGGATAGCCGGACGTGTCCGGACCGAGCATAAGATGATCGCCAAATGTGATCGAATGCAGCCCGGCCTCATCAGCCGCACGTGCAACGTCAATACATACGGAAATATCTTCATGGGCTGGTATCTGATAGGGACGGAAAAACAAGGATAGCTGCATTTTTAACTCCTCAGTTTAATTAATTACGCATTCTGCTCAAGCCAGCGCAAGGCGCGCTGAAACAGGAAAATAGTCTGGTCATGAAGCATGCGGCCTACGCCAGGGTCCGCTTTACCGGCGGCGGCGCGCGCATAGGTTCCTTCGAGCAGGATACCCAGCTTGTAGCAGGCCAGAACCTTGTACCACAGCAGGCCATTCATATCCCTGCTACTATGCGCAGCATAATATTCGACCAGCTCGTCTGCTTCGGGAAATCCGTCCCATGGCGTAACTGGCAATCGCGCTTGATCGACATCATCGCCGGGCCATGTCGCCAGCAACCAGCCAAGGTCAATCAGCGGGTCTCCCAGCGTCGCAAGTTCCCAATCGACAATTGCCGCAATCTCAGGGCCGTCATTGCGATACATTACATTAGCGAGATGGTAATCGCCGTGCATGATGCCCGGCGTAAAACTCGCAGGACAATTTGTTTCAAGCCAATGTCCGATCACATCAACACCGGGCAGCGCATCTGGCCCATCCCACTCCGTGAACCGTGCGTAGCCATCTAACTGGCTCTTCCAACGGCCGGTTTGACGTGTCAGGAAATTCTCGACCTTGCCAAAATCACTTAGCCCCACTGCAATGGCATCCACCTGCCCAAGCTTTGCGACCGCATCGACAATTTCAAATCCCATTTGCCGACGGATTGCTGGATCGCCCGCATGCAATGGCGGCAAAGCGACGGTTGCGTTAAAACCCTCCACCGGCTCCATCAGGTAAAATGCGGTCCCGATCACGGCGGGATCACCACATGCGGCGATCAGACGCGCATGCGGCACGTTGGTGTCCGCAATGGCAGCGAGAACGCGGGCTTCACGGCGCATTGTCTCATTGCCGTCCGCAATAGTTGTTTTGGGCGGATGGCGCAAAACATAGGACCTGCCTGCACGGGAAAAACTCAGCAATATATTCTGCGTACCACCGGCCAGACGTTTTAAGTTTTCAAGCGGTCCGGTCCCCAGCCCTTCCTTATCCATCCACTCGCAAAGGCGCGCCTGATCGACCAAATTATCACTCACAGCGAGGCACCACCATCAACGGTTATCGTCTGCCCGACGACATAATCGGCTAAAGGAGAGGCCAGATACAACACCGCGCCCGCTATATCGTCCGGGGTCCCGAGCCGTTTCGACGGGATCATGCTCAGGGCCCATTTCCGTCGTTCGGGATGTTCAGTCATGACCTTGGTAAGTTTGGTATCGACTAAGCCGGGCGCGACCCCGTTGACACGAATTCCATCACCGATCCAAGCCTGTGACAGAGAACGAACCAGCCCCAATACGCCTGCCTTTGACGCATTATAGGCAGGGTTGCCCAGTGTAGTACGATAAGCCGCGTTGGAACTGAGCATGACAAGCGAACCTCCGCCATCTGCCAATAAATCGTGAAATCGCGTAGCACAGGCCATCATGCTGTTCAGATTAACGGTCATCACCTTTTCGAAGCCAGCCATTTCGAATTCGCCCCGCTCATAGATCACCGTGCCCTGACATAGCACCAGCACATCCAACCGGTCGAACGGGTCCGCTGCATTGGCCACAGCATTATAATCGGCAACATCGACACAAGCATAAGACAGCCCGCTAAGGTCGCTACCTTCTTCCCCTGCATAGTCGGCAGCTGACGAACGCGTACCCCAAACACAAACCTGCGCTCCCCGATTCCGAAAAGCATGCGCCACCCCATTACCAATCCCGCTGGAACCACCTACAATCAAAACATTTTTGCCGCTAAAATCCATCGAAACCTTCTTTCCTAAAATAGCATTATCGTTCATAGTCATCCACAGGCCATAGAATGGCGATGATCAGAGGAACCTCCATGCAAGACCTGAACAACATTATAACCGAACTGGCCGATCGTCAGTCGATCACCGACCTGTTGCTCGCCTATTGCGCGGCCTGTGACCGGATCGACGAAGCGGCGCTGCGCACTTGTTTCCATCCCGATGCGACTCACGATCATGGCGGCTATGTCGGCCCTTCCAGTGAATGGATCGCCCCGGCTCTTGCGTGGCTGAAAGGGCGCGTTGGAATAACTCACATGATCTCCACACCGCGCATTGTCATTAAGGGCGACAGAGCGGCCAGCGACTGCCATTTCGTCGCTTATAATCGCACCGACAAGCAGGAGGGCATGTTGGAAGAAGTGCTGGTCAAGGGTCGCTATGTCGACCGTCTGATCCGCACCGAACAGGGTTGGCAGATCCTTCACCGCACAGGTATCCATGATCTTGAATTGATCCGCGAAGTTCCAGCCGAAACGCGGCCTATGGCTGCTGGCCCCTCCAGCGGCGGTCCGGCGGACGACCCTTTTGCACGCGAACTTGCGGCGTTGATGGGCGGCTGACGCTCCCCTTGAATTTGAACGTAATTGAGGTGAACGTATGGCGCGCATGCATGTACGCCAGAAAAAGGGCGATACATCACGCCGTTTAATGAACCTGCTCGGCTGCACCTGCCGTCAGGACGCGTCGATTTTGGTAAACCGTATCGGCAATTCCTTCATCGGTCGTAACAGCACATGCGGAATATGAATAATATCAGGTAGAGGCCGCGCCAATTCGATATCATTCATCCGGCACAAAAGCGCCGTGAAAGCCATATTCAGTTCGCGCCGCGCAAGCGCTCTGCCAACGCAAAAATGCGGGCCGTTACCGAAGGCAAGATGGGCCTTATTATTGCGATCAATATCGAATTTATGTGGACATTTAAATTTGGCAGGATCACGATTGGCCGCCGCATAGCGCGTCATCACAATCGAACCGGCGGGAATATCAACGCCGCCCACCTGCGTGTCGCAGGTCACCAACCGCGCCAACCCCGGAACCGGAGAATCGTAGCGCAGCGCCTCTTCGACAAAATCCGGGACACGCGAAATATCCGCCCGCAAACGCGCCATCACGTCGGGATTGCGCAGCAAAATAAGCATGCCATGCGAAATCATCGTCACGACCGATTCATATGTGCCTGACAAAAACTGGCGCATCAGGCTTTGCAGTTCGAGCATATTCAGCTCTTCGCCATCATCTGTGCGTGCGGATACCAATGCAGTAATCAAATCTTCGCGCGGCTCCTTGCGCCGTTCTTCCAACTTGCCGGCAATGAAATGCTGCATCTCGACAATAGTGTCGGCATTTTCACGCAACTCCTCGATGGTCATCACCCGGCTGGTAGGGGCCATGATCGCCTCGCCCCATTTTTTGAACTGAGCCATCTGGTCCGACTCAAGACCAAGCTGCTCTGATATAATCGTGCCGACCAGCGGGAAGGCAAATTCGCTGACAAATTCGCATTCACCGCGCTCGATGAAGCGGTCGATCATCGCATGGCATAATTGTTCAATACGGCCGCTGAGCGCCGCAATCCGTTTGGCATTGAAGATCGTGTCGGCAATGCGCCGATAACGCGTATGAGCTGGTGGATCGGTAAAATTCAGTGTCGGCAAATCCGGCCAACCGCGCGCTTCCAATATTTCCTGATGGACCTTCCAGTTTTCACCCTGAAGCATGCCATATCCGTCCATATTATTGGAAAAGGTTTTCGTATCCAGCAGGACTTTACGAAGATCATCATATCCAGCGATTATATACATGCCGGTTTCTGGCATCTTATATACGGGCACCTGTTCGTGCAGCGCCGCATAATATTCGAATGGGTCGTCCAGCACTGCCGGATCGAGAAAGTTAAAATCCTCAATAGGTTTGGAACCAGTTTGCCTATCCATCATTCTCTCCCAATTCGTTCCGTGGCCATTTCGCAACATGCCCCTAGATTTGCCTTTCACAATCGAAATAGGAACATTCTAACCGGACACTATCACAGCAGAATCAATCACGCATCTACAATTTTAACATGCTGTGCAATTTATGGTCTACGTCAGGAAAGATTCGATCCTTTCATATAGCGCTGCAGGTGAAATTGTTTTCCGCCAAATTGTTTTTCGATGGCAAGTGCCCGGCGAAAATAACCGCTGATCGGTGTTTCATCTGCAATGCCAATTGCTCCATGAATTTGCACCGCATCCTGAGCCACGCGGCGGCATGCTTTTGCCACCAATGCCATGCAGGCCGATGTCGCCGTCGCCCGGTCCCGGCTATGCAGCTTGCCCCGTGCCAACTGCGTAATGTTCTGCGCTTGTTCTATCACAACCGACATATCGACCATGCGGTGTTGCAGTACCTGAAATGCGGAAAGTGGCTGCCCAAATTGCATCCTTTCCCGAGTATATTCAACTGTCTGGTCGAGCATCGTCTGCATAATTCCGACCGCCTCAGCACAGACCGCCACAGTTCCGTCATCCATCGCCTGCTCGGCACGCCCCCGGGCCTCTTCTCCGCTAGCAATCACGCAAGACCGAGGAAGCCTCACCCCGTCGAAATGAAGATGGCTGCCCGAAGCACCGTCGATCATCTTGAAATCCTCGCGCGTCACACCCTGCGTGTTCGCTGCAACCATCAACAGGAATGGTGACTCTGAATCACCATTCTCCTGACGGGCCAAAACCACAAAATGATCGGCCAATGGTGCATCGCGAACTAAAATTTTGTTCCCACTCAGCACCAGTTCCTCCGCCCCCATATCCACAACAGTATTGGCGGATTGAAGATCATAGTCATTAGGGCCATCAGCCAAAGCAGGTACAATAATCATTTCGCCCTGTGCAGCAGCAGACAGCCATTTCGCCCCAGCTGCACCCGCAGGATCAAGCAGCGCGGAGGCCATGACCATCGTCGACAAATAAGGCTGCGCCACCAGATGTCGGCCAAAACCCTCCATTAATATCGCATGGGCAGCGGGTCCGGCTTCCATTCCGCCCAGAGCCTCTGGCAACGCGGCGGCAAGCAAACCTAGCTCACCACCAAGCTTTTCCCACGTTTCGCGATCGCAGCCAGTGCCGCATAAAACATCGTGCCTATCGCCCAAGACCCGTTCTACCAGATCGCCAATTGAAGCGAGCAATTCACGCTGTTCGTTCTGCTGTTCCATATCGTCTGCTTTCATGTCCGCCATCAGATACCCAGCGCCGTCCGGGTAAGGATATTGCGCTGAACTTCGCTCGAACCACCAAAAATACTAATTGCCCGCATGTTCAAATAGTGAGCAACCGGTGTCATCGCTCGCGGCGGAACATGAGCAGAGGCTTCAGCCTTTCCGAACAGCACTGGCCCCTGATCGATCTGGGCATATGCACCGATTGCATCCACTTCCAGTTCGGTGATTGCCTGCATGATATGGCTCACATGAAGCTTGTGGACCGATGCCAATGTATCGCCTCGCGCCATCTCTCCACGCCTTATGGCCTCCAGCAAGCTATGCTCAGATTGCTCCAGTGCAGCGATTTCGATTTCAACCTCCGCCAGCCGCACTGCAAATGCAGGGTCAGATGCGGCTGCGGAAAATGGACCGTCAGCCGCGATTATCTTGTTCAGCAAGCCGAGTGCATTTTTGAGATAAGCCGCGCCAGAACCACTGCCGCGTTCGTTAACGAGCAGGAATTTTGCTACTTTCCAGCCCTGATTTTCATCGCCAACAAGATTGGTCGCCGGAACCCGCACATCGTCAAAAAATACCTCGTTGACTTCATGCTCACCCGACATTGAAAGGATTGGCCGGACCGTGACGCCCGGCGCGTCCATCGGTACCAACAGAAAACTGATGCCGGCCTGACGCGGCCCCTCGCGTGATGTGCGTACGAGTACGAAAATCCACTGCGCAAACTGAGCATGGGTGGTCCAGGTTTTTTGCCCGTTGATAACATAATCATCGCCGTCCCGCTCCGCTTTGCACTCCAGTGCCGCCAGGTCGGACCCTGCCTGCGGTTCGGAATAGCCCTGACACCAGACATGTTCGCCAGACAGAATTTTCGGCAAGAAACGATCTTTCTGCTCCTGTGTACCAAATTCGATCAGTACGGGCCCGCATAATCTGACCCCGGCAACCGGCAAATTGGGCGTTCCGGCGCGTGCGCATTCATCGTTAAATATATATTGCTGCGTTGCTGTAAAACCTGCCCCGCCATATTGTTCCGGCCAGCCGGTTGCCGCCCAGCCTCGTTCAAATAATATCCGGTGCCATTTGGCAGCAAGACTGCCGTCAGCAAAAACCCCCGTTTGCAACTCGGCTTCCTGGCGCAGTTCAGGGGTGAATTTCTCAGCAAGGAAGCGGCGCACCTCCTCGCGAAAAGCGCTGTCTTCAGCGCTGAGTTCCAGTTCCAATTCGATCATAACATCTCTACCCAATGGCCCCTAAGCGGGCGTGTTTCCGTTACCGGCAGTAATTTGGCGGAATAGATCAGCACATGCGGCATTGGCAGAAATTTGTACATCTAGCGCAGCGCAGCGGGCTACCAGATCGCGCAAATACCATTCCCCGGCTGCGCGCAGGCTATTTTCAGCCTCTCCGCTACCTTCCACAGCGGTCAGCCGAGCAGCGATCCATCCCAATGCTGCTAGCCCCGCCAGTTCAAGAAAGGCTGTTGCCCCTGCTTCGGCCGCAGAAGTCTCAGTGCGCATTGCCGCGAGGCGGGCAGCTGCCTGCTCCAACAACTCGCAACAATCGAGCGCGACATCCGCACTTGTGCTGTCATGCGTGGCAAGATCTTCACGCGCCATCTTGAGGAAAATATCAAGCCCTGCGGATTGATCCTGCCATAATCGTCGATGTAGCAGGTCAAGCGCCTGCATACCGGTCGTACCTTCAAAAATCGTCGCGATCCGTCCGTCGCGCAGCGCCTGTTCCAGCGGCCATTCATCAGTATATCCGGCCCCGCCCAGCACCTGTATTGCCTCGCTCGCCAGTTCGAAACCTGCCCCGCCTGCCAGCGTTTTGTAAATAGGCAACAGGAAGGCAACCAAAGCCGATGATTGCTTGCGATATTCTTTGTCTCGGTCATGCAGCGCAAGGTCGGCGTGCACACCAAGCAACAGGCCAAGCCCGCGCAAAACCTCAAGCTTCGCCGTCATATCCAACAACATGCGCTGAACATCGGGATGGCTATCAATCGTAACGGGCGATGCACCCGGTGGACCGCCCTGACGGCGCTCAGCGGCATAATCATGTGCCGTCTGAACCGCTGAGGCAGCAAGCCCAAGCCCTTGGGCGCCGACGCAAAGCCGCATATTCACGATCATGACAAAAAGCTGAGACAAGCCCCGTCCTTCGTCCCCGATCAACCAACCTTTTGCCCCTTCAAGACCAAGCTGGCAGGTCGGCGAGCCGTGCAGGCCAAGCTTTTTTTCAATCCGGCGTACAAATATCGCGTTGGGCGAACCATCATCAAGGATATTCGGTACCAGAAACAGGCTCAGCCCGCCTTCTGTACGCGCCACCACACAATGGCCGATACGCGGGCATAAATCATGATCGCCAAAGCTGATCCACATTTTCTCCCCGCTGACAGACCAGCTGCCGTCTTCATTGGGGACAGCGGTTGTTCGCGCGCGTGCGACGTCGGACCCGGCATCCGATTCTGAAATACAAATGGTCGCAGCCCATTCGCCTGACACCAGACGCGGCAGCCATTCCGCTTGTATTTCTTCGGACCCATGAGCGAAAATCAGTCGCGCCGCCGATCTCAGTAAAACCGGAAACATCGCAAATGCTGCGCATGAGCCATCCAGCAATTGTTGCACAGTGGAAGACAAAAACAAGGGCAGACCCTGGCCGCCAACTTCCTCAGGCAAATCCAAAGTTGGCCAGCCCAGTGCAACATAAGAGTCCCATGCCTGCTTGAACGGTTGAGGTACGACAACACGGCCATCGGTTAACCCGCATCCCTGTTGATCAGCAATATGATTTATCGGGGCAATTTCACCGGCGCAGAAATCCGCCGCTTGTTCGAGAATGGCCTCGGTCAATTCGCTGTCGGCGCTACCCAGCGCACCATCAAGCGAACGTAACCTGTCGATCCCGGGCGTATTCTCAACCTGCACCAGTAGCGAACCGACATCGAGACGGGGTGGATGGGCGCTCATTTTCTTATCCCCCAATTAAGCAAATGATCAGACCGGTTTAAATACAGGCAACGGTGGGCCATCTTCAGTTGGCTGAAAGGCGACGCTTACCTGCTGACCGATTTCCACAAAGGCCGGATCACAATCAACAATTGCCGTCATCATGATCGGGCCCTCTGCTAGCTGCACCATTGCAGGAACCTTAAACACTGGTGCTCGATCCGTAATCGTGAAAGTGTAAATCGTGCCTGTGCCGGCCGCATCGCACCATTCGGTACGGTCACTGCCGCAATGCGGGCAGAAAGGACGCGGATGGACATAATGCTTTTCGCATGAAAGGCAGCGCATAACTACTAGCCGCCCTTCGACCGCAGCATCCCAATAGGGTGTTACTTCGGGCCAAATTTCCGGCGCTTTAGGAAGTGGGACATTTTCAGACATGGAATTCAGACCCTTTCGAGAATTGCAGTGGCCGAGCCATGATAGCCAGCGAGCGAGCCGCCCGTACCATGTGCCACGGCAAGCGAACAATCAGGAACCTGCACAGCGGGGTGCGCCTCACCGCGCAATTGGCGAACAGCCTCCAGCAGCTTGGTGATACCGCCCCTATTGCCGGGGTGATTGTTGCACAATCCGCCGCCGTCAGTGTTAAATGGCAACTTGCCTACGCCGGAAATGAGGTTTCCGTCAGCAACGAAACGCCCTCCCTCACCCTTTTCACAGAAACCTAAATCTTCCAGCTGCATGATAACTGTGATGGTGAAACTATCGTAAAGCGAAGCATAGCGAATATCCGCTGGCGTAACCCCAGCTTCAGCAAAAGCAGATCGGCTCGATTCACACCCCGCCGAATAGCTCAGATCAACCTTACCGCCTGCATTATGCTTTACTGCCTCACCGGCACCGCGCAGACGAACGTTCGGACGTTTGAGATTTTTAGCGATCTCAGGCCGCGCCAAAACAACTGCACCGCCGCCATCGCTCATCACACAGCAGTCCAGCCGGTGCAGAGGAGAAGCCACAATAGGCGAAGAAATGACATCCTCCACAGTGACAATATCCCGCAATAAGGCATTGGGATTATGTTGCGCATGATGCGAAGCGGCGACTTTTACCCAAGCCATCTGCTCCGCAGTCGTGCCGAATTCGTGCATATGCCGCTGGGCCACCATGCCATACAGCGCGGCCGGCCCGAAATAATAGCCATCCTCAAATGGCTGCTCTGGTGCCCCGCGCCAATCCACGCCGCCAAGGCCGATAAATTTCCTGCTGGCAACTTGATTATCCGCGCATGTTATTAGCGCCACATCACATTTGCCCGCAGCAATAGCTAGAGCGGCGTGATGAACATGCCCAATATAGCTTGAACCACCTGTTTCCGTACTATCAGTATAACGCAGGTCCAGCCCCATATATTGAGCCATAGTCATTGCGCCGATTCCGGGAGCATCCGCCCCGCAGAAATAGCCATCAACGTCAGACAGGCTCAGTCCGGCATCCTCGACCGCCCCTTTGGCGACATCGGCGTGTAATTGAGCCAGAGAAATCCCGTCCGCCTTGCGAGTGGGATGTTCATAAATTCCGATAATATTGGCATCAGATGGGTACATTGCACTCTTCCGTTACTAATCATCTGCTGTGGGCTCGCAAGCGAACCCACAGCAAATTTAATTAAAGCTCTAAATTAAAGCTCAATGTTATAACAACGCTGTGCATTTTCCTGCAAAATCTTACGCACATGCGCTGGATCTACATCGGCAAGAACTTCGCTGAGATGCGCCTGAGGATCAGGATAAAGCGCTGTCGGATGTGGAAAATCGGTTTCGAACATAACATTGTCCGGTCCGATCAGATCGAGCATCTTAGAAGGCGCAATTTTCTCAAACCAGAAAGACGCAAACATTTGGTCTTTGAAATATTCAACCGGACGTCGCTGCATGTTGTGATCAGGCATCATCTCGTCGACCTGATACTCTAACGCTTCGAGCAGGAATGGAATCCAGCCAATGCCGCTTTCTACCGAGACAATCTTCAATTTAGGATATTTGTCAAGCAAGCCGCTAACAATGAAGTTTGCCAAAGTAGCCGCATTGCCGATGTAGAACAGCATCGCGCCAACTGCCATCTTCTTCTGGAAGTCAAGATCCTTCCAAGTCACGGCGAAACCGTCAATACCGCCAGTCGCAATGTGGAAGTTGATCGGGATTTCTTTGTCATTGCACAGTTCGAACAGCGGTGCCCAGTGATCATCATTAAATGTCGGCAGGCCAAACTGCTCCGGACGATCAGGTAGGTTAAACCCTTTTACGTCATATTCTTCAACACAGCGCAGTGCTTCTTTGCCCATTGCCTTGCTGTCCCAGACAGGAAGCAATGCCATCGGAAGAAGACGCCCGCCAGATTGCTTCTGTGCATCGCCGCGATCGTCGTTATAAACCTTGATCAGCTCCTCGGCGAAGCCCTTATCGACCCAGTTCAGCAAGCTGACAGAAGATGAAGCAAAGCCATTCGGGTAGCAAATCTGAGCGTGAACTCCCAAATCATCCATGAATTTCAGGCGCGCATCGACATCATAGGCAGCAGGATGGCAATCCTCCACTCTGGGAATACTGAGTCGGCCCAGCCGTTTGTTGCGGTTTTTGTCGATTACACAGGCACCGGCGGGCGATATCAGCTCGTCACCGATAAACCAGTAATCCATCGAGCCTTCACGCTTCATATAAGGTGTACGATCCTTCATGCTTGCGGGCATGCGAGAGGTCCAAAGATCACCTCTTTCCGTGAAATGCGTGTCGACATCAATGATCTTAATGCCCTTGGTTAGCTCGCTTGTTCCCTGAAGGTCGGCGGCAGGCACGACCTTACCACCGTCCTTGAATGCCCCGACAAGCCAGCCGCCGACTTGAGTTTCATCAACGCCCAGTTCGGCACCGAAGCTGAATTTTTCGCTATCTTCTGACATTATCACTTCCTTTTCTTTTATCCGCAGCATCGAGCCTGACTGACCCGATTACTGAATTGCACAACTTAAATTCCAAAATGATGGTCCTTTAAATCAGGCCCATTGATTTATCGGTTCAAACATCACCCGTCGGACCGGGCCAATTGAGACGGCGAGAAAGCAAATTCCTGAACAACCGCAACGGCTTATTTGTGCCCGGCACACTGACGTCAAATAAATTGCTACGCATTCTCCTAATCTACATTCCTTGCTGTCCAAAACCCCATAATGAGAGCGACTCGGACATTTCAATATTAACTACATCATGGAAATTCCTCAATAATGCAATGTGTATTATTTTTTATTTTGCGTCGACCCTGGCCTCCTTCCTTATTCCTCTCGCCCCTAACGTTCGAGAAAGCGACCTTTCCAATCATCGGAGCCACACATCAACATGTACGGTGGCGCAAAGTATGCTCCCGAGCAATTTCATCCACTCTTGACAGCGACATGATACAGCCCCTAGCTGCGAGTACTTACTGTAACATGATGCAGAAATAACCTGTCTAAACGGAGCTGTCCATGATTGGTGGTATATTATTGGCCGAAAGCCTTCATAGGTTGGGTGTGCGAGACATGTTTACGCTACATGGCGGACATTTAGATCCCCTGCTAATCGGCTGCGCTTCCCTTGGTATTCAACTGATCGACACGCGGCACGAAGCCACGGCGGGCCATGCAGCAGAAGTGATCGGCATGCTTAAACCCGGCACTGTCGGTGTCTGCGCAATAACTGCTGGCCCAGCCTTTACCAATGCGCTGACGGCCATGGCAAGCGCTTATGCAAATGCCCTTCCGGCGCTGTTCATTGCCGGAGCGCCGCCGACACGCGAAGCCGAAACCAACGAACTTCAGGGTGGTTTTTCGCAACTCCCAATGGCCATCCCTGTAACCAAATGGGCACATCGGATACTATCGGGAGATCGAATTCCCGACCTTGTAGAGAAAGCCATGCGAATCGCACAGACTGGACGCCCTGGACCTGTCTTACTGGAAGTACCGATTGATATAATGTTTCGCGACGTGCCCCGCGTTCTGTTTCCCATTGCTGAAACGCCCTCCGGCCCGTCCAAACCGTCGCCATCCATCCCCGACGCCAAAGATTTTCTCGCTGCCATCGCGTCTGCGAAAAGGCCCGTTCTCATTTGCGGTACCGGCGCGATCACATCCGGCGCTAGCGCCGCAATTGATCGGTTTGCCCGCCTAACTGGTGTTCCGGTTGTCACCAACAGCAAGGCCCATGGCCTATTGCCTCATGATCACCCAGCCAATTTCGGGCCAGCCTCGACGCTAGCGGTCCTCAATGCAACCGGTGCCCCAAGACCGGATCTGGTAATTCTGGCCGGAGCGCGGGCAGGCCTGCTGCTCGGTGGGCGCTCGCACGCAATCATACCCAAGCACGCTAGGCTATTGCAGATTGACATTGAGGCGAGTGAGATCGGGCGGATGACACCAGTAGAGCTTGGACTTGTAGCGGACGCCGCAGAGACTTTCGAGGTACTTGGTGAACTCGCAGCGGAGCAGTCATGGCCCGAACTGGCGGACTGGCGCGCTACCCTCGCGAAAGCACATGCGGTGACCCCATTTGAACAGGAAGACGCTGTATGCAGCAGTGGACGGCTCCACCCGCACCATGCTGCTAAGGCTGTATTCGGCGCCATCTCTTCAGATGCAACCGTGGTCGTTGATGGCGGCGAGATGACGGCCTGGTGCGAACCACTTAACCGAGGATCCCGACCAGGCAGCTATCTGACCGCCGGCTATCTCGGTACGCTCGGCTTCGGGCCCGGCTACGCGATCGGCGCTGCTACCGCGCGCCCTGAAAGTCCAGTATTTTTGATTGCCGGTGATGGTGCAATCGGTTTCCACCTGCAAGAATTCGATACTATGGCAAGGCATAACCTCCCCATCATTACCATCATTATGAACAACGCGTGCTGGGCTATGTCCAAAAATGGCCAAGATTTGGTTTTTGGCAAAGACCGCCGAGTAGCAGTCGATCTGTGCGACAGAGCCTATGAAGATGTTGCCCGCGCCCTGGGCTGTGATGGCGAACGGGTGGAACGCATCGAAGACATTGGGCCGGCAATTGCACGCGCCTGTGCCAGCGGACGACCAACCTGCATCAACATCGCAACCGATGCAGAGGTGGTCCATCCCATTACTTTCGGGATGGCAGGCACCGATCCAACGAAAGGCAAGATCGAGATGCCGTACTATCAAAATGAAATTGGCTGATACAACGCCTCATGGGAGAAGTTTACGAACGCAGAGCGATTATCAGTCGCCATTTTCGTCCGTTGCAACACGACCTAAGGGCATAGGAAATTCTGGAAATTTACCTGTTACGTGAAATGTTAGTAGCATCTCTTCAGCCTGATCGACCAACTCACCCTTGGTAGCACCAATAAGTAACGTGAGCGTCGCAGTGAACAATGCTGACAGATATTCTTCATCAGGCAGTCGGCCAAGGCACCAGTCATTTATGATGGAATATTGTAAATTTGCCATCTCATTGGCAACCCTGCCCGGTTCCGCCCATTCCTTGAATGAGCCCCGTTCTTTCAAGATCTTAAACCAATCGGCCCAACCTCTTTGAGTCATATCCTGAATGGTTTCCCAGATATCGTTACTGGTTGTCGAGGAAAAGTAGATCGACACAATTGCCTTTGTGTAATTGCGAACTTTGAAATTCCGACGATTGGTAGAAAGTGTGCGGTCAATCACCCCTTCCAGACTGAAGGGATCTGTACGATATGAAATGAATTTCTGAAAATCTTCATACGCTTCACGGATCGCCAAAGCAATTAAACGGTCCTTGCTCTCATAAGCATTATAAAATGTACGCTGAGCAACATCTGCTCGCTGACAAAGCTTTCTGATGCTAAGATTTTCCAATCCACCCTCAGCAATCATCCGCCGTGCTTCCGTCAACAATCGCCGTCTGCGATCAATAATCTGCTCACTGGAATAGGATAGAGACTTTTTCGGATTGGCAACGAGACCCGACATATTTTTTTCTTCCAACACGCGTTTTCTGAACTCTTGCCGCCTGCCGACGCGAACATATTAGCACAGGTAGCAATTTTTCTTGCATTAGAACAAGTTTCGATGAACTATCCACTAGCATAAAATATGGCCCCTGTATCAAGACAATAGTGACAAATACCGGAAAGAGAGTGCAAAAATGCGAATTTTAGAAAACTTCTCACTGCACGGCAAACTCGCCGTCGTCACTGGCGCGGGGCGTGGAATTGGCAAAGGAATTGCGATTGCCTTGGCGCAAGCTGGTGCCGATGTCGTGATCAGCGCCCGCACAAAAAGCCAACTAGAGGGAGTCGCTGCAACAATCCGTGCGCTCGGCCAAAAATGCGAAATTTGCGTGGCCGATCTTGTCGCGCCAAATGGTCTGGACAAATTGGAGGATTTGATCGCCAAACAAGCTGATAGTCTCGATATCTGGGTCAACAACGCCGGTGGGCTACCCGATGCAACGCCTCGTTTCCTTACCAGAACATCACCGGAGCAATGGGATGCCCAAGTCGATCTCAATTTGAAGGCGGTGTGGGCCGGTTGCGTAAGTGCGGCGCGACTGATGAACACGGGAGCAATCATTAACCTCTCATCACGGGCGGCCTTGGGCGGACACCTTAAAAATGGCCCATATTCGGCGGCAAAAGCCGGCGTGAACAGCCTGACGGAGACCTTTGCACTGGAACTGGCTCCCGGTATACGCGTAAACGCGCTAGCACCAGGTCCGATCGCGACCACCAACATGCTCGAATCGATCGGTATCGCGAAAGATCAGGCAGATGACGTTTTAAAGCATTTCCCTATACCGCTGGGGCGGTTGGGCACGCCCGAAGATATCGGCGCTGCTGCAGTATTTCTCGCCTCACCCGCATCGAGCTGGATTACCGGGCAATGTCTTTATGTGACCGGAGGTTTTTGAACCACAAACCTCGGTTATGAAAAATTCAAATCCCTTGACCATGACGAAGCGCGTTACGGCATCACAGAAAAAAACAGTGCGAAAGGAGACTCACATGCGCTTTTCGGAGAAAACACTAATTGTGACAGGTGGAGCGAAGGGTATCGGCCTTGCTATCGCTCGCCGATTCGCGGCTGAAGGCGCTAGAATTGCGCTGGTGGACATTGATGAGGCCGCGTTGAGATCGGCAGAGACAGAACTGAAAAGTCTGACCTCTGACGTCATTTCAATAGTTGCGGATGCAGGCAATCCCGAACAGATCAGAGAAGCAGTCGCCGACACTATCGACCAATTCGGCGGCATAGATATTGCGGTGTCCGGTGCGGGTCGTGGATCCCCCAATGTCGATTTTTTTAATGTGGAAGATGCAGACTGGGATGCTGTCCTAAAGGTCAATCTGACAGGCGGGTTCATCCTTGGCAAAGACGTTGCCAAACATATGATAGCCACCGGACGAGAGGGCACTATCATCTTCATATCCTCTGTCGGTGCAGTGCTGGGCGTGCCCACCCAAGCACCTTATTGCGTGAGCAAAGCAGGGATCGGTATGTTGACGAAAACCATGGCCCTGTCACTTGCGCCGCATAATATCCGGGTAAATTCAGTGGGTCCGGGACCAATCCGGACTGCGATGACCGAGGCCGTTATCGCGGATAACGCTTTGCATAACCTCATGCTGTCCCGCACCCCGCTTGGGCGGTTTGGTGAAGCCGATGAAGTTGCAGGCGCGGTGTCATTTCTCGCTAGCGCCGATGCAAGCTTTATGACTGGCCAGACCATATATCCCGACGGAGGAAGACTGGCTCTGAACTACGTCACAATGCCTACGGCCTAAATTGACGTCGCAAAGTTTAGCAACATTCCGCCCCATCCAATCGCGGTTAAAATAGATGGATGGGGCGTTGATGCAGTTTTATTAACGCGGCGCCATGCGGATGGCACCATCCAGACGGATGGTTTCGCCGTTAATCATAGGATTTTCGACAATCGATTTTACCAGAAGCGCATATTCCGAAGGTTTACCTAAGCGGTTCGGGAACGGAACCTGAGCGCCCAGTGACTTTTGGGCTTCTTCAGGCAGCGCGCCAAGCAGAGGAGTATGAAACAGACCGGGGGCGATCGTAACAACACGTATCCCATTCTGCGCAAGATCGCGGGCGATTGGCAAAGTCATTCCTACAATGCCGCCCTTCGACGCGGAATAGGAAGCCTGGCCAACCTGACCTTCAAAAGCAGCAACCGATGCGGTGTTGATAATCACGCCGCGTTCCTCACCAATGGGATCAAGTGCCGTCATTTTTGCTGCCACTTTTGACAATACGTTAAACATACCGATAAGGTTGATCTCTATTACCTTGCGGAACGTTCCCAAATCATGGGCTTGCCCTTTGCTCACCGTTTTCATAGGAGTCCCGGTGCCAGCACAATTGACAAGCACCCGTAGCGGCCCAAGTTTGCTCTGCGCCACCTCTATCGCAGCGGTAACCTGCGCTTCATCTGTGACGTCTGCCTTAACGAAAATACCACCCAGTTCAGCGGCCAGTTTCTCGCCCAATTCCTCATTGAGATCGAGTATCGCAACCTTCGCACCTTGTTGTGTCAGCATTTGCGCGGTAGCCGCACCAAGACCAGACGCCCCCCCTGTAACGAGAGCCGCAACATCCTGAAGATTCATATTCGTTCCTTTCTAAAATTTAATAGGCTACGCGATTTTTCCGGAGCAACCGTTTCCGACCTTCCAGTGGATCACTCCCGAGTCGCGTTCATACCCTGATAGCAAACCTTGCTACGCTGTATAATATTTATTGTTCAATCCAATCTTTGGCAAAAGTTTGGATGAAAGCGACCAAGCCATCTGTCGTGATTTGAACCGCCCCGGGATTGCCGGAGGCTCCAACTCTTGAGTAGAAGGAACCATTATGAGCAAGACCACAAACAAGTTTTCACAGGAGGTTCGCGAACGGGCGCCCCGCATGGTGCTGGATCACAGACAGGATTATCCCTCGCGCTGGGCTGCGGTGGTGTCCATTTCTCAGAAGATCGGCTGCTCACCGCCGACACTGCATGAATGGGTCAAGCGAACGGAAGTGGATAGCGGCGCGCGCGCCGGTGGCGGTCATTCGAAGCCGTCGAATATGCCACACTGGAATGGGTCGACTGGTTCAACAATAAACGGCTGCTGGAACCCATCGGCAATATCCCGCCCGTGGAAGCTGCGAAAAGCTACTACGCCATGCTGGACGAAACCAACATGGCCGCTTAACTTAAACCAAATGGCCTCCGGCAATCCCGGGGCGGTTCAATTTGCTATAATCTCTTAATCCGAGCTATTCCATATTTCAGAAATAGGGCCACGCTCTAAATTGGCATATCGACAACAAGATACCGCCACCAATTTTAGGACGTGATGCACAAAATCGGCTCTCGTAGACGAAATGCCTTGCATTTTTCTGCCGTGAAAGACAAAAAAGAACCGCTGTTTCAGAATTTCCAGTGCACGATATGACATTACTGAAATATGAAGAAAATAGGGTTTGGAAAAGGCGAATGAAAAAGGACAAAATGATGAAAGCGGGAATGCGATTTAAAAGCGCTGTCTGCTCAGCCGAAGGTGTGGTCGTCCGCGCTGCAGAGGGCGAAGGCGAGCTAACATGTGGAGGCACAGCAGTGACGCTAGCTGACCAGCAACCGGTTGACGCTACACCACTCACAGTAGCGCAAGACGGTGGCGCGCTGCTTGCCAAACGTTATGTCGATACTGACTCGGGCCTTGAAGTGCTGTGCTCCAAGGCAGGATTTGGGTTGTTCGCCTTTGCGGGTCGCCAATTGACACTTAAGCAGGCGAAGGCGCTGCCCGCCTCCGATTAATCGGAAGAATTGAACCATTTTCATCCAACATGGACTAATACCTGCCTCGTTAGCCACCAAGACGCGAGGTGTTCCGGGGCTTGGAATAGCCGGCCCTATATATTTCACAGATCGTGATTTCCAATCGCGGCGATAACTGGGAGGGCTCCAACATTGTCTAAAACACAAGAAAGCTCACAAGCAGGAATGGACATTCCGTTTCGGGAAATCAATACAATTGAGCCCTTGGCCGAATGTATCAAACAACATGATGGTAGCTTCATTGTCCGTGACCCACGCCCAGTGCAGGAAGCGGAAAATTCTATCGTGAACTATCTGCGTCACTGGTCATCGAACGTACCGGACCGGGCGATGCTGGGCGAACGCGACTCTACAGGTGCATGGCGGAAAATTTCCTATCGTCAAATGCGCGAACAGGCGGATGCCGTTGGACAATGGCTACTAGACCACTCGATTGAACCGGGACAAACGGTGCTGATCTTGTCTCCTGCCTCAATCGAACATGCTGTGCTTGCTATGGGTGCGATGACCGTGGGCGTGACCATCGCCCCAATATCGCCGCCATACGCGTTGCACAAATTAGGCTGGAGCAAGCTACAGAAAGTCGTCGATGCCGTGCGGCCAAGCGCTATCTTTTCGCAACATGCCGCGCCTTATGCTGATGGAATAGCCGCAGTCGAACTAGACGGCATTCCCTGGATCGTCGTTGAGGATGACTTGCCTGATCGTGATCTGATCGGCTTTGCCGAATTGCTGGGAACCGAACTAACCGAGGCCGTGGAACAGGCTTTTGCCCAGACCGGACCAGACACAGTCGCAAAGATACTCTTCAGTTCCGGTTCCACCGGATGGCCAAAAGGGATTATCAATACACAGAGGATGATGTGCCTCAATCAGGCTTACCACGATACGATCTGGCACCCTGATGAACATTGCGGACCTTTTGACACACTGAACTGGATGCCATGGCATCACACCATGGCCGGGAACGGGTTATTCAACCGCAGCCTGCGGCAAGGTGGAACATATTATATCGACGAAGGAAGACCGATTCCGGGCCAATTTGATTCGACGATCAAAAGCCTGCGGGAAATATCCCCTCATAGCTATTCGGATGTTCCCGCAGGCTTTGCCATGCTTGCGACAGCGCTCGAAGAAGACTCCGACCTGCGGGATAATTTTTTCCGCAATTTGGTGTTCCTGCAATATGCGGGGGCCAGCTTACCAATCGAATTGTGGCAGCGATGGCAGGAGTTATCAGTTCAGGCGACAGGCCTTCGAACCCCGTTCCTGACCGGCTATGGCTGTACCGAAACCGGCCCATCGATCACACAGCTCTATTGGGCTGTTGAAGGCAGCGGATATCTCGGCGTTCCGGTTCCAGGGGTTGAGATGAAGCTAATTCCCGTTGACGACACGCGATATGAAGTGCGCGCTCGCGGGGGTAATGTGACTCCGGGCTATCTTGGCAATGATCTGCTCTATGCAGAAGCGATTGACGACGAGGGTTTCTATTGCACCGGCGATGCCGCGACTTTCGTGGACCCGCAAAACCCTTCCGCGGGCTTTCGCTTTGCCAGCAGGGTCGCAGAGGATTTTAAACTGCTAACCGGTACATTTGTCGCGGTCGGTTCCATTCGGGCCAAGGCGGTCGGGGCGTTGATGCCGCTGGTCAGCGACATGGTAATTACCGGGCAGGATAAATCTTTTGTCGGCGCCTTGATATGGCCCGACATCGGTGCCTGCCGCAAGCTGATCGGCAAAGGAGCGGATGCCCTCAGCGACCAGCAAGTGACCGCTCACCCCGATATACGTATGGCAATTGCCGATAAGTTGAAGAGCTTCAATTCTTCCAACACGGCATCTTCAATGCAGATCGCCCGTGCACTGCTGCTGGATGAGCCGCCCTCTGCCGAAGAGAATGAAATCACCGACAAGGGCTATATCGCCCAGACCCTGGCCAGAACCCGCCGCGCAGACGCGCTGTCGCGCCTCTTCGCCGATCCCCCGCCCCCCGAAGTGATGGTGTTTGACTGATGAACGGCGCCGACGCCCTGATCGAGACCCTGTTGGCCAATGAGGTCGACGCCTGTTTCGCCAATCCCGGCACCAGCGAGATGCAGTTCGTCGCCGCCCTGGACCGGCAGCCGACTATGCGCCCGGTGCTCTGCCTGTTTGAGGGCGTAGCCACCGGCGCCGCCGACGGGTTCGGGCGGATGGCTGATCGGCCAGCCTGCACCCTGCTGCATCTGGGGCCGGGCTATGGCAACGGCCTGGCCAATCTGCACAACGCCAGGCGCGCCTATACGCCTTTGGTCAATGTAGTCGGCGACCACGCCACCTATCATCGCCAGTACGATGCGCCGCTGAACTCCGACATTCCGACCATCGTCGGCCCGAACTCCCTGTGGGTGAAGTCGGCCGACAGCGCCGATGATGTGGCCGGCCTGGCGGCCGAGGCGG
>NVXM01000043.1 GCA_002733865.1 Sphingopyxis sp.
CAGAGGGGCAACCGACAAGCGCACCCGTTTGGGTGCCGGTGTCTTTGCAAACTGGCAGGGCAGCCGGGGCGGGCTGGATGCGAGCGCGCAATATGTCGGTGGCAATGGCAGCCTCGCCGAGGTCGGCACCACCTATGCCGGCGCGCCGGGTATCACCACGCCGGTCCGCTCGCCGCTGACCAATGCCACGGGCGGTCTGTTCACCGTGTCCGGCGAATATGAGCTCGGCGGCAACTGGAGCATCAGCGGCTCGATCCGCAGCCTCATCACCAAGGACGAGCAAAGCGCTTCGGGAAGCGTCTCCATCGGATGGAAATTCTGACGCTCAGGATCGGGACCGACACATTCGCAGACCTAATCTGATGTAGCTACGGTGAAAGCAAACCGTCTGCCTCTTAAACAATACATCTCGAAGCAGACCGTCTGATGTCCACCCTATTCTGTTGAAAAACTCGCGTGCAAGGACGACATCGCCGATGTGTCGATAGCGGACGAGTGGCCTCGCCGTCCCGTTCAGGCGGGTGCCAAGGCTGGCATTGGCTGCAACTTGGCGAGTTTCCTGAGGTTCTGAGCGGCTGCGGCGAGGTGGAACTCGTCTTTTGCTCCGTTGGGACCGCGAAGGCGCAAGCGGTCCAGCTTCAGTATTGGTTTGAGGTGCGCGAACAGCATCTCGACCTTCTTCCGCTGTCGGCGTGACACGAGATAGGCGTCGGTGGTGGCGATAGCCCGAGCCATGTCGCGCGCTCCTTCATGGACTGAGCGCATGATTTTGCGAGCTGCCATTTTCGGCGTGCAGCGCTGTCTGAGCTGGCAGGCCTGACAGTCTTTCTGGCTCGCTCGATAGCGAATGAAGCCATCGGCATTGGCAAGCGGCCGCGGCGTCTTGAAGTTGCGGTTGGTGGATCGGAGCCGTTTGCCGCCAGGGCAGATATAGCTGTCGTCTTCGTGGTCGTAGGCGAAGGCAGACCGCTCGAAGGTGTCGTCGCTTCTGCCGGACTTGTCGAAGACGGGGATGTGCGGCTCAATGCCTCTGTCCTCGACCAGCCACCCGAGGTTCGGGGCCGAGCCATATGCCGTATCTGCCACAAGCCGCTCAGGCCAGAGACCGAAGCGCTCCTGCGTTCGTTCGATCATCCGGCGCTGGGCCGTCACTTCAGCCTGCCGCACTGATGTGGTCGCCTCGACATCGACGATTACGGCATGATCGAGGTCGATCAGATAGTTGGTGCTGTATGAGTAGAAGGCCGCTTCACGGGTTGCCGCGGTCCAGCGGGATGCAGGGTCGGTGAGGTTGATCCGCTTCGGTTGAACAGGTGTTGCGCCGCCGAATGCGGCATCGTCGAGCACCTCCAGATACTCGGCAACTGCGCGGCCCGCTGGTTCAGGTGGCAGCCCTTGATCGCCCGGCACTGAGCGCTGGCGATGGACATCGGCGCGGATCAGGCTCGCATCGACCGCGAAGCCCTCGGCACCGACCAGCCCTTCGGCCATGCAGCGCTCGACGGTCATCTCGAACAGCTTGCGAAGCAGATCACTGTCGCGGAACCGCCCGTGCCGGTTCTTCGAGAAGGTTGAGTGGTCGGGCACCGCGCCGTCGAGATCGAGCCGACAAAACCAGCGATAGGCGAGGTTGAGATGCACCTCCTCGCACAGCCGTCGCTCTGACCGGATGCCCATGCAATATCCGATGATCAGCATCCGGATCATCAGCTCGGGATCGATCGAAGGTCGTCCAGTCGAACTGTAGAACGGCTTCAGGTGCTCGCGGATGCCGGTCAGATCAACGAACCGGTCGATGGAACGCAGCATGTGATCCTGCGGCACATAATCCTCAATGCGGAAGCTGTAAAACAGCGCCTCCTGCATCACCGTCCGCTCACCCATCATCAGCACATCTCCCGATACTGAAGATTACTGAATCAGGAGCTTAAGCCGGATGCAAGCAGAGTTTTTCAACAGAATACACCCAATAGCAGACGCCAGCCGCACCTGGCTGGCGCCTACGAGCGGTCAGATTTCAGTTTTCTCAGCCAAGGTTAGCGCGTCCTCTATATCGACACCAAGATATCGCACCGTGTTCTCGATCTTGGAGTGGCCGAGCAGGATTTGGATCGCTCTCAAATTACCGGTAGCTTTGTAGATTATTGATGCCTTAGTACGCCGCAGCGAGTGCGTTCCAAATTCCGCTGGCCGAAGTCCGTTTGCCTCAACCCATTCATCAACCAATCTCGCATACTGGCGGGTACTCAAATGTCTTGCGTGATCGCCACGGCTTGGAAAGACATAATCGTCGATAGAACCGCCTCGCCGTTCCAACCATGCGAACAGGCTATTGCGAGCGTCTGCCGCGATCTCAAACTGAACGGGCCTGCCTGTCTTTCGCTGCGTTATAGCGGCTCGCTGTCGGATGTCAGAACCACTGACCAGATCGCCGATCTTGAGCTCGACGAGGTCACAACCACGTAATTTGCTATCTATGGCTAGATCAAAGAGCGCTCGGTCTCGAATGCGCAGCTCGCGGTCGAGAAAGAACCGGATGGCCCAGATCTGTTTTTGATTGAACGGTCTCTTAGGCCCGATCTTCGCTCCAAAATTTCACGGAACACGGTTTTGAACCGCAGGATCGTATTGTGAGTAAGTCATTCATTTTCTCCTTGGCCGCTATGGCCGAGAAGAATGTCCGCTTCTAGGTGCTAAGAATTTGGGTCGTTATGGCCGAGACGAGGGCGCAAAGCTGCCGTTCAAACAGCACCACGGCTTGGACGACAGACTGTCAGCAACGGCCGGTAAAGCAGCCACAAATTTGGGCGGCAATCTAAGCGATGGCGCTGGAAATGCCAGAACTGGGCCATTTTCGATCGATGATGCCAGCCGGGTAGGCAATTGGCTGGCGCATATTTTCCAGTAATTCCAACAGCCTGCACCCCAACCGACGGCGCGTCTTTTATCTTGCCATGCGCCCGACCTTCCTAACCGTCCCCTCCTGAAACCCAAATTCGGGGGTGCAATATCGTTCCATATGGGGTTCCTTCGTACGTAGGAGGGCTTCCGGTGGCATCGCGATATTATGATAATCGGGACAAGCATGAATGGTGGTCTGTGCATGTCGAGGCGTGGCAGCGCAGCGGGCTTTCGCAGGTCAAATATTGCACCGTCGACGGTTTGGAACGTGGGACGTTCGTGCGCTGGCTGAACGTGGCGACCGACGCAAAAATGGCCAAATTGCGTCGAGCGCGCGGCTTTGGACCGCAAGCGAGCCCGCAACAAGAAGGGCGGGAAGCTGACAACCGACCGCCGGAACCGTGCCGCACAGGCGTTCTGGCCGATGCATGTAGAAGCCTTGAACTGGAGCGGAATGAGCGTCAGGGAATACGCAAAAGCGCTTGGAATATCGCAGTACAGCCTGCGCAGATGACGCGATCTGATTGCTGACGAGGAGCTCGCGATCGACTGGCGTGCGCAGATTTATGCCACCGCCCGACTGCAAATAAGCAGCGGTGCTAAGCGGCGTGGACAAATTCGACAACTTCACATGACGTCCGCTTTACACAATTTCCTCAGAAAAGCTGCCTGTCAGGACACGCCCCAACTTCGGTCGTTCACCGATCAAATGGCGTTGCTCGAAATCAGACTTTCAGAAGATGCTTCGATATGACTTCTCAGCACCAACGGCGCTAAGCCATTGTGCCGCAAAATAGTATTCACCCACGGCGGGGTGAACGCTTTATGCTCGGATATTTTGGGTACCATACCGGCCCCAAGGAGCAACCAAGAAGAGACAAAATAAAATAACGGGTGATGGCTTGTTCAATCTAGCCGAGACCGTGCGCTAGCTTCTATCCCGTTAGCTTTCAATCGCCGTTTATCTATTTTACGCAGCGGATGCCGTCGATAACAACTGCCGCATTAGGGCCCTGGGGTCCCGCCCATCTCATACCTTTTTTGGCGCAATACTCTCTAGCACGCTGTTCGTTTGCACGTTTGCTATCGGCAGCGGCACGCTCGCGTTCGCGCTTGCGTTCAGCAGCTCTGGCATCCTCCACGCGCCTACGTTCCGCTTGTTCGCGTTCCTGCTGCGCAACCAAGCGGTCCATTTCGTCCTTCTTGCGCCGCTCTTCAGCGGAACGATCCGTAGAGATAATCTGCAAACCGCTAGTGACGGCGCCTGTTACGCTGCTTTGGCTGTTACCGGGGCCGCTTGACGAACGCGATGAGTTAGTAGAGCGGTTGCCCTGCGAACTAGAAGATGGAGTATCCAATCCGCCGATACTTTCCCAACGCAGTTCTGAAGCGCGTTTGCGTGCGGCGTCTTGCCGCGCCCTACGGACTTGCTCGCGTTCGCGGCGACGTTCATTTAATGCCTCTGCAGTACCTGCTTGTCGCAGACCTTGGGCATTCTTTGCACGTTCTTCCCGCAGGCGCACGGCGTCTTTGCTAGCTTGATCCGCCCTAATCCTCTGCGACGCTCTGGAGAAGCCTTGTCCCAGCCCTCGTGAAATGGCCGCACCCATGTCCGGCTCATACTCGCTGAGGTCTATGTTATCCATTCCATCTTGTAATTTCTTTAGCAACGCTTGATCGTAGCGGCGTCGCTCAGCCAGCATTTCTGAGCGCTCTTTCTTGCGCTTGGCTATAGCCGCTTGCCGTTCATTCTCACGCTTAAGTTCAGCCGCTTGGACTACATCAGTAATTGATCTTTCAAATGTATCTCTTTCTTTCGCATTTTCACCCTCAAGTTCCGAGCTCTCCCAATCAAATTGAAAGCCGCTTTGTGGTTGAATTCCTTCATCGGCGATATCCTGAGCGTGAACGGCGCAACTGAAAAAACCACTAGCTATTATAAAGCCTATTGCTGTGCAAACGGGCGAGTGCATCGCGCGGATTAAAATCATTGGTTTATTCCCCAATCTGTAAATCGCCTAAAGACGGGTCCATGTAATTTGCTCTGCGGACCGGCTTGAGTAATTAGGATGATATTGCCGTTGGAGGTTCGAGATGAGAACTGATATGCCTCAAATAGGCTGATCAATTTAGCAGACTTTGCATGCTGACTAGAGAAACTGATCATTCTATTCACTAAGAAGGATTTGTAATCTTTTGCAGGGGGGGCGGCCTCAGTGACATAGGTGCCGAAAATTATCGGATCATAGCCTGGTGATGTATCGACAGCTTCGATCATCGTGTCATGGAAAACGGTATTTGGCTTCAATGTTTGCGGATCAGCGATAAAGTTCCACTTTTGTTGCATAGATAGAACGCCATTTTTAAACCTCTCCGCATATTTAAAGTCCTTTGCCTGTGGAATTCTATATTCGTTTGCAAAGAGTGTAACATCTTCGTCTCCATAACCTTCAGCGCCGAATATTTCACTAAAACTTGTAAACACTTGCTTTGCTTTTATTGTTTTATTTGGTGAAATTCGAAAAATATATGAGCTTAAATTAGAAGCACTATATTTCAATGTTTCAAAATCTAAGTTAGGCTGGCCACTCTTTATAGTCATAAGAAAGTTTTCGTGGTCTGTCGCGCTAGCTACAACTGAATTTCCTATTTTAGCTTTGCTAAATGGTAAAGTTTCTTCCCAATGTAGAGAGCCGTTTGAGCCAAGTTGCTGAATTAAAAGGCTACCCTCACTGATATGGACCAAATAGAATTTCGAGCCCCAATTTTTATCCGTTAAAAAGTGCAATTGCCCCTTTTTTTGAGCATCATAGATCTCTTTTTGGGCAGTCACATTCCCTGCGCTATCAAAAGATGTTAGCTGCACAGTTTTTCGTGCATTCAAATCTATTTCTCTAATAAGCCTGATAACCCCATTGCTATCGACATACAGATTGGCAGCGCTTGCGTCGCTTCCCCCAGGAATGGGCTTGCGCCATATTAGCTTACCACTTTTCTCAATCGCCAATAACCATACATCGTTTTTATCAGAAAATGGTGTAAGGCCGTTTATGCCATACACAAAAACGGTTCCATCTTTTCCCTGAGCTGCAGCATACACGTCTAGAAACGGGGCCCCGCCGAACATCTTATCAACCAAAACAGAGCCATCAGCCAAAATATTGGTGTAAACTAAAGATGAAATATAAGAACTAGGCTTTTGAGGGTTTTTGCGAATAGTAGTCCCAACGATTGAGTAGTCTTCGGTTACGCTTTCGAAAACAGAAAATACTTCTCCGTGACCTCCATGATTGCCAAAAGCTTTTTGAATAACTTGCTCTGGCATTATGCTTTCTGCATTCGCATTAGTCACTGAGAGCGAAGTGCCAGCGATATTAGCTAAACAAAATACGGCTGCGATTTTATTCCATAATTTCAAGACATTCCCCAGCCAAACAAAAATACAAATTACAGATCTCATAGCGTTTTGCAAGTCAACGCCTAGCCGACCAACATTCTCCGCATTGATGTCCGCTCACTTAGATTGCCCACCGGAAAGCAGACGTTCCGCTCCCCACCCAATTTCAGCCGTTCGACCACCCGACTTTACTCCTAATAGCAGCCAATTATTCATGTTGAAATTTGTCCACGCCGTCTAGGTATTTGTTATTCGGCATCGAGTTTCCTCCATCGACAATAAATACCGTTGAGCGGCAAAGCGTCTCTATTCAGAATAGTATAAATTCCAACATTCAGAGTCGTGTGATCATCTTGAACGCCATAGCCCATACCGTCCGCATGAGCGCACCATTTGGGGATATCTCGCCTAGAGCAGTAAAAATACCGGTCAGTTTCATCTACAGCTTTTGAAAGGCGCCAGGTGTTGCACCAAGGATGAGACAATTCAGTCAAGGACCTGCCCGCAAAAGGTCGCGACTTGTCCCAACTGCAAGCGTCGCGTTTTTCTTCGTAGCTTCCTTCGAAATCTGGCGGCACCACACAAAATCTAAAAAAGGAAGAAATCTCGCGGCTTGTCGCATCGGCACCGGGTCCTGAAAATTGCTCGTCAGACTTTGCAACACAAAATGTAGCAGATGGCTTTTCCGAAGGCATGTCTGCTTTATTACAATGAATCTGCCCGTCCAATCCCGTCCGCGAACACATCTTTTGCCAATTGGTCCACAACTGACATTTAGGATTGTCCTTATCGAATGCCGCCAGCGCAGCGTCTGCTTCCTGCTGGCTGCTATAGTAAATGTCATCGGAAGAGGACGTCTTCCCCGTTGCGCAGGAAAGTAGCGCCAGACAGGCGCTTGCGGCCAAAAGTAAGTTTGTCCAGTTAGCCATTGCCACCGCCAGCCACCCCCTCTTGACAGAAGCGCTGACGGGCGTGCGGTGCGGCGCTAAACACTTGCTTCGAGATTGGTGATGCGCTCAGTACAAATTGTGTGAACGACGCGACCGAGTTCCTCAACGCATTCGCTCAGCCATGCGAGTTCCTCCTCGCTGATGCGGTAATGCTTTGAGTATCGCGCCTTGACATAGGCTTCCTTCAGCTTTTCGAACCGCGCCCGATCAGTACGAAGTTCGCGCGGCCAGCAATCGACAAGGCGCATATCAAGACGCTCCGCCTGCGTTCTTAGGAAACCAAGATTATGAACATGCGGTGTGTAGAATGTGCAGACCAGCAATACACAGTGGTAAAGCGTTTCGGCTGTCTGGTGCAATTCAAACGCTGCGTGTTTATATAACCCTTCAGCGATTGCAAAATTCGCAATTTTTTGTCGCCCACCGGCCGCAGGAAACCATTCCTCAAAATACTCCTTGGCCATGGCGAGCGCCTGCTCGGGCGTCTTTGGCTTGGGTACATGAAGTTGGCGGCCATCGGTCTCATAAAGAGCAATGCCGTCCTTTGCGACGTCCATGAAGAAGTAGCGGCCATGCGCCAGCCCGTCATTCACTTCCCCCAGCGTGTGAACGATGAAATTGACTGGTGTCCGCAGCGTCTTGTCGATGGCGAGTTCGCGCATCAATCGGTTGTCCAGCTTGAGCCAGTAATCGACCTTGTCGGTCAAACGCTTGTCGTTGACGATGATCAGAATGTCAAAGTCCGAGCGGTAGCCTTTGGCCGTGTGCGGTTCGTCTACCCAACCACCCCTTGCGTAGCTGCCATAGAGGATGATCTTCTCGATCTTCCCTTTCTTCTTCCATTCATGCTGCGCGAGCGCCAGCGCGTCTTCGAATTCTTCGAAGATGATCGCCTTCACGCGGTCGATCTCGCGTTGCTTGGCTGCCGGAAGATGATCGAGGTCGGTGCGCATGATGCTGTTCACTCTGAAAGTTTGATGCCGTGTTGGCAAGCCAGATCATACGATTACGCGGCCTTGGGTTTTGTCCATACCAAGGAATGGGGATGTTACCCGAAAGCCACAGTAATCACGCCACGGCGCGCAAAGATGCAAGCGTTCGCGCCTGTTTGACTTCGCGCACGCTTTGCAGTTCTCCACCGGCTAAAAGCCGAGCAATCTCGGCTGACACCTGATCGGCGGCAATGACCAGCGCGGTGTCGAGATGGACATATCGCTGGGTAACGCCTCGTGGGGCGTGACCGAGAAGACCGGAGATCGTCAGTTCGCTGAAACCTAGCGACGCCGCCAAGCTGGCAAAGCTGTGGCGTAATGTGTGAGGGGTCACTTCCTTTAGGCCAGCACGTGCGCAAACACGGTCGAGCACACGGACTACGCCGATGAAATGCCCGTCACCCCAATCGGCGGGGAACACGAACGGTGATTGACTGCGCAGCGCTTGCTTTTCGAGAAGCGCCATTGCCTCATCGCCAGCAACTCGCATTTGCGGCCCTGACTTGGTATCGGGGAACCGAACGAGATTGTCGTCGGGCTGCACCCATTCCTTTCGCATCGCCAGAACCTCCATGCGCCGGAACCCGGTGAGCAACATGACGCGAATTGCGGCAAGAGCGGTCGGATGCTCGCCCTCGCTCTCCATCTGCGTCATCACTTTGCCCATATGGCGGATCTCGCCAGCGTTCAGATGGCGCTTCAGTTTCTGGGAAGCCATTATGCGCACGCCCGCTGCCGGGCTGGCCTCGATAAGCCCAAGGCGGCGGGCGTGATTGAGAAGGCTTCGCAAGGTGCTGATCGAACGCGATGCAACGCCTATCCCGCCAGCTGTCCGTCCGCCCCTTCCTACTTTGCAGGTCTTGGCCGTGCGTCCAGCTGCGATATCGCCCTGTAAGCGCTCAATGTCGGCAAGCTTAAGCTGGCTGACCACGCGGTTTCCAATGAGCGGCTTGATATGAAGGTCGATCCGGCTGCGGTCACCACAGATTGTTGATGCTTTGATGGGCCGACGGTTACGTCCGATTAGCCGCCCAGCCTCGGCTTCAGTCAGATACCAGTCGCAAATTGCCGAGATCGTCAAACCCTGTCTGATTGCATGGCGTTCTGCTGACGGGTCTGCGCCATCAATGACGCTCGCCAGCTTCTTCTTGGCGTGGTCGCGTGCCTGCTCGACGGTCAGGACGCCATATTGGCCGATGACGCAGCGGCGGGTGCGTCCTTCGAGATTGCGATACTGAATAATGAATGAGCGTGTGCCGCTGGGTTTGATGCGAACGCCAAATCCTTTGAGTTCGCTATCCCACAAAAAGCTGTCGCGGCTGCCGGGCTTTGCAGAGTCGATGATGCGCTTGGTCAATCGGGTCATGTAAAATTCCTTGGGGGGTTCGAGTAAATTCCTCTCTGGTTTTGGTGACTGGGCTGGCGGCGCACGCGCGCCAAATCTGCTTCCCCACGCAGGTGCAGCATAGCCGGGGAAGCAGGGGGGAAGCAGTTGGCGGAAAACCGTGGCAAATCGTAGCGTAGCCGATTCGGGTTTTTGGTCAATATAAGCTATTGAATTATAGTAGTATTTCGTATCTTTAGAAGGGTTGGGAAACTGTGGCGAAAACGACCCGAACCCGTTGCCAAGGTTGGGGTCGAGAGTTCGAATCTCTTCGCCCGCTCCATTTTTTCTAAGTAGACTGAAGGACTTAGAAGCTTTGAAAAAGCGAATTAGCTTGCTGACATTGAATTTGCTCTTCGGAATGTAAGCATTATGTAAGCAAGCGAGTAAGCGGAATAGCCAAATTATTTCGGACACTTTTTTGATCAACCAGGGCCCGTTGACAAATTCCCGCATCCACGATCGGATTGAGATGATGTGGATGAAGCCAAAGTTGCTATCGGCGGTTTTGTCGTATCTGGTGGCCAGTCTGAGGGGGAAACGCCCGCACCATCTAAATTAGCAGGCTCCGAGAAACCCACCGCACGGTGGGTGGGAGCCAGCATTAGCGGACCGCTTAGTGACGAACGTTGTTAAGGGTTGCCGACTGGAAGATATCGTTCATCAGCTAATGCCTGCGGCGGGTATCGGGATCTTCAACTTTCATTATCAGAATTGACTATTTCTTCCAGTTCCGCGATTCCGCTCAACAGGTCGGTGAATGATGGTGGCTCGGCCATGAACATTTCTGCCATATTCGCATAATCTCGTCTGAGATCGGCCACGATTGCATCGGAAGGCGAGAGCCGCAGCGTGCCCATGAGAGCCGTATCATAGGATGCGGACTTGTCGGCAAACATCAGGCTTTTATTGCGAACCACCTGGGCGAGCAGTTCCGGTTTGCTCAGCGCTTCTGCGGCAATGCCGGCCCGTGCAAGCATCAGCGTGTCATAATAATGCCGCGACATACCATCGCGCAATTTTCCATTGTGATACAAGGCATGAAGAATGGTCACTTTCTCCCAGAAAGTGCGGGTTGCAGCCAAAGTGGGAATTTCGGTGCCTGCATCGAGAAGTTCGTCTGGAAATTCTTCTGCCAGATAGGGGACTATTGTCTTCATCTCGAATGGTTCGGTATCGCCGCGCGCGCCAAATTCCAGCTTGATGCGCGGTTTGATGTAGCCGGTATCGGAACGCCCACCATAATCATTACCGTAATTCAGGCCATAGCCTGAGGTTTTGGGATAATTAAACAGTAATGTCTGCGCGTCTGGGTCGTCGGGATCGGCGACGATTTCCCAACCATCGGTCGTGCTTAGAGCCATCTCAATTTCTCGTTTGAGGATCGGCATGAGAATTTCTCTCACATATTCTTGTGCTGCTTGCTTGAGGGCTTTGCTGCGGCGTTGCCGTTCGTTGCCGCTAATGCCATCTTCCATAAGTGATGGCACGTCACAAATAAGCGAGGCATCCTTGGCTATAGTCAGGTCGATATCTTCAGAAAAGCGGTGGATGATGTTATATGATTTGGAGAGCGATGTTCCGCCCTTAAACATTAGCTGTCCTGATAGGTCTTTACAGCTTACCAGTCGCCGCAGCGTCCAGCAGACCCAGAAGTCCTTTTCGATGATATTGCGGGTCAGGTCGCGGCTATTGGCTGCTTCCTGGATATAGGCGCGTCGATCTTCTGCCGACCTGCGAGCAAATTCATCCATGTCTGGCCTCATTGATCTTAAGGACGACATCGCCCATCCATCCTGTCATCTGCTGGCGCGCCTTGATAAGAGCTTTCATGTCATGCTGGTTGAGCCGATCTGCAAGTTGCCGGATGGTATCGCCATCAATACCGTCCTTTCCGAGATGGGCGATAGCCTGTAATACCGAGTTTGCTTGGGTTGACGCTTTGTCCAGCAGCGGCGCGCGCGCATGTTTCAATGATAATGTGCGCCCTGCAATATTCTTGACGCGCGACGGCCCATCCGTCGCATAGCTGGCTTTCGCCGGAACTTGGGTTGATAGACCAAGACGGTTTACGGCATCGGCACCCGCGGGACCGATCTTGTTGCCGCTTTTACCAGCAACAGCGCGGGCAAGGCTGTCTGCATTGGGGCTGAGAACACCAATTTTGTCATGGAGCCTGGGATAATCATATAGGCCGCGCCCGACACGCCGTATCATATCTGCCTGGGCCAGACGTGACAAAGCCATATCGACCGAACCGCGCGTACCGAAGTCGATAAAGTCCTTGGGCGTAAAGGCCCATCCACGGCCTTTCCCGCGCACACGTTTCATGATTTTGTCGGTCATAGCAGACATTCTTCTGGCTCCTTTCTGTTAGAAAATAGCATATATTTTTCTAACAAACAATGAGCTTTTAATCTTGTAATATTAGTTTATTTCCAGATAGATAAGGCAACATATGTCTATATAGTGCCTCTCGTAGGAAAATCCATCATATACCCGTGCATTGATGGTCTTCGGATCGTTCTCGCCGCATGGCATTGATATAAAATCACCAATCTCTGGGCCTGAACTGTAAGGTTTTGTATCATTAGGATGTGAGCATTTTTTAGCCTAAACCTCGAAAATTCCGAAAAACAGCCGATTAAACCCCGAAAATTCGGAAGAACAGATGATCATCAACAGGGCAAGCCGTGGTGGTGCAATAGCAACTCCTGAATGGTAGGATATTTGATCAGATTTCTTGCGGCTTATCTCGTGCAAATTTCAACAGTCATTGAACACTCATAGATATTAGATTTCGTTAGATTTGAGCATATATGAGTGTTCGGAAATAAGCGTGGATTGCAGCAACATGCTGGCAATGGGCGCTGTCTGGCGCGGCGTCGCGCGGTGCAAGGGTGCCGTCTTCATTGGGCCCCTTCCGGGTTTCGCACTGCGACGGTCCGGCAGTCTGGATCGTGCCAGCAAAGACTAACAAGATTTGGGGATAGGCCTCCCCTTATCGAAGAAGCGACAGCATTGCGGCAACGAGTAACCTCCTGTGCGAGAGGAGCTTATTGTCATGCAAACCCATCTTCGGCAAAAGCCGCCATTTGATTATATGGATTTTGCGCAGGAATTTCTCAGACGAAATCCTGATTACCAGGCACAATATCGAAATATTGTCAGTGGGAACAAACAGCGCGCGACCCAGGACGAGACCATGAGGATGGCCAGAACCTGGGGGTTGGAGTTTCCCCGTCCCTCCTAATCATGATGCATCGGATCAACCCGCAATCTGGCGAGCAGCACAAACGCCGTCGATCATCACCTTTCGAGAAGATTGGCGCAGCGCTCAAGCCATTATGAGCAGGGCAGCTGCGGTCGGTCTTCATATAGCAAACGAAGCCACGAACCACGAAGGTCGGCATATAATATTCGAGGGAAAATGCTGCCGCTACCGAATATTGATCAAACCGGCACGAATCGGGTTGCAGGGCGGTTACATCTTACAACACGACCCGTGGCTTGAGGCCCGTATCAGCGCGATACGGGACTTCAACAAGGCACTGGAAGGCAGAGAAACCCTGAAGCCAGCAAGACCTACCAATTATCAGCGAAGACGACTGGAACTTCTCCTGGCGATCCTCGACAATCAATTTTTGCCTGATGGCCGCCGCCGGACACTGCGCGAGTTGGCGCAAACAATAATATATCCAAGATCTGATCTGGGGCGAGCTATAGAATGGAAGTCCTCCTCCGAACGGCGGCACACGCAACGGCAGGTAAGCCAAGCACATCATCTGATGCGGCAGGGTTATAGGGCGTTGCTCAAAACAGGAGCCTTTGCTCATCTTCCATAATTTGAATCAGGCATGCGGATCAATAGATGCCTACTTTGACAGAAACGGTAACAATCTTGATACTTTGCTGACATTATTTAGATTAGTTGCATGATTGGCGAAGTAGCATTGTGTTTGCCAGCATCGATAGAAGGGTCGCAGCCCTCGCTTGGAACATAGGCTTAAACAACCCGGAAAAGCGGATTGGAACCTGCCGTCCGGGATAACCAGGCGATTGAATGGCAGCGCGTTGGTGGCGCACCGCTAAATCGGACGGTTGATCAATGCGTGTTCGGTTTGCTCAGGAGTTTGGCGCTTCATTATTTGATATCGAAACGGCGAATGAATTGAAAGAAGCGCTCAAACAGGCTTCGCAGAGACTAGGCTTTGATCACTTCGCTCTTTCACTTGAAGCCCGGACGAGTGACGACGCTGATACCCAAATGCTGCTGCATGACTATCCCGATGAATGGGCTAAAGTGTACACGAGTTTCGATCTTGCCGGTCGTGACCCGGTCCGACGGGCATGTGATAGGGCCTTTGGCGGCTTCACGTGGGAGCGTATCGGCCAACTCATCCCAATGACGCGAGGCGATCAGCAAATGCTCGCAGTAGGCAGGGAATGCGGCATAGGCGATGGCTTTACCATACCGCGACATCTGCCGGGTATGGCCAGAGGCACATTCACGTTTGCGGTCGCGCCCGACAGGAGCCTGCCTCATCGGTGGCTCGTAATTGCGGAATATCTGGGTACACTCGCGCTTACTTGCGCGCTGAAGATTAGCGGTATGGCGCGGCCAGTTCAACTCCCTAGACTCAGCGATCGGCAGCGAGAATGCCTGTTGTGGGTCGCCAGAGGCAAAACCGCTGCGGAAACGGCTATCATTCTGGGCATTAGCACCGAAACCGTAATTCAACATCTGAAGATGGCACGCGAACGATATGAAGTGCACTGCTCTCAGTCCCTGATCCTTGCAGCGATGTTCGATGGGCTGATCGGCTTCGGGGATGTCTTCAAGTGGCAGGGATATCTCAGACGCTGAACTGGGACTTTTTGGCGGTGCTTAGCGCCGAGCAAGGTTTCCTGTCGACGCGCCCATCGCTATCCCCATTTCTTGGTATAGCGCCTATTCGCGCAAGCTGGTGTCATGTCTTAATCTTCAACATGACAGGTGACCTCCATGCCGCTCAGTTCCTCACAAGCCGTCCCCCACAAATCGGACCCAGCTCTTCGATCAATGTTCGAGGCCAGAAAAAGGGTGTTCGTCGATCTTCTGAAATGGGACGTGCCGGTTCTCGACGGGCGGTTCGAAGTCGATCAGTTTGATACGCCTGAGGCTGTATATCTTGTTTTGACCGATGAAAGTGCAAATCATCGAGCATCCGCGCGGCTGCTGCGTACTGATCGTTCTCATATATTGGGACAGCTATTTCCATCCTTATGCGAGGGGAATATCCCGTCAGGTCTGCAAACACGAGAAATTACGCGGTTCTGCATTGACCCCGCGCTCTGCAGAACGGAACGGCGCAGGACGCGCAACGAACTCGTGTCGGCGCTCGTGAATCATGCGCTGCGTTGGAATATCACTGATTACACGGCCGTTGCCAATATGCCGTGGTTCCGGCAAATCTCCCGGTTCGGATGGAAATGTCGTGCGCTTGGTCCGCAGCGCTCGATTGGCACGGAGTTGCTCATTGCGCTCCACATCGAAATTGATGATCAGACGATTCCGCAACTCCAGGATAGTGGAATCTATTCACCGTCGCGATATCAGTTCACCGAAATGGCGGGGCTGCAATGACCGATGCTGTAGAAACCGATCAATGGCTGGAGCAGCTCGCCTCGGTTGGATATTGCATAATTCCCGACCTGCTTCCCAAGTCGACCCTTGGGAATCTGGAGGCCGATCTCGAGAGCGATTTTCAGCAAACGCCCTTCGGACACGGTGATTTTTACGGATATCGCACCAAGCGCTTTGGCAGCCTCTTACGGCGATCGCGCTTTGCTGCAGAACTGGTTCGCGAACCGACAATCATGGCGCTTGCGGAAACGATTTTAAAACCGGCCTGTGAGCGCATCCAGCTCAATGTTGCGCAGGCCATCGAGATCCACCCCGGTGAGATTGAGCAATTCCCGCATTGCGATCAGGATATGTGGCCGGGAGATAAAGGCGGCCAGCAATATCTGCTGAACGTCATGTGGCCACTCAGCCGCTTTACCAAGGTGAACGGCGCAACCAGACTCTACCCTGGAACGCACAAACAAAGCGTCGAATCGCTGGAACAACTCCCGGATCCGATGGTCGCAGAATGCCGGCCGGGGTCGGCGATCTGCTTTCTCGGTTCCACGATCCATGGAGCCGGCGCGAACCGCTCGGGTGATGTCAGGCGCGCCGTCGTGATTGGTTACAGTTTGGGCTGGTTGAAGCCGTACGAAAATCTCTGGCTTGCCTACCCACCGCATATCGCGAAGAATTTTGAACCTGAGCTTGCCGAACTTGCAGGATATACGCAGCATAAGCCAAATCTCGGCAATTACGAAGGGCAGTGCCCATCGACACTTTTGCACGACACTGTGCCGGCTTTTCCCCGCGCCACAGATGCACTGAGAGCGGACCAGCAAGCCGCCGTGCGCGAATTTGCAGACGCTCAACGTTTCACGTCATGAGTCCCGCGCACGTTCTGGAACCCGCGTGCAAAAAGCTCAAGCATATGCTGATGGAAGGGGTATGGCCGCCGGGTGAAAAGCTCGAAGCATTGCGGTTGGCGGATGATCTGGGGATCAGCATGACGCCAGTCAGGGACTGTCTGAACAGGTTGGTCGGTGAGCGGCTGGTCGATATGAAACCGGGAGAGGGCTACCGTGTTCCGCGCATGAGCGAAAACGCCCTTCGCGATATGCTCGCAGTCAATGCCGCGCTGCTCGATTTAGCGCTTGTTGCCCGGTCGAAAGAATTGAACGATGTCGAATTTAAGTTTGAAAATAGCACCTATGCTGACCGCGTAAGCTCGTTCTTTGACTTCATCGCTTCACTTTCCGGAAATATCATTATCGTTGAAATCGTACGTTCGCTTAATGAGCGAATGCATGCCGTGCGAATGAAAGAGCCGCTGGTAATTCCCGATGCTCTGCAAGAGATTGAGGGGTTGGAGCAGCTTTCGACCAAGCAAGAGACCGGTCTGCGCAACAAATTGCAGACATATCATCAGCGGCGACGCGAGAAAGTTTCGGCGCTCATCGACCTCCTATGATGACCTTGCCAGGTCTCTTGGTTCCTCGATAACGAAGGTTACATTCTCTGGTAACAAATCATTTTAGCTGACACGCATGCATTCGTTGAATTGCGAAGGCAATACTTGCGCGATACCTGCAATTTTGTTAGCAAAATCAAACGCAGTTTGAAACTTGGCGAAGACTGCGCGGACAAAATCCGCCAACCATCATTCACGCTGGTCCGAGAAAGGACCGGGGGCCGAACCGGATAAGGGCTTAGCCTGAACGGCGGCGTAGCGCTGGTAATCTTTTCTTCCTGCATCTGCTGCGGGAACGACTGATCTCGCCAGTGTGATGGTTCCATGCAAAAGACACTTGTCCGAGAAAGTCGGACAGAAGAGGCGCTCCCTGAGCGGAGTAACCGCAGCCAGTCAGATCGACCCGATGATGCGGCGCGCCAGATACTCGAGACAATTTTCCGCCATGAGCGCGATGGGTTGATTCGCTTTCTCAAAGGCCGGGTCGGACCCGAGCTGGCATGTGATATGGCCCAAGAGGTGTTCCTGCGCGCGGCCACCAGTCCGCAACTGTCCAGCCTCGTTAATCCGCGTGGCTTCCTTTTTTGCATCGCCCGGAATTTGCTTATTGATGGCGCGCGGCGGCAACAGTGCCGAGTGGTAACTTTGCCTTTGAACGAGGCGCGCGACGCGCACTGTGCCGCCGAGCAGGAGCATGATCTTGAGGCCAGCGACTTGATAGACTGCCTTGATCGCGCGTTGACGCAGCTGCCCGAAAGGACGCGCACGATATTCGTCATGCACCGCTTCGACGAGATGGCGTATCGCGATATCCGCTGTGCGCTGGGTATCTCAATGGCTGCCGTCGAATATCATATGATGAAAGCGTTGTCGCATATCCGCATCGCGCTCGGCGAAACTGTTTAAGTGATCAAAAAAATAGTTTCATCTGCAACTAAGGTCATTGCGAATCTCTGCGTCTATCCCTGCATGGCCAAAATTTAAAATGGTGGCCGGAAAAACGATCAGGGAGATATTGATGCAGCACAGACATATTTTTTCGGCCTTGTTGGCCGGAACAGCGCTTACCTTCGCAACGCAAGCAGTTGCCGCCCAAGATGCAGTAACGGACAAGCCAGATGTACAGGAAGGAACTACCAATCGTGCAGGCGCCGATGAAAATATAGCGCCGGATGAAAGTGGGAGCATTGTTGTAACGGGCTCGCGGATCCGAGGCGCGGCCGTTGCAGGCGATGTCATCACGCTCGACCAAGAAGCCATAATCGCAGCCGGACAGGTCGATCTTGGCGAGGCCATCCGATCCTTGCCGCAAAATTTTAACGGAGGTCAAAATCCCGGAATTGGCACCGGGGCAGGCCTGATCAACAGCAATCTCAATTCAGCATCGAGCGCAAATCTGCGAGGTCTCGGGCCCGATGCAACATTGACGCTCCTGAACGGCCATCGGCTGCCTTATGATTCCGCATTCGGCGGCGTCGATATTTCGGCCATCCCGCTGGCGGCGCTCGATCGCATCGAGGTACTACCGGATGGTGCGTCCGCGCTTTACGGGTCCGACGCGGTTGCGGGCGTTGTTAACGTCATCCTTCGCCGCGACTTCGAGGGCGTCGCAACCTCGGCGCAGATCGGGGCAAGCAGCGATGGAGGCTATTTCCGTCAGCAGGCCGACATTGTGGGCGGTACGGCCTGGAACAGCGGCGGTTTTCTTGTTGCCTATGATTTTTCTCGCAATTCGGAGATTGAGTCGCGTCAACGCTCTTATGCGGGATCGCTTGACCCTGACAGCTATCTTTATCCCTCGCAGCATCGCCATGCGGCAACTTTTTCTGCCTATCAGAGCCTTGGCGACCGCATATTAGCGAAGGTCGACGTCCTTTACTCGAGGCGCGAGTCCGAAACCGTCGGCGGAACTCGCGCATCACGCTTCCTGGCTCGCCCGAAGGTTGAAAGTCTGACGGTTGCGCCGTCGCTGGAATTGCAACTGGGGTCGAACTGGGAAGCCAAAATCGTGGGCGTGCTCGGACGGGACCACACGAACTATCAAACCAGCTCTACCCCCCTTGGCGGTAGCACCAGGATTACGAGCGGGTGCTATTGCAATAAGGTCGCATCGCTCGACATAAGCGCGGACGGCCCGCTGTTCGAAATGGCAGGCGGCAGCGCGCGGTTGGCGATTGGTGGAGGTGTTCGCAATAATGGGATGGATTTCACGCGGCTGATAAACGGTGAGCCGTCTGCTGCCTTCGATGTCACGCGCCGCAGTCGCTACCTCTATGGCGAAGTCTATTTGCCATTCGTATCGCCAGAGCTCGAAATCCGCGGGATCGACAGGCTCGCACTATCAGGCGCGCTGCGTTACGAGGATTATCAGGGACTGGACCAGCTTGCGACGCCGAGGATCGGGCTCATTTATGCGCCAATATCCTCCCTGATCCTGCGTGGGAGCTGGGCTCGATCATTCAAGGCGCCTTCGCTTTACCAGCAATATGTCCCCTTTCAGGCCTTTTTGCTCCCCGGTGCTGCCTTTGGTGCAGGTGCGGGCACCGTTTTCTACACCAGCGGCGGCAATCCGGACCTTGAATCTGAACGCGCTTCCAGCTGGACTGCAGGTTTCGAGTTCAAATCAAATTCACTGCCCGGTTTCACAGCCGGTGCGACCTATTTTGACATAAGCTACCGCGACCGCGTTGTTCAACCTATCCCCGGGTCAATTGCCGCTGCTTTCAGCGATCCTGGATATGCGACGCTGATTGATCGATCGCCAGGCGAGGCGCTGCTGGCAGATCTGGTGGCCGGCGCGCAGCTCGGGCTACAGAATTTCTCTGGCGCACCCTATGATCCCGCCAACGTCATAGCACTTGTCGACAATCGAAATATCAATGTGGCCGTCCAGAAAATTCGCGGTGTCGATGCCCATCTGGCTTGGAGCGGGGATGTTGGTGCCGGAAAGCTCGGGGTCGATCTGGCAGGAACCTGGCTCGACAGCAGCCAGCAACTGACACCCGACCTGCCGCAGGTCGAGCTTGCAGGTACGGTCTTCAATCCACCCAGGTTCCGAGCGCGCGCTGCCGTCAACTATCGGATCAACGGATTCAGGCTGTCGTCCTCGCTGAATTATACAGGAGCGCTGCGCGACCAGCGGTTCGCGGCAGAAGCACGCATCGCACCGAGCGCGACACTTGACATGGGCGCAAGCTACGATCTGATTGCTGGCAAAGGTACCGAACCGGCGCTGTCGCTTTCGATCACGATCAACAATGTCTTTAATGACAAGCCTGACATCATCCGGACTACCGGTCCGACCGACACGCCCTATGATTCCACCAATTATTCGCCAATCGGACGCTTCATTGCCGTCGGCATCCGGGGTTCCTTGTAATGAGCATGCTGTTGATCTTACTGGCGACGACCATTGTTCCGACTGCTGTGCTCCCGCCGTCATCCGTCGATCCGTGCGCCAAATTTGACAGCGCGGCGGCCAGTAAGGAACTGCTCCGATCGGTCAAGGCCATCGACCTTGTCGAGCTTTCGGATATCGGCAGATCCGATCCCAACGAATCGGCCAGTCCGATCGGTATATCGCCTGATGGTGGCAGCATCGCATTTCTTGTGCGCAGGGCTAATGCACATGAAAACACCTATTGTCAGCGACTGATGGTAGCGCCGATGGATGGAAGCGGTGAGCCCAGAGAGATTGATCGCGGCGGCGCGTTTATCAGGTCTGATTTTCCGCTGCATAATTTTACATCGCTCATGAGCGGCTATGCCAAGGTGATCACGCCGCGATGGTCACCCGACGGCAAATATATCGCTTTTCTGAAACGCAGCGGAAGGATTGATCAGGTCTGGGTGGTCGCAGGTGACGGTAGAACGCCTGCGCAGAGCGTCACGGCCATGCCTGACAATGTCGACAATTTCGCGTGGACGGCCGACGGGCAGTCGCTGGTCGTAGCAGCGCGTCCCGGGATACGCTTGCAGTCGGAGGCTATTGCGCGGGAGGCGCGAACCGGTTTCCTCTTCGGCGACCGTTTTGCTCCCGATAAAGCGGATCGTCCGATTCCTACCGAACCGGTCCAACCTGTATATCAGACGGTTGCGATTGCCACAGGAGCGATACGGCCATCGAAACCCATTGAAATCGGGCGTCTCGTGGAACACAGACCCGAATTTGTTGCACCTGCGGCGAGAATCTTTACCAAGGCCGAGAGCGGCGCATCCGCCTGGCTCGAGCCAATATATCCGCGGCGTCTTCTCAGCCAATCGCGGCTCGTCATGGCTCTGCCCGATGGACGGAAACTGAGATGCTGTCCCCCGTCAGCATTCAATAGACAGACTGGCTGCATAAAATAAGTGAGTGTTTTGGTTTCATCGCAGTGACTGTAAGGAACGAAGATGAAAGCA
>NVXM01000044.1 GCA_002733865.1 Sphingopyxis sp.
GGCAGAGCATACTGAAGTTTGATCAGCAATAGCGGCGGCTAAAGCCAGGCCGGTGCTATCCCGCCAGAAGCCGCCGGTGAGGAGCGGCTGCTTTTGGCCCAGAGTGTGTAAAAACGCTATCTCAGACCCTTGCTATAATTTCTGAGAATCTCATTGCAAGGGAAATCAATGAAACGGTTTATCCAGGGTGAACACCGAGGTCAAAGCACCTTGCTTCCCGAAAGCCTCGACGACTACGTCAGCGATATCAATCCAGTGCGCGTGGTCGATGTCTTCGTCGATGAACTCGACCTAGCCAAACTGGGTTTCGATGGTGTGATTCCAGCCGAAACCGGCAGGCCTGCTTATCACCCTGCGATCCTGCTGAAGATCTATATCTACGGCTACCTGAACCGCATTCAATCCAGCCGTCGTCTGGAGCGTGAAGCCCAGCGCAACGTAGAGCTGATGTGGTTAACAGGTCGCTTGATGCCCGACTTCAAGACCATCGCCAACTTCCGAAAAGACAACAGCAAAGCTATTCGCGGCGTCTGCCGTCAGTTCGTTTTGCTCTGCCAGCAGTTGGGGCTGTTTAGCGAAAACCTGGTTGCCATTGACGGCAGTAAATTCAAGGCGGTTAACAACCGCGACCGGAACTTCACTAGTGCGAAGCTGAAGCGGCGCATGGAAGAAATCGAGGCGAGCATCAGCCGTTATTTGGCCTCACTCGATGCGGCTGATCGCCAGATACCTAGCGCCTCTAAACCAGATACGGTGAGCTTGGAAGATAAAATCGCCAAGCTCAAAGCACAGATGAAAGAGCTTCAGGGGATTGAGTCACAGCTCAACGAATCGCCAGATAAACAGGTTTCGCTGACCGACCCGGATGCCCGTTCGATGATGACGCGCGGCAGCGGGATCGTTGGCTACAACGTACAGACGGCTGTTGACACGCAGCACCATTTGATCGTTGCTCACGAGGTCACCAACCGAGGTTCTGACCGTGACCAACTCAGTTCAATGGCGAAGCAGGCTCGTGAAGCCATCGGCGTAGAAACGCTGTCGGTAGTTGCCGACCGAGGCTATTTCAAAGGCGAAGAAATCCTGGCTTGTTACGACGCAAACGTCACCGCCTACGTGCCGAAGCCTATGACTTCAAGCGCCAAAGCTGATGGCCGATTCAACAAAGATGCCTTCGTGTATGACGCGACCAGAAACGAATACACGTGCCCGGCGGGAGAGGCCCTGATCTGGCGATTTTCCAGCGTTGAGAAAGACATGAATATGCATTGCTACTGGAGTTCAAAGTGTCAGAGTTGCACGCTGAAAAGCCAGTGCACACCAAGCACAAATCGTCGAGTAAAGCGTTGGGAGCATGAAGCTGTGCTTGAGGAAATGCAGCGACGGCTGACCAGAGCACCAGAGATGATGAAGGTTCGAAAGCGGACTGTTGAGCATCCCTTCGGGACGCTCAAGCAATGGATGGGGGCGACACACTTCCTGACTCGAAAACTGAACGGGGTGAGTGCGGAGATGAGCTTGAATGTGCTCGCCTATAACATGAAGCGGGTTATGAAAATCATCGGTACAGAAGGCTTGCTGAAGGCGATGGCGGCGTAAAAGCCTCAGCTTTTACTGCTCCAGGAGATGCCGAAGAGCTCCATACACGTTCTGACGCGCTATCGACACTGATCTTGGCAAATGTCCGGAAAATCGCCTCGCCCAAGAGCACTGGGCTTAGTCATCCAACATGCGAAAAGTGTTTTTACACACTCTGGGCCGAAAGCCGCCCGCCACAACGACAGGTATCGACCAGCCCCCTCAACCGAATAAGTATGCGGTCAGCACAGTGGCGGCGCTCGCAACGCCTGTTCCTTTGAGCACATTGGCAGATGCATCCGGAAAACGCCGTTCACCGCGTAGCATCTCCATCAGCTCTCGGGTAGAAGAAATACCTGCCGCCAACAGTGCGGCATCGCCGGCACGATCGCCAAAAGAATTTTCAGCCATGGCTGACATATCCAGCTCGACCTGAGCCTGCAAAGTTTCGTTATCGTGTCCACTGGTACCTACCCGCGGATCGATCTGTTGGCCAGCCACCTCGTTAGTCGCCAGCACCCTGACATCTGAGTGTTTCTCTAAATGAAGTTCAATTTTAGCCGCATCCATAACAGCTTTTAGCTGGAATTCCCCTACGATCTCACCGGTCTCTGTGTCTCGGATCTGGATATCCGCGCCAGGGTTATTCGTGGCGCCGAACACCTCTGCCTGTGTATCGGTATGGGTTGCATTGTAATTATGCACATACAACAGCTCATGGTAGATGCCCTTGACGTTAGCACTCACGCCCCTCAAGGCCTCTGGTGAGAAATCACGTAGGTAATCCCCCAATTCGTTCTCAGTGGCATCGGACAGTAGATTGTTTGATCTGCGTAACGCATCCAGTACCAGCTGGCTTTCGAGGTCGCTCCCGACTGCGGTCTGGGTGAGCAACGCGTAGAACACGCCACCGACAGCAAACTCGGCACGAGGAAAGCCTTTGAATGGATATTCCTCGATGAAGTCCTCGAAGCCACCAATCACCACGCGCCGAAAGTCAGTAATGATATGTTGGCGCAAGGCGACGGCATGTTTGCCATCGAGGTGGGTACAGATCATATCCTGGTTGCATTGCAGCTCCTCTAGCTGAGGACGAAGCACGTTTTCCAGTAATTGCTCTGCGTCCCACTCGGTAAACTGCTGGGACGAACTCGCGAGATATTCGTCGATAATGGCCATAGTCAGCCAGGACGACTGCACTATCCTTTGCTCGACTTCACTGAGCGATTCAAAAGGGCGTCGTTCTGAGCCCAGCAGCTTGTAAGCAGCGAGACCGGCGACCAGGCCAATACCGCCAGTAAGAATGACTCCAGTGGCCATACCGCCGCCCAGGAGCCCGCCCACCCAAGCAAGAGTGGCATTGGTCGCCGCCGCTCCAGATAGAGACGCGATAGCGGTCCCTGTGCCTGCGGTGCCATAGGCAGCTACTAACGCTATAAGGGATCCAGACGCCACCGCGCCTGATACCTTCGCTAGCACCGCGTTACCAAACTGGCTCGCAAGCTTGTCGGAGTCGCTGCTACTGATCTGCATAAGGCAGGCGGAAACTTTCGATAGCTCTCTTCGGGTGTTTTCCAGAAGCTCCCGCGGGTCCTCTGTTGTGAAATAAGGCTTAATGATTTCGCGAGCCGCACCATACTGCAGCTCCATTTTTCGGAGTGCCTCTGCCAGAGCTAAATCAGCACCACTTTTCTTTATAGTTCTCTTGGCTGGCTCAACTACTGCTTTCTGAGCATGTTGAGTGGCTTTTGCAGTCAACTCTTTTGCCCCGGAGCTTTCAGCCCAGGCTTTCCCAGACTTGACCGCACTGCTGGTCGCTGCACCTAAATAGTCTCCGGCCTTACCGGCCTGACCCTTCAGCCCATATCGCTGGTCAAGCACTCGCGCCTGCTCTGCTACTTGCCCGCCAACTTTTTTAGCTTTATCGCTGATGCCATGAGTCTGATCGATCTTCTGCAGAGCATCACCGGCAGCGCCTCTAGCCTTACCCAGCGCTTCTGCTGCATGGTCTGCCTTCTCAAGAATTTGTTTTTGCAGGGCACGCGCCCAAGATAGTTTCTTACCATCCTTCTTCATGCCCATGCCGTCCTTTTGAGTTGTTCTTTTACGCAGTGCGCAGGCTACGTATATTAGGTTTTATCAAATAAAGAAAAACGCTCTTTCAAACGCTCTATCGTCCAGCGCCATTTGGGCGTAGTAGGGCGGCAAACAGTGTTTTGATTGCCGAATAGGCCTACTTCTTTGATGGCCTGTTCAACCGGCAAGGTTTGCAACCACTCCACGGCCACGAAGTACTCGCATCGCGCCGGGTCGTTGATGTGTTCGGCGTGATAGGTGCCACGAGTAGCAGCTTGCAGCACCGGCGTATCGACGCCGTTCTGGACGACGGTGAAGTCTGCCACGGCTGTGGCCAGGCCGGTTACGCGGCCGACACCGACGTAACCCTGCTGAGGGATATTGACCCAAACCCGGTCGCCAGGTGCGAGCATCTTGAGGCTTTTGCTGTACCACGTGCCGCCACCGCCACAGATAAAACCGAACTCCTGTGCATCCAGCCAGGATCGGGTAGTGCCTTCCCCGAAAGAGCAATAAAACTCCCCATTCCAGGGCTCGCTAGGACCATCGCTGCGTGTGTTGCTTGCGATCGCCTGGGTCTCCAGCGGGTCGAGCAGCCAGGATCGGCTGATCAACTGTTGCTCGCCATGCTGGAACACTTGAAAGCACAGCACGTTGATAGCGATATCCCGCTCGCTGAGATAAGCCACGATGCGCTCGGTGCTGGCATCCAGGCCGGACGCGACAATGATGATCTGGTGGTTGTGGTTGAGCGCCTCTTCATCCAGCGGCAGGCCGAAGTAGGCCTGAAAGTCCGCCGCCAAATCGGCGTCCTGGCGGTAGCGTTTGTAGATGGCGGCAATATCTTCTGCGGCCAGCTTTTTCCACCCAGGACGCATAGTCCAGCGCCTGTGCCACTACGTCACGAGGGGTGCGGTCGCGTTTGAGTTCTATCAGCACCAGGGACGCATCCGGAGCGATGGCCAGCAGATCAATCCGCCCGCCCAGCCCGGTGCTTTCCTGGCGGCCGATCAGCATCCACTCTTCCGACAACAGCCGCGGTGCGGTGACGATCATGTCTTCCAGCAACTGCTCGCTGGGCAGGATGCACTCACTCAGTTGGCTGGGTTGACCGCCGACCGTCCAGATTTGTGTTTTGATGGGCATGGGGTTGTCCTTAACGTGATGCTGTCTGTAAGCCGCTAGGCCACCGCCTGCTCGACCAGCGTGCTGGCCAGTTGTTCGTTGAGTTGGCGGGCCTGGGTCAGGCGGGTTTTAAGTTGGTCGCAAAGTGCTATGAGTTGATCGACTTTGGCTACGATGCGGTGCTGTTCGGCAAGAGGCGGAAGTGGAACCGGATACTTGGCCAGTTTTTCTCCTGAGAAATGCTTGATTGTGGCTCCGGTGAAGAATTGGTCCAGAAAGCCTGAGTCGGCTGCCGCTTTCAGACAAAACTGGAGGAAGAATGGCGAAATACCCAACCAAGGGCGAGCCCGATGGAGGGCCTTCTGAATGAACATATCCTCAATATCCCCCTTCCACACAGCACACCGACCTGGTTCTCCTCCTTCACAAATTACTAGGTCGCCCGGGATAACCCGATATTCATCAAGCTCATGCTCTTCAAATCGCATACTTTTGAGATCATCCATCTCAAAGTTGAACCACTGAACATTGGTGTTGCGAAGATACGGTCTCAATTCGCCTTTGTTTTTGGCTTTATCCAGCATCTTTCCAAGACGGGTATGTGAGACTAAGTCGAAGCGCACCCACTCCCAGTTTGATGGCAATGCATGTGGTTTTTCTTCGTCGTCGACCTCTGGCAATGATTTCTGCTTCTTGAGCTTACCTTTGGCCATCAACCGTGCTTTTTCCTCGGCAATCCGCTTAAGCAACTCTCCGGCCGACTCGTCACTTGGATCCTGCGGCACCAGCTTGCCCATCACGGCCAGTTGCAACAGGGTTTGTTTGAGGGCGTCGATGCTTGGTTCGGTGGTGAATAGGATGTGGAAGTGTTCGGCCAGGCGTTGCCAGTTGGCGGCGAAGTCGGTGGCGTCGCTGGCTTGAGTCAGGCTGTCGAGCAGCGCTTGTACCAGTTGGGCGTGGGCGCTTTCGGCGTCGGCCTGCTGGGCTTCCAGGCGGTCGCACAGGGCCATTAGCTCATCGACTTTGGCGACGATGCGGTGTTGTTCAGCGAGTGGTGGTAGAGCAAACGGTAAGTGGAGAATCTGCTCGCGCGAAACGTTCTTCATCGAGCTGCTGGTGCCGCCTGCTACCCGGCTGTAATAGTCGCGGGCCAGTGGTGCACTGTTTGCCAAGTTCACATAGCGTCGTTCACAGAGCGAGGTGAGCTTTAGCCGAACGATTTTGTCGCTTAGCATCAAGTGAGTAGGTGTTGTCTCGACTACAACACTTCGGGCGACAAGCTCTGCTGTATTTGCACGAGAAACAAGGAAGTCACCTTCGGCGACTTCGTGTTCAGGACGGGCCGTCAAACTTGCTGGTAGAGCCTTGTTCTCCTCCGGCTGGTAAATACCCCAAGAAACAGCGCTGACCTTGAGTACGCCCCATTCGTTGGCCTCCCGTGGTCTCGGCTCGCAGCTAGGACTCCACCCGGCGCCACTTTCGGTTACCAGATTACCCAACCGGTTCCACGTCCAGTTAGTTGGTAATTCAAACGGCGTTTCATCCTCGCCAATCTCAGCCAGCGCCTTCTGCTTCTTGATTTTGCCCTCAGCCACCAACCGCGCCTTTTCCTCAGCAATACGCGAAAGCAACTCACACGCCGGCTCATCATCCGTATCCTGCGGCACCAACTTGCCGCGCACCGCTAGTTCCAGAATTAGCTCACGCAGCTTTTTGATGCCATTAGGTGCGCCGGCCAGCAGTGGCAGGTTGTCAGTGAGCAACGCCGTCATACCTGGCGCTCCAGCGCTTCAGCCAATACCGCCTTGAGCTGGTCACGCAGGTCGCTGATCTCACCTTGCAGTTTGGCGTAATCACTCAGCAACTGGTCCGGGTCGTGACTGATCTGCTCGCCGATATGCGGGTTTTTGCAGTCGAGGTTCCAGTTGCGTGCCTGCAGCTCTTCAACGCTGACCTTCCAGGCAAATTCGTTCTCTTCCCGGGTGGCAAAGCCGTCGGCTTCGTTGCTCCACCATGCGGCTTCTACGTCGAACTCTTCAATACGCATGGGCCGGGTCTTGTTGTAGTTCTTTACGCCCTTCGGATACTGGTGCTCGTAAAACCAGACGTCTTTGGTCGGGATGCCTTTGGTAAAGAACAACAAGTTGGTCTTGATGCCGGTGTAGGGGTTGAACACGCCGTTGGGCAGACGAACGATGGTGTGCAGGTTGCACTCGGTTAGCAGCTTTTCCTTGATGCGGCTTTTAATGCCCTCGCCAAACAGAAAGCCATCCGGAAGCACCACGGCGGCGCGGCCTCCGTCTTTGAGTAGCTGCATGATCAGCACCAGAAATAGGTCGGCGGTTTCGCGGGTGCGGAAGGTGGCGGGGAAGTTGGTTTCAATGCCGTCCTCCTCCATGCCACCAAAGGGCGGGTTGGCGACGATGCAGTGCACGCGGTCGCTGGGTGTCCAGCTGATCAGTGGGCGGGCCAGAGTATTGTCGTGGCGGATCTGGCTGGGCACTTCGATGCCGTGCAGGATCATATTAGTGGTGGCCAGCAGGTGTGGCAGTGGCTTTTTTTCTACGCCGAAGATGCTTGCCTGCAGCGTGCGTTCATCATCGGCAGTTTTCACATAGCGGCTGCGCTTGTGCTCGATGGTGCAGGTCAAAAAGCCACCGGTGCCGCAGGCTGGATCCATGACCTTTTCATCCAGCTTGGGATCGACCATGCGTACCATGAACTCGGTGACCGGCCGCGGCGTATAGAACTCGCCGGCGTTGCCGGCAGTCTGCAGGTCGCGCAGCAACTGCTCATAGAGATTGCCGAATTCGTGGCGCTCCTGGGCTTTGTTGAAGTCGATTCCGGTCTGGATCTTGTTCACCACCTGACGGATCAGTTGGCCGGACTTCATGTAGTTGTAGGCGTCTTCAAAGACGCCGCGCACCACATAGGCCGCCGGGGTGGTGCTGTACTCATTGAGGTTCTGCAGGGTAGGAAAGAGCTGCCTATCCAGAAAGTCCTTCAGCTCATCACCCGTGATGCCTTCCGGGTCAGCAGCCCAGTTGCGCCAGCGGCAGCGTTCGGGGATCGGTGACCGATATTGTTCATCCATCAGCTCCCATTCCAGCTCGCGGTCATCAAAGATCTTGAGAAACAGTAACCAGACCAACTGGCCGATACGCTGAGCGTCGCCATCGACGCCGACATCCTTGCGCATGATGTCCTGGATGGATTTGATGGTGGAGCTTATAGACATGGATCACTCACAATAATAAAAATAACTAGATGTAGGTTAGGCCAATCTGGCTACGACAAGGGATATCAAGCTTCTAGCTCTAAGTTCTGTGGGAATAGAGTGAAACAGCTAGCCAACCAGTCAATTCGTTCCTCAACTTTATGACCTTCAATAACTGCTTCCAACCATTTACCGTATTGAAGTCGTAATTGAGAGTCACTAAGCCTGTCAATCACTTTAACGGACACCACTTCCCTCATTTCATCTAAAAAAAGTGTGATTGCTCTCTCTCGTGACGCGGGACTACCTTTATCCCCATTGCTAACACTCATTTCTCTTAATCGAGCTAGAGCGCATGTAGTACCCTTCGTCTCACAATTATCTGTTGCCCCGACGCTTGAGCTGTTCATATGGACAGAGCTTTCCTTTTCGTACTGACTACTGGTCGAATAGAGTTGCGTTGGAGCGTCAGTCGCTTTGATTTTATGGCTTTTTACTATCGAAATTATCGCTGACGTTTTAATTTCGCTTTCTCTGGAAAACCAATGAAGATAATACTTGCTACCCATAGATGAAGACGAGTAGGTCTTCAGACTATTGAATCCCTTTGTTTCTATGGGGAGGCTCCTGTTACTGTGTGAAAGAAGCATTATGGCTTGGTTGCTTTGAGGTTTTTCACGCCAAAATCTGCTTGTGGAGAGAAATGACAGTCCTGCTCCGACAAGGGGGGCGCCTATTTTAATGTAGTTTTCGAGGGCGCCTTTGATTTTTTTTGCATTTCGTTCTGCTGTAAAAGAGACCGCATCTGGGGAATAGCCCGAAAGAGGGCTGTCGTTGTTAATCTGTGTAATCAAGAGGATATTATTTTTTGATCTAAATACGATGCAGGGCAATTCCACTATATAGAAAACAGTTCCGCTGGTTCTGTTTTTTTCTGCGTAGCTCTTAGCGCTTTCAAACGTCGAATGCATGCATCCTTTAGAGTAGCGGGCTACCCAAGTATTGTTCCAAGCATTCCTTCCGGTGCTGACGAAATAAACAATGCCTTGTTTAATGCTCTTTATTTCATCGAAGCCTAATGCTTTTTGCGACTCGACTTGGTGGAGCTCCATGACAACCTCTTTGTTAGTTGCTCAGCGTTAATCGGGTCGAATGATAGGCTTTAGGCATATAGCTCATCTTCCAACTCGTGGATGGCTTTTGTGTAGCCGGCTTTGCCACCAAAAGCCTTGACCAGCTCTATGGGCGCGCCGATCTGGCTGAAAGGGTCTAGCTGGAGGATCTTGATGTCCTCGATATGCTCGATGCCGGTATCAGCGTACTTTTCAAGCAGGGCCTCCAGTACCTGGCGGGCGGCACCGGAATAGCGGGCGAAGTAGTTGCTCTTCTTCACCTGCTCGGCGCGCTCCTTGCGGGTGAGGGCGGGCTGGTCGAAGGCGACGTGACAGATCAGGTCGAAAGGGTCCAAAGGCTGGCCGAGTTTCTTTTCCACTTCTTCGGCCAGGGCTTCCCACATCACGCCTTGGGCAGCCATTTCATCGATGATGGCTTTCTTCTGATCGGCATCGCTCCACCGACGCAGAAAATCATCCAGGGAGACGAACTGCTTCTGCACACAGGCGCGGGTGTAGTCATGCAGTGACTCGGTAATCAGCCTGCCGTCTGGCCCGTAATACTGCACGCGTTCGGCTATTACCGAAATCGGCACGTTATCGATCACGTATTTGATGCGCTTGGTACCTTCCTCGCCTTCAGGAAAGTCGACGTCACCGGGTTGTTCTCCTTCGCCCAGGCTAACCCCGTCTTCACCCTCCAGCAGGTCGTCCGGCGGGACAGGGGAATCTTCGGCGCCGGGGGTATAGATCACTACAGGTTCGCCATCGAACGCCGGATCTGCAAAGAGTTCGGTAGCCTTTTTAAAGTCCATGATGGTGAACCAGTACTTGCCGAAATCTTCATTGATGCGCGTGCCGCGACCGATGATCTGCTTGAACTCGGTCATCGACTTAATGTGTTGGTCCAGCACGATCAGTTTGCAGGTTTGTGCGTCGACGCCTGTAGTCATGAGCTTGCTGGTGGTGGCGATGACCGGGTAGCGGGCCTCGGGATTGATGAAATTATCCAGCTCGGCCTTGCCTTCCAGGTCGTCGCCGGTGATGCGCATGACGTACTTGCGGTTCTCGGCTACCCGCTCCGGGTTGAGATTAACCAGGGCCTGGCGCATGCGCTCGGCGTGGTTGATGTCGTCGCAGAAGATGATGGTTTTCTGGAACGGGTCGGTAGCTTTGATGAAGTCGGTGACCTTCTGGGCGACCAGTTGGGTGCGCGCCTCGATAACCAGGGTGCGGTCCATGTCCTTGAGGTTGTAGATCCGGTCTTCGATCAGCTCGCCGTTCTTGTCGAGCATGCCCTTGGGTGGCCGCCAACCTTGCAGGTCCTTGTCGAAATCGATGCGCACGACCTTGTAGGGGGCAAGAAAGCCGTCTTCGATGCCTTGTTTGAGCGTATAGCTGTACACCGGATCACCGAAGTAGGTGGTACTGGACACCTCTTTGGTTTCCTTGGGGGTGGCAGTCAGACCCACGTGGGTGGCGCTGGAAAAGTATTCAAGGATCTCGCGCCATGCCGAGTCTTCAGCGGCGCTGCCGCGATGGCATTCGTCAATCACGATCAGGTCGAAAAAGTCCCGGGAGAACTGCTTGTAGATATTCATTTCCTCTTCATTGCCGGTAACGGCCTGATAGAGGGACAGATAAATCTCGTAGGAGGTGTCGATCTGACGCTTGGCGATCTTGGTCATCGCCTGACCAAAGGGTTTAAAGTCGTTGTTCTTTGTCTGGTCGACCAGAATGTTGCGGTCGGCCAGGAACAGGATCCGTTTCTTCTGGCGTGATTTCCATAGCCGCCAGATGATCTGGAAGGCGGTGTAGGTCTTGCCCGTGCCGGTAGCCATGACCAGCAGGATGCGGTCCTGGCCGCGTGCAATCGCCTCGATGGTGCGGTTGATGGCGTTGGTCTGGTAGTAGCGCGGCATACGGCCGGAGCCGTCATCGTAGTAGGGCGCTTCGACCTTTTCTTGAGCCTGCTGATCGAGGCCTTTCCACTGGCAGTAACGCTGCCAGAGCTCTTGCGGGCTCGGGAACTGATCGAGAGTCAGTTGGGTTTCGACCTGGCTGCCGGTACCTGTGCGGTCATGGAACAGAAAGCCATCGCCGTTGCTGGAAAACACGAAAGGCACATCCAGTGATTCGGCATAGCCCAGGGCCTGTTGCATGCCAGAACCCATGGAGAGCTTGTTGGTCTTGGCTTCAATGACGGCGAGGGGCAGATTGGGCTGATGATACAGAATAAAGTCGGCGCGGCGGGACTCGCCTCGGCTGTGCAACTTGCCACGGACGATGATGCGGCCTTTGGTAAAGCTGACTTCTTCGCGCACCTGCCGGTGCATATCCCACCCGGCGCATTGTACGGCGGGGGCAATGTACTTGCTGCAGATGTCCCTTTCGGAAAGTGACTTCTTGTCCATGATCCAGTCCTGGTAGGCACGACAGCTGGCGCCAAATCCTGCAATACGCAGAAGGTATGGGCTGACAACGATGAGGATCTGAGGCGCCTATAGTGTCGCCCGCGCCTTTATAAAGAGTCATCCCTGAATGCTATGCAGCCTGCCATGATGCGGGCCGGTTCACAATATCAACCTGCCATACCTGGGTAAAGGGCGGGATCCGTGCATGGAGTGCTCCTTCACAAGCACTGTGACCGATTTGCTACTCCGAAAATGTAAGCTTTTGACAGGTTCTCATGGGGTTTGTTTTATTTACCTTTAGGACCAGTCGAAAGGCCGCCATGTAAGCGGCAGCGTCCGGATAGGTACAAGTCACGGCGCTTGCAAGGTGTGCCGGCTCGGGTCTTCGCTCCACACGTGAGGCCGCGAAGTTCCTCAGGAAAGGGCGGTCTATTGGGCGGGGGATAGCAGTGTTCACGTTCCGCCAACTCGTGCATGCAGCCCTGATATGCCTCATGGTGTTGCCGCCATAGCTTACGTAGCTGCTTCGGGCTCTTCATTGTAGTGCTCCCTGGTATAGGGCCAGCAGCCTGGCTCCTGCCGGGCAATAGCGGCTTGCTGGCGGAAAGCATTTTTTGCAGTGGCCAACCGCGTGGCTGTAGAAGGCGTCACGCTTTGCGATCCAGTTCGGTGCATGCTTTATCTGGGGTATTCCTGCTTTGTTAACTTCGGTCAGTACGCAATTAGTAAGGACCTCAGGCGCATGAAGCTCTCTTGTTTTGCCTCGTCCCAGGTTAAGTCGCAGCCATACCGGACTACTTTCAATTAATCGAGCGGCAAAGCGCGGGTGCGTGCGGTACTGCTCCGCCAGGTCATCCAGGTCAACCAGTCCGTGTTCCAGAAGTGTGCTTGCGTCGGTACTAAGAATAACGGCTACTTGTGCGAGCCAGTCCAGTGAGTCCGAAGAGGGTGGGGTACCCATACGGAGAGCATCGATGATGGACAGGCGGTTTTCACGCAAGGCTGCTAGCAGTTCCGGCTCGGGCGGGTTGTCAGACTGCCAAACGATGGTGTCTCCGGAGAGCGTCAGCACTATGCCAACAGAGCGTGATTTTTCAATCAGCATGGCGGCTGTCATATCTCACCTCGGTACTTAGGATTGGTCGCGACATTTGCGACATCCGCGACAAGCCGCGAATCCTGAGGCCGTAGGGCATGCGACCGAATTGCGACAGGTTGCGACGGTGAGCGGTGGCGCTGGAGGTCGTCGCAGCCTGTCGCAGCGGCGTCGCAAATCATTGGGGCTGATCCTGTCTGGCTTGTCGCGGTTGTCGCGGTTGTCGCAAGAGTGACTGGACTGAGATTGAACACCTTGCCGTCTGAAGTTGTCAGCCATCGGTGTTCTACCAGTATCCCCAGCAGAGCGTCGCGGCGGCTCGCGGATTTGCGAACGAATGAAGGTCCTTCCCGTTGTAGCTGCCGGCCGTCGAATGATGTCCATTGTTTGGCAATCAGCCATTTTGCCAAACGGTCAGCGTCTCGGAGTTGCGGTTCTACCTTCACAGGTTGGGTCAGGCGTAGTGCTTCGTTCAGATACCAGTGCACCAGCAATGCAGCACGCTCTATCAGATCCGCTTCGATTCGATCTCGATGATCAACGACAGCGAACACTCCAGCGATGCGCAACAGGTTTTCCGCAGCTTTGGCCGCGGTAGGCTTGATGTCCTCCATGTCGCCCCCCTGGCCTAGTTGCTTCTCGATGCTGTCATGCTGTTTGATCCAGGCAGACATCGAGCGCTCATCCAGAAGCAGCAGCGGCGGCGCCAATTCTCCCAAATCGTCCTTGATAGGCTCCAGTGTGAGCATGGTGGTCATGCGCTGCCAGTATCGGACCAGGCGCGGGTCTGCGTGTGGGTCACTGTCTTGATACATACGCGTGCCGGCCAGCGAAGTAGGCCAAGCAATCAGGAAGCGTGCCAGGAACCCCTGTCCCTGCATCACTGGGTTGCTCAACACGTCAGCGGCCACAATCGGCTGGATCATTAGGTGGGCGCTCAGTCGGCAGCCGTGCCTCGCGTCACTCTCGCCATCGGCAGCCCGAATACGGCTAATAGGTGACCCGTCCCAGAGCTTGGACAGACCGGCTACGCTTTTTAGCATGTTCTCTGGACGGCTAGCATGCCCTCCGAAAAACTGACCGCCTTCATCGCTGAACAGCCCCTGAGACGGATGCCCTCTCAGTAGCGATTTGTGCAATCCTTCCAGGGTTGGCTCTTCGGCTAGCACGAAAGGTGAAGGCGGCGCGGTTGGTTCGTCTAGGCCTGCCAGCTCGACGGTAGCAGCTTCCGGGCTGGCCTTGGCTTTGTCCAGTATCCTCGTGCGGGCCTTTTGGTAGGCGTCGTCGGCATCTCGGTACTCCTTGCGCTTTGTCTTGTATTGCTCCAACAGCTCACGCTGATGTTGGCGGTGAGCCTTCAACGCAAGGCCATCAGCCGACGACTTGCGGTCGCCTGATTCGGCAACAGTCAGCATGAATAACGACAAGGGGATGCCTTGCCCACTTCGGATAACGTCGCCATGTGCCTGCGCAGCCATCGCTGCAGCGCCCAATACGGACTGCGCCGCCATTGCCTCAGGTACTTTCACTATCGACGCGATGGTCTTTACGGCGTCGCCCAGCAATTGGCCCAGGGCCTCGACAGGGTAGGGGGTCGCTTGCTCGGTCTCTGGTAGCAACGGCAGCGGCATAGGGTAGCGGGGCGGAGGTATCAGTAGCTTGCTCATTTGCCACCTTCCTGCCATTGGCGCAAGTCGTTGAAGTCGGTCAAGCTGAAGGGTTCATAACCGCTCCAGGGCGGCAAGATCAGACCGCAGCCTAGGGTTAAGGCAGTGGTTGCTGCGGCGCGCTTGCCGGGGTTGCCCTCGGTCTGGCGGTCATCGTCACCTGCAACGATCAGGCAGGCGCCAGGGTGGGTGCGGCTCAGTTGTTGGCCGACTGACAGCAGGTTGCCGGCATTCATTGCGCAGGCGACCGGGTGGCCGCTGCTCTCGTGCAGCGTAGCGCCCGTTGCCCAGCCTTCGCACAGGTACAGCGGCTGCCCTGCCTGTATGAGTCCCAGCGGGCTACAACATCCCTTAACGCGGCCACCAGACAGAAAGCGCTTGCTGCCGTCTGGGTGAATGCGTTGCACGTTCACCAGCTCGCCTTTATGGGTCAGTGGCACCAGCAGAGCGTCACCCAATTGGCGCAAGGTATGGGGCCGGCAGCCTTTGGCGATCAGATAGGGGTGATCGGGGTCAGCGCGGCGACCATCACGCCACAGCTTGCGGGCGTACTCGGTGGCGGCTTGATGGCGTTGGCGCTGGTCGGCTTCGCGTTGCTGTCGGGCCTGCTCCATCTGATTGCGTAGGTGTTCAGCTTCTCGGTGGTCGGTAGGCTCCCGGCTGGTCCCGGTGTGACAGTCACCTGCTTTCCAGCTACCAAAGGCCCAAGATGCAATGCAGCCAGCGTGCAGGACATACCAGCCGTTATTGCTGCCGGGTCGGTCGCCGGGTACGGTGAAGCGGTGAATCATGCCGTCTGCTACCGGGTGAATATCTATCTGCCCATAGACCGCTTGCAGGGCATCGCGGAAGGCGCTCAGATAGTCCATAGCAGAACCTCCAGGGTCAGCAAAAGAACCAGATCCGCGCCAGCGGGTTGCAGCGCCAGCAACAGGTAACGGCCGTTTAACAGGCAAGCCGGTAGCGTCACCGCTGTTTTGCAGTGTTGGTTGTTTCTCATGGGTTATGCCTCCGACTGGCTTAGGTAATACCGCGTCACGCCTCGATGCGTGCGCCTGTGCTGGTCGGCCTTGATGACGCGTTGGGTTTTAATGTTATGGCCGGCGTTGCGGAGTTCCTCGAAGCGTACAGCCGGCATCATTAGATTCATTTCATCGCGAGCTATGAAAGTATCCTCGGGCTCCAGGCGCTTCAATAAGCGCGCACGCTGACCGTTGGCACTGGTATTATTGAGGTTGTGAGTTTTGGGGCTGGTTTTCGGGTCGGCCTTTTTCTTGTTTGTCATTTAAGCCACCTCTCCCAATTGCTTGGCGATCCATGCCTCAACTTCCAGGCTATCCCAGCCAGTAATATTACTACCGGCAATGCGGCGGCCCTTGGGGAAGCGCTCAGCCTTCATCAGATCGTAAATCGTGGATCGGCCAAGGCCTGTGCGTTCCTTGACAGTAGGTAGTCGCCAGATACAGCGGTGAGTGCGTTCGTTTACGGTCATCGTCGTTACCTCAAGGCTTGCCCCGGTGTGGAGCGGACGGTGACCATTCAACAGCTAGTCGTTTGGGTTGTGTGCTAATGGGGTTGAGCAAAACCCCAATGGGGTAAGTGAGGGTTATATCTGATTAGTTGCGCTCTTTAAAAATTTCACCACGGTTTCGGAACTGCTAGGTAATTCCAGACCTTTTGAGGCGGCGAAGTGCCGCATCGCTTCGTCGGCTTTGTAGGGGGCTGATAGATCGACTTTTGCCATAGCTGCGAGTACGGCGACAATTCGATCAACACTCCTACGCTCGCTGGGGTGTAGTGGTTTTTCAGGCGGCACCTCTACAGCCAGTAGCTTATTTTCAAGTTCACGAAGTGCCGCAGTTCTTACGACAAAAGTGCTGCCCTCTGGCAGTCCGCCGGCAGGGTAGTAAATCCTTTCGCTACTCCATTTCTCTAGCGAGGGCTTATTTTGGTCGATGCTGGGACCAGGGCCAAGTATTGCGTAAAGCCGGTCTAATGCTTCTCCGATTTCTTTAGGAACTTTACGTTCTACCTTCGGTAACTGCTCAGACTTGCTTGGCTCGTTTTCGCGCACGAAGCTGTCTAGTAATTGATACATTCGTGTTCGGTCATGGCTTGATACCAACGGCCCCTCTAGGCATACCAGATCAACGGACGGCCCGCCCTGGAGGTTCTGGTAGGCATGTTTAACGTCGAGCGCTTCGGCTCCAAGCATTAGCAGGTCCCAAATACCTTCTAGCTTCTCTGGCTTTTGGATGTCACGCTCAAAAATCAAAATGTCCTTTCCATTGGGCAACAATATGCCCCTAGGTTTGCGCAGAAAATCGGCTAGGTCTATTTTGTGTTCGTCTCCTGATACATCAGGATTGTGGTGGATGGATAAAAAATCTTCGGACAGTTGACTTACTTCAGCTTGATCATCCAGCGTCTCTATTCTCAATGGTCGTCCGAGCGCATGGTTCACGAAATTGACTGATAGAGTTAGGTGGCCGTCCAGACTGAACTGAAGAATATCCGCCTCAGTTATATCTTCCTCAGCAGCAGCTGAAAGGTGCCTGGCCGCATCTTTTACGGTTAACCACTCTTTCAGTTTGAGAAGTTTTTTCACTATACCGCCTCCCAGGCATCCCAAAAACCAACCAACCAACCAACCAAGCGGGTGGGAAGACCCCTTTTCGCCCCGTCGGGCTAGGTTGGTCGAACTCAAGAAGTTAATGAGCCTTTTCAGATCCCAATGGTTCGTCTGGTGCGTTACCCGCTAATGGCACGGTCCAGCGCGATGAGTAGACTTCACTGCGCAAATCCTCCAGCATTCGACTGTAAGCTAACCAGGCACCGACGACGTCGAATCTAAAACCACCTTCGCGGGCGGAGAGATGAGGTCTAGCGCGAAGAGTTGCTCTCTACCATAACTCAGCCACCTTACTGTTGCCGCAAATCAGTGGCTCGTAATGGTGGCCGGTCTCAGCTCCCATGACAAAGCCACAATCGAGCTTCACTCTTACCCCATCTGGTAAGACATCTTCATTGTCTTGGGTAAACTGCACGCGATCAGTAGTGACCATATGCCCAACGTCAGTCCGAACAGTCAACGATTCATCAAGGACCAAAGCAGTATATTTAACCTTGCCAGGAGTCCCGATTTCTCCTTGAGGGTCATCAAATACAACCGTGACAACACTGCCTGTAAATTGCATGGGGTTGGGGCCTGACGGGATGGGCGGCGCCTCAGTTGCCAAGACTGCAAACGGAAACAGCACAGGAGTTAGCAAAAATAATTTCATTGGTTTCTTTTAATTCCTCGGAATCGAGTGGCGGTACCGATTATATGGCCCAGATACAGCGTCCAAGTCAATGGCGCATCCGAAAGTACGTAGGCGGCGACGAAAATCGCCCTGATGAGTCAAAGACTCCTTTGTAAAGTAACTAAGCCGACTCAAGCTGAGGGCTTGGTCATCCTGATTTATTTGAAAAATTCCCCTGAATCACTTTCTTCGTTGGCGCAGTGGTCACGTAGTGTGCCCAGTCATCCATCAGCGCTCGGCGCTTCTCGAACAGGTCCCCGCGTCGATAGGCCGCCTCTACGGCATTGCCGAGGCTATGGGCTAGCGCCTGCTCACAAACGTCACGGGGGTGCGGGGTGCATTCTCCAGCCCAGTCGCGAAAGGTTGACCGGAAGCCGTGCATGGTTAGGTCATCGCGCTTGAGGTGCCGCAGCCCCATAAGCATAGCCATGTTAGAAAGCGGCTTGCCTGCTTTCATGCCAGGGAATAGGTGGGGATTATCGTCAACACGTGGTAACTGCTCCAGCAACTTCACAAGCGCATCAGCGAGCGGTACGCGGTGTTCTTTGCGCATCTTCATGCGCTCGGCCGGTACGGTCCACGCGCGGGCCTCCAGGTCGATTTCATCCCAGGTTGCGCCCAGCACTTCACTGGTGCGGCAGGCGGTCAGGATTGTCATTTGCATAGCCTTGAACGTCACCTTGTCCAACTTTTTCAGTGTGGCCATGAATGAGGGCAGTTCAGTCCAAGGAAGGGCGGGGTGATGCTTTACGGCCTGAACCTTTTCCCGCTTGGGCAACAGCTTGTCCAGGTGCCCGCGCCAACGTGCAGGGTTTTCGCCTTCACACAGGCGGCGGGCCTTGGCGGCGTCCAATACCAGTTCAATGCGGTTGCGCACGCGGCTGGCTGTTTCTGGCTTAGTGGTCCAGATGGGTTGAAGGACTTTCAGCACATGCTCGGTGGTTATCTCGCCCGGTGACAGCCTGCCAATGAAGGGAGATGCATAAGTGATCAGCGTGTTTTCCCATTGCTGGGCGTGCTTGGCATTCTTCCAGCCGGGGCGGTGGGCAGAAATGTAATCAGCAGCCACGCTGTCAAATGTGATCTGTTTGGCAGCTTCGACGATGGCGGCGGCCTGATTGGCTACACGCTCGGCATTCGCTTCGTCGATGGGGTCAATGCCGGCGCTGATCCGTTCACGATGTATGGCTGATTTGCTCCGGGCAGCCTTCAACGAAACGTTGGGGTAAACGCCCAAGCTCATATCACGGCGCTTGCCGTTGAGCTGGTAGCGCAGCACCCAATACTTGCGGCCTGTTCTTTTGATGGCCAGGCGCAGGCCGTCGCCATCCTCATAGGTGCCGGGGTCGGCCAGGTTCTCTAACTGCTTGGGGTTGAGCTTGCCCATTAAAAATTACTCCGCCAAATATACGTTCCCACACTTGTTCCCACACTTTGCTCTGGAAACAGGGGTTTCGCCTCGAACAGCTATGGACGGATGTTAGGCTGAAATGCCCGTTATTACTAGCGTTGGCGGATCTGCTCGGAAATGCTTGGACAGCTATCAGGCGGACTGTCCCTCCGCCATTACAACGTGATGGCTCAGCGTCTACCGGCGACTGATCCAGTCCCACAGAATGCCCCTCGTCCGACAGGTCGCAGGGGCATTTTTGTTTCTGCAGGGTAGCGCGGCGGCCGGCTCAGTCCGGCAGTTGCTGCTTCAGCCCCGATTCCATGCTCTGCTGCACCAGCCAGCGGCGGAGTATCTGGATGCCCGGTTCCTGGCGCCGACTGGTCTTCCAGGCAAAGTAGAACTGGTCGCCGGTCATCAGGTGATGGCACGGGAGCCGGACAAAGTCTGCAGAATCCGCGCGGTTGCTCAGCATGTAGTCATTGGTCAGGGCGATGCCCTGATGATAGCGGGCGGCTTCAAGGGCAAGCAGCATGTGGCTGAAGTGCTGCATTCGCGCCGTTCCGGGCAGGGTCTGGCCACAGGCCTTGTACCACGCAGCCCAGTCACCTCCGGTTCTGTTGAAAATGCTGTGGGTAGACAGC
>NVXM01000045.1 GCA_002733865.1 Sphingopyxis sp.
AGCTGGTTGGTGATGGTGCCAAAGACACCGTTCACGGCATCCGCCGCATCATTGTCGATGATCAGATAGTTGAACGGATCATCGCCGGTGAAATTGCCGATTTCACCGATCGACAGCGTCGCACCGCCAAGTGTGACCAGGCCGTTGACGATGACCTGGTCGCTGCCGCCATCGTCGCGCACGTCGACCACATAGAAAGAGTTCGCATCCATCGTCAGATCGCCGTTTATCGTCAGTGTGCCGACCGGGCTCAGCCCGGCCTGGGGCGTGACCGGCGCAGCAGGCTGCGGCGCATTGGCGGCGAAGAGCGGGGCGGTGACCTGCGGCTGGTTTTCGACCATCTCGAGCGAACCGGCGTGCGGCTGCTGCTCGGCGAACTCCACGCGCTGGGGCGCATTGTCGACGATCATGTCGCCGCGGCCCTGCCCGGCGATGCCGGTAGCGGCAGGCGCTGTGGTTTGCGCGGCGGTATCCGCCGCAACCGGTGCCGCTGCTACCGCCGCAACCGACGCCGCGGCCTCTACCGCTGATGGAGCGTCCGCAGCAGGCGCGGCGGCAATAGCTTGCGCCGATCCATCGGGCTCGGCACTGCTCTCGCCGGCCCCTGGCGACAAGATGCCGCCAGTCAGCGTTACCGAACCGACGCTGGCGATTCCCGACAGCCGCGCGCCCGGCTGAACGACCAGGTCAAGGCCCGGAATATTGGCGTAGACGCGCAGCGTACCGGCCTCGATCGTACCGGTCGGCAGCGGCAGACCGGCCGGGACATCGTCGCCGGTGATCGTCCACATGCCCGCACCGCGTTTGCGGATATCCTCGAAGTTGGTGGCGCGGGCCGTGTTGCTTTGCAGCAACGCGATCTGTCCCGATGTGCCTGCCGCGCCGTCGAGTATGAAGCTATCGTTACCGGCACTGCCGTCGATGAGGCCCGTGACCGAATAGGTGGGAAGAAGAACGATCGTGTCGTTACCCGCGCCCAGGTCGACCGCGCCGTTGATGCTGCCCGCATTGGTGACCATATCGTCGTCGTTGCCCATCAGCACCTGCCCAGTGACCGAGCCGGTTGCCGCGATGGTGACCGTATCGTCGCCGTCCCACAGGTCGATGGCCACGTCGCTGGCATTCGGCCGTGCAACCTCGCCGGCGATCTGCAAGGTGACGTCGACCGGAAGCGGAACGAGAGTGTCTGTGCCGACGCTGCCCTCCTGGATGGTGGTAATCGCGGACGAGTTTTGGGTGAAGATGCGTCCGGTCTCGGTGATCTCGATCGTGGCGGTCGGATTGGTGCCACCGTTCAATATCGCGCCCGGATTGGCTTCGACGACCGAAAGCAGAATGCCGCTGGCATAAATGTCTCGTCCTCCGCTCGCGGCGGAGCTGGCCCCGCCCTCGGTCAGGATAGAGCCTGAAATCGTAATGTCGGCAATGTGGCCCAGTTGACTGTTCGGAATAAAGCCGCCGATATGCTCGACCAGAATACCGGCCGCACCGTCTCCCCTGGTACGGATTGTACCACCGGTCTGGTTGATGACCGCCCCGCCAGTTTCGTAAGTGGCCGCGTAGATGCCGGAATAATCGGAGCTATGCGTGGTAATATCGCCGGCGCTGGTTACTCTGTTGAATGGGGCACCGACACCCCCGACCAGGATTGCTGCGCTGGCATCATCAGGGGTCGACGGGCCAGTGCTGTCTATCTGTTCGAGCGAGCCGCCCACGAAATCGACTATGTTGTTGCCGACTCCTTTCGCCAGGATGAGCGGGTCGATCCTGTTCGCGTTGATCAACGTCATCGCGCCGGAAAATCTGAGGGTAATATCGCCCGAGCCTTCGTTTATCGCCTGAATCACTGGTGCGTCGTAGGAGGTGATCGTATCGACCTGCGCATCGACGACGATATCGGCTTCGCTGACATCATTATCATCGGTTATATGCGCGATGATCCCGCGCGTGTTTTCCATCGTCACCGTATCGTCCGCAGTGATCGAAATCGGCCCGGTGTCGCGCTCAAACTCGATCGCAGAGGCACTTCCGATAATATCAGTCGTCAGGTCGCGTACGATCAGCGCGTCGACATCGTCGCTGTCGTCCACATAGACGCCGTCCGACTGATCGCCGGTACAGATCATCGTGCGGCCCTGGATGGTGCAGCCGTCCACCACCTCGTTGTTCGGCGTCAGCGTTAGCAGCACGTCGTTGCCCGTGCCGCCGGTGTAGCTGACGGTGGGTGCGAGGAAGGCGTAATCGTTCTGGATCGTGCCAAACGTGCCGTTGACGGCATCGGCGGCATCGTTATCGATGATGATGTACTCGAACGGGTTGTCCCCTGCGAAAGTCCCCGTCTCGACCACGTCCAGCGTTCCGCCGCCAAGGGTTACGGTGCCAGCGACGATCACCTTGTCCGAGCCGTTCGAGTTTACGTCGACTATGAAAGTCGAGTCGGCACCGAGGTTTAGATTCCCGGTGAGATTGGTGCTCTGGATCGCGCCGCTGCCGCCGGGCGACAGGGTGCCTTGGATCGTCATGACATTGGCCATGCCGACCGACAGCAGGTCGAGCGAATTGAGCAGGCCAGACGCTTCGATCAGCAGGCTGTTGGTGCCGCCCGCCAGGTCGATATTGCCGGTGATCGTGCCGCTGCTGGTGAACGTCGAATCCTCGTCGCCCAGCAGGATGTCGCCGGTGATGGTGCCTAGATTCTCGAAGCTTTCGATCCCGCCGTTACCCTGCGCCAGCACCGCGTAGTCGGTGGCGGTCAACGCGCCGTTCTCGGAGACCTGGAACACGTTGATCAGGCTGTCGGTGACGAGCCCGTTGCCATTCGCGCCCGTAGCCGAGACCACGTCCGACACTTCGAGCACGGCGAGGCGGAAGGGGTCGCCTGCGCCTCGCGCCGCCAGCGCGTCGGGGCTGCCCCAGCCCGCGCCGATCCGGATGGCATCGGCATCGGCGCCGCTGACTGCAATGCTGCCGAAATTGACCGCCAGTGTGGTTTCGTTGTCATCGGTCATGGCCACTTCGGGTAGCGCGCCGACCACGAAACCGTGCGAGCGAGCGCCGGTGGTGGTTATGTCGATGCTATCCGAAAGAAGCGTTATCTCGCTTTGGCTCAGCGTCCCGCCAACGCCAAACGCCTCTAGCGCTACCGCATCGTCGCCGATGGTCGAAATGTCCGAATCGCTGATCTGGATGGTGATAAAGGAGGTATCCGATACATCACCCGCGACATCGCCGAGATATAGTCCGCGAGCGCCATCTCCTTGGGTGGTGAGGTCGAGACCTTCGGCCCTGAAAGTCGCAGTGCTGGCGTCGATATCTCCCGAACTGCTCGCGCCGATCCACACGCCGTGCGCATTCGCGCCTTCGGTTGTGACACTCAGATTGGTCAGGCTTGCAACGGAAGTAGAGTCGACGTCCGGAAGGAAATTCTCGACGACGAAGCCGCGCGAATTCGCTTCCGTTGTTGCTAAAGTCACGTCCAGCAGGTCAATTGCCATTACCGAACTGTTTCCCGCCATGCCTTCGATGAAGAGGGCATCGGAATCCGAGCCGAGGGTGGACAGGTCAATATTGCGCAGTTCCATCGATAGGGCGGAGGCCGAACCGATGCCTCCGATAAAGACCGCACCGGAATTCGACGCGCCCGTCGTCCGGACGACAAGATTGTCAACTGTTGCATCGGCAGCGCTGCTGTTACCAACTGCGGGAATGTAAAGTCCGCGAGCATTCGATCCGGCGGTGAAGATCGACAGATCGAAGAGGTCGGCAGAGAAGATGGCATTGTCAATGTAGTCGCCGAATACAAGCCCTGCGGAACCATCGCCTCCCGTCTGAATCATGACGTTGTCGAGCACGAAGCCGAACGGGTTGCCGCTGGGATTGACGATATCGCCGGCCGCACCGAACAGTTTGATTCCGACTGCATCCGCGCCAGCGGTGACGATGCTGCTGTCGGCGAGCGAGAAGTTGAATTCACTGTCTTCGACCTCTCCGCTCAGCCCCGCAAGGTAGAACCCGCGCGCGCCGTCGCCCTGGGTGGCGATGTCGAGATTGGCCCCGTTGAAAGTCGTGGTGCTGCCCAGCATCGCCCCGTCGGCGCTAGCGCCGAGCCAGATGCCGTGGGCATTTGCGCCGGCGGTGGTGATGGTGACATTGGAAAGATCGCCGACCGTGGTGCTGTCATCGCTGGCGATGAACTGATCGATGACCAGCCCGCGCGAGCCTGCGCCCAACGTCGCTAGAGCCGCATTGGCCATGCTGGCGCTGAAGACTCCGTTATTGAATCCGCCGCCGCCAATGAAAACGGCATCGGAATCTGTGCCGGTGGTGGAGAAATCGATGTCCGTCAAAGAGATCGTGAACGCCGAATTGTTGTCGACCGTGCCTTCCATCACCAACGCACCGGAATTGGTCGCACCGGTGGTCGCAATGTTGACATTGTCGAGCGTTACATCGTTGACGCTGCCATCGCCGGCCAAGGCATGATCGATGCCGCGAGAATTCGTTCCAGCGGTGGTTATCGTCGTGTCGAGAACTTGTGTTGTGTTGCTAGAGCTGTTGCCGAACGCCCCGAAGAGCATGGCGGTTGAGCCGTCGCCCAAAGTGCTGAAACTACTTTCGGCAACAAAGGCAGTGCGGCTCGACACTTCCCCGCCCTGCTCGGCGAAGACGAAGCCGCGGGCATTGTCACCATCTGTCGAGACAGTGCTGTCGATGATGACCGCCGCGCCCAGCGAACTTTTGGCCACCTGCGGGATATCGACGGCATCGCTGCCGCCGCCTGTTGTCGACACGGTCGAATTCTGGAGCAGCAGCAGAACGTCGCTGGAGCCGCCCACGCCGATATGGATTGCATCGCTGTCCATGCCGCCGGTGGTCGCGCTGCTGTCGCCCCATGCGACACTGACCGAGCTGTTGGCACCGCCATCGATGGCGACACCCCGCGCGCCATTGCCCGATGTGGCCATGGCGGTCGCCATGATCGTCGCGGTGAACGTCGAACTTTCGCCAGGGCCGAAGCGAATGGCGTGCGAATTGTCGCCGAACGTTGTGATGCTGGTGCCGACGCCGTCCGCGCTCGCGCCCGACTGGAACGCGCCGACGCTATTAAGCGCACTGCCGAAATCGAACGCAATGCTGTTGTCGCCCTCGGTCTCGGCGATGACGTCGACCAGTCCGACATAGGCGGAGTGATTGTCATCGGCCGCAACCCCGACCAACGGCGCTCCGTTGCTCGAACTAGCGAGCGTCGCACCGTGAGCGAGCAAAGCAGTGGCGTAATTGCCGAGAATACCGGCCGCGCCGCTCGAGGCACTGAGCAGCGCGCCGAGGCCGTTGGTCACGTCCCGGCCGAATTCGATGTAGAGATTGGGCTGGCTGATGATCGCCGCCTGTCCGCCGTCGCTTTCGATCAACGCCCGATCGCCCACGGTAAAGCGGTTATAAAAGGCCGACCCATCCGGCCGGTTCTGGCTCGATGGATCGCGCGGCAATGACGAACCGGGTGCGACATCATTGCCACCGCTCTTGATATAATCGGAGATCACATTCATCGCGTAATCGGCCAGCCGGGCCTTTTCTACCGTAACCACGCGCGTGATTTCACTTATGCCGGAATCGCTCAGATCGGTGCCGTTCAGCCGGACCGCGGCGCTCCCTGCGCCGCTGGTCGTGATCCGGCCGCCGGCGACTAGCGTCGAGCGGTCGCCGAAGGAAATACCGTCTGATCCCGCTCCCGTCGGGATGATCTGGCTACCAGATTCGGTTTCCACATAAGCGCCGCGGCCCAGTGTTATCGCGGTAGCCGCCGGCTGCAGACGCGCGTCGGATCTGACGGTCAGCGTGACATTATCGGCATCGGCGCTGCCATAGGCGGTGGTGACCGTGCCGCTGCAGGTGGCAACGACATCGTCGGCGGCGGGCGGCGAACAGCCATCGCCGCCGACTGCGTTCGGCGTCAGCGTCAGCGCCAGATCGTTACCGTCGCCGCCGGCATAATTCAGCGTCGGAGTGAGAAAGGCATAGCTGTTGGTGACGCTGCCGAATGTGCCGTTGATCGGGTCGGTGCCGTCATTATCGATGATCAGATAGTTGAACGGATTCGAACCCGCGAACGTGCCAGTTTCGAGGATCGTCAGAAGAGCATCACCGTCATCGGCCAGCTTTACCGCGCCATTGACCACCAGCAGGTCGTTTTGGCCCTGGTCGTTGACCTCAATCTCCAGCTCCCCTGCATTGAGATCAAAATCGCCGTTGATTGTGAACGTGCCGATGCCGTTGCCCGGGGCAATGGTCCCGTCGCGTTGCAGAACCGGGCCAACCGTTCCGGTCCCTTCCATGCGTCCGCGGCGCATCGTGAAATCGAAATTGGGCAGGTTGGCGTTGTTGATCAAAAGACCGTTGAATATCCCCCCAGCAATAGCAGCATCGCTGCTGCCCTCTAGCGTCCACGCACCGAAATCCGCTTTGCGGAGCCGGTTGAGGTTGAGATATTGGGTTCCGATTGAACCGACATCGAATATGTCCTGCGTGTCGACGGCACCAAATAATCCCAGTTCATCGCCATCGCTTCCGCTGCCGAAATCGACCATGCCAGCAATCGAAAATCCTGGCATCAGGACAAGCTGATCATCGAAATCACCCGTCGCGTCGAACGCGATCGCCGTGCCGTCATCGCCGGACAGGATACCCGCATGGGTGATAAATCCAGGCCCGCCCGCTACGCGGATTGCCGGGCCAATATCTGATCGGATCGCTCCGGCATTGGTGATCGTAAGCTGGCTCGCGACGCCGCTGCCAAGCCCGTCCGCGAAAATTGCACTGCCGCTCGCGGACACGGTCGCATCGGCGCCGATGTCGATTGTGCTTTTGCCCGCGTTGACGATGGCAATGCCGCGCGCTCCGGCACCGCTGGCCGTGATATCGGCGGTGGTCGAAAAGGCGAGGGTGGAAGCCTTGTCGATGCCGTTGAGGATCACGGCGTCGGAACCCGCACCTGTCGTGCCGAGAATACCGCTATTGGTGATCGTCATCTGGTCGGCACTTGCCAATAGCGCGTTGCCCGTACCCATGAAGATATTGCCGCTATTGTCGATGGTCAGCGTGCTGAGCCCGTCAGCACCATTGGCACTGTTATCGACCGTGTCGAAGGTGGCCCGGATGCCGGAGGACAATGTGCCGATACCGGACGTGAAGTTGAAATTGCCGCTGTTGGTGATGGCGGCGGTGACATTGTCTTCAGCGGTGGCAAAGGCGGTGATACCGATCGTCGCCCCGGCGTCGAAATCGAAATCCGCCTGGTTGATCACCGTGAAATCGTAAGTGCCCCCCGCAGGCGCACCAAAAGCCGAAATGCCGATGCCGCGCAGGTTGAAGCCGGATCCGGTCATGGCCGCATAATTTTCAACGCGCGAGGTTCCGTTGAGCGCTACGCTCCTGCTGAAAATCCCCGTTACCGCGCCATCCGGTGCGTCCATCTGGATGGTGGCACGATTGAAGACATTCATGTCGACCGTGCTTCCGTCGCTCTGCGCCAGAATGCCGTAACCGCCTTCATTGTTGGTGGTACGGATCGTGCCGTCATTGGTGATGCTCACGGTCGACGGCGCGGAGGGACTGAGATTCTGGGTGAAGGTGGCAATGCCGCTGGCGAACGGCCCCATCGCGCTGATTGATCCGGAATTGCTGATTCTGGTGTTGGTCGGGTTGCCATAGGCGTAGCTGACGATGCCGGCCGCGAAGCCATTGGAATCGATATCGCTCGTTGTGACGCTGATGTCGATCCTGCCGCTATTGACCACATCAATGTCGTTGCCGCCAAGCACGTGAAAGGCAAAAATGCCAGCCGTCGCGCGGTCGCGTTCCCCGGTTCCTTCCGATGAGGCGCTGAGATCGCCGGAATTGTTGACCCGGATTGAGCCAGTGCTCTGGTCGCTAAAGACCGCAATTGCACTCGCTGAGGGAAAGTCGCTAAAAGCCGTTATATTGCCGCGGTTGGTGACGTCGAGATTGCCGGGCCCGTCATATACCACAGCTTCTATCCCGGCCGTAGGACTGCCGTTTCCGTCTGACCGGATTGTCGCGCCTGTGTTGATTGTCAGATCGAACCCGTTGTCGACAACGGCGAGGATACCCTGTCCAAACCCTTCGATGTTCGGATCATCATAGGTCTCGATAATGACATCGTCGGCAATGTTGACCGTCAAGTCACCGTCGACCTTGTACAAGCCGATCCCCAATACGCCGGCGGGAGCGATCGGGCCGCTCAAATTCCCAACGTTGAGCGTGTCGAAGACCGGCGACCCCAAGCCCGCGATTATCCCGCCCGAAACATCCCCGGTACAGGTCGCAACGCCATCGACGATCGGGCATTCCGGGTCATTGCCGGGGGTTTTTTGCTGTGCCGCAGCCGGGCTGGGAGCCGCAAGCATTGTGGCCAGGGTCGCGGTGGCGAGCGAAGCCATGCTGCATGTCGTTCGAAGCTTTGAAAATATGCTGGCTGAAGTCGGTTTCGCTGTTCCCATTGACATGATTTTCCCCTGTGCAAGCACTCCGTAAAAAACACTCTCAATATGCAAGGCGAGATTTTCGAGGAAATCCTGTCAAAAAAATCCTGTAAGAAAGTGGCGATCTGGTTTGCGGCATCATTTGATGGTCGCCTCGTGCACACACATTCATTTGATTCGGCTGCCGGCCATTCGCATATGCAGATTTTGATGCAACCGGAGCACCAGCTTCCGTCTCATGCCGAAAACAGGGCGCTCTGCTCGCTGGCAAGTGCGATATCATTCCCGATGGCCTGACAGGGCATCTGATTGAAGATATCAGGCTCCGGAAGCACGGCACCCAATTGTCTGGCATTTTTCCGGAAATTTTCTTTGATCTAGATCAAAGCTTCGAGCGGTTCGGTCGCCTATTGGCTTCCCCATGTGGTCCTATCATTCCGAATTGCTGGCTAAACCCGTTCCGCGCTACACGAGCTACCCGACTGCGGTCGAGTTCCATGACGGCTGCGGCGCCGACAAATATATCCAGGCACTGAGCGACATGCCCTCGGGCACGCCTTTATCCCTGTATGTCCATATTCCCTATTGTCACTCGATCTGCTGGTATTGCGGATGCAACACCGGGGCGGCGGGCAAAGCCCAGCGGCTGACCGCCTATCTGGACGCGCTGGAAAAGGAATTTGCGTTGATCGGACGGTTGCTGGGCGGCCGGGGGAAAATACGCCGTATCGCATTTGGCGACGGCAGTCCGAACGCCATTACGACCATGGAATTTGTCCGCCTTCTCGATCGGATTACGACAATATTCGATGCCGGCACACCGGAAATCTCGGTTGAGCTGGATCCGCGCGGCTTTACCTCCGGATGGGCGCTGGCGCTGGCGGCGTCCCATGTCGGCAGAGTGAGCCTCGGCGTCCAGACCTTCGCGCCGCATGTTCAGGAAGCGATTGGACGCATCCAGCCGCTCGCCGATATCGAGAAATCCGTATCCACCTTGCGCCGGCACGGCATCGATTCGATCAATTTCGATCTGATGTATGGCTTGCCCCAACAGTCTTTGCAGGATCTCAACGAAACGCTGACTCAGACAATCGAACTCCAGCCCAGCCGCGTATCGTTATTCGGCTATGCCCACATGCCAGGGATGATACCGCGGCAGAGGCGGATTGATGGTGACAGTCTCCCCGATGCAGCATTGCGCTTTGCACAGAGCGAGCTCGGCTATCGGCGGTTGACCGAAGCAGGCTATGTGGCGATCGGCTTTGACCATTTCGCCTTGCCGACAGATTCTCTCGCCATTGCCGCGACCGAAGGCCGGGTCCATCGCAATTTTCAGGGCTTTACCGATGATCCCAACGAGACCCTGATCGGCTTTGGCGCCAGCGCCATCAGCTGCTTGCCGGGACTTCTGGTGCAGAATGAAAAAAATGTCGGGCGATACCGGTCTTTGGTTTCTTCAGACACGGTCGCGGCTGTCCGCGGCGTGACCCGCGATCAGGAAACAAGGAAACGGGGGGCGACAATCTCTTCTCTTCTGTGTCAGGGGCATGTCGATGCCGGGGCCGCCAATATGTTGCCGGATGTCCATCTGCTCGATATTTTTGAAGAAAAGGACCTGATCTGTCAGCGCGATGGCCAGCTGGTCATTACCGAAGCGGGACGCCCTTATGCGCGCCATATTGCGTGTCTGTTCGATCAGTTTCGGACCCGGCAGGAAGCAGTTGCAGCATAGCGATTAATCGAGCGATGGGTCCGGCTGGTTTCCAGCATCTTCCACTTTCGCAAAATCTATCCCTGCATGCAGATCGACTGGTTGGAGCCCCGATCCGCAGCTGCGACCGTTCTTATTGGCTTGAGGCCAAGGCGTAAATTTGAGCGGACTCCCAGATGCAGCCCTCCAGTTTGCCCCGCATGGCTGAGACTGATGCCATCCGCAAAACGGAACCTTTCTATCGGACATGTGTTCAAAAACACGTAGATTGCGGTCTTTTCTCGCCAGAAAACTGGTAAAGAAACTCTATCCGCAGCTCTCGGTCTGCAATGAGGCAGGCCAACTTCAGGGAGATTATAGATGGATGAGAAAATCGACGACATGATGCCCGTTGCCGAGTTTATTGATGAAAATTATAAAGGTTCGGGCAAGCTGCACGGAAAATCTGTGCTGATTAGCGGAGGTGACAGCGGAATAGGGCGAGCCGCAGCATTGTATGCGGCCCGCGAAGGCGCAAATATCGCGATTATCTATCACACCGATGAAGACCGAGCCAACGATACCCGCAAAGCTATTGAGGGTGAAGGCACGGAAGCTCTGGTGATACAGGCCGATGTGGGCAGAAGCGCGGCGTGCGATGCAGCCGTCGGCGAAGTGATCGAGAAGTTCGGCACGCTGGACGTATTGATCAATAACGCCGGTTTCCAGAAACCCTATGCGAGCCTGACTGATATCAGCGATGAAGATTGGATTGCGCATTTCGAGGTGAACATGCACGGCATGTTTTATCTGGCGCGGGCAGCCTTGCCGCATCTTGGCAAAGGGGCCAGCATTATCAACACCACCTCGGTCAATGCGTTTGCAGGCAACAAGCACCTGGTGCCTTATACCGCCACCAAGGGAGCTATCACTGGCTTCACGCGCGCATTGGCCCTGCAATTGGTGGAACAGGGCATTCGCGTGAATGAAGTCGCTCCCGGTCCAGTCGTCACTCCCATCCAGTTGGCGTTCAAGGGATATGACGATGACATTATCAAAAATATGGGGGACACCACCCCCATGCAGCGCATAGGCCAGCCGCGCGAATTGGGACCGGCTTATGTGTATTTGGCTTGCAATGACAGTTCCTTCGTCACCGGCCAGACTTTGCATGTGAACGGAGGGATGATCGTAAATGGCTGAGCCTTCGCTCTTTGGCGAAGAGCAAGCCAAATGCTGGCCAAATCTTGAGATCCACCGGCAATGGTTGATAATGCGGGGTCAGGACTTGCTGCAACACTATCGCCAGGCGCGCGTCGCCGGCGGTTTTGGCTCGCTGGATGACCATGGGAAATTGCCCGATCAGGCTGCAAGGACGATCGTTACAGCGCGAATGGTTCATTGCTATTGTGTTGCCTCGCTCATGGGCGTTCCCGGGGCCGCGCCTTTGGCTGACCACGGATTGGCCGCATTGCTGGATGGCCCGCTGCGTGATCCAGAAAATGATGGGTGGTTCGAAGAGGAAGGGATAGACGGCCGCAAGCAAGCCTATGTCCACGCTTTTGTAGCGCTCGCATCAGCCAGCGCGCTTATGGCTGGTCGGCCTCGCGCAGATGAACTGTGCGAAGCGGCGATTGCAGTTATCGAACAGCATTTCTGGCTGGCTGATGAAGGCGTTATGGCTCCGAGTTACGCCGCGGACTGGAGCGACCCTGAAGCTTATCGCGGTGCAAATGCCAACATGCATAGCACCGAGGCATTTCTGGCGATGGCCGATGCGACTGGTGATGATCTCTGGCTAAATCGCGCCGTTGGATTGGTAAAGCGGTTCGGCCACGATATCGCCCGGTCGCATGATTATGCACTGCCCGAGCATTTCGATACCGATTGGCAGGTCCTGCCGGATTACAATCATGACCGGCCGGCCGATGACCTGCGACCCTGGGGCAGAACACCAGGCCATTTTGCGGAATGGGCAGGATTGCTGTTGAAGGTGGAGCAGGCTTTGACCGGGCGCGGGCAGGCGGCTCCGGATTGGCTCCTGGAAGATGCTATTGGTCTGTTCGACAGCACGATTGCGCGTGGCTGGAACATCGACGGCGCGCCTGGCATCGTTTATACAATCGGCAACGAGATGGAGGTGTCGGTCGCCGCCCGCCCTTGGTGGGTTCAGGCGGAAGCCGCAAATACTGCCTATATGCTGCATTGCCGAACGGGTCAGGCTCGTTTCGAAGCCGCATATCGCATGCTTTGGGACTATATTGCTGGCACCATGATTGATTGCAACAAAGGTGGCTGGCACCCTGAAGTAGACCGCAGGGGCGGGCGTTCAAACCGCGTTTATCCGCTGCGGGATGATCTTTATCACGCCTTCCAGGCCACGATCATACCCTTGATGCCGGTCAGTGCTTCTGTCGCCGGCGGGGCAAGAAGCAAAACTGCCGTTTGATTGACATGCTTATGCGTCCCGATCCCGAGACGCATACCATATCCGGTCTCGCCTCAATAAATTGGTTCAGCGACGACTGCGCGGCAAATGATTGATCTCAACCCACGATTTTTTTTGCCGCCTTCCAGCCAAGAACAAAAAATATGACGGTTCCAATCAGCGCCAACACGAAGATTACCAGCGCAATATTAGCCAGACCTCCTGCCAATCCGCCAAACCCCAGAACGGCTGCGATCAATGCAATAATTGCAAGCGTAAACGCCCATCCATACATAGTAACCTCCAAATCACTTAAAATTAAACTCGTCCGCACAAGCGACGTGGCTGTGGACATTCAGCCCACTTAATAGATACAACTCAATGGCGCTGTTTTCGTTCCACTCAGGCCGTCAGCCTGTTTTGCCCCGGCCCGCCGTTCACCGCTTCGATCCCCTGACCGCTGTTCGGTAAGACGCTGGGACTGTTGGCGCTGGCAACCATGGCATCAAGCGCCCTCCCAAGTGGCGCTAGCCGGCTATTCTGGAGCCAATCACGAGGCGCTGGTAGCCTTTACTCGGCCTCTAATCCTCTTGAATGTCTCCGTGTGTGAAAAGCGGCGCTTCAGCCTGCTAATCGGGGATAGAAACGTGTCGTGATAGCCAAACATCGACACTGGGTCCCCGGCAACCTCTACCGTCTTGTCGAATATGTGTGCGGGGAAGGAGGTTCTCAGCCTTTCCGTATACCACCCAGCAAACTCGGCACGACAAAGATACATTTTGTTGTTGGTGAGAGCGAAGGGGCGGAAAGCGCCACCCTCCAAAAGATACTTCATTGTTCCCGCCGCAACCCCTGGCCAGAACCAATTGAAAAAGTCATCCAGGATAATCACGCCCTTCTCGGCCAGGCATCCTTCAGCAAGTCGGAGATCGCTGTATGCGCATTCTTCCGTGTGTCCGCCATCAACCGAGAAAAGACGGGGATTGCCGATCCGAGAAACTACCTCGTCGGGTCTTATCTCAAGCGAGTTTTTCTTGAAGACTATCGTTCGCTCCAAATCGGCCCCATTTTTCACCATGTTTCTTCGGAAAATGGCTTCATCACCCCTGCCGGAACTGTCAGTGTTGAGATGTTGATCGTCATATAGATCAATCGCGAGGCCCAACTCATCGTCGGCAGTTGCTAGGCTCATCAAGATAAACAGCCGACCGTGGTGAACGCCAATCTCCGCAATCCCGCCCTTGATCCCATTCTCACTCTGAATTTGGCATAATTGCATGATGAAGTCCGGGCTGAAGCCTTCTAGCCAGCCTCCAACACCATGATGGCCGCGTTTTACGTAAGCCTCGAGCGCCTTCTGCATGGTATTCAGCTCCTAGACAATGCACCGCTTGTCCCGAAGCGGCCAGACAATTAAAAGCTATTTAAAGTGGCACACTAGCCGTTTAACCCAAATGAGCCAATCGAGCAATCGCCATTTACATGTGAGAAAGGGCTCTCTCTAGCCAAGTCCCCCACTTTTTCGTACTAATTACGTACGAATGGGTGGCTTGAAGAGCAAGTTATTGAAAATATTGGTGCACCCGAGAGGATTCGAACCTCTGGCCTCTGCCTTCGGAGGGCAGCGCTCTATCCAGCTGAGCTACGGGTGCCGGGGCGTGTGTCGCCGGATGGGCGTTTAGCAGCGACTTTGCCGCTTTGCCAATCAAATATTTGGGTGGTCGCCGGGTGGGCGCTAGTCCTCGTTCTGATCCTTGCGGATTTTCTCGATTTTCTGGAATTTGCCCAGCCCGCAAGCGCCCCGGGTGTCGAGACGGCCAGCGGTCTGGTCGAGCACATGGATGATATCGACGTTGCATAACTGGTTGGTTGACGTCTTGTACGAGAAGGCACCTTCGAAGCCGAGGCCGCTGCATTTGTTGGGCAGTCTATTGCGGTAGATATCGCCGTTGTTCATCTTGAAATCGATCGTTTCGTCGTCGATCACATCGGTCGAGCGGATGCTGGAGCGCCGGATACAGCCTTCCGGTTCGCCGACAGCCTTGATTTCAAAGGGTTCGTCTTTGCTGGCCTTGTCGGCGGCGAACGCCATGCTGCCGGCGGCCAGTGCTGAGGCTATGATGATCGTGGTGGGCAAACGCATGATCTTCTCCTGTGGATGGTTGCCATTTGCAGGAAATTTACGCCGCCTCACATTTCGCGAAGCTGAATGGGCCCTGAGCCATCCTATTTTTGATAGCGGCTCTGACTGGGTGGCCTCACGCCGGCGGCGTCGTCTTTTTCTTGAACCGGCACAGGTCAGCCACCGGGCAACGCCAGCATTCGGGCGTTCGCGCCTTGCAGATATAGCGCCCGTGCAGAATCAGCCAGTGATGGGCATGCACGCGGAACGGTGCCGGCGTCTGTTTCTCGAGCTTCTTTTCGACCGCCAGCACGGTCTTGCCGGGGGCCAGGCCGGTTCGGTTGCCGACCCGGAAGATATGCGTGTCGACGGCAAAGGTCTCCGCCCCGAAGGCACAGTTCATCACCACATTGGCGGTCTTGCGTCCGACTCCGGGCAGCTTGGTGAGCTCGTCGCGGTCCGCCGGAACCTCGCCGCCATAGTCCGCGATCAGCATCTCCGACAGCGCGATCACATTCTTCGCCTTGGTGTTGTAGAGCCCGATTGTCTTGATATGGTCTTTCAGCTCGTCGAGCCCAAGATCGACCATCTGCTGCGGTGTCTTGACTGCGTCGAACAGTCGGCGGGTGGCCTTGTTCACGCCGATATCGGTCGACTGGGCGGACAGCGCCACCGCAACCGCCAGCTGATAGGTGTTGCCGTAATTCAGCTCGGTCTCCGGCGACGGGTTGTCGGCGGCAAGACGGGAGTAGAACTCGAAGATATCGGCTTTTTTCATGGCTGTTGTCATGGCTGTCCGCGAGCAAAAATACAATCATCCGGACCGGCCGTCTTCGTAATTTGCGCATCTGCTCCGGCACACCATTGGCAACATTTGCCGATCCTCTGGGCAAAAAAAACGGGGCATGGAGCCCCGTTTCTCATGATTCGATGTCAATAGGCTCAGGGGCTTACAGGATCGCTCGACTCGGCGATCAGGAAGAAGCCGCCGATTACGGCTGCTGCTGCCAAAAGACCGATCAGCACACCGTTTTCGCCTTCGAGTTCCGAAGCGTCGTCGCTTTTCGCCGATACGCGTTCGATCTTCGCTGCGGCTGGCTTTGCAGCGCTCTGCTGCGACTGAGCCAGAGCAGGTGCGGCGACCAGCGAGGTTGCAGCAATGCAGGCTGCCAATTTACCAAATTTCATTTCGTATTCTCCGAATTTTCGCACTAAAAAGCTTGTCTGATGCTTCAGTTACCGTTGAGACCAATATTCAAAGCCAATGTCAACAAAAATTAGGATGATCCTCACGATAGCTAAATTGTGTCACAATATAGTGACAGTCTAGCAGATGAAATCAGGCCAAGGCGTCGGCGATCTTCGCTGAGCTGGCCGCCCGATACCGGGCAAGCTGCCCGCATTCGATCATCGGGGTCACTCCATTTCTCCTTGATCATAGCGACGAATATGGCCCCGAACGCCGCCAATGTTGACGGCACCGGGAACCGATTAATAGGTCGCGCGTAGATCGGCCATGGGAAAGCGAAAAAGAACGCCGGCGGAGATTTTTTCCTACCTGACCATCGCCTTGTCATTATCCTGCCTGTCGGGGCTGGCCGTGGGCCACGCCACCGAGCGATCGATGCAGGCGCGCCTGTCGGTCAGTCCGCCATCCGATCCGGTCGAACGCTATGCACTGGGGCAGAATGCCTACAAGACCCCGCATGTTCCCGGCAAACGGGTCCGCGCTCAGGGTGCCGACTATGCCGATGCCAGCTATGAAATCGGTCGTTACCGGAAAGGCGTCCGCATTCTCACACCAGCGGAACCGGCGCGCAAGATCGACCGCCTGCGACTGGAACGGCTGCAGACGTGGAATGACGAAAATTTTGGCAATGACAGTGGGCTCTATGACGATGGCTTTGATGACGAGGGAACCGATTATGCTGAAGACGAGGGAACCGATTATGCTGAAGCGGAAATCGACGAATATGCACCGATTGATGTCGGTGCGGTCATCGACGCCCCCGAAGCCACGACCCGCCCCGTGCTGATACAAATAGCTACCAGCAGCAGCGGTCGTTAGACAGAAGATTGTTGGTGCGCAGCACCCAATCCTAAAATCCCAAAACCGCATCCATCCCATAGCGCCCGGCACTCTGCCCAACCAGCCACCCGGCCGCTTTCACCGCACCCCTTGCAAAGATCATTCGATTCTCCGCCCGGTGAGTCAGTTCGATCCGTTCCTCATCGCTCGCCAACATAACGGTATGATCGCCGGCTACCGATCCGCCGCGCAGCGCGGCAAAGCCGATCGCGCCTTTGGCGCGCGCGCCGGTGTGCCCGTCGCGTCCGCGTTCGGAATGGCTGGCGAGATCGATCCCGCGCGCCCCTGCCGCAGCTTCGCCGAGCAGCAGCGCGGTCCCGCTGGGGGCATCGACCTTGCGCCGATGATGCATCTCGAGGATTTCGATATCCCAGTCGGGTCCCAGCCTTGCAGCGGCCTCGCGGACCAGATGCGCGAGCAGCGTCACGCCGAGCGAGGTATTGCCCGTCTGCAGCACCGGCACCGCGGTCTCCGGAACCGAAAGAATGTCCGGCGTGGCCCAGTGCGGAGAAATCTGCCAAATCCCGACTGTGTTTCCGCTGTTCTTGTT
>NVXM01000046.1 GCA_002733865.1 Sphingopyxis sp.
GGAAGAGCTGGTACGTCAGCACGAACTGGCCCTGGCCAACTGCCTGGCCCAGTCACGTCTGCTGGCCCTGGGTGAGGATGCCCTGAAGGGCGAGGGTGAGCTGCCGGACTACAAGCGCTACCGCGGCAACCAGCCCAGTTCGACCATCCTCCTGAAGGAGCTCAGCCCCTTCAGCCTGGGCGCGATGATTGCGGCCTACGAGCACAAGGTGTTTGCCCAGTCGGTGATCTGGGGGATCAACCCCTTTGACCAGTGGGGCGTGGAGATGGGCAAGAAGATCGCTACTGAAACCCTGGGTGTGATTCGCAATGAAGCCGAGCCCGAGTTTCCGCTGGACAGCTCAACCAACGGGTTGATCGACTTTATCAAGAATCAGTAATAACCGGTCGGGCATGCACCAACCTGGTGGGAGCGGCCGCCTGGCCGCGAAGCAGAACGCAGGGAATCCAAACCCTTCGCGGCGGGGCCGCCGCTCCCACCAGACCCTGACCGGGCACGCACCAACCCGGTAGGAGCGGTCGCCAGACCGCGAAGCAGAATGCAGGTAGTCCAAACCCTTCGCGACGGGGCTGTCGCTCCCACAAGACCCTGACCGGGCACGCATCATCCCGGTAGGAGCGGTCGCCTGGCCGCGAAGCAGAATGCAGGGAGCTCAAACCCTTCGCGAAGGGGCCGTCGCTCCCACCAGACCCTGACCGGGCACGCATCATCCCGGTAGGAGCGGTCGCCAGACCGCGAGGGGCTTTCTCAGTACGCGTTCTTGTTGATAAACCCTTTGAACACGGTCAGGAAAACGATCTTGAGATCCAGCCATAACGACCAGTGCCTGATGTAATCCAAGTCACACTCAACACGCTTGCGCATCTTGTCCAGGGTATCGGTCTCACCGCGCCAGCCATTCACCTGGGCCCAGCCGGTGATGCCTGGCTTGACCTTGTGGCGCAGCATGTAGCCGCTGATCAGCTTGCGGTATTCCTCGTTGTGTGCCACCGCGTGGGGGCGGGGGCCGACGATGGACATTTCGCCGCGCAGCACATTGAGGAACTGTGGCAATTCATCCAGCGAGGTCCGCCGCAAAAACGCACCGAAGGGCGTAATACGCGCATCCCCCTGGGTGGCCTGCTTTATCTTTCCGCCGTTTTCCATCACCTTCATGCTGCGGAATTTCCAGACCTCGATCGACTTGCCGTCGATGCCATAGCGCTGCTGTTTGAACAGGGCAGGACCGCTGGAGGTCATGCGGACGCAGAAGCCGATAAACAGCATGGGGAGCGCGATAATCGACAGAATCACCAGCGAGAGAATGATGTCCTCGATCCGCTTGACGATCCGGTTGGCCCCGTCCATCGGGGTGTCGAAGATACTGATGCTGGGCAGGCCGTTGATGCTTTCACTGCGAGCGTGCAGCAGATCGAACACGAACACATCGGGTATCAGATACACAGAAGCCGTGGTATCGCTGAGTTCATCCAGCAGGCGGCGAATCTTTTCTTCGGCACGCATGGGCAGGGTGATGTACACCTTGTCGATCATGCCGGCACGGGCGTCGCGCACCAGGGCCTGCATGGTGCCTCTGACTTCAATGGTGTTATTGCCTTCTGCCAGTCTGACTGGATCGTTGGACTTGTCGTCGTAGAAACCCACCAGGTTCAGACCCATCCAGGGGCTGGCGACGATGTTTTCCGCCAGGCGGCGGCCGAGCACGTCGGAGCCGGCAATGGCGACGGTGCGGGTGTTATAACCATTGGCGCGCAGGCGGCGCATGGCGACGCGGAAGAAGATCCGATAGCTCAGCAGGCCAGCCAGACCGATGACGAACCAGAGAATCCGGTCGGTATCGGGCAGCCGACTGTTCTGGAAGATGAAGTAGTCCGCGATGAACATGCCGGCAAAGGCTGCCGCCCAGTTCCCGGCCACTTTACGCAACTCGACCAAGCTGTGCTCACCCCGCCAGGAGCCGTACAGGCGGCTGAAGTCGTTTATCAGATAGAAGAGGAAGAGGGTAACCAGCAAGCTGATCCAGTGATCAGAGTGCTGCTGGGTGCCTTGCCACAGCAGGGCAGCGACAAAGGCGACGCCTATGACGAGAAGATCCAGCCAGCGGTGCAAAACCGCCAGAAAGGGTTCATTGGATCGTATGATCCCGTTGTTCTGGTTGAGCATCGGTATCTCAGTCCTGAGTTGCTACTCGTTTAATGACCAATGGCAAGGCCGCTTGCCAATCACCCGCCGCCCCAGCCACATACTGGCGCAGTGATGAATCATCCAGCACCGAATACGCTGGCCGCTTGGCCGGGGTAGGGTAATCACTGGTACCGATAGGTTGAACCGTCGGGCGCGTAAAAGAGCTTAGCTGTTTTTGAGCTTCGCCGAATATAGCCTCAGCAAATTCGTGCCAGCTACAAGAACGCCCGCCTGAGAAATGATAAACCCCGGAAGGGATTTCTTCCTCTGCCATTGCTAGCAATGCAACCGCAAGATCTCCGGCATAGGTCGGTGTACCAACCTGATCGGCTACTACGCTGAGCTTATCTCGGGAGGCCGCCAGCCGTAGCATGGTCTTCAGGAAGTTGTTGCCATACTCGCTGAAGACCCAGGCCGTCCTGATTATGCAGAAGCGATCGGCAGTCGCTGCTGCCTGCTCACCAGCAAGCTTGCTCGCACCATAGACTCCCAGGGGGCAAACGGGATCCGATTCTTTATAGGGCGAGGTGGCACTACCGTCGAAAACGTAATCGGTAGATACATGTAAGAGACGGGCGCCCACCAAGTTTGCTGCAGCGGCAAGATACCCGACGGCATGGGCGTTGATCGCCCAAGCGTTTTCCTTGTCATTCTCGGCCTTGTCCACAGCCGTGTAAGCAGCTGCATTTATAATGACGTCAGGTTTGAAGTCATTTACTTTGGCGTTCACTGCCATGGCATCAGTTATGTTCAGTGAATCCCTGTTGCACGCTATCCAAGTATGCTTCGTTTGGGCCAACTGGTCCTGCAAGCAACGTCCGAGTTGACCATCTGCTCCGGTCACGAGAATTTTCATCGGTCCAGATACTCCTTGTATGTAGGAGCACTCGCATCCTTGTCAGATAGCTTTACCTCCAATCCCGCTGGCCACTCAATTGCCAGGTCCTTGTCATTCCAGAAAAGGGAGCCCTCATCGCTTGGGTCATAATAGTCCGTACACTTGTACTCGAAATCAGCAGTATCGCTGACGACAACGAAGCCGTGGGCGAAGCCTGGGGGCACCCAAAACTGCCGCTTGTTCTCTTCGCTGAGCGTCACTCCAGCCCATTGACCAAAGGTTGAAGAGTCGCGCCGCAGGTCTACAGCTACGTCAAATACTTCACCTCGTACCACGCGTACAAGCTTGCCCTGCGGCTTGTTTATCTGGAAATGAAGCCCACGCAGTACGCCTTTACTGGAGCGCGAATGGTTGTCCTGTACAAAAGGCAACGTAATGCCAGCCTGCGTGGCGTAACGTTCAGCCTGAAATGTTTCCAGGAAAAAACCGCGGTGGTCACCAAACACTTTGGGTTCAATGATGACGCAATCATTCAGCTTGGTTTTAACGACATTCATTACTCTTCACCTGCAAGCCGAATGAGATATTGACCGTATTCGGTCTTTTTGAAGAAATCGCCTTGCTTCAGCAATTGCTCTTTATCGATCCAGCGCTGGTTGTAGGCAATTTCCTCGAGACAGGCCACCTTCAACCCTTGGCGGTGCTCAACGGTTTGTACAAACTGGCCCGCATCGAGAAGCGAGTCATGTGTGCCGGTATCGAGCCAGGCAAAACCGCGGCCGAGCAACGTCACGTGTAGATCGCCACGTTCCATGTATGCAATGTTTACGTCCGTAATTTCCAGTTCACCACGGTGAGAAGGCTTGATGTTGCGCGCAATGTCGATGACGTCGTTGTCATAGAAATACAGGCCGGTCACCGCATAATTAGATTTGGGCTTGGCGGGCTTCTCTTCGATGCTTATGGCTTTGCCCTTTTCATCGAACTCGACCACACCGAAGCGCTCAGGATCATTGACGTGATAACCAAACACTGTAGCGCCCGTAGAGCGGCTTGTAGCTTCACGGAGTTTGTCGGAGAAGTGTTGACCGTAAAAAATGTTGTCGCCCAACACCAGGCAGACGTTATCGTCACCAATAAAGTCAGCGCCGATGATAAAAGCTTGTGCAAGCCCATCCGGGGAGGGTTGCTCGGCATAACTGAGATTCACACCGAACTGGGAGCCGTCCCCCAACAAACGTTGGAAACCTGGCAGATCGGTAGGCGTAGATATAATAAGCACGTCTTGTATGCCAGCCAGCATAAGCACTGACAGGGGGTAGTAGATCATTGGCTTGTCATACACGGGCAGTAACTGCTTGGACATGCCCATCGTGATGGGGTGCAGACGGGTGCCAGAGCCCCCCGCGAGGATGATGCCTTTATACTTCTTCATGGGTATCCTTTCCTGGTAGGAATAATTTCAGACTTTGCTTGCACCTATACGGTCCAGTTTGTAATCACCGGATAAAACCCGTTGCCACCATTCGCTGTTATCAAGATACCAGCGAACAGTTTTACGAAGACCTGTCTCGAAGGTCTCTTCCGGGACCCAGCCGAGCTCTCTCTGAATTTTGCTTGCGTCGATAGCGTAACGGGTATCGTGGCCTGGACGGTCCTTAACAAAAGTGATCAGGTCTCGGTACTGCACGACTCCTTCGGGCTTAAGAGGGGCTAGTTCTTCAAGGAGATCGCAGAGGGTGTGTACCACTTCAATATTACGCTTCTCATTGTGTCCGCCGATATTATATGTTTCACCCACCTTGCCTTGGGTAACCACCTCGACCAGAGCCCGCGCATGGTCCTCGACATACAGCCAATCCCTGATTTGAGAGCCGTCTCCGTACACTGGGAGTGCCTTACCCGCCAAAGCATTAAGAATCACGTGAGGAATGAGCTTCTCAGGGAAATGATATGGCCCATAGTTGTTGGAGCAATTGGTTATCAGCGTGGGCAGGCCGTAGGTACGCTGCCAGGCACGTACCAAATGGTCAGAACTGGCCTTGGACGCGGAGTATGGTGAACTGGGAGCGTAAGAGGTGGTCTCAGTGAATAGGTCATCTGTGCCTTCAAGGTCGCCATACACCTCATCGGTGGAAATATGATGGAAGCGAAACTCAGCCTTAACATCTGGCTCGAGGCCATTCCAATAACTACGGGCCGCCTCTAGCAAGGTGTAGGTACCGACGATGTTGGTTTGAATAAATTCTGCAGGGCCGTCGATGGATCGGTCTACGTGGGATTCTGCAGCTAGATGCATGATTGCCGTGGGGCGAAACTCGTCAAACACCTGAGCAAGAGCAGATGCGTCACATATGTCCACTTGATAAAAATGATAGCGCGATGAGGCGGAGACCGGCGACAGAGATTCGAGATTGCCGGCATAAGATAATATGTCAATATTGCCGACTACACCTGTAGTGTTCTGGATAAGATGGCGAACCACTGCAGACCCAATAAAGCCCGCTCCGCCCGTTAGTAATATTCTCATGAGCCTCCCAGATAATATTTAATTGCATCCTTAACGTGGTGACGCATAGCTGGACTTTTGAAAAGTGACGAAATACCTCCTTCACTGCATCGCTTTCCATCAGCTATAACACGTACAGCTGGATCATAAAGAACGTAACCACCTTTTTCGTATGCTTTCTTACAGATTTCAATGTCTGACATGAATAGAAAATACTTGGTATTAAGACCGCCAATGCTATCCCAAAAGGATTTTTGTATAAAGATACAGGATGATTGTAACCAAGGGGCATTTTGTCTTTTAGAAGAGTCGAAATTTGGCAATAAGTAAGAGTCAACGATTCGAGCCGCAACAGGTGCTTTTCTAAACGGAGAACGTTTCAATACCAAAGCAAGGGCACTTGGATAATTTCTAACGATGTCTGGCTCGCTGCCATCATCATTTGATTGTGCAGGGCCAACGATCAAACACTTAGGATCATCAAAATTATCCATCATGAAATTTAAAGTATTAACGTCTTCGAAGATTATATCTGGATTTAGCAAGCAAATTATATCTGCTTCCCACTCGCATTCGCTAACAGCTTTGTTGGCCGCCTTAGTATAACCAATATTATCCGTACTCTTGATTAAGCTCGCGAGACCAGTAAGCCCTTTCTCAAGGGTCCTGTAATTTCCTTCAGAGCATGAGTTGTCTATTACACTTATGAAAATTTTATGATTATCATAGTTTTGGTTGTTGATTGACTTAACTACGTCTATTACTCTTTCAGCCTTGAAAAAATCAATTATCACAAAATGAATTTTTTTACTCATATAGCCGCCTCTTCAAGAATAGACTTTGTGAGTGCATCCCATCCAACAAGCTTTGGAAACGTCGTTTGAATTTTCACTGGTTTATCTGGATTAGCTCCTCTTGAGGCTCGTGCAATGGCTTCCTTAAAAGAGGACTCTGAATGAGGATCAAACCAGTATATTTTGTTGTAATCTCCAAGAGTCTCATGGGCATATGGAAGATCAGCTGCAATTATAGGCTTGTTGAAATGCTTGAATTCTGTCAAAGGGAGCCCCCATGTTTCCAATAAGGAGGGAAATATAAGAGCATCAACGTCGTTATAGAATTGATAAACCTCTTGTCTTGAAATCCTGCCTGTACGTTTTATATTTTTGGATTGGTAAGTCTTATTAACATTTCTTATATACTTCGTCTCATCGCCGGTAATAGTAAGTATAAAGTCTACCTCCGGGGTGCTGCTAGCTACCTTATAAATTATGTCATGATTCTTGAAATATCTAGGATAAGCTGGATAGAAAACGGAGTATCTATCATTGATTTTATTGTCTTCGGTTGCGCTGAGAATTGACGGTGGCGCGGTATCTGGTTCCGCAATAAGGAAATTATTTACGCCGTACATCGAAGAAAATTCTTTAGCGATCCAAGATTGCTGTGTTATTACGAAATTGTTTTTTTTTATATTGATCCGGTATAGGTATTTATAAAGAATTGAGAAGATAAACTGTTTAGGATCCAAAGGTATATCTTTCAAAGGAAAATCTAAAAAGGGTGAAGGATTATGACAGTAGACAAAGCGCTTCTTAGCTTTCACATTTGGTGTAACGTCGTGAAGCGAGACCCATATATCTGGCTTAATTTTGAGTGATAAAAAGTAAAAAAATATATACTCGAAAAATATCCGTAGGAGCCAGCTTTTTTTGGAGTTAGGGAAGTATTTAAAAGTAATATTTCTGCAGTTTAGGTTTAGGTGAACCTGTTCAGACGAAACCAGAAAGATTACTTGGTCGGTTTCTTTGCTATTTCTGCTAAAAGAATCGATGGCGTCTTCAAGCACTGTTAGTGCGCCACCATCTATTATGTTTATTGCCGAAACAACTATTACTTTTCCCATGTGCGTTTTTCCCAGTCGTATTGGCGGATAACTTTTGCTGGTGATCCAGCCGCAACTGAGTTGTCGGGTATGTCACTAGTAACAACCGAGTTGGCTCCGATCACACAGCCTTGACCAATGGTTACCCCGGCAACAATGACAACATTCTCTGCAATCCAGGTGTTAGTGCCAATTTTAACTTCGCTTCCATGTAATGGTCTTAGATCCGGTTTAGTGTTCGGGGGGGAGCAGTTATCTTTAGATGAGTATATACCGTGGTCATGATCTACAATGCTTACTCTGCTGCCGATAAGGCAGTTGTCGCCTATTACTACAGAGTAGCAAACTCCTATATGACAGTAATCATTGATTTTGACATTCTCACCGATTTTTAGTGATGCATCTTTTTTAAGAACTTCGATTCTCAAATCCGTTCCGGCAGTGAAGCCTTTGCCATATGTCAATGCACCCTTGTTAATGATTCTAGGGAATCCTTTAATGATGCGTGCATTCTTATGAAAGAATGTTCTGGTATATAAAAAGAATAACAAATTTCTTAATGTGTGATAGATGTAGATATTAGTGAGCTTCATGTTTTGACTTTGTACTGGTTAGAAGAAAAATTCCGGTTAATACCATGTATAGCGAAGGAGAAAAATAACCGTAGCCCCGCAAGAAAAACTCTACAACAAAAAAAAATAGTAATCCTTGGCACAACAGTTTTTTTAGATTGTGGATTTCATTTTTAAGCGCTGGATTAAATAACTTTGGGAGTTTGTTGTTATTAAGAGTCCTGATGAAGCCGATCAAGTAGATAATATAAAAACCTACAATTAAGAGTCCAGCTATACCCAATTCAGCAATAATTTTTGCGGCTAAAAAGCCACCATCTTCAAGGTTTTTATACTGCCCTGCTATTTTTTCCGTAAGGTAACTGTATGTGGAAAGAGAAGTGTTTTCTGAGCCAAGCATCTGAAAACCCAGCCCTAAGCCATTTGTATTGATGAAATTTATTTTTGCAAGATCCCACCCTTGTAGCCATACCAAAGTTGTTAAATTATCGCTTTCATCAAAATTAAGTCGGCTTGCAAAATATTCGTTGTTTGTAATCACAAATGACAGTAAGTTACTTAATGCAAGTATAATGATGGTTGAGGTTGCAATGAAGTATTTAGGGTTTAATCTTGCAAATAAAATGACAATTATTAAAGTGACAAAAACAAGTAGGGTGAGATTTGGGAAAAGGATGGCTTGAGCAATAATATTAAATGTAATAAAAACAATTTTTCTAAAATTAGCTACAACTGAATAGGCGCCCGCTAAGAAGCCGATGCAAAGGGCATAGTGACTTTCTTCCGAAAAAGGGGCAACAGGTTTATATCTTGTCGCATAGCTTCCAAAATCGCTTAGGTTGAAGTAGCTTAACCAGCCTAATACTAAAGTGAATACTATAAAGTAGTAGATTCCTTTTAATATGCCAGCAGTGGAACCTTCGGCGATTCGTTGTGAGAATAAAAAAGCTGATACTGCAAGTGTGATTAATACAAAAGCCGCAAGAGGCTTCTTGCTTGACGTAAAGTAGAAAAGAAATATAGAAGTCGAGATTAATAGGATGCTTAATATGCAAAAATAGACGAAAGATTTTTTATTAATCCGCTTCAGGTACCTTACCTTAAAAGTAAGAGCAATGACAACTAATGAGGCGAGAAAAAGTCCAGGCGCTAGCGAGGATGTTTGAAGCTGTATAAAGAGTAAGCTGGGCAGATAGTAGATTAAAGTTAGAATTAAAAAAGTCAATAAGCAGTCATGGTTTTCAGCTTTACTTAGATGGAGCATTTTTTTATAGCTTCTTTAATGTAATCAGCACTTTCGGTCCGCAGTTCTTCCAAAGCAATGTTGGCTTCATTGTATTTAATTCTGGAGCTTATCGTCTCTGATATTTTGTCTGTACTTTCAAGGTATCTTCGTTCTAGCTTTAAATTGCGTAGCAGGTTTATAATCCGATTGGCCCCGCTGTGAGGCGGTAAGGTGATAAATTCTTTGTTGAAGTTAACTGAGAATGCCGTCCCATGAAAGGAGTTCGTCACTACGAATGAAGCATTTTTAAAAAATTCGATAAATTCAAGGGGTCCGGCATTCTTAACATGTTCATCGGATTTAAAATTAATATACGGATCCTGGTTTATGGTTATTACTTTAAAGCCCAGGATGTCCTGGATGATTTTGACAGAATTTCCTAGCAGTACATCATTGCCTAACAAATAGACCAAAATATATTTTGTTTTAGGTATTGAAGGCTCGATTATTTGACACCAGTCGTTAGCAGTAAGCATCAACGTAGGGTCAAGTGTGGTTTTTATATTTGTAATACCAAGTAATTCTTGAAGCTCATTGCTGGAACTTTCTTCTCGTACTGATATGGAGCTAAATGCTTTTAATTTGGATTTAACTATATCTCGTTCATGTTCTTTGAATTTATAGGATCCGTAGCTTGATGATAACGAAATCTTACATTTTTTTTCTCCGAATGCCAGGAAATAGATTTCGTCCAATTCTCCAACTATTTCTGGGTTCCATACTTGATCACTTCCCACAACCAGAATGTCATATTTTCCTGACAGGATGTCAGCCTCATGTCGATTTTTAATTACATCGGAGCATTTCATATGCTTGGCAATGAATTCTTTAAACCGAATTACTAGTTTTTTTCTAGGTATGAAGCGTAGAACATCTTTTCCGGTTCTGAGCAGATCCATAGGTCTTTTACCAAGTCGAATCGTTTTCAACCCGTCGGCTAAATGTTGTTTCTGGTAATTTATTATTTCTACGTTTCCGTAGTTTAATAGAATTTTTTGTGTTGCGTAGGCTTGCAGCACGCCTCCGTAACTGTTCGCATAGTGAATCGTAACCAAGCCAATATTCATATTACTTCAACCTGTTTTCCATGTCTCTGAGCGTTGTTATGCGGCGTAGAAAGGGTTGTCCTTTTGTATCTACACTTATATTTATAAGTACATAACAAGGAGTGTTACGGTATGTCATTCTCTTGAGATGTGTTTTACCTTGCTTCCCTACCTGTGTTCTTTCCAATGGTCTGTGCTAGGTTTCAGGTTTGTTTTGTTGTATTTTTCTCAAGATCTTTTATATTGAGTGCGCCGATTGCGATGGCTCTTTCTGTTATTTGTCTATTTAAAGTGGTGGATCCGCCAAGAGGCGCTAGAATGATTTCATTTTCTAAAGGAATATCATTTTTTAGCTTCTTGCGAAGAGTTATTATTTGATCGGCTAAGGTTAGAAAGTCTGTCTTACCGTTGTTAATTAAAATATTTAATGTCTTCTTCGATCTTACAAAGTCATTGTTGCGGTTGAGGTATTTCAAGGCTAAAAGGTTTAGGTGCTCGTTGGTTGGTTTCTTTCTGTTTATAAGTTTTGATAGGGGGTTTTTAAATATAAGTTTCAGTGCGTAGCCCAAGAATGTATATGTTTTACTCTCGTGGAATAATTCTAGATAAAAGTCGCTTCTAGCCGAAAAAGTGCTACCAATGTTTGGATAAGCAAATTCCTGATAACAGTGTCTAGCAATATGAAACGTTTCGATTTTTTCTGCGCTCAAACTGGTGCTTTCTTTTGGATATTTAAAAGAAGCTGAAACTATAATGTAATCGGGGTTTTTTTTAAAGATTGAATCGCGGTGTTTAAATTCGCAATCTGCTTTTGATATAGCCAGAACCTCTCCAGAATTGGTAAGAATTGTAACTGTCTGAAGATGGTCCGATATAGTGTAGCCATACGCACCTGCATTCATAAATATCGCCCCACCGACGGTGCCTGGTATACCCTCCAGTCCTTCGTTTCCGCCAAAGCCATGGGTTAGAGTGACTCTTACTAAATCAATCATTGGGTAGCCGCAGTCGACTTCGAAGGCTTCACCGTCGAAGCTTAATCTAGTCAAGTTTTTTGTCGATATTATTACTCCATATGTTAATTCACTTAAAAAGTAGACGTTTGAAGTAAGTCCCACCAGTTTCCATTTAATGCTATTTCTTTTCAGATGCGCAATGGTTTGTGTTAATTGTTGTATTGAGGTTGGCGTTATAAAAAATTCAGCGTTGCCACCCTGTTTAAAATAAGTTTCATATTTTAGAGGATGGTTCTGAGAGTAGGGGATCGAATGCTCATTCAAGTATTCGCACAATGAATTTTCGTAGTCTATCATTTTATACAGCCTTTAGATTCCTGAAGACCTTTTTTTCGGCCCCGTATATGTAAAGAGTAAGAAGTATTCCGTTGCACACTAATGTTGCTGCCGCAGCTCCAACAGTCCCCCAGTAATGTATGGCGGCGATGCTTATTACAACGCTAATTATCGCGACAGTTATCATGTATTTGACTTTGAATGCTATAAAGTTTTGGGTTGAAAGTGTCGCGCCTGCGTTCAATGCTAGTGAGAAAAGTGGTATTGTAGCAGCCAAGATGTACAGTATTCGGGTTGCATTTTTATATTCTTCGCCAAAGAAAATATTAATGGCGGTACTCCCGAGTAGCCATATGCCGGTCATGGCTGTAACACCAAATATTCCCATGATTAAATTCCCTTTTTTGTAGTTCGAACGGAATTTTAATTTGTCATGCACAGACCATCTGTGAATCTTAGGGAGCAAAAACTTTTGATAAAACACCGTGGGTATAAGATACGTTGCTGTAATTATAGTTAATGCCACGCTGTATTGGCCCGCTGCGTTATCCCCCTCAAGATATTTGACAAGTATCAGGTTGCTTTGGAAGTAAACAAGGTGCGCAAATGCACCTATTCCGTATGGCCATGAGTTTTGCGCTAAAACCTTCAAGGTTACGCTCTTTTCTGGTTTTGTGGGCCCGTTGTATGTATGGCCTTTGAGTTGTATGTTCCCTTCTTTTAATGATTTCAGTGGTTTTACGCTAGCCGATAATATAAGCAAGGCAGTTATGGAGTAGCAGATTGCAGCTAGGGTGGCACTTATTTCTTGTGGGATAATGTAACTCAATAAAAATATAAGCGTAAAGCGTATTAAATGAGGTGCCATTTGCCATATTGAAAGAAATAAATAGCGCTCTTCTAACTGGTATTTGCTGCTTACCATTTCCGCAGCGGCTTGACCCAAGGCGAATAAGGATATCGATAATAATATTATTTTGTGGTTGCTTTGATGTTGAACTGCGAGCGCTATAAGCACTATTACTGCTAGTACGGCTAGGGAGCTTACGCCTGTAAAACTTAGAGAAGCATTTATCCATCGCTTCGCTTTCCATCCTTCAATTCCATAAACCTTTAACCAAAATGGTGCGACGCCAAACCCCGCGAGTGGAGTTAGCAGCGTCACAAGAGCTAATGCAGAGGCAAATTGTCCGTATTCGTCGGCGCCCAGCTGTTTTGCTAATATTACTTGTGTGAAGAACGCCAGTCCTGCGCCTATTAGTGAGCATAGCCAGAGCGCAGTTAATGCTTTTGCTGCACTTAACATTCTAATTTGCATTTTAAGCATTAACTCGTTATCTGTTTATTTCTGTTGGTCTAAGGATGTTATTTTTTACTAGTTGTAATTTTAAGTCTTATTAATTATTTGTTATCTGACTTGTATTCGTAATTGTAGTAACCGTAATTTCCATAACCATAAGCGCTTGCTTTTTTCTCAACGGCATTGAATATAGCGCCCTTGAGTTGAATGTCATTCTGTTCAAAACGTCGTTTTGTCACTTCGATCTCTTTGGCTGAATTCAAGCCAAAGCGGGTCACGATCAGCGACATACCCACGTGACGGCCCACAATCGCGGCATCGGTTACTGCCAGGATGGGCGGAGTATCGATGATGATCATGTCGTACTCATCCTTGACGTTATCCAGGAAGCTGCTGAAATTGGCGTGCATCAGCAGTTCCGACGGGTTTGGAGGGATCTGGCCACGTGGTATCACAAACAGGTTTTCCACCTCGGTGCTGTGGATCGCGTCGTTGCTGGTAATGCGAGCTGAGAGCAGTTCAGACAGGCCGTTCTCTGGTGCCATGCGGAACATCTTGTTCAGGTAGCCCTTGCGCATGTCACCGTCGATCAACAGTACCTTCTGGCCGGCTTGGGCTACGATGGCAGCCAGGTTAACGGACACGAAGGATTTGCCCACCGATGGGCTTGGGCCTGAGATCATCAGAATGTTGTTCTTGGCCTCCAGGCGCGCGAAGTGCAGGCTGGTACGCAGGCTGCGTAGGGACTCTACCGACAGGTCAGCCGGGTTGCTTACAGCGAGCAGCAGCGAACCGCTGTAGGCGTCACGGTGGCGGCCCTTGGTGTGCTTCTCGAGCACTTCCTGGTCCTTGCTGAAGGGTACCGCTGCGTATACCGGCAGGCCCAGGTTTTCGATCACGTCGGGATCTTCCACGCCGCGGTTCATTGCATGGCGCAAAAGCACAAGTGCAACACCGATAAAGCCGCCGAGCAGAGTGGCGACAACAGCGATCAGAGCCTTCTTGGGCTTGACTGGATCTTCCACATTGGCTGCTGCCTCATCGATGATGCGCACGTTGCCGACTGTGCCTGCCCGCAATACGTCCAACTCCTGTGAGCTGTTGAGCAGGGCGGTGTAGATTTCCGTAGTTACAGCTACGTCACGCTTGAGGCGCAATAGTTCCTGTTGGGTGGAGGGGAGGTCGCCCACTCGGGCTTCCAACGCTGCTTTCTGACGCTCCAGTTGCTGCATCTGCTGCAGCATGGCCTGGTAGTTGGGGTGCTCACGGGTGAAGCGACGTTCCATCTCGGCGCGGCGGAGGTTGAGCTCGGAGATCATGGTATCCAGCTCGACGATCTGGTCGAGAATGGCCTGCGTCTCGATGGTAATATCTACGGACTGGGTGCTGATCTGGTATTCGTTCAGCGCTTCTTCGTAACGTTCAAGTTCCTGACGTACAACCGGGAGCTGCTCACGGATGAATTCCAGGCTCTGGGCGGCCTCTGCCGAGTTGCGGGCTACGTTCTGCAGGACGTACAGGCGGCTGACCTCGTCGAGGATGCGTGTGGCCTGTGCCGGGCTTTCATGCTGCATGCTCAGGCTGATGATGCCGGAGTCCTTGCCTTTTTCGCTTGCGCCCAGTTCTTCCTGATAGGCCAGAATGCTGTTGAGCATGCGGTGCTTGGTGACCAGAAACTCGGTGCCTCGCCGGGCTACCAGTGCCTGCACCTGGATCTTGAATCCGTCCCGGTCGATCTGCTCCAGAGTGTTGCCTTCTATCAGCAGCACGCCGTCCTGGTCATGAAGGGTGAAGGTGCCTGCGTCCTGTGCGGTCAGAATCAGGGTTTCGCCCAGGTAGCTGGGTGGTACTTCCAGCTGGAAGATCTCAAGAACTTCACCGCCCCAGGCAAAGGAGTCCAGGCCAAGCCAGGGCTCGGCGACTTCGCCTGCTTCATAGGGGTCATAACGGCGGGCTGCCCAGCTGCCAATGCCTGGGAAGTATTTGGGCTCGGCTACGATATCGAGCTTGAGGTTCTCGACAGCCTGGCCAATGACGGTACGGGACTTGAGTAGCTCGATTTCAGTGACTGCTACGGGTGTGCTGCCGAACATCTCTGAAATCTCGCTCAGGCCGGTCATGCTGGGCGACTTTTCTTCTATCTGCAGCAGGGCGTTGGC
>NVXM01000047.1 GCA_002733865.1 Sphingopyxis sp.
AGCCTGCAGAGCCGACCCCTTGCTCGGGCGTAAACTGTTCCAGGTCGAGTTCCTGACCACGCTCTCGGGCGAGGCCCTGGTCAGCCTGTGTTACCACCGTCCGATTGATGAGACCTGGGACGCGGCAGCCCAGCGGCTGGCAGAGCAACTCGGGATACTGGTGATCGGGCGCAGCCGGGGTCGCAAACGCGTCCTGGAGCGCGACCATGTGGTCGAAGAGCTGGAAGTCAATGGGAAGCAATGGCGCTATCAACAGGTCGAAGGCGGCTTCACCCAGCCCAATGGCCATGTCAATCAGCACATGCTGAGCTGGGCCCAGACCGTTGCCGGCAACAATCAGGATGACCTCCTGGAGCTCTACTGTGGTAACGGCAATTTCACCCTTCCGCTCTCCACCGGGTTTCGCCGTGTCATGGCCACGGAACTGTCAAAAAGCTCGGTGTATTCAGCCATCGCCAATATGGAAATGAATAAGGTCGAGAACGTGACCCTCGTGCGCCTCGCCAGTGAAGAAGTCACCCAGGCCCTGACTGGCGTTCGCGAGTTCAGGCGTCTGCAGGGGATCGATCTGCATGACTTCGATTTTGGCACCGTGTTTGTCGACCCGCCCCGGGCGGGGCTGGATCCGGCAACGCTGGAACTGGTCAGAGGCTACCAGCGGATCCTGTATATCTCCTGCAACCCGGAGACCCTGGCAGCCAACCTGCAGGACCTTTCAAGCACCCACCGGGTGACCCGCTGCGCCCTGTTTGATCAGTTTCCGTATACCCATCACATGGAAAGTGGCGTGCTACTGGAGCGAAGATAAATGCACCTCTTAGGGGTTAAGCTCTCTCCAGCACTTCTCGTCGTCCGGCGTGGTGACACCTAAAGCGTTAATCGTCATGGTGGCGCAGTCGTCCCCAGCCATGATGCCTCCGCTTACGGCAGAAGCGGTTAGGAGGTAGCCGCCATCTGCCGCCTCGCCTTCTGCCAATGCGATCGTGTACGCCGCATTACCGGCTGCAGGGCTGCGGGTCGGAATCTGCGCCCCCATGTAACTCCGGGTCCTTGAGAAATGCCGCTCCACCGAGTGCGCAGCCTCCTGAAGCACTGCAGAGGCTTCTGCCCGACGGGTCTTCTTTGTGTATTCGATATAACTGGGGTACGCGATCGCCGCCAGTACTCCTACGATGGCCACCACAAGCATAAGCTCGAGAAGGGTAAAGCCGGGGCTTCTGACAGCGTGTTTATGTTTCATTGCAATTGGCGCCACATTATACGGCGTGATGTCCCCGCGCTTCTCGCTCTCTCATCCAGAAATACTGCTTCCCCCGACGACAGCAGAACGGCCTTGGTTTGCGTCGGCTTGTTGCTTCCCTGATCAATAATCACTGGCATACCAGGCAAGCCGCCATTGATGTCCAACCCCGCGACGATGGCGTCGCCATCATCAATTATGCCGTCGCCATTGGTATCAAGCACCGTATAGCTGAGCATGCTCCCCGTGAGCAAGTCGAGCTCTACCAGTCGGCCGCTGCCCGTGCTGACACAAGGATCCCCGGTGTCAATTTTCGCCGTTACGAAAACCACCCGGCCCTCCGTCGTTTGCGCAGGGAAAATAACCCGCTCACCCTCCTCGACTCCTTCGTACACCAAAGGCAGATACCAGCCGTCCTGGGTGCTCCAATCAACCGCATTGGTACTTGTGCGAAAATAATCTTGGCCATTGACGGTCAGCTCCTCGGTAATCGACTGGGATTGCAACGATGCCAGGCTTACCTCCCCCGTGCGACCGGGAGAGTCCCAGATCGAATAGAAGGCCTGAGGGGCCTTGGACAGTTTATCGGTGGCCTCAGCCAACTTGCCGGTTCCGACTGATACGAGGTGACCGCCCTGCGGGTGTTCGGTCACCAGGGGCAACGCAGTAATGGGCTGGTCAGGACCCGCCGCGAAGAGCTTGTTCGCCGACCAGCCACTGGGCTGGAACGTCGAGAGATCGAAATTCCACAGATTCCCACGAAGGTCACCCGCATAGATCTTCTCGATCTGGTGCTGAGCATTGACGACCACTTGCGCCGAGGACAGACCATTGCCATTGGTTTGGTAGCCCGCGGTCGGTCCGACGTTTTCGTCCACCACAATCTTGCGTACCAACTCACCCGTTTGGAGATCGACAATATACAAGGCGGCCTTGCCGGTGTGACTACCGTAACCATTGCCAAATACCGCTACCCATTGGTTGCTTTTGGTTCTGGCGATAGCAGCGCGGGAATAGGTGTAACCGAGATCGTTCCAGTCATCACTTGGGGTGTTCTCCGCTGGAGGCGTTATTTCCCAAAGCGCGGCAGGCGTATTTGGGGCGGATGTGGACTGCTGAAACAACCTCACGGCAAACATGCTCTTGCCACCTGCTCCCATGCCCGACACGGCTACGGTAGACCAGGTGGTGCCAAGCTGTGCATCAGAGATCGCTATCTGCCCGTCCACCAGAAACCGATGGGAGCCTGACTCGAGGTAGTCTGGGTCAGCAACGATATTCAGCAAAGGTAGCACGCTCGAGGGCATGTACGCGTATCGATGCCGGCCATCAGTCGCGTCCAACACATGGAAAAATCCGCCATTGGCATTCACAACCACACTGTCTTCCAGTTCCGCACCTTTGAATGAGAGATAACTGTCGTAGCCGGCATCACTTGTGATTGCTGAGACGGTCTGGGTTTGCGGGGCAACCCGCTCCAACGATGAATTGACGATATCACCCAGCAGAGAGCTTCGGTCACGTAAGCCTTCTACCGACCCGCCCTTCGCCCAGGCAACCAGATCTATCCCACTCAACGGTGAGCTCACCGAGCTATCCAGCAGATCTTTTTGCGCTTGGGATAACGGTGCAAAGTTGAGTGCAACAGGCTGCCCACGCTCAGGGTTGTAGGTTTGATAACTGGCAGAGTCAGCGGTAGCGGCGAGGGTGTCATCAGTCGACCACAGCAGGGTGCTGGGCCGACCGGTGACAGGATCCAGCTTATATGCCTCGATAGTGCCGCTCCATGTAGCGGGGTCATACAGGGTCTTGTAGTAAACCGTGTCAGCCGTGAGAGTCGCCGAGCTAGAAGCGCCTGCGCCGCCCGAGCCCGCCTGCGCGGTAATGGAATTGATGGCCTGGGTCAGACTGGCCTTGAGCTGACCGCTATTATTTGCCGTGTAATACCGCCCGCGACCATAACCAGCTGCATCTTGAAGAAGATCATTGTTGATCGTGAACCCTATGGTGTAAGTCTGCATGTTTTGTTTGGCAAAGCCGGTCTGGTTGAAGCTCTTGCCGGCAAGATCCAGCGCGACGTTGTTGCGCATGTCCACTTCATAAGCAAACTTGGCTATGTCGTCCAGGTACAGTCCGTCGCTATCACTATCTCCATCCCAGTCGGGCAGGTTATCGCTTCCCGTCACCGCGGGATTATCTTCATCCGGATCACTCGCAGGGAAGGTTGTATCATAGGTGGGCAGGCCATCGGTCACCACGACACCATAGGTCCGCTGGCACCGATATTGAATCGGGCTTTCGTAGTTGGCGGGCGCAGAAGCCGCTCGCGCCCCTTGAAAGCGGCTTAATCCCCGGAGATAGCGAGTCATCTCGTAATAAGTCTCGGCCAGGGGAGTAAAAGTGGTGGCGTTAGTACTTTTTATTTCTGCCAGAAATGCGTCCAAATTCGCCTGAGCCTGCTCCTCACTTACGAGAACCGACCCCGTGGGTGATAAGGTCTTCGAGAAGTCCTTCACCGGCAATCTCAAACTTCCGCCCGGTCCCACGTCGCCGTAAACTGGTGGATTGAATGTAAAAAGCCCGTATCGCGGCCCTCGATTCTCCGAGACAATATCGCTCGTGACCTTACGGGCAACATCCATGCGGTACTCATTCGGCAATACCCCGGTGAGATCCTGGCCGTCGCTGTAAGCGTGATAAATGTACGAAAGGTAGTTCTGGCTGTACCAGGTGTCTTCTTTCCCTACCGGATCGGGCAGGCGAAAGCATTTGCGGGCGGTTGCGGCACCCGTATCCATCGCATACAGCGCCTTCCAGCCTGTAGTGCATTCGGCTCCTGCGCCGCCGGAGGTTATTGAACTCAATGGCATGTTGTCGCGGACCAATTGATATGAAGCCCCGTCGTAGTAGCCAGCACGGGAATAGCCGGTCTCGCTTACTGCTAGGGGCGCTATCGCATTTTTCATGCTCAGCGAGTTGTCCAGAAGGATCAGAACGTTCGGGCTAACGGCAGACGCAATGAGAATAGGAGCCTGGACAGGAGAAAATGCGTAGACCGGAGCACTCACAAAAAACGCCGCCAGCATGCCCAAACACATCGCGCCTACCGGAGAGCGCCGGGCGTCCCTTGCGGCACCCGTCTGATGACCTGCCTCTTTAGTTGGGAAGTATTGCAGCTTACTTTTGAGCATAAATACTTTCCAATGCAGTGGTTGTGTTGGATATCGTAGCAACCGATGTCACGCGGTAAAGCGTCACGCTTTCCCCCGGGTTCATATTGATTGCTGCGCTCGAACTGCCCAGTTTCTGGATATAAAACAGGCTGTTCCCGTCAGTAGATCTTCTCCATGAGTCACACACGTTGTTCCCCTTGTCCTCGGAGGCCTCCTTGAAATCAGGGGTGCGACAGCCATTGCCGTTACATACCGCACAGCTCGCCAGCCCGCCACTGGCATTCGACGCGGCGATCACATTCTCGCCCTCGCGCAAGCCCGCTTCTGCATGCTGGAAACTGATAGTCTTGTAGCGCGTATTACCTGCCATCTTCTCCTGCAATGCGGCACTTTTCATGCCCGAAACACCCATAATCGTCAGCAAAAGCAAAAAGATAAGACTCACGAATAGAGCAACGCCTCGCTGATTACGCGCTGCAGACGTAAAAGCTTGCCGCCGCCGGCTCATAAAAGCCGGTTCCTTAGCGCTGCTACGACCGTGTACTCCTGGGGAGCGCTACGCTGATTCTCGTCCTCCAATACCAGAGCTATACGCACGCTGCGAATCAAGGCCGGATTTGCCACTGTGCCAGGCGCTACATAGTTCCCCGAGACATATGGATCACCCGCGTTGGCCGCAACGCCAAACTGCACGTCAAAAGATTTCACATTGCCAACCAGCGGCTCAAAGCTTCCTGCGCCGCCATTACGCACTTGCAGCACATTCCTGTCAGGGTCGAGCTGATACTCGGTTTGCCTGATAGGAAAAGCCATCTCTCCATTCCCCGGCACCGCCACACCCGGCACCACCGCGCCAGTAGTGCGGCAGTCGGTGACCAGGGTCCAATCGGCGTTAGTGCTTTCTGCGACGCCTCTTGTCGCGTTTGAAGTGATGATAAGCAAGGACGTGGAGCCCGCCTCCCATCTGATGGGGCTATCAAATTCGTCTGGCACACCGCTCACAGATGCAGAATTCAAAGACAGGCAACCGAACATGCCTGCCATTCGCAGCTCCTGCGTCATGCGGGTCAGCACGTAGCGGGCATCCTCCTGAAGGCCTGCGGAAGCGTCTTGCACAAGCGCAGTTTGACGTGTACTTGAGAAAATCTGGACTATACCCAATACCAAAACCAAGCCCAGCAGCAGGGCTATCATTATTTCAACCAGACCAAAACCGCCGTTCTGCTTGCGGAACGTCATGGCGCCGCCAGAGGAACTTCTAGAGCGACATCCGTGGTGATAACCAGTTCGCCCCGCTGAATATTGCCTTCGCTATCGGCCCCGCCCGCGCGGCCCTCCGACCAATTGATCGCAACGGTAACGGTGGAGCCATCGACAGCAATGGATCCTGCCCCATCGGGTAATGTGGCTACCGCATTGGCAAAATCGATCAAGTCAGTTCCGCGCACAGAATTTGCCCCTCCTGGCAGGGTCTCCGTGTCTTGTATCTGGTATTGAATCAGCTGAGATGGGTCAGCGTTTGCGCGCATCCGGTCGAGAATATCGTAGACGATAAAACTAGCTTGGGAAGTTAGCTTGGAACTATCGGTATATTTAAGAGCGTTCAGCTGCATCGCTGCCGCACCCAGAATGCCTATGGCAGTGATGAACAGCGCGATCATTACCTCTAAAAGAGACACTCCGGCCTGCCGGTGACCATAGGCGCTGCTGCACGACCTATTCATAAACAGGACGCACCGGTAAGAATTCTTCCCGTGGGACATACAACTAGACCTTTCACCGTATCCCCCCTTCTGTATCGGAAAACCAGAGCAGTGGCAGGAGCTTTGAGGCCGCCGAGGCCATCGAAAACGACGCTTCCAACACCGCCTGTTGAAGTCACTGTTGCCCCGGCAATAAGCCCCGCATAGCGACGCACCACCTGTCCGTTGCGCTCGATCAAAAGGCTCTTTGTCCAGTCATTGTTCGAAAGCGCTGTGACTGTCACTTCTTCGCTATGGTTAATTGCCTCGATACGGGCTAAATTCATTGCACGCAAGAGATCACTTATGTCTGCATCCGCGCGCGACCTTTCGAAGGTGCCACTGAAAGCGGGCAAACCGATAGCAGTCACTATCGCTAACACTGCGATAGCTACCATCAACTCTATCAAGGTAAATCCCCTCAGCGCTCTCACCCGGACTCCTGCAAAAACTTGTGATGCCATTATAGAATCATGAAAGACGAAGTATCACGCGTTTGGCGACAGCCGGTGACGGCACGTTTATCGGCGGCCAAGCGAAGAAATGCTCGCGACACAGCGGAAACTTGGACAACAGATTTAGGGATTTGCTCAAAGAGAATTGGATTTGCCAGCTACAGACCTCTTGAGACCTGCTTCTGAACCTCATATTCAAGGCATAGAGCAAAGCACGCTGACGCCAGAGCATTCAATTGACCATCTGTCCTGTTTTTTCCACTCCCCATCCATCATTTGATGACTTTGGATCAGCCGCATCCTAGATTGGAAGCTGAAACCAATATGGAGTGGGCTATGCGTACCGGACGTGCTAGCGGCTTTACCCTGATAGAACTGATGGTGGTGCTAGCTTTGCTAGCAGTCCTTTCATTTATAGCCGTGCCTGGCTTGTTCGGACTGATCCGCGACAATCAGGTTCAAGCTCAAGCTGAGGAGATGAGTGCCATGCTGCAGTACGCGCGCAGTGAGTCTCTGATCCGGCGGCGAGCGGTAATTGTCAATATAGACGTCGCGAGCGGACAGGTCGACGTCTTGGCTGGAGGGGAAACCCTGCGCAGCGCCACGTTTGACGCCAACGGAGTCGATTTCACGTCTAGTCACCCGCAGCTCACCTATCGGCCGAACGGGACATCCACGATTGGGGATTTCCGCGCCACAATCTGTCGAGATAATTTGGGTGAAAGGGGTTACGTCATAACAGTGATCAACAGTGGACAGTCAACCCTGCATCCACAAGGCCTTAACGAAAACGGCACCGCACTGGGGGGATGTTGATTATGCGCAGATCAATGCAAAAAAAATCCACTTCCCAGGGTTTCAGCCTGCTGGAAGTGCTCATCACCATTCTGCTTATCACCGTAGGCGTGCTCGGCATGGTTGCAATGCAGGGACGCAGTATTCAATACACCAATGATTCCCTGCACCGGACCCAAGCCGCAATCCTTGCGAACGAAATGATTGAAATAGTTCGCGCCAGCCCAACCACAGCGACTGATGGGAATGCGTTCTATTTTACCGCGCAGTTGCCAAGCAGTGCAGGAGATTGCCGCGAGATTGGCAATGCGTTTCTTATGGAAGACCAGGTTGGATGCTGGGGAAACAAAGTCCGCCGGCTTATGCCTGGTGCCGACACTGACGCTATCAGCGGGCAATATTACGTGTGCCGAACTACTGCGGAAGGAGCATGTGGCGCGGGCTCAGCGCTTGAGGTTCAGATTGCCTGGCGGGCTTCAGGTGAGCAATGCTTGCTCGACGCCGATGGAGACAATGAGATCTGTACCTACCGCGTGAGGACCCAGATATGAATAAATTACTCCTCCTCACCCAGCGAGGCTTATCGATTATAGAGTTGCTCATAGCGTTAGCCATCAGCAGCTTACTCATTCTGGGTATAACGCAAATTTACGTGGACAACAAAAGCAATTACTTTTTCCAGCAAGGTCAGTCTGACAACACAGAAAATGCCCGATACGCTTTGCTGATCCTTGAGGAAGAGCTTCGACGAGTTGGCTACCAGATTCGCCCAGACGATGATCCTCAATACGCCTTTCGTCAGGAAAACATAGGCAATTGTACTTTTGCTGCGGGAGAGACGATCAACTTCGACCCTAACAACAGCCGGCTTTGCCTGCGCTATCAACCCCACCTTCCAGGATTGACCGCCTGCGATGGGATTGCCCAGCCAGGGCCGCCGCAGCCATATGAACTCCCAACTGGTGCAACCAACCTGGTGGTCGACCTGACATTCACTGGCGGGAGCCTTTTGTGCAACGACCAGCCACTATTCGATAACGTAGTCGACTTGCAATTTGAATTCGGAATAGCCGCAGACGGTAGCCGTCAGGCTGATTCCTACACTGAGTCCCCCGCCACCGGATTTGGCATCCAGTCAGTGCGTTATGCGGCACTCATCCGGAGTCGCTTTGACAACATTGCCAGCGATACCCAAAGCTCTGCGTTTGAGTACTGGCAAGAGACATATAATGGCAATGCCGGTGCCGCGGCGCCCGACCGTGCGCTTTATTTGGCAACCGAAAGCACAATCAATCTCAGGAATCTGACCCGATGAACAATCACAACTATCGCTCTCAAGCCCCGAGAGGTCGTGATGAACGCGGGGCCGCGTTGATTCTCTCACTTGTGTTCTTGCTCATTCTGACTGCACTTGCTGTCTCGAACATGCGCGAGGCGGCGCTAGAGTCTCGAACTACCGGCAACCTGGTCAATCAAAAGGGCTGCTTCAACGCGTCGGAAGCTGGTCTACGTGACGGAGAGTATAGAGTCTCTGGAAAGCTATCTGAAAACACGCCGGGCAATTACCCCCCTATACCCGTGGCACGATATGGAAATATCTTTTCGCTTGCGCCACCCAACGCGACCCTCACTTGCCCCGCAGGGCTACCTGCGGACCTTCCATGCATCCTCGACCAGGAACCGGCATTCTCTCAAGCGTTCGCCGCGGGTGAAACTGGATTTGCTGGCGTAAAAGAATACTCTCCCGGCGACGGCACTGAGTTTGATCAGAACATTCTGTGGTACGCCGTACCCTTTCTAGGGGGCGCTTCCCAGGGCGAATCGGAGAACCCAGAGTATGGAAACTATCAGGCAGGCGTAGGCCAGGCACGACACGAAATAAACGCTACGTCCTCGGACGAGAATTGCCGAGTCGATCTGCGCTCAACAACCTTGCGCGTCTACCTTTAATGCCGGGGACCGGATTATGAAATCATACAAGAGTCTGACCACCACAGCGTTAAGCTGCCTGACCTTCAGCCTGTATTTGCATGGCGGGCTGGTCAGTGCGGCCGCGCTAGACGTTAGTCAACAGCCATTGATGCTTGTGGATTCAGTGCCCCCAAATCTTGTATTCACACTTGATGATTCTGGAAGTATGCGATGGGCTTTTGCGCCAGACGCGATGGGAGCAAATGACAACGCGGTAAGAAATACCCGGCGTAGCAAATCCGGAAGTTACAACGGCATGTATTATGATCCAGAGATTGAATATCTGGTACCTGTTCGGTTGAATTCTGACGGCAGTACTGCTTCACCCGGGTATACCACAAGCTTTACCAATGCCAGTCATAACGGGCTGCAGCCGACCCTGGGCACGTCCAACCTGTCTACTGACTATCGTGTGTCCTGGAATGATGACATCAACTCTACCCAGAACTATGGCTATGGTAGCTCAACCAACTACGCCGCACCCACTGGAAGGATTTATAATCTGGCAGAAAACCCGGCTACCGATTTCTTTGTCGATGTGAACCTACGCAATGGAGCATCAACAACTGTAACGACCCCCGGGGGGGTGCAATACACTATTGAGCGCACAGGTAATAGCTCATGCCGCTTTACCGGGGCTGGATACACGAACAACTCCTCTTTATGCGCACAAACCAGCGGAGGCGGCGACCGGCGTGCCAGGGTTGATCTACGCCAACGGCCTGTATTCGCCTATTACTATATATTGAACCCCGGTTGCGCGGCCGGTACCGATAATGAGGACTGTTATACCCTGGTAGAAGTTGGCAATACCTCTGGGCCCGGAGGCATCGATGAAAGACAGAACTTCGCAAACTGGTACTCTTTTTACCGCAATCGCGCGCTGGCTACTTTGAGTGCCGCAACTCTCGCTTTCAATGACTTGCCTCCATCGATTCGTTTTACTTGGCAAAGCCTGGGTGGCTGCACAACCCTCAATTCCGGCAACTGCAACAACAATAGGTTTCGCAACTATACCGCAAGGCACAAATCCAACTTTTTCGAGTGGATGCGAAACTTGCAATTTGATCAGAGCACTCCTCTTCGCGTGTCCTTAGACCGTGCCGGCAAGTTTCTACAAACGGATGCTGCTTGGGCCGCCAACCCTAATCCCTTTACCTCGTCTGGTGGCAACGGTGCCACGGTCACCAATCCAGTGCTTGCATGTCGACCTAGCTTCCACATTATGATGACAGATGGAATGTGGAACGGTGCAGACGGAAGTCCTAGCGGAACCTTAAGGCCCGACCACAGCAGTTCCACTTTACCAGACGGGAGCAGCTACAACGGGTCGCGGAGCCCATATGCAGATACAACAGAAAACACACTCGCTGACCTCGCCATGCACTATTGGTCTACTGATCTGCGGCCTACCATAGATAACGAGCTGAAACCGTTCAACCGTTTCACCAGCATCAGTGCGGAAGAGCAGTATTGGGATCCACGCAACAATCCAGCTACTTGGCAACATATGGTGAATTTTACCGTAGGTCTCTCCTTGACCAGCGCTCTTGATCAGGCAGGCCTTGAGTGGACGGGAAGCACCTTTGCAGGAGCGGCGTACCAGAATTTGCTAAGCGGCTCTGAAGACTGGCCCGCTGCAGGAGTCAGCAGTGACAATAATGTTTACGACCTCTGGCATACGGCCATAAACTCGCGTGGCGAGTTCTTTAGCGCAGATAGCCCAGAGGCATTGGTTCGTTCATTCCAGGATGTGCTGAGCCGTATTGCGGAACGAAACTCTACTTCTGGCCGGCCTGGCGTGTCCTCGTCGGTCAGCCTCAACGCCAGCGATCCAGATGACCTGAGCATCACGAACCGAATTTTCGAATCCTCCTACGACAGCACCGGAGGCTGGAGCGGGGATTTGATTCGAAAAGATGTGAGACGCCTCCCGGGAGGTGTCGTAACAATTGAAGAAGTGTGGTCTGCGGCTGATGAAATCACAGCTCAAGGCGAAGGGTCCCGCAATATACTTATGGGTGGGGGTAGCGGCACATCCGGTCTTCGTAGTTTTAGCTGGACTAACCTCAATGCCGCGCAACAAGCAATTTTCAATCTCAATCCAGACGGGCTTAGCGGCACCTCGGATGGCCGTGGCGCTGCAAGAGTAGATTATCTCAGGGGCAACCGTTCGGGTGAGGGATCCGCTGATGATGATTTTCGCGAGCGAAATTCGTTGTTCGGTGACATTATCAATTCGAGCCCTGTGACGGTTGGTACAGCAGGAAATGTTCCATATCTGATGGATCGTATTGACGGGGATCGAGGTGAGTATCTCACTTACTTGCGCCAAACAGCGGACCGACCAGAACTACTTTATGTTGGCGCCAACGATGGCATGCTACATGCTATCCACACCGAGGACACCGGGGGATTAAAGGGGGGGCAAGAAGCCTTTGCTTTCATACCTAGCGCGGTTGTTCCCAACCTACCAGTACTCACGGGCCAGAGCTATCAAGGTGGTGAGCACCGTTTCTTTGTCGACGGCAGCCCCGTTGTCCGGGATGTGTATATAGATGGAGAGTGGCGAACAGTTCTTGTCGGAACCCTACGTGCCGGTGGAAAGTCGCTTTTTGCTCTCGATATCACTGACCCAGGCGTAGACGGTTCAGGCGTAAAATTACTCTGGGAGATCAGCAATGAAACCGCTGACTATGGCGATCTCGGATATACCTTTGCGCGACCTGAAATTGTTCGTCTCCATACTGGTCAGTGGGGTGTACTCCTCGGCAACGGCTACGACAGTACTAATCCCGATACCGCAGTTAACGACGTCGCGGCGCTTTTTGTTATCGATATAAGCGACGGAAGCCTGATTAGCCAGTTGACGGTAGATGACGGCTCTGGTTTGCCGAATGGTCTTTCCAGCGTCCGCGGTGCTGACAATAACAGTGACGGGGTAGTCGATTATGCGTACGCAGGCGATCTACGCGGAAATCTGTGGCGCTTTGATTTGGTTTCTACGGGTACTACGAGCAGCTCGGTAGATCCGTTTGACCGGTCTCTACAAAGCACCATAACACCATCGACCTTCAAGGTGGCTTATGGCGGGCAACCGATGTTCCGTGCACGATACAACAACGATTCTGCCTTGCCTCAGGCTATAACTGCCATACCTTCACTGGTAAGACATCCCACTCGCCTGGGCTATCTGGTGATTGTGGGTACAGGCAAGTATTTCGAAACCTCCGATGCAGCTCCTGACACCAGCAAGGCGAACAGCATTTACGCCGTCTGGGACCGTTATACTCGTGCGCAGAATACGACTGCGGGAGATGCGCGAGCGAATCGCGGCAACATGGAAGAGCGAGTCATCACTACACAAGCAAATACCACCTTCACCGGGGAAGAAGGATCAACAACCAGCCTTGTGCGTGTGATAAGTGACGGCAGCGTTGAATGGTACAACCCTGGCACCACACCGGTTCAGGAAGCTGCCGAGACGAATGTCAGACGTCGTGGGTGGTATCTGGACCTGAAAGTGGGTAACACCCTCAACGGCGAGCTGATGGTTAATGAGATGCTCGCGCGCGGTAGCACCCTTCTCTTCGGGACGAACATCCCCAATGAAGATCCATGCGCGGACGGGCTCAGCAGCTTTATCTATGGCATCAATGCGCAGACCGGCGCACGAACCCAACTGCCGCCGTTCGATTACAACCGTGATGGGCGCATAGGCCGCGAGGACAGGACAAGCGCCGGCATTCCTCCCTCAGGGATACAGATTGGAGCCCCAGGCGGTGTAGCTCTCACCGGGGATGGTCTCGTATACGGTAATGATGACGTGATCGGTTTCTTTGTTCCGCCAAATGAACAAGGCCGTCAAAGCTGGCAATATTTGCTTGAACAGGAAGCACCTTAATGATCCTTATTAAACTTAGGGCCTCCCGGGGCTTTACTCTGGTCGAGCTGATGATCGTGGTAGCGATCATTGGCATACTCGCTGCGATAGCTTATCCAAGCTATCGCGAGTATGTGCTCCGCGGCAATCGCACCGAGGGGCAGTCTCTTCTGGTAGAAGCTGCAGCGCGCCAGGAGCGCTTTTACGCGCAGAACAACGCGTACCTAACAGACAATGCCAACCGTGCCCGGCTAGGAATCAATGAAGCTCGGTATGCCGACTTCTACACACTGACAATCGGCCAGGCTGCAAATGATGGCGGATATACCCTTACTGCGACCCAGCAATTTAACGACACTGATTGCGGAAACCTGACGCTTAACGCGCGTGGTGACAGAGGCCGTACGGGCAGTGGCCGCACGCTCGAAGAATGCTGGCGCTAAAATTTTCGGCTGGAGCTAGCTGCGGTCATATTTCATAAGGGCATACAGGAGGTAGCCCTTTTATCCATCATCAGGGAAGATCGAATATGTGCTCTCGCGGTTTTACACTTATAGAGCTGACGGTGGCTCTCGCCGTGGTATCAATTCTGATCGGCATCGGCATCCCGGGCTTCGGCAGAATGGTCGATCAGCAACGTATGAGCACCGGCCTGAACAATCTCGCGCTCGGGCTGTCCGTCACTCGCGAGGAAGCCGTTCGGATGAACCGCACGCTTACCCTTGCGCCTGTCAGTGGCAACTGGAACAGTGGCTGGGTGATTTTCATCGACAAGGACAACGATGGCGCTCCGGGCGCGAGCGACACAGTCCTGCGGGAATTGCCGCCTGATACCCGCTTGCACATTCACGCCAACAGACCCGTCTCTAAATACGTGCGGTTCAACGCCCATGGCCAGACGGAACTGCTCAACGGCGGTTTTCAGGCGGGCACTTTCCGGTTCTGCCCTGCCAGGGCCGGGACCGAAGGACGCAAGCTGGTGATCAATCAGGTCGGTCGATGGCGCGTCGAGCGCACACCGATCGACCCTAAGTATTGCGGGCCTTGAATCTGCTCAGGTGCGGTACTCGGCGTTGATACGCACATACTCGTGGGACAGGTCGGTGGTCCATAGCGTTTCGCTGTGCTCACCGCGATTGAGCTCGATCCGGATGGTAATCTCCGCCTGGGCCATGATGGCAGCGCCCTGCTCCTCGGTGTATTCCTCGGCACGCCCGCCGTTGCGGGTGATGCAGACCTGATCCAGATAGACGTCGATCTTTTCCACATTCAGCTCGGGTACGCCGGCGCGCCCTACGGCGGCCAGAATCCGACCCCAATTGGGGTCCGAGGCAAAGAGTGCGGTCTTGATCAGCGGCGAGTGTGCCACGGCGTAGCCCACGTCCAGACACTCGTCCCGGTTGTTGCCGCCATTGACCTGTACCGTGACGAATTTGGTAGCGCCCTCGCCGTCTCGCACGATGGCTTGCGCCAGTTCGAGCATGATCGCCTTGATGGTATCGGCCAGTTGACGGTAGTCCTCGCCTGTGGCTTCGGTAATCTCCGCCATGTCCGCCTGGCCGGTGGCGATCAGCATGCAGCAGTCGTTGGTCGAGGTATCGCCGTCGATTGTGATGCGATTGAACGACAGGTCAGCGGCTTCACGCAGCAGGCTCTGCAGTACCGGTTGCGCTACTTTGGCG
>NVXM01000048.1 GCA_002733865.1 Sphingopyxis sp.
CGATTGGCACGATCTTCGCAATTCGATCTACATGGATAGAATTATTTACATGAAATCAGTCAACTTCGAGTTTCTGCGACCCGGTAACGAGGTCTTGGCGAACCTGGCCGGACTGGCCGAGGCGGTACTGCATATTGATCCGGGTAGCGCCTTGACTCGCTTGCGCAGTTTCGCCGAAGAGCTGACCAAGGCGGTCTACAAGGAAGAGCTGCTGCCTCGCCTACCGCAGTCAAGCTTTTACGATCTGGTCAAAAACCCGGTTTTCACTGACTGCGTTAGCAAGTCGCTGATCTACCAGATCAACTTTCTGCGTATTCAGGGTAACGACAGCGCCCATGGTGGCGAGGGTGATTTGCGCAGCGCCAAGCTGGCGCTCAATGCGGCCCATGAACTGGCCAAGTACATGGCTATGAAATATTACGGGGTTGCCCAGGCAGATCTTCCGGCGCTCGTTGAGGTCAAGGACCCGACCGCAGAGCTCAGCCAGCTCCAGCAGTCCGTTTCCAGTTACGAAAAGGAGCTTCAGAAGCAACAGGAAGAGCTTCAGCGGGTAATGGAGCGGCTCGATCAAGAGCGCATTCGCAATCTCGAAAAGCTCGACCCGCCAGCTAAACCGGATCAGCACAAACGCCAACAGCAAAGCCAACAGGTGGCCGACAGTCTCCAATGGAGCGAGGCCAAAACCCGTGTGCTCCTGATAGACGCTATGCTGCTGCAAGCCGGTTGGGATGTCAGCAATCCCGCCCAGGTGGGCCATGAGGTCGACGTCGATTTCCCTGCCAACGTCTCGGGTAAAGGCCGCGCCGACTATGTGCTCTGGGGCGACAATGGCCAGCCGCTCGCCGTGCTGGAGGCCAAGAAATCCGGCAATGTCAGCCTTCAGGCTGGACGTGAACAGGCACGCATGTACGCCGACGGCTTCGAGCGCATGGGTATGCAGCGCCCGGTCATCTTCTATAGCAACGGCTATGAGACTTTCATCTGGGATGACAGCCAATACAACACCTATCGGCCGGTGTATGGCCTCTACAGCAAGGAGAGCCTTGAATACCTGATTTACCAGCGGCAATACCGCATTGGCGAACTGGAAAAGCACAACCCCGAGCTGAGCATCGCCGACCGTCCTTATCAGATCGAGGCTATCAAGACGGTTGCTGCCCATTTTCAGCAGCAGCGCCGCAAAGCGTTGATCATTCAGGCGACGGGAACCGGCAAGACACGCGTCGCGATCGCGTTAGCCGAACTGCTTTTGCGTACCAGCTGGGCCAAGCGGGTGTTGTTCCTGTGCGATCGCAAGGAGCTGCGAGTACAGGCCGACGACGCCTTCAAGCAAAACCTGCCCAGCGAGCCACGTTGCGTTATTGGCGAGACAAACAAGATCGACCAGAACGCGCGTATATACATTGCGACCTACCCCGGCATGATGAACCGCTTTGCCCAGCTCGATGTGGGCTTCTTCGATCTGATCATTGCTGATGAAAGCCATCGCAGTATTTACAACAAATACCGGGACCTGTTCGATTACTTTGATTCTCTACAAATCGGCCTCACTGCCACCCCGGTAAAGTTCATCAGCCGCAACACCTTTGATATTTTCGACTGCGAAACCACCGATCCGACCTTCGAATTCGGCCTGGACGCGGCAATCAACAATGAGCCGCCTTATCTCGCACCGTTTCGCGTCAAGGATCTGACCACCGATTTTCTTCGCGACGGTATTCATTACAACGATTTGACGGATGAGCAGAAACACCAGCTGGAAGAGGACCTGGGTGAAGAAGAGGCGCGCCGCACGACCATCGCTGGCAAGGATATCGGCCGCAAGATTTTCAGCGAGGATACGGATCGGCTTATCCTGGAAAACCTGGTCAACAACGGCATCAAGGATGAGACCGGCTCCCTGGTCGGCAAGACGATTGTCTTTGCCCAGCGGCAGGATCACGCCGAGCATCTGGAAAAGCTGTTTTGCAAGCTGTACCCCCAATACGGCAGCAAGGTGTGCAAGGTCATCCACAATGCCATCCCGCATGTGGAGAGCCTGATCAAGGAGTTCAAAAAGGCGGACAATGACTTCCGTATCGCCATCTCGGTAGACATGCTCGACACCGGCATCGATGTGCCAGAGGTGGTCAATCTGGTATTCGCCAAGCCTGTCAAATCCTGGGTCAAGTTCTGGCAGATGATCGGCCGCGGTACACGCTTGCGTCCCAATCTCTTTGGTCCAGGCAAGGACAAGACCGAGTTCCTGATCTTTGACCATTACAGCAACTTCGACTTCTTCGAGCAGGAGTACAAGGAGCCGGAGGACACGGGTAGCAAATCACTGTTGCAGACGACATTTGAGTCGCGGCTGGCCCTGGCGCAGAGCGCCCTTAAGCACAATCACGCAGCTGCCTTCGATGTGGTAATAGATCTACTTCGCGCCGATATCAACGACCTGCCGGATGACAGCATTGCAGTTCGCCGCCAGCTGCGGGTGGTACATCAGCTGCAGCAGACGGATCAGCTGAAGACATTGAACGCCAAAACCCAGCATCTTCTGTCCGACACCATTGCCCCTTTGATGGCTTCACGCGTACTACGCGACAAGCATGCCACCGCGCTGGATAAGCTGATGGCGACCATTCAATGCTGCCTTGTCGATCAGGCCAGTTGCTTTGACGATGGCAAAGTTCAGCTGTTGGCAGAGCTGGACAAACTGGCGGTGAATATTCAGGCGGTGCGCCAGAAGGATGCGGTAATCTCCGAGGTTCGTGGTGCAGCGTTCTGGAATACACCCAGTATCGACAAGCTGGAACATGCTCGTAAGGAGCTGCGCGGCATCATGAAGTATCGGCAGACAGGTACCATTGGCGACTATCCAATGCCGGCAACACGCACCCGTGATGATGGTGTCGAGATTGCCGAGCGCAAGGTTGTGATACTTGGCGCGAACGAGGCGATGATCTACCGGCGCAGGCTCAAGGCCATTCTCGATGACATGCTGGCAGCCAACCCCGTATTGCAGAAAATTCACCAGGGAGAAGCCATCGCCGAAGCGGAGCTTAAGACCCTCACCTCAACCATTCTCACCAGCAATCCGGGTGTGAGTCTGGAGGTCCTGAACGAGTTCTATGGCCGCACGGCGGACCAGCTTCAGCTCACCATTCGCGAGCTGGTCGGGCTCGACCCCCAGGCGGTCGAAGAGCATTTCAAACTCTTCCTCCACGCCCACCCGAAACTGACAGCCCAGCAGGTGCGTTTCATGAACCTGCTGAAGAACCATATCGCCCAGTTTGGCTCGATCATGATCGACACGCTGTATGAGTCGCCCTTCAACAACATCTCCCATGAAGGCATAGACGGTGTGTTCAGCCCGGATGATGTGAGTGAGCTCGTCGCAGTGCTTGAACCTTTCCTGCGCTCCGAAACCCCTGCAACGCATTAAGAGATACAGAAATGCAATCCATTGAGTGGACAACAGAAGTCATCGTCCTTGCCGTCATTGCTTCGATCATTTGTGCGGCGTTGGGCTATTTGCTGGCATCAGTCATTCAGACAAAAAAATCAGCAGCGCTGACTGCAAAGCTCGAGCAAGTCCAGTCGGAGCTGGAAAAGACCCTGACAGCGAATGCTTCGCTGCAGGCACGGCTGAGTGAAGCCGAGCAGGAAAAGCATCAGCAGCAGTTGCAAGAGAGTGCACTGCGGGGTGAGTTGAGTGGCGCGCAAGCGACAAGCCAACGGTTAGAGGGCGACCTTGAGCAACGCAGACAAGAGCTTGCGTCTCTCGGTCAACGGCTTGAGCAAGCCGTTCAGCAACAGCATGCCGCCCAGACCCAGTCGGAAACAGCCCTGGCAGATCTGCGCGCCAGTAAAGAGCAGGTGAACGAGTTGCGCGAGCGCCTACAAGCCGCCGAGTCAAAAGCGCAGAACCTGCAGGATGATACCGCACGAGTAAAAGACGAGCTGGCCGCGGAAGGAAAGCGCGTCAAAGGTCTGGAAATCGTCGAGCAGGAGGTCCGGTTGCAGCTAGAGGAATCCAAGGCATCCGTTAATCGGTTGTCAGAAACACTCCAGCAGGCCCAGGATCGTTTCCAGAAACTGAGCAGTGAGCATACCGAGCTCAAAACCACCCTTCAGAAAACCGAGCAGCACTTCAAGGAGCAGATGGCGCAGTTCGCCGAAACGAAAGCATCATTGACCCAAGAGTTCGAGAATCTCGCCAACAGGATTTTTGAAGAGAAGGGCAAGACCTTCACGCAAACCAGCCAGGCGAGTATCGATGGCATGCTCAGGCCATTCCGTGAACAGATCGAAGGTTTCCAGAAACGGATCAATGATGTTCACGATGCCTCCCTGCAGGGTAACAGCAGCCTGAATGCGGAAATCCGCAAAGTACTGGATATCGGACTGCAAATGAGCAAGGAGGCCAACAACCTGACCTCTGCACTGAAGGGCGATTCCCAGCAGCGTGGCGCCTGGGGCGAAGCACAATTACGCCGTACGCTGGAAATGAGCGGGCTGGTAGAAGAGGCGCATTTCGAGGTGCAAAGCGCGTTCAATGATGCCGAAGGCAAACCCAAGCAAACGGATTACCTGATCAAGATCCCCGATGGCAAACACATCATTATCGACAGCAAGGTCTCGCTGGTAGCTTACGACCGCGCCGTCTCGGCAGAGTCACCGGATGGCTACAAGCTGGCGATGGCCGAGCATGTAAAAGCGGTTCGCAAGCATATCGACGACCTGGCCTCCAAGGATTACACCAATCTGGTCGGCATGCGCAGCCCCAGCTTCGTGCTCATGTTCATGCCCATTGAGCCGGCCTATATCGAGGCGATGAAGCACAACAAGGATCTCTTCGAGTACGGTTACAAGAAAGGCATCGTACTGGTATCGCACACTACCTTGATCCCCATTCTGAGAACCGTTTCGAATCTGTGGATGATCGAGCGCAGCAATGCTGAAGCACGGGAGATCAGTGAGAAAGCTGGTGATATCTACAACCAGGTATGTACTGTGGCTGAGCGCCTCAGCAAGCTTGGCGGCACTCTCAGTACGGTGAGTAATCACTACAACAGCACCGTGAAGGCCCTGGCTGGCCAGCAGGGTCTCTACGGCAAGGTCGAGCGTTTCAACCAGCTCTCGGCCAAGGTCAGCAAAACCTTGCCAGCGATGGAACCGGCTCACATGGACTTTGAAAGTGAACGTCTGTCGCTGATCGTGGAAGCACTTGACGATGATCAGGAGCTTGAGGCCTCAACGCCTTTGCTTACCAGCGATCAAGAAGAGTCTGACCAGCATGCCTCCCCAAACGAAACTGAAAACGAATACGAGAACATTTGATGCTTACAGGCAAAATCCGCAACGACATCGACAAGCTCTGGGAGAAATTCTGGACCGGTGGCATTACCAATCCGCTGACCGTGATCGAACAGATCAGCTACCTGATGTTCGCCCGCATGCTCGATATGCAGGAAGACGTGGCTGAGCGGAAGGCAAATCGCACCGGTAAGACCTTTGATCGCCTCTTTCCGCAGACGCCAGAAGGGCAGCTACTGCGCTGGAAGAACTTCCACCACATGGGCGGCAAACAACTGCATTCTCACCTGAAAACTAAGGTATACCCCTGGTTCTCCAAGCTAGGTCAGGTGTCCGATGCTGAAGACGGTCTCGGGCCAGAGGGTTCTGCCATTCAGGCCCTGGGGCATATCAGCGAATACATGCAGGATGCCGATCTGGAGATCAAGAACGAGTCAGTGCTGACTTCCGCCGTGGAAATGGTTAACGATCTGCCGCTGACCCAGAGCGATGTGAAGGGCGATATCTACGAGTACCTGCTCAGCAAGCTGACTACTGCCGGTATAAACGGCCAGTTCCGCACACCCAGACACATCATCGATGCGATGATCGAACTGCTGGACCCGCAGCCGACCGACATGATCTGCGATCCCTCCTGCGGCACCGCCGGATTTCTTGCCCGTACCATGGAGTACCTCAACCGCAAGTATTCCAGCGATGCGGGTATCTTCACCGATGAAGAAGGCAATGCGCATTATACCGGCGACCTGCTGGAGCCCTGGCGCGAGCATATCAACACGCAGATGTTCTGGGGCTTCGACTTCGATACCACCATGCTGCGCGTCTCCAGCATGAACATGACGTTGCACGGCGTGAACGGGGCCAACATCCTGTATCAGGACAGCCTCAGCAAGTCGATCAAGGAGCATTACCCCAGGCAGGAAGAGAATTTCTTCGACGTGGTACTCGCCAACCCGCCGTTCAAAGGCAGCCTGGACGAAAGCAACACCAACCCCGATGTACTCGGCCTGGTCAAAACCAAAAAGACCGAGCTGCTGTTCGTCGCCCATATCCTGCGCTCGCTCAAACTCGGCGGCCGCGCCGCCGTGATCGTGCCGGACGGCGTGCTGTTCGGCTCATCCAAGGCCCACCAGCAACTGCGACAGGAGTTGCTGGAGAACAACCAGCTCGAAGGCATCATCAGTCTGCCCAGTGGCGTATTCAAACCCTACGCCGGCGTCAGCACCGCCATCCTGATCTTTACCAAGGGTGGCACTACTGAGCGCGTTTGGTTTTATGATCTGCAGGCCGATGGTTTTTCACTAGACGACAAGCGCACCCCGCTCAAGGGCGAGGATAGTAACGATCTGCCCGACGCCATTGCACAATGGAAAAAGTATCGGCAGATGGTTGAAAGCAACCTCAGCGCTACCGCCATCAACACCATCTTTGGTGACAAGACCAAAAAGGCTTTTGTCGTGCAGGCCGGAGATATCGCAGCCAACAAATACGACCTCTCGATAAACCGCTACAAGGAAGTTGTGTACCAGCAGGAAGAGTACGAGGACCCAAAAATGATACTGCAACGGCTCAAGGGGCTGGAGCAGGAAATTATGGCGGATCTGGATGAACTGGAGGGGATGCTGTGAGTTGGCCTGCGGAAATGCTAGGTGATCTCGTTGATATAAAAGGTGGTGGCACGCCAAGTAAGTCAATGCCTGAGTACTGGGGTGGGACGATTCCTTGGGCTTCAGTCAAGGATTTAAAAAGCGGGATTCTTGAGAGAACTGAAGACTGCATAACTGAGCTTGCCGTTCGTGGTTCTTCAACGAATGTTATTCCTGCGGGTAACATCATCGTTCCTACCCGAATGGCTCTTGGCAAAGTCGCTATCAATAAGGTCGATATGGCGATAAATCAGGACTTGAAAGCGCTACAAATCAGGGATGAATCTAAACTGTTGATCCGTTATCTGTTTCGCTTTCTAGAGTCTAAAGCTCAGTTCTTGGAAGAGCAGGGTAAGGGAGCGACGGTCAAGGGCATTACGTTAAATGTGCTCAGGGATTTGGAAATTTCCCTCCCACCCCTGACTGAACAAAAGCGCATCGCTGCCATCCTCGACAAGGCCGACGCCATCCGCCGCAAACGCCAACAAGCCATCCAGCTCGCCGACGACTTCCTCCGCGCCGTGTTTCTGGACATGTTTGGTGATCCGGTGACCAATCCGAAGGGGTGGCTAACTTTGCGGGTAGACAACCTCTGTGCAATTGTTAGAGGTAGCTCGCCACGCCCCCAAGGTGATCCACGTTTCTATGGTGGGCCTGTACCTCGCCTGATGGTTGCGGACCTGACTCGGGACGGGAAAGTGGTCACCCCAATGATTGATTCTCTTACGGAAGAGGGGGCCAAAAAGAGTCGACCAATTGAAGCCGGCACAGTGGTAATGGCTGTTAGCGGGAATGTCGGCTTAACCTCTGTGCTCGCTATTGATGCATGTATCCATGATGGTTTTATCGCTTTCAAAGAGCTTGATGCTAATAAAGTCAGGCCAGCATTTCTTTGCGAGCTCATGATGTTTCTGAAATCAACTCATGCATCTCGACAGGCCGGGGCAATATTTCAGAACTTGACTACATCGCAGATAAAGGAAATGGAGATTCCAATCCCGCCTTCGGGGCTCCAAGATAAATTTCTCGCAATTAGCGGGAAAGCTACAGAGTTATATGTTGAGGATAATTCTTCGCTGTTTGAATCTCTCAGTATAAAAGCCTTCTCCGGCCAGCTGTAGACAAGGAAATCACCATGTACCTCAAATCCGGCAAGCTCACCCATTTTCGCCGCTACCGCGCCACCACCGTCATTCCTATCGACGAAGCCATGACCGGCATCGTCGGCCGCAATGACTATGGAAAATCGACCATCCTTGAGGCATTAGCCATCGTCTTTGAGAGCGGCGACGTGAAGTCCAGTTCACATCAACTGATGTGAATACAAACCGTCAAGCACGATGCTGAGGAAAACCATGGAGGCAAGCGGCATGTCCAACCAGGAATCAACAATGAAAATCCACGCGACCCTGGTGGGAAAGATCAACTTCGCCTGCCATCAAAGTGCTTTTGCGTTGCTGCGCGAGTTACAGATCGAGAACCTGGACAGCGAGCAGGCCCTGTCTGATCTGTCGGTCGTGCTGGAGGCATCGCCTGCGTTTGTGAAGCAGAAAATTTGGGTAGTGGATCGCTTGGCCGCCGGCGGTTTGCTCAGCATGAAGGATCGCGATCTGGAACTTGATGGCGGCTTTCTCTTCGGCTTGACGGAATCCATGCGCGGCACGGTGACCATACGGGTTCGTCAGGGGGACGACACGCTGGCTGAGCGGGTGATTCCGGTGGAGCTGCTGGCCCGCAATGAGTGGGGCGGTGCGGGCTATATGCCCGAGCTATTGGCGGCTTTCTGTACGCCCAATGATCCGGCGGTAGATCGGCTGTTGGGGCAGGCCAGCCAGATTCTGCGCAAGGCGGGCAAGCCGGACGGCATTGACGGTTACAGTACCAATAGCCGCGAGCGCGTCTGGCTGCTGGCCTCTGCTATCTATTCGGCCATAGTGAAAATGCAGTTGGGTTATGCGTTACCGCCCGCCAGCTTTGAGAGAGATGGCCAGAAGGTGCGGCTGCCCAGCCAGATTGAAAGTGCCAAGGTGGCGACCTGTCTGGATACTACGCTGCTGTTTGCCGCCGCCCTTGAGCAGGCACAGCTGAACCCCATGGTGATCATCACCAAGGGGCATGCACTGGTGGGGCTGTGGCTGGAAAAGGAAGATCTGGCCAGTGTGGTGGTGGAAGAAGCTGAAATTCTGCGTCAGCGCATTCCTCTCCAGGAATTGATCCTGATCGAAACGACACTGATGACCCAGCATCCTGCCGTGCCCTTCTCGGGGGCCGTGCAGGAGGGTGCCAGGCAGCTGGCGTTGGAGAAGGACCATGACTTCATTGCCGCTGTCGATATCCGTCGGGCCCGCGGACACAGGATCAACCCCCTCAGCCTTGGGCTGAAGATAGACAGCACCGTTGCTATGGATGGTGTCGGTGAGTCGGTAGAGCCGGGTCTCGAGGATGCGCCGAGTCTGCCTGGCAGCACCGTCATGGTTGAGGCGGACCCCGTCGAGGAAACCCCAGGCGGTCGTCTGGATCGTTGGCAGCGAAAATTGCTCGATCTTTCCGCTCGAAACCCCTTGATCAATCATAAGTCCAGCAAGAGCAGCCTGACCATCGTGTGTGGCGATCCCGCAGCACTGGAAGATGCACTGGCTAGTGGCGCACGCATTTCCATTGCGCCCTTCCCGCAGCTGCAGACACAGAATCAGGATGAAGATATCTATCGTCAACGTACCGGCGGGGATCTGAAGGAGGAATACGCAAGGGACGCTCTTGCCAAGAAGCAGGTGCTGGTGGATGTGAGCCAGGATGAACTCGACAAGCGGGCTGTAGAAATATACCGGCGTGCGCAAACCTCGCTGAAAGAAGGCGGCTCCAATACCCTGTTTCTGGCCGTGGGCTTTCTGCTCTGGAAGCAGAAGGACAAGGATGATCGGCGTTATCGCGCCCCATTGATCCTGTTGCCGGTAACGCTCGAGCGCAAGTCCGTGCGCAGCGGCGTCAAGATGATCGCCAGTGACGACGAGCCCCGTTTCAATACCACCCTGTTGGAGATGCTGAAAAAGGATTTTGGTATCGAGATTCGCGGTCTCGGTGGCGCTTTGCCTGAAGATGAGAGCGGCGTGGATGTGGCGGCCATCTGTACCCGTGTACGGCATGCCATCAAGGACGTACCCGGATTCGAGGTGGTGGAAGATGTGGTGCTGGGACACTTTTCCTTTGCCAAGTACCTGATGTGGAAGGATCTGGTAGACCGTTCCGCAGCGCTCAAGGAAAGCCCCGTAGTAAAACATCTATTGGATACGCCTAGAGAACCTTACGACAGCGACATTCGTTTTGTCGACGCAAGGGATATCGACAAGGATTACACGCCGGCGGATTTATTGGCGCCGCTACCTGCTGATTCTGCCCAGATGGCCGCTATCGCTACTGCAGACCGGGGCAAGGATTTTGTGATTATTGGCCCGCCGGGAACGGGTAAAAGCCAGACAATCAGCAACCTGATCGCTCACATGCTGGGCAAGGGAAAGAAAGTCCTTTTCGTCTCGGAAAAAACCGCTGCGCTGGAGGTGGTGTACCGGCGACTTCGGGATATCGGGCTGGGCCAGTTTTGTCTGCAGTTGCATTCAAACAAGGCGAAGAAGGCGGATGTGCTGGATCAGCTACGGACATCTTGGAACAGCGCAGCTCAATCGCAGGTCAGCCAGTGGCAGGTCGAGGCTGACCGCCTTAAAGCATTGCGTGACCGTCTCAACCTCGTGGTCAATGCGCTGCATCAGCCTCGTCGTAATGGTCTCACCCCCCACTACGCCATCGGTATAAAGGTTCGTGATGGGGACCTGGCGGCAAAAGCCAGTCTGAGTTGGGCCAGCGCAGATCATCACGACGATAAGCAATTGCAGCAGTTGCGGGATATGGCTGCCTTATTGGGCGTGCAGGCCAAGGCGCTAGGTAAACTCGTTGATCATCCTTTGCAGGCCATCGCGCAGTACGAATGGAGTTCTCAATGGCAAGGTGATCTGGTGCGCGTCGCCGGCAGTGTGCAGGCTGCTGCGCAGCGGCTGGGCGACAGTCTGGCTGCTCTGGAAAAATCGCTGGACGTTGAGCTCGGCGTTATGACCTTCCCTAAACTGGTTGCGGTTGCGGAGTTCGGGCAGGTAATGCTCGGCGCCCACCGCACCCAGGCTTCCTTTGCGCTCGAGCCCAATGCGACAGATCGATTGGAGGCGCTAGAGGATGCGGTCACCCGGTTGAAGCGCTACATCGCCACTCAGGCAAAGCTGAGCTGTCAGTACGCTCCCTTGGCCTGGAAGGCGCTGGATGCCGACAGATTGGGTGCGGCCTGGACTGAGGCTAATAACCGTTGGTGGCCAAAATCCTTTTTTGCCAAGCGCAAGGTCTTGCAACAGATACGGGCGGGCGGAGCCCAGGGTGAGCCAGACCCGAACAACGATATTGCCGTGCTGCGCGAGCTGCGGGACATTGGTAGCCATATTGAACGCCTGGACGGTGTCTTGCAGGGATTGAAGGAGTGGAAGTCTTACGACTCTGACCCTGAGGCAATGGCTTCGTTGCAGGCGTTAGGGGCTCGCGCTCGCACAGCGGTAAGCAAGCTGGCGGAAGATGCGGCCTCCCTGGCGGCGCTGCGAGAGAAGATGCGTACGCTATTATACGAAGCCAACGACATGCTGGCGCCGGAAGCACCGGTGGGCCGGGCTATTGTTCAATTCTTGGCAGCGCTGGCTGACTTCAAGACTTATCAGGCGCAGTTTGAAAGTCTTACTGGTTCTGCCCTCGACAATCTGGTCCCCAGCTGCGCCGATGCGCTGGGATCAACCTCCACCCTCGGCCAACGCATTATTGAACATCATATGGCCCTGCGTGACTGGTGCGCCTGGGTACGACGACGCTCCGAAGCGATGGATCTGCAGCTGGGCCCATTGGTTCACGCCATCGAAAATGGAGCTGTTCAGCCGGACGAGGTGGTGGATGTATTCGAAGCGGCTTACTGTGCCTGGTGGTCCTCCGCGGTGATTGACGAGGACGAGGTGCTGAGAACCTTTTCTTCCCCCGAGCATGAAGCCGCTATTCTTCGCTTCAGGGCGCTGGACAGCCAGTTCACTGACCTGACCGCGCAATATATCGCGGCCAGGCTGGCCGGGCAGATTCCTAACGAAGAAGAGGTCAAGCAAAGCTCGTCCTGGGGTGTGCTGCGCCGCGAACTGCAGAAAAAGTCACGCCACAAACCGGTGCGAGAGATGATGGAGGAAATGCCGGACGTGATTACTTCTCTGGCACCATGCCTGATGATGTCTCCCTTATCCATCGCCCAGTTCTTGCCCGCGGGGCAGGCCCTGTTTGATGTGGTGATCTTCGACGAAGCATCGCAGATTACTGTTTGGGACGCCGTAGGCTCGCTAGCACGAGGTAGGCAGGCCATCGTAGTGGGTGATCCGAAACAGATGCCGCCAACCAACTTCTTCGCCCGTGCAGATGAAGATCCGGATGGAGATATCGACGAAGAGGGCGACCTGGAAAGCATTCTCGATGAGCTGCTAGGGGCCAGTATCCCGCAGCGAGTCCTCAACCTGCATTACCGCTCACGGCGCGAAAGCCTGATTGCGTTCTCCAATAGTCGTTACTACGACAGCTCGCTAGTTACCTTTCCCGCGCCGGTGCATCCGGATAAGGGTGTGTCACTGGTTCGCCCGGAGGGCTTTTATGCGCGAGGCAAAGCCCGGCATAACCAGGGAGAAGCAAAGGCCATTGTGGCGGAAATCGTTCGGCGGCTTACTTCGGGCGACCCGGCGGTACGTCAACAGTCGATCGGTGTGGTGACGTTCAATACCGAACAGCAGAGTCTGATTGAAGATCTGTTGGACAAGGCGCGTTCGGATGATCCAGCTATCGAGTGGGCGTTTTCCGAGGACGTTACGCTGGAACCGGTGTTTGTTAAGAACCTCGAGACTGTGCAAGGGGATGAGCGGGATGTAATTCTGTTTAGTATCACCTACGGCCCGGATGAAACTGGACATGTCACCATGAACTTCGGCCCGCTAAACCGTACCGGGGGTGAGCGCCGTCTGAACGTAGCCATGACCCGAGCTCGTTCGGAAATGGTTGTGTTTTCCACCGTGCCCCCAGAACGCATCGATCTGAGCAGAACTCAGGCCCGGGCAGTGGCCGATCTCAAGCACTTCCTGGAATACGCAGAGCGTGGGGCTCCGGCGCTGGCGGCGGCAGTGCACGGCTCCAGGGGGGATTACGAGTCGCCGTTTGAGGTGGCTGTGGCAAGAGGGTTGCAGGACAAAGGCTGGATAGTGCATCCACAAATTGGCGTGTCTGCCTATCGAATCGATATGGCAATCGTTCACCCTGACAAGCCAGGCCTTTATTTGGCAGGGGTTGAATGTGATGGTGCCATGTACCACAGCTCTGCGTATGCGCGTGAGCGGGACAAGATTCGGCAGAACGTTTTGGAAGGTTTGGGTTGGACGTTATTCCGGGTATGGTCCACGGACTGGTGGACGAATAAGGCAAAGGCTCTGGACCAGTTACACCAGCAGTTGACCTGCCTCCTGGAAGCAGTGCGGGAGCAGGAAATTGCCCACTCAGTGGCCGTGCCTGAGCAGGCTGATCGAGATGATGTGGCGCAACAGAAACATGCTGGTCCAACTGTTGCCCGAGTTGACGTAGAGGATGATCAGCATAGCTATGTGAAAGCCAGTTTGGGCGGTTTTTCGGCAGATTCAGAGTTGTTCTATCACACCGACTATGACCCGGTGCTCAGGGAAATGGTCTTGCACCTTGTTGATCAGGAAGGCCCTATTCATGAGGACTTAGTCGTGCGGCGCGTGGCGAGGCAGCATGGATTTCAACGCGCAGGCAGGCAGATCAGAGAGCGAGTTGTGCAATTTGCAGCAGGCTACCGAAGGCATACCAAAGAGGATGTAGGTACGTTCTATTGGCCCGAGGAAACAGGTGCTGAAGGACGGCAGCTTGCCCGCATCAAGGGTAGAGACGAAGAAGCAAAGAAGCTTGATTACATCTGTTCTCAGGAGCTGGCAGACATATTGGCGGTGTGCGGTGACAAAGGGGACTTTGTGAAGATCTGCCAAGTACTTGGTATCGGCCGTCTTACTCAGCAGATGAGGAGCAGGTTAGAGGGAGTTGTATCCGAGCTTATGGGGCCTGAAAATCTTTTGGAATAGCAGACCCAACCGGTGAATGGGGTATAACCCCGGACAAGTCGGAGGATGCGGTATGCATGCGGTTTCATTGGACTGCTACAAGTAGCCGGTGGTCTAGGTCGCCGGACAAATGCATGACGCCCAGTGGCGTCTTGCTACTGAGGTCAGGCTGTTGGACAGCCTGTAGTTAATACCCGAAGGGAATCAAGATGACACTGATCGTCAATCGCATCAACGCTACCCATCTGCGGCAGATTCTGCCGGCCCTGTCTGTGAGGCTAAATACGCTAAGCGCCTGCCAGAGTCACCTGTGGGCATCGGGGTAGAACCCATCCGATAAAGCGGGCGATAAGATAAACGTTCACCTCTGGCCGATGGCAGGCTGTCGCGGCGGGCCGGTACCGGCCCAGAGTGTGTAAAAACGCTGTCTCAAACTCTTGCTATGATTTTCTCAGGATCTAACGCAAGGATCGTCCATGAAGCGCTTCATTCAGGGTGAGC
>NVXM01000049.1 GCA_002733865.1 Sphingopyxis sp.
TGCTTTCATCTTCGTTCCTTACAGTCACTGCGATGAAACCAAAACACTCACTTATTTTATGCAGCCAGTCTGTCTATTGAATGCTGACGGGGGACAGTCACTGGCCTAGGCTTTGCCGAAATCCTACCGGCCTGATGGCGGCAGGAAAACCAATTTCAATAGGAGAATGGGGTGACAAACCTATCCACAAAAACGGACGATAAAGCGGAACTCGCCTCCAAGGTCAACGACTGGGTTGATGCGGAAGAAGGTTACATTGATCGCCGGATATTCTGGGACGATGCGATCTACTCGCTCGAGCTCGAGCGAGTTTTTGCACGCTGCTGGATTTTCGTTGCGCACGATTCGCAACTGCCAGAGGTCGGGGACTTCCTAACTACTACAATAGGGGAGGATGCGGTCATCGTTTCGCGCGGCGAAGACGGCAAGATTCACACTTTCCTCAATTCCTGTTCCCACCGCGGCAACCGCGTGTGTTTTGCCGAAGTTGGCAAGGCCCGCCGTTTCACATGTAATTTCCACGGCTGGTCATACGGCCTCGACGGCAGTCTGAAGAGCGTCAGCCGACCAAAGTCCTACGATGGTAAGTCCAATTTCGATAAGTCTCGGCTCGGCCTCCACCAGGCGCGGGTGGAGAGCTACAAGGGCATGCATTTTGCCTGCTTCGATCCGGACGCACCCTCGCTAGAGGAATATCTGGGCGACTTTCGCTGGTATCTCGACGTCATTCTCGACAATGACGAAGGCGGCATCGAATTTATCGACGGCAACATCAAGTCCCGCCTCAAGTGCAACTGGAAGTTCCCAGCAGAAAACTTCGTAGGCGATTCCTACCACGCTCCATGGACGCACAGTTCGGCTCTCATCGCCATGTTCGGCAAACAGCCGACGATGCGGCCCGATCGTTCCTATCACGCCAACGCCAATGGCCACGGGTGGGAGTTCGGCCTGGATTTCATCGGCAACGCGGCCACGCTCAATTCGCCGCAAATCCTCGAATATCTGCGTGAACACGAGGCGAAGTTTGCCGAACGGCTGGGGAAGGTCCGCAGCAGGATGGTCGCCTCGCTCAGTTCGGCCAATGTTTTTCCGAACCTGTCCTTCCTGGCCGGGCACAACACCTTCCGCACGTGGAACCCAAAAGGTCCGAGAGAAACGGAGCTTCATACCTGGGTATTTCTGAACGCCAATGCCCCGGAGGAACTAAAGAAAGAATATCGCCGCGGCGTGATGCTGACTTTCTCTCCAGCAGGGGTCTTCGAGATGGACGACGGTGAGAATTTCGAAAATTGCACCGCTGTCAATGCAGGTGTCGTCACGCGGCGACAGAAACTCCATGCTGGAATGGGCCTCGATTCGCGTATCGAACACGAGGAACTGAAGGGCAATGTCCATCAGAGCCAGATCAACGAAGCGAACCAGCGGGCGTTCTACCAACGCTGGGCCGATCTAATGAATGCAGAAACCTGGGCCGACGTACCAGTCCGCTAAATACCAGTTTGAGGTGACCGTGAACCAAGCCGAAAAAATCGAAACCCGCGAACATCGTGCAGTTTCCGTCGATCTAATTATCGAAATTCAGCAATTTCTCTATCGCGAAGCCCGCCTACTCGACGGCGAGCATTTGCATGAATGGCTGGAATTGCTGGCAGACGACATCCACTATTGGATTCCAGGGGTGCAAACACGCTACCGGAATGACGACGCCAAGTTCAGTCCCACAAGGATGGCCTTTTTCGACGACGATCTCGAATATCTCAAGATTCGCGTAGCCCGCGCCAAGCAGCCCTCCGCATGGGCTGAAGACCCGCCGACCCGGCACTTTCATCTTGTGAGCAATATCGAGGTCGAACTGACCGATACCCCCACCGAATGGACCGTTCATTCACTAGTCATCAACAATCGCCACCACGCGGAGGATGACGAGATGGAGCTGAAGGCCAGACGCGTCGATCTGATCAGGCGGGATACGGACGGCTCGCTGAAACTGGCCCGTCGTAAAGTGATCCTGCAGCAGACCGTTTTGCAAGCGAAGAATATTAACACATTCCTTTGATTTGCATAGCTCGCAATTCGCATGCTGTATCGTTGCCTTTGGGTACCGATCCTGAAGAGCGTTATTAAGGATCGGGGTAGCTTCTTCAGACACGGCTCTTGTATGGCATGGGCCGACGACTTTCGCGAACCGACTGAACACTCAATGCATGCTTGCCGCTGTGGGGTCATGATTATTCTGTAGGAGGAGGGTTAACAGATGGAGAAATACGATGTTCTGATCGTCGGCAGCGGACATGGCGGTGCTCAGACTGCCATTGGGCTGCGTAAGCAGGGTTTCCACGGAAGCATCGGATTGCTCGACCGCAGTCGTGCCCTCCCCTATGAAAGACCGCCACTTTCGAAGGAGTATCTCTCCGGAGAGAAAACCTTCGAAAGGATACTCATTCGACCCGAGAAATTCTGGCGGGATAGGGATGTACATCTGCTAGGCGGGAGCAATGTTTCTTCACTCGATCCTCTGGTGAAAACAATTTCCTGTGGCAACGGTCAGGAATACGCATACGAGCAGCTTGTTTGGTCAGCGGGTGGAGATGCCAAGCGCCTTATCTGCGATGGATCGGACCTACGGGGCGTACACACGGTGCGCTCCAAGGAGGATGTGGATGCTTTGATCTATGACATGAAAGCAGGAACAGAGCGGTGTACGATAATAGGAGGTGGCTACATTGGCCTGGAAGCGGCAGCAGTATTTCGAAAACTTGGCCATGAAGTCGTCTTAGTAGAAGCTTTCAATCGTGTGCTTTCCAGAGTCACTGGTCCCGAAGTTTCCCGCTTTATTCAAAATGAGCACGTGAGCAGAGAAGTAAAAATACACCTCGAATCGGGCGTCCGCTGCATCGAGGGAGACGGGGGACTTCTGACTGGCGTTGTGCTCGAAACAGGCGAGGTGATTCAGACCGATATCGTTCTCGTCGGCATCGGGATCGAACCATGCATTGATGCATTGGCCAAGGCAGGCGCGGAAACCGCGAACGGTGTCGTAGTCGACGAATACTGCCAAACTACACTACCCGGTGTGTATGCAATCGGGGATTGTGCTGCACACATAAATCCGTTTGCGGACGGCCAGCGCATTCGGCTCGAAAGTGTCCAGAATGCCAACGACATGGCGAGCGTCGTCGCGAGTGTGATTTGCGGCAACTTTGAACCATATCACGCAACACCTTGGTTCTGGTCCGATCAGTATGACTTGAAAATTCAGACGGTAGGACTGAGTGCGGGATACGATGACTCCGTGACACGTGGTGATCCATCCAATCGGTCCTTTTCCATTGTATATCTGAAGAATGGAAAAGTCGTGGCGCTCGATTGCGTTAATTCCATGAAGGACTATGTGCAGGGTAGAAGGCTTGTCGAGACGGGATTGGTAGCGGCACGTGAAGACCTTGCCGATACTTCGCGCCAGCTTAAGGAATTGCTTTGAAGTCCGGCGGATAGCCGATTCAACATGTCCACTATGATCGAGACCGCGCGAAAGTTCGAACCAATGGCGATACCTTCGACATTAGGAAGCGTAAGAAGGTCAAACTCCTTGCGGTACATCGTCTGCCAATGATCGTCAAAGAGGCCAGTGATCGGTCCGTCGCCCGGCGTGAAGAAATTATCGGATAGCGCCGACATCACGAGAGGGTCGGTGTCCTGATATGTGGCCGAACATTGTGGCGCTGTTTGGCAGAAAGTCGATTCTCTAACGGAAACTACAACCCGTCACGATCATGTGTCATGGCCAGCGATCGGCAGTGAGCGGCAAGGAGGCGCTCGATATTGTGCGGACGTGATTCCCTATGAACGGCCGCCGCTCGCGGGAGTGTCAGTAATTTCGTGTGTGGTGGGGCGGTTGAACATTATGCCGTCTTGGCTTTGATGAAGCGTTCGCCGAAGATAACTGCGAACTGTGCTTTTGCCATGGTCCACTCACGAAGTGGCATCTTCCACTCTTTTTCTGGTCTGTTCAAGACCAGATAGAGCAATTTTGTTGCCGCCTCGTCATTGGGAAAATGACCTCTGGCTCTGATCGCTCGCCTGAGCTTTGAGTTCAGGGCCTCGATAGCATTCGTGGTATAAATAATTTTGCGCACCGCCTCGGGAAAGGCGAAAAATGGAACCACCTCATTCCATGCTCGCCGCCAGCTCTGGGCAATGGCGACATAGCGCAGGCCCCATTCGCTTGCTTCGAAGGCAATCAGCGCGTCTTCGGCAGCCTTGGCATCGACGGCGCGATAAATGGCCTTGAGGGCCGTTGCCAGTGGCTTGCGGTCTTTCCACGACACAAAATCCATGCTGTTGCGTAGCAAATGGACGATGCATGTCTGCACGACGGCTTCGGGAAATACCGCCGTTATCGCATCGGGAAAGCCCTTGAGACCATCAACGACTGCCAGCATGATATCCTCGGTGCCCCGGTTTTTAAGCTCGTTCATAACGCGCAACCAGAATTTGGCACCTTCATTTTGTTCAATCCACAGGCCGAGAACCTCTTTGCGGCCATCAGCGCGGACGCCAAGCGCGATATGAATAGCTTTGCTGCGAACCATGCCTTCATCGCGGATCTTGACGCGAATGGCGTCGAAAAACACCAGTGGATAGGCCGGATCAAGCGGCCGCTGCTGCCAGGCGGTAACTTCTTCCAGCGCTGCGCGTCTTCCCGTGCCCCCGGCACGGAGCGATGCTCGCCGTCGGTGACGGTCGAGATCAGGTCAGGCGATACGTCGATGCCGTATAGTTCGCGCAGATGCCCGGTGATCTCCCTCGTGCTCATCCCGCGCGCATACATTGAGATAATCTTGTCATCAAAGCCAGGGAACCGGCGCTGATATTTAGCAATCAACTGCGGATCAAAGCTGCCCTCGCGGTCGCGCGGCACCTCAATCTCGATTTTGCTGCTATCGGTGATGACACGCTTGCGGCCATAGCCATTGCGGCTGTTGCCTACCTGTTCATCGCCACCCAGATGATAATCCATCTCGGCATTCAACGCCCGTTCGGCGAGCGCCTTCTTCAACGAATCCAGCAATCCGCCTGATCCAGCGCAGAAGCTGCATCCGATCATGCCAATAGTTGATCCAGTAACTCTGCCGGGATCGTCGGCTCTTTGCGTCGTCACATAGTGGGACTCCTTTTACCCATTATGCCCCACCGCGGCTGTTTCCCGGAAAATTCCATGTGCTCGGCGGGCGGTTGTCAGCGCTGGACGGCGTGCGACCCGAAGACATTGCGATCGACAAGCTGATCAAGCGCGTCGAGCAGGGCGGGATTGACGAAGTCGTTCTGGCGATGAATGCCACTTTGGAGGGTCAGACGACGGCCCATTATATCGCCGAGCGATTGGAAAATTATCCCGTGAGACTCAGTCAGCTGTCGCACGGGATACCGGTGGGCGGTGAGCTGGACTATCTCGATGAGGGGACTCTGGCGCAGGCGTTGCGCTCTCGACGGCCGATAAATAGTGATTGACCCGGTTTCGGTCCAAGCAGTGTTTGGGACGGCCAAAAATTTGCCTGGAAACCATCCAAAATGCGGGGAGATCAGGCCGCGCCAGCTATGACGCTACGTCATCCTGCTCTTATTAATTATTCTCTGTTTCCAGAAGATGCGGGCCATTGGATGTTGGAAGCAAATCGGCTGCTCATTTGTTGCGCCAAAAGTGCCGCATAGGCTGACAATAAAGCCACAGTTTGCAGAAAACGGTGCATTGATGCGAGATTTGGCTATCAAATGTGACGGGCTAGGCTATCATTAATGAGGATAAAAAATAAATTTTCAGGAGAGCATGTTATGAAATTAGCGTTGAATCTATCTGCGTGCGCATTTGCACTTGCAGCAATCACCACCGCCCCCGTTTATGCACAGACGCAATCGGATGCCGCCGACCAAGTTGACGGAAGTGATGAGGGTGCCGTCGATAATAATGTGATCGTGGTGACCGCACAGGGCCGGTCGCAAGCTTTGTCCGATGTTCCTATTGCTGTTTCGGCCATTAACGCGGAACAATTGCAGAAGAGTGGGGCAACCGACATTCGTGAGCTCAACCAGCTTGCGCCTTCATTGCTTGTGTCATCGACCGGAAACGAAGCCAATGGCTCTGCCCGTATTCGCGGTATCGGTACCGTGGGTGACAACCCCGGACTGGAAAGCTCCGTGGCCGTGTTCATCGATGGTGTCTATCGTTCGCGTAGTGGTAATGCGCTCAGCGAACTTGGCCCGATTGATCGGATCGAAGTTCTGCGGGGTCCGCAAGGAACATTGGGTGGCCGCAACTCTTCTGCCGGTATGATCAGCATTACCACTGCCGCCCCTGAATTTACATTCTCAGGACATGCCGTAGCATCCTACGGCAATTACAACCAGATACGTCTGGAAGGGGGCATTAATGGCCCGTTGAGCGATACGATTGCTGCGCGCGTCGACGGCGTTTATTTGAAGCGCGACGGCTTTTACAATGATGTTGTAAACGGAACCGACGTCAATAACAAAGACCGGTTTCTTGTGCGTGGCCAGCTGTTGTTTGAGCCAAAGGATGGACTGACGGTCCGGGTGATTGGTGACTATTCAAAGAAAGACGAATCCTGCTGTGCAGCGACGTTCGTCCAGCCTGAATTTGCGCAGCGGGCAAGAGTAAGCCCGGGACTTGATCCTTTCGCTCTTCCACAGCCTGGTGCGCCCGCTCTTACCGACACGGCGAATCCGATCATACCGGTGCTGTTGGCGCTCGGTCAAAACAGCAACGCGCTTACGCAAAGTACGTTCAACCGGGATATCTATGTCACACCCGGTCGTTCATATGCCGGTGAGACGGAGGATTTTGGCGCTTCGGTTGAACTCAATGCCGAACTGGGTGAGATGAACTTCACGTCGATCACCGGATATCGTGAATATTCCAACTTTCAGGGTAATGATACCGATTACACACAGGTAGATATCCTTTATCGCGAGCCGAATGAAAATGCCGGTGCTCGTGAGTTTAAAACCTTTACGCAAGAACTGCGACTGCAGGGTTCGGCGTTCGACGACAAGCTGGATTGGTTGGTCGGCGGTTTTTACGCCAACGAAAAGCTTGAGGTACGAGATAATCTGCGCTTTGGTTCGCAATATGGTGCCTTCGCACCATGCCGCATCGTCAATGCCATCAATCCGGCTTTAGCATCTCCAACCAGCTCCGGTTGCCTGAGTGCAGGCGGCAGAGCGGCACTGGCAGGTGCGTTCGGACCAGCGACACCGTTGATTTTTGCCGGTCTCGATAATCTGGCACAGATTAATGACAAGGGAACGGTGCTCGACACGTATAATCAGAAAAGCGAAAACTTTGCTTTTTTCACCCACAATATCTTCCACGTTACCGACAAACTCGATCTGACGTTGGGGCTGCGCTACACCAATGAAACAAAGGATTTTAACGCGGCCTTTACCAACGACAATACGATGTGTCCGATTCAACGCGCGTTGTTCACGCCGTTACTCAGTACTGGGGTTGCTCCTTTGGCAGCCGGTCTGATCGGCCTGTCATGTCAGGGCAATTCAACTTCCGAACTGGATGGTGTAACCTTGGCTGATAGTCGGAGCGAGAATGAATTCACGGGTACGGCTATCCTGTCTTACAAGCCGGTTGACGATTTGATGCTGTATGCCAGCTATTCGCGCGGCTACAAGGCTGGCGGTTTCAACCTCGACCGGTCTGCGTTGACCAGTTCAACGCTGGCCAATCCGGCATTGGCGGGCAGCACCGCCAATCTCCAATTTGACCAGGAGACGGTGAACGCCTTTGAAATTGGCGGAAAATACTCGACCCGGGAATTTTCGCTGAGCGTTGCTGCGTTCCGTCAGCAGTTTGACAGTTTTCAGCTCAATACATTCAATGGCTCCGCTTATGTGGTTCAGAATGTAAACGCGTGTAGCGATGATCTCGGTGGTGCGGATCGCGATGCCAGCGGCGCAACGGGCAATTGTACCCCGGATAACGTCAAATATGGCGCTGTCGCGCAGGGTGTCGAACTGGAAGCGTCCATCAATCCCGTCAGACATGTAAATGTCTCTATGGGGCTGACATATACCGATACCAGCTATGAAAATAATCTGGTTGGCCGTGATACTGGCTCTCCACTCGATCCGGCTTTGCGCCTGCTGCCAGGCGACAATCTGTCGAACGCGCCTGAAATCACAGCGACCGCATCGCTGTCCTACACGCCGCCAATCGGCAACAGCGGATTGACCGGGTTGTTTTACATCAACGCCCGTACCACCAGTGACTATAACACCGGTTCGGATTTGCTTTACGGCAAGGAACAGGACGGGTTTACGCTGGTAAATGCGCGTATTGGTATCCGTGGTCCTGACGATAAATGGGCGATCGAAGGCTGGGCACAAAATGTCTTCAATGTTGGTTATTCGCAGGTTGCGTTCAACACGCCATTTGTCGCATCGCAGCAGACCTATTCGGCCTTCCTTGCGGAACCAAGAACCTATGGCATCACATTGCGTGGCCAGTTCTAACACTACTTTGGCAGATTTGTGAGCGAGCGATGAGAGATGCAGTGTCCGCACTGTGGGCACGTCAGATCAGGAGGTTTGGCGAGGCGTTCAATGATGGTCTGCCTGATCGTCGGCAGGCTCGGCTGTGGTGGCGACCCGGCGATTCTTTTTTCCCCCTTGGCCTGCTTGAGGAGGCGGGATTGCAGGAAGGCCAAGGCAATCATCGACATCAGCGCATGTCGGTGAAGCCCCTTCCATGATCGGCCTTCGAAGTGATCGAGGCCGAGCTCTTCCTTGAGTTGCTGATGTCCCTGTTCGCAGACCCAACGGGCCTTGATGGCTCCGGCAAGCGGCTTGATCGGCGTGTCGGAGGACAGGTTGGGGAGGTAGTATTTGCGCTCGCCGGTTGAGCGATGTGCGCCGACCAGCCACACTTCCTCGCCGGGCAGATGTTGCGCGCCACTGTTCCGGATGCGTTGAGGCGGGCCATCGGCAACTCGCACGCGAACGGCGGCGAAGCGTGCCGAGAGCAGCCCCTTGGTTCCGCGCCGCCAACTGACCTTGCGCCACTTTGCTACCTCCAACATCGCCTTTGCCGATACCGATGTAGCGTCGGGAATGTGCCGCTTGCGGGGGCGACCACGCCCGGCGACGGGAAAAATCATCGCCACGTCGGCGGGATAGACTTTCTGCTTGTACGGGATGCCGACGGCCCATGTGAGGCCGCGTGCACTTGCCCAACATTGATACGTATTGAGGGGCCACACCCACGTAAGCGTGGCGAGGACCTTCCAATTACCCACAAGTCTTACGGATGGCGTTGGCACCGATTTTGATGTCCATGAGGCGGGTCCATCCTCGCCAGATCACAATGTTACCTGGAGACGGGTCATTGGCGCGAGCGAGATAGCCGCCGAGCCGCGCGATTTCGTACAGGTAATCGGATATGGTTCTGAGCCTGGGCACCTTCTTTCTGGAAGCCACAAGATGATCGATCAGGACGATTTCGTCATCGGTCAGCGCGAGCCTGGGTGATGCGGAAGGCGCGGCGCGATTGATCATGGTCATCCAGAAGATGCGCCATGACAGGATGCAGAATATTGCGATCAGATTGACAAGTCGATCGGCAGTCCGGAGCCGTGCATCCTCAGCCCGACAGCCGGATTTTAGTATCTTGTGGAAAAGCTCGATCTTCCAGCGTTGGGCGTACCAGTCGAGCTTTTCAATCGCTTCGGCAGGCGTTGTTACCGGCAGATCAGTGATAAGCCTCCAATCGATAGGGGGCCCGCCCTTCAGGTGCTCTACACTCACGGGCATGCAGGATGGTAAGGTTGAGAGACGGATAGCGCTTTTGCTTGCCGATCGGTGGCAACACCTGGATCCGTCTATAGCGTAACTCAATGTCGGCATGATCGTCCTTGTCGATGACGACCCGTTGCATGCCCTGCACGGAAACCTCGCTCATTTCGTCGGCAATGGTGTGGTCACCGTCACCGGCCAGACGATCGACACAGGTGCGGACCAGAAAATGTGTGCCGAGTGCCTGCGCTTCGCAAAAGAATTCGTAAATGTCGTTCTCCCGGTCGCCGATGTGGACCAGTCGCTCGGACTCGCCCAGCATAGCGGTCGACTGACGCATGTTCTCGAGCCAGCGGTAGCTTTCCTTCTCCTCGTTCGGCACACGCGTAGGATTGATCCTTCGTTTCAGCGCGTTGGTGCCCTTGAATTTGGTGCGGGTCCAGAATTTCGCTGCTGTCAGACCCAGCGGCAATCCCTCGGTCGTGATCGCAAGGCTAGAATGCATGAGCAGGCCACAGACCGTATGAAGTCGCAGCCTGCCATTTTCATCGCGTCGGCTGGGTGCCAGGCCGATTGCACCGATTTTTTCCGGCGCGCGGCGTTGATAGGAGAATTCAGTGGTGTCCTGTAGAACGAGGATTGGCCCTTCAAGCGTTCCAACACGCGCTCGCGTTGCTTGAAAATGGCCGGCGAGGATTTCGCCTTCGTTCACTGAGCCGTTAGACAGGAAGCGGTAAGCTGCCTTGGTATTGGCCCAGTCCTGACAGGCCATCGGGATCGGTGCGCCAATCGCTCCTGCCATCTGCGCAAGCATCGTTCTAAGCCGCTCGCCCAGACGCTTGTCGCGAAATGCGCCGATATCAACTTCCCCATCGGCCCATCTCACTGCGTCGAAACCAGAATTCCCCCTTGTGCACCCCGTCAGCTATTTCAGGTGCCAGAGGATGAATCATACCCGATTCCACGTGAGCAAGGTCCGCGCGGCCAATGGAATCACACGTGCGACGACTTGTGGGTAATTGGAAGGTCCTTGCCACGCTTACAGCACGCCTCGCCCTTGGGAGTTAGTCTCCATGCACGGCTTTCCTGATCGCAAAATGGCTGCCAATTTCGAGATATATCTAAAATCCGGATCAGGTCGCGCTTTCGCCAAAAGGCATCTTAGATGATCAAAAAAAGCCCCGCCGGTTTCCCGGCAGGGCTTTCTTCATATCATGGTCGCTTCAGATCAGAACTTGAAGCCAGCTCCAATACCATAGCGGCGTGGCTCAAGTGAGAAGATATTCGTGTACAAGCCCGACGACTGATCGGTGACATATAGTCCGGTCTCCGAGTTGCTGTCGAAAATATTCTGGACAAATCCACGAACATACCAGCGGTCATCCGTACCGTTCAACTGAATCTGGGCGTTTGCTTGCGCATAACCTTTGATCCGGTTGACATTGCCGTTGAAGATACTGCCGAAACTTTCACCGGTATAAGCAAGGTCAACACGCGGGACCAGACTCATGCCATTGTCAAAGTTCATGGTATATTGCACGCCAGTGGAGAATTTCAGCTGAGGTGCCTGTGGCAACTGGTTCCCACGAATGTTCTTGGGAACACCGGCAGAGAAATACTCGATCCCGCCAAAGGCTGCCGGAACAACGCCTGCACCAGCAAAAGCTCCTTGGGCCGCTGCGTCCAGCACAGCGCAAATACCAAAGGCACCGGTTGAAGCAATGCCACCATCAGCAGGGAATGCCGTGGTTGGTTGCAGGCCTGCTCCAGGTGCAAGTCCCGGCACCAGACCGGCATTGATCGCACCATTTATCGTGTTGACAAAAGCATTTACACCAGCTGCATTTCCGGACGTGGAAGCCACCGCACAATTGGATGCATTGGTAATATCCTGGATGATGACCGCATCCGACCGGCCTCCGCCAAAATCGCGCGGATCGCTGTTAAACGTATCGCCCTTGACCTTGGTGTGCAGATAGCTGAAGCCCATGTTGATCATCCAGTCCGGATCAGGACGAATGACTGCCTCGACTTCCGCACCGTAAATATCGGCATCGATATTTTCGTTTACAGCGGTCCGAGCAACAATCTTGCTGAGCTGCAAACCCTTATATTTATAGTAGAATGCAGTCAGGTTGAGTTGCAGAGCCCCATCGCCAAATGTATTTTTCGATCCGATTTCAAACGCATCGACCTGCTCGGGCCGGAAGGATTCCGGAGCTGCGAAAATTGGCTGCAGTGGCGGATTTATACCACCTGACTTATAACCGCGAGAATAGGATGCATAGATCAGATTGTCGTCGGTGATTTTATAATCAAGCACCGCACGGCCAGTGATTTCATTGAACTTGACCTCCCGATTCTGGAAAAGTTGATTACCGGGTATACCTGGATCGGCATCCAAAGATCCGACGAATGGTGATTCAAACGCATCGGTTGTTTGACTATATGGCACAAGGAAGTCTGCCAGCGTTGTACGCGCTCTAACTTTTTTCTTGTCGTTGTTGTAACGCAGTCCACCCGTCAGTTTCAGCTTGTCGCTGATATCGAAATAGACTTCGCCGAACAGGCCATAGGATTTGACCGTCAGATCATCCGAATGGTTGCGATAATATGGCGTGCCGAGGAATGAAGGCGGCAAGCCATCGGCAAGCGAAATGAAGCTACCGAGCAAACCTGCCCCATAATCGAGCCCGAAGGCGTTCACATAATAGCTGTTCTCGGTCAGATGAGAGTCGGCATAAATACCGCCGACCAGGAAGTTGAACGGACCATCCAGATCGCTTGAGATGATCGCCTCGACGGACCAACTGCTGTTATCCAGATTCGACCGGTCAAATTGAAGCGGTGTTGCGTCGCAAATGCTGTTGCCCCCAAATACCCCGAGACCGGTGGTATCAGTATCTGAAGTACAAAGCACGCCGTTCGGTCCATCCGGAATGATCGCAGAAGCAAGAGGTGCAAAATAAGCTGCAGGAAGACCTGGGATCGCACCAGCTGCAGCTGCAGCAAGCGTGTTTAATCCAGTTGCATAAATATCCCTACGGCCAATATTGTTGTTATAGTCCTGCCGAGAATCCAGCTTGACCTTCTGGTAGGTACCGGAAAGTTGCGCGCTGATCGGCCCGAAGTCATGTTCGATCTTGCCCTGGAACGTCAACTCGCTGGCAAAATATTCCGGCGTGAAGGCCGTGTTGACCGTCCGCGGATCCGCGGGAACGGAAACACCTGCATATTGGTCTGGACCGTAAAGACTACCGAGAGCAAAAGCCGTTGGAATACCCTGAGTTGCAAGGAATTCGCGCGACGATAATGTAGCCGCAATAGTCGAGTTCGCGTTGAACGATTCTGCATTGCGAGAACTGTTCAGACAACCCAAAATACCTGTAGGGTCACGTTGACAATATTGCTTCTGAATCCGCATACGATTGTCATCTTCGCGGAAATATGAAGCATAAAGGTCAATCGTCGTATCCGCAGTTGGTTCGAAACGCAGCGAACCACGCACCGAATACATATCCCGGTCATCAAGATCAGGGCCGCCGTTAAGATTGGTGGTATAACCATCGCGTTTTACATAAACGCCGGCACCACGGAATGCGATATTGTCACCGATGGGAATGTTGACCATGCCCTTGACTTTGATCGCGTTATAATTGCCATATTCGGCATCGCCGGATGCCTTGAACTCTCCCATTTGTGGCTTGGCAGTGACAACATTGACCACACCCGCGGTCGCATTGCGTCCGAACAACGTGCCTTGCGGACCGCGCAGCACTTCGACGCGTTCGAGATCGAAAAATTCTGTTTCAAAAAGTCGCGTCGCGAAAAGAGGCGAATCGTTCAGGTGAATGGCGGTTGCCTGATCACACGACGCGCCGACACAAAGATCGCCGATCCCGCGAATTGTAAAACTGGAACTGACAAAATTGGTTTTGGTAAAGGTGATGTTCGGGAGCGTTAGCTGGAGATCGGAACTGTTCTCGATCTGTTGGGCTTCCAAGGCTGCCCCGGAAAATGCGGAAACCGCAATCGGTACATCCTGAGCACTTTGTGCCTGCCTCTGCGCGGTCACGATAATGACATTGCTATCAATGGTACCATCATCACGGTCCTGCGCCATGGCAGGTACGGACATTGTAGATATAGCTGTGGCGGCTAATAATAACGATTTACGCATTTCTCTCTCCCAAATCCCAACATTTTATCGGAGAGTGA
>NVXM01000050.1 GCA_002733865.1 Sphingopyxis sp.
GGTGCCACCGGCAAACTGGATGTCACCGCATCCATCTTCAGCTTTAACGGCGGTCTGGTTGATTACACCTCCCTGTTTGAAACCCACACCATCACATCCAACGAAGATGGAGTGAAAGAACTGGCCAGCCCCAGCTGGAAACTGTTTGACCGTTTCACCAGAACGGCCGAGCGCTGTGACAAGATCGTGTTCCCGGCCAGCATTCCGGACGGCAACCAGTTGAACATGACCCATGACAAGCGATACAGAACCAACACCTGCGTCTCGGCAAACGGGTTTGAAGCGAAAATCATTGATGGTGAGAACAACATCTTCAACCGGTATGAGACCCGCACCCGGACAACGAACGTCGAGCCGGGTGTCAACACGGCAACCAGCAACACGGCACTTGCGGCGCGCTACTACCGCTGGTTGCATCTCCCCCACGAAAGCTACAGCCCCAACCTGAACAACAGCCAGCGTGTTCGCCTGATTAACGCCGGTACCGCAGATGAAGAAGTACAGATCCGCGAAACCACGATCGACCTCAAGAAGCAGGTATCACTGAGCTGGATCGATCCTGTTGCCGGAGCGCTATCGGATAGCTTGATCGTCAGCGGCATACAAGGCCAGGACGGCACCTACCTCAACGCCCGTGGTATCGCGAAAAACATCCAGACCGACACCGGCCTGCCTGGCAGTTTTGGCGACGGCAGCGAGATGGGCAAGCAACCCGTGGCACTGCCCGCAGGCCGGGTCAACAGCAACTGGATCCTGGATGACGATAGCCGCGGCGACGACTACGTGCTGCAAATAAATCTCAAGGCCGATATGGACCCGGAAAAAGTCACCCTGGGACGCTGGGATGCACAGGCCAGCCAGTGGACGCCAGTGGTAGCCGCAGAATGCATGAGCAAACTGAGCTATGACGCAAGCTACCTGACCGACCTGCCAAATGATGTCACTGCCAGTTGCTCTACTGCCGCTGGTGTTGTCACCGTAGGGGTACAGCATGTGTGGGCCAGACTAGACCAGGACGGCACCTACGCCCTGATCAACAGATAAGGGCGTACTGCCACTCGATGTACCGCTACAACCGCACCTGGTTCGCCAGGTGCGGTCTGCCGGATTCACTGACAGTCCTTGCCTTACTCGATTGACACCCCCTACTCACTCGATACACTCGCTTGAGACGGAGATGTCATTACATGGATTACTACATCGAACGTGCGGACGAGCTCTTTGCTGCCTACCAGGCCGTAGACCCGGAGGTCGTTCATTCTGCCTGGCGTCACCTTTTGCCAGCCCAACCAGGCCTGGCGTGTGATATCGGCGCGGGTTCCGGACGTGATGCGCGCTGGCTCGCCAAGCTGGGCTGGACCGTCACAGCAGTAGAACCCAGCGAAAAACTTCGAAACCTGGGCCAGGCTCACACCACAGCGCAACACTGCAGGCCCGGCTCGGTGACCTGGCTGGATGACGCGCTCCCCGACCTCAAACGCCTGCGCTCGCTGGACCAGCGCTTTAAACTGATCCTGATCAGCGCCGTATGGATGCATCTCAAGCCTGATCAACACGAGCGTGCCATGCGCATCGTCAGCGACCTGTTGGCACCAGGCGGCATTCTGGTGATCTCGTTGCGTATTGGCGAAGACAAGGAAGAGCGCTTTCACCCAGTCACAGCCCAGCAAGTCCAGATACTTGCCCAGGGTCGCGCACTCGCCCTGAAAGTGATCACCCGGCAACCCGACGTCACCCGCCCAGGCATCGAGTGGGACTGCATGGCCTTTGTGTTGCCCGACGATGGTAGCGGCAGCTTGCCTCTGCTCAGGCACATCATCGTCAATGACAATAAATCCGCATCCTACAAACTCGGCCTGTTGCGCGCCCTGATCCGCATAGCCGAAGGCGCGCCCGGCATGGTCACCAATCGGGATGAAGCCTGGGTGGAAATACCCTTTGGGCTGGTCGCGCTCTACTGGCTGAAGATGTACATGCCCCTGGTGCTGAAGCACAACCTGATCCAGACCCCGACAGCCGTCCATGAAAACCAAAAAGGATATGGCTGGGCCAGCAGCGGTCATTTCTACAAGCTGCATTCCCTCTCGCCTTTTGATCTGCGCGTGGGCGCCACATTCGACCCAGAGACCTCGCTGAACCTGATCGCGACCTTGAAGAACATCTGCACCAACATCGAAGCCATGCCTGCCAAATACATCACCTATCCAGGCCAGGACAAACCGGTATTCGAGTGCAACCGGGTCTCCAAGCGCTTTCCAAGAGGCAGTTGGCAATGCAACAAACAGACGCTGAGCGACTTCGGCACGTTCAGAGTGCCAACCTACCTATGGCAAACCTTCTCCCAGCACGCCTGCTGGCTGGAGCCAGCCATACTGAGTGAATGGACCCGGCTGATGCGTTCATGGAGCATGCAGTACGATCCAAGCGTCTACGAACGCGCCCTGCAATGGAACGAAGACAGACGCGATACGGCAGAAGTCAGAAACCGAATTGCTGCAATGCAATTAGGCGGCCGAGACATCTCCTGCGTCTGGAGCCACAAACAACTGCGCCCCGACAGCTACGCCGTTGACCACTGTTTCCCATGGGCCCGTTGGTTCAATAACGATCTGTGGAATCTGATGCCAGCGGCAGATGCCATCAACAGCAAAAAAGGCGACAAGCTTCCCTCCGCTCTGCTCCTGGAGAACTCGAAAGATCTGATCCTCGACTGGTGGAGCGAAGCCTATGTATCAGAGCAGAAATTCTCAGGACGTTTTTTGATCGAGGCAGAAGCAGCATTACCGCTGGTTACGCAACAGAGCGGCGTGGACGATATATTCGCGGCGATGCAGCATCAGCGGGCGAAGCTGAAGGCCAGTCAGCAATTGGCGGAATGGTCGCTTAGCTGAATTTCTGTTGCCTGCGGAGATGGGGTAGAACCCGTTCACCAACAGCGCAGGCTCGGTGGCTCAACTCGCAGTCTGGGTCGAGGTGTTACCAATGCCAGCCATCAGGAGTATGACTTCAGCCTGACGTGGATCGACCTTGATACTTCCCATGACCGGGGTATCGTCAATAGGTGTAGCGCCCAAAGCTTTATACTGCTCAAAAATCTCCTCCAACGAGTGGCAGACGGAGTAGAACGCGACGTGGAGCAACCCAAAGCAGCCTTGGGTCCAGCTCGCTCCTTTTAGCGTCTCCAATTCCGACCTATCCACGACGGTCGCGATCAGCCGCTGTGTCGGCGATGCTGTCAGCAAAACGAGCAGGTCTGCGTAGTCCAAACAAAGAAGGCTCGGCACTGTAACGCTCAGCTGCAGGTACTTGCGCACATCCTTACCCCAGTCGCGAAATCCGGCGTCATCAAGAGATGTGGGAGGAAAAATCTGATACTCCCGAGTTCTTAGATTCCGTATCACGCTTGGTTGGTCAAGAAACACCCAGCAGGAATCGCCGGAATGAACAAAGGTCCAGTCGGGAGGAGCGCCGATGGCGAAATACCAATCCGCGATTCCTAAACGCGGCCCTTTGTCCTCGGCGATTTGCTGATGAATACGGTGCACCTCGGTGTTGCTCAGAAAGTCCATCTCTTTGACGGCAAAGGGTGGGAATTCAAACTCGAATAGTTCGTTCATATGATTTCACTCTGCTGAAAGCTGAACAGGAGTATGCCGCTTGCCAGCGACATGCAATGTCGCAGCGAATCCTAAGCTTCTTTCCTAACGCGCGGTGAACTGAGTAGCAAAGGCAAAGTTGGAATCGCTGGCGAGTGCTTGCCTGCTGTAGGAGGTGCTGCTGCAACAGTGACCTGCATGTGGCCCAGGATTTAGGGCTGTGTATCGCCGTGGGCTCATCCTTCCTGCCACACCCCGGGCATCTGAGCGATACTATTTTCTCTTGTATAGAACGGGCGCCAACCGGATCAAAAACTGACTTTTCACATGCTCAAGCGCTTCGTCATCCAGATTCAAGTTTTTCAAGTGCTCTACTAGCTCGCTTTGCCCTGGCTGACCGAATGCAAGGCGATAATGCGAAAGGATTCTCTGCATGTTCGGATGACGCCGTGCTTCTTCGCTAAACGCAAGGCTCGGAATCAAACGTCGAATCTTCGCGTCACCATCGGGATAATGCCAATACGGCACCAGATCCGTTCCCCATGCGGGGCTTTCGACAGATGCAAACAACGCCTTCCAGTTTTCTGGCGTCTTTTCGGACTTCACCACCGCTTGCACCACGCGACGCCGAACCACCAGAGATTGGTAGCGATTGACCCGGCCTTCACGCTGTTCCAGGTCTATCGGGTTACTCGGCAAGTTCCAGTGCATGACTTCGCTACAGTACCAATGGAAATCCAGGCCTTCCTGTCCAATGGAGGTTGACGCGAGAACGAACGGCCGAAATGGTGAATTGAAGCTTTCACGTATATTGATGATGCGCGTCTGGCCCGCTTCATCGGTGGTTTTTTGAGCGCCCAGTTGCACGGAGTAATGACATCTCAGGTGGGTGTCATCCTGTTTTCTATCGACCTTCCACACCTTTACATTCGAAGGTGTCGTGCGAAGTGCGTTTTCTAGGACGGTAACAACATCATCGGGTGATTTGTCAGGAGCAAGCAGGTAACAGTACTCCTCAAGCATTGCCTGAATGCCGCCATCGGCACAGTACCCCAGGATGCCTCGCCAGGGATGAAGCGGATCGAGCCGCCGGGCAATTGCACTCCCTGTGACACTGTTGAACAAGCTGACGAATCCCAGAGCGACCCGACTGGCAGCGCTTATCAGGCAGGAGTCGGGATAAAGCTGCCGCAACACGCGGTAGGCGCTCACCGCCGGAGATCCCAAGGCCAACCTGGCAAGGTGATGTGCAAGGTCTTCAGGCATCGCGCCCAATTCATCCAGTTGGTTGAAACGACGGGATATTTCATCCACACGCGACCGCGCTCCGTCGGATAGGTTGCAGGCGCTCAACACTGCTTCAAACCATGCGTCGGTCCATCCTGCGTGCACCTTATCCAGCAGCATCGGTGCAAACAGATACCAATGGTGGCTGTTCTGAGCCCCCCGATTGTTGACCCGCAATGGCGCGAGAATCTTTGCGAAGTGCCTGGTTAGCTCGTCAAGGCGGCTCTCCAGCGGGGCTGAAGTACGAGCTAGTGGAATGTCGGCCAGGCAGCGGGCGGGATAAGCCAGCGACCAGTTGGCAAGGTCACCGCTGTCGAGCTTGATTACTGCGCGCCGTTGTTGCAGTTGACGGCTCTGGTCGTCTTCGCTGACACCGGCGCGGCGTTTGCTGAAGTAATCCGGCTTCTCCGTCAGATGCTGCTGGACTCGCCGTTCTGCTTCGTAGCTCATCAGCCCGCTCACCATCCTCGGCACCATGGCCCAAGATGAAAACAGCAACGTCTTGCTGAGTTGCTCGTGACCGACGAAAAAGCCTTCGAGCGGATAATGCGGCCAACTGGGCGGCAGCCAAAGCAGCATTTCCGGCCCGGATCTGCGCCCGTCTCCGAACAAGTGACTGGCTAACCAGCGAACCTGCGGATTGGGTGCCTCGCGGGCGACATCCAGCGTGAACTTGCGGATCCGCTCGCGCGATAGCCAGAGATTTTTGTTGGCAGCCAACTGCTTGAACAGAGCCGGAGATCGCTCGAAGCGGCGTTGCAGCACTTCTTGAACCTTGTAACCGGTACTGAACGACAGCGGCCAGGCTGCCGACTTGAAAAAACTCATGATCTGGCTTGAGACGCGCAGTGAGCTTTCAGCTTCCAACATGAGCGCCAGCCGGTCCAGCTCGATGTAAGTTCGGATATCATCGGCTCGCAATTGTGGCAGGGCTTGCAGGGGACTCCCGTCTACCAGACTATCCACATCCCGAGCGATCTGGCCTCGCTCCGTGCGGCAAATCAGTGGGCGAAGCAATCGCTCCACTTCTCGGCGAGGCGCATCGTCCAGCATTTCACCATCGAGGCTGTCGCTTCGCAAACATAACAGCGCAGCCTGCAACTTCTTGCGGGCAGGCTCGTAAGCGTCGAGTGGCGACAGATTCAAAAACGCCAGGATCTGCTTGAGTTTCTCCAGATGCCCATCATCGTTCTCATCGTCATCCACAGTGCTCATGGCTTTGAACGGGGTGGCTGAGAGCATCAAGACATTGCTTTCGCGCTCATGACTGAATATCTCCCGCGCGATCAAAGACTGTTCGTTTTCCTGATGATCGAGCAAACTTTCGAAACGCTGAAACTCGTCGAGAATGAAAAGATCCGCCCGGAGATGAGTTGCGCAGCATCGGGCAAACGTTACGCGTAGGTCCCGCATCAGTTCGCGTTTGACGCTTTGGTGACGTTCCGCGCGCAGGCTGGCAGTGCTGCGCAACCGGTCCAACAACGAGGGCGCCGAGTGGTTTGACACATCAGTGATCGCTGCGTGAAAACTGGCGATAATTTCCTTCTTCAATCCTTGCTGCTCTATCTGATCGCACTCCGCACGCCAACTGTCGGCAGATTGCACACGGTCCTGGAACAGCGCCGTCAAACTGCGGCGAAAACCTCGAAGCTGTGGGTGCTGAAGCAGCGCCGCAAGGATGATGCCCCGCTCCTTTCGGTTTCCTGTGCCCTGAGTCAATGAGAACGATGTGGCTGGCGTCAGGGTACATATTTCCAGCAGTGCACCGTGCTGCTCGGGCTGCTCGGGCTGGCACACAGCAACTTGTGCAAGGCGAGCGTAAGACGGCTGTCGCGACCAGCGACAGCCTGCGGGGAACACGGCAAGCTTGGCCAGGTTCTCTGCGGCCAGACTCAGACTGGAACAGATGTAGGTGACACGCAGCGGTTCGGGTCGATGCCAATCGCGCAACATCGACACGATCAGTCCTTTGGCGACGACGGTCTTCCCTAATCCGACTTCGTCGGCAACGAGTATCCTACGGCTGTGCTGCGGGTCCTTTAGCAGTTCGGCAATGCGCTCGACGGTTGCACGCTGGAAATCCTTGAGCCTGCTCCAGGTCATCTGCAATGTGAGATCGACTTTCTCGCGATCCGATGTGAATCGAGTCATGCTTTTTTCTTCCATGCAAGCTGCTGGTATTGAGCCCACAAGACTGACAGTTCAGAGGGAATAAGGTGTTCGGTGTCGCGTAGCCTCGCCAGAATGGCATCGATGCGCTGGAGCTTCTCTGGCTGTCGGGCCGCACAACGCAAGAGTGCCTCATGCAGCGGCCCCCCGAGCATCTGGCTGAAGACCGCATCGGCATCGGCCCCAGGACCGCCCTCCCTCAACATACCGGCACCACCCGAATAGGTGTGACCGGGGTGCAATAACATCTGAATGTAAGCTAATAGTTTTTGCGGAGTATCAACCAGCGTGGTGGTGATTTTTTGCTCTCGCGTGTCCCCACCCTCGATTTCAAGATGGACCTTGATCAACAGTTCGACAGGCGGCGATGAAAGTGGCAGCACTCTGAGAATCATGAACGCACTGACCTGGGTCAAGCTTAGGTTTTCCCAGACCATACGAGGCCCCAGGCTCAATGACTTACCGCTGACCAGCGGCTGCACCTCGATCTCCCAATCTCCACGTTGATCCACAAGTGATGGCGGACATTCGATGATGCAGGTGTATGTTCCGTCGGCCTCGGCATGGGCGTACAGGCACCAGTCTGCCTGGATCAGTTCATGCTGGAGCTTGCGCATCAACGCTTGCGTCTGATGATCATCCGCAGTCGATAGTGAACTGAAACAATGAGGGATGAAAATACCTGTCGGCGCTTGGTCATGTCCTACCAGTTCTGTGCGGAGCTCATCGACGGACTGCTGGCCGCTTTTGCTCGTGAGCCGCAGCATGAATTCGGTATTGCGCGGTGCCGCTTCCAGAGAACCGAGGGCGGCCTTGGTGGCATTCGCCGAACCGATATGCCAATGACTGACGGCGCCCTCCTGCAGCAGCACCAGCTTGGCATGTAGGTTCTGCGGACGGCTCGCAGTGAGTTCATCTTCACCCTCGATCAGGCGAGAGTTGAGAGCGAAACACTCCCAATCCTTCAGGAGGTTTTCACCCAAACGGTCAAGCTCTTCTGCACGGCTGAACAGCCAGAGTCGGGCGCCGGCCTGCTTTAACAGATCAAGCGCTTCGTCATGGAGAAACGGCGACATCACCATCACCGTGCTGGCAGCGGACCCCACTGACAACGGCAACGTCCCTGGCTTTTCGGGCAAGGTCTTCAGCGCTTTGAATCCGGCAGGTTTGTCCCAAGCCACCCGTGGCAGTTCTTTTATAAACAGCTCCAGCCCTGCACGGAGGTCTTCCGCACCGGGGACTAGCGACTTCAGCAGCACCACAAGTCCATCGTTTTCTTCATGGCGCACTTTGGTGGGTGCCCCTTCCAGAGCGACTGCCAGGTCCCAACTACGATCGAACGTCAGATTGCGCGAAAGCACCAACAAACGGTACCGCACCGCCTTCTTCGGGCCTGTAAATCGCAACAGCCAAAACTTGGGGTGGAAGGAGCTGAACGCATCGCCGGGAACCTGGGGTGCCAATAGCGGTTCGAGCAACGAAAACAGGAGATTGAAGTGGTGCGGCCGTTTAATGCAACCCTGCTGAAAGAAAACCTTTATTTTGCCCCTCAATTGGCTGATGGCCTCCAACAGCGCCAGCTTGTCGGCCTGCAAATCGCCCTCCGGCGTGCAGTTGAACGAAAGCGCTAGCGGCAGACACAGGAGCGTCTCAAGGTCCAGGGTATAGGTCGTCGCGACGGCATAGCTTAACGAGAACCCTTCCGGGGCTTTGAGTTTGTCCCCATAGTCCAAACGGTCAGCGTGCGGATTCAACATGCCAGACCCTTCTGAATATCGCTCAGCACCGTACGTACCTGCTTCCAGCGATAATCCAGCCGCGCCATGCCGAGCCACGCGAACCCTTCGGGCAGCGGCTTGTTCAGCACACTTCGGTCCTTTTTGTTTGCCCGCGCCTGACGTTCCACTAGCGTATCCAGTTCAGCATCCGATGCCCCGTGGATCAAACCGTCAGCCCATTGGGTCAAAAACAAGGTGGTGTGGCTGGCCAGCTTAGCCTGAGTCTGTTCCAGCCAGCGCAAGACGTCGGCAGGCGTGGCGTGAGCCTGTTTGCGCCATGCTTCCCAACACTCGGCCAAGTCCTCCAGCAGGGTGTCATGTTCGCGAGCGTCGTAACGAATCAGGATCATGTTGAATCGCAAGTGAGCACCGTAGATCAACTCGCTGAACGCCTGCGCCATCGCCACATTGTCGCGTGCTTCATCGGGCAGCGACGACTGATTGCTAACCCAGGCCGCCAGTGTCGCGAACTCGAAGTTTGCGAGGGCTTGCTCACGCAACCCCTGTAACTCCAAAAGGCATGGCAGACTCAGTTGCTGTGCGCTGGCTTTAAACTTCTCGCTTAGAAAGCTTGCCTCCGAAGCGGTCAGCGTGATTTCGATCTTGTCCAGCCAATCCGGCACAAAACGATCCAGATGCACAATACGGGTCACGTTGAGTGTGTCGCTGTCGTCCCCTTCATCGCCAGGAAGGCTTCCGGTAAACGCCTCCGACGACCCGATCGCCTCCAGAAATTGACGGAGCGAGCCCCCTGTATTGACCAGCTTCCAGGTCCTCAGGCCCACCCAGTAGGTTGAAGAAGGCTGTCGCGCGACACGCTCACCTTTGTTCAAGGAGGAGCCAGAGATGCCCGTCTGAGTGTCGTATCGATGTTTTTCTCTAAGCACCTCCGACAATCGTGCTTCTTGCTCCTCCAGGTAATCGGCAGCCGACTGCTTACGCTGCAGCGCCGGGCTCAAGTGCAAGTAATCACGGATGATCCGCGGCACGGTGATAAAATACTTGGCTCGGGTCTGCAGCGTGGAGAAGCCCGGGAACATCAGGTCGGCGAACCCGTCGCGCAGTCCACCTATGCCCAGTTCATCCAGCGTCCCCGGCTCCGAGAGTTGCTTGAGCGCGTGTTTCACGCGGTCCCGGTCTTCGGCTGAAAAATCAACCCACCCCAATTGACTCTTGCTTGACACCTACCGCTCTCCTTGTCCATTCAAACCATCTAGCCACATTCAATCAGGCAGCGAGACATTGACAGCATGGTATAGCCAATTTCCATCCATCCATGCGCAGATGAGCTTAGAACTCATAACGTTCGCAACCGGCCCAAAGCACTCAGGACTGACGGCAGGCACTCCGAATGGCATGGCTGTTGTCCTTGCGAAAGCCGGCGAAGGTTTTGAAGCCTGTAGCCAATCGGCCTGTTAGCCGAATCAGTTTAGAAAATTGGAGAAGAAGGACTGACCGATGTGCTGGATGCGCTAAGAGAGCATGTTCATCTAACCCCAATTACTTCGCAGATCAGCGGCAGCTACCTGTAACTCCCCGTGCGTGCTCGCGCAATACTGTGTGGCGGCCATTGACGAGCGAACGCTCAGACTCGGGAGGCTCAGCCGACTTGACCAGCCTGCAGAAACTCGCATGCCTTGACATTCACCGCGACAAACTCATCCCAACTGTACTGTTGAGCGTAATTCATGAGGTACTGGCGATCGACGCGGCAAATGTCAGGCCGCTCCATGTAGATACTACAACCCTTGCTAGCAACGTCGTAGTGGCGGCAAGTGCCATCCCCACGATCGAGGAAACGCGTCTCGGGCGCTAGTTGGACGTGTTGACAACAGAGCCCGCATTGGCTGCATGGGAAGCTGGTCAAGGATCGTTGGCCACAGCTCATAACGTTGAGTCCCCCTTTCTGTAACGGCCCGCACAAGATGTACGGGCCACGGATCGAAGATGATCAGGCTTCCAGAGAGAGTTTGTCGCCACTGGCTACAGCAGCAATATTGTGTAGCCGCTTTTCGGTTGCAAGTACCAGCTTACCTTCTTCGTCCAGCATCGGCGTGTCGATCATCGCCTTGAGCAATTGAGCAAATTTTACCGAAAGGAACACATTCTGCTTGTCTTCGAGACTGAATCCACTGAAATCAGTACCGTTGTTTTCGATGGTATTCTTCATGGCTCGCACCGCGTAGCGCAGCTGTGTGCTGATTTCAGAGAAGGTCTTGTTGGCGAGCGAGGTTACGGTCTCGATTGCCTTAAGCTTATCAGCCATAAGATTGGCCTGATCGGCTACTGTCCTTGCCTGTTCCATATTACCCAGCGCATTGTTCAGCGCCGTCTCGCCCTTGCTGCCGAGAATATGGCCGAAGACCGCTAGCGCCGGGCCAGCGACAATTCCGCCCAGCACCATCATACCGCCAGCCATACCAAAGCCGCCTGATGCCAGAGACCCGCCACCGAGCCAGGCGAGTGTTGCATTAGTCGCCGCCACACCGCCAAGCGAAGTGATCGCAGTACCTGTACTGGCGGTCGCAAGCAACATAGTGCCGTTATACGCACCAAAGGCAAGCGCAGCTCCGCCGCCTATTCCGGCTCCCACACCGAGTCCGGCATCTTTTAATGCTTGGTAGTCGCGGCGCAGTTCAACGAGAGTGGTGGTGGTAAAATCACTGGCGTTAAGCTTTTCCAATTCAGGGCTCTCAAGGGTTCTACCCCGTTACTGCGGACACTTTTGAAAAGAGGCACAATGTGCCAAAGGAGTGTTCATGTCCAAACGCAGAAGATACAGCCCCGAATTCAAG
>NVXM01000009.1 GCA_002733865.1 Sphingopyxis sp.
TCTTCTGTGTAAGCTTGGGTCTTTTTACGTGCCATCTCAAGCACCTCCGTAGTAGTAAATATAACTATACAGGGTGTCTACTAATTATGGGTAACACGGGGAATTAACGCCAGGCATAAAGCGCCCAATAAGCGTCGCTATAATATTTATCATTAAGTCTAACCAGCGACCCTTACAGGGCCGGATTTAATGCAATTGTTATGCATTAGTCTCGCTTTATTACCTTTAGGTCGGGCTCGCTATCAACATTAGTGTCACGCATGGCTTCCTTGCTACCACTAAGTAAGCCATTTTGATCAAAGTTCGTTTCAGGCGACAGAAGCTCCTTAGCACGTTTCTGCGCACGTATCTTTCGCCATTCTTCATATTCTGGGGTGCCTTTTGGGGGACGTTTTTCTTCTGTCATGTGATATTCCTCCAACAATAGTTGCCGTGTGGATTGTAGGTAAAGCCCATGCTGACGTAATAAGCCCGAACCTGTTCATTTACAGGCTCCATAATTCTGATTTCGTGAGCCCCTATTTGTTCCGCATACTCTTCTAGAGCCAAAACAGTCAAGGGCAGAACCTTAGACCTGAGAGGATGATTATTCGGTGCTGCTTCAATAGAGTCGAGACGCAATCTCGACCCATTCCATGTAGGCCTCCCCATTGACAATGCGCACAGTTCGTGACGATGCCAAATACTCAGTTCAAATCGCTTAGGATTAGTAAAAGAGTAAAGATCGTATTCTCCTGTCCAGTCCCAATCTAGCTGGCGATGTGGACTCGACTCCCAGGCTTTGGCTTGAACTAGCGCTTTGAAATCTATCTTGTCGAATCTAACTTGATTCTTTAGTTCAACAGGTAAAGCCTCAGTTGCGGATATCCTCGCTTTCTCTCTATAGGATTCATACTTTTCTTCAGCCGATCTGTGGGTAGCTTTCATTAGAAGTCCTTTCCTTTTTGCAAAATATGTCCAAATTTCACGGGGCATTGATGCTTGATAGTAACTACTACATAACGCCAACATCAACCGCGCGCTTTCCAGCGTCGGCTGGATGTTTTTGTTAAGCTAATTTAGTCTAGCAAACCGATCGAATTAGCAGCAATAAAGATAAGCATAGATATGACCGAAAACACATAAAGAAACCAAAATAATTTCGCCAAAAACCTATCAAATAAAGTGGTATTTTTTTCTAGAATTTCTCTATCTGCATAAAAGCCGGCTATAGGGCTTTTTGCTAATTTTCGAGTTATAGCTTTTGGCAAAGCTAACGCTTGTGCCACATTCAAAATATCCCAACCACTAGTAAACTCCACCCCCAATTTATTTTTAGTTTCCTCTTTTTTTCTTAGCCTTCGAACTGTAATCTGGCCGAACAACACAAATAAGATCGCCGCTATCAACATTAAAAAGGCAGAAAAAGCCAGTAACTTAGAAAATAATGTCATCTTACACCCAATACACTCATGATAGAGTCATACCAAGCTCCACTATTGTCTTTAAAAGCTTTGTTTACAACGATAGAGGTTGTGGCAGCTGTGCCAGCTACGGCGATACCACCTACAATTAAACCTACCCAACCAATCGGAGTAGCTACCATAAGCAAACCCAAAGCAGCTGTTCCTGCGTTAACTGCCAACACCCCTGCTCCAGCACTCGCTGCAAAACTACTTGATTCTATGAATAGTTCGCGCTCCCATTCACCACCAGCCTTATACTCGTTATGAATATTTCCTACGCGACTTGTAAAATCGATAACTGCGAGACCGTTCCCAAGGAATTTTGCATGCTGGGTAAACTTAACCAGATTATGAGCTTGCGTCTGAGAAGTGACATTAAGCTTTGCAACATTGCGGCTACTTTGCGCAATATTCGTTGCTCTATCAGCATTTGTAAGAGGCGTACCTCGGCGGGCTTTAACTTGCCCAGAAATCACCTTTAATTCATTACTGAACTGGCTTTGCATTTTCTCAAATGCTGTGTGTGCCTTCTGTTTTATCGCTGCTTTCATTGGTGAGTTTGATATCACCGCTTGGCGGTATTCCATTAATGCTGCTTGGTAGTCTTTAATAGAACCAGCGAAGCCACCAACACGATTGGCATAAACACTAGTTGAGGCGCCCATAAGACCAATGTTGTAATCTTTGAGATTTTCGGTGATTTCAGCTAATGCCACGACATTATCACCACCATAGGATAAGGAGAGATTAGTTAACTCCTTGGCTACAGGTGAAGGGGATAGCTGACTAAGGATACTTCGGCTGGCACCGGAGTGATCACTACCAATAATATAGGGGGTATTGGCAGCTGCCATTGTTGGCTTTGTACAACTAAAGGCTGATATTTGATCAATGCTAATGCCGCATTGATTTTGAAAATTTTGTGGGCTTAGTGATTGATTACAGAGCAGAATTTCACTCATTTTAAAATCCTTTTTAAATAATAGCGTTGCTGTTATTTCATGTGTTGAATTTTACTTGGTAAGGTTGTTACTTACAATAATAATATCGCACTAGCATGAAGTCGAACATAGGCTTAACGCCCTCATCAGCCGCTGACGAAAGTGGCGCGACTTTTTGCGTTTTTTGCAAAATTCGCGACACTTTTGGCAGTCTGCTGGATGAGTTTGTTATGTAATAATTTCAATTTACCACCTTTGATATTTTTTTGAGAATATCTTTATCTTCTCCAAACTTGCAAATTGCATCACAATCTTTTCTTAAATCACTGAATAGTATGTAATGAATTTCAATGTCACTATTTTTAATCGATGGCCTCTGTAGCTGCAATATTACTTCTTTCTCCCGCTTGTCAGGAATGATAAGGTACAAAGATGGTAGGTTATTTGGAAATGAATAATAAAGATCAGTTAATCTTAATATCCCAGAATAGATGGATGTACTTTTTTCCACTTCAAAAGCACAAGTGATTTTATTTGAATCCTTTTCAAACCAAATTGCATCAATAAGTGTTATTGTTTTATAAGTGTCTTTATCAACGTCTATTTCTGGAAACTTATCTACGCAGATAAAAGACAAGCTATTACCATTATGACATCTTGATTTGTCGTTTGCTGCGGCAATAACATCATAACCAATTGAATTTCCGATAGTGAGAATGCGATGTTGCATTTCAGTGTGGAGATCTTCTTCCTCCATTTCACTTACAACTTCTTTGTGCCGTTTTTTTATTTTCTTTTCTATTTTTGTTCGTTCTTCATCAGAAAGATGATCGTCACTTATCAGTAATTTCTTTTCGCCAACATCAAATAAAAGCCCTGCAAAAGCACCCAAGTCATTCGATAACTCAGACTTTAGTTCATCATTTTTCTCTATTATAATTTCTCTCATCCTGAGATAATCTGACCACGACCCGAGCTTTACTTTATCTTTGAAGAGCGTATTGAATCCATTAACAATAGCAGTATTGCATGGAGGTATGATAGTGGGATGTAAAAAATAAAGAATACTTGCAACTGCTGGACCTAATCCTTTAATTTTCCGTTGATCTAATAAGATTATTTCCTTAATTATTTGTTCTTCTTTTGTGGCATTTATGCATTTTTCCAAGAATTGGCCAAATGCAACTTTATTTTCCTCATTTTCATAAATATCAGGTATTCGTAATTTTGGCTTCCAGTAAAAGGGATGCGATGCTCCTTTAAATACTTGCTTTTGTTCCGTGATACAGTTTAAAACAAATTCTAAAGATGAACCTTTAAAATCATTCCCAAAACTTCCATTTTTAATATCCTGTATTACATCAAATACACCCCTACGGATAGTTCTAAATGCTTTTAGTCGTTCGTCATTATTTACGAACCAGCTATTATAAACCGTCTCCTCATCACTTTTATAACCATCAATTATTGATTTTAAATCTTGACTCATATCCCCACTCTTAATTATTTGTATATTTACATAACGCCTGAGTTCAGCGGCGTTTGAGGCGACGCATGCTTTTGCGAAAGCAAAAGTGCGTGGCGGGTCAAACGTCCGCTGCAACGATTTGTTAGCAGTCGGCTCACCACACATACATGCTGGACTGCTTGTTCATGATTTTGAGCTTCAACGGTTCGGAGCATGCCTGTTGGCTTACGCCATAGCACACATGAAGCGGCAAAAGATGCTCCTCCCGAGGATGACAAAACCTTCCTCCAGGCGCATCAAACCAGTGCGTTAACTTTTGTACTCTTTCTTCTTCCGAGTATTCCGAATTGCAACACGTATCATGCAACCACTGCTCAAAACTGTGGTTCAATTCACTTGTCTTAGCATCGTCTGGAGCAAAAAACGCCTTCATATTGTGAAATGAGAACCCCGAGCCGATTAGCAGAATATTTCTCTGGCTTAAACCGCTTAAAGCTTTGCCAATAGCGATATGAGCCGAGGGGTCTAGCGAGCGAAGCAATGAAAGCTGGATGCAAGGAATATTTGCTTCCGGATACATAATTTTCAGCGGAATAAAGACACCGTGGTCTAAGCCCCTTTCGTGATCCAGCTTAGCCTCAATTCCTGATGTATCAAGCAACCGATATATCTCGCGAGCTAACTCGGGGTCACCCGAGCATGGATACGTAAAGGTATACGACTCGTCCGGAAACCCGTAGTAGTCATATATCAGTGAAGGAGTTGACGACGCAGTTATAGTGGCAACATCTTCTTCCCAGTGGGCACTAACCACAACGACAGCATCCGGAAGCTGGAGGCGCCCAGCTAATGCTTCAAGACAAGCGATCATTTCACTATGCCCCGGATCTCCGAGAAGCGGCATGGGACCACCGCCGTGAGAGATAAATATGGGTTTTATTCCGTTTCTCACTATCTTTCCCTCCGACTGCTAACGAGCCTGTAGAAAAACACTCTTAGAAAAATCCATCTTTCTACGCTCCTTTGTTTGCTATTAATTTTTTAATTAACAGTAATGTACAAAAATAATCGACTAAAAAACAGCCAATTTCATTTTTTACGCGCATACGGCCTGATTCAGCACTAAAGTAGCCTATACACCTCTCATTTGACCATAATTCATGATCTTTTCAATGTTATGAACCAAGCTAAACAGTAGCCATTGTCCCTGAATTTTCGCTTTGCTTCTCAGCGAAAACCGGTTCAAGCCTTTGTTAGTGCCGATATTCCCGAATACGGGTTCGACTACTGACATTCGATGACCATAGACTTTCTTGCCAAACTGACTATCGACACGCTTCTTCATCCACTCAGTCGCACTTTTACCTTTATTTATCGTAAAGCTGACTTGTCGACCGTGACCACTTCGGTCATTCGGAGAGTCTGGGTTTCTCATGCAGTCATATTTCAAAGGGCAGCTTCGACAATCAGTCAGTCGCCCTTCAAAGGCGAATTTTTTGTCACCATTTCTCTGAGTAGCTTCGTCTTTTAGCCACATCAAATTGCCAGCAGGACAAATGCAGGTTTTATTCTTTTGATTTAGCTTGAATTCGCTCGATGGAATAACCTGTTTAACTCCCACTTTTTTATCTTGATGACGCTTGCCGTACTTTTCTTTTTGCTTTGCAAATTTTTTATCCCTCGAACGAAATGCATTATCCGGAATGTAGGCATTAATTCGATTTTCTTTCAGGTAGAAATTGTTATCTTCGTTCGAGAAACCTGTATCTGCGGTAACGATAACCTGATCGGCCAGGACATCTTCGCTAATTCCAAGGCGATCATATCGGGCTTGAATGCCTTCTAATATAGGCTTTAACGTGTGGTGTTCCTGTCCTTCACCAAATGCCTGAGCCTCTACAATAATCTGATGTTTCTTATCCACAGCAGCGACGCCGTTGTAACCTTGGATCGTTCCTTTGCTGGTTAACATTTTTCCCGACTCATTATCGGTGATGTTACTTTTTACTTCTTTTGGCCGTTTTCCTTGCCCCATCCTTGGGGTTGCGTCTTTAGGAATTGATCAACTTTCTCGTAATGCTTGGATAACGTATCGATCGATTGTTCGAGCTGTTCTTTTCGCTCTCGCTCCCGAGGCTTGCGCTTATCGAGTTTTTTGTGCTCCTTCATACAGTGCTTAATTTGAGCACGTATCTTCTGACGTTTCTCAGATAATTCAGACAAGGTTCCAGAGTGTTCTTTCGACGCGTTTGATCGCATTTTGCAGCCATCAATGGCGATCAGTTCATTACCGAGAAGGCCTTGTTCAGAGCAGACCAGCAGTATTTGTTCGAATACAGATTCGATAGCATCGGGATAGCTGCTAACGAAACTTGCAATACTGGTAAAGTGAGGGACAGAGTCGCATGACAGCGCTTTAAAAATAATATTATTCTCGCATTGCCACTGAATTTCACGGCTTGAAGTAATGCCCTTGGAGTACGCGAACAATATTATTTTCAATAAAATGGCAGGGTCGTAAGCAGAGCGACCACCCTGATCGTTTTGGTATTTTTCATAGAAGACAGATAGATCGATATGACCTTCAATCAGCTGATGAAGAGTAAATTCGAAGGTTCCTGGCTGAAGTTGTTCAAGAAAGTTAACGACCACCATTGCGGTTTGATCGTAATCGTACTTTTTAAAGTTGGGCATTTAAGACCTCCGAAAATCAGAGGTCTATTTTATCAAAAACCGTCTGTTTTTCAGAGTTTTTCTACAGCCTCAACGCCAAGCTAAGCGGCGCGATTTTCAGCGTCCGCTTGAGCTTTTTGTTAGCATTTAGTTGGGATAGTCGCTGGGACATTTGGCACTACTAGAAAAATCGCTTTTATTTTCAACAAAAACGACATGAATTTCATCAATTAGCCATTGATTATCGCTTAAAATATACTTAAGACTAAAAATCAATGGCGAATTTTCTTCATCATATCCATTGATAGTAAGACAGCCCTCTTGTTTATTTATTTTTTCAAAATGGCCATCTGTATTTAGCATGTAATTCTTGAATAGTAGCTGACTGGCTGCATCAGGATTATCTTGGTAATTGTTTCCAAGTAAAGAGGAGCTAAAGAAATTACCAGCTAATTCAATAATATTATTTTCATTAGCACTAATCTCATACTGCGAAAATTCTAGATACAGTACAGGCGTTGAATTACGCAGAGTAGCGCAACTTGTTATAAATAGGCTAAGAACAAGACAAAAAAATAAATTTTTCATTCTCAGTGCCCCATGATTCTCTGCAATTCCATGTCATAGGCATGGTGTCGACCTTTTAAAGCCCTAGCAGCTTGACACAGTAGTCCCGAACAAGATGTTATTAATTTTTCTAAGTCAAAATCTCCTGAAACCGACAATTTAATGAACTCCAGATCAAAGGTAGCGGTATAACCTACTTTCATTCCATCCTTGTTGTTGAAGTTGACACTAACTCGTTTGATTTTAGCGCCCACTTTCTCAAGAACCGGTGTTCCACTAAAGGTCAAAATTCCTGCTGAACCTGAAAGTGTAGCGTTACCATTTTGGTCTACAGTCAACTTTGCATTGCCTTTTTTGGCCATGATTTTGGCCGTCAATCCTTTGTCCTTGGAATATGCTAGTTCAATGAATTTTGCAATAGTTACTTTTGCTTCGGTTCTTTTAAGATCCATGATTTTCTCCTTAGTTTGATTATGTAATGCTAACGCCTTGCTCACCAGAAAAATTCGAGCGTAGCGAGTATTTTTTCTGGTGCAGCAATTTGTTAGCTTCTCTTTAATTCTTTCGGAAGAAAAGCATCAATTTCTTCAACAGAAAATGTCAAATCTTCTTTTGTCTGCAATGCGTCTTGCGCTTTTTTATAGGCCTCGAAAGTTGTGCTAGGTGAGCCAGAGTATACTGTGTGCAAGCTCTCTAACAATGCATCTCTTTCGATTTTCAGCTGTTCAATTGGTTTTTCACCCATGGCCAAATCTGTGAGAAGTGATAAATACTTTTCACGTAGAAACCATATTTCATTTGCTGCTTGTTTATGCTTCTGTGCTAATTCGCCTAAATCATAGTTTTTCGTATAGGCATTAAGAATGAGCAACATCGTAGATATGACAACGCCGATACCGGCGCCTATTTCTCCTGCACCTAAAAATGTTGAGATGAAACCACCGGTAGTTAATGCCGATAGTATTATTTGCCAGAGTTTTATCGTTGATAACCTAGTAAGCAATATATCTGAGCATTTTTCATGTGTTTTATGCGAATACACGACACGGCCATAACATTCTCTTAATTGGCCTTCTAGAATTTGACGTGTTGCGGGCGTATCGTTAGTCTGGGAATTTTGTTCCAAAGATTCTCCTCCATTCATATTTTGCAGACCACTCCCGTTTCGGGGTGGCTGTTTCGTCAGCTATGGCCTCAACAGCTATGTTGTAACACTGCTTAGCCTTATATTGAAACAAGCCTTTTCCATAAACATATTGACCGCTACCGGGAGCTTTCCAATAGGTTTGCTCTGAGCTTTGCTCAGACATCCATTTAAAAAAGTCTCGACACATAAAATCGTAATAAATATATGATTTATCTCTATGCTCGTAATTTTCTATAAATTGATACGCTAATGTATCAATCAGAAGGCCGCCTATTGGTACATTCCACTTTTTCTTCCAAGCTCGCATCATTCTGCACAATGGAATCAGATTGTTATTACAAATTGTATTTCGATTTTTTATGGCACTTATTTCTGGTCTTGGATTGGTAGTTTTCCAAGAGCCCCCACCATTAGAATCTGGGTATGTATAGCTATCTGATTTGTTTGTAAACACTGGTACAATTTCAAATGTGATTCCGTCTTGAAAACTCACTGATACTATTTGGCCATCTCCGCCAATTCTTGATGTTGAATATGTCTTTTGCATCGAATTACGCACTGCTTGAAGCAGTGCAGATTGCCCATTTCCCGTATATTTATCGTATTGAAAATAAAGAGATGATGGCAACTCAAAAACCATATCAAGATCGCTAAAACCTTGAGTTGAAGTACCCCGACCATATGACCCAACGTAGAGACTATGTGATGTATCTGAAGTCGTATTCCAGAAATCTGTATTTAATCTACGAGTAATCGTTTTGTAACGATTAGATATAGTACCTCCATCTTGTATCTGGAGGTTTGAGCAGAAATCACTAAACCAATTAGATAAACTCATTTCTCGATCCTGAAAGCTAACAGTTTATTCATGCGCATGCGCGTTTGCACGCTTCGCTTCCTTTCTATTAACCCAGTCTAACCTCTTATCATAACTACGAAAAGTGCCTCTTACGACACGAATGGCCGGTGTGTAAACGCGCATGCGCGTTTACACACCTTTTCCATCTTTACAAATGGCACACTATCACTCCGCCAATTCTTTTAACTAATTGATTCATAAGTTTTTTTTATAGCCAGAAGAACCAAAACGCGCATGCGCGTTTTGACGCTGGTGTCTAAACGCGCATTGATTTCTTCAAATCTGGAAATATACTGGTTATACATACAGCATAATTAAATTAGGTGACAGCATGGGAAGCAGTCCATTTTTAAACGAAATACGTACATCAATACGATTACGAGGAATGAGCCTTCGTACTGAAAAAACATACATCTATTGGATCAAAGATTTCATTCGTTTTCATAACCGAAAACATCCAAATACAATGGGCGCAGACGAGGTTGTTGCTTATCTTAGTTATTTAGCATCTAGGCGTAACGTGGCTATCAATACACAAAAAGTGGCTCTTAATGCGTTGGCGTATCTTTATAACCAGTTTCTACTGCAGCCTCTTGGGGATTTGAATTTTCAGTTTGCTTCACGACCTCGGCGTTTACCTGAGGTGCTTAACTCTATGGAAGTAGCGTCAATTCTTCAGCAAATGTCGGGGCGGGATAAGCTGATTTTTTCACTATTATTTGGCTCAGGCCTTCGTATTACAGAATGTCTACGGCTTAGGGTTAAGGATTTCGATTTCATCAATGGAAGCCTCACCGTTCGAGACGGCAAGGGCGCTAAAGACCGCGTCACTATTTTAAGCCAATCGTTAAAATCTACTATTGAGGCTGAAATAGCTGCCGCACTGGCAATACAGCGCTCAGACAATCTAAAAGCTGTTGGGCCATCTATTCCAGGTGTTTTAGCAAAGAAGTATCCTTCTGCCTACCGAGAGCCTGCATGGATGTTTATCTTTCCATCAAACGGACTCTGCATACACCCTAACACTGGTACGTTATGTCGCCATCATTTGCACGACTCAGTGCCTAGAAAGGCGCTTAAACAAGCAGTAAGAATGAGTGGCATGATGCACAAGCGTATTACTTGCCATACCTTCAGGCATAGCTTTGCGACGGAGTTATTACGCAGTGGTCGCGATATAAGAACAGTGCAAGAGTTGTTGGGGCATTTTGACGTTAAAACGACTCAAATTTATACGCATGTCTTGGGGTAGCATTTTTCAGGTACCGCGAGTCCGTTGGATACTTTATCTATGAATGTGAGCTAACACTCTACGCTGCTTATGGATTTTTTTATGGATTCCCGCCTGCGCGATAATGACTAAGGGAGTAACAGCCGAATCACTGGTAGATCAACGCCCACAAAAAAACCCGCCGTAGCGGGTTTCTATCTTTCTTTAAGTTATTCCGTCTAACGGTCTATTCACTTGCTCTAATAATCAATCATCACTCGTTGAGCTAATTTTGTGAATAGATAAGTCGGCACCGTTAAACTCTTCTTCTTCATCCAAGCGGATACCGGAGACTGATTTAACAAAACCATAAACGATGTAACCACCAATAAGAGCAACAGCAATACCTGCAACCGTCCCGATAATCTGAGACATCAGGCTTACTCCGCCCAATCCACCCATGGCTTCTAGGCCAAAGATACCCGCAGCAATACCACCCCACGCACCACAAAGGCCGTGCAATGGCCATACACCCAGTACGTCATCGAATTTAGGGAATTTGTTTTGTGCAGTGGTGAATACAAAGACGAATAAGCCACCAGCAACACCGCCCACAATCAATGAACCTATTGGGTGCATCACGTCAGAGCCAGCACACACTGCAACTAAGCCAGCCAGCGGGCCATTATGAATAAAGCCCGGGTCATTACGTCCAACAATCATCGCAACGATTGTGCCGCCAACCATCGCCATCAAACTGTTAACGGCGACCAAACCAGAGATGCCATCAAGCGTTTGTGCTGACATAACGTTAAAGCCAAACCAACCGACAGCAAGAATCCAAGCACCTAGCGCAAGGAATGGAATATTCGATGGTGCAAATGCAATAACTTTACCATCGCGGTAACGACCCTTACGTGAACCTAGCAATGAAACTGCAGCAAAGGCAATCCAACCACCAACGCCGTGAACAACAACCGAACCAGCGAAGTCATGGAAGCCAGCGCCAAAGCTTTCTTCTAACCAGCCTTGGAAGCTAAAGCCCAATACGGAATTACCGTTCCAAATGATGCCTTCGAAAAATGGATATACCAAAGCAACGATCAACGCAGAGGCAATTAACATTGGGTAGAACTTGGCACGTTCTGCAATACCACCAGAGATAATGGCAGGAATCGCTGCTGCAAAGGTTAGCAAGAAGAAGAATTTAACTAACTCGTAACCGTTATGTTCCGTCAGCTCATTGGCACTGGCAAAGAAGTCCATGCCGTAGGCCACTTGGTAACCAATAAAGAAGTAGGCAATGGTAGAGATACCAAAATCAGTGATGATTTTTACCAAGGCATTTACTTGGTTTTTATGACGAACCGTCCCCACCTCTAGGAAGGCAAAACCTGCATGCATGGCCAGTACCATGATGGCACCCATTAAGATGAACATGGTGTTCGCGCTGTACATTAATGTTTCGACAGCGGAGTTGATACCTGTGATATCCACGAGAAATCCTCTGATAATTTTTGTGTGTTTATTAGTTTCGCACTCTAGCTCGCACTCTGATGGTGCCTTTTTGGCATTACTGGGCTCGCCTGCCCGCCATTATCTTTAATCGTCTGTAGTTTAAGCACTTTTCATACCAGATTGTCACCTTTGGCATAAGCAAAGAGTTTTTATTGCACAATATCAGCGCAGACGCACCATAGGCAGGCAGATTAAAATTTAGAAGATGGGGAGTTCAGAGAAGCAAGGTGATAGAGAAAGTCAATTTGGCACTAGTTCGTTACATCAAACGCAATAACGCACCAATAAAGTGCATATAGGTAAAATTAATAAACCATCAAAATAACAAAACCGCTGACTCTGAATGAGTCAGCGGTTCGAACGCTAATCCTTCGCTTGAATATGAAAGCAGACGTGAATATTAGGACGTCGTGCATAATCGCTAGGTATCGATTTCGCGCTTACGTCCTTAACATCAAGATCACTCAAAGCATCGTATTCCATCTCAAATTTGCGCAGGTTACACGAGAATATCAGCGTACCGCCGGGGGCTAAGCGCTCCATTGCCATACGAATCAAGTCCACGTGATCCCGCTGAATATCCAGCACGCCTTCCATGCGCTTAGAGTTGGAGAAACTCGGCGGGTCCATGAAGATGATGTCGTATTCACCTTGATCGTCTTTTAGCCATTGCAGGCAGTCAGCTTGAACAAACGAATGCGCATCCGGGTCGATGTTGTTTAAGCTGAAATTATCACGGCCCCAATTAATGTAGGTGCGTGACATATCCACACTGGTACAGGTTGCGCCTGCTGCTGCCGCATGCACGCTGGCCGTGGCGGTGTAGCAAAATAAGTTTAGGAAGCGTTTGTTCGCTGCCAACTTGGCGATTTCTAATCGTGTTGGGCGATGATCCAGAAACAAGCCGGTATCGAGATAATCTTTCAGGTTAACGAGGATGTTCACCTGCCCTTCCCGAACGACCATAGTGCGCTTTTCGTCGCTTTGTTTTTCGTACTGACGTTTACCCGATTGACGCTCGCGGCGTTTCAGTACGATTTTTTCAGCAGGCACACCGGTCACTTCTGGCAAGGCAGACAGCACATCCAATAAGCGACGCTCCGCGACGGCAGGATCAATTGATTTGGGCGGTACGTATTCTTGCACGTGCAGCCAATCTTCATAGCGATCAACGGCAACGGCATACTCTGGCAAGTCAGCATCATAAATACGGTAGCAGTGGATATTTTCACGCTTCGCCCATTTTGACGCCGTTTTAATGTTCTTTTTGATGCGGTTCGCAAACTGCTCAACCGGGCCACGAATCGTCGACACCTGAGGACGCGACGAGCGCTCATCGGCGGCACCAAACACTAATAGCTTGGCTTCGATTTTACCGTTCATAAACTTGTATTGTTTATCCAGCGGACGACGTATCGCACGTGATAAATCTAGGTTGCCGGTAAATATAGCGATCGGCCACTCAGGAAGCTTCATGGTGGCGTCATGTAGATGTTGGTACAAAGGCGCAAGCTGGGGCAGTTCACCAATACGCTCGCCATACGGTGGATTACAGATAACTAACCCACCCTCTTTTACGACGTCTTTTTGCACGCGCAAATCCGTGATATCACGGCGCTCTAAATGCACTTTGCCTTCTAAGCCCGAACGCTCAAGGTTTTTGCTGGCCGCCGCCAACTGATCGGCATCAATATCAAACCCATAGAGTTTGTTTTTGAGGCCATTAATGCCGTCGGTTCGACGCTGGCGAGCATCCTCAACCAAACGTAACCAGAGTTTACGCTCGTGACTTTTCCAGCGCTCAAAGCCCCACCCTTGACGATTAAGGCCCGGAGCAATATCCGCCGCCATCAAACCGGCTTCTATTAATAAGGTGCCTGAACCACACATCGGGTCGATAAGGTGTTGCCCCGCTTTGAATTTGTCTGGCCAGCCAGCACGAATCAATAAAGCCGCTGCCAAATTTTCTTTTAATGGCGCTTGGCCCGGCTGTAAGCGATAGCCTCGGCGATGCAAGCTATCACCGGAGACGTTTAAGAATAAGAGCAACTGGCCTTTACGCAGTTGCGCTTCAATACGAATATCACCGGATTTATCCACATCGGGGCGCGCACCAACTTTCTCGCGGAAACAATCTACCACGGCGTCTTTGATCTTCTGAGCGCCAAACTGGGTGTTGTTAATGAAGCGGCTGCTGCCATGGAAATCAATGCGAAAAGTGGCGTCCACCGGGAACAAAGATGGCCAGTCGACAGACTTCGCCATTCTGTACATTTCGTCGACACTGTCTACCTGACATTCATGCAAGGGTAATAGCAAACGGCTGGCCAACCGCGACCATAGGCAAACTTTATAGGCCGCTTCTAAATCACCATGCCAATACACGCCAATGTGGTTTTCTTTATCAACATTACCCCCTAAGTGTCTGATTTCGTCGGCCAGAAGTGCTTCTGTGCCCTTGGCGCAAACCACCAGCCAGTTGGTGTTCGGGTCGTTATATTCGACGTCATTCATGCTTGCTTCCACTTATTTTTACCGGGAGTAATAGCTAATAGGATTTAAAAACCCATCGCTTATAAGAAATAAATCGTTAACATTCACCGTGCTGTCACGGTACAACTGTACTCGGTCCACCGAAAGTTTTTGTGGCTAACCAGATGTTTTGAGTAACACGAGGAAGCAACACTATGAAGAAACACAAACGCGATATGCAAGAAAGAGCATATACACGTGGCTACCGAGCAGGCATCGAGCGCCGCTCTAAAGATCTAGCACCCCCTGCAGGCCCTGCACGCGACCACTGGATGTCTGGTTGGCGAGCTGGACGAGCTGACCACTGGGACGGTTACACCGGCGTTTCTGGCGTCCATCTAATTGCCGTTTAATCATTTAACTTCATACTCAACTTCGTACTTGTTTTTCTAGTACTACAGCACAGCATTTAATATTGACGATTTTTCGTCAACCTTCGCACCCTAACCAAGGGAGCTATACCCGGCACAAGCCGGGTATTTTATTTCTACGGTCTACCTTAAGATGTCTAACTTTACTTTGCGACGTTAGCAATCGCACTAGCGCACTCGCCCACCAGCTCTGGGCCACGATAAATAAAGCCTGAATATACTTGCACTAATGACGCCCCCGCATTGATTTTATCTGCGGCATCATCGCCGTCTAAAATACCGCCCACACCAATAATCGGCAGCTTACCTTCTAATGCATCGCTCAAGCGTTCGATGGTTTCGGTCGATAGCTCCGTCACTGGCGCACCAGAAAGGCCACCGGCTTCATTGCCATGTTCGGCATCTTCAACACCATCACGGGATAATGTGGTGTTGGTGGCAATCACACCATCAATCTTGCATTCGATTAAGGTCTCCGCGACGGATATAACTTCGTCAGCGGTCATATCGGGGGCTATTTTCACGAAGATAGGCTTGTAGCCAAACTCTTCCGCTAACTCAGCTTGGCGCGCTTTCAGAGGCAGTAACAAATCACGTAAGGCATCACCATACTGCAAGGTACGCAAACCCGGTGTATTCGGAGACGAGATATTCACCGTAATGTAGGTGGCGTGCTGATACACCTTGTTTAAACAAATCAGATAATCTGAAGTGGCATCTTCCACAGCGGTATCAAAGTTTTTGCCAATATTGATGCCTAGTACGCCTTTGAACTTAGCTTTTTTTACTTGTTCAACAAGGTGATCAACCCCTTTATTGTTAAAGCCCATGCGGTTAATAATCGCGCGTTGCTCAGGCAAGCGGAACAAACGTGGCTTAGGGTTGCCCGGTTGAGGGCGAGGCGTAATGGTACCAATTTCAATAAATCCAAAACCGAGCGCGGCAAAGGCGTCGATGTAATCACCATTTTTATCCAAACCGGCGGCTAAGCCCACGGAGTTAGGAAACGTAATGCCAGCAACGTTAACGGGGGTATCAGCTACGTTAGGTGTCATCATTCCAAGCAGCCCAAACTTTTCAGCGTTGCCAAGCATGTTAAGGCCTAATTCATGAGAGGTTTCGCCATCAAGCATGAACAAAAAATTGCGTGCTAAGCCGTACCAACTCATAACTACCTCGGAGTGATGTCTAAAAAAGGGGATCATTTGGCGCGCATTATAGGGATTTAACTCGGCGCTGACCAACGCTGCTCAGCGAATGCGTTCAATTTTTTCGAACTTTCCTGCATCACTGAAGGTAATCGCAAAACGACCACTGATGCCATCGTGACTCACGACCTTCTGTAGCACACTTGCAGGGAAGCGAACTTTCAGGCCATCGACCGTCGTGGCTAATACGTTTGAAACGCTGCCGCTGTAGTATCGCTGGTATTCAGAAGAGCTGATAACAAGATCAACTACGATTTGCTTACTCATCATTCAAGCTCGCTTTATCTCGTATCGACGACCTATTGGACCCTGGGTCTTCATCCTGCTTTAAACGCCAGAATTCAAGATCTTCTCTGAATGATCGAATCCACTCTATTGATTCACTGGTGTACTCATCTGGCGACATTTGCCTGAGTAACACTTCCGGCTGTAAATACTCTGGCATCACGCCAAGCCCGTGTTGATTCAATAACCTTGAGCCATATATGCCATAACGCCGCCAAGGCAGTTGTTCAGGGTGACAATGCGGTGCTTCACTCAGAACTTGGCCTAATAGATTCAGCGTCCGAAACAATGAACAATTCACACTTTCGTTCCAGCCGTTATCGATGTAATCAACCCAATGGAAGGTCATATTCACAACCCAATCGTCGTTTTCACAGCGAATATACGGTTCAACAACCCGCTCTGTTAAAGGATCAGGCTGAACCGCTAAAATACGATTCCAAAAACGAAGGCCGTTAAAGTTAGCAACTAAATCGGCGTATGAGTATACCCCGGTCGTTTGCGCGCCAAAATAGACAGACTCCGTCCATTCACCGAACAGCAGAGCATCGTTCACGGGGTTGAGAAAATCATCGGTTTCTCGAAAATAGCTATACCCTTCGGTGAAAAAGTGGCCAAACTTATCGGTACCTACTTCGAAATCACCTACTCGCACAATCGAAGCCACTCGTTCAGTCAAGACTAATGAGGGAGACTGGGGCCATGTAAAATGGCGATATACCGAGTCACTCAATAAAGTGGTATGACGATTCACATCCAAATTATCTTCAGCAAAAGATTCAATCTGGCCAACGATTGGGCGGGCAAGAAGTGCTCGAAAAGAGTCGTACAAACGCGGTACCGAACAATGGGTTTGTTTCGGCACACGTTGAACTTTGCGAGGCTTTAAATGAGGAGGGTTGCGGTTTGCACGAATTAAGGCTCGGTTAATACGCTGATTGACTTCGGCATCAAGTAAGGCAGTACTGTCATCAAGGATAAGATTTTGGGGCCGCGTAAATTGATCAACCTCCGCCGCATGACTCACTGAGCTATACAAGGTTGAATTAATCAATACGACAATAAAAAGAGAAATAACTGGAAACACGCTGTTGACCCAAACTCGCAAGACAAGAAGGTTTTACACTTGTCTTGCGAGAGGTTCAATCGATAAACCGCGTCGAGTAAAATTGAGCTCCTTGGTAGTAGAAGCCTAAAGCTAAGCAGATCCTCGGCTATGACGACTGGCTTGTGCTAAATCAAGTAGCTCGCGCAAGGCCACCGCAATCATAGGGAAGTTCATGTTATCCGTCGCTTTCAGTTCATCCAACATACGTTTCCAGCGGGTAACTAACACCACCTGCTCTTCCTCCCAGTGGGTTATTGCCACTTCGAGGTCGATGTCGTCAGGGTGTCCTTTAAGAATCCCTACGGTTAAGGAACGCTGCTGCCAATCGAGATCATCACGGAAACTTTCGCGTGCCATTGCTTCCCAATGATTACTCGCCGGTAACGCATTCACATGCTGTAAGAACCAATTCAGTGACAGGTGTTCTCCAACGCCAAAGTACGCTTTCGTGACACGCTCAACATCACATTCACTTTCCGCTGAGGCTTCAATAATGCCCAGCGATGAATACAGTTCGGCTGAGCCTGCGGTGTAAGCCGCGAGATCATCCGGTACCCCGGCCGCTTTGCGTTCTTCGTAAACTTTGGTCCACCGATCTAGCTCTCCACCTTTTAACGTTGTACCAAGGTTCTGGGCTATGTATTGCACCGCATTACGGAATTTAGCCACCTCTTGCTCGATATCAACATTCACTCGACGATTGCGTAAGAACCAGCGAGTAGCACGACGAACTAAGCGCATTAGCTCGGCCATCATTTGCTCTTGTACGGAGGTCTCAACCTTGTAGTCCAACTCACTGATCTGACACCAGCGCTCTTCAAGCGAAAAGGTATCTCGAGCCGTCATATAGGCACGTGCAATATCTGCCACGGAAGACCCGGTTGAATCCTTAAGGCGATTCACAAACGTGATGCCCATGTAATTCACCATGTCATTGGCTAGCTGCGTGGCAATGATTTCTTTACGCAAGCGATGACGTTTTAATGGCTCTTCAAAATCATGCACTAAGGCTTCTGGGAAGGCGGTTTCTGCAATGTCTGAAATATACGGGTCAGACGTAATCGACTCGTGATTCAGTAATTCTTTTAAGTCCGCCTTGGTGTACGAAATAAGTACCGCCAATTCTGGACGCGTTAAACCGAGATTATCATTACGGCGGTCTTGTAGAGTTTCTTCGTTTGGCAAAAACTCCAGCGCACGATTGAGCTTGCCCTGCTGCTCATAATCACGCATTAAACGCGTGTATTCTTCCAAGCGTTCTTTGCAATCACGATACGCCAATGCAATCGCCTGAGTTTGGCAATAATTGTTGGTCAGAACAAGTTGGCCCACGGCATCGGTTTGCGCCATAAAGGTTTCATTACGCTGTTTACGCGTAAGGTCGCCGTTATCCATCACGTCGTTCAACATGATTTTGATATTTACTTCATGATCAGAGCAATCCACCCCGCCCGCGTTATCAATAAAGTCGGTATACGATGCACCGCCGTGTAGACCATATTCAATACGACCTAACTGAGTAACACCAAGGTTACCGCCCTCACCAACCACCTTCGCACGAACGTCTTTACCGTTAATTCGTAGGCTGTCGTTGGCTTTGTCACCGACGTCTGAATCTTGCTCAGAGCTGGCTTTAATGTACGTACCAATCCCGCCATTCCAAATTAAATCAACCTCCGCTTTAAGGGTGGCTTTCATTAATTCATTGGGCGCTAAATAATCTTCAGTGATACCAAAACATTTTTTCATTTCAGGCGTAATTTCAATGCGTTTCGCTGCACGAGAGAAAATGCCACCGCCTTTAGAAATAAGCTTTTTATCAAAGTCCTCCCAAGATGAACGTGGCAGTTCAAACAGGCGTTTGCGCTCTTTAAAAGTCGCCGCCGAGTCTGGCGTAGGGTCAATAAATATGTGCATATGGTTAAAGGCTGCAACCAAGCAAATATGCTCGGATAACAACATGCCATTACCAAACACATCACCCGCCATATCCCCAACACCGACGACGGTGAAGTCTTCCTGCTGAATATTAATGCCCTTCTCACGGAAGTGACGCTGCACAGATACCCACGCACCACGAGCGGTAATACCCATCTTTTTGTGGTCATAACCGACAGAGCCACCGGAGGCAAAACCGTCCCCCATCCAAAAACCACGATCAACGGCAATTTTATTCGCAATATCGGAGAAGGTCGCAGTGCCTTTATCCGCAGCGACCACTAAATAAGGGTCATTAGGATCATGACGAACAACATCAATCGGCGGCACCACATCACCTTCAACTAAGTTATCGGTGATATCCAGCAAGGCACTAATAAAGGTCTGGTAACATGCAATCCCTTCAGCAATAAACGCATCTCGTCCACCGTCTTTTGGCGGGCACTTAGAGACAAAACCGCCTTTTGCGCCCACCGGAACAATCACGGCATTTTTCACCTGCTGCGCTTTAACTAACCCCAACACTTCTGTGCGAAAATCATCAAAACGATCCGACCAACGCAAACCACCACGAGCCACCTTACCGCCGCGTAAATGCACCCCCTCAACTCGTGGAGAGTAAACAAATATCTCGAACATTGGCCGAGGCAGCGGCATATCACTGATCAGTTCTGGCTTTAACTTAAAGGAGAGGTAACTTTTGTCATGCCCCTCGTCATCCATTTGGAAATAATTGGTACGCAGCGTGGCTTTAATAAGCTCTAGGTAACGACGAATGGTTCGATCTTCGTTAAGTTGATCAACACTGTCGAGGCTCTCGAGTAGCGCTTGCTCTGCCTGTTCAAATCGTGCGTTACGCACATCGATATTGTTTTCTGCCAAACCAAAACGCGAATGAAATAATTTAACAATTTGCGTACTAATAGAAATATAACGGCTTAAAGTATCAGCGATGTAGCTTTCTGAAATCCCAAAGCGGATCTGCTTCATGTAGCGTGCATACGCACGCAGCAAGGCGATGTCTTTCCAACCTAGTTGCCCTCCAAGTACTAGGCGGTTGAACGAATCGTTCTCTGCTTTACTCGTCCATATCGCACGGAAAGCCTCTTGGAATACCTGCTTAACTTCGGCAATATTAATACTGTCAGCCAAGGTGTAACGCAGCATGAAATTATGAATCCACACGCGACTGCCGTCTTTGCGAACCATCTCATAAGGGTGCTCACCCAATACTCGTAAACCAAAGTTTTCCAGTACTGGAATCACATCAGATAACGGCAACAGCGATTCAGCATTAAAGAGTTTAAATCGTAGCTGATTTTCATCTTCTTCAAGCTCGCGGTAGAAGCTCATGGCCAGATGGCCATCCTCCATATCCAACATAGATTCCATATGTTGAATATCACCGACCGCAGTTCGGGCAGAAAAGTCTTCACGATACCCTGCAGGAAAAGCGTGACGATACTCGTGGAACTGGCTATTTCCTCGCTCTTCACCAACCTGTTCAACTAAGGCAGCATGCAAATCGTCCGACCACGAACGCACAACTTGGCGAATTTTATTGGCAATCACGTCTTCATCATAAGTAATTGACTTATCTGAATTGAGACGCACCGTGAAATGCGTTCGTGCTAATACCGACTCTGAAAAGTAGGTATTAAATTCGATGTCTTGTGGCTCAAACTCTTCTTCTAACACCTTCTCCATTTTTTGGCGGAGTTCAGTGTTGTATACATCACGTGGGGTATACGCTAAACAGGAAATAAATTTGCTGTACGAATCTTTGCGCAGGTAAATACGAGTTTGGCGACGTTCTTGTATATTTAAAATACTGATCGCCGTGTTGTGCAGCTGCTCAACATCTGACTGGAATAACTCATCACGCGGGTACACTTCGAGAATACGGTCTAATTCTTTTCCGCTATGACTGCTCTTTTCGAAACCTGACAGGTCACGAATCGACTGAAGTTTACGGCGTATAATAGGAATATTGTTCGGCGTTTCAATATACACAATAGAGGTAAATAACCCCATAAAGCGCATTCCACCAATCACATTGCCCTTCTTATCAAATCGCTTAACGACAATATAATCAGGGTACGCTGGTCTATGAATACGGCTGCGGTTGCCTGATTTCATAAAACTAATTAATTCAGAACCGGTAATAAATTCTTGAATTTCAGGTTCAAGATCCTTTAACCGTACCTCTGTCTGCTGTGTATCAATGTTGCGAAAGGTACCTAAATCTTTGCTGCTATCTCGGCTAACAGTCTTCGCCGTTTTTGTGGCATTAACGGTAAACTCGTCGTAAGCCAAAAAGGTAAAGTGATTACTCGCAACCCAGTTCATAAACGCACTGGCTTCTTCACACTCGACGGAATCATTTGAACCACAGTCTTTTTTGATCTCGAGTGCGGCATCTTTGGCTTTTTGTAACATCGAAGGAAAATCGCGAACACAGCGCTGCACTTCAAGAAGCACTTCTTCCAGCTCTGCCGACAGTTCCGCCATCAGTTGTTTGTCTGAATGGTGATCAACTTCGATGTAAATAATCGCTTCCGTGGTTTTGCTCTTACCCGGTTTTACCCAATCAGACGTCACATTCAGTTTATTGTCTTTGTCTCGCGTCGCATGAATCGCGCAATAATGAATCGCATGCAGCGACATTTGACGAGAATTAAGCTGCATTCGAATGGAATCCACCAAGAACGGCATATCTTCGAATACGATCTCAATAACGGTATGCAACGACTGCCAGCCATGGTTTTCATGATCTGGATTAAACACCCTAACTTTAGGAACACCCAATTCACGTTCTTGAATAAGCTGCCAGCAAGACAATGCTGCGCCGTAAAGATCATCAACGGCTCGTGCAAGCACTTCATCAACAGGGGCGCCGGAATAATAAATATCGGCAAACTTCTTTAACTGTGTTGCTTGGTCTTTGGTGTTACGTTCATCAATCAGGGTCTGGAGTGTGCTCAGCATCATATTGCCTCTTTGCGTGCTTCTACCTTCAGCTTAGCCCATTCGTCAAGAATGCCAGCCGATATGTATCAACAAGTTTGACAAGCACGTATTACATCCAGCGACCAAAGAAGCATCTAGCTATTGACACAACCTGACGGAGCCATAGAAAACTTTGTGCTCTACAACCAATCTACCCATTGACCAACGAGTGAGTTGCTCTAAAATCTTGGTAACTTATCGGGTTACTCCCGCACATATCATTATCAACATAACAATAAGCTAGGGCAGAACTAAAATGAGCTTACAGGGCGGTTTTCAGCAACTCCGTAGCAGCCTCCAAAAACGCATCATCGGCCAGCCACAATTGGTTGATCGACTTTTACTTACCCTATTAGCAGATGGACACCTATTAGTTGAAGGCGCTCCGGGCTTGGCTAAAACAAAAGCCATCAATGCCCTAGCCGAGCGCATGGAAGGCGAGTTTAAACGCGTTCAGTTTACGCCCGACCTGTTACCCGGTGACATCACGGGCACAGAGATCTATCGCCCACAAACTCAAACGTTTGATTTTCAAGCTGGGCCTATTTTTCATAATCTGATTCTTGCCGATGAAATCAACCGCGCGCCAGCAAAAGTTCAAAGCGCTTTGCTGGAAGCTATGGCAGAACGCCAAGTTACCGTTGGTGGCGTAACACGACCACTACCAGATGTATTTATGGTCATGGCTACGCAAAACCCTATTGAGCAAGAAGGCACCTACCCGCTTCCTGAAGCCCAGCTTGACCGCTTCTTGATGCACGTAAAAATTGGTTACCCCGATGCCGCGTCTGAACATGCTATTTTGCGTTTGGCCCGCGGGGAAGCAATTTCAGCCACCACTCACGAGGGTGGCAAGCTTACCGAGAAGCACATCAAAGCAGCACGCCAGCAAGTACTCGCCATTCATATGAGTGAAGCGGTTGAAGAGTATGTCGTTCAATTAGTCATGGCGACCCGCGAGCCAGGCCAATACGGTGACGATATTGCTCGTTGGATTGAGTTTGGCGCTAGCCCTCGTGGCACCATTGCCCTTGATCGCTGTGCACGTGCCAGTGCTTGGTTAGCAGGACGTGAGTACGTCAGCCCTGATGATGTTCGTGCTGTTGCGCACGATGTCTTGCGTCATCGCCTGCTTTTAAGCTTTGAAGCCGAAGCCAATGGTTTAAACAGCGATATGGTCATTGATGAGTTACTCGCGCGAGTGCCTGTTGCCTGATGCCATACAAGGAGTTTTCTGAAGGCACGGCGATTGATTCGTCACGCCTTGCCGGGTTACGCGTGCTTGCCAACTTAATGCCATTGCACCGGCAGAAAAAGATTCTCAACGACCAAGCCGGAGGCCATACCTCCCGGCTGCGTGGCCGTGGGATCGACTTTTCTGAAGTGCGCGAGTATCAGCCCGGTGATGATATTCGCTCAATGGATTGGCGCGTGACGGCTCGCACCGGCGATGCTCATATCAAGGTATTTCGTGAAGAACGCGAACGCCCGGTACTGATTGCCTGTGATTTACGCGCCAGTATGAACTTTGGAACTCGCCGAGCACTGAAACAAGTGGTTGCCGCTGATATAGCCGCACTGCTGGCATGGTCTGCTATGAATCATGGTGACCGAGTCGGCGGCTTAGTCTTTAACGACGACAGCGAATTCGATTTACGCCCTCACACTGGGCGCAAAAACCTGATGGCCTTTTTGCATCAATTAGCCAGCGTTCCGCGCTCCGGCCATAAAGACAGCCAAGCAAGAATGCTAGAGGTGTGTCGTCATATTGCGCGCGTTTCACGCCCCGGTAGCGCCATTTACATCATCAGTGACTGGGCCGGGTTTGATGAAGAATGCGAACGAACGCTGCACGAAGTTTCACGACACTGCGATTTAATTGCCATTCACATCAGCGACCCATTTGAACGGCAAATGCCAGAGGGCGAATTTGCTATTACCGATGGCAACGAACGTTGCAAACTTCGTCACAATAAAGCGGAAAGTGAAAAATATAAACTTGAGTGGCAACAAAAACTCGATAGCCTTCAAGCGCGTTTACTGCATCTGCGTATGCCCCTTATTTGTGTCAGTAATGATTCTGATCCGCTTGACCAGCTTCGCCGTGGGTTTGGTTTTAGCACAGCCGGAACCGGCGCAGCGAATAAGCAGGGAGGTCCTCAATGAATCCCGCCGCTCCAAATTCAGCAACGCTAGATCTTATTGATATTATTGAACCCGCCGCTATTTCCAGCTGGCCACCTGCTTGGGGTTGGTGGGTGTTAATGATCGCGACAGCCTGCGTGATAGGTTTAATCGCCTACGTTGCTGTTGTGATGTTTAAACAGCAAAAAATTAAAACGCTCGCGTACGGCCTTCTCAATAACGCCAAGCGCGAATACGAGCAATCGGGTAACGCCAACAATTATTGCCGTGATATCAATCAAATACTCAAACGCTATTGGTTATATTATCGCCCCGGCAGTGACATAAACGCGTTAAGCGGTAAGCTATGGGTCGAGCAATTAAATATGCAATGCGACATCGCCCTGTTTACCAGCGCAAACGCGATAGCATTAAGCGAAGGCCCATACTCTCAATTAGAAAACTTCGATGCCAACGCATTAGAAAACGCTGCTAAACAATGGATTAAGCGGGCAAGCGTCAACCAACTAAAAGATACCTCTGGAGGCGTTAATGTTTAACTTCCTCTGGCCCTATGCCTTTGTGTTATTGCCCCTGCCTTTCATATTTCGATTCTTTATGCCAGCTTCCGCCAAGGCTAGAGCGGCATTAAAAGTTGCCGACACCGGCCGCTGGGAAGCCGGACATAGCGCCAAAACCACACACCACAGCAGTGCCAAACTCGCGTGGCTGTTGCCCCTTATGATCTGGGTGTCTCTGCTTGTTGCACTCGCCCGTCCGGTTTGGGTTGGCGAGCCGGTACGTTTACCCGCCGCAGGGCGAGATCTTATGTTAGCGGTCGATATCTCTGGCAGTATGGAAATTGCCGACATGCAATTAAATAACAAGCCTGTTAATCGCCTAGAGATTGTAAAACACGTACTCAATGACTTTATTACGCAACGAGAAGGTGACCGTTTAGGTCTGATTTTGTTTGGTTCTAATGCCTATCTACAAGCGCCACTGACCTTTGATCGCGAAACCGTACGCACTTTCATGAACGAATCCGCGCTAGGTCTTGCGGGTAAAATGACCGCCATTGGCGAAGCCATTGCCTTATCGGCAAAACGTATGCGTGAAAACCCATCCGACAGCCAAGTACTGGTGTTACTGACCGATGGCGAAAACACCGCAGGCAGTATCGAACCCATTCGTGCGGCTGAACTGGCTGCGGAATTAGGCATTCGTATTTACACCATTGGCTTAGGTGCTGAGACGATGGAGGTTCCCAGTTTTTTTGGCAGCCGTACCGTCAACCCATCTAGAGAGCTTGACGAGCGAGGCTTAACAGAAATTGCGACCTTAACCGATGGACGCTTTTTTCGTGCCCGTAATACCGAAGAACTCAGTCAAATTTATACGTTAATCGACGAGTTAGAACCCAGCATTCGAGAAGATAAAGTTTATCGCCCAGAAACCAGCTATTTCCATTGGCCATTATTAGTGGCGTTACTGCTCAGCTGGCTACAAATTATATTTATACGGGGAGATGACGCATGAGTGAATTCTTTCCGATGGATTTTTTTACGCAATTCCATTTTATGCGCCCTGAGTGGCTAGTCTTAATTATTCCTGCCATCATTTTTACCGGCATGATGTTGCGACAAATATTGCGTAGCGGCGATTGGTCTAAATACATCGACCCCGCTTTGCAGTCTTACATGCTTGACGACATTCCAGGTAAAAAATCGACCGCCGTCAGTGGCGTGTTAGCGATCGCTTGGATCATTACAATATTCGCTTTGGCTGGCCCAAGTTTTGAAAAAAAGGCGGTGCCCGTTGTAACGAACCCGGATGCACTCGTTATATTACTGGATATGTCGTTATCTATGGGAGCGCAAGATGTGGCGCCTAGCCGAGCGGTACGTGCCGTTCGCAAAGCCACCGATATTGTGCGTGGTCGGGAAGATGGCGTCACAGCAGTCGTTGCCTATGCCGGCGATGCACATACCGTAGTGCCCTTCACGGATGACAGTGCCACGGTTGAGCATTTAATTACGTCTCTGTCCCCAGAGATTATGCCTAAATTAGGCAGCCGCCCTGATAAAGCCATTAGCAACGCACTTAAATTAATGCGTGACGCAGGCATTTCCGAAGCCAACATATTGCTTTTAACTGACGGAATCCAAGAAAAAGATGTCAGCCGTATTAGCCCCTTACTCTCCCCCAACGTCAGCCTCTCTCTGATTGCGATAGGCACCAACGAAGGCGCACCGATTCCTACGGGAGATCAAGGGTTCTTAAAGGATGGCTCGGGTAATATCGTATTACCTAGGCTTAATACGCGACCAATGCAGTCTCTTTATGAAGCCACCGGCAGCCGCTGGCGCTCACTTACTTACAACGACAGTGATTGGCAAGGGTTAACGAGCGCACCGGATTACAGCAAGGCGAAAGCCGAACAAGAGCAAATGCTTCAAACTTGGATTGATTCCGGCTTTTGGCTAATATTTTTAATTCTTCCCGTCGCTCTGTTTAGCTTCCGCCGAGGCGTTGTTTTTACGGTGTTATTGATCCCCTTTTTAATGACACCAGAACCAGTGATGGCAGGAATGTGGGAAACCGACGATCAACAAGCTGCCAAGGAGCTTAAGCGCGACCCCGCCGCTGCCGCTGAATTATTTACCGATAAAGCGTGGCGCGGCACTGCCCTATACCGTGCTGGAAAATATGATGAAGCTGCCGACGCGTTTAACACCTTAAAGTCCGCCGATGCGGCATTCAATCGTGGAAATTCGCTGGCAATGGCTGGCGATCTAGTAGGTGCGATTGATGCGTACGAAGAAGCCTTAAAAAAACAACCTGAATTTCCTGCCGCCACCAAGAACCTTGAACGGGTTAAACAGCATTTAGAAGAACAAGAACAGCAGCAACAGGATTCTGGTGATTCGTCGGATGAGCAAAACCAAGATGGTGAGCAAGGCGATCAACAGGATCAACAGAACTCGGACAGTAGTTCAGAAAGTAACTCGGACTCTAGTTCAGAAAGTAACTCGGACTCTAGTTCAGGCTCTAATTCAGAAAACAGCCAAAGCGATCCATCAAACCAGAACTCTGATTCGCAAGAGTCAGACAGCAGTAAGTCACAGCAAGACCCCAGCGATTCAGAGGAAGGCAGAAAATCAGACGATGAATTCGCAGAGCAAAAAGCTCAAGAACAAGCGCAACCTCAAGAGCAGACACCCGCTGAGAATAGCGAATCAAGCAGCACTCAAGACCGCAACCCTAATGACAAACAAGCAGACGCACAAGCTGACGAACAGGAAGCTAGCGACACGGAGGCGCAAGCCGCTTTAGACCAAGAACAACCAACCAATGACGCCGGTGATGAATCCGACGCAGAAGCGTTAGACACCTTCAGCAACCTCAGCCGCGAAGAGCGTGCGGCAATGGATTCATTACTCAATCAAGTCCCTGACAACCCTGGCCTACTGATGCAGCGTAAATTTCTTTACCAGTACCGCCAGAATACGGATCAAACCGAAGAGGATGTATTATGGTAAGGCGCATACTCGCGTTAACCACTCTATTGTTGATGGCACAAGTCACCTTCGCCGCCACCATGCAAGCCAGTGTTGATCGAAAAAAAATTGGCCGTTCTGATCATGTCACACTGCAAATTCGATATGACGATATGGCGGGATTTTCATCGCCCGACTGGAGCGTACTTGATCGCGACTGGGACATCATCAACCAAGATCAGCAGCAGCAAATAAGTTTTAACAACGGCAAAAACAGCTCATACACGGACTGGACATTAAGCTTAGTTCCTCGTCGGAGTGGCACAGTACTCATACCGCCAATTAAGTTTAAAGGCGCGAGTAGTGACCCTATTAGGATTGAGGTGAGCACTCAATCCACCACCGCTCCGACCTCAACCGACAACTTTTATTTTGAAGTCGAAGTCAGTAGCGGCACGCATTACGTACAAGAACAGATTATCTACATTGAGCGCTTGTATTACACCATCAATCACGAGGATGCGAACCTTTCGGAAATGACCGTCGCCGACGCGCGTGTGCAATCACTCATGGACCCAAAGCAATACGTGAGAGTCGTGGATGGTAAACGGATTGGTGTCTACGAGCGTCGCTACGCTATCTTCCCTGAAGTCGCAGGTAAGCTGGTGATTCCGGGGCAACGCTTTAGTGCTCGTATTACCAATCGTTTTAATCGCTTACGCGGCACAGCTGAGTCGGTCGTCAGCAAACTGATTGAACTGGACGTTAAGCCTATCCCTGATAGCTACCCTCAAGCGCCTTGGATTCCGGCCAGTAAATTTCAGATTAACGAAACCTACAGCCGCGAGCCACAAAATTGGACCGTCGGCGAACCTGTGACTCGCACTATGACAATCACAGCCACCGGACTTAGCAGCGGTCAAATCCCACCGATTCCAATGCCGGAAATTAACGGAATTCGCTATTACCCAGACCAAAGCCAAGACGACAGCAAAGTGACCGAACAAGGCTTAGTTACCACCGTGGTGCAAAGTGTTGCACTGGTGCCAACTAAAGTGGGACCAATGACACTGCCAGAGATCCAGATTCCTTGGTGGAATACTCTCACCAATAGCGTCGAATATGCGACCCTGCCACAGCAGACCGTTCAAGTGAAACAAGGAACCAATATACCGCCAGCGACATCCAATCCTCCGGCCCCGGCAACCCCAATGGTTGAGTCAGAGCAAACAAATGAAACAAGCTCCTTTAATGACTCGAAGGATAGTTACTGGAAGCCTATTTCGTTGGTCCTTATCGGAACCAACCTTATCACCGTCGCCTTACTCTTATTTTTTATCACCCGACGAGGTTCGCAAACAGCATCGCCGCGCGAAAACAAAGCTGCGAACACACAAGGTCCAAATACAGCGCAGCTCTGGCAGGCATTAAAAAAAGCGGCCCGAGATAACAACGCCCAAGAAATACGAGATGCCCTCATTCGCTGGGCTGGTGCCGAAAGTGGCCGCCCAATGAGCTCTTTGGCAGAAGCTGAAGCTTGGCTTAATGACGTGCGTTTAAGTACCGCGCTGGCCGAGTTAGATGACACGCTATACAGCAAGCAAACAAACTCAGCATTTAATGGCCAAGGAATCATCAGCTTAATAGAAAGTGCAAAAAAACAAGAGCGCAGCAAGAACGAGGCTGAACTTCCTGGGTTCTATCCCAAATAGGTTCACTCTAAATAGGTTCACTCTAAATAGGTTCACTCTAAATAGGTTCTATCCCAAATAGGCTCTATCCAAATAAAAGACACGTATACTCGGCAGGGCACAACAGGGCTCTGCCTGAGTTAAACGGCGTTGAGGGCTCCTCGCCTTACGGACTAGCTTTACGACCTCGCCTTACAACCTTGCTTGCTTTACGACCTCCATCAGTAATGTCTTCTAGGCACTAAAATACGTGCTCATTTGCCATGTTATGGCCCTATTCCTTCACTCTCAACATCTTTGCAAAATAGGCCAGTTCAGCTATACCTAAACCTATACCTAAACTCATAGGTATCTGTTTGAAAGAAGAGCCCACGAGGCACAACCTCAATACAAGCCACTCAAAATTCAAGGCATAAGCAATCGAGGGAAGTCGTAAGGATGACGAATGAGGCCAATGAAAAACTAATCATGCTCGCCCAGATGACCTCTGAATCAGACTCATCGAGCCTCAAATCTTTAGTGCAAGTGTACCTTCCCATACTGGTATTTATCATTGTTGGGATCGCGATATCCATAACTGGTATTTGGTTTACTAAAGAGTGGGAAAGCAAATTAGATACATCAATCACAACCAGCATCCAAGACCGTTATTTTAATGATGTACTGCTCAGTTTAAAGCAACTGACACATGACTCCACCTTAGTGAAAGGCTTCTTTGACGCGTCAGAGTTTGTCAGTAATGATGAATTTCAAACTTTTACTCAATCACTGCTGGCCCACAATCCATCAACTGAATTTTGTCTGATTATGGGTTATGGCGAGAATCCCTCTGAGCATTATTTCAACACCCGAGAAGACATCACTGACCAAGAAAATACTTTCACGCCAGAGATAGCATCCGAATAAATTTTAGAAATCAGAAAAAGTCTGAGAAAAAATCACGGAGAAAATATCGTTATAACCACCAACAACTCCAGCTACGTCGTCTATGTGCAGCTACTTGATACCGAAAAATACAGTAATATTTTAATATTAACCGGAATCTTATCGAAAAACGTATTGCCCGAGGTCAACTCTCCACAAGCGGCTGTCAGATTAGAAATCACCGATAACAAAAATTCGAGAGTTGCCGTCGGTCACTTAAATGACAATGATCAGGTCATGATATCGACCCGGACTTATAAAAATTTAAATATCATTCTCAATATTAGCCAAAAAGTGATTGATAGTAGTATTTTTGTTTATTTCCGCTGGATCATCATCGGCTTCAGTCTACTGGCTACGTTTATATTTTCATTACAGTTTCTCAATGCGAGACGCTCTATTCGGGAGTTTATCAACCTCACCATCAAACGAACTGACGAGTTAACAAACATCAACAGTGATCTTGTTGACGAAATAATGGAAAAAGCAAAACTACAATCTGAACTATTGAATAAAAACCATGAAATATCAGATGCGAACAAACAACTACAAGAAGCAAAGAGCCAGTTAATACAAAAAGAAAAACTCGCCTCCCTTGGTCAGCTATCCGCAGGGATAGCCCATGAGATAAACAACCCCATCGGCTTTGTAAAATCCAACCTCTCCATGTTAAAAAAGTATGCGGATCGAGCACTAGCATTGCTCTCTGTACTGGATAGTATTGAAAGTAATACAAAAGATACCGACCTAAAGCAACTGATCGAAAATACCAAAAAAGAACAAAAACACGCCAGCCTTACCAAAAATATGTCATTAACCATTAATGAATCACTGGAAGGAATTGATCGTGTTAAACAAATTATTCATGACCTAAAAATGTTCTCTCGCATGGAAGAATCCGAGTGGCTAAAAACTGATATTCACGTGGGTATCGAAAGTACGCTGAACATTATTCGAAGCGAAATTAAAGACGTTGTCGACATTCAAAAACACTACGGTGATCTTCCTGAAGTTGAGTGCATGGCCTCTCAAATTAACCAAGTGATTCTCAATTTACTAGTGAATGCCGCACATGCCGTAGCACCACATGGCAAAATCACTATCCGTACCTATAGCGACGATTCCCACGTTTACATTCAAATTCGAGATAACGGCTGCGGGATTGAACAAGACATCATCGACCGAATATTCGATCCATTTTTCACCACCAAGGGTGTTGGTCAAGGAACCGGCCTAGGACTGTCGTTATCGTACGGGATTATCGAAAAGCACAACGGCCGACTAATGGTTGAATCAACCGTAGGTGAAGGCACCACTTTCACAATCAAACTCCCCATTCATCCCGAGAAAGCACCTCAAGATGTCGTAGAACAGGCAGAAAAAAATGACTGAATTTGATCCTGAAAAAAATACAGAGAGCGATGCCATACCCATGTATCAACTACTGCTGGTTGATGACGAAGTACATATTCTATCCAGTCTTAGCCGTCTTTTTGAAGATGAAGACGACATTATGGTCACCACCTGTGAGTGTGCTAAAGACGGTTTAAAACACTTAGAAGAGGGAGAATGTGATCTTGTTATTTCTGACATGAAAATGCCCGAAATGGATGGGGCTGCATTCCTTTCAGAAGTTGCTCATCGCTGGCCAAGTACCGACCGAATGTTACTCACTGGATTTGCAGATATCACCTCAGCAATCAAAGCCATTAACGATGGTCAAATTTCTCAATATATGTCGAAGCCTTGGGACGACGACGACCTATTAAAACGTGTTAGAAAGCTGCTCGACGTACGTCACTTAAAAGAAAAAAATAGACAACTAACCAAGATAAAAGATCGACAACATGAGCAATTGCAAAAGCTCACCCGCGATCAAGAACGCATCATTAAAAGCCGAACAGAAGAACTAGAGCAAACCGCCAATCAATTAGATATGGCATACGAAGAACTGAAAGAAAGTTACTTTCAGTGCATTCCCCTGCTCGCCAGCTTAGTCGATTTAAACGAGAAAAATAAAAAAGGTCATGCAAAACGGGTCGCTGCTATTACCGATCTAATCTCTGCGCAAATGAAGTTATCAACAGCAGATCAGCGACTATTCCATATTTCAGCACTTGTGCATGACATTGGAAAAATAGGGATAGATCAAGAAATTCAACGCAAGAGCGTTGATAAAATGAGTCGCGGCGAACTCATCATTTACAAGCAGCATACACTGCTCGGCGAAAGTGCCTTAATGGCCTTCGACCCGATTCAGCAAGCGGCGCTTATTGTACGTTCACACCATGAACGCTACGACGGACGAGGCTTCCCGAATAAATTGACCGGTGAGTTAATTCCCCTCGGCGCCCGTATTATTGCGGTAGCAAATGATTACGATAATTTATTACTCCCAAATAACTTCATGGGTGAAGCCATGGCTGATCAACTGGCGTACCAGGTTATTATCAAAGAATCAGGAAAGCGCTACGACCCAGAAGTGGTCACCGCCTTTGACTATGTTTATGACAGTATTCTGGCCATCCATGCCAAAGATATGCAAATTACATTACCGGTAAATCAACTCAAACCGGGTATGCAACTCTGTAATGATTTAATTAATCACCATGGCATTGTTATGTTAGCGGCAGGCAGAACGCTTACCGAAGGTTTGATTGAAAAACTAGCCCAATTTGAAGCAGCGTTTGATACTAAACTGCAAGTGCCAGTGAAGCACCACTGAAGCACCCTTAAAAATACCACAAGGTAAAAAACCGCGACTTAATCAAGTCGCGGGGTTTTAAGTAACGCTTTAAAAGCCTCTTCATCAAACACACGAACCCCTAAGTTTTGTGCTTTAGTAAGCTTAGAGCCCGCTTTATCACCCGCCACTAAAAAGTCCGTTTTGGCCGATACACTGCCTGTGACTTTGACACCTAACGCTTCTAGAGCCAACTTAGCGTCATCACGAGACATATCCGATAACGTACCGGTAATTACAGCCGTTTTTCCGGCCAGAGGGGCATCGTCTGCAGCGTTAACAGGTTCAGATTCATCCCAATGAACACCTGATTTCTGCAACTGCTCAATCACCGTACGATTGTGTTCTTCAGCAAAAAAGTTAACCAAATGCTGAGCAACGATATTACCCACATCAGGCACGTCTAATAATACGTCAACACTGGCGTTCATGATGCGTTCAAGAAAACCAAAATGATTGGCTAAGTTCTGCGCTGTCACTGTACCGACTTCACGAATGCCCAACGAATAAATAAATCGGCCCAACGTTGTGGCTTTTGATTTCTCAAGTGCATTGAGCACGTTCTGTGCGCTCTTCTCAGCCATACGCTCTAACCCAGCAATGTCATCTAGGGTTAGGTGGAAAACATCGTCGAGAGAATCAATGAGGCTGGCTGCGACCATTTGGTCAATCAGTTTATCGCCCAAACCTTCGACATCGAGCGCTTTACGAGAAGCAAAATGTTTAATCGCTTCTTTTCGTTGAGCAGAACATACTAACCCACCCGTACATCGAGTCACCGCTTCGCCTTCTACCCTTTCTATATGCGACTCACACACAGGGCAAGCAGGGGGCATAACAATATCTCTTGCATCATCCGGACGACGCTCTTCAACCACCGCCACAACTTGTGGAATCACATCCCCTGCTCGGCGAACGATGACGGTATCACCGATTTTCACACCGAGTCGCGCGATTTCATCCATATTATGAAGCGTGGCATTACTGACCGTGACACCTGCAACATGTACGGGTTTTAATCGAGCCACCGGTGTTAATGCGCCGGTGCGGCCTACTTGAAAATCCACATCTTGCAGTACGGTTAATTCTTCCACCGCTGGAAATTTATAGGCAATCGCCCAACGCGGTGCTCGCGCGACAAAACCAAGCGTTTCTTGCAGGGCTAGGGAATTAATTTTAAAAACGGTGCCGTCGATTTCATAACCTAACTGATGGCGCTTCTCACCCAGTTGAGTAAAAAAGGTTTGAGCTTCTTCTAATCCATTAACGACACGCATCTCTTCGTTAATACGCACACCCCACACCTGCACTTGTGCGAGCTGCGCACTGTGCGTATCTGGCATGTCAAAATCATCGCTCACAATCCCTAAGCTATACGCACAAAACTCAAGCGGACGTTTTGCGGTAATACGTGAATCTAGTTGACGTAATGATCCTGCCGCAGCGTTACGCGGATTAGCAAACACCTTCTCTTCGTTTTCTCGGGCGCGGTCGTTGTAGGCATCGAAACCGGCTTTGGGCATATACACTTCGCCACGTATTTCAATACGCGTAGGCGTTTGATTACCTTGGAGACGCAGTGGGACGTTTTTAATCGTCCGGACATTCTGAGTGACGTCTTCACCGGTTTGACCGTCACCACGGGTTGCTGCGCGTTCAAGCACACCATTCACGTAGAGCAAACTGATTGCTAGGCCGTCGAGTTTTGGTTCGCAGGCAAACTCTAATGGCTCATCCGTTTTTAAACGATCTTGAACTCGCTGATAAAAAGCGGCGAACTCGTCGGCATTCATGGCGTTATCCAGCGATAACATTGGACGCTCATGCTGTACTTCCGTGAAGCCTACCAGTGGCGCACCACCCACTCGTTGAGTCGGTGAATCTGAGGTAATAAGTTCCGGATTCGCGTCCTCTAAGGCCTGTAGCTCGCGCATAAGACGATCGTATTCGGCGTCTGGTATGCTCGGCTCATCAAGGACGTAGTATTTGTGGTTGTGCTCATTGATGTGATTCCGCAATGACTGAATACTTTCAGCGGCAGAATCTGACGGCAATTCATTCGATGAATCACCGCCTGAGAAAAGATCATTCTGACTCATAGACGTTGTTTTTTTGCCGCCAGTCGTTGCTGACGTTCATAATCCAATATTTGCTGACGCTCGTGTTCCATGGTCTGCGGTGTCATTGCGCTGTGCGACCCGTCTAAAACATCGGCTTTTAAGTTGCGTGAAACTACCTGAGCCATTTCAGACATGGCTTCGTAGGCTTCGAGTGGTTTTTTTGGCCCGGGTAAGCTCATAAAGAAGCTTAAACCGCTGAAGTTTTGATCCGCCATTTGTGCCGGATCAAAGGTGCCTGGGTTATGCATTTGCGCAACAGAAAACTGTATGCAGCCTTCGCCATCCGCGTCTTCAAATCGATGGAAAATATCTTTTTCGCCGTAACGTAAATCACAACTATTGAACAAGAATAAAAGATCTTTGCCGCGAAAGCCGTCCATATCACGAGCAATAGTGTGAATCACTAATACCATTTCTGCGTCTTTACGGTTGGCGAGAACTTCGGCATTAGGGCCAGCGTAATTCACCGGTTGAGAAATCAAGGCGTCCTCGGGGATCTGTTCGACTTCTTCTTCCAAATGCGGATCATTGATGGTGTCTGGGTTTTCTACTTCTGGCAGCTCGGCAGCAGCGCTTTCTGGCTCAGAATTAAACGATGCATCGTCTATGTCACGACCCGCCTTGCTTGCAGGGCTGACTACGTTATTGGCTTGATCAGTATCACTACCCGTTTCTTCAGGGTTGGCAGAGTGCTTGTTTGATAAGGCAGCCTGCGCAGTAGTCTCGTCTTCCTTGGCTTTGGCAGCCACTCGCGGAGCCGAAACAATGCCTTCTTCGAAGCTGGCTTCATCACCCAGTTCTTCGACGTCCAGTAGAACGGGAACCTGCTCGTTCAAATCAACCGGCTTAACCGTTGGGATCAGCGGCGAGTTGGGAATATCTTCCGCTTCTTTTGTTATTTCCGCCTTGGTCTCTGCCTTACTTTCTTTCGCGGTTGTTTTATCAGTGCCGGTTTTGTCTGGTGCATAGTCACTGAACATGCCTTTTGGCTCTTCATCTGCTACGGCTTCGACGGAATTGAGTGAGCTTTGTAACGGTGTTTCGTCAGTCTCTTCGTGCGCGCTCGAACTGCCAGTGGCTTCACCACCTAATGTTGGTTCTTTACGCTTAACCGTAACGTTGTATGGTTTTGTGTCTGCTTTATCGACTGCGGTTGAGCTGTGTTTTGCTTTTTTCTCGCTCGGTTTTTGCTCTGTTTTATGCTCGACTTTACTCTCTTCAGAGGAGTCAACTTGCTCCGACGTACGTTCGAGCAGGCTAGGTTTCACAGCAGGTTTTTTTTCTGTCTGTGGCGCAAACACATCGTTTTCGTCAGAGGAGTGTGAGCCTACTACGCGCACGGTTCCAGGTAATTCTGGATTGAAGTCATCGCCGTCAGGAATTTCGCTGCTTGGCTTAATGTCTAGGCGAAGTGCTTCTGCACGCGCCCGTTTCATTCGGCGAAAACCATCCACAAGGATTACTGCGATTCCTAGTAAACCTAAAAGGATTAAGACTGTGCGCCAGCTCCACTCCATAATTGCCTCGAATTCCCGTGTTTGTATTAAAGATATGTTTAAAAAATGTTCACTAAATATTATGTGTAAATACGAATAATCTGAACGATGACCATTACTAAGGCGGTATTACACCACGACCAAGACATTCCGCAAACTGTCCTGTGATTGTTGTTGTAATTGTTGCGCCTGTTTTTTTCATGTTTGCGTTATCTAGATAACGACTTAACCATTCTCGACCATCTCGGCGGCGGCCTCAACGTCCACGGATACTAGCCTCGAAACGCCCGGTTCATGCATGGTGACACCCATCAATTGGTCGGCCATCTCCATCGCAATCTTGTTGTGTGTGATGTAGATGAATTGCACTTTTTCGGACATGGCTTTCACCAGCCGAGCGTAACGCCCCACGTTGGCGTCATCCAACGGCGCATCCACTTCATCCAGCATACAAAACGGCGCAGGATTCAGTTGGAAGATGGAAAATACCAAAGCAATCGCAGTCAGGGCTTTTTCACCACCGGACAACAAATGAATGGTGCTGTTCTTCTTACCCGGTGGTCGCGCCATAATCGCCACCCCGGTATTGAGCAGATCATCACCGGTAAGTTCCAATTGCGCATGCCCACCACCAAAGACTTTAGGAAATAAGTCCGCTAACCCGCTGTTCATGCGCTCGAAGGTTTCTTGGAAGCGATTACGTGTTTCGTTATCAATTTTATGAATCGCCCCTTCAAGCGTAGATAAGGCTTTTTCGAGATCTTCGTTTTGCGCATCCAAGTACACTTTACGTTCAGATTGAAGTTGATACTCCTCAATCGCGGCGAGGTTAATGGCCCCCAACCGCTGAATTTTGTCACCGATGCGACTCAGCTCATTGACCCAATCCGCTTCGTTGGCGGCTTCAGGCATATTGTCGAGCACGTCGTGCATACTTAGCTTTTCTTCACGAAGTTGCTCAACCAAGCCCTGACGCCGAATATCCAACGCTTGGCATTCCATTCGTACTTGCTCAAGTTGGTTGCGCACGGCTAATGCTTTTTGCTCGGCTTCTGCACGCGTTTGTTCTAGCTGACGTAACTGCGCGTCGGCTTGCTCAAGGGTATGACGCGCTTGTGTCATGGCGTCTTCTGCCATTAAACGCTCTGCCACTAACTCTTCAAGTTCGGCTTTGAGCAGATCAAGATCAGCACTGTGATCGCGGTTCTGATTGGTAAGAATTTGCTCTTTGCGCTCTTTCAAACGTGCCATGGTTTCTGCTAAACGTGATATCGCATTACGTAGGCCATCGTCGCGATTTTTTAGCGTTTGCACTTGCAGCTGTAACTGATGCAGACGATCTTTTTGTTGGCCAGCGGCTAATCGTGCCTGGCTTAGCGCATGTTCAATATCACTGCGCTGACGCTGTAAACGCTCGCGCTCGTCGGTATCTTCATCCACGGCTCCCATGGCGTCTTGCCACTCTAAACGCAGAGTGGCCAGTGCTTCCGATTCAAGTGCGCGGGTTTCTTCCACTTCAACGACAGACTGATCTAACTTCTCAGTGCGCAAACGCAGCTGTTCAGCCTTGGCTTGTTGGCCGGACAAGCGTGACTTCATCTCCAGTAATTTTCGTGAGATGTCCTGCCACTCTCGTTGAGCGGTTTCACGTTGTTGCTCAAGAGAATTTTGCCGCAGTAAACTGCTTTCGAGGTCGGCTTCCCATTCTTCAACTGACATATCCAGTTCGTCAGCTTCACCTTCTAGTATTTCTAGCTCTTGCTGACGCGCCAGAATGCCACCTTGGTTGTCTTCGTCACGAGCAACTCGCAACCAGTTAGCGCCCAACCAAATACCATCGGGGGTGATTACTGATTCATTGGCACTGAGTGATTCTCGCATCGCTAAGGCATCGGCTAAGGTGTCCGCAGTGAACACCGCCCCTAATAATGGCTCTAGATTTTGTGAGGTCGTGACACGACTGGCTAACGTGTTTGGTTGAGTTGTTTCGTTGGATGTACTGTTCTGCCATAGCGTTAATGTGCCATCAGTAAAACTGCCTAACCAATCTTTAGTCGCGGCCATGTCGTCCACCAGCACGGCTTGCAGATAATCACCCAGTACAGTTTCGACGGCGGTCTCCCATCCCTCTGTCACAGTGAGCTGTTGTGCTAAACGTGGCTTTCGTGCCAGCTGATGGCTTTCTAGCCAGTGCGATACTGCTTCATTGCTTTGCCCTAACGCGGCTTTTTGCAACGCCTCTAGCGTGGCTTGGCGACCAAGCATTTGTTGCAAGCGTTGGCGACCTTGATCAAGCTCAGTTCGGCGTCGCTCGGTGTCTTCACGCACACTTTGCAGTTGTTCTGAAATTTCTTCGAGCCGCGCTTGCTGACTTTCACCGTTGAGTTCGGCTTCGCTGACTTCTTCTTGCAGCATGGCAAAATCGTCAAATTCAGGATCAGACGTTAACTGCTCTCGTTCGGCTTTTAATTTGATTATTTGCTGTTCAAGGCGCACTAGTTGTTGCTCAGTGGCTTGAATTCGACTTTGCGCAACGTCCGCTCGGCGAGTGGGTTCGCTGGCCCGCTGGGTAAATTGATCCCAGGTGTCTTGCCAGAGGCGCTGTTTATCTTCTGCATCCACTAGGGTGGCGGCGGTTTCTTCCTCACCGGCTTGCAGCATTTCAAGCTCGGGTTCCAGCATTATTAGCTGTTCGCTGAACTCTTCTTGGCTTAACTGATCATGCTCAAGCTGTTTCTGGGTATCGAGGATGTTCTTTTCTACTTCGGCTAAATCACTGTCCAGCTGTAACGCTAGCTGGGATTGATGCTCTAACTTTTGTTCATGACGAGCAATGCGATTACCGACTTCGTAATATTTGCCTTGGGCTTGGTTAAACGCATCAGTGCGACCTTGGTGCTCCACACGGACTTCTTCGATACCAGCGTCCGCCGCACGCTGTTCGGCCATATGGGATTCAAATTGTACTTCATGCTCACGAATGTTTTTTTCGCGCGCTTCGTATTCGTCATTGAGTGCCGTCCAGCGGATCGCTTGAAGCTCGGCTTTTTTCTCACGCTCGCTAGATTTGAGTTCTTTATAACGTTCTGCCGCTTGCGCCTGTCGTTGCAGATGCGCAAGTTGACGTTCAAGCTCTTCCCGTATGTCGCGCAAACGCTCTAGGTTTTCTTGCGTGCGACGCATGCGATTTTCGGTTTCACGACGGCGATCTTTGTATTTAGAAATGCCAGCGGCTTCTTCTACATACACACGCAGCTCATCGGGCTTGGCTTCAATTAAGCGCGAGATCATGCCTTGTTCAATAATGGCGTATGAACGCGGGCCAAGGCCAGTACCTAGGAAGATGTCGGTGATGTCTTTACGGCGGCACTTAGTGCCATTTAAATAATAGGTAGATTGTCCATCGCGCGTGACCTGACGACGCAAACTGATTTCGCTGTACTGGGAGTATTCACCGCGCAGTGGGCTTTCGGTGTTATCAAACACCAAATCAACGCTGGCTTTACTGACGGGCTTTCGTTCGGATGAACCATTGAAGATTACGTCTGTCATGGCATCGCCACGCAGGTATTTTGCTGAACTTTCCCCCATTACCCAACGCACGGCATCGATGGTATTCGACTTGCCGCAACCGTTTGGGCCGACAATGCCTGTCAGGTTGGTATTAAAGGGAACGGTTGTTGGATCAACAAAGGATTTGAATCCAGACAATCGTATAGCTTTCAGACGCATAAGTTCAGGTGCTTTCCTTTTTCTAATAGCCTATCGCTAACAGCCTATTGAGATCCGTAGGTGGTCGATTCGAAGTAATTTACGATCGAATAGCACCTCCATGTTCTCGCGATAATATCACAGAACATGAAGATTGAAGGTGGTCTGAATGAATCGTCGAGCGTTAGCTTCCATAAGGGCAGCAAAAGCCAAGCGGGTTGCTACAAGTTGCTGCTTTCTGCCATGGCGTCGAGCACTAGCTGACGCTGAAAACTGCCGAATTCCTTAAACAAAGCAGGCAATACCTCAGTGTTGCGGGCCAATACAGCTTCAACAACACTAACAAAGAAAGCGCGACTGTTCGCTAAACCCGATTCAGAGTAGCGAATGGCTAAAGCGTAAGTACGCTGGATGGCTGGCTGAAGATCACCTAGCATATCCGCTAGATAGTCATTCTGAATAATGGTGGCAGCAGCCTTCATCAAATCAAAGCCAGCCAGCATGAAGCGGTATTTATCTTCTTGTAGATCCGGTTCTTGCAATTTCATAGCCACGGCAAGAAGTTCCGCTTTGTTCTCTTCAGTCCATTTTTCAGCAACCGAAACCGCTAATAGAGTAAGGAGTGCTTCGTAGATATCGTACAGCGCGTGCACACGTTCTTCTGTTATTTCTGCCACTGCAGCTCCGCGACGAGGCATGATCGTGACCAAGCGACGAGATTCTAATAACAACAAGGCTTCACGCACTGAGCCTCGGCTCACCTGTAGTTCTTCAACCACTCTTGCTTCTTGAATACGCTCATTAGAGACCATTTCACCACGAATGATTCTCTCAGCAAGGTGTGCCGCTATTTTTTCCGCGAGGCTTTCGTGAACTACAAAGGTCATGTAATTGAAGATCCTACTATTTAACTGGTTGGCCCGTCTCTCCCTTATCATGACCTGTATTCATCATGAAAAGCTACGAGCTGACCTCTAGATTGAGCGCATGGTACCACATCGTGCCAAATCGCTACGCTGACAGAGCATAAATTGTCGCATGCGAACCTGACACATATCACTAAAAATGTTAGATTGTAGGACAATACAACAAAACATAATAAACACCCAGACTAACCATTGGAGTGCTTGATGAATACCAAGACCGCAACCATTATTCCAGCCGACGATTGGCGCATGCAGCTGAAAAAGTATGGCTACTTAATCGTATTAATTCCGGCGATTCTTTTCCCATTGAGCCTGTTCGGCTGGCACTCAACCGGCAGCCAGCACGACCTTTGGTGGTTCCTGCCTGTTGCTGTGGTTTTTGGTGTTATTCCTTTACTTGATCACTTGATCGGTAAAGACCCATTTAATCCGAACGAAGAAGTGGATGTGCCTAAAATGGCACTCGAAAAATGGTACCCATTTTTAACCATCATGACTCTGCCCGTTATGGCAGCGACAGTCGCTTATGGTGCTTCTATTTTCGCCAGCACTGACGTTGGTGTACTCGGCAAGATCGGTATGATGGTATCTATGGGGGTTATCACAGGTATCGTATGTATCAACGTTGGTCACGAGCTGATTCATAAAGACAGTAAGTTAGAGCAGTGGACGGGCGGTTTACTACTCGCGCTGGTGACTTACGCAGGCTTTAAAGTTGAGCATATTCGTGGTCACCACGTACATGTATCTACTCCTGAAGATGCATCTTCATCACGTTACAACCAAACTTTATACCAGTTTTTGCCACATGCGTATTTCCACAATTTTGTGAACGCGTGGCGCTTAGAGGCCGCAAAACTTAAGCGTAAAAACCTGCCTGTGGTTCACTGGAAAAATGAATTGATCTGGTGGTACGGAATTTCTGCGGCATTGGCTATCGGCTTTGGCCTAGCTTGGGGTTGGCAAGGTGCCTTGTTCTTTGTTGGCCAGAGCTTCTTTGCTTTCACTCTGCTTGAGATTGTTAACTACATTGAGCACTACGGTTTACACCGTCGTAAAATGGATAATGGCCGTTACGAACGTACAACGCCTGCGCACTCTTGGAACAGTAACTACTTATTAACTAACCTATTTTTGGTTCAGCTACAGCGTCACTCTGATCACCACGCAAATCCTAAGCGTCGTTATCAAGTACTGCGCCACTTTGATGAAAGCCCGCAATTGCCAAGTGGCTATGCAGGCATGGTAGTACTGGCGGTTATTCCTTCACTTTGGTTCAAGGTTATGAACCCTCGTGTTGAAGCCTACTACAAAGGCGAAGAGCACCAGCTCACTGAATCGCAAAACGGTTAACCCCTTTGGGAGCCTAATTAGGCTCCCTTTTTTTATTTAGGCACCTCTGATTAATGCTGAAGAGGCTACGGCTTTCAGGAAAGTAACAGTTCAAGGCGCTGCGCTACTTAGATGGCAAGGATGCAGGAGTTAGGGCGACGCAGGAAGCCAAAGCCGAGCACTACTGTATTTTTCCTAGTATTGATAATTGCTCGGGGATTAATAAGACTGGCCAATATTAATAAAGAACAAACAAAGTGCTCGCCCCCTAAATATACTCAGCATCTGCCCTAAATAACGATTTTATCTTGACCTCATTGGTCATCCACCCGGATAGCCGCAAGCTGGCAGTTCGGCGTGTAGCATGGGGCGATTCAAATGACAGTGTTGGTCTGTACTTCTCATCATGAGGCGTCACAAATATTCCCTGAGTTACAATTATGGCCATTTAGAGCATGACCCGCTCCATGTATTGGGTACAATAGCTTATCTAACAATAATAATGGTTCATCACTATGCGTTCTCTCCAGGTATTACTGGCCACGGCTTGCTGCTCGTTAGCTTCTGTTTCAACTCTTGCCAACGACACACCTAACCATTCTTCGGATTACGGAGACAGGGACAACTGGCTATGCCATCCCAGCCAATCAACAAATAATAACGTCTGTCTGCGAGACCAAACGCTAGTGTCAGTCGCTGCCAACGGCAGTCGTACATACGAGGCACACTATCCAGCCATCAATCCTGAGGTTGACTGTTTTTATGTGTACCCCACGGCTTCTATGGACTTAACCGCCAGCAGCGATTTAAACCCAGACGCTCAAGAAGAAGAGACCACCGCGATTCAATTTGGCCGCTACTCTGAAGTTTGCCGTCAATTTGCCCCCGTTTATCGCCAGCGTACGCTCACTTACTTGGGCGTTGGCGCATTAGGTGATGGCCTAGTCAGTGAAGAAACCATGGCACAAGCCAATGCGACGGCCTATGACGACGTGCGCAATGCCTTCATGACTTATCTAGAAAACGACAACGACGGACGTGGCTTCATCTTGGTTGGTCATTCACAAGGGGCTCGCTTATTAGCCAAGCTGGTTGCTGAAGAAATCGAAACAGACAGCACGTTAGCGGATCAACTCGTCAGCGCTCACCTTGTTGGTACGGGAATTACAGTCCCTGTTGGCCATGTCACCGGTGGCACCTTCCAATCAACACCTTTGTGTCAGCAACCGAGCGATATCGGCTGTGTCGTTGCGTACTCTACCTTCAGAGAAGGTGATCCTGAACTTGAAACTCCGCGCTTTGGCCAAACTCAGCTAGAAGGCCAAGAAGTCGCCTGCACCAACCCTGCCACGCTCTCCGGTGGTGAAGAGACATTAGATGCGCGTATCCCTTTTGATCAACCATATGCCTTTGCCACTCTATTAAAAATCAAAGGCAGCGGTGGCCCTTATAAACGTTGGTGGACGAATCAAAAAATACAACGAGATGCGGATTATTACGCTGTGCCTGATCAATTTCGTGGGGAATGTGTACGTGATGCGAATGGCACCCATTACTTAAATGTGAGCATCGATGCCGACAAGAACGATCCTCGCGCCGACGATTACCGAGGTGAGCTCATCGTAGTAAAAGGTTGGGGCTTACATTTGGTCGACATGAACGTCGCTCAGGGTAATTTAATTCGCTTGGCACATGATCAGGTTCAAAGCTGGTTATCACGCTAAATATAGGAAATTTAGGCGTTACAGAATATCGTGTAGCGCCTAAAAAAGACCTCATCATCCATCCTTAAATACGGCTCGTTAATTATCAAAATATAACTCGTCTATACAGTCAGTTTTTCACATTGCGGGTACTCTCTCTAAAAGGATTCAGCCTAATGACAAAACAAAAAAATAACGATGCGCACACGTTTTCTCGCCGCCGTTTTCTAGGTGTATCTGCGTTAACTTCTGCCTCAGCCATTGGGCTAACCACCATATCACTTAGCGCCACGCAGAAAGCCCAAGCGGGCTGGTTTTCCCCTACCGAGTTAGTACAACCTCAAGCCCCTGACGGTATTGCCAGCCACTACCCTGCCATCATTATTGGTTCCGGTTACGGTGGTGCGGTATCCGCTTTGCGTTTAGGCGAAGAAGGTGTTCAAACCTTAGTTATCGAAATGGGAATGAACTGGAACCAAGCAGCCTCTGATGGCAAAACATTTTGTACAATGACCAAGCCCGATGGCCGTTCTTTTTGGTTTAAAGACCGCACCGAAGCGCCACTGGATACGATATTTGGTATTGATCTAGTAAACCGAAATATCGACCGCTACCCAGGCGTACTTGACCGAATGCAACACGACGGCATTGATGTATTTTTAGGTCGGTGTGTAGGTGGAGGTTCAATCGTTAACGGCGGTATGGCTGTAACGCCTAAGCGAGATTACTTCGAAGAAATTTTACCCAACGTATCGTCCGATGATATGTACGACACCTACTACCCTCGTGTACGTGACATGTTAAATGTTAACGAAGTCCCCGAAGATATTTACGCATCAAAATACTATCGCTTTAGCCGAGTGGGTGAAAAAACTGCTGAAAAAGCAGGCTTTAAAACAGCATCGGTACCTAATGTTTATGATTTTAATTACATGCGCCAAGAAATATCTGGCGATGTAGAGAAGTCAGGGTTAGGCAATGAAGTTATTTATGGGAATAACGCAGGCAAACAAAGCCTCGACCGAAACTACATTCCTGCCGCCATTGGTACAGGAAATGTCACCCTACGCTGCATGACCAAAGTGACTCGCATACAGCAAGATTCCAACGGAATTTATCACCTCAGCTTAGAAACCATTAATGTCTCTGGTGAAGTGATCGAAACCCTCAGCGTATCCTGCGAAAAACTATTATTAGGTGCTGGAAGCATTGGCACCAGTGAGTTGCTTTTACGCGCAAGAGAAACCGGCGACCTACCCAACCTTAGTGAAGAAATTGGCCAAGGCTGGGGCAATAATGGCAATTTAATGCTTGCCCGAAAAAATAAATTTTGGGATTACACCGGCGGCCAACAATCAGGCTTTCCGGTACGTGGCATAGACAACTGGGATGATCCAGAATTTCCGGCATTTGCCGAATTAGCCCCGCTGCCCGCAGGCATAGAAACCTACACCAGCTTATATCTCGCCATTACGAAAAACCCTGAGCGCGGACACATTCAATACGATGTCGCAACGGATAGCGCCACCGTTGTTTGGCGAGCAGATCAAGAAAAAGTAGGATTAGATATCGCCGAAGGATTATTTGATAAAATCAACGCTGCAACAAGAACCGATTATCGTACCGGCTTATTTTCGAATGGAACGCACCACTCCGACCCATTCACTTATCACCCACTGGGCGGCTGCTTGTTAAATAAAGCAACGGACAATTATGGTCGTGTGAATGGCTATCAAAACTTGTACGTTGTGGATGGGTCTTTATTGCCGGGGAATCTTGGGGTGAATCCCTTCCTAACCATTACGGCGATGGCCGAGCGTAATATCGAACATATTATTGCCAATGATCTATAACGTTTAAATAAAACGATGAGCTGCCTGGCCTAATCATAAGCCGGGCAGTGTATTATTTTTGCACTATGCGGGGGATAATATCATCCCCAACCTGCCAATCAACATACTCATGATATTGCCAACTCAATGGTAGCTCTTTTGTGGCCAACAGAGACACAGCCTCAGTAATAAATTGATCCGCTTTTTGACCTCGGCCTCCACGTGGAAGCACCGCGTGAACATCGTAGACTTTATACAACTGGCGTTTAATCCCAGTAAGACCCAACTCTAGCAACGTTGGATCACCACCACTTTCGGCAAAAATATACCCATCTATCCGCCCTGAGCTTAGCTTCATTAACGAACTTTCAATGGCGTGATCTTCTTCTATGGGGAACGGAAATAAATTACCATGCCCACTAAACGTCGCAAGGCGGTATTCAGAAAGCTTGTTAAGATCAACCGGGGTATCTAGACGAGTGTATAAAATAAAATTAATCGTCATGACGCGCTGAGTTGAATACTCAAACCCTAGGTCACGTATTGTGGTGCTTTTATTTAACGCATCACGATCAATAATCAGTGGAAAGTGAAAATCAACCTGGCCTGTCGCGGCTTGCTTGATAGAGCGCTTAAAGGGGTATCTTTCAATTTCTATGTTCGCCCCGGTAACATCCCCCCAAAACCGCACAAACTCCACAACAGGGTGTTCAATACCATTAGCTGGGTCATCATCCATAATAGGCATTGAGACGAGAAAAGACGGCGCGGGATCAGCAACTTGTTCAACGGCACTGGTTACTTTATCCGCAGCGGCAGAGGTCGCAGCTATAACAAAGCCCAAACACAGAAAAATTTTGTGTGAATAACGCATGAATATTAAGCCCGTAAGTAGTGCGAGCAAATCCTTGCTTCAATATTATTTAATACGATTAGAATAGTCATAATACCGAAAGATCACAATCAAATGGCGTATAGTGACGCACAAAAATTGAGCAATATGTGATCAAGTTCCGTTTGCTAGCCTGTCTGTTTTAGTGTGTCTGTTTTAGTGAAACAACACACTCACAATAAAATCATGCATTTCCTGGTTCTCTACTTCTGCAGAGATACTTCGCGCCCCTAACGTGGGGTGCAATATTTTGAAGTAAGTTAAACTCAAAAGCGCATAGAAGAAGCTGTCATTTGTATATTTCGTTAATATTTTCGAAGACGTTTGTGCCTCCAAAAACAACTCGCCAATCGCGTTGTGCAGTGCCATAAACTGGTCAGCACAAAACCTTGAGCGCTCGTTTTCTTGTCGTGTTTCTTGCACAAATAAGCGCGCATACTCCGGCTTATCAAGACTAATACGAATAAAAGTAGAGACTAAGGTTTGAAAAGCCTGAAAGGCTTCCTCACCAGAGTCTGCTGCGCTATTCTCGATGGCCACCTCAGTCAAAGGCAAAAGCGACGAGCGAAAAAACTCAAACACTTTGGTCGCAACCTTCTCCCAGATCGCCATCTTACTGCCGAAATGATGTCGAATAATACCGTGGCTGATACCGACGTTAGCCGCAATGTCCCGCAAACTGGTGCCGTCATATCCGCGCTCGGCAAACAGCAATAATGCAGCATCAAGAATCGCCTCCTGCGTGGCCATAGCGTCTTGTGAACTGCGCTTACCTCGTGCTCTAGGCGGTGACGAAATCACAGAGCCAAGCGCTGCGGTTGAAACATTCTCAGTCATTTAATACTCAAGATTCTGTCTGTCTGGTGATGATACCCCTCTGCTGTTTAGTTATCACCCCAGTGCTATCTAGTTATAACCCCACTGAACTCTCACTTATGGCCAGAGATAACACACCGGAAGAGTGCATTTGCTTTCCTAGAGGTTTTCCGTATTCTATCCACTTATAATCCATACGTATCATAAAAAGAAGAGACCGATGAAAAACAATACTCAACTGAGCAGAATCGCCGTCGTCATCGCCGCACTAGGGGCCACGCAACTTGCCACTGCGGTTCCATCTGGGTACGCCGCTAAAGTTAGCGTCAATGAAAACGTCAGCGACGTTCGCCCTGAAATGCTGGACTGGTGGTGGGACAACATTCGTACTCAAGATCGATTTGTTGAATGGAACCCTGAAGCACACACAAGCTATTCATTACTGGCCGAACCAACCGATCCCACCAACCTACATTATTCAGTAGATACCGTTCAGGAAGTAGGTACATACATTGGTGGCTTTCCAGTGACTACAGTGGTTACCTCAAGGGACTCGGCACTAGCGAGTGAAGAAGGATTTACCCATCAGTATGTTGCTGAAGTGGCCTTCGAACACCTTGAAGACCTATCCTTCCCCGGTAACGCCTACTTGGTATATCAATACAAAGTAAATGAGACTCTCGATGGCTCAGACGTCACCGCGACCCTGCATTTACCCGATATCGTAGAACGAGCATTACCCGGATTTGCCGCCAGCACACAAGCACATCTAAGTGCTGATATCACCAACCTTGCCGCCTTCCTACCAGACCTATTTCAGCAAGAGTTTATTGAGGAGGAACTGGAATCACGCGGCACCTACCGAGTAGAGAAGAACGGTTTTTGGCTAAGAACCGTTATCGTTGATCAAGAAATCAAAGGCCTAACCCCCGACATGATGAATTGGTGGTGGGACAACATTGATACCACCGCACGTTATAAACAGTGGCACCCAACGGCACACCTTAGCTTTGAATGGCTTGAAGCTCCTGAAAGCCCAAATAACACCACCTATTCCGTTGGTGCAATTCAACGTGTGGTTGAATATCTAGGGCCATATAAAAACGCCCTGCTAATCACCTGGCTGCCAAAAGAAGATGCCTTAGATCGAGTTGAATACGCGCACTGGCTGTACGCTAAAACCGACCTAGATGGCCTCAGCGGCATCATGCCGCAAGACATGATTCATGAATATCAAATGAACGACACCGGGGATGGCATTGTCATGCGCTCAACGTTCAATGTGCCCTTCTTCTTAAATTGGGTTATGCCAGACTTTACTGACGAACTGGGTAAACATGCCCTGCAAGAAATGCAGATGCTGCAGTACTTCTTGCCTGAATTGTTTACAGAGCAAGCGCTTAAGCAATAAGTCACAAATTAGATGGGGTTCAGAATAAAGGGACTGAACCTAGGGCGTCATTGCCTTAGGCATCATTGCTTTAGGTATCTCGACCTAAGCACCTAAATCTTAGCCCCTAAATAATGCCCAGTGGTTTACTGAATAATCACCGAGCATTATTGATAATACTTATCATTAACTGGTAGCATTCCCTCTCAATAAATGCCTTACCCACTGCATAGAGAGAAAACACATGCGCAAATTAACAGGATTAAAATCACTTAGCCTGCTCATCGCACTAGGTAGCAGCCTTCTGCTTAGCAACACCGTAAATGCAGGTGCAGACTGCGTAGAGCACCCTGAGTCTGAGTGGATGCACGTACTCGACATGCAAAAGAAAATCGTCAACGAATACGGCTTCGCCATCAAAAAATTCCAAACCTCTGGTGACTGCTACGAAATCTATGGCTGGGGCTTAAACGAAGCCAAAACAGAGTTTGTAAAACTTGAAGTCTACTTTGATACGAAAACCGGCGAGATTGTTAAAAAGAAAGAAGACTAATGGCAACTCCGCATACATCACCGTCAACCTCTTCGACAGGCTGGGACCTAGGCATACGCCTGGGTCACTGGTCGATGGCCACCCTATTTTTACTGAATTACTGGTGGCTTGAAGAAGGAGAAGACCTGCACGAATGGGCAGGGTACGCCCTCTTCGCTATTCTAGTGATTCGATTTATTCGAGGTTTTATAGGCCCAGAGAACGCACGCTTTCGTGATTTTTTTCCAACACCAAAGCGATTACTCAACAATCTAAATAACTTCAAAGCGGAACAACTAAGCCACCAAGAAAACAGCCACCACAGCGCGATCGGTGGACTGATGGTTTTATTTCTTTTAATCACAATGACCATTACTGCCGTCAGTGGCTGGATGCAAGAGCTAGACGCCTTTTGGGGAGAAGACTGGGTACAAAACCTACACGCATGGTCTGCCGATGCCGTTATGATTGCTGTAGTTATTCATGTTTCCGCTGTATTGATTATTCAATATCGGTACAAGGTGTCACTTGTTAAACGCATGCTGAGTAATAGATAGGAATGGTGAGGAAAAAAATAACAGTGAATTTCAAAGCTACTTATATTTCAAAGCCACTCATAATTCAAAGCCACTTATTTTGGCTTCTCCCCTTGCATAAGCATCGACAAATATTTTGAAAATCTACGTTGCCTCGTTTCTTCTTTTTTAGCACTCGTTAAACCATAAGCAATCACATATCGATTCGACTTATTAAATGTTTCAAAAAACTCTTTGGCACTTGAGTGTTTCTCCAGCTCGGATAAAAAATCATCAGGCACTACAAACTCACTAACCACATAGGCTTCATCCCAACGACCGTCTGCCTTCGCTGAGCGAACATGCACCAGCCCAGCCTCTTGCATCCGACCTTCTCCAATCAAACGTTCAACATGCTCCGTGTTGCGTTTAGACCAAGCACTTCGCGACTTCCTTGGGGTTATCCGCTGAAGATACGATTCACCATCAAGTGATTTTTTTACACCATCAATCCAACCCCAACATAAAACTTCAATCACTACATCATCCCAATCAACACTTTGGATGCCAGAATGCTTTTTAAATATCTTTACCCACAACTCACTTTCAATCGCATGATTCGCCTCAAGCCATTCACAGAGATCTAACGGTGTTTCAAACGTCATGACTTTAGATTGATCTGGCTCTGGCATATTTTTAATCCCTCATACAACATAAAAAAGTTACAACACAAAATATTTTCCAATAAGGTCAGATTCTATAGCGACAATATAGAAAGAATCTATACCGGTCTTAGCTCTCTGACTAAAACAAATCCTCCCACCAACTAAAGCAGACGCTTGAAAAAACGAACACCCACGCCATTATTCATCATCAAATGACCGTTTTGTTATTTTTATTGCCCATAGCTACACGTGTGAAAACTTACCTCACTTCCCGAACGGCCTTTAGTTATCAAGGACAATATAAACGTGCAGATCTAATGAGCTATCGGCAACACTCAAAAGGCTTGAATTCTTGCAATTAGCTCTTCAATATAAAGCTTCAAAAAAATCAGGTTCAAAACCAAGGAGATTATTATGACAAATACAACTCACCCTGTACTACAAGAAATCATCGCTAAAGCATGGGCTGATGAAGCGTTCAAAAAACAACTGGAAACCAACCCTGCTGAAGTATTAAAGCAAGCAGGACTACCGGTACCAAAAAATCAAAAAATTGAAGTCGTCTCCAACACAGAAGAAGTGATGTACCTAGTACTGCCACTACCACCAGAAAAAGCCGATTTTGATGTAATTGCACCTCAGGGCTTCTCTGCCCAGCAAGCACACGATGATGATAAAATCGGAGACATTACAATTCGCTGCGGTTCATGCTGTAGCTTAGATGAAGTTATTAAAAATCACGGTTAATACACATGTTAAGCAATAAGCACCGAGAACGCTTAACGCTTAACATGAGTGATCACCCTCCCTCCAAGGAGGGAGGTGTGACACTTAAATTTCAGATATTTGAAATACTCAAAGCTGCATACAAAACCAATGGCTCATCATTAGAGATACACGAGATAGTGCGCGCGCTGCCTAATTACCCCACTGCGCATATATTATATCAGTTATCACTGATGGAAACTGAATCCCTATTGCTTAGAGAGTCAGCGTTTTACCCCTTGCGGACTGAATTCTCAAATCTCAATGCAGAGTACCCTGATACATTTAAACCATACCAAGGGTTAGTATACGAGCCACCAAAATTTATCCCCTTACCTGATGGGTTATTTGTCTATCAAACCGACCTAATTCATTACCCTGACGATATTGCCATCGGCCGCTCAGACAAACGTGAATTGGCTAAGCTCACTTGCACTGCGGAAGCGTATGAGCGAGATAGCATACGATATAAAGAAGGGGATTCTTTCTTTCGCAGTAAGGCCAATGGCTCAGACAATTTCTTATTACCAAGCGACTTACTTATAGATAATGACTTACTTATAGATAATGACTTGCATATAGGTGACGACTTTCCTTTAAGAAGCGGCGCTAAAATAAACACCTGCGAAAGAAGCCATGAGTACGACTGGTTATCAGCAACTAATTTATTAAATGGAGAGAATCACTGGTTGCCTGCTGGGTTATGTTTATTAGACTTTCCCGAAAAATACAAAGGTGACATCCTTGGTACCGACAGCACCGGATGCGCAACAGGATCAACCACAGAGCAAGCAATCAAACATGCCGTGCTTGAAGTCATCGAGCGAGATGCGGCGGCTATTTGGTGGCGTGCAAAGTTACCTTGTCCGGAAGTGCCTTCACAAGCTCAATCAACCGATTTCATCCTGACGTTAAAAAAACAGCTGGCACTTAAAGGCTATAATACTTGCGCACTGGATATTACAAACGACTTAGGAATACCGGTGGTCGCTACCGTTGCATGGAACACAAAAACAGGTAAAGAAATATTCATCGCCTTAGGCTGTGATTTAACACTAGCTGGGGCAACTCGTAAAAGCTTTTTAGAGCTGATGCAGCGCACAGCCATCGTATTAGCCACTTGCCCAGTGATACCTGAACCGCAACACCCATTTCAAATTTGGCTTGATAACGAACACATTGATGATTATCCGCAATTACAGCCCTATGATGTCAAACCTGTTGCTGAATCAAATGTCGAAGACGTAAACGAACTAATTCAGCACCTGAATAAGACTCACCTTCACCCTACATACGCAGTGAATTTAACAAGGGACAGTTTAAGTCCGCCCGTCGTGCGCGTATTTATTCCTAAGCTATGTAATTCTATTCACTATAAAGGAGACAGGCTTTTCAACATGCCAGTTACTTTAAAAAGAGGCGGAAAGAGGTTAACGGCTGAAGACTTGGAATCAAAAGCACTGATACTTTAGCGCGACATTCACTCATCCGTTATCGACAGCCGATCTTTAAATAGTTAACGTAAACTAGTATCTCGTTCCAGTAATGAAATAAATCGCTCGGCAAATAGATAGGCGTCACCCGGCCAACGAGCAGAGATATAATGACCATCCTCAACAACAAACGCATGTTTATGGTCTGAAGCCGTTCCTCGTTTCCCAAGATTAATCGGCCCTCTTAGAAAATCGTCTGAAACGGTCAAAGCCTCACGTACTTCATCCTCAACATAAGCCGGATATGTACGGTAGTAATTCCCTAATTTCCAAAATGTTAAATAAAAGGCAAGTTTTTCCATATACTTAGGAAGGCATGTCGTTTTAACCCCTTGCAACAAAGACTTCCCCGCCGCATCTTTTGCTCTAGCAAGAGGGATAACACCGTGACAAATAGCACCAACGGGACGCTTTGTCGCCCAAAAGTCTGCGAGAAACTGATGAAGCTGTGTACTCCCTAAGTATTGACGCATTCCCTGTGCATGTCCGCCTGGCAGCAGTAATGCATCAAAATTATTTACATCTAAATCTGACCAAGAGAATGGGTTTTGAAATGCATGATCGTCACACATTTCATAATAAAACTGTAAAGGTTCTGCCTCAGCCCCCAATTCCCCGAATATAACACCCGTCAACAAGAGAGGATCAGCAGCAGGTTTACTGTCACCATTTTCAGTCGCAAAAACCACTTCGTGCTCAGCGTTTTTTAACATTCGCCACGGAACGGCTACTTCAGTAACGTCAAAATCTTTATCAGGCAGTGGGATTAAAATTTTAGCCATTACACTCACTATTTTTCCGTTACAAGGAGATTACCTCCAGACATTCATACTCATGATAATGCATGATTATTCTCATTGGTCAACTCAGTAAGAATAGACACTAGAAAATAATAACTTTCAGAAATAACAGCTCCCTCCTTAACAAACGAATAAAAACGCTCGGTGAACACAGTTGAAAACTAAGTGTTACTAGATGTCTTTCTACTGACTATTTAAGCTGACTTTAAGCTGCTCTTCAATGATCATCTGAAGCCGGGCTCGCTGCGCCGCATCCAAAGCTTCACCTCTAATAAATTTCTGCGAGAACAGATTACCTTTGAAAACCGAGTGCCAGCGCTCAACCACCTCAAGATCAGACCACTGGTCGGCTTGCTGTTTGTCGATATGAAGCACAACGTGATAGTGATTACTCATGATCGCGTACGCCGCAATATTGATTGCGTACGTCTGAGGCAGGGCGAGCAACTTCTCCTCTAACTAACCGCGACGGTGTTCATAGCTTTGACCCGAATATGAATCCGTACCGCAAAGAAATGCCCTTCGGACGCAGCGTGATACGCAGTGATAGTAAGGCGTAGCATCCAGAGCAATCTGCTGTTTTCTTGGCTTGGGCATAGTGTTGATCCTTCAACAACACAGGTAATAAAAGAATACCAAAGCCTGATTATTGATCAATCAGGATAAAGTAATAGCGTGGGTGTCCTATTAGTTCTATTGTTATTGAAACTGAGCACTTCGTCCCGTTTTCAGATCAACCGAGAAAATACCCAGATCTATAGTAGCCAATATGACACCTGAGTCCGGAATGTACTGAATTTCGTAACCGCCAAGGGTTCTCCCCACAGATATATCACCTAACGCCAGCGTAGTTATGTACTTGAGCTGATTACCATCTACGTCATAGGAATAGATGTCTCCATTTGTGAAAAGAATATAAAGAGTGTTGTCTGGGACGAAAAGGTACGTAGCCCCAGGTGTTGCCGGAGCAGAAACTTTCAAAAGATCGTCAAATAGTCTGTGCCTCTCGCCCGACGCTAGGTCTACCCTGACTACTTCGTTACCTGAAGGAAGTTGCCCAGAAACCCAAAGTGCACCCCCTTCGTCGTCATACTGAATATCACTTACGGATGTGAAATCAAAGCCGTCATCAACAGATTCAGGGAGTAGTGTAAGCTCATCGGTATCGAGGTTTACTTTAAACAACTGCCGGCCATTGGACGAATAGATAGCTCCTCCAGAGCTACTCAGAGCCATACCACCAGCATAAAAGTCATCAAAGCCAGCCGGCTTTAGTAACGGGATCTCTGTTCTGTTTCCTGTACTAAGATTGACTGAATAGAGGTCAGATCTGGAATCAAATACGTATGCCGTTTCCGTGGATGAATCAATAAACATCTCTTGTATCCAGCCGATATTTCCGCCCTCTCCCACAATTGAATCGTGATAATCGTAATTATCGCTCGTGACTATTTTCCCCCGTCCGCTATCAATGGAGTATTTTCCGATTGCGTCCATGTATGAAAAATAAACTTCGCCAGTAACGAGGTCGAAATATGAATGATCATAGCCACTAATTACAGACCACTTGTCGAGGTGACTACTGACAACCAACTCGCCATTTCCACTATCATCAAGGCGGTAAATATTATCTGTGATTGTATTATGAAGATAAACGTTGGTAGTCCCTTCAAACGAAATCGCTGAGCGAAAACCATACATTTGAAGACTATCAATACCAAGTATCGCTTTATCGACTATTTCTCCTGTGCTCTTATCATATGAGATAATTTTATCGTTATATGCTTCTACTTTAAGATAAAATGTATTTTCGTCAGCACTGATACCAATAATAGAGCGAGACTGAGGAATATTTTCCACGAGGATAGTTCTGTCACCTGATGCAAGATCGACTTTATACAAATTATATGGTGCTTCTGTTCCAGTCGTGGCAATGATGTAGAACGCCTTATCGGAGGAACTCAGAACACCTCCACTGCTGTAATAAAATCGATCACCAGATCCACGGGGACCACCTGAAACTTCTGTAAGCGCACCACTATCAGGGTCAACTTGATAAAGAACGTGTATTTGATCACCGTGGTTATCGATTGCCTCGCCATTGTATCCGCTAGGTGTGTAATAGTAGATATCGCCAGTCTCTCTATCTGAATATAAGCTCCCGCCCGGACCGTTCCAAGAGATATCGTCTACGCCATGCTGCTCAATGTCGAAATGTGCAACAGTAAGGCCTGTGGAGATCCGATGTACCCACAATCCCCAATGTGAATCTGCCGAATAAATACGATCACCAACCTTCGTCAACCGACGATCGCGATTTGCGGCCTCAACGCTCATCAAAGGATCTACGATACCAGTTGTGAAATCTACCCGAAAAATGGTATTTGCAGGATAACTGAATAAGTATGCTTCTGTTTCTTTACCAACTATATTTGAGCTGATGTCTCCAGGGCTGCGTAGCACTCGATAGTCATCTGAGTGCAAGACTGTATCATCCGATAACAAAGAAACCCTGATGGTATTTATCAACGATTTATTGAGCGGTATTCCATCTATACGCCAAAGCCCATTTTCATCGACGTCTACACTGGCTGAAAATTCACCTTTAGTTACGCGAATACTATCCGTGTTCTCACGGTAGTCTGACTTAATACTACCGACGAAATCGATATTGCCCCCAAAATAAAGAGAGTCTGCTCCGGGGTACAACAGAGTTGAGGCGTAGCTTACTTCATCTGGGATAACCTGCTCTGGAATCTCCGTCAGATCAGAGTCACTACCTTGCGAATCCCCAGAGGGTTTGCCACAACCTGAAATTAGAAATGGGAATACCAAAATCAGGAGACTTTTCTTCATACTGCATCCCTATAAAGCTCAATTCCTCTGCCGAACTATCGACTTCGAGGAAAAGCACACTATAAAGGATATACTGTATTGAGCATAGATTTCATAGGAAAGTAAGAGACTATCTGGACATATAAATCAACTTATGATCACGTACGCAGCAATTTCACTGGCGAAGGTTTGGAATAAGGTCAGCGATTTATCTTCTAGCCAGCCAAGGCGTTGCTCGTAATACTCTCCCGTCGATTTATCCGTGCCACATAGAAAGGCCCGACGGACACAGCGTGAGACGCAGTGATAGTAAGGCGTAGCATCCAGAGCAATCTGCTGTTTTCTTGGCTTGGGCATAGTATTGATCCTTCAACCACAAAGGTAATAAAAGAATACCAAAGCCTGATTATTGATCAATCAGGATAAAGTACTAACGTGGGTGTCCTATTAGTTGTGTAAGGCTGCTTTATATAGCCGAACGGGTTTAACCCGAATAGGCAGCCTAATGCTTGGTTAAACCCGGACTGGTTAAACCCGGACTGGTTAAACCCGGACAGTCAGCCTAATACCTCACCTAAAAACTGCCCATTCGTACGAAAACAAGCAGATTCCTGCATCTTGAACCAACTCCCCTATGGAAAATCTTAACGGTGAAATTTAATGCGGAAAACCGAAGTATTTATTCTTATCTAGGCTCTCTTGTTTATTATATTAAGAAAATACTTTAGTCTTCTGAGAAATAGCGACACTTGCTAATAGATCATAGAATTTAGATCCCTTATATCTAGAGTATGGAATTATCAATTCTCTTTCTGGACTTAACAGAAATGGAAGTATTTCTTTCGGGAAGTTTTGATTGCATACTTTAATCAAAATATGAAATCCACCAAAATAGAATGAATAACAGTTAATTCCGTCGATTCGTTTTCTTCTTGGACCGAGCATAGCAATATCCTTAGGCGGTGAATCAAACTTAAAAACCATAACAGAATAATCATTTAATCCGAAAGAGAAATCTCGATAGAATAAGTCGACTAACTGCTTCTCATGCTTAACCCCCAAAGAAACATGAGAATAAAAATCGTGACTCGACCATGATGCCCTCAAAAGAACAGAAAGAAAGAATATTTTCAGTTTTTTATAATCAAAATCAGTTTCTCGAATCCCCTGAATTGATCCATCCAAAACGATGTAATTAGAATTATTCGACAATCCCCTTATAAATCTAATTCCGTAGTCATCACAGGCATCAAATTTACGTTCACAATCATTACATAAAATTCTTTCATCATATGGTCCAATTGGAGATTTTTTAGGGTATTTAGTAGGGTCTGAAGAAATCAATTTTGATGATTCTCCTGAGGTATTCAATTCTATAAAAAACGTCTCAGGTATAATATGTGATTTAACAGGCTTCTTATCGCAACAACATAATTTACAGATCATTTGAAATCCACATCGAAAAATTTAAAAGACCTATCAATCTAAAATTCACTTTCTTTCTATTATTGGGCTTACACCACCATCGTGCCCAACTCTCTGTCTTACGATTAATCATTCATGCCCTTGCAAGGTACAAGTGTATACGGTCCTATGAATTCATCATTTACCATACTATCTAATAAATAAAGTCCTTCATCTATCGAAGACGTAGTTCATGCGCAATGACTTCACCTGTAGGTCAGATAAAGCACGCCTGACAGGTCTCGAATATTGTAGGATAACCACAGGTGGCTTACTTACAGCAACCCCTACATTAATTTTCAACTGTCTACTGTTTTCGAGTGAGTAGTTTTTCTTTCACTGCATGCGCTGGCGAAGATCATAAACCCAAACGTTCTTAGCCGATAAGGTTAAGTTGTTAGCGCACCCCAGAATACTGATTACAATACCTAGTAAGAGAAGATTTTTTCTCAGGGTAAATATGTATACTCAGGCTCTATCCAACTTATGATGGCAGTATAATAAAATTACACTTCAATATTGTTGGCTACTTTTATTACCTTCACCAGCCTCATCATCCTCAAATATCTTCGACGGATCACCGGTATGCTGAGGCTCATCAAAATCAGGTCCATCACGAAATATTTCCTCAGAACGTTTTTTCAGCTTTTTTTGGATTTCTTTTAGTCGGTCATTATTCGATTTCTGTTTATCGCTCATATTACAACCTCTTGTATAGATAATGAGGCTTCTGTTCATGCACGTCTTCGAGCCCCATAGAACCTTTGACGTATTTATATCCGTAACGGGAATAGTAGTTTACGAGTTCTTGGTTGGATGGGTGCATGATACGCAGTTCATCTGCCCCAAGACCTAACGCATATGCTTCTGCTGCCAGCAAGTTGATTTGCATGACCTGTCCACGCAATGGGCAGTTGTCTGGTGCGCGCTCAACAAAATCTATTCTGAGTCGAGAGCCATTATATGACGGGCGACCAATCGACAGGCCGCATAGAACATCGGATTTCCAGATCGCAAGCTCAAATCGTTTGGGGTAACGAAGACTGTAAACGTTGTAGCCAGCAGTCCATTCCCAATCGACTTGTCGCTTATCACTCACCTTCCAGGCCTTCGCCCGAGCAAGGGAATGCGAGTCGATACCTTTGAGACTGATTACACCTTTATATTTAGGTGGTAGTGACGCTTCAGCTAATTTGCGAGCCTCTAATCGAAGCTGCTCGTATCTTCGCTCTGCGTCCAAGTGCGTTGCTTGCATTAGATATCCTTATCGTGAAACCGGTGCGACTGGGTAACTGTACCCCCCTCCCCTTCGGCGATCAAGTGTGAGTGCACGACCTGTAATTCAGCAACGTCATTCGCGAATAGCCTCCGGCTAAATCCCTCATTCAGGTAGCCGCCAACACCGAATTTCACCCACAAAAAAACCGGCCGAAGCCGGTTTCTTTAGAAAGATGCAATCTCATTGGGCGAGTAGCCCAATGTTATTTACATTTTTTCCCACACAGTCGCGATACCCTGTCCCAAACCAATACACATGGTTGAAACACCGTACTTACCGTTGTTCTGTTCCAGAACGTTGATAAGTGTGGTTGAGATACGCGCGCCTGAACAACCCAGTGGGTGGCCCAGTGCAATGGCACCACCGTGGATGTTGATGCGGTCTTCGGCGATGTCTTTCAGCTTCAGATCTTTAACACATGGTAGTGACTGAGCAGCGAATGCTTCGTTCAGTTCCCAGTAGTCAATATCTGTTACTTCAAGGCCAGCGCGCTTCAGTGCTTTTTTGGTCGCTGGAACTGGGCCGTAACCCATGATTGCAGCGTCAACACCAGCAACGGCCATGCCTACGATGCGGGCACGTGGCTTGAGGCCAAGTTCTTGTGCTTTTTCGTAGCTCATCAGTAGCATGGCTGACGCGCCGTCGGTGATCTGTGAAGAGGTACCGGCTGTTACCGTTCCGCCTTTAGGATCGAACGCTGGGCGTAGCTTGCCTAGGCTTTCGGCAGTGGTTTCTGGACGGATGGTTTCGTCGGTAGAAACTAAGATCTGCTTGCCGTCTGCATCGTGACCGTACATAGGTACGATTTCGTTAGCGAACTTGCCTTCGTCAGTGGCTTTTTGAGCTAAGCGGTGTGAACGCGCTGCAAACTCATCTTGCTGCTGACGGCTAATGCCGTGCATTTTGCCTAGCATTTCTGCAGTTAAGCCCATCATGTTTGAGGCTTTTGCAGAGTACTTAGAGGCTTCTGGGTTGTGATCAAAGCCGTGCTGCATGTCAACGTGGCCCATGTGTTCAACACCACCAACAACGAATACATCGCCGTTACCAGTTTGAATCGCTTGAGCTGCTGTGTGAATCGCAGTCATGGCAGAACCACATAAACGGTTAACCGTCTGTGCGCCTGCTTCTTTTGGCACTGATGTCATCAAACCAATCTGGCGAGCAACGTTAAAGCCTTGCTCTTTGGTTTGGTTTACACAGCCCCAGATGATGTCTTCGACTAACGCCGGGCTAACATCAGGGTTACGCTCGAACAGAGCGTTGATTAGATTTGCAGAAATGGTTTCTGCACGTACGTTGCGAAATACGCCACCACGGGACCGGCCCATAGGTGAGCGCACTGCATCAACAACAACGACGTCTTTTGGATTGTAAGACATGGTTCAAATTCTCCTAGTGCGCTAATTAACCGAAGTAGCTTTCGCCGTTCGCTGCCATTTCACGCATGCGATCGGTTGCCTTGTATAGATTGCCGAGGTCAGCGTACTTGTCACACAGTGCAACGAAGTCAGCCATGCCAACAGAATCCATGTAACGACATGCACCACCACGGAATGGAGGGAAGCCGATACCGAAGATCAGACCCATGTCTGCTTCAGCAGCGGTGTCTACAATGCCTTCTTCGATACAACGTGCTACTTCGATACACATTGGGATCATACAGCGAGCAATGATTTCTTCTGCGTCGAAGTCTTTCGCGTCTGCAACCACTGGCTTGATCAGCTCATAGGTAGTTGGATCAACGACTTTCTTCGGCTTGCCCTTCTTGTCGGTTTCGTACACATAGAAACCTTTGCCGTTTTTCTGGCCGTAACGTTCGTTTTCGAACATCACTTCCATAGATGACTTGAAGTCACCTTTCATACGGTCTGGGAAACCTTCAGCCATTACTTCATTGGCGTGAACACCGGTATCAATACCAACAACGTCAAGTAAGTAAGCTGGGCCCATTGGGAAACCAAACTTTTCCATGACTTTATCGATCTTGGTGAAGTCACCACCGTCACGTACTAGGCCAGCAAAACCAGCGAAGTATGGGAACAATACGCGGTTAACTAGGAAGCCCGGGCAATCGTTAACAACGATTGGGGTCTTGCCCATTTTCTTGGCGTAAGCAACAACGGTAGACACAGCTTCTTCTGAAGTTTTAGAACCACGAATAACTTCAACCAGTGGCATCATGTTTACTGGGTTAAAGAAGTGCATACCCAAGAAGTTTTCAGGACGCTTAAGGTCAGCTGCTAACAGGTCGATAGAAATAGTCGAGGTGTTAGAAGTGATGATGGTTTCAGGGCGAACTTTATCTTCCAGTTCAGCCAGTACCATTTTTTTCACTTTCGGGTTTTCAACAACGGCTTCTACAACCGTGTCTACTGTGCCGAAATCGCCGTAGGTCAAGGTAGGACGAATGCGGTTTAGCGCTTCACCCATTTGAGCTGGCTTCATTTTCTTACGTTCAACACGCTTAGACAGTAGCTTGTTGGCTTCGTTTAAGCCTAGCTCGATACCGGCTTCAGCGATGTCTTTCATCATGATCGGTGTGCCTTTCAGCGCCGACTGGTAAGCGATACCGCCACCCATGATGCCTGCACCCAAAACAGCAGCCATGTTCGTCGGCTTCGCTGATTTGTCGTAATCTTTGGCTTTTTTCTTCAAGAACTGGTCGTTCATGAACAAACCGATCAGTGCGTTGCTTTCTGACGTTTTAGCCAGTTTTGCAAAACCTGCAGACTCAACTTCCAGTGCCTTATCACGGCCCATGGTGGCTGCTTTCTGCATGCTCTTGATCGCAACGATTGGCGCTGGGTAATGACCTTTGGTCTGGCCAGCAACGAAACCTTTTGCGGTTTCGAATACCATCATTGATTCCATGGAGTTCAACTTCAGTTTTGAAGTTTTCTCTTCACGGCGTGCCTGCCAGTTGATCTCACCTGCGATGGCAGACTTCAACATAGCGATTGATTGGTCGCGCAGTTTGTCAGCAGCAACAACAGCGTCTACTGCGCCGTCTGCCAGTGCTTTTTCTGGCTTGTTTTCTGCGCCCATGCAAATCCATTCGATTGCATTGTCAGCGCCGATAACGCGTGGCAAACGTACGGTACCGCCGAAGCCAGGCATTAAGCCTAGTTTCACTTCTGGCAGACCAACTTTTGCTTTGTCTGACATAACACGTAGGTCAGTCGACAGACACATTTCAAAACCACCACCCAGAGCGATGCCATTAATAGCAGTCAGGGTTGGTACTTCAAGGTCTTCGATTGTGCTGAAAATTTTGTTGGCTTCCAGGCCCCAAGCAGCGATTTCTTCTTCGGTTTGCTTAAATGCTTCGCCGAATTCGGTGATGTCTGCTCCGACGATGAATACATCTTTGCCGGAAGTAACGAGTACACCTTTAACTTCGCTGTTGCCCTTAATAGCAGCAACGGCTGCATTCAGGTCTTCGAGAGTGACGCGGTTAAACTTGTTAACTGATTCGCCTTGTAGATCGAATTTCAGTTCGGCGATGCCGCCTTCAATCAAGGTTACCGTGATGGCTTTACCTTCGTAAATCATCAACTGATCTCCACATGGTGGTTAGCTGTTGGCCGTTGTGTGCAAGCTTGTTGCTTGAACATGCCGGTTGGTGAATCAACACTAGTTGAAATTGTTTACAAATCAAACAATTCATACGAGCGTTTGAATCTGAGTGGCACACGATCCTAGAAACCCATTAGAAAGTCAATAGAGCGTCAATAGAACGACGCTTGAAACATTCAACGTGAACCAGTTCACACCACTAGAGTTCCTGCCTATAAGAATTGTGTACCTTTGTAAGTAAGAGGTACTCCATTAGGATTTATGTGCTTACAATATCATTGCATAACAAAAACAAACGATCGCAATCAGGGACTCCATATGAATACTGTAAAAGCACTTGCGTTCTTTATGATGTCATTGCTGACTGCAGTTACTTCAGCGTCTCCGTCTCAAGATCAGCTCCAGCAACTTCGTGTCAGCGTGACTGACGCTATGACAGCCTTTTATATGTACAACGGGTTAGAAGCCGATGTGAAGTACGCTGCGCGAATGGATCGCAATATAGAAGCGGCATTTGATGCTCTAACCAGTATCACTGAAGGGGGCGATTCGGATGAAGAAACCGCCTTTATCCGCTCACTTTTGAGTGATTGGAACACATTCAGTACGCTTATCGCTGACAATCGCCAAGATATTATGACCCGAGGTTATCCTGATATTCGCTTGGTCAATGAGATGGGCGAGGCGTGCTTAAGCATGACCAAAGAAGCCACACGTTTATATAAAATGGATGGCCGTCCTGCGGAAGAGGAAGTCAGCCTACCCGTTCGCCTAAGCCACGATCTCGAATTCCAAATGGCGGATATTACGGCTCAGTATACTGGCCGAGGAACAAGCAACCTTGGCCAAGTGTTTGTTGGCTACCATACCGCCACTCCTAAGGAGATGGCCGCGACCTTTGAAGCACTTCTAAATAAGTTTGAAGCGGTCGTAAAGGAAGAAGACAAGCGCACCATCAGAGGTATCCGCAACAAGTGGGCCTTCTTGAGTCGCTCAATCTCAAATTACAACGAGAACTCGGTGCCTTTTTTAGTCCTCACCTACAATGATCGGATTATTGCGGAGCTCAGAGAGTTAACCGCGAAATACCGTTAATGTTTAGCGATCCACAGATGCCAGAATGGCCTTTAAAAAAGTCTCGTACCCTTCTGCGGTGGCGGTTTTATGTTCTGCGGCCATCAGAGTTACTCGATTACTAAAAACTTCGAGCAACAAAAGGTCATCATTCAAACTTGGCAATAGCGACGTCAGTAGTGCGGCATCCTCGGAAGAGCCACGATCATGCCACGCAAGCCCCTCTGGTAGCCCTTCTGCTTCCCAGCCTTGCTGGCCAACGACACGCCACAAAAGTACACCGGAATCACGCTTTTTAGTATTTAGCATGGTGTAACTCGTGCCGGTGACCGGATCGCGTACACCGTTTTTGGCTGACTCTGGCGTAAATGTGAACTGCCGTACCTGCAAATGGCGTTTGATCGCATCGAGACGCAACGCCGCAAGACGCGTGTCTCGCGGGCTAGGTTTGAGCCAATACACAGACCCAAATACAATCAAACCGATGAGTATTGCTATGGGCCACATCATTCGGTCATTTCCTCTAGCTCAAGCCAGCGCATTTCCATCGCTTCAAGCACCTCTTCCAGTTCGGTTAATTTCGCTAACGTTTTTTGCACGTAGTCGGCATCGCCGCTGTAAAAGTCGCCGGCTTGTGTTTCTGCCAGCACTTTATCGCGCTTCGCTTCGGTGTCGGCAATTTGCTCGGGAAGCTGCTCTAGCTCGCGTTGAAGCTTATATGAGAGTTTCTTTTTCTCGGCGGGCTTTTCTTCCGCCTTCGCCGCCGGTTTATCATTCACCGGAGCGGAAGCATGCTTGGAGGTATTCACAGCCGCTTTCGCTGGTGCGCTCTTTTGACGTTCCTGCCAGTCACTGTATCCACCCACGTGTTCATCAATATGGCCTGTACCGTCAAACACCCACAGTTGGGTTACGACGTTGTCGATGAAGGCTCGGTCGTGGCTGACTAATAATAAGGTGCCGTCAAAGTCGATAAGTCGCTCTTCGAGTAATTCTAGGGTTTCAATATCAAGGTCGTTGGTTGGTTCATCCATCACCAAAAAGTTACATGGTTTCAAGAAGAGCTTGGCCAGCATAACTCGGTTACGCTCACCACCAGACAAAGCACGTACTGGCGTTCGCGCTCGCTCTGGCGGGAAGAGGAAGTCACCTAGGTAGCCGATGATATGACGGCTCTGACCATTTACCATGACGTGATCTTTGCCATCGGCGACGTTGTCCGCGATGGATTTGTCTTCGTCGATGACGTTGCGCGACTGGTCAAAGTAAGCAATTTCTAATTTTGTACCGGTTTTGATGCTGCCTTGCTGCGGCTCTAAACGATCCAACAATAGCTTTAATAACGTACTCTTACCTACGCCATTAGGCCCGACTAACCCGATACGGTCACCGCGCATGACGATGGTTGAGAAGTCTTTCACCTGATACTGGTCTTTCCAGGCGTAGCTGATGTTATCCACTTCAAAGACTTGTTTGCCTGAGTTGCTGGAGCTGGTCATGCTGATGTTGGCGGTGCCTACTCGCTCACGGCGCGCGCTGTGTTCTTTGCGCATTTCTTTTAAGCGCTCAACGCGACCTTCATTACGTGTACGACGGGCTTTAACCCCTTGGCGAATCCACTTCTCTTCTTCCGCTAAGCGCTTATCAAACAGTGCGCTTTGAGTTTCTTCGTCTTCAAGGCGTTTTTCGCGGAATTCTAGGAAGCCACGGTAATCGCCCGTCCAGTTGTAAATATGACCGCGATCAAGATCAATAATGCGTGTCGCCAGCGATTGAACAAACGCCCTATCGTGACTAATAAATACTAAGGCACCGTTAAATTGTTTGAGCTGGGCTTCTAACCACTCGATGGTTTCTACATCCATGTGGTTGGTTGGCTCATCAAGAATCAATAGTTGAGGCTCTGTGACCAATGCTCGCGCCAACATTACTCGGCGCTGCCAGCCACCGGAGAGTTCATTAAAACCACTCTCAGCGGGTAGATTAAGGCGCTGGATAATGGCGTCCACTTTTTGCTGCATACTCCAGCCGTCAGCCGCTTCAATTTTACTCTGCAAGGCCGCCATTTTGTTCATATTGGCGTCCATACCACGATTAATCTCTTCATGGTAATCAGCAATCACTTGCCCTAATTCACCCAGCCCTTCAGCGACAACATCGTACACACGGTTATTGATGCCTTTAGGCAGCTCTTGCTGCAAGGCCGCAACACGGAGTGTGTCACCGTATTGTACCGAGCCATCATCAGGTGTGACTTCACGGTTGATGATTTTAAGTAAGGTGGATTTACCCTCGCCGTTACGACCCACCACACACAAGCGCTCACCGCTTTGAATGTCTAAATCGATTTTATCCAGCAATACGTGATCGCCAAATGCGAGTTCAACCTGTTGTAAACGAACTAATACCATTGAAGCCCCTCCAGAAGTGGGCGCATGGTATCAGGAAACTTCTAGTTTTAATGCCTATATTGAATACCGATATCGCTCTCTTTTATGTCATGCAGTACCGACTGTAGTACCGACTGTAGTACCGACTGTAGTATCGGACAGTAGAACCGACAGTCTCGTTATTGAAACAATCTGTAACTGAAGTTTTTGGCAATAGCCATTGTTTTCACACGGCTATGCGGTTACAAACTCAGATGCTTAATTTTAGGGAACACAAAAATGCCTTTTAATCTGAAACGCTCACACATCATTGTGCTCGTTATTGCCTTGCTTCTCGTTCTTTGGGTTTTATCAGGCCCTGCGCATGAAGCTGATACGACAGAGCGGCCGCTAAACCCTGAGGAAACCGGGTTCTCCGTGGGGTATAAGGTATTAAGCCCAGAGCAAAAAGCGCATTCCGTGCGTATATCAGCCCATGTAGCGGCGAACAGAACGGTCGATGTTATTGCCGAGGTCAGCGGTAAAGTGACGGCAATAACCGCCAAACGAGGCACCCAGGTTGCTAAAGGCGATTTACTCCTGAAGATTGATCCTCGCGATTTACCTGCGCGCTTGAAACAAGCCGAAGCACAACTGAAGCGCCGCCAACTTGAAACCGAAAGCACCCGCAATCTTTATAAGCGCGATTTAACCAATCAGTCTGCGGTTGTTATAGCGGAGTCTGAACTGGCTGAAGCCGAAGCTGAGTTAACGTCTATCCGTCTTGATCTTGAAGCCACACAAATTCGTGCGCCCTTCGATGGAATTTATGACCAACGTTACGTGGAAGCGGGCGAGTATGTTTCTCCGGGGACGGCTTTAGTTCGAGTGATTGATAACCGCACTATGCTCATTAAAGGAGCGTTATCAGAGAATCATATCGCGCTGGTGAAGTCTGGTGGTGATGCTCATGCCGAACTACCTGGTGATGCTTCAGCTAAAGGAAAAATCCGTTACATCGCTAGCTCGGCTTCAGCAGATACTCGAACGTACGAGGTTGAAATGGAAGTCAGCGGTGAAACTCGTAACATGTACGACGGCCAAACCGCGACGCTGTTTGTGCCTCAGGGCAAAGTCGATGCGTATATGATTTCACCGGCACTGCTGATCATCACTGAAGACAGCGGCTTAGGTATTAAAGTATTGGATGCCGATGGCCGCGTGCAAATTTTACCGGTCGGCATTCTTGAGGCTGCCACCACGGGAGTTTGGATTCACGGCCCTTCTGGAGAATTACGACTGATCACGGTTGGCCAAGGTTTTGTGGATGTGGGCGAACAAGTGCAAGCGGTTGAGAGTTCTAACTCATCCTCAAAGAATAATGACGAGCTAACCGATGATACTAAGGCTAATGAGTCATGAAAGATTTGATTGAAGCGGCGATCAATCGCCACCGCACCGTCATTATGCTGTTTGTGTTGCTCCTGATCACAGGAGCCGCAACGCTTTATTCAATCCCTAAAGAAAGTTCGCCGGATGTCACAATTCCTAACGTGTACGTGTCGGTCGTGCACGACGGCATTTCCCCCGAAGATGCCGACACCCTGTTATATGAGCCGCTCGAAACACAACTTCAAGGGCTAGAAGGCCTGAAGGAAATGGTATCGACTGCGACATTCGGCCACCTGTCGATTCAATTGGAGTTTTATAGCAACGTTAATATTGATGATGCTTTAGAAGACGTCCGCAATAAAGTGAACGACGCCGTAGGCGAGTTACCTACTGACAGCAAAGAACCTGTGATTAAGGAAATCAACGTTGCGCTGTTTCCGGTCATGGTGGTGACTGTGTCTGGTGATGTTGACGAGCATATTTTATACCTGACCGCTGACGAACTGAAAAAACGGATTGAGTCTTTACCCGGCGTATTAGAAGTCGATATTAAAGGCAAGCGTGAACAAGTCGCTGAACTAATTATTGATCCCGCAAAAATGGATAACTATGGGCTATCCCTAGCGGAGGTTGGTCAGTTACTTCGCAACAACAGTTTGCTCGTGGCGACGGAAGATATTAACAACGAAGCTGGCCGTTTTAGCGTGAAAATTCCAGGTCGTATCAACGACATCGAAGGCCTATTGCGCTTACCAGTGAAAAGTGTCGGCGATCAGGTGGTGTTATTTCAAGACGTTGCCGTTGGTCGTCTTGCGTTTAAAGACCCCGCCACGGGGGCACGAGTGAATGGTCAGCGGGCTGTGACTCTTGAAATTAAAAAGCGTATTGGTGCGAACATCATCGAAACATTAGATGAAGTTAAAATGATTACCGATGCCGCGGCAGATGTGATCCCTGAGGGCGTAAAAGTTGGCACGATTCAGGATGCGTCTAAAGAAATTCGAACCATGTTGAATGACCTATTCAACAGCGTGTTAGTTGCCACCATATTGGTGTTCCTACTTATATTAGGTAGCCTTGGGGTTCGCAGCTCATTACTGGTTGGCTTGGCAATTCCCGGCGCATTTTTAATGGGCATTATGGCCATCAATACCATGGGCGACACGCTCAATATGGTTGTGCTTTTTGCCTTAATTCTTTCGGTTGGTATGTTAGTCGATAGTGCCATTGTTGTGGTGGAGTACGCTGACCGCCGTTTAGCCGAAGGCGCAGAGCCAAAAATCGCCTACAGTGAAGCCGCACGCCGTATGGCTTGGCCCATCATTGCCTCAACCGCGACCACGCTTGCTGTATTCCTGCCACTGCTCTTCTGGCCCGGCATTATGGGCGGTTTTATGAAATACCTACCGCTCACGCTACTGTTCACGCTTTCAGGCTCTATGATCATGGCGCTTATCGTCATTCCAGCCATAGGCAAAGTATTGGGGCGCTCTGGCCATCATGATCAAGCGTCACTGGATGTTATTGTCGCTGCAGAAAAAGGCGAGTTCGACAAGATGACCGGTTTCTCGGCCGGTTACGTGAAAGTCCTACGTAAAGCATTAAAAAATCCGGGTCTGACCTGTGTATCTGTTCTTGCTGCTGTGGGCATCTCGTTTACCATTTATGGGTTTGCTGGCCACGGCAGCGAATTCTTTCCTGATGTGGATGTCGATGTCGCTATGGTGGATATTCGTGCACGAGGCAACCTCTCTTTTGATGAACGAGAAGCCTTAGTGCGTGAAGTCGAATATGAAATATTCGACATGAAAGAGGTTGATGCTATTTACACCTCGGTATTTGTGCGTGCTCCACAAGGAGGGATGGAATCAACCCCGGCAGATTTAGTTGGCCGCATCCAACTTGAATTAATTGATTGGCAGTCTCGTCGTACCGCCCTCGATATTTTGAAAGATATTGAACAGCGTACGGCACATTTGCCCGGTATCATTATCGAAACCCGTAAAAAAGACGGTGGCCCAGCCGGTGGCGCGCCGATTCAATTGCAGTTAAGTGGTCGTTCTGAAGCCGCCATCCTTCCTATGCTGGAAAAAGTACTGCCGCTACTACAAAGTGACACCGACTTAAAAGACGTTCGTGATGATCGCCCTCTGGACGGTGTTGAATGGCGCTTGGATATTGATCGTGAGCAAGCGGTTCGTTACGGCGCTAGTGTCGCGGAAGTTGGTTCATTGATTCGCATGGTCACGGGTGGCCAAATAATCACCCAGTTCCAACCGGATTACTCCGATGAAGAACTCGATATTCTACTGCGTTACCCGAAACACAAACGCACGATCGATTTATTTACTGATATCAACATTAAAACGCCAAAAGGATTGGTGCCACTAAGTCAGCTGGTCACACGTGTGCCAATCAATCGCACGGGAGATATTGTTCGTGTGGACGGCAAACGCCGTTACCTAATTACGGCAAACGTGGCGGATGGCGTCAATCCAAACGCTAAAATTGCCGAAATTGGCGAAAAGTTAAAAGAGTTTGATTGGCTAGCCGCAGAGGTTGAACCTAAATTCCGTGGTGATTTTGAACAGCAAGCCGAGACCGGTATATTTCTGCTGTCGGCCTTTTCCATCGCTATTTTTATGATGATAACGCTCTTGGTTACCCAATTTAATAGCTTCTACCAAGCTGGATTAATCATGAGTGCCATTGTGTTATCAGTGGCAGGCGTATTAATGGGACTGTTGATTCGTGGCGAACCGTTTGGTGTGGTTATGAGTGGCGTAGGCGTGATTGCCCTTGCCGGGATTGTGGTCAACAACAACATCGTATTAATTGATACCTACAATCAAATTCGCCAAACCGGCATCAAAGCCTTTGACGCCGCTCTTCGCACCGGCGCCATTCGTATGCGCCCAGTCCTCCTAACCGCGGTCACCACCATTGTTGGTTTAATCCCAATGGTGATGCAATGGAATATCGATTTAATCAACCGAGAGCTAAGCGCTGGCGCTCCTTCATCACAATGGTGGACACAACTCTCAACCGCCATTGCCGGTGGCTTAACGTTTGCGACGGTATTGACCCTAATATTCACACCGGCGTTACTGGTATGGCGCGACCGCAAACACGATCACAGCTCAGATAACGACGCAAGTTACTGAAAAAAGGAGGAAAAATGCAATTAGCGTTTGACAACAATCCTGACATAAGTAAAATGCCGACTCGCTTCAGGAAGTGGGTGATTAGCTCAGCTGGGAGAGCATCTGCCTTACAAGCAGAGGGTCGGCGGTTCGATCCCGTCATCACCCACCAAATCTTGAAGTAACAGTCTGAAAAGACTGATGTTTTTGAAAGTGGACTGGTAGTTCAGTTGGTTAGAATACCGGCCTGTCACGCCGGGGGTCGCGGGTTCGAGTCCCGTCCAGTCCGCCAACTTTCAATGACGATTAGCTTTCTTGCACACAATCGCTTTCGAGCGGTTTGATGTTTGCCTTCAGTACAAGGCGTACCGCAGTGAGCACCCTGAGACATACCTACTGGTAGGCGAAGGGGCGAACGAGGAACAACGCCGTAATGAAGCAAACAGCGAAGCGAAAAGCAAATTGGGTGATTAGCTCAGCTGGGAGAGCATCTGCCTTACAAGCAGAGGGTCGGCGGTTCGATCCCGTCATCACCCACCAAACCTTTTAATGCAGGTTAAGCATTGACGAGTGGACTGGTAGTTCAGTTGGTTAGAATACCGGCCTGTCACGCCGGGGGTCGCGGGTTCGAGTCCCGTCCAGTCCGCCAACTATTTTTGTTTTCTTCAAATCGTTGTGACGCGGTTTGATGTTCGTTTCAGTACAAGGCGTACCGCAGCGAGAAACCTGAGACATACCTATTGGTAGGCGCAGGTTCGAGCGAGGAACAACGCAGTAATGGACCGAACAGCGAAGCGAATAGCCTATCGGGTGATTAGCTCAGCTGGGAGAGCATCTGCCTTACAAGCAGAGGGTCGGCGGTTCGATCCCGTCATCACCCACCAAACCTTTTGATGCAGGTTTAAGCATCGACCATGCGGACTGGTAGTTCAGTTGGTTAGAATACCGGCCTGTCACGCCGGGGGTCGCGGGTTCGAGTCCCGTCCAGTCCGCCATCTTTTTTAGATCCCCTTTTTACTCGTAACCACCATCAATTGTGACGGTTGGCTTACTTGTATTTTCACCCTACTCTATTTTTTCTCACTATTTTTTTCTAGCTGTTTGTTTCTAATTGCTGGTTTCTGACGGTCATAGGTTTCCCCCTATTTTTCGAGCTTTAAAATATTTCTGCATGACTACACCGGTTTAATTAATGTCGGACCACGTGCTCTTGACGACGTCATATAGAGACGTCCCTTGTAAATTTATTTTTACTCTGTCTTTTTATTTTAGTCACTTTGTCATATTTGATTCATATTCACAGACTAATCTATTCCCGTAGTCGCAAGGAAGTCTAGGGAACTTTAGGTACGGATGCCTTGTCTTTTCTCTGGTAGCGACTACATTTATTGCTGTATGGCACGCGTAATGATTTTTTAATTAAGCGAATAGCCGATTGGCTATTCATCATGAAGCGTGTTTTTGATATTGAACATTTAAAGAAAAATAAAGGAGGTCAAGATGTCTGATTACATCGAAGATCTGTTAGACGTCAACATGGATGACTATGATGACGACTGCGATGACGCAGTAGAAATGTAAGACCAGTGACAAGATTCGGATACTTATTTTATATTATGTGTTTTCTGAATTGAGTCACGATGCAATTCCCGAAAGCGGCCAGGTGCTTCTCCAGTCCAGCGTTTAAACGCTCGCTGGAAGGCCGCAGCAGAACCAAACCCCAGCACGTATGCAATCTCCCCTAACGTCAACGACGTTTCTCTCACATAACTTTCAGCCAAGGATTGTCTGGTTTCATTCAGCACTTGCTGAAAGGTTACACCTTCATCCTGTAAACGCCGCCTTAACGTCCATGACGCCATGTTCAGCTTCCGCGCCACCGAATCTAGCTCAGGCGTTCTTCCATCAAGCATAGGACCAATCGTGCGGGCAACGCTTTCGCGTACACTGACCCCTAGCCTTACTTGCTCTAATTCTTTATCGGCAATGCGCTTTAGGCCTTCATGCACTGACGCGCAGTTTTGAGTCACCGGAGTCGATAACACTTTAGGATTAATCACCAACTGATTGTGTTCGGCGTTAAACCGTACTGGGCAGCCAAAATATTCGCTGTATTTATCCGCGTATATCGGTGCTGGGAATTCAATATCTATCGCCGTTACTAACTTCTCACGCCCAGTAATATCTCGTAGCAGTTTATGCCAGCCTGATAGAACAGAATCGACGACAAATAAATTAAAAGCGTTGTATGGGCTAATTGAATAAAACCTAAGATAAACTTGGTCTCGACGTTGTACAAAAGACGATGCACCACGAGAGTTATAACTGGAAAGCAGTTCGTAATTAGAGATGGCCAAACAGGCGTCTTTGAGCGTTGGCGATGTTAATGCTAACAATCCAGCAATGCCCAAGTGAGACGGCTGCCCTGTCCGCCCCATTTCTAACCCTAACCACGGCGACCGGGTTTCTTCAATCGCCTGATAACCTAAGCGCATAAAACGCGGAATACTGATCCGGGTATCCGGAGAAGATAACGTATCCGCTTCAATACGAAACTGCTGCAACAGTGGCTTAGGGTCGTGCCCTAAACCACACACGGCATTAGCCAGTAGCTCAACGTAGGTAATACTTAAGTCGCCAAGCTTCATGGATAAACCTAAGCGTCGAGACTGTCGTCGCTGGCAGAGGTCTCTGGCTGTACAGATTCCCCATCTTGCGGCTCGTAAAATTCGAGTAAAAACTGGTAGCTCAGTGATAAAACAGTCACTGAAATAAGCGTCATCGCGTAGATACCAAATGCCGCAATAATATTCATCATGATGTTATCGAAGCTATACAGCATTAAAAAAGGTGACGTAACAATAAATGGTAAAAGCAGCACAACAATTAATAACCGAGAACCATTACCTTTACTCATGCGCCACGCTCGAGATAGATCAGAACCTTCAGTACCGATAGCAATTTCAGGCAAGGTAACAGACAGTCTAGCTGACACATAAAGCATGATCATAAAGCCAGGAACCATAAATAGGATGATTGTTTGCTGAATGGCTTCCGGGCCAGCAGCACCACTAAGTATTCCGGCAAACGCCCCTCCCACAACACTGACACCCATGAGTATCAGCACACAAATAGCAAGAATTTGTACACTTCGAGCAAGATAGCGCCAGTCAGAACGAATGGGGAAACGTAACGCATTTTTCGGCCAAAAAGCTGAGTCCTGCAAACTGAACCGGTGAACGGTGGTTGCCATCAAAACACTGAGTAACATAGACACTAGAGTTAATACTAAGAAGCGCCCCATTCCCTCAGGCATGTCTTTCGTTTCGCCGGCGACTTCACCTACGGTTGCCATCACGGACTCACCTAGAGCGGAGCTATAATGATCCAACACCATCAGCACCACGATAATAGGCAAAAACATAGATACCAATCGACCACGCTTGGCCCACAACAAAAATACCGCGTCTTTAAATAAATCGAATATTGGCAATCTTGCTTCTAAACCCAGCGGACTTTTCATCCTGACTCCTTAAATTAAAAAAATGCCCTTATAAGCCATCGCTTATAAGGGCATTAGTCTACCTGTTTTTACGCTGGGCGTTTAGCCCACGCGTTTAGGTATCAGCCTGCCGGTGGTGTTTCACCATGACGCGCTTTATGACGCGCCACCATGCTTTCTGGTTTTAACAAGAAGCTGGCCAATGCAGGCAGTAATATCAATGATCCCAGCATGTTCCAAAGGAACATAAAGGTTAACAAGATACCCATGTCCGCCTGGAATTTAATCGGAGATAAGATCCAAGTGGCCACACCAATTGCCAATGTAATACCGGTAAAGCTCACTGCCTTACCCGTAGAACGTAGGGTCTCGAAAAAGGCTTCCTGCATGGTTTTGCCTGAAACGATCATAACTTCTAGGCGGTTATAGATGTAGATACCGTAATCCACCCCAATACCGACCCCCAATGCGATCACAGGTAGGGTCGCTACTTTGACCCCTATATCTAAGTAAGTCATTAATGCCTGACTCAAAATAGAGGTGAGTGCGAGCGGTATAAGAATACATGCCACAGCACGTAAGCTACGGAACGTAATGAAGCAAAGAACAAACACCACCACATAGACAAAAATCAACATGGTGCCCTGCGCTTCCGCAATCACTTGGTTAGTCGCGGCTTCGATACCCGCGTTACCAGAGGCTAATTGAAAACGTACCGGTACTGAATCAATGTCGCCCGCAGCGATCGCTTCTTCTAGTTCGTTATAACGATAGCTATAGAATTTTTCGTCAACATTATCATCGTAACGCTCTTTAAAGTTTTTAACCGCCTGCACAGCAGTCTCTAACGTTTCCGCTTTGTGATCGTTCAGGTAAATAATCACAGGCGCCATTGAGCAGTCTGAATTCAACAAGGAACTAGGGGCACGCTGAATCGAGGTATTTAACACGGTTTGGTTACGTGATAACGCAGACCAATTTAAATTACCTTCGTTCATCGACTTAGTAACCAGCTTGGAGACCGTTACCAAGGATGTTGTCGACTGCACACCCGGTACGTTTTCCATGTACCACATAAAGCGATCAACCGCGTCCATCACCTTGTAAGCATTACAACGCTCGGGAGCTGTCTCGACCATAACCACCAATACATCAGAGCTGGTCGAGTAATTGCCGACCATAAAGGCATTATCTTGGTTGTAACGGCTGTCAGCGCGTAGCTCAGGAGCACCCTTATCAAGGTCACCAATTTTCAGACCTTGGCTGTAGTAATAACCCGCTATAGCCATCACGATAGCTAAACCAATAGGAATTGGTGCAATTTTGCGATTAGCAAACGCTGAAAGCCCACGCCAAAACGTCGCTTTACTTTGCTCCGCTTGTTGCGCGTGTTTAATGCCGGATTTGCTGATACCAATGTATGACAAGATGATCGGCAACAAGACAAGGTTGGTGATAATAATCATGGCCACACCGGCACTTGCCGCAATCGCCAATTCTTGAATCACACCGATATCAATAAACAACAGCGTTAAGAAGCCAATCGCATCACTCAGTAACGCCAACATTCCTGGCACATACAAGCCTCGAAACGCATAACGAGCTGCCTGAAGTGAGGACGCCCCCTTGCCTGATTCAAGCGCGATACCACTGATCAACTGCACACCGTGACTAATGCCAATGGCAAAAACCAAAAATGGCACCAATACAGAGTACAAATCAATGCTAAAGCCGATAAGAGACAAAGACCCTAGCTGCCATACCACGGCAATCAGAGACGCAATGATGGGTACAATGGTGCCTCTAATACAGCGGGAGTACAGGTAAAGCAGAATGGCGGTCATTGCCATCGCCGCTAAGAAGAATAGCGCGATTGAACGCGCCCCCTCCAAAAGGTCTCCGAGCTTTTTCGGCGTCCCCGTAATGTATACCTGATATTGATCACTACCGAACTTGTCGCGAATTTTTTCTTCAAGGCTCGCACTAAAACTCGCGTAGCTGAGTTTTTCACCCGTTTCTGGATCGTACTCAACCAAAGGAACATCAATGATGGATGATTCAAAGTTGTTTGAAACTAAACGACCAACTTGACCGGATTTCAGAACATTTTGGCGCACCTGCTCAAGACTTTCAGCAGAGCCATCATAAGTACTTTGAATTACTGGGCCGCCTTGGAAGCCCTCTTCTGTCACTTCCATCCAGCGAACATTGGGTGTCCATAACGACTGTAACCCTGAACGATCAACGCCCTTTACAAAGAATATTTCATCGCTGACTTTACTCAGTAATTCCATATATTCTTTGGTAAAAATATCGCCAGAATTTGTTCGTACTGCGATTTTGACATTCGCTACACCGCTTTTCATCTCGTCTTTATGAACGAGGTAGTTTTGGATGTATTCGTGATTCAACGGAATGTACTTTTCAATACTTGCATCCAGCGAGACTTTAGTTAAACCATAACCAAACAAAGCGGTTAACAAAGCCAAGATAATCAGTACGATGCCACGGTTTTTAAAAATCAAACGCTCTAAAAACGGCTCAGATTCCGACGATAATATGTAGTGTTCAGGCACACTGGAATAATGATTTTTCTTATCTGACATTTCAGTTAGCCCCTTCAATCATGGTGATGTCTCTATCGAGTAGCTGCCCCATAGGACTTAACCATTTCACTCCGGATTCTCCTACCACAACAAAATGCCCCGCATCTGTTTTAATCACTGACGCAGAGGCTTTACGACCTGGAATAATTGAAGACTTTGGATTCGCGAACATTGTATTGAGTACCAGAACAGCCCCTCCATTTCCGACCAACATAACACTGCGATTATCGGCAAAACCACCGAGCAATGTTTGCTCAGAGCCCGTGTCAATTTCACTCCAGCTTATACCATCATCTCTGGAGCGATATACATGACCACGAAGCGCAAACAATAACTGGTCATCACCATGATCAACCAATCCAAACAACGATCCGTCGTATGGCGATTCTTGTGACAGCCATGTTTCACCAGCATCGTCAGAGCGAAGTAATAATCCCATTTCTCCAGCGATCACCAAGGATTGCGAGCCTACTAACGTAATAGAATTAAGGTGTAATCGGTTTGGATTAGGCAATACAGACGAAATATCAAACCAGCGTTCGCCACCATCACGCGTCATGAATGCCATTCCGTAAGCACCTACGGCAATGCCTGATGTATCCGACCAAAATAAAACATCAAGAAAAGGCTTGGTTGATCCGGTTTCTAAATCGTACTCCGCGTCTTGCAAAGCAAATTGTGCTGTTTCCAACTTCATCATTGCCTGATCAATTTCTAAATCAGTGCCATTGGTTGTAAGTATTTCAGCTGTTTTCTCAATTGCTTCTAAGTTGTCGCGAGCGGCACTAACAATCGCTTCGTTGGCAAGAAAACCATCAAATTGTTTGTTCCAACTTTCGCCGCCATCGGTACTGTTTAAAATAATGCCGTCGTGACCAACGCTCCATCCCAAGTTAGCACCGCTAAAATCGACAGACGTCAGTGTCACACTCACTGGCACACTGGCTTGACGCCATGCTGCACCATCATCATCGGAATAAATAATATGGCCATGACTACCAACACTCACAAGGCGTTGATCGGCATCGGTAACATCTAGAAGCAGCTCTTTGTGAGCAAGATGAGTTTTCATCGCCGGTGTACTGAGCGGATCCTGCCAGTCAGCCATCGTTGTCATTGAAAATACGGACGTGCACACCATGAGTATTAATTTACTCACCGTAGCTCGAGTTCCCTCTCTTGCAGAAACCTTCGGCTTGGCCGAATTAAGCAGCATAAAAGACCCCGTTTTTTTTGCATTGTTGTTAAGTCGGGCTAGTCTATATGACAGTCGATTTTCTGACTAACTTACGCTTGTTACGTTATGTAAACTGCGCCCCACCTATAATGATAGTCGCTCTGAGTGAAAATGCGGTACAAACACACTATTCGCATGCCTGTACCGCAACATTGGAAATTAACGACGTCCGCGCCGTCGCAATTCTGCAGGCGTGAAGTAACGGTCGCCTGGAGGCGGGTTACTGTAATCGATGTCTTCTGGCTCTTCGTTGGTCATACCCTGGGTATGATAACGACGTGCCTGCAAATCATGGAAAACGTCCATGCCACTCCAAGTCACGGGTAATTCATAATACGTTTTAATGTATGACATGCTCACACGCCACAATTCACCATTCATGTCGTATTGATCAGCAACCGAAATATTCCACGTGTCTTCATCTAAATAAAACACTCGCTTACTGTATACATGGCGTACATTATCTCTAAGCGTACCTTCAACTACCCACACACGATGTTTTTCATAACGTGTGTATTCAGGATTAACATGACCCGGACGAAGAATGTCGTTGTAGCTCAATTTATTAGACGTCAGGCGATAGTTGTTGTATGGAATATACACTTCGCGTTTTTCAACTAAACGCCAGTTGTAGCGATCCGGAGAGCCATTGTACATGTCGGTATCATCGGCATAACGTAAACCGTCTGCCGCTGCGATAGGTGTATCGTACGCTAGGTTGGGCGCTCGACGAACACGGCGCTGACCGGCGTTGTAACCCCACGCTTGGCGAGCATCGTTCGCTTGGTTTAATGGTTCGTGAACTAACACGGCACCACCGGCAAGACGCGCTGGTGCTTTTGTCACCGATAAATAGTAGAACAAGGTGTTGTTCAAATCTTCGATGGTTTTATCCGGGCGGTAATAATTAAATTCGACCTGCTGTTCTACCGTCGTCGGCGAGAAGTTACCGTCTTTATGAACCGCAACTTCTGAGGCCTGTAACTGCAAAAATGTGCCACGCCAGCGAGTAATGTGATTCCATAACGCTTGAATGCCCGCCTGCGAGGAATCGTCTAATACCGGGAAAGGAATACCGCCGTACGCATATAACAGGGAGTTTCCATCACTGCTGAGTTCGGCACGAATTGCATTTTTGTAGGTATTTTCATAAACCCACTCAGGTGCCGCAGCGGTACGTCGAGTACGATAAATCGGCATACGGAACGTATCAGGGTAGGTTCTGAATAGCTCTTTCTGACCTTCCGTTAGATACTTTTGATACTGCAGCATATTCGCTGCAGAAATAGTAAACAAAGGCTTGTCTTGCGGGAAAGGATCAACATGATGCTGCCCGGGTTTTTTATATTCAAGCGGCGGCATAGATAAACCACCCCGCCATGCCGGAATATCACGGCCATTACCTTCACGCTGAGCACCTAATGGGGTCAGCGAAGATTTTAGTTTTTCTGCATCAGAAATAGATACTGCTGCATTCACTGCTGTTGCAGTAAACGCTGACAGCACCACTGCAAGGCAGACGGTCCAGTGTTTGATATTTTTTTTATCCATTTTCATCGTGGAGCGCATCTAGCTCTTATTCCTTACACTAAGCTTTTACTAACAACTTCATAAACGTCTTTTGATAGACTGCCGTGGTCCATGATGCGTTGCAACTCTGCTTTCATTAATTGTGACTGACTTGGCACCAATCGTTTCCAGCGCGTTAATGGTGTTAACAAACGGGAAGCAATTTGCGGGTTCGACGCATTTAAACGTATGACCGCATCAGCCAATAAACCATAACCTCTGCCATCTTCTCGGTGAAAGTGAACCAGAGCTTGGCTGGCAAACGCACCGATGACCGAGCGCACTTTATTTGGGTTGCGCCAATCGAAGGCTTCATGTTCTAGCAACGTCTGAATATTTTCAACCGTTCCTAATCCTGAAGATCCTGCCTGCACAGTTAACCACTGATTGATCACTAGCGCATCGTCTTTCCACTGAACGTAGAAATCAGACAACGCTTGCTGTGCCGTTGCTTCATCCGAAGAGTCCACCAACACGCGCAGCGCAGCCATTTGGTCGGTCATGTTATTGGCGTCACGATATTGCGCTTTTGCAGCATCAATACCATCCGCTTCTACTTTTGCCCAATTCGCTAAGGCTAAATTTTTCAGTGCTCGCTTAGCCATGTCTGCCGGGGTTGGTTGGTACTCACCCAAACTATTTAAACGTGCGTAACATGCTTTGTAATCTGCTTTCAGGGCTTTTGCAATCCCCAAAGCGACTTGTTCACGAGCCTTGTGAATAGCAACCGGATCGATCTCACTGGCAAATTCTGCAATGTAGGATTCCGAAGGCAGTGCCATTAAGTAGGCAACCATGGCCGGATCTAATGACTCATCATTCAATAATGACGTCAGTGCGCTATGGTCTTCATCGGTAAGTTCAAATGTGCCCTGTCGTGCCTGCTCGACCCAGTGCAACATGAGTTTTTGCCCGGCATCCCAACGATTAAAGCCATCGCTGTCGTGTTTCAATAAAAACCGCAGCGTTTCTGGTGTTTGCTCGTAATTCACACGCACGGGCGCGGAAAAATCACGGAATAACGACACCACTGGCGCTTCGCTTAAGCCTGTAAACGTAAAGGTTTGCGTCGCTTCACGAAAATGCAGCACTTGGCTGGCTTCAGTCCAATGTTCTGGCTGATCTATATTGAGCGCCATGTCTTGGCCATCAGCGCCAATTAACCCTAACTGCACAGGAATCCACACCGGTTGTTTGTCAGTTTGTCCTGGTGTGTCTGGCGTGCTTTGTTTTAGCGTCAGGGTCAAAGACCCCGAGGTTGCATCAAACTGCGTATCTACATCGACAATCGGGGTTCCAGCTTGTTTGTACCAACGGCGAAACTGGGTCAGGTCAACGCCATTAGCATCTTCCATTGCACTCACGAATTCGTTGATGGTAACCGCTTGGCCATCATGACGATCGAAGTATAAATCCGACCCTTTGCGAAATCCTTCAGCGCCCAAGATTTTATGGTACATACCAACAACCTCGGCACCTTTTTCATAAATCGTGACGGTGTAGAAGTTTGAGATTTCGATAAATGAATCTGGCTGAACCGGATGCGCCATTGGGCCGGCATCTTCTGGAAACTGTACCGTACGCAACATGCGTGCGTCTTCAACACGCTTCACTGTCGCGGAGTTCATGTCTGCGGAAAAGGTGGCGTCACGGAATACCGTAAAACCTTCTTTTAAACTGAGCTGAAACCAGTCACGACAGGTGACACGGTTGCCTGACCAGTTATGAAAATATTCGTGGGCAACAATGGCTTCAATACGCTGATACGCCATATCGGTTGCCGTCGCAGGATTGGCCAGCACACAGGATGAGTTAAAGATGTTCAGGCCTTTGTTTTCCATCGCCCCCATATTGAAATCATCTACGGCGACAATCATGAAAATATCGAGATCGTATTCACGACCGTAGACATCTTCATCCCAACGCATCGAACGCTTTAGCGCATCTAGGGCGTATTCTGTTTTGTCGATGTTTTGCGGCTCTACAAAAATTTTTAACACGACATCGCGGCCACCACAGGTCGTATAGCTATCTTCGCGTACGAGTAGGTCGCCAGCCACCAGCGCAAACAAATACGCAGGCTTTTTGTGCGGATCATTCCAAACCGCATGGCGCTTTCCGTTTTCAACAGTCTCACTTACCGGGTTACCGTTCGATAACAGCACGGGATATTTATCCGCGTCGGCGATAATTTCTGTGGTGAACACTGACATCACATCCGGGCGATCCGGGTAATAGGTGATACGACGGAAACCTTCGGCTTCACACTGGGTGCAGTACATGCCACCCGAGCGATACAAGCCTTCTAGCGCTGTATTTTTATGCGGATAGATGCGCGTGGTAATTTCGAGTGTGTGCTCTGTTGTAAGCCCTCGAAGGGTTAACGACTCTTCGCCCAATTCATAATCACTGGCACTCAGCTCTCGACCATCCAGCACAACATTCAGTAATTCAAGGTCTTGACCATCAAGGTGAAGTACCCCCGTTGAGCCACACTGTTTAAGCGTCAACGTGGAATGCACCAACGTCATGTCATCATTCAATTCAAAGCGCAGTTGAGTCTCGGCTACCTCATATTCTGGCGCGGTGTAATCAGCTAACTGAATGGCTTTAGGTTGTGCATCTTGCATCAAGACTCTCCTATCTCTGCCACGTTAACGTGGTAAGACGTAAATTTTCTGAGATTAATAACACCGGTATCGAGAATTAAATATTGGCCTTTCATGCCCATCAAACGACCATTAACCTCAGGGGTTTTATCTAAATTATGGCTCACTACCTTGGTCGGATAAGCATCGACAGGATAACTAAAATCTCGTGTGCTCTCATCCAGTAACCACGTCATACTACCCGGCCCACTATCGGTTTCAAGTGTCGCTAATTCGGTTTTAAAGAGCGCCAGCAAGCGGTCACGCTCAGCCGGTAAATCGAGACCTGAATGGTCGTCTTTTAGCATCGCCCGCCAATTGGTTTTATCGGCAACATCTCGACGGAGAATATCTTCAACTAACCCAGCCAAGCGTCGAGTTGCAACCCGTGCGATGGGGAGTGCCTGACCCGCCCCTTGATCCAGCCAACGTGATGGCATGTTTTTCATACGGGTAATGCCGACTTTAATGCCTGACGAATTTGCTAAGTACACAATATGGTCGTTGAAACACACTCGTTCACCCCATTTCGGGTCACGACAAGTACCTTCATGATAATGGCATTTCTCTGGACTCATAATGCATACATCGCATTCAGCCAGCTTGCTAAAGCAAGGGTAACAATAGCCCTGATTAAAGCTTTTGTTCGTTTTTCGACCACAGCTGTGGCACTGAATATCCCCAGCCCAACTGAGTCGTATCTGTTTGTTCAATAACGAATTAAGGGAAACTTCTTTTTTATCAAGTACCAAGAAGTATTCCACAGGGTTACCGGGTTTAATGCGCATCTTTTCGAGATGCCCGCTCCATTCACTCATATTATTGAATAATCAGTGGTTGGACGTCGTCATCGTCTTTTTTAGATTTAGAGCCCATGTCCAGATAGCCGACTCGCTGATCTGCAGGCACGTTGTGTGCGTTTTCAAAATACATGATCGCTTCCATACACAATTCACGCTGCACTTCTTCCAGTTTGCGACCATTCGGCCAACGCCCTGTAGCAACCGCGTTTTTTAGGTTTTCATACACCTCGGGTGTTAAAGATTGGATCAAATCATCAAGCGTCATGTTTTCCTCGGTACGATACAGGCCATAATATGGCCATCAAAAATCCACACAATAAACCACCTAGGTGGCCACCATTGGCCACGCCAGTCATGCCCGGCGATAAGGTTTCTCCGGTGATTGTGATTAACATAAAGATCACCATAATTACCAAAACCGCAGGCGGAACCCCATACGGTACTTTATAACGAGTCTGGCGCAAACCAGTCCAAGCGGCCAAACCATACACAAATCCAGACGCACCGCCAAATGCGGGACCTGCAAGCCACCACTGTAAAATATTGCCCGCGAGGCCGCAGAAAATAAGCAGCGCAATAATGGCACCACGCTCGCCAACACGCTCCATCGCGCCGGCAAAAATCCAGATCCAAAGCAAGTTTGATATAAGATGAAATGCACCAAAGTGCAGTAATGTATGTCGCCACAGCTCCCAGAAACCCATATCTAAGTAGGTACTGAGCAGCGCTCGTTGGGATGGCCACAAAGGCTCACTATGAGTTAACCAGCCATGCCAATCGGTAGAGATATGCTGCCAACCAAAGATCATGATCAGCACAAGTACGATGAGGGCGGTGATTGGAGCCGATTTTAAACGATCAACTAATGTTGGGCCTTTGCTGGCAACCCTTGCTTCCGGCTCGCCCAGGCTTCCTTCGCGCCACTGCTCTATCAGTACTTGAATTTGAGCAAGATCGGCGGGATTCACAATAAACAATACTTGCTGAGGATCCTGCCCATCGTTTTGTTCACCATGTTGTTCGATAACACGGTGAACAATACGTCGCGCCCACAAGTGGCGCGTTAGCGGAGAAAGGTCTGTCGCCAACGGCGCAGATAAAACAGCGATGGGTTCCATTAGCGTTCTTTTTTCTCAACCCGTACCCAAGTGAATTTACCTTTCTGAAGGTGCGTTTCAGTGTCCATACGATACGCCGCCAAGCGCCCATATTTAACCGCACTGTAATCAAGACAAGCGATATTAGGTACGATGGGTTCAGGTAGGCCTGCCATCCAGTAGTGACCAATAAATAGCGGTTTTTCTTCTGGCCCGTAGAACAGTAGCTGCTCTTTTTCTTCTTCACTCAGTAATGCGTACTGTAAGTCTTCAGGCAGCGGATCTGGTTGAAACAAAACATCATCGTAACGTTGTGGTTCACCGGCCCAAAATTTAGTTCGGAAGAACTGTCGTACCATGCCGTCTTTCGCCGTCATTGAACGACCATCGGGCAAGCGCAATGAGGTGCCTCGTAAAATACGATCAAGCATTTGATACAAAAACGAATCGGTTTGAATGGACTCAGGCAAGAGTGATTTTGTTAACGTATTGCCACCGTAACGCCTTTTAAACTCATCAATCATGGGCGCATCCCAACAGGCATGCACCACGCGAAAGTGTTCATATTCATTAAACAACGGCAAGGTCGTAAACCAATCAAGGTATTCGCTAAATTCTTGTGGATAATTGGCGAACTGTTCCAGCGTTTGCTCGACAATAAAGGTGTTGCGAGGTGTATGCGGACGCAAAAAAGGCTGGCGCATTCCTGGCGGCGCTTCGGTCAGATAGGTGACGGCATTGTACTCATGGTTTCCCATCACAATATCGGCATGACCAGCATCCACCATTTCTTTGACAATATGACAGGCCAGTCGAATGTTTGGGCCGCGATCCACAATGTCGCCCAAGAATACCACTTTACGCTTGGGGTGCTGATACACGCCTCCACGCTTGGTGTAGCCCATTTGTTCTAGCAGATCGATCAGCGTCAGGCCACAGCCGTGGATATCGCCAATTAGGTCATACCCCTGATGCATACTCATTCCCCGAGGTTACTACTCCAGCCCAATTTAGTCCGGCAAATCTCGTAAAAGTTATGGCCTTTTGGATGAATCAACTTCAATTTGTGCGCCTTTTTCCGGATGGTAATGCTGTCACCCGGTGCACACGGGATATGAGTCTGACCATCACAACTGATGGTTGGATACAGACCCTGACTGGCATCGACCACAATTTTCACTTCGCTTTTGCCATCCACCACGATCGGGCGGCTCGACAAGGTATGCGGGAACATAGGCACCAACACTAAGGCATCCAAACGCGGATGCATGATTGGCCCGCCCCCTGACAAAGCATAGGCGGTAGATCCGGTAGGGGTAGAAACAATTAGACCATCTGAACGTAAATGATAAACAAACTGACCTTCGATATAGAGATCAAAGGCAATCATACGTGCAGATTTCCCCGGATGAAGAACCACATCGTTCAAGCCTGTCGCGGAGCCAATCGGGTTGCCATCACGTTTAATTTCGGCGTCAAGCAAGAAGCGGCGCTCTTCGGTGTATTCGCCATCTAATACCGCTTGTACGGCTTCACACATGTCATCGTCCGGACTGATGTCGGTCAAAAAGCCTAAACGACCACGGTTAATACCCAATACCGGTGTATTGAACTTAGCCAAGGCACGAGCAGCGCCCAATAAGCTACCATCACCACCGACAACAATCACCAAGTCGCAAATTTCACCAAGCATGTTGACGTTGCAAATTTGCATTCCATGACCCGGCATGACCTCGGCAATGCGGTCATCTAGGATGGTGTGATAACCCTCATCCAATAGATAACGCGACAAGCGGCGAATGGTATCGATCACTTTATTGCTATTTAGACGGCCAATCAGACCGATATTGCGAAACTCTTCCATCAGAAAACTGGTAACCTCAGACGATCATTTTCACCCTGAGCACACACCAGTCGGTGATGCTTCAAGGCATTGGAATTTAAAAAAACTTATACCACACGGGAGTATAAAAGGCTTGTATACGTCAACGCCCGACTTCGATGATTCATTTTTTAGCATAGCGAGCAAAACTGGCCGCGATTTGATCTGGAGCGTGTTTGGCCCTGCGTTAATCAATAGCAGTTATGCGCCTGATTTACGCGCTTTATTACCGCAGTTAGCGCTTGATCTCTGCAACAGAGTCGACACTGTTGATATTGAGTTTAACAGCCCTAGACTCGGTTTCTGCTTTGAGCAAATGTGGCAACAAGCATTGACTATGGCAGGCATCAGCTATGTTGCCAACACGCAAATAACGAGCCCACAAAGAACGCTAGGCGAGCTTGATTTACTGATTAATCAAGCAAATAAAACCTTACATGCCGAGCTGGCTCTCAAATTTTATCTGGGGGTTGAGGACGACTGGATCGGCCCTAACCGCCGCGATCTATTAAGCCAAAAAATAGCGCACACAACCAGCCATCAACTGCCATTAGCTAGCACTAACGAAGGCCACACAGCGATCAAAAATGCTGGGTTTAACAATGAAGTCACCTCGGTTGCCATTATGCGCGGCTGCTTGTTTCATCCGGCACACAATTTGACGCCTGCGCCTCTTCCGCAGGATGTCGCACACGATCACTGGCGCGGGCGATGGTGCCCTGTCAGCCAGCTGCACTTAATACCTGAAGGCCACTGGTACGTGTTATCAAAACAAGATTGGATCAGTCCGGTATTGGCCAGTTTCTCGATTGATCGTGAGGAGTTGATTCATTATTTAAGCGTATATTTTGACCACCTCACTACCCCTATGTGCATTGCTAAGGTCAACAAAGGGCCATATGGTTGGGCAGAAGCCGAGCGCTGGATGATCGTGCCTGCGGATTGGGAGGACGCATAATTAAAGATCAAACCCGCGGCGGCCTTGCAATCCACCGGTATGAATCAGCAGAGTCTTTACTGCTGGGGACTCGGGCGACTTGGCTAGGCGTTCAAGAAAAGCTGAGACTAACTTCGCCGTGTACACAGGATCAAGTGGAAGTCCTGCTGCATCTGCACTCGTAATCAACGTTCGTAATTCAGCTGGGCACTTGCCAAAGCCCCCTTGATGAGCGTCGTCAATGATCTCCCAATGACATGCGACCGAGGACTTCATGGTAACAGCCCACTGGCGTTGTAATTCGCCCTGATCAGCCACCGCATTAACCACCACAAGAGTTTGTTTCGCGGTTAAATGTGCGGCGATACCTTGGGCACTCGTCCCCGTACCTGCGGCCACCCAAATGTGGTCATAGTCCTTCAGTATGGACGCCAGGACACTAAACCCCACAATGCCATCTTCTCCTTCACCACCTTCTGGAATCACCCACGCATCGTATCTCTCACTTAACGCTTGCCTCCAGTCTGGATCATAGCGTTTCGCGTATGTCTGCTTGTCGCAAAACTTGAGTGTCATTCCCATATCAACACAGTCTTGAAGCGTCGCCGTTAGAGGTTGCTCTGGATACCCTCGTACCAACCCGATAGATGGAATACTTAAGCACTGAGCCACCGCGGCTAAGGCGTGAAGATGATTAGACCAGCGACCACCAAATGAAACTAACGAAGATTTAGGGCTGGCAAAGAACGCGTCAAGATGGCCTGCAAGTTTAAATACTTTATTGCCACTCACGTGCAGGGGAGTTGAACGAAAATCTGGTGATCCTAGACGATCTAAACGAAGAACAGCGACCTCTAACGGTGTTGAGTAAGTGCTCTCTTCTACGGCGGGAAGAAGCGAGCTAGGGAATGGCTCAATTAACGCTTCCAACACCTCGTTCCATGGTTCTCGATCAACGAGTTCCTGATCAAACTCAGGCAATGAACAAGCGTCATTACTGGAGAGAATTCGGAACCAAAATAAGTAAGACATACCGCCCAGCTAATATCGAATGACGTCCGCCAGTGTGACAGAGCCACACAACTCAGTAACGTTTTTTCTGGGCATCGGGATCGGTAGAGATCCCAAATTCATTGGTTTTATCTGTATCCTCAAGCGATAACGCCTTTGATAACGCGTCGGTTGGCTCTCCATCCTCACTATCATTTTTATAAAGCGCCGCCGTTTTTTCAGCAATTTGTTTAACACGCTCATTCTTTTCAGGAAACTGTAAGTCAAACTCAATCAGCACCTTACGTGCTGCTTTGTAAAAACTTGACGCCGACACCGGATCGCTTCGCCCTGCAGCAGCGTCACCTTGGGCTATGTAACTATCGACTTGCCTTTCCATTAGGGCCATTTTTAGATGTCGGCGGTAATCGAGCATGACAGCTTCTGAAATAATCTTTTGCTTCACCATCGGCATTAACGTTTTCAAAATAGTAGAAAAGTGACGACGTCCTAGCTTGATTTCACGATCACTCTTCAAAACTTTCCGGCACGGCGGATTGGCCGCAATTTTTTCTATGTAAGGCTCAGGATCAAACATATTTGCCGATCGGTCCCCCGCCATTTTGTGAGCACGAGCATATATTTCAGTGACACGTTCCAGCACCGCTCGCTGCAACTCACGATGGTCATCTACGACCATCAAATATTCGAGCGCTTCCAAGATATCATCGGCTTTCTGACTGACTAGGCGCGCCTGATTCCTTGCGGTTTGTCTGGACTGTAACCTGCGATTGTAGATGACCGCCACCAGCATAATAAGACTAAGCGGGATGGCAACCGACATAACTATTCCAATTGTCGACATATTTTTAAACTCCGAAATATGTGCTATTCCTGATAAGCAAGCATGATAAACAAACGTCAAATCAGCGCCTTTCAGAACAAAAAAGGAGCCGCTAAAACAAAAGTCTAGCAACTTTTTCTCGACATGCTGGACTATGTTCTGACTAATATATAAGAAGCGACACTTGACCAAGCCCCCGGGGTTGCGATTAAAGTGTCGCCTAAATGCGCTGGCGTAAACTCAACTGACATAAGGTTTTCGATAGGACTATGGGCAAATCATTGGTGATCGTGGAATCGCCTGCTAAGGCCAAGACCATCAACAAATACCTGGGCAAAGACTTCATCGTAAAGTCCAGCGTCGGTCACATTCGTGATCTGCCAACCTCTGGCGGAGCCACTAAATCTGACCCTAAAGCACGGGCCAAACAGGCAGCGCTGACTCGGAAGATGTCTCCCGAGGAAAAAGCTGTATACAAAAAGAAGAAGTCGCACGATCAGTTGATCAATCGCATGGGCATTGACCCTGAACACAATTGGAAAGCGACATATGAGATTCTTCCCGGCAAAGAAAAAGTCGTCGAAGAACTGCAACGTTTAGCCAAAGATGCCGACCAAATCTATCTCGCAACGGATTTGGACCGCGAAGGGGAAGCCATTGCATGGCACCTGCGGGAAGTCATCGGTGCAGACGCCAAGCCCTACCGCCGTGTGGTATTTAACGAAATCACGAAAAAGGCGATTCAAGCTGCCTTTGATAAGCCAGCCGAACTCGATATCGACCGTGTTAACGCTCAGCAAGCACGCCGCTTTTTAGATCGCGTCGTTGGCTTTATGGTCTCGCCATTATTGTGGGCCAAGGTGGCACGAGGGTTATCCGCAGGCCGAGTTCAATCCGTAGCCGTGCGCTTAATTGTCGAGCGTGAGCGTGAAATTCGCGTATTTATTCCAGAAGAATACTGGGAAGCCTTTGCTGAGTTGCAAACACCAAACGGCGATGATCTTCGTATGCAAATTGCACGCGAAAAAGGCAAAGAATTCCGTCCGACCAACGAGACACAAACAACAACAGCCCTAGATTTGGTTCGCAAAGGCCCCTTTGTTGTTAGCAAACGCGAAGACAAGCCAACCAGCTCTCGCCCTGCAGCGCCTTTTATTACGTCAACGTTGCAGCAAGCGGCAAGTACACGCATGGGCTTTAGTGTTAAGAAAACCATGACGCTAGCCCAACGTTTGTACGAAGCCGGTTATATTACCTACATGCGTACCGACTCCACCAACTTGAGCCAAGATGCCGTTGCCACACTGCGCGACTACATCGAAGACAAGCTAGGAAGCGAGTATTTACCCGAATCACCTCGTCAATACAGCAGCAAAGAAGGCGCGCAAGAAGCGCACGAAGCCATTCGTCCTTCTGACGTCAAACTGCGTTCTGGTGATCTATCCTCTATGGAACCCGACGCTCAGCGCCTCTACGATCTCATCTGGCGCCGTTTCGTCGCTTGTCAGACCAATGATGCCAAATTCACCAGCACGACGGTGACAGTAACTTCAGGGGATTTTGAGCTACGTACAAAAGGCCGCGTTATTCGTTTTGATGGCCACTTAAAAGTATTACCTCCCGTGGGTAGTAAAGGCGACGATGATATTTTATTGCCGGATGTCAAAGAAGGCGACGAGCTTCACCTCGACGAACTGACACCCAAGCAACACTTCACTAAGCCTGCGCCTCGTTTCTCTGAAGCGGCACTCGTAAAAGAATTAGAAAAACGTGGCATTGGCCGACCATCAACTTACGCTTCCATTATTTCGACGATTCAAGATCGTGGTTACGTGAAGTTGGAAGGTCGACGCTTTTATGCCGAAAAGATGGGCGACATTGTCACCAGCCGCCTCACTGAAAATTTTTCCGAACTCATGGACTTCAGCTTTACAGCGACCATGGAAGAAAAGTTGGATGGTATCGCGGAAGGCGATATGAACTGGACCAACGTACTCGATAACTTCTACTCCGATTTCAATAAGCAGCTTGAAGTGGCTGGCGGCGAAGACGGTATGCGCCCGAATGACCCGGTAGATACCGACATCGAGTGCCCTAAGTGCAGCCGTCACATGCAGATTCGTACTGGTACAACCGGGGTCTTCTTAGGTTGTTCAGGTTACGGTTTACCGCCTAAAGAACGCTGTACACAAACCATGAACTTGATTCCCGGCGACGAAGTTATTAGCGCCGATGAAGACGACGAAGCGGAAAGCCGTCGATTGATGGATAAGCGCCGCTGTAAAATTTGCGACGCCGCCATGGACAGCTACTTGCTAGACGAGCAACGCAAAGTTCATATTTGTGGTAACAACCCAGACTGTAATGGTTTTGAGGTTGAACAAGGCCAATTCAAGATCAAAGGCTATGACGGCCCGGTACTTGAGTGTGATAAGTGTGAATCTGAAATGCAGCTCAAGTCTGGTCGTTTCGGTAAGTACTTTGGCTGTACCAATGACGAGTGTAAAAACACCCGTAAGTTACTGAAAAATGGCGAGGCTGCTCCACCGAAAATGGATCCTGTGCCCATGCCGGAATTGCAGTGTGAAAAAGTTGAGGACACCTACGTCTTACGTGACGGTGCCAGTGGCATGTTCTTGGCGGCTAGTCAGTTCCCTAAAAAGCGTGAAACACGTGCGCCTTTGGTCACTGAGCTGATTCCGCACAAAGCTGAAATTCCTGAAAAATATCATTTCTTGCTAGATGCCCCGGTCAAAGACAGTGACGGCAATCCGAGTATTGTTCGTTATAGCCGCAAGTCTAAAGAGCAATATGTAATGACGGAAAGCGAAGGCAAGGCCACTGGCTGGAGCGCACTTTTCGACGGTAAAAAGTGGAGCATTACCGAAAAGAAAAAGGCAGTGTCCAAAAAAGCCGCGGAGAAGAAAACGCCAGCCAAGAAAAAAGTCGACAAAAAGTCAGCCGAAGAATGAAAACTAAGAAAAAAGACTGAGTACTTGCTTATTTAGTCCAATGAAAAAGCGCTGGTTTACCGGCGCTTTTTCATTCTAACGCCTTATTTAAAATGCCCTCGATCTATTGTTAACCTTATTTAGCCCTCTATGTCCCCATAGAAGGCTCTCTATAAATATGAAATAAAGAAGGAGCAAAATAATGAAAGGATTATCCCTTAATATCATCTCGGCCATATTCTCAGCCTGTCTAATGATGCCGCTAGCACACGCAGGTGATGACACTACCGAGATGAAAGCAACCACCAGCGAGGAACGCTCAGGGCCGATCAGTCTCAACAAAGCCTCTGTTGAGGAGTTGAGTGAAATGAAAGGTGTCGGAGATGCGAAGGCCAAAGCAATTGTCGATTATCGCGAGGAAAAAGGCGGCTTCAAAAATCTAGAAGAGTTAACGCAAGTCAAAGGGATTGGACCGTCTATTTTAGAATCCAACCGCCCACTGCTTAGCCTTGAGTAGCCCAAAGCTACCGGCGAAACAAAAAAGGAAGCGAGTCGCTTCCTTTTTGTTGGTCTATGTTCATGGCAATGTTCATGACAATCCATAAAAGATCAAAAACAGTGATCATTCCATGGTGGCACAACGTCCCCACTCGCAACGCATTAGCATAAAGGGTTTGGCATCACAGACCACGTCGTAGATTTCGTAAGGCCATTCTCCTTTAATCAATTGAACTGAGGACTTCTCACAACCTTCCTGCTCAGCAAACTGCTCTACGACGTACAAAGATCGCCCATAACTTTTCTTTGTTTTGGCTTCAATACGACCACGTTTTAAATCGTAATCGTCACCTTGCTCAACGGACGCTTTCTTCATACTCTGCAGCGCTGCTTGAATTTCTTCTGATCCTTTAATGTCCCAGTTGCCTTGGCGGTAATCACTCAAAATTTTGTTACACAAAGCATCTTTATCATCAGCATCTGCTAATTTCTTATCGACCAAGGCATTCGCACGCTCTTGCACCTCCCACGTTAATGCCATGGCTAAACGTGCGCCTGTGTCTTGGCGAGTATCGGTTACCGTGACCATGTTGTACGCTAAACCGAAATCTGCGGCCTCAACTAAGCTACCATTGCGACGCCACCAATCTGTACGTGCACTTTCCGCTAGGTAATTGGCACGGCTACTCACTTGCCCGCACTCGTAGCGCCATGTATTCATCATGGTGTCTGCTTGTAACGCATAAAAAATTGCATCCCCTTTGGGTGATAACTGAGGAGCCTGTGCGCAACCGCTTATCGCTACTGCGGATATCAGCATGAGTATCAATTTCTGCATGTTATCGTTTGCCTATGTCTGCTTTTCTGTTGTCACGGTTGTTGCCAACCGAGTTGTTACAACAGAAGGTTGAATAAATTCTCGAACTTCGTCGAAGGAAAATGGCCAATCCAATTCAGCGCCTGACGTTTCGTTTTTTAGGACTGGGATCCGCACACCGTAGCGCGTCACCAAGTCTTCAGAAACAGCGATATCATCCTGATATACAGTGATATCTAGGCCTTGTGCTGCCGCCACGAGAATAGCGGTCGCGTCTTCACACAAATGACAGCCTTCAGTGCCTAACAGTACAAAACTCATGATACCTCCATCTTTGATATGAGAAGTATACCTGTGACATTGGCGCAAACCTATCGACCAAGCAGGCCTTTTCTAACGACGCTAGTACGTAGACATAAAAAAAGCGAGATACTTCACATCGAAGTAACCCGCCATTATTGGTATTGATCCGAAAGCTATGCCTTACAACAGACGATTTAAGCCTTCATTGAAACTCGCGAGAGCGCCAAGACGGTCATCTTCTGGAACAAGCTGAGCAAGCATATCCTGTAAATTAGACAATGGATTGCTCAGCGACGGCGATGCCTTGTCGATCGCTTTCATATAGGAATCCACATAATCAGCAATATTACTGCGCTGAGATTCTAATCGCTCGGTAGGCATCGACGGGCCTGCTTGACCATAAGCGCGGGAGACATTCGAGAAGCTTTGTTGACGTAAATTCAAACTCATGGATGCCAGTTCATTGCCATCAAACCCTAACGACATTGCCTCTTCCAAGGCTGCCCCTAGATCGCCACCAAAAAATGTTTCACTTAACTTTTGCACGTCTGCAAATAACTCTTCAAGTGCCGCAACCTCACCGTCGTCTAAATTGCCGCGCACTTCCATATCCCATTTTTCAGAGAAGGCCGATGCGCTCACACTAAACCCGCCTGCACGCATTTCTAGGCTGCCTTGGCGCTGACTAAAATCAACGGTGACGCGATCTCCGTCCTGAGTAATCACTTCTAAGGACATGTTATTACTTGTCCGCATTGCGGCGGCACTGTATGTCGGGGGATTAATGCTAGAGGTCGGTTCTTCGGTATCTGCAGCGTCTGTGTTTGAAACAGTGTCAGCCTCATCGCTCGCCAGCAAAGCAGGAATATCCCCTGCCGCCATTGAGCTAATCCCTTAGTTCACTAAGGTTTCACCACGATCAATATCAGCCGCAAGCGCGTCATCCATCATGCCCATGCCTTCAAGCATCTCGCGCGCTTGTGCGTACCCTGTTGCAATCCCTTCTTTTGCGGCTTCAAGGCGCGCATCGATCTTCTCTTGAGACGCCCCACTCTCTTTCAGCGCGTCTAAGCCTTTTTGTACATGTGAAAGGATATTCTCAGCGGTAATTTCAGCACTTTGACGCTCGCCGACCACCACGCCATCTGGGGTATCTGTTTGCGCAGCCTGGGTTTGCGCAGTGGCTGAGTTCGAGGTTTGAGTAGAAACTGGCGTTTCTGTTGAAGGCGCAGACTGTTTATTTCCGTGGCGATGATGTACATGCTCATGATGTCCACCGTGTCGACCATGACCGTGTGAATTCAAGCTGTTGTTATTACTCGACTGGAATGTCGATGTTGTGGTGCTAGAAAACGAAAATGCAGCTTGTATATTGAAGTTCATGGCCGGCTCCGTACAGGGAGAATATTTCTCTCTGTATCGGCCCGTTAAATGTCAGCTTGAATAAAAAAAGACAGGTTGGCGCTATTAGTCAGATTAGCCGCGTCTACTGTTGCGATATTCGACGGGCGTCTGATTGGTCCAGCGCTTAAACGCTCGATAAAACGTGCTTGGCTCTGAGAAGCCGGTGAGATAAACGATCTCATCAATGCTCTCATCAGTGCTGGACAATAGTCGCTTAGCGAGATTACAGCGGTAGTCAGCCAATAACTGATTAAAGTTAGTTCCGGCTTCAGTAAGGCGAGTTCGCAATGTTCGCGGCTTTAAGTCTAATCGCTCGGCTACATCGTCGAGATTCACTTGGCCAGTTTCCAGCACCTCACCAAAGACTTTATAAACACGAGTCACGACATCTTGTCGTTCCAGTTTGGCGACATGTTCACTGGCCAGCTTTTCGTGCAATTGCAAAAGCTCAGGTTCTGCATGCAATGACGGCAACGCTAACAACTGATCATTAAAATGAATCCGGTTTTCACTGCAACCAAACTGAACGTCACAGCCAAACACGCGTTTATGCTCAGCAACAGTCTCTGGTGCGGCGTGAGTAAACTCAATCGCACTGGGACGAAATTGATCATCAGTAACGTACTGAAAGAAACGAATCAGCCCCAGTACCATGCACTCGTTAAGGTGACGGAGCCCTTTGACTTTATCGCTGGCAGACTCCACCAAAATGGAGGCGCGATGGTCATCCACCTCAACACTGGCTTGTGATGCATCACTCAATAGACGCTGATAATTTAGCGCGCGAGTCAGGCCTTCGCCAAACGTTGGGCTGGAAAGAAATAGGTATTGAAGTACTTGTCCTTTATATACCGGCATGTTTTCACCAAGGTGAATACCGATATCTGGATCACCGGACACCTCTTCCATGACGCCCCAAAAGATAATCTGAGCGTCATGCGGCGTGCGCAGATTTCTATCTTGCAGGATCTCGGCGGTAATTCCGAGACGCTGCCAGATCGCATCTGCATCAAGACCCATGGTTAGCATCGCTTGATGTGCTAACTGGAGCATAATGCCTGAATCGCGTAGTTCCGCCATTCCGCCTGACATAAGTGTTTGATTTCCGTAATACTTGGGGAGTTGAATTTTGCCAGATACACGGCTGGCTGCAAGCGTTATTGACCGATCTGACGCTAAGTTAACTTATACCCGCCAATGGGGGGAACTCGAAGTGTCTAGTATTATCTGCCCTGATGTGTGTTTAAAAAGTGTTTCTATCAGGAATTTACATATGTATCACGCGACTCGAATAGAACTAAAAAAGCTTCCTAGTGTTGCCAATCACACGGTGCGCTCTGCGTTTTCACGCAATACCAACATTCGTAATCCAGAATTACCGAACATGGATGCGGTTATTTATGGCCATATCCCAACTAAAAAGAACGTTCTCGATTACTCAAAACTTTGCGGCTTCGACCTCAAAAGCGAAAACCTACCTATTACTTATCCGCACGTGGTTGCCTTTAAATTGCATATGGAACTGATGCTTCACCGCACTTTTCCGCTTGGCATCATGGGCATGGTTCATATTACCAACAAAATTACTCAGCATCGCGCCATCAAGTTGGGCGAAGCTATCGATGTACGTGCATTCTTTGCTGGCGCTAACCGTACCCATAAAGGCCTTGAAGTTAGCCTGCGTACTGAGATTCGTATTGGTATGGAGCTGGTATGGGAAGGCTTAAGCACTTATTTGGCATTACTACCAAGTAAGGGGATTGAGAAGAAAGACGCTCCTCAAGTGCTTCCAGAGAACCCAGTTCTTACTGAGTCAGAGACTTGGACCTTACCATCTAACCTAGGATTGAAATACGGACCTGTTGCCGGTGATCCAAACCCAATTCACTGGGGTGTTCTAGCGGCAAAAGCGTTTGGTTTCAAACGCCACTTAGCTCACGGCATGTGGACTAAAGGTCGCGCGGCCTCAACTGCCTTCAAAAAGTTAGGCTCAGATTCCGCAGAGATTTATGTTGAATTCAAAAAGCCAATTTTTTTACCGGCTAAAATTGAACTTCACTTTGGTGAGAGCAACGGCCAAGTTGATTTCCAAGTACAGGCAACACGCAATAACGACACGCACTTGATGGGCTACATCAAAGCGATCTAAGCTCTCATTGTACTAAGGCAGTCCTACGGCTGCCTTAATTACGTTCAAACTCCAAGTTAGCGCTCTATGACTTTATATAAACGCGCTAACTTGGAATCCTCTCACTTGAAACCCCCTCTCGAAGACTCATTAACCAAACTCGCGCCTGTTCTTCCGAATCAAACCGCTCAACAGGGTAACCCGGAGCATGATAAGACAGGAACATTGATGTTAAGTGCTGAATCATAAAAGAGTCACCAACGATCGCAATGCCTTCTGTGACCACCAACAAGCGTGGGTCAGACGCATGTAACTGCACTTCAAAGTCGACGGTTAATACATTTTTGGCAATCATCATAACGGGGCATTTTCGCCCTTCAGCAATACGCACTCGCTCACTGAATAATTTCTGAATTAACGCTTGTGTGAGATGAGATACCCCTGTCAGATCATGGCATACCACTCCATCCTCAGTCATCCACGTACGGCTTAGCTCTAATGATTGTGAGTCTCGAATTGACATATGCCCATCTGTTATAAAAATCACTATGCATAAACCTATCTAAATTTTGATAGAAATGAAACAACGATATGTCAGTGGCCTCGCGCAATATATCCACCAAACAGACAACGAGCGACTCTATATAAATACTAATCTTTAACTGCAACTTATCTTTATCATTGATATTATGTTGAAAACCCCCTCGGCAGCTTGGCCGAACGGTACAAACAATAACAAAAACGGATATTAACCATGCGTACCCTGGCAACTCTTACAGCGCTTGCTGCAACACTCGCGTCTGGCTCCGCTCTGGCGGCTGAACCTGAAGATTTCGGAAGTTTTTTAGGTGTCTATGGCGCTGCGATAATAAGTGATGATATTGATCAGACGAATATCGCAACAAAAATCGTTTTTGGTCCCAATATCACTGAAAATTTGTCACTTGAATTTGGCATCATGGATATGGGTCTTATGGCATATGATGACCCTGACCCGCTATTCCCGACGGCCGAAAATGCTGCCACCGGAACCCCACCGACATTCACAAACACGTCAAATGGTGAAGTGGATCGCGATTCAGGTGACAGCACGACTCTCGGCTCTGCAACTTATACAGGCAGTGAATCATTTCAGGCTCGTGGCGTCCTGCTGAACTTGAGATATAACTTCACCTATACCGAGACAGTCGACTTCTTTGTAAAAGCAGGCGCGAGTGCTTGGATTGCTGATGTTGAGAAAATCTCTATCACGGCGTATGGCGATGGTACGGTAGACGCTAAAAGAACCACCGGCTCCAACGAAACCTCAGGTGTCGAGCTTATCACCGGCGTCGGTATCATGTGGACACCTTGGGATAATCTAGCAATCCGCAGTGAACTTGAATCTACCTCCCTCGATAGCTTCCATATTGAGCCGACTGGATTTTTAATGATTGGCCTCGGAGTTCAGTACGAATTTTAATCAAGTAATAAGTTGGCGCAATTTTACTTAATCTACTAATATCCCTTAGGGAACTAAGGGATACAAAACGTTGTCGTAGTGCGCGGTCTGCATCAGTTAGTTGCTACCCATGGTAACAGGTGACAAAATTTGTCACCCGATATACCATGTATCTATGGTTTGATCTGAGAGCATCGGATTGCTAGCAGATCATTCCTGTAATAACAAAAATCCTAAATCAGATACCAGCGTATGAACATGGAAAAAGGTTACGTCTCTGCGGCTTTAATACGCCCTGTGATTGAAAATGCCGGCTTACGATGTTTTGATCAGTTGCACGCCGAAGACGACAGTATTCAGCGTGTTGTTAAGCAACTGAAAGACAGCGATAGCCGTATTCCCGTCGAAGAAGCCGATCAGGTTATTTCAACTTTGATCCGCAAGTCAGGCAATGAAGCACTTTGCGTTCATCCGCCTCATAAGTTCAACACCCAAAGCAGTTGTCAGCTGCAGCATTTATTTTTATGCAGTAATACGCTTCGTGAAGCACTTTACTACATGGAAAAATTTGCGCCCTTGTTGAGCGATCTTCTAGAAATTAATGTTACCCGTACACGAGAAGGTACCATTAAGGTCAAGCTTCCTGTCGCCGACAGTGCCTACATGTCAGATCAACGCCATCGATCAGAGATGATGTTGAGTGTATTACTGAATTGGATGCGCCAGTTATGTGGTGCGAAGTTACGAATCTTAGGCATCAACTTACCCTACCCTGCCACTCAGTATCAGCAGGCTCAAGGGCAGTTATGGAATGCGACTCTGAATTACAATTCAGGCGAATGCGCGATTTTACTCAACTCTAACGCGCTGGATGAGGGGCTACATAACACCAACCCTCACATCCTCAATATGATGAAGCGTGAAGTTGAAGAGCAATATCGTAAACTTGCTCGTTCTGGTTCACTAGCCGAACGTATCCGCAAAGCCCTGATGCAAGAAAAAGTGCGTTTAAATGCAAATCAGCAAGAAGTTGCTGGGTATTTTCACATCAGCGCACGCACCCTGAATCGTCATTTGCATCGCGAAGATACTTCGCTGAAGCAGATAGTCACTCAGGTTCGTTTAGAAATGGCGAAACAAATGCTGACCAGCACCGATGATGCAATAGAACAAATTGCTCTGAATATTGGTTTGTCTGGACGTCGCACGCTAGATCGCATCTTTATTAAAGAAGTGAATCTATCCCCTGCGCAATATCGCCAGAAGCATCGACATCAGGTCGCAGCGGCTGTTCATTAGGTAATGAATAAAGTTGCACATTAACCTGGCGAATCTTGTAACAAGTTTCGTCAGGTTAAATGATGAACCCAGAGTAATTGCTTTTTACTGGTTGGTTCAATATGAGACGTCATGAAGGTTTAAGCGATACCAGCCAAGCGTATTTTAGTGACAGCTAATACTGAGAGTACATCCGTAATACGACCATCCTGAGTCATCTGAAATACTTCCTCAAACGGTAAACGCTTAATGGTCAGCACCTCCGTTTCTTCCATGTCAGTGGCACCTTCCGTTAAACCTTGAGCAACAAACAAATACCCTTCTTCGTCGGTAATGCAGTTACTTAAGTGAAAACGACCCAAGTTTGTTATCTTTGTCGCACTTAAGCCCGTTTCTTCTTTAAGTTCACGCAACGCACACTCTTGAGGTAGTTCGCCTTTAGGCGCACCACCCATTGGAATCTCCCAATGGTATTCATCCAGTGGAAATCGATATTGTCCAACCAGCCAAGTATCCCCATTCTCTGCCAATGGCACGATGCCCACAGCACGATTTAAAAACGACACTGTGCCATACACGCCAGCGTTTCCAGCCGGATTGGTCACATCGTGATGTGCGACTTCAATCCAAGGGTTGCTGTAAACCGTCTCAACCTTATTCGTCTTCCAAGGGTTGTTTTCGTTGCTCATATACCTTCCAACATCCGTAACCGAGTACCCAAATAAGACCAGCAATGGCCCCTAACATATGTGAACGAGCTTCTGTTCGCCCACCAATCAGTTCGGCATTGCCCATATCATTGTAAAACGAGGTTTGCTCCCACATTACCTTACCGAGAATAACGATGACGACCAAGACTCGAATAAAGCGTGAATAATAAGGAGAAGGGACAATAGCGATCAATAGTGCGCCATGAAGGGCACCCGATAGGCCAACATAGTAGTTAAGATCTAGCGCATAACAATACAAACCAACGCCAGTAAACACCATTAACCATAGCCACATGGCGAGAATATACGCTACCGCATGTTTAGGGTTAGCAACGTAAGTACATAGCGCCAGAGCAAGTAGATTTAACGTCAGATGAGCAAACGACAGATGGGTCACGTGAGACGTTAACAAACGCCAGTATTCTCCACGAGTAATCGCATCACGATCAAACTGGAAAATAGCCGCAATACCATCACCCGCTAAATATACAATTAAGCAAAGAACAGCAATGCCGATCCATGTGGCATAAGCGCGCACAGCACACCCTCCCAAAAGTGCTCAGTATATTCTTTTTCTACGCCACAATACGAGGGTAATAGACAATAACCAGACAAGGGCGCCACCACTGCTTGAAGATGAACTAGTCGCTTCTTCTGCTGGGGCTCTTTCGATGACTTTATCCGTACTGGTAATCAAAAGTTTAGCGTTAAGATCAAAGTCGGCCGTGAAGTACGCAAATTCCTGCTTCTGCTTCATTTGAGTTTTGCCGCTGACCTGACCTTGAGTGTCTACCAAAAACGGCGCATGAGAACCGTTGGGTTCACTAAAAAACTCCACATATACGGTATCTGTACCCACACTGGCTGGTGAATCAAACATCAAACGATTCCAGCCTTTATCCACCGAGAATCCTTTACGTACAACTCGTCCTTCTGCAGAAAAGCGCGTTAATCCTGTGTAAACCCCCACCTCGACACTTCCCGGCCCGTGCGCATAAAAATCAACGCCATCTAACGTTGAAATATCGGAAGTCAGTGGCACGGTGACTACTGCATACGCCGATTCGCCGTAGGTCCCCCAACTGGCCGTTGCAGGCAAGTCGTCATAGCCGATCGCATAGCCTAATGGGGTCACCGTCGTTGTCAGCGCAAAGCTGGCTTGACCGCCCACAGAGACGGACTGCATCGCCGCCAGTCCATCCGCCAAGTTGATTGAATCTGCAGAGGTTACTATGGTACCTCCGGACTCCGAGCTAATACCGCTACCAGAGTGTTCCTTCGTCGCCAAAACCAGCAAGTTTGAATGTGCTTCTGTTAATGATGAGAGTGGCCCGAAACCATGCCAATCATCAATTTCAGTGATGAGTATCCCCGCACTGGGGATACCATCATCAAAACCGTCTTTTTGACGATTCTCTATCAACAAACGGCGACCGTGACGATATGTATCCAAATCGATACGCACCATTTCCCCCGCTGACGCAAAGCTATGTATTGAAAAACTACCACTGCTCTCAGGCAGCGCTTTTGTGAATCCAAGAAATTCCTTCGCCCATGCAATCAAATGCGCAGGACGATCACCGGCATCCCCCCCACCCGTATTCCAGGTGCCATAACTCATTAATCCCCAGCGGCCCACCCCCGCTCCAACGCCGATACTGTCGTACAAATCAGGAAGATCTAATAACAAATGCCCAAGTTCATGAGCCATTAAGCCTACGGTCGCCAAGTGTTGCTCGTGTTCTTCACCAAACATGGCGTATTCAGAGAGCCACATGCCTCCCACGCTCGTTGCTGACACAGATGACTTATGGGCCCATACCCTAGGGTGTGATGTCGCAGAGCTTGCGTAGGCTTGTTCAAAACCCGCCGCAAGCACAACGACCCCCAGCTCTGAGGGATCCAACCACGAGTCACCGTTGCGGTCATAGGCAGATAAATTAACGTGATTACCCAGTGCTTCAAACGCGCTTGCTACCAGCGCTCGGCTGGTCTGGCCATAACTACTGCCAAAATCAGGGTGCGGCGTGCTCAAGGTGACTCGTATGACACCATCACCCGCCGTACCGGAGGAATCTTGTACGGGCACGATCCGATACGCTTGATATGAGTTTTCAAGAAAATAGTCTTTGACGCTATTACTGGCGCCAAATACGCGCGAAGACACTTCCGCATCACTGTATTCGAACCCTTGGTCACTGAAGGCAACACGAACAATCACGAGTGGTTGTTCAAACGATCCACCCTGATAACGATAAGGGGAGCGCGTTGGGGCAGTTGCTTGTGCCGAAACACTCCCCGTAGGGGCAATGAGGGAGGTCGTTTTAGCCGCCTTGCTACTGGCTGTTCCGCCAGTAACAGTGGTTGGCGGCTCATAATTTTCGGCATAGCCAAACACATCGTTTGAGGCGATGGGGTTACGGCCATTTTCTAAAGTAGCGAGGTAATAAACACCATCAATTTCCGCCAAATAACGACCATCAGATAACTTGAGATACGGCGAAGAACGAGAGCCGAGAAGCAATACTTCATGCTGGCTACCATCTAATAACTTCAGTGTGGCTGACGTTAATGCAGGCTGGGTTTGCGCCTTAGTCCACATCGGGAAAAGGAAAATAACAACAAAGAGTATCCGAAGCATGTATGCCACCAGAAAAGGGGTTCGGACTAAATTTAGACGATATATTGAGGCTTGTCGGTAGCTGGTAACAACTCCCTACAATTCCACTACATTAGCAACGAGAAACTCACCGATTCGTAACGGTAGGTGTTCATTTTTGAGGCCATGAACCTACATCTATTAGCGTGGTTAACGCGAAGAGACGCGCTGATGGCAAGGATTCATTTTACGTAAGCGATCACGTAGATACTCCGTGATGCTTTCGGGGCTATACAGCCAGACATTACCGCTTTTCTTATGAACGCATAAACACGGTACTCGACTTTCGCCTCCCCCATTCACTAGCTCGTTGCGGAAAGCATCAACACGCTCAACGTCTTTCTCTACAACATGCAGCCCCACCCGCTCACAGAAGCGTTTGACACTGATAGAGGCTGGGCAACTAGGGCTAAAATAGAGATGCATTCGACGCGATTCACGATCAAGAACAACTTGCTCTTCTCGTGATCTTTCAAAAGGCTTTACTGGTATCAAGCGGTCTACCAGATTAAGTGTTTTACCTTTCAGATGTCTCGTCAGGTTCATAACACCACGTCGTCGTATTGAATGTGGTCGGCATTGTATTTACTGAGCAGCAAATAGCTACCCTTTACGGAGAAATATTTTACAAATTACGCCAAAGATATGAAATTGGGGGAAATAGACTCAGCATCTCGGGTTCTTAACCGCCACTCATGTTAAGAACCGCCACTCATATTAAGAGCCGCAACGCAGGCCAACATCACTAACATAGTGAGGATCATCAGCCAGCGACTACGCTGGCAGAGTTTACAAGGCTTTTTGCTGTTTGAATTTTTACTCATAGACTATGTGGCCCTAGCGTCTATTACTTACAAACGTCGGTTACTCAATAATTTTGGTACGAGAGAATGAAGGAAGGCTAGACCAAGTTTCCCAGTGCATCCATACCGCTACGGCTTTACCGACGATGTTTTTCTCAGGCACAAAGCCCCACATACGGCTGTCACCACTATTGCCACGATTATCGCCCATCATGAAGTAGTGGCCATCAGGAACATCCCACTCGCCTTCAGGGCCGCCCCACAATACAGCTTCACCAGTAGCGCGGCTACGTGCGGGAATCCACTTAACCGTAGGTTCGGCGTTATCGAGTGTTTCTTTGCCTAAAAACATGGTTGGGTTGTACGCGGGTTCACCACCGAGTTCTTCGGTAGGAATTTCCGTTCCATTCACGGTTAAACGGCGATTACGGTATTCAATATGGTCGCCCGGTAAACCGATTACTCGCTTAATGAAGTAGCGAGAATCTTCAGGAGGGAAAAACACCATCACATCACCACGAGCAGGGTTGCTGACGGGAATAATCGTCGACCCAACGCCCGGCACACGTAAACCGTAAGAGAATTTACTGACGAGAATAAAGTCACCGGTAATCAGTCCTGGCTCCATAGAGCCTGAAGGAATCTGAAACGGCTCAGCGACAAAGGAGCGCAGTACAAACACCAGGGCTAATACAGGAAAGAAGGAATAGGACTGCTCTATTAAGTATGGCTCTTTCGCCGCTTTTTCGACAGCTTCGTCATCGGCACCAGCGTCTTGTAGCGCATCGGCTTTGTCTAATCGCTGCTTTCGCAACCAAAGTTTATCGACCAAAGCAATAACACCGGTTACTGCTGTGGCTATCATTAGAATAAGGGGTAAATCGAGTTCCATAAAACTGTCACATTCCTGAGTCACGCTAAGGTTGAAGCATTCTAACTGCCACATGCCCTGATAGCTACTCAGGTTTCTTTTTAAGGTTTGTGGTTAAGGTTTGCGTTTAGGCTTCTGTATTTATATTGCTACCGTCACATATAGGCTGGAAAACTGTAGATGACCCACATACGAACACAGCACGGTGTTGAACTCGCTTACGAATCCATGGGCGATGAAAGCGCACCACCGGTCATTTTGATTATGGGATTAGGCGCACAAATGCACGTGTGGCCAACAACGCTGTGTTATCGCTTGGTCAATGCTGGCTATCGTGTGATTCGTTTTGATAATCGCGATGTCGGGCATTCATCCAATTTCAACGAACATGGCAACCCAAGTTTGATTCGCGTCTGGCTGGGGCGGCGCTTCAAACGCAAACCGCGGGTACCTTATACGTTAAAAGATATGTCTCGTGATGTGATTGCATTGATGGATGAGTTAGGCCTCGATAGCGCTCATTTAGTTGGTGCCTCCATGGGGGGAATGATTGCCCAGATTCTCGCGGCAAAAAAGCGTAAACGAGTGCGCAGTTTAACGTCGATCATGTCCTCGGCCACCGCACCACGAGTGCCGGTAAATCAACTCCAAGTATTATTGCAACTGGCACGACGCCCGGCGGCCAGCAACCGTGATGATCACATCCAATACATCACCCGCATGAATCGTATTATTGGCAGCCCCGGCTTTCCGATGTCGGACGACGAATTGCAACGCCTTGCCGAAACCAGTTGGGAGCGCACCACCAGCCCTCTTGGTTTTAAACGTCAATTGGTCGCGATTACACACGCCGGTGATCGCCGACGATTTCTGCAAAAAATCAAAGCCCGCACGTTAATTATTCATGGTGCAGATGATCCGTTAATTCCCGTGAATATGGGCATAGAAACGGCGTCATTAATTCCGAAAGCCAAGCTCAAGGTGGTGCTCGGTATGGGCCACGACTTTCCAGAAGCCTTGGTTCCTCGTTTAAGTAAAATGTTGATTAAGCATCTCGATAAAGCTAATGAACAGTGGCAAACAAAGAAGCATGTTCGCAAAAAAACACATCCGCTATCTGAGTCAATCTTAGTGGATGCCGCCAACGAACTCGTCAACCAAACGTCTTACGATGAGAGTAAAGAAACCGACCCGCTGGCGTGGCTCAACGAGTCAAAATAACAGGCAGTGAAATCTAAGGCACCTCTGATTAATGCAGTCGTGCTGCGCGTGAGACCTATAACGCTTTAGATCGAGGCGTTGATTGAGGTTAATGGCGGGTCCTTAATAAGATCAACAACAAAGATATAAAGTGTCTATAGGCCACGCCCTTCGGGGCTTTCAGGAAAATACCATTTCTGTGTTGCTACTTATCGACGTGACCCGCCATGCCATCTAAGTAGCGCCTTGAACTGTTACTTTCCTGAAAGCCGCAGCCGTAACTGCATTAATCAGAGGTGCCCTAATCCGGCTGATAACCACTAAACTGGCGTGCCATATCGGCAGCGTAGTTATCTGTCATGCCGGATATAAAATCGAGCGCCCGCATGTAAGATTCATACAATGTCCAATCAGGCTGCGGCGCTGAACGCCCCATTAAATCGAGAATGCGTTTATTACGATAGGTCGCTTTACCTGTGGTCACACACTCGCGAATGGCCGATAAAAAGTTTTCCAGTAAAACCGATAACGTGGCGTACGACCCCACTTCAATTGCCAATTTACGACTGTCGTTAAAAATACGTTCACGCGCCATACGTTTCGCACCCGCCACCAGCGCTTTCACCTCAGGGCGGCAATAATCAATAATGCTGCCTTTTAAACGCCCTGCTAACAATGCGTCCTGCTCGCGAATAAACGCTGAGGCGACGGAGCTGACCATCGCTTCCATTGCCTGCCCTCGCAGCATCTGCAAGCGACGACGATCATTGTCTGCTTTTTCGAGGTCTACGATCACTTGTTCCCAACGCTCAGCAAATAACGGCTGAAGTAATTGCTCCACTTCGCTGTAACGCAACAAGCCAAGTTCAATACCGTCCTCTAAATCAATCAAGCCATAACAAATGTCATCGGCAGCTTCGAGTAAGTACACCAAAGGGTGACGACACCAAGCGTCTTTCCCGGTGGGTAACAAACCAAGTGTGCTTGCCACTTCTTTTAAAATCGGCAGCTCTGTCGCAAAACAACCGAACTTAGAGCGCTCTTTACGCTGCACATAATCGACCGTCCATGGGTATTTAAGAAAGGCTCCTAAGGTACCGTATGTTAACCGCATGCCACCTTCAAAGCGGTGATATTCCACCTGAGTAACTATACGAAAACCTTGTGCATTGCCTTCAAAGGTTTGCAAGTCTGCAATCTCATCTTGGTTCATGCCTTCAAGAAAATTGGCGTTATCAGGGTTAACAAAAAAGTGACGTATGGCATCTTCGCCGGTATGGCCGTACGGTGGGTTTCCAATATCGTGCGCTAAACACGCGGCTTGCACCATCGCCCCGATATCACTGGCATCGACGTGCTCAGGCAAGGCTTTACCCAACATCTGCCCGACTCGAATGCCTAACGAGCGCCCAACACACCCCACTTCTAAACTGTGAGTAAGGCGAGTATGCACGTGATCATTTTCAGACAAGGGATGTACTTGAGTTTTTCTATCCAGACGTCGAAACGCTGAGGAGAAAATAATGCGGTCATAATCTTTATGAAAAGCCGTACGCCCGCTTTCTAACGCCAAGCTGCCTTGTGGCTCACCGAAACGTACTGGTGACAATAAACGATCCCATTGCATTTTTGCCGGTTGCTGCGACGACATGACGATACCCTTAACAATTTGCCAACAGTATAAACGGACACTTGATCACTGTCCTTAGCGAACCTTGTTCTATTACCCGCACGGACTAGCATTAAAGCTTCATTAGAGGATGTTTTCATGTTGAACCGTTACTTCAACCTTATTCTGCGCCGCCCTTACAGGGTGTTATTGCTCGTCGTCATGGTTGTAATAACCCTCGGTGCTGGTGTTCATAAACTCTCTTTCACCAGTGATTTTCGTACCTATTTCAGCTCGGAGAATCCTCAGTTACAAGCCTTTGAGGCGATGGAAAAACGATTTTCTCGGCAAGATAACCTCTTCTTTTTAGTTTCAGGAAATAGCCAACATCTATTCACACAAAAAGGCTTAACCTTAGTTGAAACGCTGACAGAAAAAAGCTGGCAACTACCGTATGTGCAACGTGTCGATTCATTACAAAATTTTCAATACACCGAGGTTGAGGGTGATGAATTAATTATTGATGATCTATATCGTAGCGATGAATTAACAGCAGATATGTCAGCATTAAAGCATCGCGCGTTAACTCACGCTGACATTCAATTAAAATTATTGTCTCCCGACGCGAATGTCACCGGTATTAGCCTGACGTTGCACCTACCTGAAGGCAGTACCTCCGCAGCATCACTGGAAGCCGTGGAAGCTGCCCGCACTATGTTGCAGCCACTACGTGCTGATTTTCCAGAATTTATGATTGAGCTCGGCGGTTCAGCGACCTCCAACGTCACAATGGGCGAAGCTATTGGCCAAGATATTCGTTCATTATTATTAATTTCGTACGCTGTAATGCTGGTTATCATGTTGTTCATGTTGCGCACCGTATCCGGTGTGATATTGGTCAGCGCTCTGATTGGTATGTCGGTATTGATTACCATGGGACTGTACGGCTGGATGGGCTATACCCTCACCCCACCAACCGGCTTTGTGCCTACTGCCATTATGACCATAGCGGTTGCAGACACCGTGCATATTTTAGTGTCATATTACTTTTTCCTACGGCAAGGCGAAGAGCGCAACCAAGCGTTATTAAGCAGTTTAAAAATCAATTTTTCTCCCGTATTTATTACCAGCATTACGACCATGGTTGGCGTATTAGCGTTAAATACCAGCGACTCTCCTCCCTATCGTGACATGGGCAATATGATTGCTATTGGTGTAATGGTTGCCTGGGCGCTGACCATCACATTTTTACCCGCGATTTTAGCCTTACTTCCCGCACCGGCCCAACATAGAGACAAAGGCCAGCATTTATGGGTTGATCAGTTAGCGGATAAGGTCATTCATCACCATAAATTATTATTTGTTGTCATGCTAAGCATTGTCGCTGGCTGCGCGACACTGGCAAATAAAAATATAATTACTGAGCGCTGGCATGAATTTTTTGATGAATCATTCGAGGTACGTAAAACGATTGATCATATTGATGAATCATTACAAGGGCTGCATGTACTGTTTTTTGTCGCCGATTCAGAACAAAGTGATGGCATTAACCAAGTTGAGTTTCTCACTCAACTGGATGAGTTTTCCTCTTGGTTGCGAGCTCAAGAAGGCGTCGTCCATGTAACGTCTCTCGCGGATACGTTAAAGAGACTCAACCAAAATTTGCATGAAGATGATCCGGCTTGGTATCAAATTCCAGAAAGCGCCGAGGCCGCTGCTCAATATTTATTATTGTACGAACTGTCATTACCCACGGGGTTGGGTCTAGAAACCACCATGACGAGCGACCGCAGCGCTACTCGTTTGCAGGCCAGCTTACGCCGAACGGATTCTGCCAGCATTCGAGCACTAGAAACTCAAGCCGCAGCATGGGCAAAGGCGAATACACCGTTACTGAATATCACTGAAACCACCGGCTTGGATGTGGTCTTCGCGAATCTGACACACCGTAATGTCAGTGCTATGTTAGAAGGCACCGGATTAGCCTTAGTCGTCATATCACTATTAATGGTTGGGGCGTTGCGGTCATTTAAATTAGGCTTAATCAGTATGGTGCCCAACGTCTTTCCTGCACTGATGGCGTATGGGTTGTGGGGCGTATTAAGCGGCCATATTGATACCGCGACCTCGGTCGTCGCGTGTTTATCCTTAGGTATTGTGGTCGATGATACGGTGCATTTTTTAAGTAAATACAATCACGCACGAACGGCACTCAATAAAAATGTAGAGGATGCAATTCGCTACGCTTTCCATACCGTAGGTGTTGCTTTGCTCATCACCTCATCTATTTTAGTCGGTGGCTTTATGGTCATGGAGTTTTCACACTTTAATCCAAGCCGAGCCATGGGGCTTCTGCTGGCGCTCACCATTGCCACCGCACTCATTATTGATTTTTTACTGCTACCGCCTTTGCTGCTACTGACTGATCGTCGCCGACAACAACCCGCTGTCAGCAAGACCGTCGAAAATAAACTGCACGGCTAAGGCACACAGCAAAACGCCCATGACCCGCATAATAACTTGCATCCCAGTGACGCCTAACAAGCGCGTAATTGGGGTCGCGGCGAACAAGCAAATTAGAGTCAGTGCCATAATCAATAATACGCAAACGATGACAGTGAGCTGCTCAGGCAAACCTTGAGCATGTGCCATCATCAACATCACGGCACCCATGCTCCCCGGCCCAGCAATTAAAGGCAGAGCCATTGGAAAGACAGATACATCGGCTCGATCTTTAGCTTCTTCATCCTCATCGGTTGTTGTTGTACTGGCACCCGAGCTACGTGCAAATACCATCTCAATACCAATTAACAACAAGATAATGCCACCTGCGGTGCGCAGTGATGCCATCGTGATTCCTAGAGCAGTCAGTAAAATCTCACCCAAAATGGCAAAAACAAGTAAGACTATGGTCGCAATCACCACAGCACGTATCGCAGTGCGCTTTCGCTCTGGTGCGCTTTGTTTGGCGGTGAGCGCGGCAAAGATAGCCGATATATCGATCGGACTTACCGTCGCAAACAGCGTAGCCAGCGTCACCGCTGCAATCTCTCCCATAAATCCTCCCTCATCATTGTCTGTGGTGACTCTAGCATTGTGGCGATTTTCAAGCCAACTCACGCACAAAAACTCCAATTTTATAGCGCAAAATCCGGTTTCTCAGCCCTGCGAATACAGTGCATTACTACCAATGTCTAGCTATTCGACAGCCTCTGGGCCAGCTAGCTTGGTGGAGTACATATAAAAAGTACCGATAAAAAGTACTAATAAAAACGAGGAGTGGGTTATGGCTTTCCGGTCTGATGAAGATAAAAAAGCGTACTGGCGCAGAAATCTGAACTTAATGTTCACACTACTGGCCGTTTGGGCTGTGGTGTCTTACGGCTTTGGTATTCTGCTTCGCCCTATGCTGGATGCAATTCCAGTGGGTGGTGTGGGTCTTGGCTTCTGGTTCGCGCAACAGGGATCTATTTATGTATTCCTGCTGATCGTGATTATTTACGCCCGAAAAATGCGTGAACTCGATAAAGAGTTCGGCGTTGATGACGACGAATAACTGAGGAGCGCATTATGGATCTACAAACATTAACCTACATCGTGGTAGGGCTAACCTTCTCACTCTACATTGGTATCGCCATCTGGGCGCGTGCCGGAACCACAGGCGAGTACTACGCAGCGGGTCGTGGGGTTCACCCTGTTGCGAACGGTATGGCAACCGCAGCCGATTGGATGTCAGCGGCATCCTTCATCGGCATGGCCGGTCTGATTGCCTTTAAAGGCTATGACGCTTCCATCTTCTTGATGGGCTGGACAGGCGGTTACGTGCTACTGGCACTCTGCTTGGCACCGTACCTACGTAAATTCGGTAAATTTACCGTGCCTGACTTTATTGGTGATCGATACTACTCACGTACGGCACGTATTGTGGCGGTTATCTGTTTGATCGTGGCATCTTTGACGTACGTGATTGGCCAAATGAAAGGCATCGGGGTGGCTTTCTCTCGCTTCCTTGATGTTGAATATGCGACGGGCTTGTACGCCGGTATGGCCATTGTATTCTTCTACGCCGTTCTCGGTGGTATGAAAGGGGTAACTTACACTCAGATCGCTCAGTACTGCGTACTGATTTTTGCCTATACCGTGCCTGCTGTATTTATCTCCTTGAACCTCACCGACAACCCGATTCCGCAACTTGGGCTATTAAGTGATACCGCTGACGGTACGCCACTCCTAGTTAAACTTGATCAAACCTTGGTGGACTTAGGGTTTGCCGAATACACGGCGCAAAAAGGCGGCACCTTTAATATGATCATGTACACATTATCCTTGATGATGGGTACTGCTGGTCTGCCACACGTGATTATCCGCTTCTTTACGGTACCAAACGTAGCAGACGCTCGTTCATCTGCCGGTTGGGCTTTGTTCTTCATCGCGATTCTATACACCACAGCACCTGCTGTTGGTTCAATGGCTCGCTTGAACTTAACCAATACTATCCAGCATGGTGAAGTCGGCGCACCTGACGGCAACCTTGCCTACGCAGAACGCCCGGAGTGGTTCAAAAACTGGGAAGGCACTGGCTTATTGCAGTTTGAAGATAAAAACGGTGATGGTCGTATTCAGTACTACGATGACACCAACCCTGATTTTGCACCTAAAGCTGAATCCTTCGGTTGGAAAGGCAACGAGATGGTGAAAGTCGACCGTGACATCATGGTACTGGCTAACCCTGAAATAGCTAATCTTCCAAACTGGGTGATTGCATTAGTGGCCGCCGGTGGCTTAGCCGCCGCGCTCTCCACCGCTGCTGGTTTGTTACTCGCTATGTCGACGGCAATCTCACACGACTTGTTGAAACGAACCTTTATGCCGAATATCAGTGAGAAAAACGAACTCATGTCAGCCCGAATCGCCATGGCCGGTGCCATTGTGGTGGCAGGTTACTTAGGCTTAAATCCACCAGGATTTGCCGCTCAAGTTGTTGCCCTCGCCTTCGGCTTAGCGGCGTCCTCCATCTTCCCGGCGTTGATGATGGGTATTTTCAGTACCCGCATTAATAACACAGGGGCTGTAGCCGGTATGTTGGTGGGCCTGACAAGTACCTTGGTGTACATCTTCACCTACAAAGGCTGGTTCTTTGTGTCTGGCACCAACATGCTAGCAAACACACCTGACCAGTGGTTCCTAGGTATTGCACCAGAAGCCTTTGGTGCCTTAGGTGCCATGCTTAACTTTGCAGTTGCCTTTGCGGTATCTAGCATGACTAAGCCGGTACCAGAAGACATTCGTGAAATGGTAGAAAGCATCCGCGTACCGAAAGGTGCCGCTGATGCGCAAGATCATTGATCTTTCTACTCATGAATAAGCGCCCTGCTATTTAGGGCGTGAATCATAGAAACCCGCTTCGGCGGGTTTTTTTATGACTAAAGAATACGCAGAACACGTTAATATCAGCGAAAATTTTAACGCCTAAGAATATATCAAGCAGAAGAGAGAGATATGAGGGATAGCCTAAAACTAAAAGCCATAGAGGTCTGTAACGCTAAAATAGAGAAAAAAGGATCTAACGTTGGGTTGTCATTTTATGCGTTTTTTGCCAATAAAAATGATGATCCCGAGGCCTTAATGGAGGTTGCTGAGTGGTGGATTATGACGCATAAATTAGATCATTTTGAGAAAGCGGTGAAGATCAAGAAGATGATCGAAGGAATACCATAAATTCATCTCTTAATCTTCATCGACTACTAAACATAAAGCGCTGAACGAAGCTTATATTAAGTAATAATCCCCTCGACGAGATTGAGTAATTCAATCTAAAAACAGCTCAAATGCTCAGCTTAATTTTGATCCAAAAACTCATTAATCACATCGACGCTGCTGCCTTTAAAAAACAATAATGGCGACATGGTGCCTATCAAGGTGGTGTGGCTGGTGCCTTTTATATCTATCTGCTCTACTGATTTTCCCGCATCACGCAACTTTTTTGCAAAGGTGATGGTATGTCGATGCGTATCAATTAAGTCGTCATCCTCGGGAGCGAGCAGTAGAACGGGAATATCAGACTGCTCAATAAATTCAATTGGATTCGAGCTTTCAGGGTAATCAGGAAAAAAGAACACAGGTTTAACATCTTCGAGCGCGATAGGATAAAGATCATAGGGGCCCGCTAACCCGACCCAATTTTTAAGCACATCCAAACGCTCTAACCCTTCACTCTTCAGCCAACGAGCATCTAGAGCTAACATAGCAACGTTGTACGCCCCGGCACTGTGCCCCATCAGGGTAAGTTTTTCTTCTGGCTGCCATTGAGCTAGCTCATCAGAACGAACGAGTTCTGAGAACTTTCGGACGGCTCCGGCACTGTCCTGTAAAAATTCAGGGTAACGAACCTCAGGGTATAAACGATAATCGGCCACACCAACCACATACCCCTCACTGGCCAAGCGTCGACCGACAAAGCGGTAATCTGCTCGCGAACCACTGTTCCAGCTCCCACCGTAAAAAAAGAGGATAGTCGGTGTATTACCCGCTTCCGTTTTTCGTCGTTCATCTAATGGTGGAAGGTAGAGATCCAGCTGTTGGCGTTCTAAAGTTCCGTATGCAATATCACGACGCTCTTCAACATCATGTACTCGAGAAATACCATTGACGATGCCTAACGGGGAACAGGCGCTAACGACGGACACAATAGGAATCCAAACAAGCTTTTTCAACATGGTGAAGCTGACCTAGGAATGAATAATAAAACGCCGTGATCGCAATAGGGACAATCAATCAGTAGCAGGTTAGAACACAAAAAGCAGCCGAAGCTGCTCTTTGCGTACGACGATGAAGTCAAAGAACGTTTAACGCGGCTTCGTAGTTTGGTTCATCGGCGGTTTCTGCTACTTGCTCGCTATGAAGCACGGTTCCATCGGTGTCAATTACCACGACTGATCGTGAAAGCAATTTAGTCAACGGCCCTTGTACAAAGTCGACTCCGTATTCAGTACCAAAAGATGAACGGAAAGTTGAGCCGACCTGTACGTTGTCGATACCTTCGGCACCACAAAAACGATTTAATGCAAACGGCAGATCAGCGGAGACACACACCACTTCTACGTTATCCAGAGACGCCGCTTTTTGGTTAAAAGTGCGTACTGAGGTTGCGCATGTTGGTGTATCAATTGAGGGGAAGATGTTCAGAACGATGCGTTTTCCTGCCAAGCTCTCCAACGTCAAGTCGCTCAAATCAGAAGTTGTTAAAGTGAACGCTGGCGCTTTTGTACCTGGGTGCGGTAGCTCACCAATCGTGTTAAACGGGTTGCCTTGAAGTGTCACTGTAGCCATGGTGTGTCCTCACTGTACGTTGAAATTTTGCACTGCTGCCAGTGCATGAGATTTACCTACTACTATGCAACGGAAGTTTGGCTCAATCAATATAACCGAGTAATTTTGTCAACTTTAAACACAGTGTTCTAATCTCAACGTCATTGAACTGCCCCATGGACGGTTTCTATTACTAGTAAGTATAGCCTCATCAAAGTTGATGAGGTGCCCTAACGGTGATAAATATCAGGCCGCATAGGAGCAAGAAGTTTAATCAGCCGGTTTTGCACGGCAAAGGGAATGTCATTTTTATCCATCGAAGCCTGAAGCAGCTCGACCGTACGATTAAACTGACCACTGGTAATGTGCATACCGGCGTGAACGTCTTTCATTGAGTCTCCGCTGTATTCACAAGGCCCATGGCTCAGCATGCAAAACTGCTCTACCAATTTTTCTCTTAATCGCCCGATGTCGGAATCTTTGAAAAACGGATAAATTTCTTGATCAAAAGAAATCTCGGTCACAAAGCCATCAACAATAGCCTCAATACCCGCCTTGCCACCTAGATCCTGATAAAGGTCATCATCGTTTGCTTGAGGCGATAGCGACAGTCCAATCAAGGCGAAAAATACAACGAGATATTTTATTGGGTTCATATCCACTTCCTTCAAAATTATGGTATTAAACTGCGAATTTAAAGGCACAAAAATGTAAATTTCTACGAATATCAATATTCGTGCCGTTATAGCTAAATCGTTCGATAGGACTTATTTAAAGTAAGTGTCTACTTAAAGTAAGTGTCTACTTAAAGTAAGTGTCTACTTAAAGTAAGTGTCTACTTAAAGTAAGTGTCTACTTAAAGTAAGTGTCTATTTAAAGTAAGCGCCTATTTACAGTAAGTACCTATTTAAAATGGGTGCCTAACGAAACATACAAACCATTCTGATCTTCAGAGCCTGCAATGCTGCCAAGGTCCGCGTAGGCGACAGTAAGGTTGACATTTTTATTGGGAAACCAAGCGACAAACACATCACTGAAGCTGTCTTCGTCAAACGCCGATAAGTTGTCCGGTTTTTTGCGGTACTCAGCGCCGATGGCAAAGCCATCATTTAACAAAACGAGTGCCGAAACCTCAGGCATTAATTGATAGCTGGAGTCATCGTCTCCACCGTAGCCGAGTAAACCGAGCTGATTCGCCTTAGTTGCTCTTAGCGTCGCGTTCCAAAGCAAGTGATAACCGCCGACAAGACCAAGATGAACCTTAGTCGCGGAAAGATAGACATCAACACCCTGATCACTTTCTTCTGCCCCAACGGCATCAGCAATGGTTGAGTCCAATAAGCGCTTATATTGAAGCCCTGCTGATATTTGCGGGACTGGGGTATAAATCGCATCTCCCATCAAACGAACTTTAGCGCCGTATACCTCTTGGCGAATATCACCTGCTGCTCCTTTTATCTCAAAGCTCTGCAACGCTGCTGAAAATTCAACTCGGTTGTCATAACTCACGTTTGCGCCATTCACTTTTAAACGAAAGCTATCAACATCCGTTGATGTATGAAACGCACCCAGTGACCACTCCCCCTCATCGCCATAACCACTCATCAGCGCCCACGGCACGAGTCCGCCACCAGCACTGCCCTCAAGTTGAGTAACTCCTGACGTAGCCAGCAAACGAGAATCTGCATGCACTGTGGCAAGGCATGTAAAAGTCAAAAAGGTTGAAGTAGTAACCACCGAAAACATTCGACTTAGCATTTTATTTCTCCGTAACTTTCCCGTTTTCGAACTCATTTACCCATAGGATTAAAGAGTCAAAGGACATAGGTTTAGCGAGGTAATAACCTTGTATATAGTCACAGCCTAGATCACTTAAGAATGTTTGCGATTCATTATCTTCAACACCCTCAGCAATGACTGACAACCCTAACTCATGGGCCATATTAATGGTTGATCGGACAATAATTTGATCATCTCGCTGATGCGCGAGTTTTAAAATAAAACACTTATCAATTTTTAATTCATGCACTGGCATCATGGCCAACTTTGATAAAGCTGAGTAGCCAACACCATAGTCATCAATCGACAGCTGAAAACCCTGTTCACGATAATAGTTAAGCAGTTGTAATGATTTATCGACATCCGTCATCATGTCGCGCTCTGTCACTTCTAAACAAATATCACGCGCACTTAAATTATTTTGGGTAAGTTTTTGGTCTATCAAGACACGTAAGCTATCGCTGCTAAGATCTTGCGCAGATAAGTTGATAGATAACTGCAAATGCACTCCTTGATCTTTCATTTTCGCTTGATCATCAAGGACACGACTAACAACCCAAGCCGTTACTAATCCAATGAGCCCGGTCTGCTCAGCCAGCGCTATAAATGTATCCGGTGGTATAAAACCTTCATCCGGGTGGAACCATCGAATCAGCGCTTCTGCCTTTTCCACTTCGCCTGTTCTTAAGTTCTTTTTAGGCTGGTAATACATCTGCAGCTGGTCATCATCATTCTGAATCGTTTCTTTCAGGTGCTGCAGAATTCTAATTTTTCTTAAATGAACTTGATCTTGCCCTTCTTGATAATAATAAAGCGGAGACGATGTTGTGATTGCATGCTCTAAAGAAATTTTACCTCTATGCAAAAACTCTTGCGGCGTATTTGCTTGATCAGGGTAAACGATAATACCGGCTCGATATTCAACACTAAGGCTTACACCACTTAGCTGCATTGGTGCGGCCAAGTCCTTTAATAACCGCTGACAGATAAGTAATTTTTCGTCTTTGGTGGTGACGCCATCTGGAATATGCAGTAATACCGAAAATTCATCGGCAGAGTTTCGTGCGCTAATACCCTGATACGCTAATTTTTGCAGTCTTTGTGCAACGGTCACTAAGCATTGATCACCAATCTCCATACCTAGAGTGTCATTAATCGTTTTAAACCCAACAAGATTGATTCCCATAAGAATAAGACGTTTATTCAGGTCAACCTCATTAATAACCGCATCAATCATGGCATCACGATTCAATAAACTTGTGAGCGTATCATGAGACGCTTGATATAGAATTCGCTCTTCTCGCTCTATAAGGTCTCGCTTCATGCGTTCAAAAGCAGTGACTAAACTATCAACATCGCTACTGGTAATGGGCACATGCGTCATGTCTGAATAACGCCCCCTTGCAATGTTACGTGCTTTTTCAGTAAGTATTGAAAGTGGCCGAGTTAAGCGGCGACTGATACTAAAACTTCCCGCAATGGTGATCAGTAAGATGACGAAAGCAATGAATGAAATTTTATTGCGTATGGATTCATATTTTTCGTGAAAGCCACTGAGGTCATCCGACAATATCACTTTGATTTTGCTAGTTTCTTCTCTGGAAAAATGAATTTCTCGACTTGAATACTTTTGCGCCTTTTCAAAAGGGTAACGCACAATCGTCTCTAAATTTTCAGGCGCTCGAATTGCCGCAATGACATCAGTTAATGAAGTGAGTGTTGACACCATTATTCGGTCATCATTCTCCCCCAGATCACCACTAGTGAAGGTTATATGTACCCTAGAGTCAGGAATCATATTACGAATTTTTTCAGCGTCTATATAGGTGGCAATACCAGCGATGGCTGAGATTCTTGGCGTTTTCACTGGCACTAACGCCATTTGGTATATTTGCTCATTAAGCACAAAGAAACCAACGTGTAATTTATCACTAGCCACACTCGAGACGATGCCTGAGTACCCAAATCGAGTTCCCGGAACGACCTGCCCTCCTGACACATTTGTCACCGTGCCATTGAGATCCATAATAAAAAGGAGATCAGCGTCTAAGCGTTTGCTGTGATTCTCCAACATGCTGCGCACTGTGTTTGAATCCTGACTAGCAACAGCTTGCTTAAAGCCAAAGTCAGAGACTAAAACACTGGCTGTATTGGTCAATTGGTCTTGGCTTGATTTCATGGCATTGGTAAAAATACGAACGGCATCGGTCATATCGGCATTAACCGATTGGCGAATCGCGGCGCCAGAACTTATAAGCACGACCAGAAGCACAGCACCAATGGATAATATAACCAGTGCCGAAGTGAAAGCGAGAATCTGGCTACGAAGACTAGCCAGTATTTTTGAGATCAATATCACTCAGCTACCTTCTCATTGAGTTTCCGAAGCCATGCTGACTGTGATCTTGCATCGGCTTCTTGGCCGCAACGGCCGTAGGTAGGATAATGTCGTAATGGTTGCTGCTTTTTTTAGCGCTCTTAAGTGCGTCTCCGGTGAGTTCCATTTGAGTCGACTCAATCAAGGAGTGACGTTCATGCCATACATTAAGGACGCTAGGAGGTTCATCCAGTTGAATTTGGGCGACACCATTTTTGTCAGTAATCGTCACCTGAGGCGTGGAAGAGACATAAATATATCCAATCATGGTGTCATGGATATTGCAGCCCAATACAACAATACCCGGCGTATTGAAATCAACCGGTGCTTCAGGGCGATCGGCATAGAGTTTTATTTCAAATGGCTTCGGTTTAGAAAATGAGTACACATGGTGGCGCATATTGTCGCTATTTGGAAAACTGACAGAGTCACCTTGATTGATCACCAGAACATGAGGCTCAAAGGCGACGTTCACTTGATCCATTATTCGATCTTGATGCACTGCTGGTTTTGAGGCGCCCGGTGCGGAAATAACAGCCATAGATAACGGCAGCATGTTTTCATCAAGCACGCGGAAGGTGAAGGTTTCAGCGTAGGTTGTCGCGGTCAGCAATAGAGAAGCACAACCTGCCAATATGCGCTGGAACATTAAGTATCTTTTTTGGTGTCGCGCGCTGAGCAGCATATCGTTAATCGTCTTCAGTATTTCTTTAAATCTAGTCAAGAAAGTGGAAAGCCGCAAAAATCAGTGCTCAAATTGGGACAATTTAATCAACATTAGTGATGTCGAAATAACATCACCTAATGCGGTATGACGCCCAATGACCGGAACATCAAGGTCTTTAGCAAGACCTTCAAACGTTAAATCGAGGCTCAACTCGGGAATATTGCGACGTTTTTTACGCGCATATATCTCAGATACCTCGATGAATCTATTCGGTAATTCAAACCCATGTAGTGCTTGGAGGTAACGGTTAAGTACCGCACGATCAAACTCTATATAGAACCCGCAGATGGGTCGATTGCCGACAAAATCCAGTAAACGCTCGATCGCCTCAGCAGCGGAAACCCCTTGAGTACGGTCTTCTCGCCGTAGATGGTGCACTCGCACAGCACCGGGGTGCGTCTCTACGTCCGATTGAATCGTCAGATCCAGCGCATTTGATAACTCTATAGATTGACCAGACACCACCACCGCAGCCACGCTCAGCAATTCACCCTTTTTTTTATCAAACTGGCTGGTTTCACAATCAAGTACCACGACCTCTTCGCCGAGGTAGATGTCTTCTAAATGCGCCCAACGAGGCGGTGGCGTGCGATAGTTTGGCAGACGCTTGCGAAACCAGTGCCTGAGCTGCTCCCGTAACACCTGACGCTTACTTAGCCGGCTCATAAGCTCTCCAAATGGTAATGACTCGATAACCACTGTTTGAACTTCTTCACTCGGTGCAACCCATGCCGTAACAGCGAACGATCGACACTGCGTAGACTTTTGACACTGAGCTGCTGAGTCAGTCCGGGATTTTCAGAAACATGCTCTAATTGATGTCGTAATCGAATTCGCATAAACAATACCAATGCATCTTTCAAACCTTGGACTGTTTCTGCCGTCATCACATTTAACTCACCTAGGCGACTGAGCCGTTCAAACGTATTGGTTTCGTAGATACCATGTTCAAACGATAGCGCTCGCACACCATGTACTAGAGGGAAGATACCTCCCTTTTTAATATCAATGACGCCATGATCATCTCGGATATTACCCAACAAGGTTAAAGGAATATCGAACATCACCGCAGGACGAGCAAACCAGGAGGCGGTAATACTTGAGCGTAACTTAGGTGAATGCCAGGTATTGCGTACATCTTTGAATAGACTCGAATTTCCGGCCACTGGCTCGGCATCCATCAATATCGCCATATTCATCATCGCATCTGGTGAAGCGCTATTAAGCCAACCGTTTATCCGTCGCTGCCAGCCGTCGGCAGTATGCACCCAACTGTCATTGATAAACATGACACCACCGGGACAAGGGGGATAACCAAAATCGAGCAATACTTGATGCATTTTTTGCAACGAAGGCATCAAGGCATCACGGATCTGCTCATTTTTGATAATGACCGCGTTATCTTGATCGGTTTTGAGCATTTGCTCACCGCGTCCCTCACTGCCTAACACTAAAATACAGACATCACTCTGCAATGACGGAGGAACAATGAGTTCAAAGGCACGTTGCACTAAGCGACGATTTAGGGTCGTGACCAAGGACATGATTGAGATAACCTTGACGCCTTGTGCTGATAAATTCGAGATCAAGGTTTCCAAACGCTTAGCGGCTAACACTAAATCGTCTAGCGACCTAGCTTGAGCAATCCTCATGGCAACGATGTGCGAATGCGTTGAAAAGGTACTGAGCATGTCCATCAGTTCCAGCATGCCGACAATCTCAGCGTCACGAGTCACCACCACCCGCTCTATTTGATGTTGAGTCATCTCGATTAAGGCATTAAATAAATAATCGCCCTCCTCAACTGTAATCAAATCAAAACACGCAATGTCAGCCACCCAATCCTCTTTTTGCAGCATTCGATTCAGTAACGCATCAAGAAGATCAGATTTAGTGACAATGCCAGTGCGCTCACCTTCTTTAACCAAGAGCGCGTCATGCTGTTCTTCTTTCATTATCGCGGCGGTTCTTGCCAAACTGGTTTGCCCAGAGACATACAAAGGTTCACGCATGGTGTCGGCATCGATACGCGCAAGAATAAACTCAGATACCTCCCCGCCACGTTGCTCAACCAATTGCTGTTGAGTGCCTAGGTCGGTCTTAAAATAAATTGAGAAATCATCGGACTGGTTGATCAATTCGATAAAATCAGGGGCTTTTAATAAGTAACAAAGGGTCTCTTCCACCGCGACGTAACGATGTTTACATGAGGACTCAAACGTAGCACGCACATCAAACAAATCATCAGGGCCATATTGCGTAAAGACTTGGCCTTCGTCATCGGTTTCTTCAACAACGCCTTTATAAACGATATAAATACCCGGCGATGACTGGCCAATATCAAGAATGACGTCTTTCGATTGGAAGAACACTAAGTCTAGACGCCCGGTCAACCACGTTAACTGACGCTCACTCAAAAAGCTGAAAGGCGGCTGGTTAAGATCAATCTGCAAGCTCATGCATGTCTCCCCGGTTGGAAACGATACCTAGGGCACCTCTGAATAATGCAGTAGTGCTGCGCGTGAGTCTTGTAACGCTTTAGATCGAGGCGTTGATTGATGTTAATGACGGGTCCTTAACAAGATCAACAACAAAGATATAAAGTGTCTACAAGCCACGCCCTCTGGGGCTTTAAGGAAAATAACATTTCTGCGTTGCTACTTTTCGACGTGACCCGTCATGCCTTCAAAGTAGCGCCTTGAACTGTCACTTTCCTGAAAGCCGCAGCCGCCACTGCATTATTCAGAAGTGCCCTAGATCGTTTAGAGATACCACGTGATAGTGTTTGCCGTAATGACGAGTAGCAAGATTGAGAACGTTCCCATCTTTATCATCTCTACTTAGCCAATGGCACATAAGCTACCGTTTTTTCATATAATAAGTACGGCAACGCGTATTTTTAGTGTATCCCCTTCATCGATTTAACGAAGCCATACCATAGTCGCAAGTTAGCAGGTGCAATCACGGCCTGAAGTGATAATCTGATAGTCAGACCAGAAAATTTTGCTGCTTTCTGTCATAAGTTATAAGAAGTGCAGCCATTCAAATAAAAAGAATAAGAGATCTCTATGATTCCAACCTGGCAGCTCCTTATTTTGTCGCTGTTTTATATGGCGGTGTTATTTTTTATCGCTTGGTATGGCGATAAACGAGCAATCAAGGGTAATCCTCTACACAATCGAGGATTGGTGTACGGGCTGTCACTGGCGGTTTATTGTACGTCGTGGACGTTTTACGGAGCGGTAGGGCAAGCAGCGACCAGTGGCTGGTTATTTTTAGCTATTTACGTTGGCCCCATTGTGTTTTTAGCACTATTTTGGCCCTTACTTGAACGTATTATTCGCATCACCAAAGAAAAACGCCTGACCTCAATTGCTGATTTCATCGCCACTCGATACGGCCGAGATCATGGTTTAGCAATCCTTGTCACGTTCGTCGCTATGCTAGGGGTGATTCCTTATATTGCGCTGCAATTAAAAGCGGTCTCCATTACTTATGAATTACTGACTCAGCCCCTAGGGATGCCACAAAGTATTCCCGAATTTATTCTTCAAGATACCGCCTTTTATATCAGCGTAGCGATGGCGATATTTGTTGTGATTTTTGGCACACGCGATATCGATGCCAGTGAACAACACCCCGGAATCACCTTGGCCATTGCCTTTGAATCGGTAGTTAAGCTCGTGGCCTTTGTGGCTGTTGGCTTATGGGCTGTCACGGCGCTGTACGATACGCCCGGTGACGTTGTGAGGTTAGCGACAAAAACAACCCCAGAACACCCACTGTTTAGCTCGAATTTTATTTCTGTGTCTTTTTTACTACAAACCTTACTGGCCGGGTTTGCCATCCTCTGCTTACCGCGCCAGTTTCAGGTCAGTGTGATTGAAAATGAATCGACCGACCACATTCAAACCGCCCGCTGGGTGTTTCCGTTATATCTTGCCTTGATGATGTTGTTTGTCGCACCGCTGGCCTTATCCGGCGATTTATTTATGAAAGATTTGGGGTTCTCTCCGGATACTTATTTGATCAGTTTACCATTAACACTAGGCCAGGAAGGTCTTGCTATGCTGGCCTTTGTTGGCGGTGCCAGTGCTGCGACAGGCATGATTATCGTTGCGACGATTGCAGTAAGCACCATGATATCGAATGAGCTGATACTACCAATTATTTTTAGACGTCAGCAGCGTGAAGGCCAAAAGCCAGAGCGCGTTAATTTGCTCGTACTTACCGTACGACGCTTAGTTATTTGCTTGCTTATATTTAGCTCTTATCTCTTCTACCGTTTAGCAGGTGAGTTAGAATCACTGGCCGCTATCGGTTTATTATCATTTGCTGCGATCGCCCAATTTGCTCCCGCTTTATTTGGTGGACTACTGTGGCAAGGAGCCAACCGCCAAGGCGCTATTGCTGGGATACTAGGCGGGACACTTGTGTGGTTTCAACTACTTTTCTGGCCATTGATTAGCGAGCAATTCGGTGTACAAGACAGCCAACAGCTTGTTCCTTACGATTTTCTTGGCTTTGATATGGACGACTTCAGTTTTACGGCCATTCTTAGTTTAGTCGTCAACCTCACCCTGTTTATTTTATTTTCTGTCATGAGTAACTCTACGGTACGAGAACGGATGCTCGCCAATGACTTCACCAGTGTTCGAGCCATACCACAGCGACGGCCTAAAACCAGTTTTAACTGCACCGTAGATGATGTTCGAGTCGTTCTCGAACGCATCCTAGGAGCGGATAAAACAGATGGTTTTTTTCGCGATTATCAAGCGTTCCATGGCCTTCAATACGATAGTTCCACCGCTTCTGATGATCTACTCCACGACGCGGAAAAATTACTCGCTTCTGTCGTTGGCGCGTCCTCAGCAAAATTGATTTTCTCCACCATGCTGGGGGGCGAACAAATACAGCTAAAAGATTTAACCCTATTAGCCAGCGAAGCATCCAATGCATTTTCAATGAGCCGTGATCAACTGCAAGCAGCACTAGAGAATATCCGCCAAGGGGTGAGTGTTATTGATAAAGATCTCAATCTAGTAGCGTGGAACAGCCGCTATACTGAGTTATTTAATTACCCCACGGGGTTTATTCGTGTTGGTAAATCCATAGAAGAAATCATTGCCTATAACGCCATGCGAGGGTTTTGTGGTGATGGCGAAGTAGATGCGCAAGTACAACGACGCATGGCTTTTTTACGTTCAAGCTCTGCACATGAGTTCGAAAGGCAGCTGCCCAATGGGGTTGTAGTCTCAATGCAGGGTCATCCTATGCCAGACGGCGGCTTTGTCACGAGCTTTACAGATATTACCGTTCATCGCCAAGCCGAACGTGCGTTACGTGAAGCCAATGTTAGCCTTGAACGTAGCGTTGAAAAACGCACAGAAGAACTGGACGATTTGGCTTCTCAGTTAATTGAAGCAAACCAAAGTAAAAATCGTTTTTTAGCCGCCACCGGTCACGATTTAATGCAACCCCTGAATGCCGCAAAGCTGTTTGCATCCACCTTACAACAACAAAATCTCAATGATCATCAGCAAGGGCTACTCAATCATCTTGAAGGGTCACTTCAATCCGCTGAAGACGTACTGTCTCATTTGGTTGAAATATCCAAATTAGACTCAGGCACGATGGAAGCAAAACCTCGGCCTGTAAGCTTGAAAGCTATATTAAAACCTTTACGCGATGAATTTAGCGCACTCGCTCAAGATCGAAACCTAACATTGAAGGTACGCTCAACAGACGCATGGGTGATCAGCGATAGTCATTGGTTAAGACGTATTATCCAAAACTTTCTCGCTAACGCCATTCGTTATACCGAATCAGGCGGAATTTTATTGGGCTGTCGCAAGCGCGGAGATCATATTCAAATAGAAGTATGGGACACCGGAATAGGCATTCCTGATGACAAAATCAATGATGTCTTTAGAGAGTTCAAACGCTTAAACCAGGGCAAACAAGACAGCAAAGGCCTCGGCCTTGGTTTAGCCATTGTTGATCGTATGGCCAAGCAAATGGGACACCCTGTTGAGGTCATGTCTCGGCTAGGACACGGCACGTGCTTTCGCATTACCCTGCCGCTTACAGCCCCGCAAGAAGAGATGCCGAAAGCAGCGGTATCATCATCGATGCAAGGCGCTAGCTTTAATGCGATAAAGGTTTTCTGTATAGATAATGACGCTGAAGTGTTGGAAGGAATGAAGGCACTTCTAAGCAGTTGGGAGTGTGATATTTTTGCCGTTGCGAATGAAGACGCAGCGGATAAGGTAGAAACTAAACCGCAAATTATGCTGGCAGACTTTCAATTGGACGGCGATATTACCGGGCTTGATGTTATGCGTAAAGTTCGCCAGAAGTTTAATGACGATACAATTCCAGGGATTCTGATTACTGCAGACCCTAGGGAACAAGTCGCGCACAAAGCAAAGCAGGATGGTTTTCACTTTTTAAGTAAACCACTTCGCCCTGCGTCACTTCGTGCATTAATGAGACGTCTAATAGAGCAGTAGGAAGAATCAATAAGGCGTCCAATGCTCAATGCTCAGAACAAGGAGGCTCCTCCTTATTCTGAGCCGCTCATAGATTAGACTTCGCTTGGCTCACTGGCTAAATCGTCGCGTTGCATATCCAAGCTCTGTACAGCAATCACAGCCTGAGTGCGTGTGCGCACCCCGAGCTTACGAAATATCGCGGTAACGTGTGCCTTAATCGTTGCCTCACTGACCTCGAGGTCATAGGCGATCTGTTTGTTCAACATGCCTTCCGCCATCATGGTTAATACACGAAACTGCTGCGGCGTTAAACTTGCCAGCTTACCCGCCATATCCATCGCCACTACATCTGGAGAATGCTGATGCTGACGTGCTTTCAAAGGCAAATACACCTGCCCTTGTAAAACATGAGCTATCGCTTCAGAAATTTGCTCCAATGAAGAAGACTTCACAATATAACCAGAAGCTTCATGATCAATGGCTTGGCACATGATGGCAGGCTCTTCACACGCCGAGACCACCACAACCGGCACTTCTGGATAGTGAGAGCGAAGGAATACCAATCCAGAAAACCCATGCGCTCCGGGCATATTCAAATCGAGCAACACTAAATCAGCGTCGCTGTGCACTTCAACCACAGACTGTAATTCAGGTAGCGATTCAGCTTGTTGAATTTCTGCATTCGGGGCGATTTGTTTTACGGCCTGCTGTAAGGCGGTACGAAATAAAGGGTGATCATCTGCAATTATTATTTTTCGGGCCAGTTGCATTGTGCTCTCCTGCGATATCATTCTTGTTATTATGGGCCAGAAAGCAAAAAACTGCCGGACTATATTCTAATATCAATGCTGTCATCAGAATCATCCGGCAATCTTTTTAGGTCGACTTAGCGATTTAATCGCTCATCGACCAAGGTATCAACCACTGAAGGATCAGCAAGGGTAGAAATATCACCCAACGCGTCATGTTCATTGGCGGCAATCTTACGCAATATACGACGCATGATCTTACCCGAACGAGTTTTTGGCAATCCCGGAGTAATTTGAATTAAATCAGGTGTCGCCACCGGACCAATTTCAGTACGTACCCATTTACGTAATTCTTGGACTAGTTCATCTGTCGCTACTTCACCCGCGTTCAAAGTGACGTAAACATAAATACCCTGCCCTTTAATATCGTGCGGATAACCCACAACAGCAGCTTCAGCCACCTTGCTGTGAGCTACCATCGCGCTTTCAATTTCTGCCGTGCCCATACGATGGCCAGACACATTCAGAACATCGTCAACACGACCGGTAATCCAGTAATAACCATCTTCATCACGGCGCGCACCATCACCGGTAAAGTACATACCGCGGAACGTAGAGAAATACGTTTGAATAAAGCGTTCATGATCACCGTACACGGAGCGTGACTGCCCCGGCCAGCTATCCACCATGACCAAATTACCTTCCGCTGCGCCTTCTTGAATACGGCCTTCGTTATCAACTAACGCAGGCTGAACGCCAAAGAAAGGGCGACTCGCCGAACCCGGTTTTAAGTCAGTTGCACCTGGCAACGGCGTAATCATGATGCCACCGGTTTCCGTCTGCCACCAAGTATCGACCACTGGGCAACGCTCATCCCCGATGGTGCGGTAATACCACTCCCATGCCTCAGGATTAATTGGCTCCCCCACGGACCCCAACAAACGCAACGTTGAGCGATCAGTATCTGCTACCGCCGCTGTGCCCTCCGCCATTAATGAGCGAATTGCGGTCGGTGCTGTGTAGAGAATATTTACTTTGTGCTTATCAACAATCTGCGACACTCGATTGATGCCCGGGTAATTGGGTACCCCTTCCATCATGACCGTCGTCGCACCATTGGCTAATGGCCCGTATAAAATGTAGGTATGCCCCGTAATCCAACCGACGTCGGCAGTACACCAGTAAATATCACCGTCGTGATAATCGAACACATACTGATGCGTAATGGATGCCCATACCATGTAGCCACCGGTGGTATGCAGCACACCTTTAGGCTTACCGGTGGAACCTGAGGTATATAAAATAAATAATGGATCTTCAGCCGCCATCTCTACCGCTGGGCAATGAGGCGATGCCAGCTTGATAAGATCGTCGTACCAAACATCACGGGCTGAATGCCACGCAATATCAGCGCCGGTGCGTTTTACCACAATGACTTTTTCTAATGTGCTGATACTTGGATGAGTAAGAGCCTCATCAACATTGGCCTTCAGAGGTACCGTACGCCCTGCACGCAGACCTTCATCTGCGGTGATCACGATTTTAGCGTTACTGTCCTCGATACGCCCAGCCAATGCCTCAGGTGAGAAACCACCAAAAACGACAGAATGGACAGCACCTATACGCGCACAAGCCAGCATAGCCACCGCTGCTTCAGGAATCATCGGCATGTAAATACAAACAATATCGCCCTTATCGACCCCTTGGCCACGCAATGCATTGGCAAAACGAGAGACTTCTTCATGAAGTTCGCGGTAGGTAATTGTGCGATCTTCACTTGGGTCGTCACCTTCCCAGATAATGGCCGCCTGATCACCGCGAGTTTCAAGGTGGCGATCTAAACAGTTCGCTGCCGCGTTTAATGTGCCATCTTCAAACCAGCGGATATCAACGTTGTGGTCATCAAATGACACATTGCGAACCTTATCAAATGGCTTAATCCACTCGATACGCTCATTCGCCTGTTCACGCCAAAACCCTTCAGGATTAACGACTGACTGCTGATACATCTCTAGATATTTTTCGTTATTGATCCATGCGGAGTCAGCGAATTCCGGTTTAACGTTATATACCTTCTGATCACTCATTGTTCTGTCTCCTGTAACTGTCTCTACCATTCTCTATATACAAAAGAGTCGGCTCATAGCCCCAGTGTCAACAACTAGCGACCAGGACTGAATTAGACAATGGTCTACTCACCTGCTTCCTAGCCGCTAACGAATCAACTTATCACCGACGTCTGTAATTCATTACGCACAGATTAACACACCGATACAAATGACAGATAAGTCATGAATGCCAACCCCGAGAAGTTGCGTAAATAGCCATCTAGTACTTTAGTGGCTTCGACTATTGGCTAATTCCGCTGCACGGTTTTTGTGCACCATAGTGAAGTGGCTCACATAAAAACAGGAAAGTAAGCATGCGCAAAACACCTATAATTTTTTTAGTGGCAGCACTGCCAATGGCCGTAAACGCCGCTAATACTGAATTCAGCTTCGGCGGTTTTATTAAGATGGATGCCATGCTGAGTACTTATTCTGATGGTGACATTACTGATGGCTATGGTCGTGATTATTATGCCCCCTCACAGATTGTATCGGGCACCGAACCCGATACCCCAGAACTAGACATGACCGCGCGCAACTCGCGTTTTAACTTCAAAACCGTGACAGCTCTAGAAGACGGCAAATCTATTAGCAGCTTTATTGAACTTGATTTCTCCACCACCGGTGGCGGGAATGAAGTGGTGTCCAACTCGTATGTTCCACGCTTGCGACATGCGTTTGTTAAGTACGACGGCTTCCTTGTCGGTCAAACGTGGTCAAACTTTATGAACGTGGGCGCCCTTCCTGAGGTCGCTGACTTCATTGGTCCAAGTGAGTCCACCGTATTTATTCGTCAGCCTCAGGTTCGCTACACCGCGGGCGACCTGTCTGTATCATTAGAGAATCCTCAAACGACTGGTGCGGGAGACTCTGGCGACAACGGAATGATTCCTGACATCACCGCCAGCTACAAAATCAAAGCAGGTGACGCCGACCTCGTTGTAGCAGCACTGGTGCGCCAACTCAGCTACGACGGTGCACTTGAAGACGATGACACATCCACCATGGGCTATGGTGTGAACCTGTCCGGTAAAGTCATGATAGGCAAAGACGACCTGAAATTCAGTGCAACAGCGGGCACCGGCGTCGGGCGCTATGTTGGCCTGGGTGCCGTTGCCGACGCCGCTCTGGTGGGCGATGATCTTGAAGCCAGTGAAACCACAGCAGCCTTCGTTGCCTATCGCCATCACTGGAACAGCGAGTGGCGCTCAAGTGCAGTCTACGGCATGCTCTCGGCTGATTACGATGATGCGGTTGCTACTGGCGTAACAGACGCTTCTAGTGTGCGCGTTAACATCATGCGTTCACCTGTAAAGTCTCTGACTTACGGTGCAGAATACAGCACAGCAACGGTTGAACGTGTTGGCGGTGACGACGTGTCAATGAATCGCATTTACTTCACAACCAAATACGCCTTCTAAATCAGGTATTTTGCGACAAAAAAACCCGAGACAACTCGGGTTTTTTTATGCCTGCCAATCATAGGTCTAGAAAAATCACTCTCTAATCACTGAGAAAATGGGGGATTAGCTCACATTTTTGACGATCATTTTCGCCTTCATTCCTCTTTACACTTCCCTTACTGGTTGTCGCATTAGGGTGACAATTTGTACATTTCTGACACAGAATGGGATTAGAGCACACAATTAACAACAAATATGGAACAATAATAAAAACAACGATTAGATTATGTCACTTCTGTACCAACGAAAAAGAAGCACTTCCAACTATCTGAATTTACGAATGAAATTATAAATTTAACAGTTCTTCACTAAATTGACCTTTCACGACATCAATCGTAACATCCACGTTACAAGAATCCTGTACATGTTACTCATGAAATACAGGACACCAACTGGGATGAGCAATCCACTTGAAGACCATAAATAAGGTGCAAGGAATCATGCACCCAAAAACGACTGTATTTTCCAAACGTTTCCGCTGTTTGGCGGTCTTACTTATGTCTTTGTTCACACTCGTTATGAGTGGTACTGCTAACGCCCAAGATATTCGGTTATACAAAAGCTACGCAGGGAACTTAGAGTTCAAGTTAAACGGTAATTCTCTTCGTAGTGCGACCAACGAATGCCAGGCGCTTACCCAATCTTCTGCCAGTGTCACTATTCCTAGTGGCAGTAATTTAAAAGCGGCCTACCTATATTGGTCTGGTTCGGGCCAGCAAGATACCAACGTGACGTTAAACGGCAGCCAAGTAAATGCGAATATCACATACAACTTAACTGTTGATAATCGTAACTATTTTAGTAGTCGTGCCGATGTTACCTCTCGAATTTCAGCGAACTCTGCGATATATACTGTCTCTGGAGTCACGATTGATACAAGCCAACCTTATTGCGACGTCGCCGGCGTTTACGGCGGCTGGGCGCTATTAACTATTTATGAAAACCCTAGTGAGCCACTACGAGTTATTAATATTTTTGATGGTTTCCGTGACTACTATGGTAGTTCGATCACGCTCACACCTAATAATTTTATTGTTTCTGACAACCCATCATTGACCCAAGGGCAGCACGCACACATTACGTGGGAAGGTGATGCCGGTAACTCTCAATCGCTGAACAATATATCTGAAGCATTAACCTTCAATGGTTCGAACCTTACAGGAACTGGTAACCCGGCAGGTAATCAGTTCAATTCATACTCGAATACCAGTAGCAGTAGTACCTCTGGCGTTGATTTGGATACTTACCAAATTGGTAGCTACCTGCAGCCCGGACAAACCTCTGTCAGTACAACCTATTCATCTGGGCAAGATCGAGTGTTCTTAACCGCGGAAATCATCAGCATTCCTAATGAAGCGGTCAGTGATTTAAGTATTGATATTTCTACCTTTGAGACGACTGTATCTCGTGGATCTGATATTACCTACAGCGTCTCTGTCTCTAACCAAGGTCCTAGCGACGAACCCGCCGGCACAGTGGTGACAATTCCTTTAGGGACTGAAACAAATTTTGTAAGCGCCTCAGGAACCAACTGGAATTGTAATGCCAATGCTTCTGACGTTATTTGTACTTACAACACATCATTGGGGCGTAATAACACGTCATCGTCTATTTCATTGTTGTTATCGACAACCGGAAGTACTGAAGCAACCGCATCAACAACGGCCACTGTTGAAGGTGTTAACTTTGACAACAACCTCTTCGACAACACCGATTCTGTTAATGTGAACATTGAAGATGCTGACTTCTCTTCTTCTATTAAGAGCGTGGTTGACGTTAACGGCGGCCTGCTCTATCCAGGCGACACCCTGCGTTACACCATTGATCTAATCAACAACAGTAATTTCAATGCCAATAACGTCACACTCACGGATAGCCTGCCTCAGTACATTAGCGGCTTTGAGGTAGTACGACAGCCTTCAGGAAGCACCAATAATAGCCAACTGGCACCTGCAGGTAGTAACAACAATGGCTTAGTTGTTATCGAGAACATGACGATTGCAGCAAATGGCAGCGAAGAATTAGTGATTGATGCGGTTGTGTCTAATAGCGCACCACAAGGTGGTGTTATCTCGAATACGGCGTCTATTTCTAGTGGCGCATCGACTTACAACATTACCTCACCATCCATATCCATCGCTTCGCAAAGCCTTGCTAACGGTGAGATTGTATTACGTGAAAGCTTGGCAGGTAATCTCAATTATGAGTTATTAGGTGGCGCATTCCGCCAAGGTGAAAATGGCTGTAGCCAGCCACTCAACAGTGTGTCTGACTCTATTACCCTTCCGGCGGGCAGCACCGTTAAAGCGGCTTATTTGTACTGGTCTGGCTCTGGTAATGCGGATAATACCGCCACTCTAAATGGCGCGTCGATCACCGCCGGTTACACCTACGAACAGTCTTACCAAATTCCGACCAATAACGGCGGGACTGTTAATTCAATTTATTACAGCTCTCGTGCGAACGTAACCAGCCGTGTAAACGGTTCTGGCACGTATACGGTTTCAGGGGTTAATTTTAACCGCACCCAAACCCCTTATTGTGATTACTCGACCGCCTATGCCGGTTGGGCAATGCTGTTGGTATACGAGAATGCTTCCGAACCTTTACGCGTAGTTAACCTGTATGACGGTTTTAAATCGTTCCGCGGCGATGCCATTACCCTGAACCCTGACAACTTTATTATTGCGCAAAATGCGGCAGCTTTAGGCGCAAAACACGCACACATTACTTGGGAAGGTGATGCTGGTAACTCTGAGAATTTTAACGGTCGCAGTGAAGCTCTCGTATTTGAAAACATCAGTTTAACTGACAATAACAATCCAGCGAATAACCAGTTCAACTCGTATTCAAACACTATTGGTAACACCAGTGGTGTGGATATTGATGACTTCAATATTGGTCAGTACCTAACGCCAGGCGAGACTTCCGTCACAACGACCTACTCCTCAGGTCAGGATTTGGTATTTTTGACGGCAGAGGTGATTAGTATTCCCAATGAACCCGTCAGTGATATGACGCTGCGTACCAGTGCGCCTGCTCGTGTTTCTCGTGGCGCAACGATCAATTACAACTTTACGGCAACGAACAACGGACCGTTAGTCGCGCCTGCGGGCTCTACCATCACTCTTCCATTAAATGACGGTGCGACGTTTGAAGGCTTCTCCGGCACCAACTGGAACTGCACCGCATCAACGTCCCAAGTCATATGTACGTTCGCAAATGCTATCCCAGTGGGAAGCGACGCTCCGCCACTGAGCATTATTTTCGGCACCAGTAATACGACTAAAGGAGCTATTAGTGGCGATGCCGTTCTTGACGGGGTTAACTTTGATAACAACCCAGCAGATAACATTGATGACCTTACTGTTATTTTGCAAGATGCCAACCTCTCGGCATCCACAAAATCCGTACTCGACTTAAACGGTGGCCAAGTACTGCCAGGCGATACTTTGCGCTATACATTGACGATTACCAATAGCAGTAATTTCAATGCCACCAATATCAATTTAACGGATCACATGCCGGCGTTGATTTCGTCTTACAACATATTCCAACGTCCAGCGAGCAGCACAGATAATAGCCAACCGGCCCCTGCTGGAGACAATAATACCGGTATTGTAGTGATTAACGATTTGAGCATCACGTCGGGTGCCAGCATCTCAGTCATCATCGATGCTGTAATTTCAGCTGGTGCTCAGGACGGGCAAACGATCACCAACACTGCGGTTATCGGTAATCCGGCCACCAACTACTCAATTACGTCCCCAACAGTCACCATCAATAACGCCTTTAATAACAGCGGCAACAAACCTTTATACCTGCAAAGTGACGCGACATTAACGCGAATTGCGGATACCACCGGTGGCTACCAAACCGTCAATGACCTGCAATCGATTACTTGGGGTCTTAGCCCGGCACTGCAAACAGACGTTAGCTTGGATTACTCACAGCCGATTCCTGTCACCCTAAGACTGCAAAATAACCTAACCGCAGGTCAGGGCAATAATAATGAATACCAACATGACGTCACGGTCTCTTTACGTGTTAATCGTTCAGGTGTCGTCACAACAATTGCATCAGCGTCTCAGCAAGTCGCGCTATTAACCGCAGCCAACACGACTGCACCGGATTCTGTCAGAACCTATCAGTTTAATATGGCGATCAATAATGCGATGGCGTTATTAGCCGGGGATGTACTACAGCTCGTTGTTGCTCAAAGTCGAATTGGTGGGTCAGTCACTGATTTCCCGCAGTACCGATTAATGCGTGTTTACAGCTCAAACAATGGTGTGACGTCGCTCGCAGCGTTGACCTCAAATACCGTAATCAATGTAGAAAGTGTCACACTTTATGACGATACGTATCCAAACGGTAACCAGCTCACAACGTTAAATCCCGGCCGGGATTATTATGTTCGTGCTGACATAACCGATCCTTTTGGTGCATACGACGTGACGAATACAAGAATAACAATTAACGGCCCTAGCGGAGAAACACCTGCCAACCTAGCCGTCATGTCTGCCGTTAACACAACAGCATCCACACTTACTGTTGAGTACCCGTATTCTACTGAACCCGATGCGGTCAGTGGTGACTGGGGATTCAAAGTACGTGCCGATGAAGGTTATGAAGGCACGGTATTTAACGAGCTAACGTACACCATTCCACTGGTGCAACCAGCTCAGCTAACACTGCAAAAGTCGATGGATGTGATCAATGATCCAGTGAATGGCACTAGTAATCCTAAAGCCATTCCCGGAGCACGCATTGAATACACCTTAACGGTCAGTAATGCCGGCGAAGGCACCACTGATACTGACAGTATTGCGATTGTCGACAAACTAGCTACAGGCACTGACTTTTATGTCGGTACTGATGCCAATGTAAGTCCAATTAGCTTGGTTGATGGCAACCCAGCCAGCAATCTGACACTGACATTCGAGAATCTCACGTCGACAACAGATGACGTTGAATTTTCTAACGATGGCGGCCTGACGTTCGGTTATCAACCGACCCCAGACGCTAATGGTTTCGATCCGTTGATAACAGATTTTCGTATCACCCCCACCGGCACTATGCCCGGGAGTGATGTGAATGGCAGTCCTGTTTTCAATATTTTTTATCAAGTAAAAGTCCAGTAAGGGAAATCCTATGAAGACCATGACAAAAACCGCCCTACTCGCCGCAGGCCTCGTTGCTTCTTCAGCAACTTGGGCTGTTGGTACCGATGCCGGCGCTATTATTAGTAACACCGCAACCGCAACATTTGATGATCCAACAACGGGAAACACAGGGACTACCTCTGCAACCGCACCGGACATCACTGTTGCAGAATTGATCAATGTTAACGTAACGGCTGACGATGCGACTCCAGTATCAACTCAACCGGGTGACACTGACCAAGTTCTGACCTATACCGTAACCAACATTGGTAACGGCACCGAAGCATTCACACTTGATGCAACCAACCTTGCTGGTGATGACATTGATGCTGATGGCATCACTATCTATGCCGACACGGATAACGACGGTGTATTCAATCCTGCGAACGACCTTCCTGTTACTGCTGACGTAGTCCTTGATGCTGATGAAGACATCACCATCTTCGTTGTTGGTGATATCCCTGCGACAGGCGTGACTGGCGAGCAAGCAGATGTAGAACTGACCGCAAGCTCTGCCACTCCAGGTGTTGCTGGCGCGGCTCCAGGTACTCTGATCCCAGGTCAAGGAACTAACACACCTTCAGGTGCTGTTGTTGGTAACAACCCAACTGATTCTGACACCGGTTCTTTTGTTATTGGCGACATCATTACTGATGCCACTGTTGATATCACTAAAGCCATTGAAAGCCGTCAAGACCCATTCGGTGGCACCACTGATATTCCTGGCACTGTTGTCACTTACCTGATCACTGTCACTGCCAAGTTAGGCGACGTTAACAACCTAGTAGTTGCCGATACTATCCCACTGGATCTGACTTATGTTGCTAACTCTGTAACGGTTGATAGCGTTGCTACCACGGATGCTGCTGATGCCGATACTGTTGCAGTAACCGGTGCTGACGTTGCCGTTTCTCTGGGTACTGTTACTCAGGACACAACGATTGAAATCAGACTGCAAGCAACAATCAACTGATCATTGAGGTGACACATATGCGTTTACTGACTGCACTACTTTTCCTACTGCCGATCAGCACCTTTGCTGCCGTCAGCCTAGAGAGCACACCTTACAAGGTTGTAGCAACTCCACAGGAAGATGGCAGCATCGCTGAAGAGTGGAAGGAAGCCGACAAAATCGCACCGAGCGATAAAGTTGGCTACCGAATCACTTACGTCAACACCGGAGAAGAGCCGGTCAGTGGTGTCACCATCAATAACCCTGTACCAGAAAGCACGGTTTACATCGTAAACAGCGCCAATGGTACAGGTGCAACCATCAGCTACTCAGTTGATGGTTCGCAATTCGCAGGGATGTCGGAACTTAAGGTACTAGAAGATGGCGAAGTTCGTCCTGCTGGTGCAAAAGACATTAAAAACATTCGCTGGGTACTCGACGAGCCATTGGCTCCAAGTGCAACTGGCAATGTTGAATTTCAAGTTCGGGTTAAGTAATCCGGCTGGAGGTGAATTATGAATAAGCATCTGAAGATTGTTAGCCCTGTTGTATTGGCGACTCTAAGTTCGCTAGCGGTTCAAGTTCATGCTGCCGGTACGGCTGCAGGCACGCCTGTAACCAACACTGCAACCCTGAACTATCAGATCAATGGCGTCGATCAGACCGCCGTTGAAGCAGAAGATACATTCAACGTCGATATTAAAGTCGACTTTGCTTTGACTCGTCTGCTAACAACCGATCCAAACGAAACCTCGCTTGAAGCGGACAACGTGACCATTGCCTCAGTGCAGATTACCAATGATGGTAACGCACCGACGTCTTTTACCGTTGACGCAACAAACGAAACCGACTCAACACTCGATATTGGTGGTACCACGTACACGGATACCATTGATACCGGCACAACTTACAGCTACTACCTCGATGATCCAGTTAATGGCACGCCGGGTGTATTAGACGCCGCAGACACACTACTGTCAGGACCAACGGCTGAAATTCCAGCGGATGAAACAGTGACTGTTTTCGTTACTGTGCCAAAAGCTGAAATTGACGGTGTTGACCAAGACGTTGCTATCTCTAGCGTGACAGTCAATGGGGTTGAATCTACCGTTGATGGTACAACTTATCAGCTAGATACAGACGACAATGACCCAACGAACGGTTCAGTGGATGATGCAGCCAATCCAAATGGTGCAGACACCATCGAGATCGTCTTTGCTGATACTGATCAAGACAACAGTGAAACGCTTGTTGATGCATTGCAGCTGGTTTTCCCGAACCTTGAAGGTGACGGCACCATCAGCAACCTGACTAAAAGTTCAGAAGTAATCAGTGATCCACTCAACGGCACAACAAATCCGAAAGCGATTCCGGGCGCTGTTGTTGAATACACAATTACCCTGACGAATACAGGTACTGCAAACGCAACTAACGTGATCGTCACCGACGCTATTCCAACTGACACAGCTTACCTTGAGTCAGAAGGCATTAAAGTAGCATTGGACGGTGCCACTACTCCGGTAGCCGTTGACCCAAGTATCGCTAGCTACGACGCTGGCACAAATACAATTACGGTTAACTTAGGCACAGTTGATGGCGGTGAAGACGCTGCGGATCAAGAAACCAACATCATTACTTTCCAAGTAACGATTAACTGATCCGGAGCTGATTGAATGCGGTCCATTTGGAGCCTAATGGTAAGTCACTGCAGCGAAAGCGCTAAACGCGCTTTCTCTGCTGCTGTATTACTGTGTCTGACGTTAACTGCTGCTCATGCGGCGGTAACACCAACGGGCACGGAAATTACCAATACTGCGACCGCATTCTATTCAGTGAACAACATTGATTTCAGCCGCAGTGATTCTGCGACCCTGACCACTCAAGAAGTGAACCCTGGGCCTGTGGCACCGACTGCCGCTGAAATCACCCTTACCCACCTTGATGCCAACGGCAGCCCTATCACGCTTAATGGCACCGAATATGGAGACGGCCAAGGTAACTTTACGCCGGTTACTGGCTTTACCGATTTAGACGGTACGATTAACACCTTTCCGGTAACGGTTCCTACGAGCGAAGATGAATTTGGCTACCGTGCGGGTGAACCTGTTGTCATCATCGTTAGCGAAGGCGATAAGAACATTAACCCGGTACGTCCGGACACTATCGTTGTTACTATCTCGACACCTGATGGCAGCGATACTGAAACACTTACATTAATTGAAACTGGTGATAACACAGGCATTTTTGCCGGTGTACTACCCACACAAGATGTTGGCTCTGGCGCAACACCTTACGATGGCATTCTTTCGGTCAAAACAGGCACAGAATTGACCGCCACCTACACCGATGTCAACGACCCTACTGACACCGTTGATGCTGCGACCGTGTTCAACCCTGTCAGCCGCATTTTTGATTCCAGCAATGGCGCACCGATCAATGGTGTTTCAGTTACCCTTATTGATGCAGCAACTGGCCTACCCGCTGACGGTAAAGTGTTTGATGAAGACGGTGAAACGCCCTACCCGGTTACTGTAGTGAGCGGCCCGGCTGATGGGATCACTGCCAGTGCCGTCGCGCCGACGTTTGGCCCTGGTGAATTCTCATTCCCAGTCATTGCCGACGGCGAATATTACTTGCAGTTGGTCGGGCCGGAGACTTTCCGAATTCCCTCTGATCTTGATGACGACACATTACGAAACACCCCTAACGGCCCATTTGACGTCAGTGGTATCTCGCGCGGTGAAAGCTTCATCATCAACAATCGGGTTTTCCGCACTGACATCGGTGCCGACCCGCTAGACAACAGCCTACTAATTAGTAAGCAAGCCGGAAAAACAGAAGCAGGCATTGGTGACAGCATTCGTTTCACCATCACTCTCGTGAACAACGAAGTAAAAGCGACTGACGCTCGCATTATTGATAATCTGCCAGCAGGCTTGCGTTACATGAAAGGCTCAGCGCGTTTAGATCGTGAAAAAGTCGATCTCGACATCAGTAAAGACGGCCGCGAATTAAGCCTGCTAATTGATGAAATTGCGCCGTTTGATCGCATGACCTTGACCTATATTGCTCAAGTTACCGCACTCGCCCGTGGCGAAGTCACTAACAACGTACGCCTTAGTGATGACATAGTTACCGCAAACAGCGCTAAAGCCAGCGTTATTATTCGTGATGAGTTCTTCAAAGATACCGCGCGCTTATTTGGCCGTATCTACTTAGATGACTGTGAAGGTAACCAAGCCTCTGTTGACGGCGTGCCTAATATTCGTCTGTTTATGGAAGACGGTACCTACGTTGTCTCTGACGAACAAGGTGAGTGGCACATAGAAGACGTTAAGCCAGGCACACACGTTGTACAAATGGATAAAGCCACCATCCCTCCCTACATGGAACTTATGGAATGTCCGACTCGTGGTTTCCATGCCGGTCGTAACTTCAGCCAATTTGTCGATGTTCAGGGCGGTAGTTTCTGGCGCGTCGACTTCTTCCTAAAAATGCGTGAACCAGAGATCGGTGAAATTCGTCAGCAATTGGATCACCTATTAATACCCTTAGATGCTGAAGAGCAGGCAACGCCACCATTCAACTCACCGGTTGATCAGAAAGTAGGTTACAAGCTCACTATCGATGGCAATGGCTTACCACTGCAAAACGTAATGGGGATGATCTCTCTGCCTGAAGGCTTTGTGTATGAAACTGGCTCATCAAAAATTGATGGACGCAGAGTCGCAGACCCAGAAGTGTCTTACGGCACCCTAATTTACCGTTTACAAGATAAGCCTGATGAATGGAAAAACCTGATTGAATTCAATGCTTACATCAGTGACCGTGCGCCAATGGGAAATCTTGTAACTCGTGCCATTACTCGCTTCCAGTCGGACGGTCAGTCTCCGCAACAAATACAGCCAGTGACAACCACCATTAAGCTTATTTTGCCGCCGAAAGAAGAGAATGTTAAACCCGTCATTCCGCCAAAATTCGCGAACTTTTCGGACATCCTAACGGACGACGACAAAACCAACTTAACCAACGTTGTTGAAGCACTGGATGGCTTAGGTAACTTGAAACTTGAGGTTATTGGTCATACGGATAGTTCTCGTATCTCTAGCCGTGTACAGCATATTTTTGCCAACAACCAAGTATTATCAGAAGCACGTTCCGAGTCGGTTGCTGCTTACCTAGCCGAAGAACTAGGGATTGACCCAAGTAGCATACTGTCATCAGGACGTGGACCTTCGGAGCCGGTCGCCAGTAACAACACCCGCGAAGGCCGGGCACTCAACCGCCGAGTTGAAGTAAAAGTTTTGAATGCTGATGCTGTTGTGGATTTAGCGAGCGCGGGAAGTGATGTTCAACTAGCTCGTATACAAGCAATGATACCCGGCTTATCAGGACTGATGGCAACAGCCGCAGGTAACCCGGCTCGTTTGCCATCTGAAATGTCCATTCCAGAATATGATGAAGCTTGGTTCCAAACGGCCCCTGACGAGCCTCAGTGGTTATGGCCGCCATTGGATCGCAGCCCGTCCATTAGCTCCACCAAGATTGCTATTTCACACAGTAAAAGTGAACGAGCCACTCTAACGTTAAATGGTTCGCCAGTCAGCGCGTTAAACTTTGACGGTAACACCAGTAGCCGAACCCGTAATTTGGTCGTTAGCCAATGGCGTGGTGTCGACTTAATGTCTGGGCCAAACCACTTCGAAGTAACAGTAATGGATACCGCTGGCCGTGTGGTTAGCCGCTTCAATAAAACAGTACATTTCTCTGAAGCGCCTGCTCACGCCGAGTTAGTAGAAAACGAAAGTACACTACTCGCTGATGGTATTAACAGCCCGATTATTGCCGTTCGTTTGACAGACAAGGATGGCTTCCCAATTCGTGCCAACGTACAAGGCAAGGTCGATATTCTTGAGCCTTACACTTTGTACAGCGAACAACGTGAACAGGAAATAAATCCGCTTACAGATATGCAACGCCCGCATTATCAAGTAGGCCAAGATGGGGTCGCGCAAATTCGTCTTTCACCGACCTTCCGCTCAGGTGAGGTGGTATTACGTTTCAATCACGGCAGTGGCCAAACCGATGAAATCCGCGCTTGGTTAAAGCCCAAAGAACGTGACTGGATCTTGGTGGCTTTAGGTGATTTAGCCGTAGGTTATAACGCCAATGGTGGCGACAGCGCTTCCATGAAAGCGGCTGGTGTTGATGACAACATTTACCACGACGGTCGTCTCGCCTTCTTCGCTCAAGGGCAAGTCATGGGCGACTGGTTAGTGACTGCGGCTTATGATTCAGGCAAAGAAAACGCCGAGCCATTTGCACGCCTTCTTGAACCTGATCGCTACTACACACTGTACGGTGATGCCAGCCAGCAGCAATTAGATGCAAGCTCAGGTCGCAAGCTTTATGTACGTGTTGAGCGTGAGCGTTTCTACACCGTATTTGGTGATATTGACACCAACTTAACCGTGACTGAACTAGGCCGCTACAGCCGTAAGCTAACGGGTATTCAAAGTGTTTACCAAGGTGAAACGTTTGAAGCGTCTGGCTTTATTAGCCAAACCAATCAAGGTTTTGTTCGTGAAGAGATTCAAGGTGACGGCACCTCGGGTTTGTACCGCTTAAGCAATCAGCAATTGGTACTGAATAGCGAAAGCCTGACTTTAATCGTACGTAGCCGCTACCGCAGTGAAAATATTCTAACCACGACCAACCTGACTCGTGATATCGACTACGTCATTGACTACTCCGACGGTACTATTTACTTCAAAGGCCCAATCGCCAGCACGGATGATGCCTTTAACCCACAATACATTGTGGCGGAATACGAAGTTGATAACGGCGATAACCTTGGTTACATCGCCGGTGGTCGTGCCGGTGTAAAACTACTCGATAACAAAGTACGTGCCGGTGTCACCTCGATCTCCCAGAACCAATCTGGCGACGACCGTCACCTTCGCGCTGTCGATGCCAAAATACAATTAGGCGACACTGAAATTCGTGCAGAACTCGCACAGTCTGAAGAAGTTATTTCAGGGAATGGCGATACCGCCAACGCGCACTTAATTGAAGTATCACACCGTGATGAACATTTCGATGCCAAAGCCTATGTGCGCCAGCAAGAAGACAACTTCGGTCTAGACCAAACGTCTTCAAGCGAAAACGATTTCAGCAAAGAAGGAATTGAAGGTAACTGGTACATTAACGACGACAACCGTATCCAGTTAATCGCCTTCCATCATCAAGGCCTAACCACTGGCTATGACAGCTACCAAGGTCAAACGGACTGGATTCATCGTCTCAATGATAACCAGCAAGTCTCGGTTGGTGTCATTACAGCTCAACAAGAAAACTTAGACGACACTTTGTATTCTGATCAGGTAAGCCTAGGTTACAGTCAGCGCTTGATGAATAACCGCCTGACGTTAGGTAGCCAATTACTCGGCAATATCAGCGAGCGCTCTGACGCCTATGATCGTCTATTGCTCGGTGCGGATTACCGCCTGACTAAGAACTACGGTTTATTCGCAGAACACGAAACAGGTTTTGAATCGGAAGCACCAGAACGTAGCGTATTTGGTGTACGTGCAACACCATGGGCCGGTGGCCGCGCAGAGCAAAGTATTGAGCAAGTCGAAGTGGATGATAACTACCGTTTATTCGCTGTATCTGGTTTGAGCCAAGATTACATGCTGAATGAGCAATGGTCGTTAAGTGCAGGCTTTGAACAAACCCAAGATCTTGAAAACAGCGCGCCGGAAGAAGAAGGCACCACTGAAAACTTCCATGCGACCTACGCAGGATCCGCCTACCGTACAGAACAATGGCAGTGGAATAACCGTATTGAATACCGTAACGGTAGCAGCCTCGATAAATGGGTAGCCCGCACCAATGTCTACCACCCGTTAACGGATGCACTGGCAACAGGTGGCAGCATTGATTGGTTCCATGAGTCAGCCAGCGACTACTATGCTAACCAGTTTGATGCCCGTTTCGATTTAGCCCTTCGTCCACGTGAAAATCCATACGCTTTGTTATGGCAAACTCGCTGGGTACAAGACTCAATCGGCGGCAATGGTGCGCCAGATCGTACACGTAAATTTATTAACAATGCGCACCTGAACTGGATGATCAGTGATCGTGATCAGTTGGCTGGTCAGTACGGTATTAAACGTGTTCTTGATCAATATGATGGTGATAACTATGCCTCTACCACCGACTTCATGGCGGCAGAATGGCGCCACCATCTGACGGATCGTTGGGATGTGGGTGCTCATGGTCGTCGCTTGCACGGCTATGAAGCGGGCCAAGTAAATCACGGACTGGGTGTATCAGTTGGCTTTATTCCGGCGACCAATACTTGGGTGAGCGTTGGTTATAACTTCAGTGGCTTTATTGATAGCGACTTCTCCGCCGCTAACTTTACGGCTCAGGGCGTTTACTTGAAACTACGCTTCAAAGCTGACCAAGATTCACTTGCCGCTTTACGAGCTGCCTTCCGCTAGGGCACCTCTGATTAATGCAGTCGTGCTCGGCTTTGGCTTCCTGCGTCGCCCTACCTCCTGCATCCATGCAGTCGTGCGCGTGAGTCCTGTAACGCTTTAGATCGAGGCGTTGATTGAGGTTAATG
>NVXM01000051.1 GCA_002733865.1 Sphingopyxis sp.
TTTGCTTTCATCTTCGTTCCTTACAGTCACTGCGATGAAACCAAAACACTCACTTATTTTATGCAGCCAGTCTGTCTATTGAATGCTGACGGGGGACACTCTCAGGTTTCTGGCGGGATGACGATGTCGTCCATTGGATCTTTCCCGTCATCAGGTAAATCGCAACCTGTGCGAAACCTTACCTCATTGTCGAACGATGCATCAATCGCGTAAATCTTAACGCCCGAGATGCTAATCTTGCCCTTGTGCTGGATGATCAGCTGGCCATTTCCTGCGGCCTTGTATGAAAACTCGTAACCTCGAAAGCGGGCCGGCTTTTGTTCGTCGCCGTTGTGGAACAAGACTGATTTGACCGGCTCGATCAGCTCACCATCACCCTCGCTGCGCCATTTGTAGGAAATCCCGCAAGCCTGATAGCCTGACGGAACCTGCACCGTGACTTTGCCTTTGCAATCCTTGTCCCACGAAGCGCTGCAGCCGAAGCTCGGGTGATCAAACACTGAAACAACCGCTACGATCCTCGTGGGATCGAAACTGAATGACTGACCGCTCTCGGCAATCTCAGGCTCAGCAATCAACGCAGCGCAACGATCCTCAATTGATTTTCTATAAAGAGCTTCAGGATTCTCGCCTGAATTCCGCAAGGCTGCCGCTTGGAACCGATCGTAGTTCGGGAACATCGACTCATCGGCGGCGATCTTGTCGATCCCTTCAGCCGATCCGCAAAGTGTTAAGATTTCGTCTTTCGCTGTGTCTTGAGCGAACGCTGTGTTACTCAAACACGCTAGACCTATCCCCATTGGGAAGAAATATTTCATGCCGACCCCCGAAAACTTTGCCGTAGACATAAGCTACCTGAAGCTATCTCTTTTGGCTACAGGCATTGTTATTTCGGGATGTTCTGGCGCAAATGGCGATCTTACATACGACGGCGCAACCTCTTCATCTTCCCACACAGACCAGTCTTTTGACGCGGACGAGTTCTGGACTCAAGAGCGGCAAAAGGCCGCTGTCGAGCCGCAGTTGAACGAACAAGCAAAATTGACCTTGCCTGATGATGCCTTCGAAGATTCAAAGTCGGCCGCCTATGAAAGGGCAAACGCTGCCGCGCCTCCGGTGGAAGTGGATACCATTGAATGGCCCTATAACACTGTCGGCAAGGTTTTCAGCGTTCGGGCCGATGGATCGATGACCGTCTGCACCGGGCAGGTAATGGCTCCAACAAAAACTGTGGTGATGACGGCTGCTCATTGCCTGGTCGATGCTAAGCTCATTTGGGGGAAGAAAAGAACTTTCATCTTAGGGGCCGGGGGGCCGAATCCGCAGGTCTTCGAAACCGACTGTGCAATCAGATTCACGGACTTTCGATACGGACAGAGCTGGAGAACTGTGGCTGCCGACATTGCTTTCTTACGCCTTAAAAGGCCCGCGCCAAAGGCTCTCGGCGTAACGACACCACCCGAGCGAGTACTGGAATCATTGGGCTATCCCGCAGGATACAAGGGAGGAGCAGTGCCGGTTAAGGTCCAGGGCATGCGTGGGCCAATTAGCCGAAAGAGACGTGTCGTGGCTCTTGCGACCCATCCCAAAATGGATCGTGGCGCAAGCGGAGGTGCTTGGCTATTCGGGCCGAACATTGTGGGAATGAACTCACAAAACAACGGGAGGGGCTATATGCTTGGCCCTTTGATAACCCAGAACGTTATCGACCTGCACAAATATTTGCGCGACCCCTCAACCTGCGTTACCAGATTTAATCACCCCATTCGTAGCGGCGCTTGATCGAGATTATTTGTCGGGCATTTGAAGGGCATATCACACAGGCGCGTGTTTCACCGAGGCTGTTGCATTGCAAGACAATTCAATAACCCAGGAGCGGGTGCGACCAAGAATCGAACAACAGATATGACCTCCCTGACGTCCGCAATAGGGGCGTTAACTGACCAGCCACTTTTAATTTCCATCCGACCAAATCGAATGACTTCATTTGGGTGGATTCCTGACAACCCGCTTTCAAGCTCAGAGTCCGCAAGGCTGCCGTTCGATCGACCTCCAGATATCGCCGGAACCTATAGGGTCGAGCAGGCGTTCATTCCAAAGTCGGCACGGAGAAGAACAAATGAACCTGAAAAAGACTTACACCGCATTGCTCACCGCAGACCTTCCGGCGGCCGAAGGCTGGTATACGAAGTTGCTCGGTCGTGGGCCGGATTACCGGCCGATGAATACGCTGGTGCAGTGGGAGCTCTTCGACGAGGGCGGACTAATGCTTTCCACCAGCGCTGAGATTGCCGGCAGGGGCGTGATGTTCGTTTACGTCGACGATGTCGCGGCCGAGCGCCGTAGGCTGCAGCGCGTGGGGATACTGCTCGGGGATAACATCGAGGGCGACTATTCGACACTGGCGCAGGTGCGTGATCCCGACGGCAACCTACTCACAGTGGCAACCCTGCCCTCAAGGGCTTTTCCGCCGGCGTGACCGCCCGAAAGAGCTTGAATGAAGGCCGGTTTTCGGGAGCTGGCATGGAGCCAGTCAGCGACTAACACTGGGTCGTTTGCAGAATGGCAGCTTTTAACCGCGACCAGTCCAACACTATTGCTTCAGGTCCGCCATTGGTATCAAATTTGCTCGTTAGAAGAATCACCAGCCAAAAAATACGGTGGTCGCAATGATACCGACAACAAACGTAAACGCTCCAAACCCAAACAGCCATTTATTCTGCTGCTGCGCCGTCCGCGCCGATGCTGTAAAACTGGCCATTTCGCGTACATACACGCCAAGGTTGTTAGTTGCATCTGTGAGGGCTGTCTGTTCAACCTTTCGCGCTTCAACCCCTGCCGTAGCGATTTGTCCTGCCAATTCCGATGGCGTCAATTCCATCGCTGGACTGGACCCAATCGATTTCAGGCGTTTGGACATTCCAGCGATGCGCGCGGACATATCGGCTAATGTCTCGGTATAGTCCGGTATCTCAATCCTGTTCGGTTCATCAACAAGTTGCTCAATGGCGAGACGCATGGTCGTCACCTCACGGCGCAGTTTGCCAAAGGCCTTCGCGGCCTCATCAACATCATCCAGGTCTGCTGCATCATTTTCCATTACTCGTCTCCTTTACAATCCAATGTCCAAGCCTCGGTTACGTCCAAGTCCGAGATGCTCGGTCAATTGGTGTCCGATCCCGCCGCTTCGTTCGGTGTGAATCCCAAGCTCAATCTTACGACCCCGCAGCAAGGAATCGACCTGCGGATCGCGTTCCAGGCTTTTGGCCATACGGCCCATGCGTTCGGTAATGCATTTGCTGCGATCATATTGACCGGACTCCATCGACATCTGACGCTGCCGGTGCAGCCGCTGCCAGCTCTCAACAAAGCGGTCGGCGCGCATAGCTGGGTTCGTTCTAATTTCTGCCTCTAGCTGCATTGCCCGTATGGTATTTGCCGTGCGACCATTGGCAGCCTCGCCAACGAGTTCGGGCTGGCGGCTGAATGCGACCGCTAGATCGCGGCCTGCTTTGGATTGCATCTGGTTCAATGCCTTACGGGCTTTGTCGAGGGCAGCTTCCTGATGTGGCAATGCTGGCAGGCCTCGGTCCGCCATCCGGTCTATTTCTTCCAGACTGCGCGCATATTTTTGAACGCCTCGCGATAAGTCCTGCGTGGTCGCCTTGCTGTGCAATGGATTGCCGCGTAAGTCGCGCTGGATTTCTTTCGGTGGGCGGAACGAAGCGAAGATGCTGCGCGCTTTTTCGGGAACGGTCTTTCGGACAATTTCGATGGCGCGTTTGCGGAACGTAATACCGCGCCGCTCGGCAAATTCGCGCATCGGTTCCCTTTTGGAACTGCGGGCATAATCGAGCGCCATATCCTTGGCGCGCTCGCGTGACATGACGCGGGCAAGTTTGTCGGCATTGGCAAAGTCATCCTTGCCATAATGAAGCTGCACCCCTTCGCGGTGGCGCGACATCGCCACATAGGAGGCATGACTGTCCAGTCCCGGTGTTGCCAGAACATGGGTGCGGTCAATGGTCATGCCCTGCGATTTATGGATGGTCGCAGCATAGCCATGATCTAGATGCGTATAGTTTTTGAGGTCGAAAGCGACATTTCGGCCATCGTCCAACCTGACCGACATGCCTTGCGGACTGACCTGTTCAATTTGACCCATCGTTCCGTTTTTGACGTCCAAATCACGATCATTCCGCAGAAACATCAACCGGTCGCCGGATGCAAAATTACGATCTCCACGGTCGGTAACAACACCAATATCGTCGCCAAGCTGGCCAGCCTCGCGCAATGTTCCGCGTGCCAATTCATTCAATTCGCGCACCTCATCATTGGTATGGGTCAATATGATCTGGCTTTGATCGGGATGTTCAAACCGCGCGCGCTCCCACCCCTTGACCAGTTCCGCGCGCGCTTGTTCGCGGGTCTCGGTGACATGGATGGCGTCATTGTCGCGATATGCCTGCAACGCTTCCGCTGTGCGGCCAGTGGCAAGCTGGCGTGTCGCATCGCGCTGCCAGTCATGCTGTTGCCGTCTGATCTCGGTGATTTCAATGCCACCATGCCGCTCTGCGATCGAACGGAATGCCGCCCCTGCTTCGATTGCTTGCAACTGTTCGGGATCGCCCACCAAGACAACCTTGGCTCCGGCGTCTTGCGCGTGCGACAGCACCCGTTCCATTTGGCGCGAACCAATCATGCCTGCTTCGTCGATTATGAGCACATCGCGGTCGTTTAGCAATTCCCGGCCCTGCGCCCATTGATGTTCGAGGCTGGCGATGGTGCGGGACGGGATTGCGGAACCTTGCTCCAGATTTTCGGCGGCAATGCCCGATAGCGCAAGCCCGCGAACATGATAGCCGGAGTCTTCCCACGCCTCCCGTGCGACGCCAAGCATGGCGGACTTGCCGGTTCCAGCATAACCAAGCACGATGCCAAAATCTTTGCCGTTGGTGATATGATCGAAAGCATCGCGCTGTTCGCCCGACAGAAACAGCCCCCGTTCCTCAGCGGCAGCAAGCGCCCGCTCACGGGGCGGCGCAGCAACGCGGTGGTGTTCACGTTCCGCCATTTGTAATGCTGCCCGCTGTAACCGTTGTTCAACAGCAATCATTTCTTTGCTGGTGAATCGCTCGTTACCGCGCCCGTCCATGCCCAAGGCGACAATATCTGGCGCATTCTGCACAGCACTCATTGCCAGATCGAACTGGTCTTTTCCGTGCGAATGGCGATGCACGAACATAGCAAGATCACGCTTTGTGAATGTTGCCTGCCCCTTGGTAATGGCATCCAAGGCAATGTCGGGATGAGCGATAATGCGCTGGCCGTTGGCACGGGCAATATCATGATGCTCGGCAAGCCTGTCAGCTTCCAACCCATCTCGCTCCATGCGGTGTGCAGGTGCGCCGATTTTATTCTGTGGCTCAAGGTCGATGCCTTGCGCTTCCAAACTGCGATGATCGATGCGTGCGTCAATGTCTAATGACGCCAGCCGCTCATTTGCATGATCCGCCCAATGCTCGCGCCATGCTTGCACAAGCTCGGTTTTGTTCCAGTCGCGCACCTTTGCACCAAAGCCATCGTCACTGACCTCGCGCATGGTGAGCATGACATGGGCATGGGGTTTGGCGAGGCCATCTGCACCTATATCCCAATGGACATTGAGATCGGCAATCATACCCTGTTCGACAAACTCGCTTTTCACAAAGTCGCGGGCAAGGTCGATACCTTGCTGCTGATTGAGTTCTCGCGGAATCGCAAATTCCACTTCGCGCGATAGCTGTGCATCCTTTCGGATTTCAGTGGCTTCGACCTCATTCCAAAGCACGGAGCGATCACCAAGCCGTTCGGGCGCATTGTCAGGCAACAATACTTCCGAATGCACAACGCCGGATTTGTTGGTGAAATCATGGTCGCGGTCCAATCGCTTATCGTGCAAACGCTCCGCTGCACGATAAGCAGCAGAAGCCAATGCGCTTGATCCGTTGGCGCGGGAAATGACTTTGGCCGAGAAATGATAGATTGCCATGATGGCAATCCAGTTACACCACTCAAGCGACGTCGGCACGACGTATAAGCGCGCCCTCATCAGAATAAATCCTGCTGGGGACCGAGCCGTGTCACTGCGTTCCGGCAACAATACTGCGCACGAACGCTGCTTATATTATGATGGTTCCAACAGGCAAGATTGGAGACACGATATGCGAAAACCACGCGATTTTGATTCGGAACTGAAGGCACTCACTGACAAGGCGAAGCTGCTCAAAGCGCGAAAGGTGCAGCAGCTTGGCGAACTGGTGATCGCGACCGGAGCCGATGCGTTTGATGTTGATGTGCTGACTGGCGCATTGCTTGCCGCTGTCGAAAACGAGGATAGTGCGAAACAGGAGGCATGGCGGACGCGGGGCGTTGCCTTCTTTCGCTCTTCATCACGCAAAACTGCGCACGGCACTCAACCGGATAACAAAGGCGATAAGGCGAACGCAGGCGATGGTCCATCGCATTGAAGCCAGCCAGTGTCGCACCGACAAACGCGAATGGGTTATGAAACGCCGCGAACGCACGCGCCATTTGATTGAACTGGGCGGGCTGGTCCAAAAGGCCGGTCTGGTGGAATTGACCGATGATGATCGGGCCGTATTGTTGGGAGCGTTTCTTGCCGTTGCAGCAAAACTGCAAAGTGATCACCACGAGCAAGCGCTCGCACGATGGCGGCTGCGCGGCAAACGCGCATTCGGCGATGAGGCGGAAACATAATTATGCAGGTGCGTCGTTTGAATTCACTACCGTGCACCGTTCGAGACATTGGGTACCCTCGAACTTAACATCTTATCTTGGGCCATTATCATTCGGTGCATACTGATTTTTGCTCACAGATCGGCAGTCCTTTCCCGCTAATTTCGTTCTTCCCTTTTTCGCAGTTTTGCAGGTGTTTACGAACGGCTTCTCAGCCTATCGGGCGTCTGAAATCTATAAAAACGTCGTCAGAAAGTTCAGCTCTATTGCCGTTTGGCGACCAAATAGCCTTGCTCGACCCCAAACTTGACATATTGTGCGATGCCACTTGCCAATGCAGGCGTAAGACTCCACGATAGGGATAGATATGCGCACCGACCTCGATCACCTTCCGGCAGTCAAGCAACGCGAGATCGAACGCGTGAAGGCGATCATCTTCGAAGAGTTCGAAGACGCGCTGGCGCTCGCGCAGCACGAGTGGAAGAAGAAAGGGAAGATCGAGAAGATCATCCTGTACGGAAGCTATGCGCGGGGCGGCTGGGTTGACGAGCCCCACACCGCGAAAGGCTATCGCTCCGACTTCGATATCCTGATCATTGTCAACGACAAGCGCCTGACCGACAAGGTCGATTACTGGCTGAAGCTCGACAACCGATTGATGCGCGAACTGGCCATCGACAAGACGCTTCGTACGCCCGTCAACTTCATTGTCCACACGCTGGGCGAAGTAAATGACGGCCTGGCGCACGGCCGCTACTTTTTCATGGACGTCGCCAAGGAAGGCATCGCGCTTTATGAGGCAGATGATCGGCAACTCCACGTACCCAAGCCCAAAACGCCCGAGCAGGCGCTCGCGATGGCAAAAGAGTATTTTGAGGAGTGGTTTCCTGCAGCGATGCGCTGCTTTGATGTCGCCAAATATGCTTTGGAAAAAGGCTACAGCAAAAAGGCGGCGTTTGATTTGCACCAGACGACCGAGAGTCTTTATCACTGTGTTTTGCTCGTTTGTAATTTTTACACGCCACATGTTCACAATCTCGGCTTTTTGCGTACCCAAGCCGAACGGATCGATATGCGGCTAGTGGATGCATGGCCACGCGAACTTCGGGCAGATCGGACGCGGTTCGAGAAGTTGAAAGAAGCGTACGTGAAAGCTCGCTATTCCAAGCACTACCGCATCAAAGAGGAAGAACTTACTTGGCTGTGCGAGCAGATTGAGGAACTCGGTCGAGTGGTTCACACGATATGCTTGGAGCGGCTCACCGCACTCGAAAATGAAGTTCATCCGTCGGGATAATTCGGACTTCACGCGGCAGGGACGATCTCCGCTTAGCGCCGACAATGGCATTGATGAAGTCGTTAGGAATGCCGAGCCGACGCTTTGAGCCTTGGCGAGGTGTTCGCATTGTCGCCGATCTTGCTAAGCGGTCATTTCATTCACCTGCGGATGCGATGCCAGCTTCGCGCCCTCATTTCGGACGTAGACCACCAATTTCTCTTTTCTCGAAAGCGGACCCTATCTGTGACCATTTGTGCCAACAAGACAACAACTGACATACTTATAATTTGATCCGGCGAAGCAAGAAGCGGCATGCCAAGGAACTCTTGATTTAGTTTAGGTGGGGAGCCCATCCACAAAACCAATTCGATCGCTGCAGGATTGCCTAAAAATGTCGTGAAAAAAAAGCCCAACCAATGCAGCACATGCTTTTCCGTTGAGCGCGGTGACGTTGCAGCGTGACCGTTTTTTGAGCCCGCCATACAATTAACCTTGCAAACTTGAAGTTTGAGTACAATATTGCTAGATATGATTCGCCGTGAAACTCTTAAACTCGTTAGACGCCGACTGGCGCAGTTCGACAGCGTGGCCCTGCTAGGGCCACGTCAGGTGGGCAAAACCACGCTAGCGCGGGAAATAGCATCCGAAGCGGGCTCAGAGGCAAAATATCTTGACCTTGAGAGCCCATCGGATCGCCGTAAACTAGATGATCCTGAAGCCTATTTTTCAGCATATGCTGACAAGCTTATAATCTTAGATGAGATACAACGCGCACCGGAGATATTTCAGATATTGCGGGGTCAAATTGATTCCCGTCGGCGGATGAAGGGAGAAGGCGGGAAGTTTTTGATTCTTGGTTCCGCCTCGATGGAACTATTGAGGCAATCTTCGGAAAGCCTTGCCGGACGTATCAGTCTTATTGAACTCGCCCCGCTGAACCTTCGCGAAGTCGCCGAGCATAATGATGGTAAAATTGAAGAGATTACAGATACGCTCTGGCTGAAAGGCGGTTTTCCCGAAAGCTATTTGCGCGGCGACCAAACCGAAAGTCTTCAATGGCGGCATGATTTCATCCAGACCTATCTTGAGCGCGACGTACCGCAATTTGGTCTTCAAATGGCTGCTGATCGGCTTGGCCTATTCTGGCGAATGATAGCCAATGACCAAGGCGAGCTATTCAATGCACAGCGCTATGCCCGCTCCATGGGTGTCACAGGTCATACGGTCGCGCGCTATCTCGATGTTTTGGAGAAACTGCTGCTGGTACGCACGTTGCAGCCCTGGTCGGTCAACACTGGGAAGCGCTTGGTCAAATCACCGCGCCCGTTCGTTCGCGACAGCGGTTTATTACACGCTCTGCTCAACCTTAAGACCATGGATGACCTGCGCGGCCATGCTGTTTCAGGTAAAAGCTGGGAAGCTTTTGTCATCGAAGCCTTGATCGGTGCGACCAACAACAAGGCCCGCCCATATTTCTATCGTACCGGAGCAGGGGCAGAAGTAGATCTGGTTCTCGAATTTGCGCCGGGCAAGTTGTGGGCGATTGAGATAAAATTAAGCAGCGCACCGAAACTGGATCGTGGATTTCACATCGCCGCTAATGATTTGAATGCCGAGCGCCGATTGCTGGTACATCGTGGGCAGGAAGCATTTCCCATGAGCGGAGGCGTTGAAGCAATGCCGCTAATTGAACTGATGGATCAAATCAGCAAAACGGTGCGCGTCTGATGTCTGATCCTATCTATATCACTCGCAGGCTCACTTGGGTCGATGATAAGGGCAATTCGCACGAGGAACTGGAGAGCGATATCCTCGACAAGTTTTCTCAGCCGGTGGTCGTGCTTGGCGATCCAGGACTGGGCAAGACTTTTTTGATGGAAAAACTGGGTGAGCGGGAAGATTGTCGATTTGTGAGGGCAACAAGTTTTCTACGCTGGCCCGATGCGCCGATAAACGGTAATCAGCGTCTCGTCATTGACGGTTTGGATGAAGTTGCTGCAGCGCAAGAGGGCGATCCTCTGCACAATGTCCTCAAAAAACTCGCTTCACTTGGCAAGCCGCGCTTCGTTCTGTCTTGCCGATCTGCAGAATGGAACAGCGTAACAGCGAATATCGATATCGCAGACGATTACACTGCCAAACCGAAACTGCTCACCCTTAAGCCGCTCTCCGAAGAAGAGGCGATTACTGCCCTGTCGATTGAGGTTTCTTCCGACAAGGCTGCAGAATCCATAAACTGTCCGTCGTCAGATAATTTGAGACATATGGCGTTTTAAAATAGGCGAGTATTTGGTTTCATCTGGTTGGTTGATTTTAGGCGGCGATCTTGCGG
>NVXM01000052.1 GCA_002733865.1 Sphingopyxis sp.
GCGTTCCCGGTCAGGGCCCCATGCAGTTGTGCCAACAGATCACCGGTTGTGGGGTCAGGCGGCAGTCTTTCTATCAATACATCAAGCACTCCACCGCAGGCCAGACGCGTGGGCGGATCGGCCGGCCCCTCGGGAGCGCCGTAGCGGATTCGGGAAATACGGCGGTCAAACAGCCCATCGCGCAAACGGGCGAGAAAATCTTCCTCCACACAGCCTCCGGACAGCGACCCCTCGTGCCCTCCCTCGGCATTGGCTACCAGCCAGGAGCCCGGCTCTCTGGGAGAGGAGCCGTAGCTCGAGAGCACGGTACAGAGCCAGACCGGTTTGCCCGCCCGTGTCCAGGCCAGTGCTTGTTCGATAACTGCGAGGTCAAGAGGCTGCATTGCATTTTCCGTCACCTGGGCTGGCTTCGGGAAGGGAGGGTGATCTTTTCAGCCCAGTGTTTCTCTGACGCTCGAAAGTGCTCAATGGTTCGATACGAACGGCTCGGCGCAGGGCGACACAAGGTCAAAGAGGGGGAGGGAATAAATAGGGTGGTCCCAGTAGGGTGTAGCCGGGGTTTCGCGAAGCATGTCTTCGCGCCGGCGGAACGACTTGCATCTGTGATGCGAGGCTGGATTAGTCCGATGAGGTCCGGCGCGAACGAAGTGAGTGGTGGGCCCAGTATCGTTATAACCCGATCTGCATCCAGTTGATATCTAAAGAGCTTTTACCTATTACGCTGATCAGGGATACACGGAGGGATACGCCAAGCAGTTAGCTGCCAGCCCTGCGGGCATCGCCCTAATTGTTGACCCCCCCCCTGTTTGAATTTCCGGAGTATGGTGAAACACGGCTCCCCCCGTCGTTCGGGCCCATTTTGGCCCAAAGGATTTGCACCCCCTACCCTCAAGCCGTGTGCAGTCACACCAGAGGGCGAAGGTTAGGATAGGGCTTGGTACACGTTTTAGATTGGTGGGCTCCTGAACTGTTACAGGCGGTCTGCCGGCTTTTCTGTGAGCTTTTTCCAGCCAGATTTCACACAGGAGCGCATCATTAACAGATACCCCCCCTACCCATTTTCCGCGCTTTTATAAACGTGGTTCCCCCCGTCGTTCGAGCCTTAGCAAGCTCTAGACTTTCGGATACCCCCTGCCATGCTGGTGCTCACCGATGTAAAGCATGAATCCACAGAGCTACAGACGTAGATCAATAGCGCTGATGGCACGGCCCATAACAGGGCGCGGGCATGCGTTACCGTAACCCTAGGAAAACTGGTGTTCTTGGTGTTCTTGGTGTTCCTGAGTCGCTGTAAGCCAGGCAGTACAAGGGTTTCAGCTATGGAACACAATCGGAGTAATTAAGGAACACCAGGTGCGCGGTACACCATTGGTGTTCCTTGGCCTAAGCCGGGCGGCTTGAGCTGCTGTCCTACTTGTTCCAGTGCCGCTTAACGGTAGGCAGGCTCAGACCCAGCGAAGCAGCAGCATGACTTTGGCTCTCGCCCTTAGCCTTGCAGGCTTGCACTGCCTTGGTGGTTTCCACGGCCTCGGGGCGGCCTGCTTTCTTGGTGGAGCGGGCTAAGCCTTCCTTGGTACGCTCTTTGATCCGATCACGCTCGAAGGCAGCAACTGCGGCCAATACAGTTAACTGCAATCTACCTGCGGCGCTGGTCAGGTCTACGCCATCAAGGTCGAGACTGCGCACATGGATAGAGCGAGCGGCTAGTGCCTCAATAGTAGCCAACACGTCCTGTACGTCACGGCCAAGGCGATCAAGCTTAAGCACCACCAGCACATCACCCGCCTCCATGCGGTCTGCCATCTTGGAGAACTCAGGGCGTTGCAGCGCGGGAACACCACCGGATACCTGTTCGGCAAACCAGCGGTTCGGCTGCACGACGAAACCCTTTTGCTGGAGAGCAAGCAATTGGTTGTCAGTCGATTGCTCCAAGGTAGAGACACGACCGTAGGCGAAGATGCGATTCATAGTGTGGCCTGCTGGTATCGTTTAAGGTGGGATCATAATACATTAGTATCAACAAATAGCAAACCCGTATTTGTTGATACCACTTGAGGGGGGTGTTTATCTGGTATCAATAAACGGTCGTTTGTTGATACCAGAAAGGCGGGGGGAGAGCCAGGACGCCAAGTGCTACCGCTGCGGGGCAATTTAGGCAGCAGCGGCGAGGGCGTCACCAGCATCTGCAAACAGCTTGGTGGCATCTACTACGTATGCCCGTGTCTTTGGCATGCCTGGCAGGGAGAGCGCCTGGGCTGCTTTTGCATCTTTTCCGGGCTCGACTATCTCACGATCCACCAGTACACGATTCACGTTGCGAAGGTTCATACCCTTAAACACCTCGTCACGCCACGCGGTGGGCAGCACGTAGTAAGTTGTAGTGGTGTATTGAGCATCGCCAAAGCTGTGCTCAACCGTGCGGCGGAAGCCTAGCCGGTCACCCGTGCGCGGGGCGTGGTCGTCTGTCTTCGCCGCTATGCTGTCCCAACGAGTGAAACGGCTTTCGCCATAGCGCTCGATGATCAGCCTCAGGCGCTCAACTATCGCATCACCCTCAAGGTTGCCGGCACCGCCGCGTTCTGCCAGCCAGGCGTCTAGGCACACCCGCGCTGCCTGAGTGGCAAAACCATCTGGCCAGCCTGTTATGCCGTAGCCCGTGGCCAGCTCACCGGCTATAGCCACCAGGCCAAAGCGAGTAGCTGCGCGCTGTGCTTGCCCACTTGGGCTAACGGGCAGCGCCTCGGCAATGAAACGATCCACAGAGTGGCGCAGTACTGCCGCGAGTACGGTTAAGTCCTCTTTCGTTAGAGCCTCAAGGAAAGCAGCGGCAGCGGTGCCGTAGTACTTCACTGATCGAGCCTTGACCGTATCGGAAAGGGTGGCTGCATCTGGCTGGCCGTGTAGCTGTTCAAACAGTCCCATACCCTTTCCAGCCTCGGCAGGCACCGCAAGCATGCGTACTTCCATTCCAGCTTTAAGATCTTTGCCAGCGTCAGCCATATGCTGTGCGAGTGTCTTTTCTCCGGTTGAGAGGAACAGCAACCGCCACTCCTGCACAGGCCGGCCCGCATGGCCTCGATCATTAGATCGGGCTTTGCCGGCACCGTTTCCCAGCATGTAGATAGTTTCCCCGATGATGCGCGGGTCACACATCCCGATTTCATCCAGTACCAGTAGGCCGTCAGAGTGAGCAGCGGCAATCGACTCCAGAGCATTATCAGTTGAGCGCCACGAACGCACCATGCGAGACGACCCCCATACTGATGCGGCAGCGTGCAAGTGTGTTGTCTTGCCGCCTGAGCTGTCGCCGTAAAGATGGAAGCCTCCAGACTCATAACCCAGCATGTGAAGCAGCGGGCCGGCGAGGGCAACAGAGACCACAAACGCTAACCTGTGATTGCCAACGCATAGTGCGGCAACTTGCTTACGCCACTGATCCAGGGTGCCGGCTTGGCTGATCGGCGGCAGTTGTGCGCCCGCCTCATAAAAGTGCAGCTGCTCACGACTGATGCCCGCCTGCCGGTCAGGCATCAAGTACGCATCACCGTGCCAGCCAAGGCGCGTAACCAATCGCGCCCGCTCGCTACTTTGGTACGCTTGCAGGTAGCTCTGCAGGTCGTTGCGGGAATGTCGGCCAGGTCGATTAGGCGCGAGGCTTAAGCCCATATCTACCAAAGGGCCGATAACCTCCTTGCCAAAGTCGCCTGCCATGCAGCGCGCAGGAATATTCCAGCGTTTAGTGTCGCCGTCCGGGTCGTTGAACTCCACCAGCAAGCCCCAGCTATGGCCCTTTTCATCGCGTGTCCGCGCCAGAATATCCAGCTTGGAGCAGATCTGGCGCGCATCGCCGTCTTCGCCAACATAGAACACCCCGTCTGGCCGCACTCGGTAGCCGCCTTGAATGCTAGCGCCGGCTTCTGCCTCGGCATCAGGTTGAACCGTTTTCGTTCCGTCTGTGCCTGGCGTTGGCGCAAGCGCATAAAGCTCACCGCTGCGTAGTAATTCAGCGAGGTGTTTGGCTGTCCACCCTTGGGCCGGGGCATCGGCTGCATCTGCCCCTTCTGGCCATGCTCCACCATCGGCAAAGGCTGGTTGACCTTTATCCATTTTCGGGCGCTTGTGCAACATGCTGACCGCAACCAACTGCACCGCCTCTACACCCAGCGTCTGTAGGTGCGCCGCCAGGGCGTCCATGCAGGTAAGGCCGGGCTGGTCGTTGTCAGGCCAGAGCAGCACATTGCGGCCTTTTAGTGGAGTGAAGTCTGCTTTGCCCCAAGCCTTGGAACCGTTTGGCCAGCAGGTTGCTACGTGGTCAGGCAGCAGGCTGGCGGCTGCGTCTGCTGCCTTCTCGCCTTCGCACACCACCACGGGTGCGCCAGGGCGCTCTGCCAGTTTGTCCAGGTTCAACAGTGGCCGTTGCGGCGGCAGGCCCTGCCACCGCCATTCGTGCTTGCCTGTTTTGCTGCTCTTACACCAGGTGAGGGGCGCGAACTCTTTACGCCGCTTGCCTTCCCCATCTGCTTTGAGGTCGAAGCGGCAGACCAGCATCAGCGGGCGGGCTTGCGTATCACGATAGGTCCAAATGGCCGAGGGCTTTTTGTGCCGGTAGTGACTACCAGGCCGGCACCGCATAGCTTCATCCGGTATCGGCTGCATGGCCTGCCAGCTTTCGGCCTTGGTTTCGTTGGCCGGCTTGGTGCTCGACCCAGATTCGCTGGCCGTCAGGTTGAGGAATTCAGCCAAGGCGTTACGCGCCTCTACCTCCGTGCAACCGTCAACATATCGCACCAGGTCAATCAGGTCGCCGCCGCTGTCGCCGGTAGCAAAGTCAGACCATGCGCCTTTGCTCAAGTTGACCTTGAACGACCCAATTGTCTTATCTGCCCGTGTGGGATTGGGCGCGGTGTACTCAAGCCCCCGGTCCACCTTTTTGCCGTTAGGCAACCATTGGGCTAGCACCCTTTCTATATTGCGCAGACTGGCCGCTTTCACCTCTGCAAAGCTGGGGTGTTTGGGCTGATCTTTCTGATTGCTCACTGACCACCCCCGGCACCCTTGGCGCGGTGCGAGGAGCTATGCGCATACAGCGCTAGTGTCCTTATCTGGTCAATGGTGCCTGGCACGTCCCAGAGCGCGCCGTTGATGATTGAATCGTTGAGTCGCACGCTCTCGCCGTCGAACTGCCCAGAGATAAGCATCAGCACGGCGTTGGCGCGCTCACAAGCGGCAGTGATCGCATCAATCGGCAAGCCAGCTTCCGCGTCTGGTCGAACGGTAAGCAAGTTTTCTGGCAGTGCGCAGCTCAGCTCTACAGGTTTTTTGATACTCATTGGCCGCCCCTCCCTTCGCGTTCCTGCTGCCAGCACTTGTACGTTCCGCTATAGAGCGCGTTCGCGTCGGCGACCAGGTACTTCACCGCCAGGAAGCAGCCGCCTAGTTCCCTGTTGCTCAGCTCGGTCAGATTCTCTTGTGTGCTCAGCACGTCGAGGAGTTGCAGCGCCGCGTGATGGCGAAGGTCTGCTTCGTTCATCAGCTCCAGGTAATCGGCATCCGCTCGATGGCCGATGACAGACAGGGAATCCCCGGCACGGTTGGTTTCAAAAGGGACGAACAGCGGGGCTTTGGTGGCAGCATTCATACTGCACCCCCTTGAGCATCCAGCTCACGCGCTTTGGCCATGGCGGTGTTGTAGCGAGCCAGGCGAACGGAGAGGGAAGAGTTGGCGCGCAGCGCTGATAGCGCCCGAGCGCGGTACGCAGCAGCACGGCTGCGCGCATTGGACGGATTGAGGGTAAGAATTGACATCGGCATTGCTCCTTTTGCTGAGGAGCTGCCACGGTTCGCCGCGAAACGAATAAGGGTGGCAGCTGTACGCAGGTTCGCGGACCGGGGCAAAAGGGACCCGGCAGACCCGAAGGTCTCCCACGCACAGCCGCCATAACTTGGAGCTGCAGGCACAAAAAAAGCGCCTGCTGTATGGTCGGCGCTTGTGCGCCTTTTGCTTGCCGGGCCGCGACGCCCGGTCGCTGATTTTGCAGCGACGGAGGTACTGTAGCCGGTGGGAATGGACAGCGCAAGCCGGCTTGCGTGCCGGACAGTTGGCCGGGCCCTGTTTGCTGGGCTATGATATGAACACATTTGCTTTACCTCTCTCGCCTCAGGTTGCCGCCTGGGGCGTTTTTGTTAGTGGTGACAGGTGCTGATCAGGGGATAGCCGTAACAGTGGCAGGTGGCCCCCGCTCACAAGCTGGCGGGCCATCTGGTATGCATCCGACTTGATACCTTCATCGAATACAAACGCTTGAAGGAAGGCTGGTTGTTTAGTGGGGGCTACGGCCAGAACACACCAAACGCCATCCGGCCAGGTGACCAGCTCTACGGCTTGTGCGCCCGTCCTTAGCTGCTGCGCTTTGTAGCGCTCAATTTTGCGCACAGTACTGAGGCCCAGCCCCACCTGATGGATGCGAGCGAACGGCACAAAGCGAGCTTGTGCAGAGAGTGTGCAGGGTGATGTATTGGCGTTCATGTCAGCCCGCCTTGCACCATGGCCAGCAGGGAAGGCTGTTCAGGTCCGCCGCTTAGCCAATGGGCAATCCGCTGATCCTCTGCGCACTGCGCTGTGTACTCTTTTTGCAGCAGAAGACGCCGGGCTTCTACCACCTTCTGTGCTGCCGCTCTTGCGCCATCTTCGGGAATAGCGGCGTCAGACACGCCAGGGTCAGCGTCCCATTCAAATGAAGAGGGAGCAGAGCGTTTAATTCTGCTGGCGCTGGCATAGGACGCCTCGGCGGCTAGCTGTTCAGCCTTAAGATCCTCTTCAACATAGCTCGACCAAGCAGCGGCATCATTAGAGTACGGTGCCTTCCTTTCAACCAGCCAATAGGTCGCCCATTCGCCAATACTGCTGGGCAGGGCTTTGCGCCGGGCAGCGCCCATGGCGAATATCCCAGCGCCCATTACCCTTGCGAATTCGCGGTGTAGTGTGTGACGCCCGAGCAGGTCAGGTAGCTCCCACGGATGGGGCTCCAGCGGAAGCACCAGGCCGTCAGGATTGAAAAAGAAAGCCTCTCTTGATCGACCATTCCAGCTCACACCGGCGATTGTGCGCTGCCGCCAGTTGCGCTGGTCTGGTTGGTAAAGCCGGAAGCCGATCCGATACGTGTCGAAGTAGGGGCCCGTGAATGGAACACGATACGGTTTCATGCGGCCCCCCTTGCAGCAATGCGGGCTTTAATCCATTCCTGTACCTCATGGAGCACAAAGGCCACGGGAGCGCCCCTGGCGGTGCTGGCGCTTAACGGAACCGGGCGGGGGAAGGTAGGATCATCTTTCAGGCGCTTGTATACAGTCGAACGCTGCATGCCTGTCAGGCGCAGCAGTTCCGGCATACGAATCAACCTGGCGGCATCATCAAGATGATGGATGGCCTTTGGAGTAGTGGGCCGGGATAACCGTGTCGGTTCTGACGCTGGGCCCCTTGCTGTTGATTCCTGAATCATCACGCGGGCCCCCTGCTTTGGTCAGCGGTGGCCGTCTGAGTGCGCTGATTCAACCAGGTGGCTATAGCCTGCTGCTGATATCGGATGCGAGCACCGCAACGAATGTAGGGGAGGGAGTGCCGGCCAGTGCTGCGCCAGGTGGCTAGAGTTTTGACCGACACTCCTAGCAATTGGCTAGCTTGGGCGGGTGTGAGTAGTGCTGCAGGGCTAAGGCTTGCGGTACTGCTGCCGGCTAGCGGCTGTGCGAATCTGTTTAACATTGGTTGCCTCTATCTCTATTTGTGACAGAGGCACGGTATCGAGCAGGAAAAACGCAAACCTAGCTTTGCGTTTTTCTTTTCTTAACTGCCGGGTAAAGGCCCTCGGTGCGTAGGTGTCGGATGACTGCCGGTCGTGATAGTCCAAGGCGGGCCACCAGAACGCCAACCAATTGATCCTTGGGGCGAGTACGCTCGTTTAATACCTGCCGCGCTATCTGGCAAGTTTGAGCGGCAGACCAGGCGAATGTTTCTTTGCGGGTTTCGGCAGAGCGCTGGCCACCCTTCTGGCCCGCTTTTTTTGCTGCTGCACGCAAGGCGTCCCTTAGCGGTTGGTCTCCTCTTGCAACCAGGTCTGTAAGGCACCACCCGAGTTTATTCAGCTCCGCTTCGTCCAGAGGTTCGCGCACCGCTTTGGTGGCTAATCGGTAGGCTTCGCGAGCTGCTGCCTTTAGCAAAAACTCCTTGGGTTCATGGGTGCTTTGCGCAGCTATCACAGCATGCGAGAGAGCACCCAATGTAGGAATAAACTGACCTATGGCTGGCGCTAAGTTCGGGCAATCGGCAAGGCGCTGCCGTGCCCGTTCATCACTCAGCCAATCTTCATGGAAGTGACGCTCCAGCCATGGCAAATAGAACGTAGCCGGCTCAAACCCCAGTGGGGAATATGGAGTATTTAGATAATCCCAATGGTCACGGATGCCATCAACCAAGGCATAAATGTAGTCCAGCTCTAACCCTAGCGAATCGCCCATTGCTCCCCCAGGCCCCTAGCTGGCGCGCCATCTTTCGCGCTGTCGGTTGCGCGTGTTCCCTTGTTTCCTAAAGCTCCCCATAGCCAGCAGGATAGGGCGGGTGATCGCTTGGTGTCCTGTATTTGTTCTGATGATTGAGTCGCCAATGTTGGTCGTGTGGTGTTCCGGCAAAGAGGCGAAGGCACGGAACACCAATAGTGTTCCGAACAACTTGTGTTCCGCATAAAGTCGAATTGTGTTCCATGCCCGCAAGCCTCGCCAACTGGGCCTTTCAGCCATTTGGGAACACCAAGAACACCAAGAACACCGGATTTTTGAGGGTTACGGTATTGCACGGCTATAGCGCCTTGTTGAGTTGCACAACATTGCCCTCTGCGAGCCCGTCTAAATGGTCGGCATACCACTGCATCATGCGGCGACGTTGCTCCAGATACACCGCCTTGTTGTACACGCCGGCCACCCCGTCTTTGACGTGGGATAGCTGGGCCTCAATATGATTCTCATCAAAGCCTTGTTCATTCAATGTGGTGCTGGCTATGTGGCGGAAGCCATGCCCCGTCTGCCGCCCTTCATAGCCAAGGCGGCGCAGGGCCATTAGGAACACGGTATTACTGCGGGGCTTTGTCCTGTCATTCCGCCCAGGGAAAAGCAGCGGGTAAGCACCACTCAGCGTATACAGCTGGGTAAGCAGCCCCATGGCTTGACGGGATAGCGGCACCAGATGTTCGCGGCGGCGCTTCATTCTGGCGGCGGGTATGGTCCAAAGCTGTTTCTCTAGATCGAACTCAGACCAACGCGCCTCTCTGATTTCGCTAGGGCGGGCTGCCGTCAGGCACAGCAGCTGCAGGCCAATGCGTACGTCTGCGGCATGAGGGTATGACCGGATAGCTCTAAGCAGCGCGGGCAGCTCAGCCCGGCTGACGTGTGCATAGTTAATGGCAGGCCTCGTCTGCAGGAACTTGTGTAGCCCTTCCAGGGGGTTGTGTACTGCCCGGCCTGTTACGCGGGCCAGGTCATATATCTCTTTACAGAAGCCACGTACCCGGCTCATCTGTTCCAGGATGCCTTTCTGTTCCATCGTCTGCAGGAACTCCATCCACTCCAGTGGCAGGATCTCTGTATAGACTCGCTTCCCAAACACCGGGAACACATGCAGTTCAAGGGCACCTATCACCCTAGTTCCCGTTCCTTCCTCCCAGCTGCTGCGCCGAGCTGCGAACCATTCCCGCGCTAATGCTTCGAAGGTGTTGTGGGCTGCTGCTATCTCTGCGGCCTTGCGGGCGTGTTTGGCAGTCATGGGGTTCTTGCCATCTGCAGCATCACCCTTTAACTGAGCGGCTCTCTGCCTGGCACCGGCACCGCTCACTGCTGGGTAACCGCCCAAGCCCATCCAACTCCATTTGCCTGCAGGCGTTTTGTAGCGGAACTGCCAGCTCTTCTGCCCATCTGGCTTTACCCGGAAGTACAGACCGGCCCCGTCCAGCTCTCGGTATTCTTTGGCGTCCGGCTCCAGGCTGGCCAGCACGGTATCAGAGAGAGGGCGGCGCTTAATGGCGGTGCGCTTCATGGTCTGTATCCCTTGTGTTCAAACTTTATAAAAGGATACACCGTGGGATACACGGAAGGAAAGTATAGGTATAGACAGAGATAAACAGCCAGATACAAGAAAGCCCGCACGGGGCGGGCTTTTCAGGGTTGTTTATAGACAGCGTGAGACAGCTATAAACAGTGAGGTGGTGGGCCCAGTAGGACTTGAACCTACGACCAAGCGATTATGAGTCGCCTGCTCTGACCAACTGAGCTATGGGCCCACAGAAGAACGCGAATTATAC
>NVXM01000053.1 GCA_002733865.1 Sphingopyxis sp.
ATTTCAAAAGCAGTCTTGTGCATTGACGCGATCAGGTTGGTATCCTGTGTATGGTCAACTTCCTCGCCCAGTCGCGAAACCGATATTCCCAGTGCTATAGCGGTATCATTGGACGGAACGGGCACAGCAAGACAATATAGGTCAGGAGAAATCTCTCGGTTATCAACAGCGAAACCTTGTTTTGTGACGCACGCCAATTCCTCGCGAAGCGTGGCAGCATCTATGGTTGTATTGTCGGTCAGCGCCACAAACGGACCGTTTGCCAGATACTGCTCCTGCTTTTCCGTTGGCAGACCCGCCAACAAAACCTTTCCTATACCAGTACAATAAGCCTCAAGCTGCATATCCTCACGCGTGAATAATTGGTCATTGCCAGCTCCTTCTTTCACTAAATAGGTCACCATATCATCTTCGAGCGTTCCCATATGCACGATGGCGCGGCTGGCGGCGGCAAGTTTGGCAAGGCTTTCGCGCGCCAATTCGGCGGCTAGGCGGCTGGGCTGCAGAAAGGGGGTTAAGGAGAGCAATTGCGCGCCCGCTACATAATGTCCTCTGCGCGATTGCTGTAACAATCCCTGATCCGTCAATGTTGCGATCAGCCGGTATAGCGTTGCATTGGGGATCTCGAGATCCTGAACCAAATGCGTCACTTTTTGCCGCCCGCCATCGCGGACAACAAGCTGCAACAGCTCCATTGCTCTCCCGAAGGAGCTCAAAACGGGAGTTCCCTTTCTCATAATGTGAGACAATAGGTCGGCAGTGCCATAGGCACAAGCGGAAGATAAGAATATAGAAGCCAAAATATAAGGCAGGCCAAATTCTGATTCTTGCCATTGCTGGAGGATGTAAAATAATGGGTAAATCTCATGAAATTGCCGCTGAACGGTTGCGCGCGGCCTATGCTGGCGAGGCGATTGCGCCTTTGCGCGATATATTAGAGCCAACCGATGTGGACGGCGCTTACGCGGTGCAAGCGATCAACACCCGCCATTGGGAATCGGAAGGCCGCCGGATTGTTGGCCGCAAAGTCGGCTTGACGGCAAAGGCAGTGCAACAACAACTGGGCGTGGGCCAACCGGATTTTGGCGTATTGTTCGATGATATGCAGATTGCAGATGGCGGCATATTAAAGACATCACAGGCTCTTCAACCCAAGGCTGAGGCCGAAGTGGCGATCATATTGGGCGCAGACATTGATGGCGACAAAATTGATCGTCAACAGGTTGCCGCCGCCGTGGCGGAAGTGACTGCCGCCATTGAAATTGTCGACAGCCGCATTGCCGACTGGAAAATCACATTTGCCGACACGGTTGCAGATAATGGTTCATCAGCCATGTTCGTACTTGGCGACACCAAAAAACCGCTGGATGGGCTCGACCTTTGGACATGCGGCATGGCGATGGAAGTCAATGATGAAGTGGTATCGCTTGGCGCAGGCGTCGCATGTCTTGGCCACCCGTTAAACGCCGCGACCTGGCTTGCCCGCACTCTGGCAGAACGCGGGGAGCCGCTGCGCAAAGGCGACATTGTTTTGACCGGCGCCCTGGGGCCAATGTTCGCTATCAACCCCGGCGACCATGTTCGCGCCAGCATTGGCGGGCTCGGAACCGTTTCGTTCACTTATCAGGATGACCGCAAATGACCGGTAAAACAAAAGTCGCTATTATTGGATCGGGCAATATCGGCACGGACCTGATGATAAAAGTCCTGCGCCTTTCCGATACACTGGAAATGGGCGCTATGGTCGGCATCGATCCCGGTTCCGACGGTCTCGCCCGCGCAAGCCGGATGAATGTGGCGACGACTGCAGAAGGCATAGAGGGGCTGATCAAAATGCTCGAATTTGCTGATATCGATATTGTGTTTGATGCAACGTCAGCCGGAGCGCACGCACATCATAACCAGATACTGCAAGCGCACGGCAAGATCGTGATCGACCTGACGCCTGCGGCAATTGGCCCCTATACCATCCCGGCAGTCAATGGTGACGCGAATTTGGATGCACCTAATGTCAATATGGTTACATGTGGCGGACAGGCGACCATTCCCATTGTTGCCGCGATTAACCGCGTGGCAAAAGTCCATTATGGTGAAATCGTTGCCTCCATTGCTTCAAAATCGGCCGGTCCGGGCACGCGCGCCAATATCGATGAATTTACCGAAACGACAAGCCAAGCCATTGTCGATGTTGGCGGGGCCGAGCACGGTAAGGCGATCATCGTGCTCAATCCGGCAGAGCCGCCGCTGATTATGCGTGATACCGTCTATTGTCTTTGTGAAGAGGCCGATCAGGATGCGATTGCTGCATCGGTGGAGAAAATGGTTGCCGAGGTTCAGCAATATGTACCGGGCTACCGGATGAAACAGGCCGTACAATTTGAACATATCGGTTCAAATCGGCCCTTGCGCATTCCTGAAATGAACGAGGGCAAGGGCGGCGAATATACTGGCCTCAAAGTTTCGGTATTCCTCGAAGTGGAAGGCGCGGCCCATTATCTGCCCGCTTATGCCGGTAATCTCGACATCATGACATCGGCCGCCATGAAGACGGCAGAAAAAATCGCGATCCGCAAGCTGCAAGGAGTCGCAGCATGACCTTCGATCCGACAACACACAAGCTCTATATCCAAGACGTGACACTGCGCGACGGGATGCACGCCATCCGTCACCAATATGGCCTGGACAATGTGCGTAATATCGCAAAAGCACTGGACCGTGCGAAAGTGGACGCGATTGAAGTCGCCCATGGCGATGGCCTGCAAGGCTCCAGCTTTAACTATGGTTTTGGTGCCCATACCGATTGGGACTGGATCGGCGCGGTAGCAGAGGTGTTGGAACATAGTGTATTAACCACATTATTGTTGCCAGGCATTGGCACCATCCATGATTTGAAACATGCCTATGAAATGGGCGTGCGTTCGGTTCGTGTGGCGACCCACTGTACAGAGGCAGATGTCGCCAAGCAGCATATCGAATATGCGCGCGGCCTTGGCATGGATGTATCCGGCTTTTTGATGATGAGCCACATGACAAGTCCTGAACTTCTAGCCCGACAAGCACTCTTGATGGAAAGCTATGGCGCACATTGCGTCTATGTGACCGACAGCGGCGGTGCGATGAACATGGATGAATATGCGGCGCGCTGCCAAGCCTATGATGCGGTTCTGAAACCAGAAACCCAGCGCGGCGTTCATGCCCACCACAACCTTTCACTGGGCGTTGCAAACAGCATCGTCGCCGTCCAAAATGGTGCCGTGCGCGTTGATGCCTCTCTGGCGGGAATGGGCGCAGGCGCGGGCAATGCGCCACTTGAAGTGTTCATCGCTGCGGCTGACCGTTATGGTTGGAATCATGGCTGCGATCTTTATGCGCTGATGGATGCCGCTGAAGAACTGGTTCGTCCATTGCAGGATCGCCCCGTCCGCGTGGATCGCGAAACGCTTACCCTTGGCTATGCGGGCGTATATTCTAGCTTTCTGCGCCATGCCGAGAAAGCGAGCGAAGAATATGGGATTGATACGCGCACAATTCTCGTCGAACTGGGCAAAAGAAAAATGGTAGGCGGTCAGGAAGATATGATCACCGATGTCGCGCTTGATCTAACGCGGTCCAAGAGCAAATAAATTAGAGGAATGGCATATTATGAAATTTGACGTTCTCATCGTTGGCGCGGGGCATGGCGGCGCGCACACCGCTATCATGCTGCGTCAGAATAAATTTGAAGGCTCCATCGCTATGATTGGGGATGAGCCCGAGATCCCTTACGAACGCCCGCCTCTCAGCAAGAAATATTCTCCGGCGAGCGAAGCTTCGAACGCATATTGATCCGTCCCCAATCCTTTTGGGATGAGCGGCAAGTTACTATGATGACCGGGCAGCGGGTTATGTCGGTTAATCCCGCCGCGAAAAGCGTGACGACCAAACGCGGCGAGATTATCGAATATCATAAACTGGTCTGGTCTACCGGCGGCAGTCCAAGAGCGTTGCCCCTGCCCGGATTTGATATGGCGGGTGTGCACGGCGTACGTACCCGGGCTGATGTCGATGCCATCTTGGCAGAGTTGGACGATGTCACCGATATGGTGATCGTGGGTGGTGGCTATATCGGACTGGAAGCGGCGGCCATTTTATCGAAATTCGGGAAAAATGTTGTCGTTCTGGAAGCGCTTGACCGCGTGCTCGCACGCGTTGCCGGCGAAACATTGTCACGTTTCTATGAAACGGAACATCGCGTCCATGGCGTTGATGTCCGCTTGTCCCAAAAGATCGCCGAAGCCGTTGGAGAGAATGGGAGAGTTACCGGCGTTAAATTGGCCGATGGGACAATAATTCCGGCACTGCTCGTGATTGTCGGCATCGGCATTATTCCGGCGGTTCAGGCTTTGATCGCAGCAGGCGCAAAGGGCACGAACGGCGTCGATGTGGACCCATATTGCCAGACATCCCTGCCCGATGTTTACGCAATTGGCGATTGCGCGGCCCATGCCAATGATTTTGCCGATGGCGCCATTATCCGGCTTGAATCGGTGCAGAATGCAAATGACCAAGCGACGACGGTGGCAAAAGCAATTTGTGGAGATGCCCGGCCCTATCACGCGATCCCTTGGTTCTGGTCCAACCAATATGACCTTCGACTGCAAACAGCGGGCCTTTCTATAGGCCATGATGATGTAGTCATAAGAGGCAATCCGGATAACCGCAGCTTTTCGGTCATCTACCTAAAGCAAGGGCGCATTATCGCCGTCGATGCCGTCAATTCGGTAAAAGATTTCGTCCAGGGAAAGCAGTTGATTGCAAAGAACGCGGCCATTGACAAAGCCCAACTCGCTAACACCGCAATACAGTTAAAGGAAATGACGACCAGTTAGTCGACGGGTTCGTTTCAGCAATCGAAATCAATCAAATTCGTTTGCGGTGCCAACGGCGGATAATCTCCGTCGCCAGAAGAAGCTTTCAGCAATTGAACGCTCGTTTCGCAATCTCCATCAAGTGTGAACTGGAACACTCGCGCACCTCAATTCAATCGCATGCGCTTCCAACTGGCTATTATAACCCACAAAGATGATCACCTTACCATTTGCTTTCTGCTCGTCGGTATAAAAGCACATTTATTGCTAACACAGTCCTGCAGTGCACCTCGCTAGACCTTGAGGCAGCCGAAATCATCATGCTGGAGCCCGTTGGAAGGAGCGCCTCTGTGATGCGCCAATATCGTCGAGTTTAGGAAGGAAGCTTGAGCCGCAGCGGCGCATTGACCTGTTCGATCGAGAATCTGCCGCCCAGCGCCACAAAGTCAGGAGCGACATTCTGGTAGCCGTGACGAACTGCCTAGCCCGCAGATGAACCAAGGGCGGCTTATCTCACCTTTCATGCAGAGCGGAACTGTCCGTTTTGTCCGGTTTTTCGGGCGCTTCAACAGACATATCTCCATGCTGAGCCGGATTACATTATCGCATAGCATTTCGTACCAAAACCACCAACGATCGAGGGGGGAAAGCCTTCCCCTGAGCCGGAGCCGCTGCACTGTCTCCGTCTACCCCTTCGAGCGGGGATGCTCCCCGCAACGCCCCGATAGTGAGCGGGGCTGATGACGCACGCTATCCCGCGTGCCTGCGGCGCGCTCCTTAGGGTGCGGCATTTGACGAGAAGGGCCCCGCGCGCACACTGAACCGGCAGAGACGGGAATAAGTGCAGGCGTCAAAAGCCGACAGGCCCCGCCTTTTCGCCTGCACGGGCAGGTTAGCGATTTGCTGCCTCCTTTCAGGGTGCGTGTCATTTGATCTGGTCAACTCGCTGGCCGCTCGGATTCATTGAAGCATGTGTCGTGGTCTATGGACGGCGCGCGTGCGCCGACGTTTTTGTGCCGGCTCCGGAGAGACGGGGTGGGCGGCGCTTCCGTCTAGGGTCGCACTGCCCCGGGACACAACCCCTGACGGGGTCTTTCTCTTCGTTACAGCCCTTCGGGTGTGCCCGAAACAGTCCGCCCCTCTCTGGTCGCTGCTTGCCGCCCACCCCGCCTCCCCGGGGCCGGTTGCGGCAGATTTTGGGATCGAGGAGGCGGTTATGGCAGTTGGTAATCGGAAACGGAAGGGATGCGGCAAGAGCAGCAAGGCGGCGCTGCGCGCCGTGCGCGGCGGCGATGGCCCTCGTGTTTCGCTTTATGAAGAGGTGACCGCCAAGATCATCTCACAACTGGAAGCAGGCATTTATCCTTGGGCGCAGCCGTGGAGTTCGGCAGCAGCCGTGCCGGGGCTTCCCCGCAACGCGATTTCGGGGCGGGCTTATTCGGGCATCAATGTGCTGATATTGTGGGGAGCGGTCATTGACGGCGGTTTCGCATCGCAGGACTGGCTGACCTTCAAACAGGCGCTTGCAGCAGGCGGATGCGTCCGCAAGGGGGAGCGCGGCCAGACGATTTTCTATGCCGACCGCTTCACGCCCGGCGACGGGCACGAGCAGGGGAATGACGCCGAGGGTGGCCAGAAGCGTTCGATTCCGTTCCTCAAACGCTTCACGGTGTTCAATAGAGCGCAATGCGACGGGCTTCCGCAGCATCTGTCCACCGACTTGACACCGCTGCCGGAACGGGAACTGCATGACGCCGCCGAGGCGCTGATCAAAGCGACGGGTGCCGATTTCAGAACCGGCGGCGCGCGCGCTTATTATTCGCCGTCAGATGACCATGTGCAGGTTCCGCTGCAACCAGCATTCCCTGCGCAGATCGATTATTACCGCACTGCCCTGCACGAACTTGGCCACTGGACCGGACATGGCTCGCGCCTTGGCCGCGACCAGTCGGGCCGATTTGGAAGCGCGGCCTATGCCCGAGAGGAACTGTGCGCGGAACTCACTTCTGCCTTTCTGTGCGCGGCGCTCGGTATTGTCCCGTCCGTTCGTCATGCTGATTATCTGGGGTCTTGGCTCACAGTGCTGCGCGCCGATGCCCGCGCAATCTTCAAGGCCGCTTTACAGGCCAGCAAAGCTGCCGACTATCTCTTGGCCTTTGTCGATCAATCCCGTCTGGAGGAGACGGCGTGAGCGCCCTTGCCGCCTTGGCCTCCGAGCAGACGCCCATCGGTGAGCAAGTGCTTGTACCCGGTGTCCAGCCGATCACGCCGACCGAGCGGCTGGCGATGCTGGCCAACGCGCCGATGCAGCCGCGCCGCCCGCAGCGCCCTGCCGATCACGGTCTGTTCGATACGAACGCCCGAAGCCAGATCGAGATGTTTTGATGAGGTTCGCCGTGCCTTCACCCCTCCGAAGGACGGCAACCCCGCGTCGCAATTCCTGCGGCGCGGGCAACCGGTCCCGCCTCCACCGCACCCTCCTATGCACCGGAGGCGGGGCCACATAAACCAAGGAGTAAGTAACATGCAAATTGACCATATCCCGCTGGACCGCCTGTCGGTCTCCAAAGCCAATATGAGGGCGGGCAAGAAGCCGCCCGATGTGAGCGATATCCTGCCCTCGATCATCAAGCGCGGCGTTATCTCGCCATTATTTGTCCGCCCCAAACCTGCCGCGAGCGACGTCGAGGGATGTGAAGCGGCCCATTTCGAGATCATTGCCGGCAAAAGACGCTATTTTGCCAGCATTGAAGCCGCCAAGCAGGGCAAGGACGATATAAGCTTGCCGTGCATATCGCTCGGTGAAGGCGACGATGCCGAAGCACTGGAAATCTCGATGATCGAGAATATGCTGCGCCAGAACCCCGATGCTGTGACCCAGTGGGAAAGCTATACAAAGCTGGTCAAGCAAGGCCGCAGCGTCGAGGACATATCCGCGACCTTTGCGCTTTCCGAATTGCAGGTCAAACGCATCCTCGCGCTCGGCAATCTTTTGCCGCGCATCCGCGAAGCCTGTCGCGCCGAAGAAATCGACGCGGCCACGGTCAGGCATCTGACCTTGGCGACCAAGGCACAGCAAAAGGCTTGGCTGGCGTTGTTCGACGATGCCGACAGCTATGCGCCGCGCGGGCAGCAGCTGAAGGCGTGGCTGTTCGGCGGCGCGTCGATATCGGTCAGCACTGCCTTGTTCGATCTGGGCGCGTTCAGCGGCCAGATCGTTACCAATCTGTTCGAGGAAGACGGCTATTTTGCCGATGCCGACCAGTTCTGGGCGGCGCAATCCGCCGAGATCGAACAGCGCAAGGCCGCCTATCTCGCCGCAGGATGGAGCGATGTCCAGATCATCCCGCCGCATGAGCATTTTTCGTCCTGGGAATATGAAAAGACCCCCAAGCGCAAGGGCGGGCGCGTCTATATCCAGTGCCGCGACAACGGCGAGGTAATCTTCCACGAAGGCTATCTCACCCGAAAGGAAGCGCAGCACGCCCGCAAGGGTGACGGCGACACCGGTGCGGGTATGACCAAGCCAGCGCGGCCAGAACTGACCTCGACGCTGACAAACTATGTCGATCTGCACCGTCATGCAGCGGTGCGGACCGAACTTGCTGCCCGGCCCCATGTCGCCTTCTGCGTCATGGTCGCTCACGCCATCTGCGGTTCGCCGCTTTGGGCTGTGAAGGTACAGGAGCAACATTCGCGGAGTGATGCGATCAACGAAAGCATCGAAAACTGTATTGCCGAAACACGCTTCGATGAACGCCGCCGTGCGGTGCTTGATGTTCTGGGATTTGATCCCGAACGGGCCAGCGTGACCCGTCAAGGCTATGACAGCGCAAACCTTGTCCCGCTAGTGAAACGATTACTGGAGCTTCCCGAAAATGTGGTGCTGGACGTGTCAGCCGTCGTGATGGCCGAGACGCTGGCGAGCGGCAGCGCGCTGATCGAGATGCTTGGGGTCACGCTTGGTGTCAGCATGACCGATTACTGGCAAGCCGATCAGGCCTTTTACGATCTGCTTCGCGACAAGGAAGTGGCAACGGCGGTTCTCGCCGAGGTCGGTGGCCGTCCGGTGGCAGAGGCGAATGCCAAGGAAACGGGCAAGGTCATCAAGTCCGTGATTGCTGATTGCCTGACCGGCGAGAATGGCCGCAAAAAGCACGAGGCGTGGGTGCCGCGCTGGATGGCATTTCCGCCTTCGGCTTATACGACGCGCGGCGGCGTCGCCACAGTGTCCGCTGCCAATCGTGCAGCGTTGATAGCTGAAAGCGAAACGGCCAGTGAACCCGACCCCGATATGCCGGTCGTGGCTGCAGAGGCGCCGATTGGGGATGCCCCCGACGTCGAGGTCCACGTCGAAGCTGGGGCCGCGGCCGAGGTCCAATGCGAAGCTGGAGAAAGCGCAGAAGCCGAGGCAGAACAACTTGCGGCATAAGCAGGTTAGCGCAGGCGGCGGACAACCGCTGCCTGCGCATATTCTTTCAACAACCGGAAACACGGCATGGCGGGCCGCGAATATCACCATCGGCGGCAGCGTTTCATTCATCTGTCCGACCCCGCCCGGCAGAACCGGACAAGGATGAACTTCGGCCATGGGCCGCGCCGGAGCAGGCGCAGCGCGTCATCGATTGATATTGCCTCTCCGCGATGACCGGTATTGCAGATTCCGTGACAAGAACCGCCTGTTCAGCTTCAAGACAGCTGCGGCCTTCGTTCGACAAGCAAGGAGGCCCCAGGCAAATATTCGCGCGACCCGCGAACACCGGCAGCTTTGGAAAATTGCCATCTGCCCTCAGGATCGGGAGGCAGGCGTTCCGTTTACTGAGCATTATGCCCGGCCATGCCCTGTTGCATCGTTTCTGCTTGGCGAATCTTCGCCGCTTTGCCGAACTCCCCTGTCATTGCTGCCAAGCAATACGCCAGTCACAGCCTCGTCGACGGGCTGGTTGGCAGCAGACGGGCTTCGCCCTCGCGTACCCGCCGCAACCGCGGGCGGCGGCTATTTTCCGCCGGGCGTAAACGCCCTTTGCACCGCGAAGCAAAATAGCCGCCGCCTGCGGTCCTCCGTTTCACTTCGGCCCCTGATCCACCCCACTCGG
>NVXM01000054.1 GCA_002733865.1 Sphingopyxis sp.
TGAACAGCGCCCGCGCCGCCGGCGGCCGGATCATCGCCGTCGGCACCACCAGCCTGCGCCTGCTCGAAAGCGCGACCGGCGAAGACGGCCTCATCCAGCCCTTCGAGGGCGACACCGACATCTTCATCACCCCCGGCTACAAGTTCCGCGCAATCGACGGCCTGATGACCAATTTCCACCTACCCAAGTCAACCCTGTTCATGCTGGTCAGCGCGCTAATGGGCCTGGAGACGATGCAGGCCGCCTATGCCCATGCGATTGCGGGGGGGTATCGGTTTTATAGTTATGGGGATTCTGGTTTGTTGTTGCCTTGAGGTGGTCGTTGGTGATGGCGAGGTCGGGAGTGTAATTCTCTCTAGCAGCAAAATTTGTTCAACTTAGGGAAAATCGGTTTCGTACGGGACGGGCGCTAGCGTGGGTTCGCGCTTGGGTTTGGCGTGGGTGGTGTTTTGGTTAGTGTAAATAAGTTGACCCACGAGAACTGCATGCAAAATATGTCAGGGTGTTGGCATTTGCCTGACTGCCCCCTGATTACAATAGTGTGATGCAGTACTATCAGGGCTGCTAATTGCAGAGCAAAGGCATGCGTCATCAGATTCATATAAATTTCTAAATGGAATTACTTGCCTATAAAGTGAATAGTGAAGTTCACTAGGAGGGCAAACATGGCTTACAAAAGCGGAATAGTGGCACCAAATAACCTAACTGTTGATGTTTACGCAACTCTGGCTCGAGGCACTAACCGCTTGCAATCATCAACAAGCGGTCAGTTCGATACACCGATGTTAGGGTTTTTTGGAGAAGCTGGTTCATTACTAAGCGCGGCTAAGAAGCGAAAGCGAGACGATCTTCCATCAGACCAATACTATGCTGACGTCGCTGAAGAGGTCGGCGATTTTCTCTGGTACTTTTCGCGTGTTTGTGACGCATCAGGTGTGAACCTCTCATCAGTGGTGGCAAGGGCCGCCAAAACGCCGATAGGCGGCTCGAAACTGACGTTCTGCTCAGTCAATGAACAGTTTGCTCTAAAGTCGCGCCCACCTCTTGATCGCCTAATTCTAAGGCTGATCGCGCTGGCAGGTGATGTAGGTCAATTTATTGATTGGTATTCTCATAATAGAAAGCAGGCTGCAGCCCAAGCGTTGGAAGGGCATCTCATCCCAATCATGCGTAGCCTCTTTCGCGCATGCTCGGCGGCAGGTATCAACATGGAGGATGCGGCAGCGCAAAATCTAGAAAAAATCTACGACCGATGGCCTGCGACGCGAGGAGAATATCCAGAATTGTATGATGAAGGGCACGACGACTTAACTGAGCGCCTGCCGCGAAAATTGAAAATACGTATTGAGCAGCGAACAAAACGAGGGAAGCCTTATGTTTTTCAGTCATGTCGAGACTTAAATATTGGAGATCCTTTGACCGACAATATTAGAGATCCCGACTACTATCGCTTTCATGACGTATTTCATTATGCATATGCAGCAATTCTTGGTTGGTCCCCAGTTACCAGGGCGCTTTTTAAATTGAAACGAAAGTCTGACGCCAAGCTAGATGAGAATGAAGATGGGGCGCGAGCCATTCTCATTGAAGAGGGCTTATCTACGATGATTTTCAACTATGCCAAATCGCTACGCTTCCTCGAAGGAGTCGCCCGAGGAGAGCTGTCTTTTGAACTGCTAAAAACAGTACGTGATTTTGTAAGGGGTTATGAGGTAGAGACCGCTCCATTGTGGTTATGGGAAGAGGCAATTTTGGCTGGATACAAGTGTTTTCGAAGTCTGAAAGAGGCTAAGTCTGGCGTGATTATCGTCGATATGAATCGCCGTCTGATTGAGATAGGGGATCTGCCGAAATGACGATTGCAGGGTTTGTCGATCGACTTTGCTCGTTTGAAAGCGAACATGTTTTTAATCCATACAAAGACATTTGTGCTTTGCATGACAAGGCGAATGCCGTTGAAATTCGGAGGAAAAACATTCTTCAGATGGTCACCGCGGCATACGAGACCCGAGCGACGACCATTTGGGTGGCACGCGATTTAGGCTATCGCGGGGGTCGACGAACCGGGCTTGCGCTTACTGATGAAGCTCACCTTGATCACGCGGCGGAAATGCTCGCTACGGAAGGGATCAATCGTGCAACGGAAGGGCCCGCTGTCGCTGAACGGACCGCTACCGTGATTTGGGACACGCTGTTGCGAATCCAAAGGCCTGTTATGCTTTGGAATGTTTTTCCTTTTCACCCGCACGAAGCAGAAGATCCAATGACCAATCGGTGTCACAACCGTCACGAAAGGGATGCCGCGCTTCCATTCATGTTCGAACTGATCGAACTTCTGCGGCCTGATCGGATAGTGGCGATTGGTCGAGACGCTGCCATGGCCTTGGTAGATATTCCATTACCTGTTCATCAGGCTAGGCATCCAAGTTATGGCGGGCAGACGACATTTGTCAGGCAAATGGAAGAACTCTACAATCTCACGCGAAACCCGGGTCAACAACACAGTTTGAGTTTTGATCAAGCCCTGCCTGCCTGATAGCCCGGCAGCGTTCTATCAACGCTAGGACATTGCGCTTACCCCAGGCCTTTTGAGACCCGATAGTTTTTCCAGTGTCGAGTTCGGCGTGAGTTGAGTGGATCGTTAGAGTTCCAACTCTGCAATTTGTCTCCATTGCGATAAAGCGAAGAAGCTTGCCTAAACCGATTAGATTGCCAAGCGTTTTAGCGACATAGTAATGGCTTCGATATAGTGCTGTCATGTGAAGAACTACGCCTTCTTCAGTCTGCTCTGGCTTGATTTCCAAGAAACTTAGGCACTGGCGGCCAAGAGGTTTCGTTGCGTCTTTCTCAGGATGGAATAGTGTCATCTCATACATGTTGTAATAGGGTGAACTACGATCCGTTTGCGGGCCATATTTCAGTAAGTTGCTGATGAGGGTTTCGAGCTGATTTTGAATTTTACCGTCAGACCGGTCCCATCGAGTCAGTCGATCAAAATAACGCCCCCAATCGGGCGCTTTTGACTTCACTTTCTTGAATGATCGCCGATAACGATCGTAAAGCTTTGGACGTTGTCCAGGAGTATATAGTGATTCAGGAAAGATGGTGTTTGCCACCGTCGATATTGGATACGTGCCATGTTCCCTTAAAAAATCATCGACTTCTCGCATAATTTTATGATCTGTTGGCGAATTGGAAACGGGATCCTTGATATGTAGAATGAGGGAATTGATCGAGCCCTCGTGATAGAGTGAAACTACCGCGCTAAGCCATGCTTCGGCACAACTCTTTTCAGCAGCCATTGGTTTGTAGCTCGACGTCATTTAAAGCTCCTCAAGAAACATCGCGCCGTATGTACGAGCGACTACATATTTTTCACTGACCCAAGCGTATCCATCGATCCCCCAACAATTACCCCAAGAATTTCTAACCTTGAGAAATCGAGTACCGGATATATGGCCATACCCAACTGCCAAGACCGCATGGGCGCTGTCGTCGCTGTAGGGAGGAGGCGCGTCACTCAAAACGGCTTCGCCTCTAATAACTTGCCATTGATCGAAAGTCCGATCTATTCTGCAGGCCAGAACGCTCGGGTGGCCCTCGTCAAGTCTCATACAAATTTCATGAAAGTCGATTACCGAAACATGGCCTGTTGCATGTAACAGATGCGGTAAACCACTTGGCGGTTGCCACCCTGCAGACGGAACAAACTGTTGGTACGACCAGTGAGCTTCGAATGCCTGCCCATTCACTCGTACCGCAGTTGCGGTTGGGCCTAGCTTGGAACCAGCCTCTGGAGGATCACCAGCTATTTTGACTGCATGATAGTAAAGCCATTCTGGCGACAATGGTTCGCCAACCACATGCAATGCTTCGTGTGCAGATGTTGTCGCAAATGCAAGACAAGTCGGACGTAACCCTTGATCGCGAACCGGGCCGAGACGGCCACTGAGATCCAGTGAAATATGCATCAATCTAGTCGACCGCATCCAGTTGAGGTGTGTATAATCCGTTCTCTCGGCCAATGGACCGACGATAATGCACAGTTATGGAATTTACCGACTCAGTTGCTTGCCAAGGCCGTGATTCACGCAGAGTATAGCTGCCATCATCAAGGTTTGGCGCTTCGCCGAGAATAAGACGCTGGCTGATAGAACCGACACGCTCCGGGTAAAGAGATTCGGTGGTATCCTTGAGGACAAGGAAGCCAGCTTTCTGCAATTCATCGAAAGTCCAGAAGTAGCCTGATCCCCCGTGTTGCTTTAAATTTAGTACAAATAAATCAGCACGGTCCGCTTCAACAACTGTCCCTTCGTCACGCTCTGTAAGATGCCAGACATCACGATTGCGCCAATCGTCCACTCTGTGATCTTTTATTAGTTGCTCTTTAATTGCCTTCGGTTGAACCCTGGCAAGAGACTCTCTTTTGGTCCGAGTGATGACGTTGTCTCGCTCATATGCCAAAAGAGTAGCGGTGTAGCTGACGCCAAAACGCAACGATGCTTGATACATCGTAATGGGGTTTTCATAATCTCCAATTGTCCAGTTTTGTTGCTGATGCAGTTTACTTAACAAGAATTTTGGAAGGAGAAAATTGGAAGCGAAGGCATCTGCTTCCCGTTCCTCTTTCGGCACCTTACTATAATTCCCTTCGACGGGCGCCCGTCGAAGAATTCTATCATCATCAGCATGTGGTTGATGATCTAGGATCAGATGACCAAGCTCGTGTCCCGCAGTGAAGCGCTGAACGCCCACTCCTCGACGCACTGTAACAATTATACCTTGCAGACCACCCTCGCGCATGAAGGCTCCCAACAGAGGATCCAAAGGTTTGAACATTAACATTGCGCCAGAGCGCTTGATTGCATCATACACATCGACACGAACAGACCCGTCCATCAATTGCCGAGAGCCAAGGTCTCGGTGCAACTTCTCTGCGGCCTTCATTCCGCGAAGAATCGCTAGTCGATCAGCTTGGCGTGTCATTAAGTACTAGCCTTGGATTTCAAAAATTCAGCAAACTTTTGTAGTTCAGATCTGTCGTTATCGGAAAGATCGGATGCCGTACGCGCCAGAAACTCTACGTCCGCTGGCACATCCATAACAACATTGTCCGTAAACCATGAAACGGGCCGTTGGTAGAAACGGGAAAGTCTTTGCAGTTCCGTTGCGCTTATATTTCGTTTGCCACTTTCGAATTCAGATACTGCAGATCTCGGTACGCCGAGATAATTTGCGACCTTATCTTGACTAATTCCCAGATAATCCCGCGCCTCCTTTAGGCGCACCAAGAGATTATCCTTTTCGGTATCCACATTTTTGCCAGTGAATCCAGCGCGTGGCTCAGTCATCTCAAATTACCCTTGCTTCCGTGTCAACATCTTTGGTTTTGGCCATCGCCTTTTTCGCTTCGCCCATCATTACAGCGAGACAAACTGCTCGATCGGGAAATCCGCCCGCAGGTACGCAATCCTCCGAAATGGTAACGCCAATTTCTTCCTCAATGCGAAGGCAAACACGGAGTACCGCATGGGAGTCAATTTCGGGCTGCCACGCGGGAGTTTTGCTATCACCCCGCATAATTGCCTCACTCGCGATGTCGTCGAGTTCTGCATTGATTGCCTCTGCCAATTCCGCATCCGAGAGCATAAGACTGTCTCCTTTCTCGACACTATATATAGAATGTCGGATATTCCGACAAGCAGAAAATTGAAAGCGAAATCAGATATGTATGGACAGTCACCTGAAATCCTATGCTTCTGCTCCCCAATATCGATGAATGAATAGCTACAAGCCGGATGCTGGGTGGCCTGGCCTTTCTCTTCCCCCTTTCCTACACTACCCAAAATCATCTATATTCCCCCTCCGGGTACCACCGCTCGCCAAGCCCCGGACCGGCCCGCGCGCTGCTTGTCGCCGCCCCGCGCGAAAGGTCACACTCGGCGGCGGGCGGCTGGCCGGGAAATGGCGAAATTTGGCGGCTTTCAGCGAAAGGTCACGGAAATAAAAAACGCATGTCTTTGTCAGGATCGCCCCGGCGGGGTGCGGGAATATTTTCCGGCGCGGACTGTCGAACTTGCTACTGGCACCGCTGGCGGAATCCGGGCATAGCCGCGGCAATCGGATAAAAACAACGGAGAGATGACCATGGACAGCTACGAACAGAATTACATCAATGGCCAGTGGGTGGATTCGATCGGCGGCACGCCGCACCAGGTCATCAATCCCGCCACCGAGGAACCGGGCACCAGGATCGTGCTGGGCACCAAAGCCGATGTCGATGCCGCCGTGGCGGCTGCGAAAAAAGCGTTCAAGACGTTCAGCCAGACCTCGCGCGAAGAGCGGCTGGAACTGCTCGGCCGGATCATCGAGGAATATAAGAAGCGCATGCCGGATATCGCCGCCTCGCTGGCGGTCGAGATGGGCGCGCCGGTCAGCCTTGGCAATGCGGCGCAGGCGCCGGCCGGGCTCGGCGGCTTCCTCGGCACGGTGGAAGCGCTGAAGCATTTCGAATTTTCCGAGAAAGTCGGTGACAATAAAATCGTCTATGAACCGATCGGCGTGGTCGGCATGATCACGCCGTGGAACTGGCCGCTCAACCAGATCGCGCTCAAGGTGGCGCCGGCGCTGGCCGGCGGCAATACGATGGTGCTGAAGCCGTCGGAAGAATGCCCCGGCAGCGCCGCGATTCTCGCCGAGGTGATGGACGCCGCTGGCGTGCCCGCCGGCGTGTTCAATCTGGTGCAGGGCGACGGCCCGACCGTTGGCGCGGCGATTGCCGCGCACCCTGATGTCGATATGGTCAGCTTCACCGGCTCGACCCGCGCTGGCATCCTGGTGGCGAAAGCGGCGGCCGATACGGTCAAGCGCGTGCATCAGGAGCTGGGCGGCAAATCGCCCAACCTCGTTCTGCCCGGCGCCAGGCTGGAAGAAGTGCTGCCGCCGACCATCGCCGGGGTGATGGTCAACAGCGGCCAGAGCTGCATCGCGCCAACCCGGGTGCTGGTGCACAAGGACCAGACCAGCGAGGCGATCACCGTGGTCAAGAAGATCGTCGAAAGCCAGGAAGTGGGCGATCCGACCGCAGAGGGCGGCCATATGGGGCCGGTGGTCAACAAGGCGCAATATGGCAAGATCCAGGACCTGATCCAGTCGGCGATCGACGAGGGCGCGACGCTGGAAACCGGCGGCACCGACCTGCCGACCAACGTCAACCGCGGCTATTATGTCAAGCCGACTCTGTTCAGCGGTGTCACGCCCGATATGCGGATCGCGAAAGAGGAGATATTCGGGCCGGTGGTGACACTGATGAGCTATGACAATCTCGAGCAGGGAATCGAGATTGCCAATGACACGGACTATGGTCTGTCGGCGGTCATTTCGGGCGATCCGGCGGAAGCCGCCACCGTCGCGCCGCAGCTGAAAGCCGGCATGGTGGTCGTCAACAACTGGGGACCGGCTCCGGGCCTGCCCTTCGGCGGTTACAAACAGTCCGGCAATGGCCGCGAGGGCGGTGTCTATGGTCTGCGCGACTTTATGGAAGTGAAGTCGATCAGCGGTCTGCCCGGCTGAGCGGGCCCGGCTAAGCGGGCTCGGCCAAGCGGGCAGGGCTCTGCCGGGTCGGGTCCTGTACGGCCTGGCTTTTGGCTGGCGGGACCGGCGGATCATTGTCGGCCACCGCGGTAAGCGAC
>NVXM01000055.1 GCA_002733865.1 Sphingopyxis sp.
TACGATCGTATCCAGACGAAGGTATAACTTTCAGCATGCGCCCCAACGCTTGCCGCATTGGCAGGGGCATCCGGCTCAGCTTACTCCATACTCTGGGCAGCCAGACATAGCGGTTATAACCACCAAACAGTTCATCGCCGCCATCACCACTCAAGGCAACCGTAACATGCTGTCGGGTGAGCGCGGATATCAGACAGGTAGGCAACTGGGAGGAATCGGCAAACGGTTCATCGTATAACTCAGGCAGCCTGGGAATGAGGTCCAACGCCATCCGCGAAGTAGCCCGAAGCGTTGTATGCTCCGTTCCGAGATGGGCTGCTACCATTGCGGCGTGCCCGGACTCATCATAACGAGGGTCATCAAAACCCACCGAAAAGGTTCGGACCTTCTGGCTGCTCTGACTCTGCATCAGCGCCGCAACGAGCGAGCTGTCTATCCCACCGGAAAGAAAGGCGCCAAGTGGCACATCCGCCGCCATCTGCCGGCCGACCGAGGCAGCCAAAGCCTTCTCGATATTGTCCAGTGCGATTTCGGGGTTGTTGTAGTGACCTTCCAGCGCATCACGCGCCGCCTCGACCGGAGACCACCATCTACGCACCGGTGGCAGGCGGCCATTACGGACATCCGAAACGGAAACGTTCAGCAAACCGCCGGGCGAAAGCTTCAGTACGTCCTTGAAAATACTCGCCTGCCCACCAATGCAACCAAAGCGGAGGTAGTTCTCCAATACATCGGGCGCCAACTCTCCCTTCCACCCCGGTGCCCGCTGCAGCGCTTTTAGCTCGGAACCAAACACCAGTGCGCCTGCCACCAAACCATAATAAAGCGGCTTCTCCCCGAATCGGTCCCGGGCCAGGGTAAGCGTTTGTTCTTCACGGTCCCACAGAGCAATGGCAAACATACCGATGGCCATTTCAAGGGTTTTCTCAACCCCCCATACAGTGAACGCACGAAGCAAGGTTTCCGTGTCTGAGTGCCCTTTCCAGGCTATTGATGGGCCGCCGGAGAGCGCCAGCGCGCTACGAAGCGCATGGTGGTTGTAGATCTCACCGTTAAACGCCAGTACAAAGCGCCCACAATCGGAGAGCATGGGCTGATGGCCCGCCGGCGACAGATCGACAATTGACAGACGCCTGTGTCCCAGCCCGAGGCCCACCGAAGAATCCTCCCAAACTCCCGAGTCATCAGGACCGCGATTAAAGATGGCATTGGCCATCTGTTCCAGGGCTGGCTCGAGAGCCTGGCTGGAAGGAACGCCTTGGAAAATACCGGTGATGCCGCACATAATTCAGGAGCTTCCTCGCTGCGCGACACTTCGCAGAATATCGGCCAACAACGGTGCCTGTACCTGCAGGGAATACTTCTGCTCCACGGCTTCCCGACCAGCCATACCGAGCTCGGACTGCAGAGTCCTGGAGCTCAGAATTTTTTTCAAGGCCTCAGCCCATTCAGTTACCGATTCAGCCAGTTGCCCACAACGGTTTTCATTCACGATCTCGACATTGATTCCAACCGGAGAAGCCACCACTGGAACACCACAGGCCATATACTGAATCAGCTTGTAGCCACATTTCCCCTTTTCCCATGGGCCATCTTCAAGTGGCATGATTCCAATATCGAACCGGCCCACCTGCTCGGCCTCCGTCTCTTCCGACCAGGGGAGGACTTCGACCGGCACGGTACCGAACGCATCAGCCAAGCCGGGTTGTGCACCGATCAGCACCAGACGTATCGAGTGTTCACGATGCAACCGCTCGAACACGGTCCGGAGCGATTGCACGTAACGCTGCGTGGATGGTGAGCCAATCCAGCCGATCACAGCCTGCCGATTGCCGGCATCCGGCACGGCCCAGTAGCGCGTTGCGTCCACGACCGTCGGGATTCTCTCGATACGTTGCGCCCCCGCCTGCCGAGCACGTTCGGCGAGATAGTCATTCCCGCAGATCACGGCAGCGGCGTGGGCCATCACACGGTCGATCTTGTCCCCAAGCAGCCGACGGACCAGGGCTCGTCCGGAGAGGTCATAGTTGTGGAACACCGCATCGTCGTAGTCCACTACATACGGCACCCCAGACGGCATCAATCCCTGCTCCAGCCAGAACGGCACGAAAGGCAATGCCTCATACTCCAGCCAGACCAGATCGAATTCGCCGGCCCGCCGGAGCTGCCGCGCACGCACAGCATACCGGGCAGCCACCGACCTCAACGAGCGCCCCTTACCAGCGTAAAGCTGCCGAAGGTAAGTCTCGTCAAAAAGCGGATACGGCGTAACGTCGATGCCCGCGCGCGCTAGCGCCGGGAGAAACTGCAGTGAGCGCAGGCGGCTGCTTGCGCCCATGCGGGGATACTTGGAAAACAGCGCGACCCTCATGTCCGGCCCGTCTGACAGGCGCTGGACGGGCAATTCCCGAGCAGATCCCGATATATCTCCCGATACCGCGCGGCGCCCGCCTCCACCGTGAAGTAAGTTTCGGCCGCAGCGCGGCAACTGCCCCGCTGGAGGATGTGGTCATATTCTTCCAATAGTGACCTAGCCTTTTCGCCAAGCTCCTTCTCATCGAACGGGTTTTCAATGACCGTACCGACATCGTAGTGCCGGATCAAGTCCCCAAGATCACCTATGCCGGTGTTGCCCACCACGGGGACGCCCGCCGAAAGAAACTCGCCAAGGCGCGTGGGTGCGCTACCCGGTTTTTCGGCAAAAAACATCACACCTACGTCCATCGCCGCCAGGTAGTCGGGCATATCGTCGGCAGATGCCGAAGCAATGCGAATATCCTTCTCGTTCACGCCCGACTCCGATGCGCGGGATAATACTTCCTCGTGATCGTCACGGGTCACGATACTCAACACCGCATCCGGCCGCGCTGCCTTGACTGCAAGGAAGAATCGAAAAAACGCATCCAGATAGAACCAGCCACTCAACAAGGTACCCATGGTGCCAACCACGAACGGGGAACGATCCGCTAGCCGACCCGAAGCCGCATTCTTCTCGGGGACGTGGAAACGATCCACGTCCACGCACGTGGTAATGACTCGAAACCTTTCACGGGGAATCTCGGGATAGGCCGTCACCAAATGCTGCACACCGGCCTCCGTCAGGCTCACGACAGTCACGGCGTTGCGCAACAACCGTCGCTCAACCCACTTCAGGGCGCTGAAGACAAACGAGGTGGTTTTCAGCCGTCCCGCCGTGACCATCTCCTCGGGCCAAAGGGCGCGCATGTCGAATACAAACGGCTTACGGGTCACCTTGCCGCACAACCATGCAGCAATCGCCGGAATGTAGCTTCGGCAATGCACCAGTCGGACATCCCGTCGCAGCGAGTGGCGCAATGTCTGCCAGAGTAATACCAGCAGATCCCACAAGGTCGCCGGCAGACGGGGACGGTGATGGTATCGCTGCGGTCTCCAGTCGATGCCCAACGCCGCACATTCCGCGCGAAGTGCCACCATCGCATCCCGATCCGCCAGATCATCCGGCTTCTCGAAGGTCACGAGAATGAAACGGTATTCGTCCGACAACCGTGCCAGATAGCTAAGTACCTGGGAACGGCCCAACGGCTCCAACAGTCCGGTGTAGGAAAGGTACAGTACCCGTTTACAGTCGGGCACCGGCTTCTCCGATAAATAGACCACAACCCACCTCAAAACTCATACTCCAAATCCCTGTGATGACGAAAAGATTTCCAGATACTGCTCGGCAATCCGTTCCGGACTGAAATCCGCCGCACGTCGCCGCAGAGCATCGGCATTGCGTTCGGCTTTAAGCGACGCCTCAATGGCTTTCGCAAGTGCCAAGTCATCGCCAACCGGCGTCAAAGATCCGTATTTGCCTTCTTCCAGAATCTCTGCCGGACCCGACTGGCAATTGGTAGCGACCACCGGGGTGCCTGCGGCCAGGGCCTCCACGAGCACGTTGCCGAAACCCTCCCATGCCGAGGAAAGCACGAACAGCCCGGCCGCACGGTAGAACGGACCGGGATCAGACACAAAGCCACCAAAGTGCACGACATCCGAAAGCCCCAGGGCATCTCTCTGAGCGCGTAGATCCGGCTCCAGAGGTCCGGTCCCAAGAATCAGCAGTTCTCGCTGTTGCCCGTCATGCCTAAGTCGCCGCATCGCTCGCAGCAAGGTGGGGTAGTCCTTCTGCGGCTTCAACGATCCGACGGCCAAGATTCGAGACGACTGATTCGTCTTCAACCATGGGTGTTCCCTCCAAGTGTCGGAGAGCTCTGTAGTAGAAGAAATGGCGACCGGGTTATAGATCGTTCTTCCAGTGCGGCTCGGTAGTCCCAGACGATGCAGATCATCAATCACTCCATCCGACACGCCAACTACCACGTCAGACCGACCGTTGATCCAGCGCATCGAAAGCCGCAGCAACGCCCCGGACAAGCCATCGGCTTGGCGCGTTTTGGACAAGGCGTTGTGCTCGGAAGTGATCAAACACCCCGTGTAGCCGGCGACCTTCGCCGCGAGAACCGCTAGCGTGGTCAGCGGCCACATCGAGACCAGCAGCACTTCGGGCTTGCGGTCTCTCAAATACCGAACCAGCGGCCAGAACCCGCTGCGCACCCTGGGGGCAGACAGATCCACCACTTTAGCACCAGAAGACACATCGTCGAGTAACGCGCCCCTTTTTTGCAGCAGCAAAAGATCAACCGAATGCCCGAGGCGCAAAAACTCCTTGATCAGAAGTAAATTGACACGCTCCGCACCACCACCACGGAGATCTGGAACCAGTAAAGAAATCACAACCCGAGATCTCGCATAAGTTTCTTCGTGCTTTTCGCCGCCAAGAATAGCTTTGACAAAGCCCCACCGTAGCCAAGAAAATTGTACTCTCCTCCACCAGTAGACCAAACATCATGACGAGGCGAGCTGGGTGAATAAAGAAACTCTTCCATGACCGGGATATAAGACGGATTGCGGCGAAGAAAGGTCTCAACCTCAGTGTCCGACATCTGCTTTATCGGATAAAAGCCCGATCTCCCGAAATGCTCGAAGAATCGATGTTTCAAATTTTTCTTTTTACCCCTGAAAGATGATGGATAGGGTAACCAACACATAAACGGATAAATAGACCGCCCACAGGTCAGTCCAAGCGAAATCGCCTTGGCGCTATTTTTAGCCTCCCCGACCTCGAAACGACCGAAGAGCCGATGAAACCGGCTCACCGAAAATACTCCAGTAGCCGAGAAGTTCGATTTTCCGCGCTCCGAACCCTCGATCCTTATATAGGCGCTGGCAGAATCGCGGATGTCGTACTTATTCAAAAAATCGCCAGAACTCAACTTCCTAACAAACGTAGAAGATAGTTGTATGGTGTTTATAATTTTATCAAAGTACGATGAAATATTCGAAAAATCTTCATTCAAAACGGGTCGAACAAGCTGCATGTCATCTTGGATAAATAGAGCGTACTCGTAACCTCGCTCAGCAGCATATGCCATCGCCATGTTCATGGAGCCAGCGAGTCCCCCAGTTTTTTCTTCGTATTCGCCAACTCCATCATTTTTTAAAACTCGATGGCGCTTGGAAACGGCTGCAAGAACATTCTGAGTATCTTTGTCCGTACTTTCATCGTCAACAATCACCACTTCAAAGCCATCAAGAAAACTATCAATCGATTTGATACAGTTTAAAAGAAAGCGCCCTCTATTGAACGAAAAAACAAAAACAATCAATGAATCTCTTGCCTTCATAATATAAATCCCACCTTTCTTCTAAATGGCTAGAATTTTGCCTATCCATGGGCTGTGAAATGGAGACCAAATTTTGGACAGGTGCCTAAGCTCTGATTCATTATCTCCAGAAGGAGGAGAATCATGAGCAAGAAACACAAACAGCACAGCGCATCATTCAAGTCCAAAGTTGCCCTGGCCGCCCTCAAAGGTGACCAGACCACATCCGAAATTGCCGCCCGGTTCCAGATCCATCCGACCATGGTCAGCACCTGGAAGCGTGAGCTGCTGGAGATCGCCCCGGGCCTCTTCGAGGGCAAGAAAAAGTCCAGCAAGCAGTCGGAGGAGCCTAGCACGTATAAGCTCTATCGCGAGATTGGCCGACTGACGGTGGAACGCGATTTTTTGTCACGCAAGCTCGATCAGTAAGCCGTCAACAGCGGTTGGCGATGATCGAGCGTGGTCATCCCCACGTCAGCATTTCGCGCCAGTGTGAGCTGCTCAAGCTGAGCCGCTCTCCGGTGTACTACGTCCCCCGTGAGCAGTGTCAGGAGGATCTGGAACTGATGTATCTGATTGATCAGCAGCACCTGGAAACGCCGTACTACGGTTCCCGTTAGATGCGGGTCCACCTGGAACGCCAAGGCCACCGGATAAACCGCAAGCGGGTTCAGCGCCTGATGCGCACCATGGACATTCAGGCGGTGTATCCGCGCTCCAGAACCAGCATTCCGGGCGACGGGCGCAAGGTGTATCCGTACCTGCTCAAGGGCCTGAAGATCGATCGCCCAAACCAGGTGTGGGCAACAGATATCAGCTATATTCCGCTGGCCCGGGGCTTCATGTACTTGGTCGCCATTATCGACTGGTACAGCCGCAAGGTGCTGTCCTGGCGGGTCTCCAACACCATGGACACAGACTTCTGTATCGATGCCCTGGAGGAGCCCCTGCAACGCCACGGAACGCCGGAAATCTTCAATACTGATCAGGGTGCCCAGTTCACCAGTGAGGCCTTCACAGGTGTTCTTAAAGAGCATGGCATTCGGATCAGCATGGACGGCACTTGAAGCAGGCGCTCCACCGGTACTTCCGGCATTACAATCAGACCCGTTACCACCAAACCCTTGATTACCAAACGCCCGATCAGGTGTACTACGGGCAACCCACAACCTTGGCAGCCTGAGCCGGGGAAACAACCGGATCATAGCTTAAGGACACCATCAGGTTGTCCAACTGATTGGGGCCACCTCAATGCACTTTGGCTCGTACGCTGGCTTTGAGGGTTTCGCAGTCCTGAGTCACTTTCGACATCGTTGCCCGTTTGCCTGGGCGTTCAGCGATAAACCACTGCACTGCCCGCTTCTTGTGCGCTTCGCGTTTCTGGATGCCGCGGTAACCGGCGTCTCCCCACACCCGTTTCTCCTCGCCATGCAACAGTTGATCCGAGGGCGTCAGGTCGTGCTCATTGGCGGCGGTCGTGGCAAGGCTGTG
>NVXM01000056.1 GCA_002733865.1 Sphingopyxis sp.
CAGTTCGATCTGCAATCGAAATAGCTCTCTGAAATAACGCTGCCGCGCAACTTTGCGAGTCAGCGCTTCCTCTGGAGACAGTCTTGCCGGAGCCATGCCGGGCACCTGTGCGAACAGATGATCTTCCAACTCCAGTTCGAATTCTTCATCATGGCTGTCGAGCAGATCATCGCTGATCCGCTGCATGATTTCGCTGTCATCAAGGTCCATAGACTTCTCGATCAAGTATGTGCGGATCTTGCATGGTAGAGAATCAGAATGACAGTTGGATGTCGGGAAGCGTCGATCCCACTACCAACGCGACACGGTCACCCGCTGCGCACCCGAAACGCTCAAGGCCATCAACCCCGCCCACGCCCGCTGCGGGAAATTGCTGCACTTCTACTCTGGGTTCATGGAGGACCGATCATCCAACCTCAGCCAGGGGGAACGAACCCTGCTGACTAAAGCTTTCGGTGCATCAACCAGTGGTCCTTGCCCCAGGCATGGAAAAGCTCCATATATTCCCAGCCGCGCTTGACGTAATACTCACCCCGATCGTGGGTGTGCAAGTACAGTCGCTCATAGTCCTTGGCTCGGGCTAGGGCATAAACGCCCTCGATCAGCTGCTCGGCCAAGCCGCGCTGCCGTGCCTGCGGGGCAACAAAAACGCATGCGAGCCAGGGTCCCAGCTCCGGACGCTCGGGCAAATCATCCCTGGCGAGTGATGCCCCACCCAAAAGCTCGCCATCTTCCAGGGCGATCAAGGTTTGCCAATTCCCATTGCTTTGCCCGTCGCCAAACTCTCTCTGCCAATCAACAAGGGGCTGCGAACTGAATTCGTAGGCGAAATGTTGATGCAACCACAGGGCAAGCGTATCGCTGTATTCCATGTGATCGCGTAATAAAACTAACCGGGGCATGTGCAAGGCCTTACCGCTTTATTGGGGGCAGGTCAGTCAGAAATTGATGATCACATCGATGGGAATCCTGAGCTCAGGCTGGATGCTGAGCTGATTGAAAGCATTCCCGGAATAGGTCGCAGAGCAGCAGCTCAGTTCCTGGCTTATATCGGGGACGTCCGCCGATTCCACAATGCAAAGGCGCTGGCAGCGTTTATAGGAGTCACCCCGCGCCAAAAACAGTCTGGTTCATCCATCAACGGTCGCAGCCGTCTATCCAGAGCAGGCCACGCCTCTGCCCGGAAGTCGCTTTTCATGCCTGGTATGGTTGCCAAGCGATACAACCCGGTCGTGATAGCCATGGCTAAGCGTCTCGAGGCTCGGGGCCTGACAGCTAAAGCTATCGTAGGCGCGAGCATGCGTAAGCTAGTCCATCTGATTTACGGTGTAGTGAAATCAGGACAGCCATTTGATGCACGAATTGCTCTATCCAAGCTTGAGTTTCAAGAGGGTATCTGACCCTCAGCTTCATGCAAACCGGCTCGGCAGAAATGTTCATCTGATCCCGGTTACCTGCGAAACAGCCTTTGAATTATACGTTTACACGAAGTAAGAGGCTTCTTATGACAATTTTAGCTTTATAGAAGCTGAATGCGTTTACCAGCAACGCCCCAAAGAATGTAACGAACACCCATGCGCCCTCCACACTGTCGAGCGCCCCTGTGAACCAGACTACAAAACAAGGTAACAGATAGAAAAAGTTATTAAATATCCCTATATCAAAATGAACCTTCAACTTCCAATAGTCCGGCCATTCATGCAACGACTTTGATGTCTTTTCGTCCGGAAAAATAACTCCAACCCCTTCCTTAAATGTCCAAACCGCAACTCCTACAGGAAGAACCGCTGCCCATCTAACAGCTTCTTCATCGAACGAGATTGCTAGAAAATTAGCTTCAAAATAGCCATGAAAAATATTGAACAACGCGAGACTTAGGCCAAGCAACAGCAGCTCGACACTGACCACAAAAGCCCTAACATAGTAAATTAGCCTAATCAATGTCGCATATCTCGATCAGTTGAAATCTTGTCAAACTGATTCTTCGCTTTCACCGCAAGTTCGAACGGAATCGGCTCCTTGGAATACAGAAAGCTTTTTTGAGTATCGCTTGTTTTTATCACCACCTCATCACCGCCATCCTCAATTCCAACGACCTTACCCCTACCATAGCCGTCTGCGGCCATTAATATAGCTGCGTCTGCAATTGCCGGCGCTTCACTAGGAATATAATCTGAGGTTTCCATGATATGATCCATAAGCCCGATAATATTCGAATTCAAGCCCTTAACTTTAGAAGATTGCTCCTTAACAGTGACCTCTGACGCATTCCGCCTTTCGATGTAATCATTCAAACTACTCCATAATCTTCCAAAAAGCGGATTAGGGGGATAAACCGTTGCGGATAGTTCTATAAAGTAATTTAGCTTCTTTAAGCGTGTAGTAAACGCTCTATAATCTGAAACCGGCTCAACATCACAAGCGATAAAAAAACTGTCAAATGCAGCTTCAATTACCGACTTGAACCTTCTAGGGAAAACATCTTCCTGAATTCCGTTCCACACGTGCAGGAAAGCGATACCAGAGCAGCTAGGTAAATACACAAATGATGAACTAGCTTCGAGCAAGTTTGGCACGTCAGCATCGACCTGCGACCGGCTATCTTCATCGATGACTTTTGCGTGTCCTTCTCTTGCATACTTTGCTAGCTTTCCAAAAACAAATGTATCTTTTCCCACCTGATCATGAACAACGTCGGTAATAGTCCAGTCAAACTTACCTACTGTGATAGTCGGAGAGCTCTTGATTGCGCCAATCAATCTTTCTTGGTCTAGGTTTATCTTAACGACCCTACCTAGATAATATCGTCCTTTTTGCACCCCAGACCTCCTCAATACGCCCACAACTTAACAAGTTATTTCAAAAAAACCGTTACATATGCATCTAAGATCGCACATTGTTTTTTACTCGAAAATATCGCCATCCTCATCCTCATCCTCATCCTCATCGTCGTCGTCGTCGTCGTCGTCGTCGGAATGATCAGAGTCAAAATATTCTTCGTCCATATCATCAAAATCAAAATGAACCTCAATCTTTGAATCCCTGTCAAAGAAACTATTCAGATCAATACCTTCAAGAGCACCCGCTTTGAAATCGAAAATCGGACTGCACTTCATTGATTCATCATAGAACGAAACGCCTTCCTTTAACAAAGGACCAAAGAACTCATCATTTTGTATATAGGCGTGATTATTATTTTTTAACCATCCTCGCCGCCCGGCTTCATACGAAAGAAGCCAAGCGGAACCATACAAGGCTTCTTTATTTGAATATTGCTTTAGATAGTCTACTCTGAGGTTGGTTTTGATTTTTCCTGAATAATATAGATCCAGCGTTATTAGTGCACACACAGAGCTGCTCATTCCTTCGATTTCTCGTACCACGTCACGCCTAAGATTCAAGCCTAGTTCTTTACAGATCCACAACAACCATGAAACCTCACCGTGATGGTCAGATATAGCGTGGATTTTAACCAATGTATTACAAAACCGCTCAATGGCACTTAGATTTAATTTGTATCCGTGGCGATTATAGGTCGACAGAATATTAACTATAACCTGCAAAGTATTTGGAAAACTAAACCCGCACTTGAGCAAATATGCTTCAAACACATCCCAATTGGACATCTTAATTATATGAGACGAAATTTGTTTTAGGCCGTACTTAACCAAACTCTCATCAAAAAACTTACTTTCCAGTGCGAAAAGAGCTTCGAAGTAATTGTGAATATCGTCTCTCTGCGCACGCCTATCATACGAAATTGAAAGCTTTTTCAAACTATACTTCCAAGACTCTTCAACTAGACTCTTGACCTCAACGATTCTGGTTTTCGATGGGTTTATCTGCAGCTCAAAATTACTGATTGCTTTGGTCAATTCAGCCAACGCAACTTCAGCTTCGTCTCTAGTGTCAAAGAAGAAATAAAAGTCATCAACGTACCTGAAACCGCTTGGCCACTTTCCTAGCGCATCTTTGATTTGCAGGTCAATTGCCACACCAATTATCTCAGCTATTATATGAGATGTGTCCGGACCGATAGGCAGACCAACAGTCTGCCACTCTTGAACACCCATGGAACGATTATCTAATATATTTCCATAGTATTGAGCGTTTTTCTCTTTATTCTTCTTAGCTATAACCTTTGTATGCAGAGCCCAAGGTATAGTGTGCGTGTATATGCTTGGAAAAAATCGGTTGATATCTGTTATCAGCACATATCGGTAGCCTGTCGACCTTATCACTTTTGCTTCGTATAACTCACTAAACTTACTTATTTTTATTGCGCGGAGCTCAGGAAATATCTGTGGGGTACTAAGCGAAATCTTACTCCTTTTATAATGCTTCTGAATTTTAGGCCAATACTTCACAATCTCTTTAGACAACAGGAGGTAGCTTATTGGATTTAAAATGCTTGTCACTCTTCGATTATAGGATGACCTGGCAACAGAAAATCTTTCAGCCCTCGTGCTCGGGGCCTTTTTTGACTCCCATATGGGTTTATATTTTTTATATTTCACGGCATATGACCGCGACGTGAAGCCGGGAGGTAGTTGAATTGGTAAAAATCCCTTTTCCAACAATTCTTTTAGCTTATCCATTTTGCCTACCTCTTTCTTAAAAATATTAGCTTAAATCTAATCGCGCAGTTGGTTTCGGAAAACGATTAATTACGGCCTCAAAAAATTTGAGTCTTATGCCTCAGAAGTAACTATGGTTAGATCACATTTCATATCTCGACACTTCACTTATAGTGCTAGTATTCCAGCTCTGGCTGATTAGCTATTAGCAACTAGCAATACTTCTCATTCACGCCCGGTGTCACTCCGCCGGGTTATAAGCAGCGGCCCGCCGGCAAGCCGATGAGTTCCAATTGCTGCAGCTATGGCAGAGTCGGTGGTGAGCCTTTTTCATCGCTGCCTTGAACCGCCTGCATTCGATGCTGCCTGCCGGGTGATAACAATTCGGCGACTCATGCTTGATCCCGCCAAAATGGATCTTCCCCTCCTCCTTCGGAGCCTCGTAGGCAGCGGGCTTTCGCATTGCTATGGTGTTCACCTGCTTTGCAGGAACATAGTTCGCATCGTTGAAAACGGTCTGCTTTAAATTCGGCGTGGCCTCGGACTCTTCGGAGAGGCTTTCGCGGTACATCTGTTCTACCTGCCGATCATAGTCGTCGTCGGTCCACTCGATAGAAGCCTGTGGCGCACTGGTTTGTTGGGTGGTAACTAGTGGTGGGTTCACCAGCCGGGTTTGAAGGGTGTCAATCGATGCAGCGGAGGGCACGGTTGCACTCTGCGGGGTTGATTGCGGCGGATTGGGCTTGAACGCTGCGTATGCAATGCCCGCGGACAGTGCAGCCACAACTGTGATCCACAGGGCTATCTGCGGTGGCTTGTCTCCCCTGCGCTGCCTTATGCGATCCGGTGCATCATCCCAATCAGAGTACATACCAGCTCTCCTTCAGTTGCACTTCAGACATCAGCCGCTTACCGTGCCTTTGCAGCCTGGATACTTTGAACAGCCCCAAAAGGCATTACCCGCATTAGCGCCGCGCTTGGCCAGCCGTTTGACCATGGCTGCGCTGCACACCGGGCATACCGGCTCCTGGTTGGTGACGGGCGTCATGGTGGGCGCTACTGGCGGGGGTTTTATTTCTACCGTGGGTGTTCTGGTCGTGCGCTGCTGCGCTATCCAGCTCTTGAGGCCAGCGCCGTCAATCAATTCGATATTTCGGCCACTGGCGAAGGCTTTGGCTTCCTTGGTGTACTGCCCTGAGGTCACCACATAACCCCCGGCCGCACCTTCCGCTGCCATGGCGCCAAAGAACTCTCGCACCACCGGCAAGCCCACCTTGAGCGAGCGCCAGTGCTTGCATTGCACCAGGTACTTTTCACCGTCCTTGCGCAAGATCAGATCAATACCGCCGTCGGCGCCTTTGCCGCCGGTTTCGGTGATGCTGTATCCCTTGCGCCGAAAGGTCTCGCCTATCAACAGCTCGAACTGCTGCCAACTAAGGCCATCAATGGTCTTGCCAGGCTGGGTAGCGGATTGGACGTCGTTAAGGAGCTTCTTGCGGCGCTGGCGGCCGACTACGGAGCCGATGGCGCCGAATACACATACCAGGGGGATAAGGTATTGGCCGAACATGGCGAAGGTTTGCCAGAGCTGGCTGAGCATCACGCCGGACATGTCGTGGATCTGCACGCCGGCAGGTACGACGACAGGCCTGTTGGCGATAGGATTGAGAATCAACCAGCTGACAAAACCGATGAGCAGGCTGACCCACCAGGGCAGACGGGACAGAACGACAACAACATCTTCAAACGAAGAACTACGTTTACGCGCCATCCATGGGCTCCTGAGAGTGGCTTTTTGCCTTGCCTCAAAGGTAAACCTTCCGCTACGCAAAAACCACCATATCGTGCCCTAAAATGAGGCGATACCGACCGAAGGATAAGCGAGCAAAAACAAGACTTCAGCTGCGCCGGCGACCCCCCGCCTGAATCTGTTGGCCTTCACCACGGATCATGTCGCGGTATTGACTGCGACTGTCTCCATTCCATATGAGCTATAGTTTGAACGGAGCGATCTATCGACATGATGCGGGGTGATTCTAGTGCCGAGATTCATGGCCTGCCCAGGATGGGCTCCGACGAGCCGACGGCGAGTTCGCCGACTACTGATCTCCCGGCTGGGTATGCAGGCTGTAGATGAGCTGTAACGGGCACTCGTAGGTTCAAGTGAATTCAATCAAAAGGTTCACCCAATGAAATCGAAACTCGTGCAGTTCATTACCGCCTTTGGGTTTATGGCT